>NZ_JBQFTN010000011.1:0-116006 GCF_056538665.1 Ruegeria sp. BF6
TCTCATCTCCACTCCTTGGCGGTTACGATGAGCCAGAAACCCTCTCTTATCAAATCGACCTAAACTGTCCCATTGGCGCTGACGTCAGACAATCAGTAGGGTAAAATCCACGTCATGAGCAAATCTTGCTTCAAGTGTCTGCAGGTCCATTCCTTTTCGTGAATATAGGTACTGTTTTTCTATTTCTTCGCCATACACAACTTTAACGTTTTGCATTTTTTCGAGCTCTTGCCGGGCTAAGTGCCGAATGTCGACCCGTCCTGAGGTTAGTCCCGGACCACAGACGAAGACTTGTGACTGTACCTTTTGCGCTTTGTCATTGAGAAGGGTTGGTTGGATCAACATGCCTCACCGTAGCTGAATTTCTGCGCCGGGCTCAAGTTTAGATTGTTTTCGGACTAACTACGAAGCCGCCCAATTGCCGCAACTCTAAAAGTGAACGCAGATTGCAACTGCCAAGGGGCAAGCAAAAAACGAGGGAAAGGTTAGCGCTGTTTAAGTAGGTTTGAAAAGCCGGTTTATTTGAGCGAAAGATCAAATTAGTTAGAGCGTGCTGCAACTGCAACGTGTATCCACTTGGTGGTCCCTTCTGTGTTCTTAACTCAGTTGTTAAGGCTCACGAGTCTCTGCTCAGCTTACGATGAAGGACTGTCGGTTTTGGATCCAAGGGAAATTCCTGCTGCCAAAAAGGAAGAACTTTGGGTGGCGGATCACCAGTTAGGTTTTGGTGGAGCCTAGGGGAAACGCCGCCGAACGCCTAATGCACTGATAGTAAACACTATTGTAGTGTGTTGGTTTGCAGTGCGTCTCACCTTAGTGTCACACTTTGATGTGCGCAACCTACACCGTTTACTTGTGCTAGTCTGAATCGCAGAAGCTCTTTATCAGTTATTGCTGCGGCGTTGTTTGGTTTGGGCTTATCTTAGGTCGATGGTCTCACCAGCAGTAATAAGAGACTTTTCGGTCCAACTTGTGTTGCCCTGTTTCTTGTAAATCACCTTCCCATAGCCTGAGTCGTGAGCACCGCTACTGCAAATGGGGTACGCCTTCGACTGTCCGGAGTTTAGTGAAATTGGGAATTGACTGTTGCACACCATATCCTTCACATCAAATGTGTAATCAAAGGAAGTCGAGTTCTTGAAATTAACTGAAATTGTGTCAGCGATCGTGGGAGTGCAAAGCACGAGTAGGAATGCTGAAAGAGTAGTAGCTTTCTTCATTGAGACCTCCTGAAAAGAGTTGAATCATTTTGGGGTGGCACTAATTATCCGCACCGTTTCCAATGCTGAGCAGCAATTGACCATCCATCAGTCGCTATTTTCCCTTCCATTATCGCGTAGCACTTGCCGCAAGATGGTGTGTGACGACCGACTCCGGTTAGGCCATGGCTGGTAGAAGTTGTTTTGTACTGCGGTACTTTCTTGCAGTCTTTGTAGAATCCGACCTTCCAGCAGGTCTTTTTCCAAGCTTTCAAAGTATAGTTACCGCTGCACCTGATCGAACCTGCATGAATAGGAGTCGATGTCACTAATAAGAGTCCCACAATTGTGGTCAAATATAATATCCAGCGCATTTCAAAATGCCCCGCTATTATTGAAACAAAAAATGAGTGGCAGCTTAATACCACAAAATCGGTAAATTTGAAACACCAATAGTATTTATATGCAATCAAACATCGCCCACTCCCAGCAAGGCCGTCGAACACCTTAGTGGTCGCTTTGTGTAGCCTGCTTGCTCGTCCGAAACCTATTTTTCAGAGGATATTATTGCTCGGTGTGTGAAGCGGTCTAACAGCGGCAGTAACATCTACATTGCCCAACAGGTCTAACAATTCGCGGGTGAACCTATTTGTATTGCCTTCTGCTATTGCAAGCAGTTCACTGAACGCCAGTGAAAGTGTGCGGTGTCCCAGAGGCGTTAAAACCCACCCTTGCTGGGTATTGCATTCTGCTATCCCCATGCTGTCATAGTCCACTAGATGCTTGCGTATGGCTGCTCTCGTGTAGCCTGTGTGATACTCTAGTTTTTGGATCGGCCACGGTCGCTCATCGGTCAGGAAGGCGTTCGCCAGCATCCGGTCTAGCTCGTTTAGGTTGATAGCCCGAGATGCTCTTTGCAGTCGATAAATGCGTTCAACGCCGCGCAGTACATCTTCCGATAGAAGGTCTCTCAATTGTAGTCCCCAGTATATAGAACAAGTTGGTGTCAGCAGTGCTGTTCTGTACCCGGTGCAGTCTCTTCGATTTAATTGTTAGACTGCTTATGCTGGTGTGTCTTTAGCCGCAAAATTCAACCGGATACAAGGATAAAAAGTAATATAAAACAAATAGATAAACTGTTCTTGTTAGGTGTATATACCAAGTATACTAGTCTTCATTCTGATACTGGCTAACCATCCAGTGCACTATGCATACATGTGTATAGTATTACTATTGGTGTGATGTTTTGTGTATATACGCATACTATACTCCATAAGGTATCTACTACTGATGAATACTTAGTGCACATACACCTAGTATGTATTCTATGTAGAGCTATTAGTATATTATAGGTATATACATACCGGGGTGCTCTATCATGTCTATACTATGATCATGCTGCTATGATGATCATCTACTAGTATATGTAATCAATATACTAAGCATGGTATGGTCTTGATCTGGTTATTAATCCAACTGGGGCAAACGGATGAAGCATTCAGAAATGTGCATCCGGCCTTGATCTGGTAATAATCCAACGGGGCAAACGGATCAAATATACAAAAGCATGCATGTATCCATTTCTTCCCTCATAAGAGGAAGGGGTAAGCAAATTATCGGACTGAACCCGATCAAATTGCCGAGTTGCAAAGAAGATAGATGGCCCGGCACGAGCGCGCATCTGTTCAAGTTCAGATTGGTTTCTGTCCAGCCCGCCAACAATTGGGGTAGAAACGGTCAGCTTTGGTCCGCATTGAGTATCCGGTACACCGATGCGCGGCTGATGCCGAGGTTTTGAGCGATCTTGGTAGCGCCGATACCTTCACCTGCCTGTGCAAGCACCTCGTCCGACTTTGCCAATGCAGTCGGCTTGCGCCCTTTGTACTTTCCGGCAGCTTTGGCCTTGGCAATTCCTTCACGCTGGCGTTCCAGCATAATCTCACGCTCAAACTCGGCCACGCTTCCCAGCAGGTTCAACATCAGCTTGCCTTGGGCAGTGGAAGTGTCGAGATTTAATCCCAAGATCGTTAGGTGCGCCCCAACGGCGTCAAGCTGGCTGCGGATTTCCATCAGGTGGGCCATTGAGCGCGCCAGACGGTCAAGTTTGGTTACTACTAGGTGATCACTCTCTCGGATGAAGTTAAGCGCCTCTGTGAGCTTCTCACGCGCTTTCACATCCACTGAGGATACCTGTTCGGTGAATACCTTCTCGCACCCGGCCTTTTCTAGTTCCCGTAGTTGAGCATCAAGTCCAGCCGTTTGATCCAAAGTGGAAGTCCTAGCATAGCCAACAAGCATGATCTGTCCCGTCTCTCAAAGTTTTAGATATTGAGATACATATTGTCTCAAAAGTCAAAGTCAATATATGTGAGACGCAATTTGCGTGTGAGCCAGTTGTGTCGCTGGGGCAGGGCCTATTGAGGCAAACCCCACCATTTCAAGTCATTTGCAAGCGGGGGGTATGGGGGAGTTGAGTGGCAACGACTGTATAGATACCGGCACGAAAAAATGTGTCGGAAAATTCTGTTCGATGTGGTTCAGTCGAGATCAAGGGATTGAACAAAGGGGGAACAAATGGTACGTTGCTGCGACTAAACTGCCGTCGCTCCAACAAAAAGCTGGCCTGCCTTGTCCCATGTCTTATGATCGCCCAGAAGTTGAAGAATTTTTTATGGTGGACCAATTGGTAGACACGCAAGGAACTCTATTTGCCGACCGTTTTCTAGGTAAATATGCCGGAGCCATAATGTCAGACCCGACAACAGCTCTCGTGGAACTAGTGGCGAATTCTTGGGATGCTTACGCGACAGAAGTGAACATAGACTGGCCGGAAGTAAAAAGCGACACCGGTTTTTCCATTCGTGACAACGGTTCTGGCATGACAAAAGAAGAGTTCTCGACCCGCTGGAGAACTCTCGATTACGACCGCACCTCCCATCAAGGTAGCATTGCTAAACCGCCAGAAGACCTAACCGGCGCACGCCCAAGGCGGGTGTATGGCAACAATGGGCGGGGTAGGCATGCCGCTTTTCACTTTTCTTCGCCTTACAGAGTGACAACCACAAAAGACGGTGTGCGTTGCGTGTTCGATGTTTCGCAGGGTTTGCAGAACCCAATTGAAATTGATCTGGTCGACGAGACAGCCGGGGATTTTGAGAGCGGGACCATAATCGAAGGGTTGAGTATTAGGGGCAGCAGCCTGTCTCCCGACGATGTTCGTTCTGTCCTTAGCACGCGCTTTTTGTTGGACCCCCAATTCAAGGTCAACGTGGATGGTTTATCTGTTACTTTTCAAGATATTCCAGAAGGGCAAATTCGCGAGGTTCCGGTTCAAGTAGCAGATTACGGCGTTGCAAACATTAGAGTAATCAACTCCGCAAAAGCTGACCGAACTACCAAGCAACACGGGATCGCATGGTGGGTTAATCGTCGGCTGGTCGGCGATGCCGACTGGAACTCCTTCTCGGACAAACTGATCGACGGTCGAACCGAGGAAGCAAAAAGGTTTTCCTTCGTGGTAGAAGCCGATTTTCTTGAGACCACTGACATTCTCCCAGATTGGTCAGGTTTCAGGGAAGAAAATGAACGGTGGACTACAACTAAAGCCGTAGTGCACGAACAGATAAGGAACGAACTTGCTGATCTTCTAAGCGCCAAGCGACAGCGCACCAAGTCTGATATCACAGTTAGGCACGCAGAGAAGGTGCATTCGCTTCCACAGCTAAGCCAAGAACGATGGCACGGTATGTTGGACCAGTTGATAGAGCGTTGCCCAACGCTTGGTGAACAGCAGCTAGAACAGGTGATGGACATTCTAGCCAACCTTGAGATGGCACAGTCGCAATACAGTTTGCTCGAAAAGCTACATCAACTCTCGCCAAACGACCTTGATGAATGGAACGGGCTACTTGAAGAGTGGACCCTCAAGTCGGCTATGGAGGCGTTGGACATAGTATCGCATCGGCTCAAGCTCATAGAAGAGATCAGAGCGAAGACTAGCTCGACAGATACGAAAGAAGTACAAGAGCTACAGCCACTTTTTGGAAAAGCACTTTGGATTTTTGGTCCTCAGTTTGAGAGTGTTGAGTTCACTTCAAACAAAGGCATGACCCGAGTTATACGTGAACTCTTCGGTGGTAAGGAGCAGGGGTCTCTAAAGCGACCAGACTTTGCTGTGTTACCTGACAGCACCGTCGGGTTCTATGAACTGCCCAGCTATGATGGAGACCACAATCAAAGCGGGTGCGACACACTCATTATTGTCGAGCTAAAACGGCCCGGTGTTCCATTAGGAATAGACGAAAAGAACCAAGTTTGGGGTTACATTAGGGAACTGCGTGAAAAAGGATATGTAACCCGAGACACTAGGGTGACCGGCTTCCTTTTGGGTGACGAGATTGAACCCCAAGAAGGCGACCCGATGACACATGGGGATCGAACAGTAATTAAGCCGATACTTTACAACACGTTCATCGGTCAGGCGGAAAAGCGGATGATGAACCTCCATGAACGCCTTAGCGACGCACCTTTCATGAAGCGTATCACGGACGTATCGCCTGATGTACAGGAGACTATGGACCTAGTTCAGTCGGACCAACAAGGCTCTGGGGACGCTCATACAACTAGCTAGATCAATAGCTATGAGAAGCCCTTGATGCCTATAACCGACAAGCCTCTATGCTCCACTTTGCAAATGGCTTCGCGCAATACCGACAAAGGTACGTTCCCGTCGCCATAGCGCCCTGCCATACCCGGCAAAGCATGACCCAAGAGAATGTCATTGATGTCGGGTTGCACACCGACATGGCGGCAGGCGTCTTTGAAGTTGTGACGGAATGAATGGAAAGAAGTCTTTCCCGTCTTGGCTCCTATGGCGTCGATGTAGCGGCTAAAGTCTTTGCTTGCCTGATCCGAGTAGTAGCCCGTCGCACCTAGCTTTAGTTCAGGGAATACCCGCTCGTGACCTGCCTGCCGTTGTGCTTGCGTGAAACGTAAGAAGCCAAGGCGGACTAGCTCAGGATGAATGGGAACTAGCCTGTTCTTGCCGAATTTGACACGCTGGTCTTCGTCGCCCTCGTGGACCCGCACAAAGGGAATACCGTCTTCTTGGTCGATGTCGTTTACGCGCAACTGGCACAATTCATTTAGTCGCGCGCCTGTCCATAGGCCCAGTAGTGGAAGCCAATACCAACTGGTATCGCTCAGGTCTGTATCTCCCGGCTCACTGCGGAACCGCTTAGACTTGCATCCGGTGTACAGCGGGCTGTTGAAGATGGCTTGCAATTGCTCTTTGCTAAACGGGTCATGTTGGTTTCTGGCGTTGTTGTTGTCAGCTATCTTCATCGGTCCAAAGATGTCTGCAACTTCTTCGTCCAGCTGTTTATCTGCCCACTTCCATATACCCTGTAACCTTCCCAATGCTTTGTTGACTGTACTTACTGATAGCGTCGGCAAGCTGTGGTCTTTGGCCGCTTGTATGGCGTCACTAGGCGTTAGGCCAATCGTTTGCGGTAGTTTGTTTCTGTTGGTGGGAAGCTCAAGCAGGACATTCTTGAAGTCGCGTGCGTCAGCTTTTTTGTAGTCGAGAATTGGCCGGTCGCCTTGCAATTCTGTGAAAAGGTCTGTCCAAGCCTGATAGTCGTTCAGCAGCTTGGCCGACCATTGACCCGTCTGTTCCGCCTCAGCTTTTCTCTCGGCAAACAGGATGGACAGGAGCGGGTTAGAAAGCGCCTGTGGGGGCATCTTTGAAATTGCGGCTGGGGCAATGCTGAAACTGGCTTGAGTGCCTTCTGGGGCTCTCACAACCGCGCTGGGCTTCGTGCTGAAATCGTAGCTCTCGAACGTCTTATCGTGTTCCAGCAGAGCCTTATAAAAACTGGCTTGCGCTTTTCGGATTTCATCGAGGATTGTCCATTTGGTCTCAACTGGTTGGGTTTGTGCCACATCAGCAGCATCGCAGAATTTTTGGTATTCCCGCGTGGCGTATTCCTTACCCATCAACTGCCAGTAGTCTTCATTGTCCATCTCGTAGTATTGGAGGGTATCAATCATGCGCTCCTTCTCAGGATCGGTGAATGGGCCGAGTTCATCCCTACGCGCCTTTGCCCTTTTCAATACTCTCTTGAAATGTCCGTGCACCTTCGTGCGTAGTTCGCCGTAGTTCATGCCCGATTGTTCTATGTGCTTTGTAATTGTGTCGCCGCACACTGCAAGACGCCGTGCCAGAGTACCAGCCTCTTTAGGGCATCTTGTGCGCAAAGACACTCGAAGGGTCCTACGTGTGGTGCTTGGCCTAGTGTGGGGTTTTGGTCTTGTGTCGGGTAGGGGCCAACGGAAGTAATAAATGCCATGTCTGGACAGTGAGAGATACGCATGCAGCTTCATTTTGTGTCACACCTGTGTGTCACACCGCTCTAATGCTTGCTATCTAGTTGTATTGTTAGGTTTTGGTGGAGCCTAGGGGAGTCGAACCCCTGACCTCTTGCATGCCATGCAAGCGCTCTCCCAACTGAGCTAAGGCCCCTTCCAGGTACTGCCGAAGCAGTGGACGGACGTTTATGAGACGGTGGCTGGGAGTGCAAGTCCAAAAATGGATTTTGCCAAAAACTTTCCGTTCCGCGTCCGGGGGTGGGCATGAGGCGGCGAGAGGCCGCCCCTGACCGGTCTTAGTTTTCGTCTTCCGACGACATGTCGGTGATATCGTCCAGCGAGACGTCATCATTGTCGTCGTCATCATCGTCCAGCAGATCATCATCCAGATCAACATCGACATTGTCGTCATCATCCAGAACAAGATCTTCTTCCGAGGCGTCTTTGCGCGCTTTGGCCGAGGCTGCATCTTCCGCATCCGCAGCGATCATCCGGCTTTTGCCGGTCTCAAGCTCCACGATCTCGCCGGTGTAGGGGCTGATGATCGGGTTCTTGTTCAGGTCGTAAAACCGCTTGCCGGTTGTTGGGCAAACGCGCTTTACGCCCCATTCTTCCTTGGGCATGTCAAATCCCCTTGATATCAGGTGAGTCGTATCAACGATTCAGGTCACGTGCCACATGCAGCGGGCACTGTCAAAGCCTTTGAGCAGGAGAAACAGGCATATGGGAGATCACGCACTGCCCGGGACACCTCCGGTGCCGCTGACGTTGCGGAAATCGGCGCGGGCACGACGGATCAGCCTGCGGATTTCCCAACTGGATGGGCGGGTTACGCTAACCTATCCGCAGGGCGTGCCCGAGACCGAAGCGCTGAGCTTCGCCCGCACCAAGGAAGAGTGGATACGTCAGCATTTGCAGGATCGCCCTGACCCGGCCGTTGTTCAATTCGGCAAGACCATCCCTATCGAGGGCGTAGAGCGGCGAATCGTGCCGGCAAAGGGCCGTCGTGTTCTGTTGCAAGGTGATGAGATCGCCGTGCCCGCAGGGGCCGAGGCCCGGCGTTTGGCGCGGTTTCTCAAGGAACTGGCGCGGGATCGCCTGACAGGGGCCTGTGATGACTACGCCGCAATGCTGGGCCGTTCTTATTCCACCCTGACCATCCGCGACACCCGTTCGCGGTGGGGGTCGTGCAGCTCAGACGGAGGGCTGATGTTCTCCTGGAGGCTGATCCTCGCTCCGCCCGAGATCCTGCACTACGTCGCAGCGCATGAGGTGGCGCATCTGGTCGAGATGAATCACTCTCCGGCGTTCTGGGCACAGGTCGAACGGGTTTTCGGTGACTACAGTGACCAGAGGCGCTGGTTGCGCGACAACGGGGCCCAGTTGCACCGATACAGATTTGATGCCGCCGTGAGTTGACCTCGCGCCCGTTTGTGATCACAAATTGGGAATGTTGACCACACGCCCCTCCGACTCTCAAGGCGCGACACATGACCGGGTGTATCGCACGTTGCGCTCTCGAATCATGCATGGCGAGATGGCGCCGGGGCAGGCGCTGACCCTGCGCGGGATCGGCAAGGAATTCGGTGTCTCGATGACCCCCGCGCGTGAGGCGGTGCGGCGCTTGGCGGCTGAAGGGGCGTTGTTTCTGTCAACCTCGGGCCGTGTTTCCACGCCCGAGTTGACCAATGACCGGATCGAGGAACTGGCCGCCCTGCGCGCATTGCTTGAGGTTGAGCTGGCCAGCCGCGCCCTGCCTCGGGCGCATATGGCGCTAATCGACCGGTTGCAAAGCATCAACATGAACGTGGCTGAGATGGTGACCAAGCGTGACGCCGTTGGGTATATCCGCACCAATCTGGAGTTTCACCGCACGCTCTATCTGCGGGCACAGGCCCCGGCGATGCTGGCGATTGCTGAAACCGTGTGGTTGCAGCTTGGTCCCACCATGCGCACTCTGTACGGCAGGTTGCGGCGGACCGATCCGCCGCATAACCACAAGCTGATCATCGCGGCGTTGCAGGCCGGAGACGAGCCCGGGTTGCGACTGGCGGTCCGGACGGATGTGACACAGGGTCTGCGGTTGCTGGTCACCTAAGCGGCTTGTTGCCGAAGGCCTGAAATCGCTCCTGAGATGCTTCGTCGTTGTGGCTTGAAGATTGGGTCTGGGTTAATCTGGCCCAAATCACAACAAGAGCAGATTTCAGTCATGATCAATCGACGGACATTTTCACTGGGTCTCGGGTCGGCCCTGCTGAGCGCCTGTTCCACCGGTGCCCCGACCAACACACCCGCGTCGCGGATGCGACCGGTGCCAAATTCTGGATGGGATGCTTGGGTCGCGAGCTTCAAAGGCCGAGCGGCGGCGCAGGGGATATCGCAATCCACCCTCAACAGTGCCTTTCGGGGGGCAGGTTATTTGCCCGAGGTGATCGAACGCGACCGCAATCAGGTTGAATTCAAGCGGTCGCTCGAGGACTACCTGGCGATTGCAGCCTCGGACGAGCGGATCGCCACCGGAAAGCAGATGCTGGTGCGGCACGCCGGAACCCTGTCGCAGATCGAAGCAAAATACGGCGTCGACAAAGAGGTTGTCGTTGCTGTTTGGGGGTTGGAGAGCCGATATGGCGCGCGGCGCGGGGATGTGCCGGTGATTTCGGCAGTGTCCACGCTGGCCTATGACGGGCGGCGTGGTGCGTTCTTTGAAAAGCAATTGGTGGCGGCCCTGAAGATCATTCAGGAAGGCGACACAAACCCTACCAACATGACCGGCAGTTGGGCCGGGGCGATGGGGCATACGCAGTTTATCCCAACGTCCTACCTAGCCTATGCGGTGGATTTCACCGGTGACGGGCGGAGGGATATCTGGTCCGAGGATCCGACGGACTCACTGGCCTCTACCGCCGCCTATCTGGCGCGCGCCGGTTGGGTTCGCGGACAGCCTTGGGGTGGTGAGGCCGGTACGGTTTCGGGTGCGCCTGTTGCGGTGCTGCAGCCGCAAAAACCGGGGCCGCGCATCGCGGTGTTCCGCAATTTTCAGGTGATCAAACGCTATAACAACTCAGACAGCTATGCGATCGGTGTTGGCCATCTGTCTGACAGGATTGCGGGTGGTGCACCGTTTCAGGCCTCGTTCGGGCCGGACGCGACCGGGCTGACGCTGGAGAACCGCAAGGAACTTCAACGCCGTTTGACGTCGGCTGGGTATGACACGCAGGGCGCCGACGGGGTGATTGGCAAGAATACCGAAGCCGCGATCAGCGCGTACCAGCGGGCCAATGGATTGGCCGCTACCGGCAAACCCTCTGTCGAGTTGCTGCGGCGGTTGGGCGGTTAGGCCGCCAACCCTTTCGAGCCGATATCCAGGAACTTCTGACGGCGATCCTTGATCAGGGCCGCCGCATCCTTGCCGTCCAGTTCTTGCAGCATGGCGGCAATTGCGGCGCGAACTGATTCAACAGTCGCCTCGCGGTCCCGGTGGGCACCGCCCTTGGGCTCGGTGATGATCCGGTCGCAGACGCCCAGCTTTTGCAGGTCCTGCGCGGTCAGGCGCAGCGCCTCGGCGGCTTCGCGCATCTTCTCGGCATCCTTCCACAGGATCGAGGCGCAGCCTTCGGGCGAGATCACCGAATAAACCGAATGTTCCAGCATCGCGACGCGGTTCGCCGTGGCAAAAGCCACAGCCCCGCCAGAGCCACCTTCGCCGATGATCACCGACACCAGCGGTACACCGATCTTCAGGCACATCTCGGTCGAGCGAGCAATCGCTTCGGATTGTCCACGTTCCTCGGCGCCCTTGCCAGGGTAGGCACCCGCCGTATCAATCAGAGTGATCACGGGCAGGCCAAACCGACCGGCCATCTCCATCAGGCGCACAGCCTTGCGGTATCCTTCGGGGCGCGCCATTCCAAAGTTGCGTTCGATCCGCGATTTGGTGTCCGAACCCTTTTCGTGGCCAATCACCATCACCGGCTGATCGTTGAACCGCGCCAGACCGCCGATTACCGCCAGATCGTCAGCAAAGTTCCGGTCGCCGGCCAGTGGAGTGAATTCGGTGAACAGGGCATCGACATAATCATTGCAGTGCGGGCGCTCCGGGTGACGCGCCACCTGGCATTTCCGCCAAGGGGTCAGATCATCATAAAGCTCTTCCAGCAGCTTGGCCGCCTTGGCGTCCAGCGCAGCGGCCTCTTCGGCCACGTCCATCTCTTCGTTGGCGCGGGCCAGCGCGCGTAACTCCTCGGCTTTGCCTTCGATCTCGGCCAGGGGTTTTTCGAAATCCAGATACTGGGTCATGACGCCTCTCAACGCGGAATTTCCCCGCTATATGACCTGTGGTTGCGCGGGATGCAACTCAGCAAGATTTGTGGAAGCAGGATATGCGACCACGGATGGGCAAAGAGAAGGAAGGACACAAATGCCAACCAGCTATGAAAACCGCATTTTGCGCGTGCTGGCCTACATCCACGACCACCCCGCCGGGGACCTGTCGCTGGATGAGCTGGCCGATGTAGCGGCGATGTCCCGGTTTCACTGGCACAGAGTGTTCCGCGCTCTGACCGGTGAGACCTGCGCGCAGGCGGTGCGTCGTATCCGTCTGCACCGTGCGGCGGTTGGGCTGGTTCGGTCTGACAGGCCGGTGACGCAGATCGCAGCAGACGTGGGCTATCCCAATCTGAACTCCTTTGCGCGGGCCTTTTCCGAAGCCTACGGCAGCAGCCCCGCCGCATTTCGCAAGGCCGGGCAGTTCTTGCCCGTCCATCCACATTTCAGAACCGGAGAATATCCAATGTATCCTGTCACCACCCGAACCGAACCCGCCCGCCGCGTTGTCGGCCTGCCGCACAAAGGCGCCTATGCCGAGATCGGCAAGAGCTTTGCGGCCTTCGGTGCCTTGTGCGAATCCCGCCAGTTGTGGCCGCAGGTCGGGCCGGTGATCGGCATCTATCTCGATAGCCCTGACGCTGTGTCCGTTGACGATCTGCGCAGTTATGCCGGAGCCGAATTCCGCGGTGATGATACGCCCGAAGGCATGGAGGCTGTGCAAATCCCTGGCGGCAAGACGGCTGTTCTGACGTTCAAGGGTCCTTATTCCGGGCTTGGGGCCGCCTATCACAGTCTGTTCGGCAACTGGCTGCCAGAATCGGGCGAGGAACCTGCGGACCAACCTTGTTATGAAATCTATCTGAACGACCCGCGCGATACAGCGCCCGAAGAACTGCTGACGGAAATCTGCCTGCCGTTGAAGTGATTCAGTTCGGCCACAGGACCGGGAAAAGCGATGCGACCAGCAGCGCAGCCATGGTCCAGTTGAATACTACCAAGCGGCGCGGGTTCGTTAGGATCCGCGCCATTTGCTGTCCCAGAACGGTCCATGTGCTGACCGAAGGCAGGTTTACCGCTCCAAAGATCAGCGCCACGATCACGATAGCCTGCAGCGTATGATCCGGGGTGTAGGCGGTAGTCGCCGTCAGAGCCATGGCCCAGGCCTTGGGATTGACCCATTGAAAGGCGGCGGCCTGTAGGAAGGTCATAGGATCGCCTTTCGTGACCCCGGCCTTGGTCGGTGCTACATGCGCAATTTTCCATGCTAGGTACAGCAGGTAGACCACTGAGACGAGCTTCAAGATCGTGTAGCTGACCGGGTACCGGTCAAACACCTGTACCAGCCCGGCGCCGACCAGCAGGACCATAAGGGTGAACCCCAACCCGATTCCCAACATGTGGGGAATAGTGCGGCGAAAGCCGAAATTAGCACCAGACGCCATAAGCATCAGGTTGTTCGGTCCCGGCGTGATCGACGAGACGAAAGCAAAGGCGATCAGGGCCAGAAGAACTTCATAGGACATCGCGCACATAATCACTGATCAGCGGGCAAATGAAATTGCGTTATAGTGTGTGACTACTGTAGTTTTGCAACCAATGACGAAATTTGATCACATAAACCAACAAATATTGCGCGAATTGTCCCGCGATGGTCGCGTTAGCAACCTTGAACTGGCGGATCGCGTTGGCCTGTCGCCCTCGGCCTGTCTGCGCCGGGTGCAGGAGCTTGAGCGCGCGGGCGTGATCTCGGGCTATCGCGCGGTGTTGAACCCGGCGGCGCTGGGCTTGGGATTTGTGGCCTATATTGGTGTTGGTCTGGGAGAGCATACCAAGGCCGCGCAGGAAGGGTTCGAACGTGCCCTCCAACGCGCGCCGGAGGTGGTGGAATGCCATAACATCACGGGCACCATCGAATACCTGCTGCGCGTGGAATGCGCCGATCTTGCGACGTACAAGACCTTTCACACCGAGGTATTGGGAACCCTGCCACATGTCACGTCGATCACATCCTATGTGGTGATGGGATCCCCAAAAGACATGCGCGCCTGACCGGGGCAAACGTGATCTTTAACCGCCTTGCAGGGCAATTTCTAACCACCTAGTGTCATCCCAACGGAGCCCATAATGGGGAAACTCTGCAAAAGCGGCGCAAACTCAGGGAGGTCAAAATGAAACCACTAAGGATTGGCGTTATTGCCGTTGTGTCAGCGATGATAGCGGGTGCCGCGATTGGCGCGCCGCTTAAACTCAAACCAGCCAGCCCGCAGCCTTCGGGACTGAAAACTGGACTTGCGACTGACTATGCTTGGCTGGGAAGTCCACCTCGCAAGATTGACTCACTCACCGAAGCCAAAGCGTTGTTGAATGAAAAAGGAGCGCCAGGACAGCCGCTTCGGGGTCTTGACTACAGCGACACCAGCAAAGGCGACCCTGTAATGACCCATCCTGAACACTACAACGTTGCTGCGGATATTCGCGGGTTCATCAAGTTTGACGCGCCTGGTCTCTATGAGTTGGAGACGCATTCCAATGATGGTCTCGAAGCTTGGATTGGGGGGCAAAATGTTGGTGGCGCCAGTTTTTCGCAACCTTGTTCCGCCAATGAGCGCGTTGAAGTCGAGGTGCCTGAGGCGGGATGGTACGAACTGAAAATGATCTACTACCAAAAGTACGGAACGGCCTGCCTTATGATGAAATGGGGAAAACAGGGCGATAAGTTAAGCTGGGTTCCAAACAACGTGTTTGGCTACAAATGAAACCTAGGGGCGCTATTCTGCGCCCCCGGTTTCTTTTTGGCCTAGCCATTTGCGGCGATCAGCTCCGCCTGTGCCACAATAACTTCAGCTTGTTTGATCGAAGCGATATCAACCAGACGCCCTTTGTAGACAGTGGCACCTTCGCCATTGGCCTTGGCTTGCTCCATCGCGGCCAGGATCTCGCGTGCTTCGGATACGGCCTCGTCTGACGGGGTGAAGACCTGATTGGCCAGCGCGATCTGTTTCGGGTGGATCGCCCATTTGCCGACCATACCCAGCGTGGCCGAGCGTTTGGCCTGCGCAATGTAACCCTCATCATCCGAGAAATCACCAAATGGCCCGTCCACCGGCAGCACGCCGTGGGTGCGGCAGGCAGCGACGATGGCGGCCTGCGCCCAGTGCCACGGATCGGACCAGTTTTTTTCGCCCTCACGCAGCATATAGTAGTTTTCCTGCGTGCCGCCGATGCCGGTGGTCTGCATTCCCATCGAGGCCGCAAAGTCCGCAGCGCCCAGGCTCATCGCCTGCATACGGGGCGATGAGGCCGCGATCTCTTCGACATGGGCAATACCTGCGGCGGACTCGATGATGACCTCAAAGCTTACCGGTTTGGTGCGGCCCTTGGCGCGCTCGATAGCTGTGACCAGCGCGTCTACAGCATAGACATCCGCTGCGCAGCCGACCTTGGGAATCATGATCTGGTCCAGACGGTCACCTGCCTGTTCCATCAGATCGACCACATCGCGATACCAATAGGGCGTGTCCAGCCCGTTGATCCGCACGGACATGTACTTGTTGCCCCAATCGACCGTGTTCAGCGCCTCGATCACATTGGCGCGCGCGACGTCCTTGTCAGAAGGGGCGACCGAGTCCTCAAGGTCGAGGTTGATCACATCCGCTGCAGACGCCGCCATTTTCGGGAAAAGCTTTGTGTTCGATCCCGGCCCGAACAGTTGACAACGGTTGGGGCGCGCGGGGGCGGCGGGTTGAATGCGAAAGCTCATCTGGACCTCGTGCAAGAAAGGAAATTACGATTTTCTTGCTGTATGAGGTATTAAATTGCGCGAGGCTTCGCAAGCTTCTTTGTGCAGCTGCGGCAATGCAATCGCAGCATCTGCCGTGTGTTGGGGTCTGCGTGGTGATTAAAGATTAATCACTGTGAAAACTTGAGAGATTTTTGCGTGTTAAGTTTAAAACGTGCAAGAAATTCCCTCTCACGCAGCCGAACCCGAATGAAAACGCGAAACACTCGTAAGGCACGTCCCTTAGCCTGCGTCGGAATCAAAGGAGTGACCGCAATGATCGAGACACCGTACCTGCTGTTTTTGGGCGATGCGCCCGACCAATTGGCGGCCAAAGTGGCAGTTGGAATTAAGGACTGGCGTCCCGAAAACGCCGTGGGCCAGTACCGGATGGAGGGCTGCAAGGCCGATCTGGGACTGACAGACATGACCCTGACCGAGGCGAAAGAAGCCGGGGCCAAGACCCTTGTCATCGGTGTGGCCAACCGCGGTGGCGTTATCAGTCAGGAGTGGAAAAAGGTTCTGGTCATGGCGCTGGAGGAAGGCTTCGATCTCGCCTCGGGCCTGCACAACCTGCTGCGCAACGAACCTGATCTGGTCGCCGTTGCCGAAGCGACCGGCCAGAAACTGCACGATGTGCGCGTGCCCGAAGTCGACTATCCGATCGCCAATGGTATCAAACGCAAGGGCAAGCGGTGTCTGGCTGTGGGCACCGACTGCTCGGTTGGCAAGATGTACACGGCGCTGGCAATGGACGCAGAAATGCGTGAGCGCGGCATGAAATGCACCTTCCGCGCCACCGGTCAGACCGGCATTCTCATTACCGGTGACGGTGTGCCGCTGGACGCGGTGATTGCCGATTTCATGGCCGGTTCGGTTGAGTGGCTGACGCCCGACAATGACGACGACCACTGGGACCTGATCGAAGGGCAGGGGTCGCTGTTCCACGTGTCCTATTCGGGTGTCACCATGGCGCTGGTCCATGGCGGTCAGCCCGACGCGCTGATCCTGTGTCACGAACCGACCCGCGAGCATATGCGCGGCCTGCCGACCTATCAACTGCCGACACTGGAGACCCTGCGCGACACCGCGCTGGCACTGGCCAAGGTTGCAAACCCGGATTGTCAGGTCGTTGGCGTTTCGGTCAACACGCAGCACATGTCCGAGGAAGACGCCTCCGCATATCTGGCCAAGATCGAAGCCGATATGGGTCTGCCTGCGACCGATCCGTTCCGTTTCGGCTCGGGCAAGCTGGTGGACGCGCTGGCCGCAATGTGATCTGAACGATGCGCCGGGGCGAGGTTCCTCGCCCCGGCGTACTTTTTTGAAAAGACGAAGGAGCGTTTGCGTGCAGGTAGAGGTCTCTCGTGATGTGTTTCGATTGGCGCAGGTGTTCACCATCTCGCGCGGGTCGCGGACCGAGGCAAAGGTGCTGACCGTCCGGATTTCAGACGGAACCCATCAGGGCTGGGGCGAATGTGTTCCCTATGCGCGCTATGATGAAACGCTCGAGTCGGTTGAGGCTGAAATCGCGGGCCTGCCTGCCGAGTTCACCCGTCAGTCGCTGATGGATTTGTTGCCTGCGGGTGCCGCTCGGAATGCCGTGGATTGTGCGTTGTGGGATCTGGATTGCAAACGCGCGGGCAAGCGGGCTTGGGAATTGGCCGGTCTGCCGGTTCCGGTTCCGGAGATAACTGCATACACATTGTCTCTGGCGACACCCGGAGCGATGCAGGCGCAAGCCGCCGAAAACGCGCATCGTCCGTTGTTGAAGATAAAACTGGGCACCCCGGATGACATGCCTCGGCTGGTGGCTGTGCGTGCCGGTGCGCCAAAGTCAAAGATCATAGTGGATGCAAACGAAGGATGGTCGCCCGAAGTTTATGCCGATCTGGCTCCGCATCTGGTGCGACTTGGTGTCGAACTGGTCGAGCAGCCTCTGCCCGCAGCGGATGACGAGGCCTTGATCGGAATGGAGCGCCCGGTGCCGGTCTGCGCAGACGAATCCTGCCACGACCGTGCAAGCCTGCCTGCGTTGAAGGGCAAGTACGACGTGGTGAACATCAAGCTTGATAAAACCGGCGGCCTGACTGAGGCGCTGGCATTGCGTGAAGCCGCGTTGGCAGAGGGCTATCGTGTGATGGTCGGCTGCATGGTCGGCAGTTCTCTGGCCATGGCACCCGCGACCCTGCTGGCGCAGGGTGCGATGGTAACGGACCTTGACGGCCCGCTTCTGTTAGCCGAAGACCGCGACAACCCACTGATTTTTGATGATGCCGGAGTGCACCCGCCCAAAGCGGAACTCTGGGGCTGAGGAGATAAGACATGACCCGCACCGTTTATGTGAATGGCGAATACCTGCCCGAGACCGAGGCCAAGGTGTCCATCTTTGACCGTGGTTTCCTGTTTGCGGACGCCGTTTACGAAGTGACCAGCGTTCTGGATGGCAAGCTGATCGATTTCGAAGGCCACGCGGTGCGCCTCAAGCGGTCGCTAGACGAGCTGGAGATGGCCGAGCCCTGCACCAAGGAAGAGCTGCTGGAAATTCACCGCAAATTGGTGGAGTTGAACGGCATCGAAGAAGGTCTTGTTTATTTGCAAGTCAGCCGGGGTTCGGATGGCGACCGGGATTTCGTGTTCCCGTCCGCCAATACCAAACCCAGCCTCGTGCTGTTCACCCAGAACAAACCGGGTCTGGCCGACAGCCCCGCGGCCAAGAAAGGCGCCAAGATCATCTCGATCGAGGATATCCGCTGGGGTCGCCGCGACATCAAGACCGTGCAGTTGCTCTACCCGTCGATGGGCAAGATGATGGCCAAAAAAGCGGGTTGCGACGATGCGTGGCTGGTGGAAGACGGCTATGTGACCGAGGGCACCAGCAACAACGCCTATTTCGTCAAGAACGGCAAGATCGTCACCCGCCCGCTGTCCAACGACATTCTGCACGGAATCACCCGCAAGGCGGTGCTGCGCATGGCGGCAGAGGCTCAGATGGAAATCGAAGAGCGTCTGTTCACCATTGATGAGGCGAAAGAGGCGGATGAGGCCTTCACCACTTCGGCCAGCGCATTTGTCATGCCGGTGGTTGAGATTGACGGGGTGACGCTGAGCGAAGGCACACCGGGCCCGATTTCCAAACGCCTGCGCGAGATTTATCTGGACGAAAGCCGCAAGGCCGCAATCTAAAGCAAAGGCCCGCCGAATCGGCGGGCCTTTTTCGTATCTGGCGTCAGCCCTTTTTCGTTACGTTCTCGTCAAAGGCGACCTTGAAAGCTGCCTGCTTCTCAGGGCTGGCCTCGGTCTGGTAGTTGGCCTTCCACTCATCCATGGTCATGCCATAGAAAACCTCGCGGGCTTTGTCCTTGCCCATCTCGATCCCCTTTTCGTTGGCGGCTTCCTGATACCAGCGGGCCAGGCAGTTGCGGCAGAACCCGGCCAGATTCATCATGTCGATGTTCTGAACGTCGGTGCGATCTTCCATCAGGTGCTTTTGCAACCGGCGGAACGCGGCGGCCTGAAGTTCGGTTTCGGTTTTCTTGTCCATGGTCTGGCTCCGGATGACTGTACCGTTGTCTCTGACCTAGCGGTCCGATGGCGATGTTTCAACACGGTGTCTCAGGCCAGTTTCAAAGCCAGCCAGGGAATGATGCAGAAGATCAGGGTCAGGATTTTGTAATTCGCCAGATACCGGAAATACGCCCGCTTCACGTCCGGGCGCTCCATCTGGAACATCCGGCCATGCACACCTGCGATCCAATCCTGCAACAACACGATCATAAGTGTCGTGAACAGCAGGACCGCAATGTTGAGTGCCGCCATCCAGCCAAAGACAGAGGTCAGAAACTCCTGAGTCATGGTCGCCCCCTTTCCCATAATATATGGGGATCAGCGGCTGGTCTCACAATGAGGTGTGATCAAAGGCCGCTGTTTGCCAGAGCATCCTGTAGCACCACGGCCATGCGCTCGGCCCAGATGCGTTGTCCGGCATTATCGGCGATCAGGTCGTTGCGCAGCTCGATCAGGGCGTTCGGACGGCCATGGGCGGTGCAGTGCCGGTCGATCGCATCACCGGGCAAGACGCCAGTATAGGGTTCGTTGACGCCGACGCACAGGTCGTCCTCGGCCTCGAGCCGGTTGATCAGGGGTCGTGAGAACCGTTCGTCCGGCGTGTGCAGAACCCCCACATGCCACGGACGCGGCGCGCGACCGCGCAACTGGCGGGTAAAGGAATGCATTGACACGATCACCGCGTGCGGCAGGCCCGACATACGCTCCAGTGCCTCGTGATAGGGGCGGTAGCACATGTTCAGGCGCCGTTCGCGTTCGGTCGCGTCGGCGTGGCGGTTGCCGGGGATAATCGAACCGTCATAGAGCTTCATCAGCAGGGTTGGGTCATCTTCGCCCCGGTTCGGATCGATCACAAGACGCGAGAAATTGGCGGCGATCACCGGAGCGTTCAGGATCTCGCCCAAGTGCTTGGACACTTCATAGGCGCCGACATCATAGGCAATATGCCGTTCCATATCCTCACGCGGCAGGCCAAGCTCGCCTCCATTGATTTCGGGGGGAACCGTGTTGGTTGCGTGGTCGCATGTGATCAGCCAGCGCGAGGGGCGATCGGCACCGTGGATAAAAAACGGGGAATACGTCATAAGCCTGTCATCTAGTTTGTCGCAGGTTTAGGGCAGTTGCTTTGAAAAGGGAATTGCGCAATAAGCTGACATGTGATGTTTGCGGTAACATGATGCGAAATCCAAGAGAAGACGTTAGGAGACAAAACCAATGCGACGCCTGAGAAATGTGAAAATTGTGGCGACGCTGGGACCGGCGTCAAACGACTATGATATGATCCGCGCCCTGCATGAGGCTGGCGCAGATGTGTTTCGCCTGAACATGAGTCATGGCAGTCATGATGAAATTCGTGAACGCCACCGGATCATTCGGCAGGTCGAAAAGGATCTCGACAGTCCGATCGCAATTCTGGCTGACCTCCAGGGCCCCAAACTGCGTGTCGGAGTTTTTGCTAATGACGCAGAGGAATTGGATGAAGGCGCTGCCTTCCGTCTGGATCTGGATCCCGAACCCGGTGACATCACCCGCGTGTGTCTGCCGCATCCCGAGATTTTTGCCGCGTTGGAGCCAGGCGCGCGCCTTTTGGTCAACGATGGCAAAATTCGCCTGACCGTACAGGAGTGCGGCCAGGATTTTGCAAATTGCACGGTCGAAGTCGGCGGCACGATCTCGAACCGCAAAGGTGTAAACGTTCCTGATGTGGTGCTGCCGCTGGCCGCGCTGTCGGCCAAAGATCGTGACGATCTGGAGTTTGTCTGCCAACTGGGTGTGGATTGGCTGGCTCTCAGCTTTGTGCAGCGCGCCAAGGACGTGTTCGAAGCCCGCGCGCTGGCCGATGGCCGAGCCTCGATCCTGTCCAAGATCGAAAAGCCTGCGGCTGTTGAGGCTTTTGACGATATTCTTGATGCCTCGGACGGGATCATGGTGGCACGCGGTGATCTTGGGGTCGAACTGCCGGTTTCCGCAGTTCCACCAATTCAGAAACGATTGGTGCGGAAATGCCGGAGTGCGGCCAAGCCGGTGATCGTAGCGACCCAGATGCTGGAGAGTATGATCGAAAGCCCGATGCCCACGCGGGCCGAGGTTTCAGATGTGGCGACTGCCATCTACGAGGGCACCGACGCCATCATGCTAAGTGCTGAGTCCGCGGCGGGCTCATACCCGATCGAAGCTGTGCAAACCATGAACAAGGTCGCCATCGAGGTCGAGGCCGACCCGACCTATACGCAGATCATCTCGGCGTCGCGCACAGCCAAAGGCACGACAATTGCCGACGGGATCGTGGCCGCCGCGCGCGAGATTGCCGAAAAGACCGATATCAAGGCCATCTGCTGCTTTACCCAAAGCGGCACAACGGCACTTTTGACCGCGCGGGAGCGTCCCGGTGTGCCGATCATCGCCATGACCCCCGCCACCGGAACCGCGCGGCGCCTGTGCCTGAGTTGGGGTTGCCATTGCGTGATGACGCCCGAGCTTGAGCGTTTCAAGGGGGCCGTTGTCAATGCTGCCCGCGCTGCTCGTGCCGGCGGGTTTGCGACCGAGTCCGATCAGATTGTGGTAACGGCCGGTGTGCCGTTCAACGTGCCCGGAACCACCAATATCCTGCGTATCGCGCCCTGTGACGAACGTCTGATTTACAATACAGATCCCGGTTGAGGTACTTGTCTCAACGTTCAATCCCTCGCGTGGCCGAAATACAACCAGTCAGGAGACAGGGATTTTCACGATCTCCATTACTGTAAATGAGCTGGTCTGGTGAATTCCAGGCAGCTTGTTTATTTTCTCGCCGAGGATATCGCGGAAGTGTGAGATATCTCGAGTGCGGACGGTCAGCAGATAATCAAACGAACCCGCAACCATCAGGCAGCTTTCAATCTCTGGAATGTTGCGGACAGCGTCATTGAATCTGCTGAGAGATTGCTCAGCTGTAGCGGCGAGTGAAACCTGCACCACCGTCAGCAAGGCCAGCCCCATTCGTTCTTTATCGACGATGGCGCAATAGCCCTTGATGTACCCGTTTTTTTCTAAGCGCTTGACCCGCTCGGAACAGGGAGTATTGGTCAGATTGACGCGTGCCGCAAGATCGACAATCGACAACCTTCCGTTGATCTCCAACTCTTGCAGAATACGTTGGTCGATTTTGTCCAAATCTCTATCGATCAGTAAAAATCCCTGAAATCTTAGCGTAAGACGACATTTTTCACTGAATATAGACTAAAATAATCACCAATTCCTAGTGATTTTTCCTAATACTTGTCTGAAGGCAGCTGCGTAAATGTGTTCCAAGTTCGGCTGCCTTGTCGAGGGCACGGGCCTCGACCCAACGAAAAAAAATTGGAGAACCGACATGACAACAAAAATTGTCATAGGACTGGACGGGACAGAGACCGGGGAGCGCGCGATCGCCTTTGCCAAGGATTTGGCAGGGCGCATCGGCTCATGTGAGTTGCTGGTGGTCTACGTGATCGAATGGTCCCCATTCACTTTCCAGACACCTGAAGAAAACGCGCTGCGGCACAAACGGCGCGAGGAAGAGGTCGAACTGGCCACGACACGGATCGTCACCCCTGCGGTAGACGCGCTGAATGCAGAGGGCTTCACAGCGCATGGCATTGTTCGCCATGGCGACGTGGCCGAAACGCTGAACGCGATCACGGTTGAGAACGGCGGCACCCAGATCATCGTCGGGCGCGCCTCGGCGGACGGGTTCAAAAAACGCCTGTTCGGCAGCTCGACCCAGAATCTGGTCATGCATGCCGATGTGCCGGTCACGGTTGTGAACTGAGGGGAGTGGAGAGTATGAATATGCTTCAAAAACTGAGTCTTGGTGCATCAGCAGCTTTGATCGCCAGCCCCGCTTGGGCGCAAGACGCACCGGGCTTGGATGACAAGATCAATCAGGCGTTTGCCGATTTCACCGGACCATTCGTCAGCTTTATCTTCGCCCCGTTTCCGGGCACGGGCTTCCCTTGGATCGTCGGATGGCTGGTGATCGCGGCGACGGTTTTCTCGCTGTATTTTGCCTTTGTGCAGTTCCGCTTCTTCGGGCACGCCATCAGCTTGGTCAAAGGTGACTATTCCGATCCCAACGACGCGGGTGAGGTCAGCCACTTTCAGGCGCTGGCAACAGCGCTATCGGGCACTGTCGGCCTTGGTAACATCGCTGGTGTGGCGGTTGCCGTGGGTATCGGCGGGCCGGGCGCGACGTTCTGGATGATCACGGCGGGCCTGCTGGGCATGGCCTCGAAATTCACCGAATGTACTCTGGGTGTGAAATACCGCAACGAATACGAAGACGGCACCGTATCTGGTGGCCCGATGTATTACATGTCCAAAGGATTCAGCGAACTGGGTCTGCCGGGCGGTAAGATCCTGGCCATTTTGTTCTCGATCTTCTGTATTCTTGGCGCGCTGGGCGGGGGCAATATGTTCCAGGCCAACCAGGCACACCAGCAGATCGCAGGTATCGTGGGCGACTATCCTGGCTGGATCACCGGTCTGGTCTTTGCCGGCATCGTTTTCGCGGTAATCGTGGGCGGCCTGAAATCCATTGCACGCGTGACCGAAAAGGTCGTGCCGTTCATGGGGATCATGTATGTGTTGGCAGCTCTGGTCATCATTATCATGCACGCAGACCAGATCGGTTGGGCCTTTGGCCAGATCTTCGCGGGTGCCTTCACCGGCCTCGGTGTGGCGGGCGGCATGGTTGGCGCCCTGATCCAGGGCTTCCGCCGTGCGGCGTTCTCGAACGAAGCGGGCGTGGGCTCGGCGGCGATTGCGCACTCGGCCGTGCGGACGAGCGAGCCGATCACGGAAGGTTTTGTATCCCTGCTGGAGCCGTTCATCGATACGGTCGTGATCTGTACGATGACCGCGTTGGTGATCATCATCACCCAGCAACTGATCATCGATCCGGATACCGGCAAATATATGCTGAACGAAGCGGGTAATGCGATTGCCACTGTTGACGGCAACTCGGGCGTCAGCCTGACCTCAGCCGCCTTTGCAAGCGCTTTTGGCTGGTTCCCATATGTACTGGCCATCGCAGTGGTACTATTTGCCTTCTCGACCATGATCAGCTGGTCCTATTATGGTCTTAAGGCCTGGACCTATCTGTTCGGCGAGGGCCACACCAAGGAACTGGTGTTTAAGATCATCTTCTGCATCTTCGTCGTCATCGGCGCGGCGGCCAACCTTGGCCCGGTCATTGACTTCTCGGATGCGGCGATCTTTGCGATGGCGGTTGTGAACGTCTTTGCGCTCTACTTCCTGATGAAAGTGGTGCGGGAAGAGCTGGCGAGCTATGCGAGCCGCTTGAAAACCGGTGAAATCCGCAAATTCGAACATTAACCCAATCCACCGGGGCGGCGCCTGTCGCCCCGGTGCCTGACCACCCTGCGAAAACCGCAGTTTCTGGTCCAAACCCCCTTGCCACTATGACTGAATTTGCGTAAACGGCGCTTCTGATCGCGTGACCGGCCGAGATGGCATGCCGAGTCGCGTTTAGTACCGAACCCTGAAAGGAGACGGAAATGCCTAAGATGAAGACCAAGTCGAGCGCCAAGAAGCGCTTTAAGGTGACTGCGACCGGTAAGGTCCTTGCTGGCCAGGCCGGCAAACGGCACGGCATGATCAAGCGGACCAAGAAGTTCATCCGCGACGCCCGTGGCAACACCACCCTGTCCGCCCCCGACGCCAAGATCGTCAAGGGCTACATGCCCTACGACCGCTAAGAGGAGATTAAGAGATGTCCCGCGTTAAAGGTGGAACCGTAACTCACGCCCGTCACAAGAAGGTCATCAAGGCCGCCAAAGGTTACTATGGCCGCCGCAAGAGCACCTTCAAGGTTGCCCGTCAGGCCGTCGACAAGGCCAATCAGTACGCAACCCGCGACCGTAAGAACCGCAAGCGCAACTTCCGCGCGCTGTGGATCCAGCGTATCAACGCTGCTGTCCGTTCGCATGACGAAGCACTGACATATTCCCGCTTCATCAACGGCCTGAACCTGGCCGGTATCGAAGTGGACCGCAAAGTTCTGGCCGATCTGGCCGTGCACGAACCGGAAGCGTTCGGCGCGATCGTCGCCAAAGCTCAGGCCGCTCTGGCTGCCTGATCCTCTTTTAAAGAGACAGTGAATGAAGGCCGTTCCTTTCGGAGCGGCCTTTTTCTGTTTTCGGCCTGTCAGAGCACGCCGTTTCAGCAACAATTGACAGAGCATCTGAAAATGCGACTTCAATTTCGGGTGTCGAACGCAGGTGAACATCGACACCCTGGGCGCAATACTCTGGCTTAGACTGGCCTTGGCCGACGGCAATAGCCGTCATGCTGCGAAGATCAAAGTATGCAAGCCCAGATTCGGTTGCCAGAATTGCCAAAGACTCTGCGATCTGAGCGTTGATTTGCGCGTGTACTTCAAGGTTTATTCCAAGATCCCTAATGGCCTGAAAGGCTTGCCTGCGGGTCACCTGATGCCACTTTTGTATCTGACGGCTGAGCATCGTTTGCAATGCACTGTCGTCATTCAGTGCTACCGTGTTCAGGCCTTTTATGACAATCGGGCGGCCGGCAGAGGCTTCTTGACATGCATCCAGGTAGTGCCCGAGTTTTACCAGTCTGGATTCAACGGCCTCGTCCAGCGCGATGTCGTCGCGGAGGGCCAAAAAATAGCAACTGAGCTCGGCATCTACCTGTCCAAACCCGAAGCAAACGACATCGGGGTTGAGCTGCTCGATCGCCCGCGCTGCCTGCGAAAAAGAAGACCGAGGGTCATTCTTGGCGTTAAACCCTGCAGCAGTTGCACCTTTGATACTCAGCAGGTGGGCGGTATCGAAGCCGCGGATATCGGTTGGCGAAATGCGCCCGTACCTGAATCTTGTTTCTGCCGGTTTTGCTCCGATCAACCGAGTATGGGAGTCGCCGACGCACAATACGCTGCTCATATCAGGCCTTAGTTCGAGGGTTGTCACCTTTGCACATACCGTTGGGACCGGCTTTTTGCTGACTGTAGCACCAAGGCGGTGACGCCGCTATCGCAAAGGCTGCAACAAGTCGGCCTCGTGTGGTGAGCAGGTGACCTTACAGCACCACGCAACGACAAGGTTGATTGAAAACAAAAAAAACCGGCGCATTTAGCGCCGGTTTGCAACCTCAAAAGATCACGCCTTACCCGAACACGCGACCCAGCGCGCCGTCGACCGCGTCGGTGATCTGATCGATGTCGTCCGCCGTTGCGATCAGCGCGGGCGAGAAGCACAGCGTGTTATTGCGGCCGGGGACCGAGCGGTTGGTGACGCCGATGATCACGCCTTGCGCCATACAATCGGCCACAACCGCCTGTGCCAGCTTTTCGTCCACCGGCTCTTTGCTGCTGCGGTCAGCGACCAGTTCGGCGCCCAGGAACAGGCCCTTGCCGCGTACGTCGCCGATGACTTTGTGCTTTTCCATCAGCGCCTGCAGGTTGCCCATCATGCGATCCCCCATGGCCGAGCAATTGCCCAGCAGGTTTTCGTCTTCGATGATACGCATGTTCTCGATCGCTGCCGCAGGACCGGCGGTGCAGCCGCCAAAGGTTGAGATGTCGCGGAAATAGTTCAGCGGGTCGGCCGCGTCGTCCTTGAACATCTCAAAGACTTCCTCGGTGGTAACCATGCAGGCAATCGCCGCATAGCCCGAGGCAACGCCTTTGGCCATCGTCACAAAGTCCGGTTTGACGCCGTATTGCTGGTAGCCGAACCAAGTGCCAGTGCGGCCAACGCCACAGACGACCTCGTCAATATGCAGCAGCACGTCGTATTTCTTGCAGATCTCCTGCACGCGCTGCCAGTAGCCCTCGGGCGCTTCGATCACGCCACCACCTGCGGTCACCGGCTCGAGGCACAGCGCGCCAACGGTGTCTGGACCTTCACGCAGGATGACCTCTTCAATCTGATCCGCTGCCCATTCGCCGAAGTTTTCAACCGGTGCGCCGTCCAGCTCGTGCTTGCGGTACTCCATGCAGTGCGGGACACGCACGAAATCGGGCGCGAAGGGGCCGTATTGCGCGTTGCGCTCGTCCTGACCACCTGCGGACATGGTCGCCAGGGTCGAGCCGTGATAGTCGCGCTCGCGGTACAGGATCTTGGTTTTCTTGCCGCCATATTTCTTGTGCGCGATCTGGCGGATCATCTTGAACGCCTTCTCGTTCGCCTCAGAGCCCGAGTTGGTGTAGTAGACACGGCTCATGCCCGGCATCTTCTCGATCAGCTTTTCGGCGAAGATTGCCCCGGGGATCGAGCCGGCGGAGTTGGCAAAGTAGCACAGCTTCATCAGCTGGTCGTACACCGCCTTGCAGATCGATTCGCGGCCATAGCCCACGTTGACGGTCCATACACCGCCCGAAACGGCATCCAGATGCTCTTTGCCGTTCTGATCCCAGACGCGCATTCCCTTGCCTTCGACAATGATGCGGGGATCATTGGTTTCAAAGGGCTTATGCTGGATCAGGTGGTGCCAGATATGGGCGCGGTCGGCCTCGACCACGCGGGAAAGATCGTTTTCGTTGAACGTGCCGTCCATGACATGTCCTTTCAGAAGTATTGGGTGTGCAGGTTGCGGGAACGATGCCGCCCCGGCTTGGAATTCTTGATGGCCCAGATCACCGCGAATGGCCATCTGTAGATAGGGCCAGATTGCACCATCCCGTATTGCCAGTCCATGGCTTCGGCGTATTTCTACGGGTTTGCCAGGTTCCTTACTTTGTGATCAAGTCGCGCAGGAATTGAACTGGGAGGGTCAGCACATGGCAGGGGACAATATCTACGAGCGTCATTTGGACAAGAACCGCGCGAACTACACGCCCTTGTCGCCGCTGAGTTTCATCGAACGCACCGCGAAGATCTACCCGGATTACCCCTCGGTGGTCTATGGCGAGCGCCGTTTTAGCTGGGCTGAAACCTATGCCCGGTGCCGCCGTCTGGCGGGCGCATTGGCGGCGCGGGGGATCGGCAAGGGCGACACGGTCTCGATCATCGCCGCCAACATTCCCGAGATGTATGAGGCCCATTTCGGCGTGCCCATGGCAGGTGGGGTGTTGAACACGATCAACACGCGGCTGGACGCGCCGATCATCGCCTTCATCCTGAACCACGCCGAAACCAAGGTTCTACTGGTCGATCCCGAGTTTTCGGGCGTGGTGAAAGAGGCACTGAAACAGGTGGATCATGACCTGCTGGTCATCGACATCGAAGACCCCAGTTTTGATGGCGGCGAAAAGCTGGGCAGCCTGACCTATGACGCGCTGCTGGCCGAGGGCGATCCGGAATTCGTGTGGTCCTTACCCGATGACGAATGGGATGCGATTACGCTGAACTATACCTCTGGTACCACAGGCAATCCGAAAGGGGTCGTGTATCACCACCGGGGCGCGACGCTGAACGCACAGTCGGACCTGTTGGACTGGGACATGCCGAAGCATTCGGTCTACCTGTGGACGCTGCCGATGTTTCATTGCAACGGCTGGTGTTTCCCTTGGGCAATGGCAGCCAATGCTGGGGTCTCGGTCTGTTTGCGGGCGGTGCGGGACGAGCCGATCTATGCCGCCTTCCGCGATGAAAAGGTTACTCATTTCTGCGGCGCGCCAATTGTGTTGAACATGCTGGCCAACGCACCGGATCACCTGAAAGATTTCGGTCATGAGATCAAGGTGATGACCGCAGGTGCCCCGCCACCGGCCGCCGTGATCGAAAAGATGGAAAGCATGGGTGTCGAGGTGACCCATGTCTACGGCCTGACCGAAACCTATGGGCCATCTGTGGTGTGCGCTTGGAAGGACGAGTGGAACAGCAAAGGTGCCGAAGAGCGCGCCGCGCTCAAGGTCCGCCAGGGGGTTCCCTATACGGCCCTGTCAGGGCTGATGGTAGCTGACCCGGAGACCTTGGAGCCTGTGCCTGCAGATGGGGAGACGATGGGTGAGATTTTCATGCGGGGCAACGTCGTCATGAAAGGCTACCTGAAAAACGCCGAGGCTTCGGACAAGGCGTTTCGTGGCGGCTGGTTTGCCTCGGGTGATCTGGGGGTCATGCACCCGGACGGTTACATCGCGTTGAAGGATCGGTCCAAG
The DNA here is from genome assembly GCF_056538665.1 of Ruegeria sp. BF6. NCBI lineage: Bacteria > Pseudomonadati > Pseudomonadota > Alphaproteobacteria > Rhodobacterales > Roseobacteraceae > Ruegeria > Ruegeria sp. BF6. Next base: position 29,342 of record NZ_JBQFTN010000011.1, read on the forward strand.
GACATCATCATATCGGGCGGGGAGAATATCTCTTCGGTTGAGGTCGAAGATATCCTCTACAAACACCCCGCCGTGATGGAGGCCGCCGTGGTCGCCCGCCCGGATGAGAAATGGGGTGAAACGCCCTGTGCTTTTGTCGAACTCAAGCCGGATGCGCAGGCGAGCGAGGCGGATATCATTGCCTTCTGCCGTGACAACATGGCCCATTTCAAAGCGCCGAAGACGGTGGTGTTCGGGGCATTGCCGAAGACCTCGACCGGCAAGATACAGAAGTTCAAACTGCGGGATCAGGCGCGGGCGCTGACCTAAGCGCCCATCTTGTCAAAGATTGACAGGTCAAGCTCCAGTATTTCACCCATCCACGCCGCGCGGTCCCGGTGATCTGTCAGATGGTCACCGGTTTCCGGATGGGTGAAGATGGTCAGGCCCTGCCGGTTCAGCATCAGCCATGGAACAACCTGGTCGAACGCGTCCGGCGCAAATCCCAGTTGGCAGCTCCAACGCGGATGCGGGCCGACATTCTTGGTATGCACTCGGCCCATCTCAACCGGGAACAGGCGCGCGGCCTGTTGGCAGATCTGTTTCGCAATGTCCTGCGTATCAGCGTCAAAATAGACATGGGCGTGATAGCCAGTGATCTCCGGCATTGGGGCCTCCTACGTTCGCTTGTATCTGGATACACGATGCAGGTTGTCCTTCCCACCGATGTCAGCACACAGAACCTGTGCGTCAGGTCAGGCGACAGCTTCAGGGGAAGCGGCCGTGAAGGCGGGGTGGTTGGCACAGGCGGCCTTGACCGCCAGAGCGCGCGGTAGGTCGGACAGGTCCACCCTCCAGCGGCGCGCGTTGTACAACTGCGGGATCAGGCACAAATCGGCCATACCGGGCTGAGACCCTGCGCAGTAGGGGGCCTGTTCAAATTCGGCCAAAAGTGCCTCGAAAGCCAACAGGCCCGGGCGGATAAAGTGGCGCATCCAATCGCCCAGCATCCCTTCGGCCCCGCCGCTGAGCGTGGTGGCGTACTGAGCAACCGACAGATTGCAGACCGGATGGATATCCACGGCAATGGACTGCGCCAAAGCCGCTACTTTGGCACGGTGCGCGGGTTCAGCCGGTAGCAACCCAAGACCCCGAGTCTGATCCAGATAGTCGATGATCGCCAGAGATTGCGTCAGCCGAAGCCCGTCAATCTCAAGCACCGGAACCAGTCCCTGCGGATTGCGCGCCAGGTGGGTCTGCGATTTCTGTGCCCCGTCCCTGAGATCGACCGAGACAGCACGATAGGCGATCCCGGCCAGGTTCAGCGCGATGCGCACCCGGTAGCTGGCCGATGACTGCCCATAGTCAAACAGGATCACCTCGGCCATGCTGTCAGTCGTTTTTCAATGCGGCAGCTTTCAGGGCATGCGCCAGCACATCCGCGTTTCCGATATGGTTGGCCAGCACAAGAATGAGCCGTGCGTTCAGTGCTTCGCTTTCCGATTTATCCAGCCCGTCATGGGCGGTCAGCAACTCGGCATAGAAATCGTCGCCATTGTCGAGGTTCGGGGTGAGGATCAGATCGGCCATCTTGCTTACTCCTTACCGGTGGCCCGGCGGATCGCCTGCCGGAATGCGTTTTCTTCGAACGTGTCGCGCCGTGCGGCCACGTGCTGATCCGGACGGATCAGGTAGACCGCGCTGTCCGCGTCGCCCAGATACCGGCGCTTGAGTTCCAGCGTCAGGTCATCCTTGACGGACAAAGCCAGCCGGGTGGCTTCGATACCGTCTTCCTCGATGCGGTCAGGGGCGTCGGCGTCGATGGTCAGCAGAGTGAACTTGCCCGCCAGTTTCGGCAACAGGAAGTCATCGCCCAACGGCGCATCAGGGCAGGCTGCGCCCGGGCGGGTGATGTCCGGCCCGTTCAGGGCATCTGCCGAGCTGAGCGAGGACCCCTCATAGGGGCAGGGTGTGCTCAACCGGCCGGAATTCACCAGCGGCCGGGCAAACTCAAAGTGTTCGCTGAGGTCCAGAACCGCATCCCGAAACTGTCGAGACATGTCGGATTTCGGCGTGATGAAATCGGTCGAGCGCGTGGACATGCGGATATTCTCATCGGCGGCCTGAACCCGCTCGCGGTTGTAGCTGTCCAGCAGAATCTCGGGCGCTTTGCCGTCGATGACCAGCTTCAGTTTCCAGCACAGGTTGTCCGCATCCTGCATTCCGGAGTTTGCGCCGCGGGCCCCAAACGGGCTGACCTGATGCGCACTGTCTCCGGCGAACAACACGCGGCCATGACGGAACCGGTCCATGCGACGGCATTGGAAGGTATAGATCGATACCCATTCCAGATCGAACTTAATATCCTCGCCCAGCATCGCCTTGAGCCGGGGAATGACGTTCTCGGGCTTTTGTTCACGCTCCTTGTCGATATCCCAGCCCAGTTGCAGGTCGATGCGCCAGACATTGTCGGGCTGCTTGTGCAGCAGCGCAGATTGTCCGCGATTGAAGGGGGGATCGAACCAGAACCAGCGCTCGGTCGGGAAATTTGCTTCCATCACCACATCGGCGATCAGGAAGTTGTCTTCGAAAACACGACCTTCGAAATCCAGCCCCAGCATCCGCCGCGTTGGTGAATGCGCCCCGTCACAGGCGATCAGCCACTCGGCCTCGATGTTGTAGGGACCTTCAGGAGTTTCGACCTCTAGCGTGACGTGGGTTTCATGAGTTCCGATGGCCTCGACCTTGTTGCGGCCGCGGATTTCGATGGGGGCACCTTCGGCCTGCAATTCGCGCACCCGGTCAACAAGGGCGTTTTCGAAATAGTACTGCTGCAGGTTGATGAAGGCCGGGTTCGCGTATCCTGTGTCGGGCTGCAGGTTGAACTCGTAAACCTGACGTTCATCGAAATAGACCTTTCCCGCGTTCCACAGCACCCCTTTTTCCATCATCGGACGCCCCGCGCCCAGACGGTCGGCAATATCAATCGTGCGCTGCGAAAAGCAGATGGCGCGGCTGCCGAAACTGACCTTATCATTGTCGTCCAGCACCACGACCTCAACCCCTTGCTGGGCCAGATCAATGGCTGTGGCCAGCCCGATCGGTCCCGCGCCGATCACGATTACCTTGTGCCGGGTAGGTGTGGGTGCATCCTGATCCGGGCTGCGTTCATAGGCATAAAGCGGGACTTCGAAAATCTTGTTCATGGGCTCTCCCCCGATGGTCTGGCGCGGGTTACGCGCAAGATTTCATTCCCCGGCGCTGAGGTGCCGAAGGCTTGAGCCAATGGTTTCATCATAAATTCCGCCGTAAAACGATCTGGATCAAATGCGACGGAATGTCGTCAGTCGGGGTATAGTTCTTACCGTGCGTACGGGGATGATCGAGCGGGCAATACCGTGCCGGTGCAGTCGCCGAATCCGATTGTGTAGCCCTTTCCTTTGGCTGCGCCCGTCAGGGACAGGGTGTCGCCATCTTGGATGAAACTGCGCGTCTCGCCGCTGTCCAGCGTCAGCGGTTCCTTCCCGCCCCAGCTGAGTTCCAGCAGCGAGCCGCGTTCGGATTTCGTCGGCCCTGAGATTGTGCCGGAACCCAGAAGATCGCCGGTATTCATCGGGCAGCCCGAGGTGGTATGATGCGCCAGCTGCTGCGCGGCGGAATAGTACATCTCCTTGTAATTCGTCCGGGAAATCGTGGTGGCCGGTTTGCCCGCGGGCGCCATTGTCACGGAAAGGTCGATATCATACAGCATCGGACCGCAGTCCTTCAGGTGGTCCAACAATTCGTGTTCGCGCGCGGGAGTGTCACAACGGAACGGCTCCAAAGCGGCCTTGGTCACGATCCACGGGCTGATGGATGTCGCGGTAGCCTTGGCCTGAAACGGGCCGAGAGGCTGGTATTCCCACGCCTGAATGTCGCGCGCGGACCAATCGTTCAGCAGCACGTATCCGAAGATGTGGTCATCCGCTTCCTGCACTGTGATCGGCCCCTCTGAGGGGATGCCGACGATGGCGCCCATCTCAAGCTCGATGTCAAAGCGGCGGCTGGGCAGCAAAACGGGTTTCTCTTGGTCCGGTGACTTCAACTGACCCCAGGGGCGGCGGATATCGGTGCCCGAGACGACAACCGAGGATGCCCGGCCGTTATACCCGATGGGAATATGCAGCCAGTTTGGCGGCAGTGCGTTCTCGGGCCCGCGAAACATGGTGCCGACGTTTTGCGCGTGATGGCGACCGGCGTAGAAGTCGGTGTATTCGCTGACGGCGAAAGGCATGTGCAGTTCGGCGTCGTCCTGCGCAACCAGCAAAGGTTCCATCTTGTCCTGTTCCTCCGACCCTTCGGCCAGCAGATAGGTCAGTCGCGCGCGCAATGCGGCCCAGACGGCGGGACCTTGCTCCATCAACGGGTTCCAGAAGGGCAGGTCGAACAGCGGCTCGTCGTCCAGATTGATCACCCCTTCGGCCTCAGCCGCGGTGACGTCCAGAATCATGTCTCCAATCGCCACGCCGCAATGTGGGGCAGCCCCGCCGACCGAAAAGACACCATAAGGCAGGTTGTTCAGCGGAAACGGGTGTTCGGCGGAATTGGCCGAGGCCACCCAGGATTTCGAAAGTGTCATTTGTGTTCCTTGTCGCCTTTGTCGTCGTTGCGAAAGTGGCACCGCGAAAGGGTGTGTCGCATGGTCCTGTTTCCGTCTTTCAGTCGCCGGGATCGACCCCACCGGAAGAACCCTCCTGGCGATGGCCGGGCATTGGATTGTGCTTGTAATGGTCGCGCTTGCCATTCCAGCGTCTGCGCCGCGCCCATATAGACATGCCGATGATGCCTAAGAACACGGCAATGACTAGGTAGCCAGAATCCATCACTTTTTGCCCGGGGTTCCGTCGAACTTTTTCTCAAGTGAGGTCCAGCAGTCAATGTAATCGTCCTGCAAGGGGGCCTCGTTGGCGGCAAAAGGTGTCAGATGCTGCGGGAACCGAGTTTCGAACATGAAGGACATGGTGTTGTCCAGCTTGTCGGGCCCGAGGTTCGCGTTCGACGCCTTTTCGAACGCCTCGCGGTCCGGACCGTGCGGCAGCATCATGTTGTGCAGGCTCATGCCGCCGGGGACAAAGCCCTGCGGTTTCGCGTCATACTGGCCGTAGATGTTGCCCATCAGCTCGGACATGATGTTCTTGTGGTACCACGGCGGGCGGAACGTATCTTCGGCCACCATCCAGCGTTCGCGGAATAAGACAAAGTCGATATTCGCGGTGCCCGGCTGCCCCGAAGGCGCGGTCAACACGGTAAAGATCGACGGATCGGGATGGTCGAACAGGATCGCACCGACCGGGCAATAGGTGCGTAGGTCGTATTTGTAGGGCGCGTAATTACCGTGCCACGCCACCACATCCAGCGGGCTTTGATTGATCTTGGTGGTGTGAAACTGCCCGCACCATTTGACAGTGACGGTCGAGGGCACCTCGCGATCCTCAAACGCGGCCACCGGCGCCTTGAAATCGCGCGGGTTGGCCATGCAATTGGCGCCGATCGGGCCGCGGCCCGGCAGCTCGAATTTCTGACCGTAGTTTTCGCAGACAAAGCCGCGCGCGGGGCCCTCCAGCACCTCAACCCTGTAAACCAACCCACGCGGGATAATTGCGATTTCCTTAGGTTCAAGGTCGATAATCCCCAGCTCGGTTGCAAAGCGCAGGCGACCTTCCTGCGGTACCACCAGCAATTCGGAATCGGCCGAGTAGAAATAGGCGTTCACCATGGATTCGGTGACCAGATAGATGTGGCTGGCCATGCCCACCTGGGTGTGCACATCCCCGGCCGTGGTCATCGTGCGCATGCCGGTCAGCCAGGTCAGCCCCTGACCTGAATGGGGCACCGCATCCCAACGATACTGGCCCAGGCTGATCACGTCCGGATCGACAAAAGGCGCGGAGTTCCAATAGGGCAGATCGAGTTTTTCGTAGCGATGCGAGTGCTTGACCGACGGTCGGATGCGATAACACCACGTCCGTTCAGGCGGGTTGGCGGTGAAAGCCGTACCGCTGAGCTGCTCACCATAGAGACCATAGTTGCAGCGCTGTGGGCTGTTCATCCCCTGCGGCAAGGCTCCGGGCAGAGCCTCGGTTTCAAAGTCATTGCCAAAGCCGGGCATATAACCGGAATGGGTGCCGACCGGCGTACTGGCCTGTGTCATTTCATGTGGATCAGTCGGATGGTTCATCCTGAGTTCCTCCGCTTATTGCTTGAGGGATAGTAGTTGATTTTGTAACTAACAAGCATGACTCAGAACGATTCCCCTAAAAATGATGACTTTTATTTGCAGGATTTCCTGCCCTACCTGCTAAACCGGGCAGCCGAAGAAAGTTCGCTGGAATTTCAGAGGGTCTACAAGGACCGATTCGGGATGCTGCGCAATGAATGGCGGGTCTTGTTCCATCTGGGCAATTACGGAGAAATGACCGCGAAAGAGATCGGCGAACGCGCCCGGCTTCACAAAACCAAGATCAGCCGGGCCGTGCACAGGCTTGAGGAAAGCCGGTATCTGGTGCGCTGCCGCAGCGAAACGGATCGCAGGGTGGAACACCTGACGCTTACGGCTTTGGGCCAATCTGTCTATCGCGAGCTTTGTGGTATCGCCGGGCAGTATGACGCAAAGCTGGCTGCAGAGTTCAATGCGGACGAGGTGGCCCTGTTACGCAAAATGCTACGCCAGTTGGCGCATATGGGTTGAACTCTGGTAATTCCAACCTCAGGCCCCCAGATGACATCCAGAGCGGACACTGGAAAAAAATATGACGACCCTGAACGCCGATGCGGCGAAATCAACTGACCTTATTCAATGGATTGTGACCCGCGGTCTCGAAGGGGCCGCGAAAGAAGAGCTGTTGGACGGCTACTGCAACAAGTTGTTGGAACTGGGCGTACCCCTGATGCGCTTTCATGCGGCGCAGTCGGCGCTGCACCCTGTCTATGGCGGCACCGGGTTCAGCTGGTATGAGGGGCAAGGCGGCGAGTCCGAGACCTTTGAATACACCGAAGAGCCCAGCGAACAGTGGAGGCAAAGTCCTCTCTACGCCATTCTGAGCAATGAGGTGGATGAAATCCGCGAGCGTCTGGTCGATCAGAATGAGGAAAGCCGGTTTCCCCTGCTGAATGATCTGCGCCAGATCGGAGCCACCGATTATTATGCCACCGGAGTCAGCTTTGACGTGCCGACCCAGAGCGTGACAGGAGACACCAAAGAAGCCGTGGACGGAGTTCTGATGTCCTGGACCTCGAACGCTCCGGAAGGATTCCAGGACTGTGACCTGGATCTGATCAACACGGCGTTGCCGCATCTGGGGCTGGCGCTGAAATCCGCGTCGAGCGCCCGGATTTCAAAGGACCTGATGCGGGTCTATCTGGGACGCGATGCGGGGCGCCGCGTGTTGTCGGGCGAAATCCGGCGTGGCTCGTTGCAGCAGATCGATGCAGTGATCTGGAACTTTGACCTTGAAGGCTTCACCAGCCTCTCCGAGGAACTGCCGGGCAACGAGATCATCGACATGCTGAACGATTACCTGGCCGTGGCCGTAGGTGTAGTGCACGATAACCGCGGCAATATCCTGAAATTCATGGGCGACGGCCTGATGGCGATGTTCGACGTCGGTGAAATCGATGAAGACGCGCGTGCGGCGCTGAAGGCCGTACCGATGCTGCAGCAACGGATGGAAGTCTTGAACACCCGTCGCACGGCCGACGGCCTGCCGGTGGCCAGTTTTACCCTTGCCCTGCACGCGGGTGAGATTCTGTATGGCAATATCGGGTCCGAGACCCGGTTGGACTTCACTGTGATTGGCCCGGCCGTAAACCAGACCGCCCGGATCGCCGGAATGCACCGGTCGCTTGGGCAGCGTATTCTGATCTCGGATGACGTGGCACGCGCGGCCCAGCCTTGTGGTCAGGACCTTGTGTCTGTCGGGCGATACATGCTGCGCGGGGTCTCCGAACCGAAGGAGTTGTTCACGGTGTATAATGAGGCGGCGTCGTAGTTGGGTGTTTGTGCGATATTAAGAGCAATAAGGCCATTTGTTCTCTCGTTAAGTGTAATGGCATCTGCCGTATCCGCGCAGACCAATCCTGCGATCAATATCTTCTTTGGCTTCGATCATGTTTTGTATCCGATTGCGATCAAGTGGGCTTGCGGAGGTCCGCAAAGTGAGGATTTGGCCGCTATTGAGGCGCTTATAGCGGCGTTTCCTGAAGATGCAGAACGCGCCGATTTGCAGGGTATCGTTGATAGCATGCTGCAGGCGGTAGAGCGCGAAGCGGACTTGGTTGAAGTGCTTGGTGCCGAATTAACCAGCAAACAGACAGAGCAACTATGCCCTGCCGCGCGGACTCTAAGCCTTGTATGGGTAACGCCTGAGCAACTGGCCAATGGCGGTGAAGACACAATTGCCCCTGAACACATAGTAGCATGGGCAGAGTTTTACCGGGTCGTTGAGCACCTTCAGTGATCGCCATGTCATGCCGTGCGGCACTGCAACTATTGGGTCCAGCGGGCGGGTTGGGCGGCGAAGCTGCGCGAAAAATCACCCTTCGGCTGGAGGTACGACCCGCTGATACAGATGCCACGTGGCATGGCCAAGGATCGGCAGGGTGAAGATCAGGCCCAGAAACGCCGGAACCATCGACAGCAGCATGGTGACCGAGATTACCGCCGCCCAGGTCAGCATGACCACCGGGTTTTCCGAGACGGCCCGGATGGACGTCAACATGGCGGAAACGAAATTGGTTTCCCGGTCGAGCAACATGGGCATGGCAATGACGGTCACCGTGAACAGGACTGCAGACAGAAATGCGCCGACGCAGGTGCCAATAGCAAGGAAAGTCCAGCCCTGCGGCGTAAAGATAACGGTGTTCAGAAAACCGTTAAAGTCCGAGAAGGATGCGTTCTGCAGGGTGATCGCCAGCCAAAGCCGAATCTGGTAAATCCAAACCCAGAAAATGAACAGGGTGACAAAGGCCATCCATCCCATTTCGCGTTTGCGCTGATTGGCCATGACACCAAGGATTTCAGACCAGCCGAAATTCTCTCCCTTCTGCAAACGTCGGGACATCTCATAAAGCCCGGCAGCGGCGAAAGGCGCGACCAGCGGAAAACCCACAATCGCGGGAATGATCATCCAGATTTTGCCAAGCCAGACCAGACTCCAAACAAACAGGATGCCGAACACCGCATAGAACAGGCCGAAAAAGCCGCTCATGAAGGGACGCGCGAGAAAATCTGAAAACCCGGCCTTCAGCGACGCGGTGATGTCACTCGAAGTCACCGTGTTGACTTCGGGCACGGAATGCTGTTGCGGCGTCAGATTGTCCGGTGGTGTGGAATCTTCGGTTTTGGATGCCATGACACACTCCTCCTAAAGCACAGGGCTTCGCCGGTCAGTTTGCCGACGGACCCAGCTGTGAAACAGGCGCATTTCCTCCGCGAACAAGTCTGCATCACGTGAGGCGCAAGGGCAAGGTGGGGGAGAATGGTAGCTGAATTGCGTGTGGCAGACTTACCGGGGCTTTCTAGAAATCAATCTCTACGCCTGGAAGGTTTAGTTCTTTCATCATGTCACGCAGCTCTTGCCGCGCGGCGATGTTCGAGATGTTCAGCTGTTTGACCCCGATATCCTTGAGATCCAGCAGGGTCAGGCCGCGGGGGAACAGTTCGCGGAAGATCACCCGCTCGGAAAAGCCCGACGCGACGCGGAAGCCGATGCGCTGAGACAGCATTTCAATCGCGCGCTGCATCTTTTCCTTGTTGACCATGCGCTGCGTGCCGACACGGTTGCGCACGACGACCCAGTCGATGGGTTTAAGCCCGGCCTGTGCTCGCAACTGCCGGGCGTTCCAGACCATCTCGGAATAGACCGACGGCCCGAGGATTTTCTCACCCTTAGAATCGATACGCGCCAGCAGGTCGAAATCAATGAAACTGTCGTTCAAAGGCGTGATCAGTGTGTCGGCCAGCGAATGCGCCACCTGGCTGAGGCGGGTATGCGAGCCGGGGCAGTCGATCAGGATGAAATCGCTGTCGCTTTCCAACTGGGCCACTGCGGCGGACAGGCGGTGGTCATAGATATTCTCGCCGGGTTTCAGCTTGCTGGCATCGATCTCGGGCAGGTCATGGTGGCGCGGGCTGGGCAGCTGTGTTTCCGAGCCGTTCATGAAATTGCCGCGGTTCTCGAAATAGCGCCCAAGGCTGCGTTGCCGCAGGTCCAGGTCCAGTGTGCTGACCTTGTGACCCAGACGCGCCAATGCGGTTGCCACATGCATCGACACGGTCGATTTGCCTGCGCCGCCCTTCTCGTTCCCCACTACGATAATATGTGCCATGCTTGTATTCCCACGTCCCGCCGTGCTTGCCCACACGTTGTTGTGCGCTACTATATGTTGTGGAAAGCGGGAAGGGAAGAACCCCAATCGGTGATAACAGGCTCTAATTTGGAAAACCAAGGCGTGGGCGCGGGTTAGACTGCGCGCTTGTCAAACAAGCTGCCCTGATTCACAGTTTAGAGCGGTGAATTAGGATAGGGACCGAGCTTGGACCATCTGTTTCTGAACGTTCTGAATGTGGTCCTGCCCGTGCTGATTTGTGCCGGGATCGGCTATAGTCTGGCCCTGATCAAGGCGCCCTTCGACAACAAAGTGATTGGCGGGCTTGTCTCGCGCGTGGGGTATCCGACGCTGATCATCTCGCACCTGTCCACCACCAATATAGCCGTGGATACGTTTCTGGATGTGATGGCTGCTGCCGCGCTGGCGATTGCCGGGTTTGGAGTGTTGGGATTTGCCGCTTTGAAGGCGATGCATCTGCCGGTACGGGCGTTTCTGACACCACTGATGCATGGCAACGTCGGCAATATCGGCTTGCCGATTACCCTGTTGGCATTGGGTGATGCGGGGATGGCCTATACGATGGGCTTCGTGGTTGTCGTGCTGATCAGCATCTTCACTATCGGCATGTGGATACCGGCCGGAGAGTTTTCGCCAAAGAAAATCGCTACGTCGCCGATCATCTATGCGGTGGTGGTCTCTCTGATCCTGATGGTGACAGGGTACACCCTGCCTCAGCCGGTGGCCAAGTCCTTTGATATCCTCGGAGGGCTGTCGATCCCGTTGATGCTGCTGACACTGGGCCACACACTGGCGACTTTGCAGATCAAAAGCATTGGCCGGGCTTTGATACTGACTGTAATGCATCTTGCGATGGCGGTTGTGATCGCCAGCGGTCTGGTCTGGGCGTTCGGCTTCACCGGGGCCGAACGCGGCGCAGTGATCCTGTGTTGCCTGATGCCGTCTTCGGTGGCGACCTATCTGTTCATCGACCAGCACGTGCCTGAATACGGGCCGGATGTGGCCGGTTTTATTCTGGTGTCGACTCTGAGCACGATTGTCGTGCTGCCGGTTGCGTTGTCATTTTGGATCTGACGTGCACCCTATGCGCAGAGGTAAAAATCGCTAAACTGCTGAATAATTGCGTTAAACAACCATAGTTTGAGGGCAATTTGATGCGTGACAAGTCCCCTGAAGACGTGACCCCACAGGCCCGCGCCCGTGTGGTGTTGGCGATGACGGCAATCTGTATGATGGTCGTGGGGTTTAACACCACCGCTGTCGCCACCATACTGCCCAACCTCAAGGCCGAGTTCGATCTGACCCCGTCTGGACTGCAATGGGTAATGGCGATCTATACGGTGGCCAGTGCCACGCTTGTCACCATCGTCAGCCGGTTGGGTGACATCACCGGCAAGATGGGCGTTTTTTTCTTTGGCATGATCGTTTTTGCCATCGGTTCCGCCTCGGTTCTGTTTGCGCAGGATGGGGCGATGCTGCTGTTTGGGCGCGGTGCGCAGGGCGCGGGGGCGGCGGCGCTGTTCGGGACATCGTTGTCACTGCTGACCGCCGCCACACCGGAAGAGCAGCGCGCCAGCGTCACCGGGGCTTGGGGTGCAATCGTTGGTTTGGCGATCGGCGTCGGTCCAATCGTCGGTGGGGCCTTTGGCCACTTTGTAAGTTGGCGGGCGGTTTTTGCGACCGATCTGCTGCTGCTGGCCGTGGCCTTTGCTATTGGGCTGCACGTCAGTAAAAGAAAATACGTACCCGACACGCGCCTTGCAGGGGCAAAATTCGACTATCCGGGTGCAGTTGCCATCCTCTTGTTCCTCGGGCCGCTGTCTTTTGCGCTCAGCAACGGGGAAAGCGGCGGATGGGCGACGCCGCTCACACTGGTTCCGTTGGCCATTGCGGCGGTGGCGACCGTTGTGCTGGTGATCGTCTCACGCCGCGCCGAAGACCCGCTGATCGAACTGCGATACTTCCGCCATCCGCGTTACTTCATGGCTGCGGCGGGGATGTTCTTTACCGGCTTCACGCTGTTCTGCTTCTTTGTCTATTTCAACACTTTCGTGCAGTCACCGGATGCCTTCGGGTATTCGTCAATCGGCGCCGGGCTGGCGATCATGCCGCTAAGCCTCAGCATGTTTGTCATCTCGGTCACCGCGCCGCGATTTCTGGCGCCCTACAGCTTTCAATGGCCGGTTGCGATTGGCCTTGGGGCAATGGGGATTGGGTTCCTGCTGCTGATGACGACCACGAACGCCACGCAATATGCCGAGATCTGGTGGAAACTTTTGATTGTAGGTATCGGCATGGGTATCTGCTTTTCGCTGCTGCCCCGCCTCGGTCTGCGCCTGCTGCCGGAAGAGCATGTGGGGCAGGGATCGGGAGTGATTAATGCTTGTCTCTATTTTGGAGCCACCCTGGGCGCGGTGGTCGGAGGCCTTGCAGAATCGGTAACCAAACGCCGTGGCCTGTCAGAGGTGATCGACGCGCTGCCCGCCGGATCAACCCAGCGCGAGGATCTGGCCCGCGCGCTGACCCACGGCACGCCCAGCCAGATTCAGCAGCAGATTGCGGGGATGGATCCAACGACCGGAACGGCCCTAGCCAAGGCTCTGAGGGACTTGCAGGACAACGCATTCAACAGCGCAATGCTGGTTGCCGCGATTGCAGCGCTTGTCGGAATGGCCTTGGCGCTCATGCTGCTGCGTGGGCCAGTGCCGCCGGTGCACAGCGCGGCAGAATTGACGCGCAAACCGCGCTAGGCGTGTCTGCCTACCCCCCCAAATATACCCCGCCTTTTGGGCGGTAAAACACCTTCTGGTCGTGCAGCTTGCCCAGAAGATCGTGAATGCGCCGCAGGGTGTCTTCGCGATCCGTCTGGCCGTTTTCTGCCCCATCCAACGCAGCTTGCGACAACGAGGCGACCGAGCCGCGCAACGCCGTTTCGATCAGGTCCATATCCTCGACCGACAGCTCGATCATATCATTGTACTGGGGCATATTCTGGGTCTCCGTGGTGTCTGTATATCCGTTGTGCCAATTGTAGCATTTATTGAACCTGGGCAAAATGGCACCGGTTTTGGGGCGGTGCCAACGAGGCTTGTCCATGTGCGACAGAAGTGGATGGATGACAGATTTGTATTTGTTCGAAATTGTCCGCAGTCTCAAAAGACTAATCATTTTGAAAGAAGAGACGGCTAGGGGAGATTATTCCTTTCAATCGCGAGAGACTTGCAGCCAAGGGTTGACGTGAATGACATGCAATTTAGCATCGCGAGATAGGATTGTTTTGAGAGTTAAAATGCGACACGCTTTGTTTTTGCTATTTTCCTTTTTGAGTATGGGCGTGATGCCCGCCGTGGCACAGCATCACTCGAACCACAGCTATGATGGCCTCAAAATTGGAACAGTCCGTGTGTTCGAGCGATCTCCCGGAGGCAACTTAGAATCTCGCTTTATCGGAAAGCGCAGCGGTCTGTATGTATTTGAGATCCATTCTGGGAGTGGGAGCAGCAAGGCGTACGACCGTACGATTTTCCGCAACTCCAAAGGGCAAACCGTTCGGATGGAAAGGTCCGATGGGGCGACGATACAATACGAGCCACATAACTGCTGGTTGGTCGTCGGCGAGTGTAAATACGTAGTATTTGATCGGAATGGGATTCCGGGGACGTACCGCGCAATTGGTAAGGCAACGAAAGGTGGGTTTACTCAGAAAACAGATTTCTTGAACGGATCAAAATACGACAGGTTTTCTAATACCCGGATTAAGTTTGATGACGATGGGCGAGAGACTTCGCGCCAAATTCAGCAGAACGGAAAGCGTACTCGAATTAAATTGAAGCAGGTTGTGTTGCCCTGAGAATCTTCTAGCCACTTCGGGATTAAGCAATATCAGCTAGCAAAAAAGGCCGCCCCAAAGGACGGCCTTTCGCATTTCAAACGAGTCAGGCTTAGAAGCCCAGACCTTCGTATTTCTTCTTGAACTTCGACACGCGGCCACCGGCGTCCATCAGGCGCGACGAGCCACCAGTCCACGCGGGGTGCGAGGAGGGGTCGATTTCCAGAGCCAGTTGGTCGCCTTCGGCGCCCCAGGTGGATTTCATCTGTACCACGGTGCCATCGGTCATTTTGACGTTGATGACGTGATAATCGGGATGGATGTCTTTTTTCATCTTTCCGCTCCTTACGCCTCGGCGCCAGCCTTGGGCTTGTAGTTAGTGACTTCTGCGATACGCGCGGACTTACCACGGCGCGAGCGCAGATAGTACAGTTTGGCGCGACGGACGCGGCCACGGCGGACAACGGTGATGCTGTCAATGTTGGTCGAATGCAGCGGGAACACACGCTCCACGCCTTCGCCAAACGAAATCTTGCGAACGGTGAACGAACCGGCGATGCCGCTGCCACCTTTGCGCGCGATGCAGACACCTTCATAGTTCTGCACACGGGTACGCGACCCTTCGGTCACTTTAAAGCCGACACGGATGGTGTCTCCGGCTTTGAAATCGGGGATGTCTTTCCCCAGGGCGGCAATCTGTTCCGCCTCAAGCTGTGCGATCAGGTCCATCGCAGGTTCTCCTATCTGCTCGTGGTTGGTCCACGAAGTTTGGGCACGGCCTGAGAGCTCTTGGTCTTCATCGGGTCCTGCGCACAGCCCGCCAGAGGTCAGATCGAATGTTCCTTTGGTCTGGTCCGCCCTGACACGCCTTGGCTGAAGAAAGCTAAGCGTTGCGCCATGGTGCAAACCAAAACACCGGAGTCGCGCAGTTGCGGCACCGGATTGCGCTGCTTTACGAGGTTTGCAAACAGGGATCAAGCCAAAATCGCCATATTTTCAAAGCTAGACGGTGGGTTTTCGCCATCCGAAAAATACACCGTTGCCTTGTGAGACCAATCAGGCATTCTGGAGGGAATTATATGAGCAGTTTTTAAAAACAGGAACACATCATGCGCATAGCGTTGATGCTGGCCGTCATGGCCATGGCGACTCTGTCCTGCGGTCGCAGCACTCCTCCGCCCCAACAGGTCGAGGCCAAGGCTTTTCTGGATACCACATCGCCTTCGGTCATATACCCGGCCTTCGGCGATGCCGACCCGCACGATTGGGATGGGCGACATCCCGGCCATTACCCGGTGCATGGGCTGGATGTGTCGCGCTGGCAGGGTGCGATCGACTGGCACCGGGCCAGGGCATCGGGCGTCAGTTTCGTGTTCATCAAAGCGACTGAGGGCGGCGACGTGGCCGACCCCATGTTTGACGACCACCGGCGGGGCGCACAGTCGGCGGGGGTGCCGTGGGGCGCCTACCACTACTACTATTTCTGCCGTCCGGCGCACGAGCAGGCTCGGTGGTTCATCCGGAACGTGCCCAGGGGCGCTGACCTGCCGCATGTGCTGGACATGGAGTGGACTCCACATTCCAGAACCTGCAGGCTGCGCCCCGAAGGCGCCACGGTTCGCGCCGAAGCCGAACGTTTCCTCGATATTCTCGAACGCCACTACGGGCGGCGGCCTATCGTCTACACAACGGTGGATTTTTACGACGACACCGATATTGGCCGCTTGCCAGGAACCGAATTCTGGCTGCGGTCCGTTGCCGGGCATCCACACAAAGTCTACCCCAGAGCCTCTTGGCGGTTCTGGCAGTATACCGGAACAGGTTTGGTGCCAGGTGTTCAGGGCAAGGTGGATATCAACACGTTCAACGGCCACCCCGAGACATGGGCGCGTTGGAAGGCGGGTGGTTAGTCGCGGGACTTTCGATAAGCTTCCCACAGATCAGGGCGTCGTTCCTGGGTGATCTTTTCGGACATCTCGTGCCGCCACTCGGCAATGCGCCCATGGTGGCCGGACATCAGGATATCGGGGATCGGCCGACCCTTCCACTCGGCGGGGCGGGTGTATTGCGGATGTTCCAGGAGGCCCGAGGAAAAGCTCTCTTCCTCGGCTGAGGCCTGATTGCCCAGCACGCCGGGGATCAGACGCACCGTCGCGTCGATCAGCGCCTGCGCCGCGATCTCGCCGCCGGTCATGACGAAATCACCCAAGGAGACTTCTTGCACGCCGTAATGTTCCAGCACGCGTTCGTCGACACCTTCGAAACGACCGCACAACAATGTCATGCCGTCACAGCGCGCCAGGTTCTGCATCATGCGCTGGTCCATCCGGCGACCGCGGGGGCTCAGATAGACCAACGGCCAGTTGCCGCGAATATCCGCCATCGTGTGTTCGATCGCTTCCCCCAGCACATCGGCACGCAGCACCATGCCCGCGCCACCGCCTGCGGGCGTGTCATCCACATTGCGGTGCTTGCCGACACCGAATTGGCGGAGGTCGACGGTTTCCAATTGCCAAAGACCTTCCTGCAGGGCCTTGCCAGTGAGGCTTTCCCCCAGCACCCCGGGAAAGGCCGAGGGGAACAACGTGATGACTTTGGCCTTCCACACGCCATGCAGGTCCGGCGTAGGGGTCAGCAGCTCGCGCGGTTTCAGTGTCGGGCGGATCGCTTTGCGGCCGTGGGATTTACTGGGCTTGTCTGTCATGTCGTGTCGATCAGCGCGCCTTTGGCGCGTTCAATTGTCGCTTTCTTCTGTTCGATCAGAGCAGCCTCGTCCAGACGCGAGCGGTTCAGATCCAGCAGTTCTGCCAGAGCATCTTCCGGCAGGCGACTGTTGACCTTTGTGGGCGGCACCAGCAGCTTGGCCTTGTCGCTGGGCAGGTTCAGATACTCGGCAAACGGAGTGCCGGGGCCATAACGCCGCAGCTGCAGTTCTTCAAGCCATTCGTCAACAACAGTAACCGACGGTAGCCGGTCCCGGATCTGATCTACCGTGTCCTGCAAGGGCGGCAGATGATCCAGATTCGATCGAAAAGTTTCAAAGTCGTGGACCTGGCGAATGCGTTCCAGATCATGTGCCCAAAGGCTGCGCAACCAGCCGCCTCGTTGGCGTAAGGACAGATAGATCGTGATCTCGAGCTCTTGCCCGGAAAAGCGATGGCGGATTTCATCCACCAGACAAGCTGCAAGCTCTGGTGCGGCTGCGTAACCGTTTTCGGTATTGCGGCTGGGGCGTCGACCGGCGAAGTTCTCCTCGCTGAGGATCAGCCCGCGTTTGTCGCCGAAATCCAACGTCTCCAGAAACTCTCGCAATAGGATTCCGTACTCGGACAAGGTGCCGACGGTGCCGTAAATCGAGTGATTGGTTGCCGCCCGCGACAGACCGGACTTGCGGGTGCGATAGGGTAGCACCAGTGCAAAATGCGGCCAGATCAATTCGCGATTGCCATAGAGAAAAGACTGTGCTGCCGTGGTTCCGGTTTTGTGCAGACCCAGATGCAGCAGGACGCGGCGCATTAGATCAGCCCTTCGGGCGGATCGGCGATGATGCGCCCCTTGTCCAGATCGACGGTTGGAACCGCCTCCAGGGTGAAAGGCAGCAGAACGGTGGCCTTCAGGCCTGGCCCGTGCAGTTCCAACAGGTCGGCCGCACCGTGGTTCTGCACCGATTTGACCCGACCCAGCAGCGTGCCGCCAGTATCGTAAACCTCAAGGCCGATCAGATCAGTGTGGTAGAACTCGTCATCCGGAAGAGAAGGCAGTTGATCACGCCGGGCAAACAGACGCAGGCCTTTCAGGGCGTCGGCCTCTTCCTTGGTTTCAACTCCGCCAAGATTTGCTGCAAATCCGTTCTTGATCGTGCGGGTCAGAACCAGCGGAAAGCGCTTCACGCCGGTTTCATCCGTCAGGGGCGAGTAAGCCTCGATATCTTCCGGGATTGCGCAATAGCTTTTCAGGCGCACTTCGCCGCGCACACCATAAGAGCCCGCAATGCTGCCCACGCAGATCAGATCACTCATTTGGCTTGTCCACTGTCACACAAAGCCCATCCAGCCAGTTCCCCCGCGTGGCGCAGGCCTCGCGTTGGTTACTGCGTTCAAAGAACACGCCCACAATAAATGCGATCAACAACAGGATGGGAAGCCGTATCAATCCGAACATCTGCCTATCGCACCTCGATGGGTAGGGTGTCGTAACGGGATTCCCAGCCTACAGTTTCCAGCTCCGGCGTGTCTGACATCTCTTCCGGCCAGCCGACGCAGAAATAGCCGATCAGGCGCCAGCCATCCGGAACGTTCAGGTCACGGGTCATCTTAACGGGGTCCAGAATGGATACCCAGCCCAGGCCCAGCCCTTGGGTGCGCAGGGCCAACCAGAACAGCGTGATAGCAGAAACGACGGAATAGCGCCGCGCCTCTGGCATCGTACCTGCACCAAGACCTTGCCCCTTGCCGGTGGTGTCGTCGCAAAACACGGCCAATTGCACGGGGGCTTCCTGCATCCCCGACAGCTTCAGACTACTGTAGATTTGTGCTTTCTCGCCGGAATACCCGGCCAGGGATTCGGCATTTGCAGCTTGGAAATTCTTCAGCGCCGCTGCCCGCGCGACCGCGCTTTCGACGCGGATAACACGCCAGGGCTCACTTAGCCCCACCGAAGGGGCCAGGCGAAATGCGTCGAGGCAGCGCGTCAGCACTGCCTCGTCCACGGGATCGGTGCGGAACCGACGCACATCACGCCGGAGCCGCATCAGCAGATCGAACTGCGTGCGAAAATCGTCGCTGAAAGTTTGATCCTGCACGCGCTCGCCCGCTTATTCTTCTGCGGTTGCTTCTTCAGCCGGTGCAGCGGCAGCTTCAGCGGCCTTTGCAGCTTTTTCTTCCGCGCGTTCCTGAGCTTTCTTGCCCGGGGTGCCCTTGTTGGGGTTGTTGCGCTCGGCTTTTTTACGGCTGCCGGCAGCTTCCAGCATACGTGCGATACGGTCGGTGGGCTGGGCGCCCTGGTCCAGCCAGTATTGAATGCGTTCCATGTCCATCTTCACGCGCTCTTCGCTGTCTTTCGGCAGCAGCGGGTTGTAGGTGCCCAGTTTCTCGATGAAACGGCCGTCGCGGGGCATGCGGCTGTCAGCAGCCACGATGCGGTAGAAGGGACGTTTTTTCGAGCCGCCGCGGGCGAGACGAATTTTCATTGCCATGGTGGTATCTCCTTTGGATGGCGTTTACCGGGAATTGCCCGGTTAGTTCTGGTGTTTCTTATGGTGTCGGATGACTTCCTGAATGATGAAATTCAGGAAAGCCTTGGCAAAGTCAGGGTCCAGATTGGCCTGTTTCGCCAGGTCTTCTAACCGTGCGATCTGCGCAGCCTCGCGCGAGGGATCGGACGGGGGAAGGTCGTGTTCGGCCTTGAGCTTGCCAACGGCCTGCGTGTGCTTGAACCGCTCGCCCAACGTGTAGACAAGGATCGCGTCCAGTCGATCGATGCTTTCGCGGTGCTCCTTCAACAGCGCGGCGGCCCGCGTCACGGGGTTGGTCATTGGCCGGTCCTCTCAGCGGTCAAAGCGGTATGGGTCATGCGTAAGCCTCCATGCCGCCATTCACCAGATCGGCGGGGGCGGGGTGACGCCAGATTTCAGTGGTGCCGAATTTGGGGTGTTCATAGTGATAATCGAGCTTGGCGCCCAACCGCTCGGCAACGGCTTTGCTTGCGCGGTTTTTCGGGTCGATCAGCGAGATTGCGGTTTCCCAACCCAGCACGTCATAGGCGTGCGCGCGTGCGGCTAACGCGGCCTCGGTCGCGTAACCTTTGCCAGTGGCAAAATTCATCAGCGTCCAGCCAACCTCGGGCTCGGGCCAGCCGTCGGGGAACCACAGTCCGACACGGCCGACATAAATGCCGGTATCTTTTTCCTCGACGCCCCAAAAGCCAAAACCCCGAATGGCCCAATGGCCAAGCAGCATTGCGATGGATCGCCATGTTTCATCCCGACGCAGCGGGCCGCCAACATATTTAGCGGCGTCCGAGGCGAAAAACTCTGCCTCAGCGTCAAGATCAGCCACAGACGGTGCACGCATGATCAGACGCTCGGTCTCAAGCCGGGGGATATGAGGTTCAAGGGCTGACATGATTACTTCTTCTTACCAAAGCCGCTGAGCCCCGGGGGTAGTCCCATACCGCCACCCATACCGGGCAGGCCACCGGGCATCTTGCCACCCATGGCCTTGGCTGCCTGTTCCAGCGCCTTGGGGTCCATGCCCGCGGCCATTTCTTCAGGGCTGGGGCCGCCTTTGCCGAACATGCCCTTCATGGCCTGTTTCAGCATTTTGCCTTTACCCATCTTACCCATCTTTTTCATCATGTCCGACATCTGCCGGTGCATCTTGAGCAGCTTGTTGAGGTCGCTGACCTCCATTCCAGAACCGGCTGCGATGCGTTTCTTACGGCTCGCCTGCAGCAGTTGCGGGTTGGCGCGTTCGCGTTTGGTCATGGACTGGATCATGGCGATCTGCTGGCGCAGGATCTTGTCGTCCAGACCTGCCTGATCCATCTGCTTGGTCATCTTGTTCATGCCCGGCATCATGCCCATCATGCCCTGCATGCCGCCCATCTGGATCATCTGTTCCAGCTGCATCTTGAGGTCGTTCATGTTGAACTGACCTTTGACCATGCGCTTCATCATGCGCTCGGTCTGTTCCATCTCCATCGTTTCCTGGGCTTTTTCGACCAGGGCGACGATGTCACCCATGCCCAGAATACGACCGGCGATCCGGTCCGGCTCGAAGGTTTCAAGCGCGTCCATCTTCTCGCCCAGACCGACAAAGCGGATCGGTTTGCCGGTGACTGCGCGCATCGACAGGGCCGCACCGCCGCGCCCGTCACCGTCCATCCGGGTCAAAACCACACCCGAGATGCCAACTTTGGCGTCGAACTCTTCGGCAACCTCCACGGCGACCTGACCAGTCAGGCCGTCGACGACCAGCAGCGTCTCGCGCGGATCAACCGCGTTACGGACCTGCTCGACTTCGTCCATCAGAACTTCGTCAATATGCAGACGGCCCGCGGTGTCGAGCATGTAGACGTCGTAGCCGCCCAGCGTCGCCTGTTGTTTGGCACGCTTAGCGATGTCGACCGGCTTCTGGCCGGGAACGATCGGCAGAGTATCAACGCCGACCTGCGTGCCCAGTACCGCCAACTGATCCATCGCCGCCGGGCGATAGACGTCGAGCGAGGCCATCAGGACCTTCTTACCTTCTTTCTCTTTCAGGCGCTTTGCCAGCTTACCGGTTGTGGTCGTCTTACCCGAGCCCTGCAGACCGACCATCAGGATCGGGGCAGGTGGATTGTCGATCTTCAGCTTGCCGGGGTCTTCTTCGCCACGCAGGGTATCAACCAGCGCGTCGTGCACGATCTTGACGACCTGCTGACCGGGAGTGATCGACTTGGTAACGGCCTGACCGGTCGCCTGTTCCTGAACCTTCTTGACGAATTCACGGGCAACCGGCAGCGAAACGTCAGCCTCAAGTAGTGCAACGCGAACTTCGCGCAGGGCGGTTTTGACGTCTTCCTCGGACAGGGCGCCCTGCTTAGTCAGCCGGTCAAAGACGCCGGAAAGGCGTTCGGATAGATTTTCAAACATGCCTTCGGCCTCCTATGCCGGTTTTCTGATGGCGTGCCCTAGATAGGATGCGCCGGTTAAATGCACAAACGCCCCCACGGGCGAAACTCGCTGGTGGGGGGCGATCCCTGAACGGCTCAAGGGACCGGAAGATCATACGCTTCCGGATGTTTGGAGGGGATTTAGGCGGATTGGCTGTCGGAGTCAACCTCGCGCGCCGGAAGCCATGCATTGACCGCATCGACCATCCGCTGCGTGCCGCGCCCGCTGACATAGACTTCGACAATCGGGTGGCGTCCGGCGCTCATGCCCTTTTCCAGGATCAAAACGGGACGATGCATCTTGGACGTGGTCCTGTCGCGAGTCGAGGTGGTGGTTTCCACCTCGGCATGGGACAGGTTCGACAGCTCATGTTCTACAGTGTCATATCCAAAGATTGATTGGCGACGGATCAAAACGCTATTGCTGTTGCGGTTCATTATGACCTGAACGCGGCGCACAAAGACGCAGAACGCACCAAAGCCCAACCCACCACCAAACAGAGCAAAGACAATGCCGAAAAACACGCCCTCACCCCCTTCGTTGGCCATGAAGAAGCCTGCGCCGACAAAGCATAGGATAAAGGTGACCAACATGATGCCGATCAGCCAGGGAGTGTTGGACAAGATCAATTGGTTTGGGGTGTTGCGCGTCACTTTCATGACGGCACGCTAACACTGAATTCTGGCGCTGTCGTGGCTTGAATTCATCCTCGTGTTGCGCGATGAGCGCGCTAAACAGGAGGTTCCCATGGACGCATCATCTGCTTTTCAGGATACTTTGCCGCTCAGCTCTGACGCGCTGTTGGCGCGATTAGATGAATGGGGATTGGCTTATCTGCTGCATACTCATGTCCCGTTGCGCACAGTCGAAGACTCCAAGGCAGTAGAAGATCAGTTCATGGTGCCGGGCGAAAACGCTCTGCGGTTGAAGAACCTGTACCTGCGGGACAAGAAAAAGCGGAACTATCTCGTGACGCTGGAGCAAAGCCGCGAGATTGACCTCAAGTCGCTGGGGGCGGAACTGGGCGTGGGCAACCTGTCCTTCGGTTCGGCGGACCGATTGCTGCAGAACCTCGGTATCCGGCCCGGTGCGGTCAGTCCGCTGGCGATGATCAACGGGGTGAAGAACGATGTGCGGTTCTTCATGGACAGCGCGGCGCGGCAGGTGGATGTCATCTACATGCATCCGCTGGTCAATGACCGCACCGTTGCGATGGCACGGGCCGATCTGATCGCGTTTTTTGACCGGGTTGGCTGTGAGGTGACTTGGCTGTCCTGATCAGTCCTGCAGCGCTTCTTTAAGTGCGGCGGTAACGTGCGCGGCAGAAGGATTGATGAACAGATGCCCGTCTGCCATAAACACCGGGTCGTCCAGATGGTCGGGGAAGGCCAAAGGAAGCTCGGTGCAAGCCAGTAGGATAGCGGTTCCCGGCGCAGCGTGGTCGTTGCAGAAAGCCAGCAACCGAGCGCGGGCGGTCTCAGAGGCACCGCCATAAAATTCACTGTCGATCATGGCTTGCATCTCGGCAATTTCAGGTTCGGGCAGGCGTTCAATGGCGGTGATACCCTCTTTGGCGAGGCGGTCAGCGTAGTCAGTCGCCTGCATGGTCACAGCCGTTCCCAGAACCAACGCCTTGGAGGCACCGGATGAGGCAGTGGCCTCGGCCGTTGCATCGAATATGCTGAGAATTGGCATCGAAACGCCTTGCCGGATCGCGTGAAAACGTGTGTGGGGTGTGTTTGACGCAATGATTCCAAAGTCGCAGCCTGCACGTTCCAGCGTCAAAAGGGCCTCGCGGAAGACTGCGTCGAAACCAGCCCAACTGTTTTCGTCTCCGGCCACCCCGCGCAGAGCCCGGGTTTTGGCCTGTGTGACAGATTCAATTGTCATGGGTGGAATGGGAAGTGGGGAGCCGTGACCCCGTTCGGCGAAATGCTTGCCTGCACCTTCGGCAATTGCCCGGTAATAGTCTACGGTCGAAGCCCAGCCCACACCGCCCAGAATACCGATTTTCTTCATGTTAAGCGCCCAGCCTGACAAATCCCCTTCGGGCGCAGACTGGACGTTTGAGAGTGTAAAAGCCAGAGGGTTTATGCCGCCAACTCGGTCACGGCTTTATGGGCGTTGGCCAGTGTGGTCTCGGCGTCGAGGGCCATCTGGTCGGCGGCAACAACATCAACATCATGAATGCCGATAAAGCCCAGCACGTGTTTGGCGTAGTTGGTGGCAAAATCTATCTCGGACCCGACGGCGGTACCACCCGAGGCAATGGCCAAAACCGCGCGTTTGCCTTCCAGCAGGCCTTCAGGGCCGTTTTCCGTGTAGGAAAAGGTCAACCCAACGCGCGCAACCAGATCGATCCAGGCTTTGAACGCAGCCGGTACAGAGAAATTGTAGATCGGCAGGCCGACGACAATTGTATCTGCCTCTCGCAATTCGTTAACCAGCGTGTCCGACAGCACCAGTTGGTCGCGCTGGGTCTCATCCCGTTGATCTGCCGGTGTGAAGTTGGCGTTGATCCAGTCTTCGGTCAGCAAGGGCAGGGGGCTTGCCAGATCACGGCGGATGATGCGGGCGGCGCCCAGATGTTTGACGATACGGTCGGACAGATCTCGGGTTGCAGACCCCGCGCGGCGGGCCGAGGCGTCGATATGCAGGATGGTATTGGGCATTTCACTTGGTCCTTGTAGATAGGGATTTCTCGTCTGGCCCCAATATGGATATTGCGTACATGAACAAAACTCGGATACATCAACAGTTGATGTTGGAAATTGCACAGTGGTGGTGATGCCGTGGACAATTGGGACGAAGTAAGAACCGCCTATCAGGTAGCCCGCATGGGTACCGTCAGCGGCGCGGCCGAGGTGCTGGGCGTGCACCATGCGACGGTGATCCGACATATTGATGCGATTGAGGCGCGGTTGGGCACCAAGCTGTTCCAGCGTCACGCGCGTGGCTACACCCCGACCGAGGCCGGAGAAGACCTGTTGCGCGTGGCACAGGCGACCGAAGACCAGTTCAACCAACTGGTCGGGCGGATGAAGGGGCGTGGCGATGACGTCTCGGGTGAATTGGTCGTGACATCTCTGTCGTCATTGGCGCCCCTCGTAGTGCCGGTGCTCAGCGAGTTCCAACGCCTGCATCCGGGTCTGATCGTGCGCTACCTGACCGGAGATCGCCTGTTCCGTCTGGAATACGGTGAAGCTCATGTGGCTATTCGCGCGGGTTCGGCCCCGGATCAACCGGACAATGTGGTGCAACCGTTCATCACGCAAGAGATCGGCCTGTTCGCCAGCAAGGATTATGTGGATCGCCATGGGACACCCTCGAGCGTCGAGGATTTCAGCAACCATCAATTCGTCAGTACCGACGACGAAAACAGCCGCGCGCCGTTTTCCCGGTGGTTGCGCGCGACAGTACCTGCAGAGAACATCACCTTTCGCTGTACCAACAACTTCTGCATCCGCGAGGCGGTTTTGTCCGGTGCCGGGATCGGCTTCATGGCCCGCTGGGAAGCGGCCCGTGACCCCAATCTGATCGAAGTGGTCGACCCGCTTTCGGAATGGTTCGGGAACCTGTGGCTGGTCACTCATGTGGACCTGCACCGCACAACCAAGGTTCAGAGTTTTCTGACATATTTGAAAGAGCAATCCAAAGGCTGGCTGGAGTGAGCCCTCAGGCACAGGGCCATCTGGCCATGCTTGTGTTTTCAACCTTGGTGGCGGGTAGCTTTTCACTGGGCGCGCTGATCGCCAATCAGATCGCACCCGAGGCGATCACGGCGGCGCGGTTTCTGATCGCCTCCGTCGTGATTGGTGTTGCGGCAATGATGACCACTGGCTTGCCGCGTAGTGCAGCACAGTCTCCGTGGCGCTATCTGGTGCTGGGCGGGTTGTTTGCCACTTACTTTGTCCTGATGTTCTACGGTCTAAAGACAGCGCCCCCGGTCAGTGCCGCAGCCGTGTTCACGCTGACCCCGGTGATGTCGGCCATGGCAGGGTGGGTGTTATTGCGGCAGGTCACGACGCCCCGGATGGCCTTGGCCCTTACGGTGGGCGCGATGGGTGCGCTTTGGGTTATTTTCCGGGCGGATTGGCAGGCTTTCACCGCATTCCAGATCGGAGGCGGCGAGATTATCTATTTCTGGGGTTGCGCGGCGCATGCGGTTTACACGCCGATGGTGCGCAAGTTGAACCGGGGCGAACCGGCGGTGGTGTTCACCTTTGGCACTCTCGTGGCGGGCTGCGTTTTGCTGACGCTCTATGGTTGGTCTGACATTCGGGCGACCGATTGGACCAACCTGCCGCTGATCGTCTGGCTTGGTCTGCTTTATGTCTCGATATTTGCCACCGCGGCCAGCTTTGTCCTGGTCCAGTTCGCTACATTGCGGCTGCCCTCGGCCAAAGTGATGGCTTATACTTATCTAACGCCCAGCTGGGTGATACTGTGGGAAATCGCGCTGGGTCAGCAGCCGCCTCCGCTGCTGGTTGTTGTTGGGGCAATCCTGACCATCGTCGCGCTTGTGCTGCTGCTGAAAACCGAAGAACAGCGCCGCATAGCGAACCCGGTGTCCGAATGAAGCTTGCTTTCCCGCAAAATTATGCCGGCGTCGGACACAGGTGGCACGCAGGCACAAGATGACGAAATCAGCATTTTTCTTGATCGCGGTGGCAGGATTGGCTGCCTGTACTCCGCCCGGACCCGGCACCAGGGATTCAGAGGCCGATCTGCGCGGCAGTTGCGAGGCGCTTGTCTCGGCTGAAACCGGGGTGAGACCCGAAGGCGTTTCTGCGGTTTCAACCCAGAACGATCCTACAGGCTCCGTAACGACGGTGTCCGTGGTCGGCGCCCAGGCACCGTGGCTCTGTCGGGCGGACCCGTTCGGAGTTATTACCGGCGTGGAATACAGTCAGGAAGGGTAGGCCGAATCAGGTGCTCCGCCCTGCCGTTGAGGCAGATCAAGGCCGATACATGCGAATATCCTTATGCTTTGGGCTGAGGAGGAATTCGCTATGTATACTCACATCATGTTCCCTGTTGACCTGCATCTTCCGCCAGAGGTCCGCAAAGCTGCCGATGTTGCAGCTGAGGTTGCCAAATGGCAGGGCGCCAAGATTACAGTTGTCAGCGTAACGGGAACTCAGCCTGGTGATCCGGTTCAGACGGACGCAAAGATCAACGAAGACCTGCGCGCTTTCGCTGACCAGCTTGCCAAGAACAGTGGAACGGAAGTCGCATGTCGAAATATCCATTCCGTCGATGTCGCGGCTGAGGTCGATGGTGATTTGGCTCGCGCTGCCGAGGAAATCGGTGCCGACCTGATTGTCGCGGGCACCCATGCGCCGCGGATCACGGACTATATCTTTTCAAGTCATGCCGGATATCTGGCCAATCACGCCAAGGTTTCAGTCTTTGTGGTGCGTTAGGTCCTGCTAGGGCTCTTCGACTGCGGGCAGCTCGGTTTCCAGAAACCGCTCGAATGCATCCAGATTGACCGGTTCGAACTGCCCGAACCCTTGCATCCAGACAGACGCCGCACGCAGGGCGTCGGGTTCCAGCTTGCACCATTTCACCCGTCCGCGCTTTTCCTGACTGATCAGCCCTGCCTTGGTCAGGATGACCAGATGTTTTGAGATCGCCGCAAGCGACATCTCGAACGGTTCAGCCACATCGGTGACGGCCATGTCATCCTCAAGCAGCATCGCCAGAATGGCGCGGCGCGTGGGGTCGGCAAGGGCCGCGAATACGGTGTCGAGATCTTTGGACATGCCTCCGCTGAACCACAGTGCCCGGGTTTGGTCAACCATTTGGTTGAATATGCGGATTCAATGCATTTGAACGGGACAGAAAGGGTCAGGCGGTTTTGACTTGCGCGGCGCCAGATGAAAAATCAATTTAAAACAATACGCTAAGCTGCGGCAATTGGGGCGCTCAACGTCGTTGACTCTGCGCCCTTCGCCCCTTAGCACCGTGCCCAAGACTGAGCGAGGAAAACGCCCGTGACCGACGACGACCAAAAGCAGCGTATGGCGCAGCTGGAGGCCAAGATCGAGGCGGCGAAAAAGGCGAAAGAGCCCAAACCTCGCGCGGACGCTGACGTCTCGGGCGGCGAGCTTGCCTGGCGGATGGTCATCGAAATGGTATCCGGTCTGGGGATCGGATTTGGCATCGGATACGGGCTGGACAGCCTGCTCGGGACAATCCCGATCTTTCTGGTGCTGTTCACATTGCTGGGCCTTGTCGCGGGCGTGAAGGTTATGCTCCGCAGCGCGAAAGAGGTCCAAGAGAAACAAACGGCTGCAAACGCGGCCGAGAAGGACGAGAGGGACTGAACGTGGCAAGCGAGACCACCGCAGCAGAAGGCAGCAGCCTGGTATTCCACCCGATGGACCAGTTCATCGTTAAGCCGCTGTTTGGCGACGGAGCGGTCGGCATGTTCACGGTCACCAACGTGACCCTGTGGCTGTTCTTGGCAGTATTGGCTGTCGCTGCTCTGCTGGTTCTGCCCACGTCCAAGCGCGCGATTGTGCCTAGCCGGATGCAGTCGATCGCGGAACTGACCTACGGCTTCATTTACAAGATGCTGGAAGACATCTGCGGCAAGGAAGGCGTCAAGTTCTTCCCCTATGTCATGAC
Organism: Ruegeria sp. BF6; assembly: GCF_056538665.1. Lineage (NCBI taxonomy): Bacteria > Pseudomonadati > Pseudomonadota > Alphaproteobacteria > Rhodobacterales > Roseobacteraceae > Ruegeria > Ruegeria sp. BF6. The sequence continues at coordinate 57,826 of NZ_JBQFTN010000011.1, forward strand.
CCTGTTCATGTTCATCGTCAGCGCAAACTTCCTGGGCCTGATCCCGACCTCATTCACCACCACGTCGCACTTCGCGGTCACCATTCCGCTGGCGCTGGCTGTGTTCCTGACCGTGACCATTCTGGGTTTCGTCAAGAACGGTGCTGCATTCCTGGGCCTGTTCTGGGTCTCCAGCGCGCCGCTGGCGCTGCGCCCGATCCTGGCGATCATCGAGCTGATCTCGTACTTCGTACGTCCGGTCAGCCACTCCATTCGTCTTGCTGGTAACGTCATGGCTGGCCACGCGGTTATCAAGGTTTTCGCAGGCTTCGCCGCGGTCGCCGTGATCTCGCCCGTGTCCGTTCTGGCAATCACCGCAATGTATGGCCTCGAGGTCTTGGTGGCCTTTATCCAGGCCTACGTATTCACCATTCTGACCTGTGTATATCTGAAAGATGCGCTGCATCCTTCGCACTAAGGTCCGATACCCCAACATCGAAACTTCCAATTCGTAAGGAGATACATCATGGAAGGCGATCTCGCACACATCGGCGCAGGCCTGGCAGCAATCGGTTCCGGCGCAGCCGCAATCGGGGTGGGCAACGTTGCAGGCAACTTCCTGGCCGGCGCTCTGCGCAACCCTTCGGCGGCTGCTTCGCAGACCGCGACCCTGTTCATCGGTATCGCATTCGCAGAAGCCCTGGGGATCTTCGCATTCCTGGTCTCGCTGCTGCTGATGTTCGCCGTCTAATCTGCGGAACCTGATCCTTACGCGCAGGTGGGTCCAAGCCATAGCGGCCCACCTGTTGTAAAGACAACGTTCCGACGGAGGACATCATGGCGACTGAACCCATTAGCGAAGAAGTAGTAGGCGCGTGCGTCGACTCGCATGGCTCTGCCATCGGGATGCCGCAGCTCTGCTTCGATTGGTTCCCCAACCAGATTTTCTGGCTGGTCATCACGCTGGTCGTCATCTTTCTGGTCCTGTCCCGCGTGGCTCTGCCTCGCATCGCGGCAATCCTGGCTGAGCGTCAGGGGACCATTACAAATGACCTGGCTGCGGCCGAAGATCTGAAGGCCAAGGCGGTCGAGGCCGAAGAGGCCTATAACAAAGCGCTGGCCGATGCCCGTTCTGAGGCACAGCGTATCGCAGCGGAAGCCCGCGCCGAAATCCAGTCTGGTCTGGATGACGCGATTGCCAAAGCGGACGCGGAAATCGCTGCAAAGGCGGCTGAATCGGAAAAGGCAATTGCCGACATCCGTGCCGGTGCGCTGGAAAGCATTCAAGTGGTTGCCAAGGATACGGCGGCTGAACTGGTCACCGCACTGGGCGGCGAGGCGGATGCCAAAGCCATCAACAGTGCCGTAGACGCGCAGACGAAAGGATAAGTGACATGCGGAACACTCTTGCCCTTATCCTGACCGTTGGTGCCGCCAGCCCGGCATTTGCCGCAAGCGGCCCGTTCTTCTCGCTTGGCAACACTGACTTTGTGGTCCTTCTGGGCTTCATCGTTTTCATCGCGGTCCTGTTCTATTTCAAGGTACCGGGCCTGATCGGTGGTGCGCTGGACAACCGCGCCGCGGGCATCAAGTCCGAACTGGAGGAAGCTCGCGCCCTGCACGAAGAAGCGCGCAGCCTGCTGGCCTCGTACGAGCGCAAGCAGCGCGAAGTGCAGACGCAGGCGGATGCCATCGTGGCGGCTGCGAAAGACGACGCCGCTCTGGCTGCGGAACAGGCCAAGGCCGATCTGGAAAAATCCATCGCACGTCGTCTGGCCGCTGCGCAGGACCAGATCGCATCGGCGGAAGCGTCGGCTGTGAAGGAAGTCCGCGATCAGGCCATCACCGTTGCTGTTTCTGCAGCAAACGCGGTTCTGGCCAAGCAGATGACGGCAACACAGGCGAACAAGCTGATCGACGCGGCGATTGCCGATGTAGGCGAAAAGCTGCACTAAGCTTTGCCCAGTACGAACTTTGTGCGACCCGGTAGTTTTCTGCCGGGTTTGCCATTTTTGGAACAGCCTTCTGGTCCGGAGCGACACTCGGGTTGCGCCGCCATAGCAAAGCTGGCCTTAGTCTGCGCGCGCCGACCTGTCGCTGCCAGAGAAAAACACGACTACAGCCAGCACTGTTATCCCGATCTCAACCAAAAACGTCCAGTGGTTGAGAAATGAGAGAATCCAATGCGAGTGCGTGGCCTCAACAGTTACGATTGGGTGGGAGAAGTCCGAAAGCGGCCATAGCCAGGTGATTTCACCGACGATGGAATCCAGCGCCATATGGACCAGCCCACCGGCCCCAAAATAGGCCACGACACGCCCCGCCTGCGGCCGGCGCTATCCGGTGACAAACCCCAACAATACGACACCCGCCCACAAAACCGGGCGATGCGTGAGGTATGCGTGGTGGTGATGTGCCTGGTCGTCGACCAGATAGAACCATAGCATGTCCAGATCCGGTGCGATCGCGCCGAGCATCGCAGCGGTGAAGACCGTTTTCCCGACATTTGGCGTGGTCGCCCGAAAGACCAGATAGGCCCCTGGTAAATGCCCGATGAACATCAGGTCTGACCTGTCTCGTGTTGCAGCCGTTGCTGCGCGATGGCTTCGTTGCGCTGGGCTTTCTGGTGGTCGTCCATGCATCTCTGGACAAAGCTGAGATGCCTATGAACCGCATCGCGTGCGCCCTGAGGGTCTCGGGTTTGCAGGGCGGTGTTGATGGCTCGGTGCTGGTCCAGAATAGCCCCGCGCGTGGTTTGCTGTTGGAACATGATCTGGCGGTTGTAGAACACGCCCTGTTGCAGCAACTCGTACATCGATCGCATCATGTGCAGCATCACCACGTTATGGCTCGCTTCGATGATGGCCATGTGGAACTGGGCGTCCAACTGCGCCTCATCTTCGGAGGCGTTGCGCTCATGGGCGGCTTGCATCTTGTCAAAGATCGCCTGCACGACTTTCAGATCGCTGTCCGATCCCAGTCGCGCGGCGCGTTCGGCGGCGAGGCCCTCAAGATCCTTGCGGAACGAGAGGTAATCGAACACCGCCTCTTCATGGCTGCCGAACAACCGGACCAGCGCCGGGGAAAAGGCCGAGCCCAGAACCTCGGCCACGTAGATGCCAGAACCTGCCTTGGCGGTCAGCAGACCCTGATCCTGCAGGTCCGAGATTGCCTCGCGCAGCGAAGGCCGGGAAACGCCCAACCGGTCCGCCAGTTCACGTTCTGCCGGAAGCCGTTCACCCGGGCGCAGGATACCTCGCAGGATCAGCATCTCGATCTGTTTGACCACCGCGATGGACAGTTTTGCGGGCTGGATTTTCTGAAAAGGCATGGGCGTTCCGAAATTGGTCAAATCATATGACCACGTATTCCGATTGGGTTCAAGAACGCCCGTTTATTACAATAGGTCAGAACTATTGACATTAAGAGCGCGACGCCTAATCTGCCTGTCGTCAAAGCGGAGGAGATTGATGTCGACGAAAGACCTGTTTGCCACGCGGGCGTCGCGGATGAAGGCGTCCGAAATTCGCGAGTTGCTCAAGCTGCTGGACCAGCCGGGGATCATTTCCTTTGCCGGTGGTATTCCCGATCCAGCGCTGTTCCCTGCGGATGGCTTTGCCTTGGCATTCCAGAACGCGTTGGGATCCGAGAGCCAGGCGCAGGCGTTGCAATACTCCCTCAGTGAAGGGTATGTGCCGCTGCGCGAATGGCTGGTCGATCACATGCGTCAGATCGGTATCGATTGCGGACTGGACAACATCCTGATCACCTCGGGCTCGCAGCAGGCGCTGGACTATCTGGGCAAGCTCTACCTGTCGCCGGGTGATACCGCACTGGTCGGATGGCCCACCTATCTGGGGGCATTGGCGGCGTTCAACGCCTACGAGCCGCGTTTTGATCGGCTCAGCATCAACGGCAATCGCGGCGCTGCAGAATACAGGGCGGCAGCGGGTGAGGGAGTGGTGAAGTTCGCTTATCTCTCGCCGGACTTCGCCAACCCGACCGGAGAGACCGTGGATCTTCGTGGACGCGAAACCTTGCTGGACCTGGCCGAAGACCTGAACTGTGCCGTCATCGAAGACGGCGCTTATCAGGCCCTGCGCTATGACGGAGAGGCGATCCCGCCAGTTCTGGCGCTGGAACTGGCGCGCAAGGACTCTATTAAAAACTGTCGGACGGTCTATTGCGGTAGTTTCTCGAAGACCTTGTCTCCGGGATTGCGGGTCGGGTGGGTCGTGGCGGCCAAGCAAGTGATCTCGCAACTTGTGCTGATGAAACAGGCCGCCGATCTGCATTCAGCGACGATCAATCAGATGGCCATCAACGACGTGGCACGGGCCTGCTTTGACACCCATATCCCGATGCTGCGCCGCGTTTACGGTGCGCGTCGTGACGCAATGTTGGCTGCGTTGCGGGAACACATGCCGGACGGGGTTGAGTGGACCAAACCCGACGGCGGTATGTTCATCTGGGTGACGCTCCCTAAGGGCACGGTTGGATCCGAACTGCTGGCGCGGGCGCTGGAAACGGTCAAAGTGGCATTTGTCCCCGGTCAAGCGTTTTTTCCGGACGGGTCCGGTGCCAATACGATCCGGCTGAGTTTTTCGAACTCGGATGAGGAAACAGTCCGCGAGGGTGTTCGCCGCTTGGGCGAAGTGCTGCGCGCATGAACCGGGAAAGGTTCTGTTAACTGTATTGCGGCATAGCTGGTGGTATGATCCGGTATCTTCCCCTCCTCGTGCTGGCCGCTTGTTCGGCCGGCACGCCTTACTTTCGCGACGTGCCTGCCACCCGGATCGCGGTGAATGGCAGTATCTTCGATGTGCGTGTGCGCGGAGAGCTGGCCGAGGCAGTTCGGGTCAACACCCAATACGCGCCGCGTCTTGGGCCGATCCGTGACCGGGCCGGGTTGGCCATGGCGCAGGTCTCGGGCTGTCCGATTCTGGATGTATTGGGTGATGCGGCGGTGACCGTTGGCGTGCTGGGATGCGACCGTGAGGCAGGGGAACGGTTGCTGCTGACGGCTGTGTCGACCCCCAATTACGAATGCATCGATTACGGTATCTATGAAAACATCGGCAGCGGGAGCGGCTATCAAGTTTTTGAGTGCACGCCCTACTGAGATACGCGTATTTCTGCGTATTTTGGCAAGATATTGTGGATAAGTCGACCTGATATCCCACATCCTGCGCATCTCCGTTGACTCACCCCCAATCGGTTGCGCACACTTCCAGTTATAGGAATCACAGGACCCATTGCCTTTGCGCTTTAGCAAACTCAAACTCACCGGCTTTAAAAGCTTTGTAGATCCGACCGATCTGATTATCGCGGATGGGTTGACTGGTGTGGTGGGTCCGAACGGCTGCGGCAAGTCAAACCTTCTGGAAGCGTTGCGTTGGGTGATGGGCGAAAACCGCCCTAAGTCCATGCGCGGTGGCGCGATGGAGGATGTGATTTTCGCTGGGGCGGCGACGCGCCCCGCCCGAAACTTTGCCGAGGTTGTCCTGACCATGGACAACTCGGAACGGCTGGCGCCGTCTGGGTTCAACGACGCGGATCAGTTGGAAATCGTGCGTCGCATCACGCGGGATGTCGGCAGTGCCTATAAGACCAACGGCAAGGATGTACGGGCGCGCGATGTGCAGATGCTGTTTGCGGATGCTTCGACTGGTGCGCATTCGCCCGCGTTGGTGGGGCAGAACCGCATTGCCGAACTGATCAACGCCAAGCCCCGCGCCCGTCGCCGCATTCTGGAAGAGGCTGCCGGGATCTCGGGCCTGTATCAGCGCCGTCACGAGGCCGAGCTGAAGTTGAAGGGTACCGAGGCCAACCTGACCCGCGTGGATGACGTGCTGGAACAGCTGGGCACCCAACTGGCGCAACTCGCGCGTCAGGCTCGGCAGGCCGCGCGTTATCGCGAGATTGGCGAGCAGTTGCGCCAAGCTGAAGGCATGCTGCTCTATCGCCGTTGGAAAGAGGCTGACATGGCCCGCCAGCAGGCCGAGGAAAAACTACGCGATCGGATCACCGAGGCCTCGCGCGCCGAGGCCGAGGCCCGCGCTGCCGCCACAAATCGTGCCGAGATCGAAGAGACCCTGCCGCCGCTGCGCGAGGAAGAGGCCATTGCCGCTGCTGTTCTGCAACGCCAACAGGTGCAGCGCGATCAACTGTCGGATCAGGAAACCCGCGCCCGCCAGACGATTGAAACGCTGACCAACCGTATCCAGCAATTGGCCCATGATATCGAACGCGAGACCGGCCTGAACCGTGACGCAGGTCAGATGATCGAGCGTTTGGAGTGGGAAGCCCGTGAGCTGGCCAAGGCTGCGGAGGGACACGAAGACAAGGTCGCCGAGGCTGCCGAGATCGCCCACGAGGCGGCTGCGGTGTTGCAGAACCGGGAAGATCACCTGTCGCAGGAAACCGAGGACATGGCGCGGCTGGTTGCCCGCCACCAGTCGGCGCAGCGTTTGGTAGAAGACAGCCGCAAGACGCTGGCCCGGTCCGAGGGTGAAGAAGAAAAGGCGCGCGCGGCGGTGGAGGAAGCTCGTACCGCTCTGACCCGCGCCAGCGAAGCGTTCGAGTCGGCGCAAGAGGGTGAGGAAGAGGCCCGCGAAGCCGCCGAAGCCGCCGAAGAGGCGCTGGCTGCAGCCGACGAGTTGCGCAACGACACACAGGCGCGTGAGGCCGAAGCCCGCGCGCAACGTTCCGAGGCCGAGGGTGAACTGGGTGCGATCCGGGCCGAGACCACCGCTTTGGCCAAGTTGGTCGAACGCGACACGGCTGAGGGCGGGCAGGTGCTTGACCTGCTGCGTGTGGAACCTGGTTACGAGAAGGCTTTGGGCGCGGCATTGGCTGATGATTTGCGCGCGCCCCTGGTCGAAGGGGATGGTCCCTCCGGCTGGGTGCAGGTTGCGGGTTACGATGCTGACCAGACTTTGCCGGATGGGGTTGAACCGCTGGCGCTGCATGTTTCTGGCCCGGATCGGCTGAGCCGCCGGATCGCGCAGATCGGATTGGTTGATGCGGATCAGGGCGCGCGTTTGCAGACCTCGTTGAAACCGGGTCAGCGGTTGGTGTCGCGCTCGGGTGACCTGTGGCGCTGGGACGGGTTTCGCGCTTGGGCCGAGGATGCACCCAGTGCGGCGGCTCTGCGTTTGGAACAACTCAACAAGCTGGAAGCGCTGAAACAGGAACTTGCCAGGACCGAGGCGCAGGCCGATGGTGCTCGCGCCGCGCATGAGGCGTTGTCGCAGCGACTGGCGGACGTGACAGAAGCTGACCGTCGCGCACGAGAAGCCCGCCGCGCCGCCGATCAGCGCATGGCCGAAACCGCGCGTCAGCTCAGCCGGGCCGAAGCGGACCGCAATCTGGCTCAGGGCAAGCTGGAGACCCTGACCCTTGCCGTCGACCGCCACAAGGAAGACGCCATGTCCGCTCGCGCGCAATTGCGCGAGGCCGAGGGCGCGCTGGCCGGTCTGGGTAACCTCGACAGCGCCCGTGCTCAGGTTGAGGATATCAAACAGACGGTCGAGGCGGCGCGGATCACCATGCTGACCCATCGCTCATCCCATGACGAGCTGCGCCGCGAGGGCGAGGCCCGCACGCGCCGCACACAGGAAGTGACCAAGGACCTCAGCGGCTGGAAGCACCGTCTGGAGACGGCCGAAAAACGAATCTCAGAATTGGCGGAACGCAAGGAGGGCTCGGAAGAGGAGCTGTCCGATGCCATGGCCGCCCCCTCTGAGATCGCCGAGGCGCGGGAAGAACTGAACGAGTTGATCGAAGCCGCGGAAGCCCGTCGTGCCGAGGCCGGCGACAAGCTGGCCAAAGCCGAGACTCAGCAGCGTGAAGCCGTGATAGCGGAGCGAGATGCAGAACGTCTGGCTTCGGAAGCGCGTGAGTCCCGTGCTGCGGCTGAGGCGCGATGCGAAGCGGCCAAGGAAAGCGTGACGGCTGCTGCAGAACGGATTGCCGAGGATCAGCAACTGACGCCGAACCAGTTGCTGAACCAGCTGGATGCAAACCCCGACCAGATGCCCGCGGCCGATGCCTTGGAGGCCGAAGTTAACCGCCACAAGCGTCAGCGCGATGCGATGGGGGCTGTAAACCTGCGGGCCGAAGAGGACAGTAAGGAAGTTCAGGAAGAGTTTGACACGCTGAATACCGAAAAGGCGGACCTGGAAGAGGCGATCAAGGCCCTACGCAGCGGTATTTCCAGCCTTAACCGGGAAGGGCGCGAACGTCTGCTGACCGCGTTCGAACAGGTGAACTCGAACTTTGCCATGCTGTTCAAGCACCTGTTCGGCGGTGGTGAGGCCAATCTAGTAATGGTTGAAAGTGACGACCCGCTGGACGCGGGCCTTGAAATCATGTGCCAGCCGCCGGGCAAGAAACTCTCGACCCTCAGCCTGTTGTCGGGCGGGGAACAGACCCTGACCGCTACCGCGCTGATCTTTGGCGTCTTCCTTGCCAATCCCGCCCCGATTTGCGTTCTGGACGAGGTCGATGCGCCTTTGGACGATGCCAACGTGACCAGGTTCTGCGACCTGCTGGACGAGATGTGCCGCCAGACCGACACGCGGTTCCTGATCATCACCCACCACGCAGTGACGATGGCGCGGATGGACCGGCTGTTCGGCGTGACCATGCAGGAACAGGGCGTCAGCCAACTGGTCTCGGTCGACCTGAAGAAGGCCGAGCAGATGGTGGCCTGACAGTTCACTGCAACGTTATGACCATCTGGTGGCACCACAGGGTAAGCTGGCCGCATGACCCGATATCTGATCCTTGCCCTGCTGACAGCCAGCCCGACCATCGCCGCCGAGTGGCCCACCAAGCCCGGAGATGTGCCCCTGTCCCCCGAGGAACTAAGCGCCTTGGCGGGCCAGACGTTCACCTTCTACGATGACGGACAGGCCGCTTTTTCGGCCGGAGGCTCCTATTCCTATACCTACGCTAGCGGAGACGCGGCCTTTGGCACTTACTCCATCGCTGAGGACGGCAGCGTCTGTATCGCCTATCGCAACGGGTTTAGCCGGTGTGACCTGTATGTGCGCAGCGGCGAGCGGTTGATCCTGATCGATGAGAAAGGAGATCGCTACCCAGTACGTTCGGAGTGAGGCGGACGATCTCTGCAACCTGCTGTCCAACCTGCTCGGCCGGTCAGGTCAACCACTCCCCCGGCACTGCGATCTCTGGTCGTACGGCGTGATGCGCCACATCCAGAGGGTGCGGCAGCTTTGAAATCGGTCGTTTTTCTTTAATGCGATCATTGCGGATAAACGTGGCTTCGACGACGCGGGGGAATTCAACGCCTTCGATCGTCACCGATCCAGACGCATTGTTGGTATGCAGATGGGTGCAGGTGAATTTTGCCCCAATTGCCGTGTACAGCGGTTTCGCTTTTTCAAAAAAGTTCGGTTTGGTCAGGATGGATGGAATCCGGTGAAGCTCGATCACAATGATCCGGAACCGATCAATGCAAGCCTCGGGAACGCTTTCAAAGACCGGGTACTCGGCCGCTTCGATATCCATTTGAAGCATCAGATCCCCGGTTTCCGGAGCGTGCTGCACCATCCAGTCCGCAAGTGAAATCACATCGCCTTCAGTTTGTGCACCCAAATACTGCTTTGAGAAAATCGCACCGGGAATTTGTTCCGCAGGCCCATCCACCGAAGCGTCGGCCATGATCGACGGAATACCCCATTTGGCCAGATCAAGCTCAAAGCTCGACTGTTGCGAAACGCCGGGTGAAAAACACGCCTTGATACCAGCAAGATCATTGGGAACCAGATAGCCCCCGTCGCCGAAAGCCCCAATCCGGATCAAGGGATGCCCCACATCATAAGGGCGCAAAACATCAGCGAGCAATTTCCGGCGGTCATCAATTGTCATGAATAGGTCTCAGTGCTTCGCATGTGCTTGGATCATCCTAGAGAATTGTCGATTTCTCCGCAAACGATTGATGGCTCGAATGACCAAATCCCGAACTTACGGATCAACAGAGTCTCTGATGACCTCCGGAGAACACGGCTGGATCTCAAAGACGCCCAAGTAGGTCCGCTGTAGGCCAGGCATCCGCCGGAAGCCCTAACCGCGCCTGCTCCGCCTGAACGGCTGCCCGGGTGCCAGCCCCCAGAATGCCGTCGATCTTGCCAACATCATGGCCACGTGCCTGCAGTTTACTCTGCAACTGCTTCATCTGCGCACCAGACAGGCTTGGTGTCGCGTTGCCCGCGTCGTAGACTTGCGCACCCTCAAGCCGAGTACCGAAATAGGCAGCGGTCAGGACGTAGACAAAGCTCTGGTTCCATTCGAAATAGACGTCGAAATTGGGGTAGGCCAGAAAGGCGGGTCCGTTGTGCCCCTGCGGTAGGATCAGCGAGGCGGGCAGATTGGCCAGCGATCCGCTGCGCGCCTTGACCCCCATTGCCTGCCATTCAGAGATCGAGCGCGGTTTGCCGGGGCCGGACAGCGACCAGTCCATCTGCGCGGGCACCGTGACCTCTTGCAACCAGGGCTGACCCGGTTGCCAGCCCAGATGCGACAGCATCTTGGCGCCCGACATCAGGGCATCCGGGGCCGAGGTTTTCAGCGAGACCTTACCATCGCCATCCCCGTCCACACCGTTTTCGATAATGTCACGCGGCAGCATCTGTACCATGCCGATCTCTCCGGCCCAGGCGCCAGTGGTGCGGGCGGGGTCGAAATTGCCCTGTTGGTACAGCTCAATTGCGGCGAACACCTGGGGGCGGAACAATTCAGGACGGCGACAGTCATGGGCCAGCGTCACCAGCGCGTTGCGGGTGTTGAAATTGCCCTGAAACGCGCCGTAATCGGTCTCGAACGCCCAGAAGGCCAGAAGCACCCCGCGCGAGACGCCATATTCCGCCTCGATCCGGTCGAACACAGCGTCGTATTTGCGTGACATGGCCTGACCGCGTTCAATCCGGTTTTGCGAGATCAGGTGGCGGGAAAAGTCAATGAACGGTTTCTGGAACACGCCCTGCGCGCGATCGGCTTTCAATACCGCGCCGTCCTGCTGCACGCCTTTGAAAAATGCGTTGACGGTGGATTTGTTGAAACCTTGTTGAACGGCCTCGCCCTTCAAACCCTTGATGAAGGAATTGAAACCGCCACCGCATTCGGCCAGAGCAGGCGAGGCGAGCAGGGCGGCGGCAACAAGGCCAGTGAGAATGCGCATGGTGGCTCCGTCAGAAAATAAAGTTGAGCCCAACCCACACCGACATGAGGCCAAGCGCAAGCCCCCAGACCTTCCACAGCATGTTACATGCGCGGAAAACCTCCGGCGCGCCGATTTCGCGCGGAGCATTGCCGTTAACCCAGGCCAGATCGCGGACCTGCCCGTCATAGCTGCGCGGGCCGGCGAGGGCGACGTTCAGGGCGCGCGCCATCGCGGCCTCGGGCCAACCGGCATTGGGTGAGATGTGGCGGCGCGCATCCGTCACCATCTCGGGCCAGCGCGTCCGTTGGTCGGACAGCGCCACGATCATCAAGCAGGTCAAACGGGCAGGGATCAGGTTCAGCACGTCATCCAGACGGGCAGCGGCCCAGCCGAAGTCGCGGTATTTTTCGGTGCGGTAGCCAATCATGCTGTCGGCGGTATTGACCGCCTTGTAGATCAGCAGGCCCGGCAAACCGGCGACCAGAAACCAGAATGCGGGCGCAATGATCCCGTCACTGAGGTTTTCCGCAGCGCTTTCAATTGCTGACCGGGCCACCTGCGCCTCGGTCATGTCGCGCGTGTCGCGCGAAACGATCGTCGCGACCTTTGCGCGACCTTCGGAAAGCGACGTTTGCAGCCCGTCTCCCACGTCGCGCACATGGGTCACCAGCGATTTCTGGGCCAGCAGGATGGCGCAAATGACAATCTCGACTACCGGACCCAGCAGGGCCAGCAATTGCCCCAAGACCAGCGAGCCGCAAAGCAGCAAGGCCACCACGGCAACCCCTTTCAACCGCCGTTGTGCCCCGTGATTCAGGCGCTCGTCCAACCAGCCGATAATGTTTCCCATCATCACTGCCGGGTGTTTCACCCGTGACCACAACCACTCCGGCTCACCCAGGGCGGCGTCCATACACATGGCGCAGACCAGCAGGAAGGCCGTGCTCACAACGCGGCCTCCAATCTGCTCCAACCGTCCGCAGGGGGCAGGCCAAGCCGCAGGTAGGTTTTGGAATACGGAAAGACGCGGCTCCAGATATGGGAGAGGGCAAGGCGGTCCTGCCAGTCGGTGGCGCTGTCAACTTCATACAGACGGAACAGGGTGGTGCCGCCCACAAGGGCTGCACCTCTGGCGGTCATCAGATCGTCCAGCCGGGTGGTCTCGGTGGTCAACCGTTGGCGTGTGGCGTTGGCCCATTCAATGTCCTGCAAAGCGCGCGTTCCGATCCGCAGGGCGGGTCCAGAGACGGCCCACGGGCCGGTCAAATCGTTCAGCCGGGCGATCAGGTCGGGCTGGCCGATGGCGAAACCCAGCCGCAACCCGGCCAAGCCCCAGAATTTGCCGAAACTCTTCAGTACGACTACGCCGGGCCGCGTGGCCAGGTGGATCAACGATGCCTCGGGGCAGACATCGCAAAAGCTTTCGTCGATCACGGTCAAAGGGGCGCTTGCGTCCGCCTCGGTCCAGGCCCGCCCGTCAGGGTTGTTCGGATGCACGATGACGCGGGCCTGGGCCGGGCCGTCGGATCGCACAGACCATCCCTGCGCGGTGAAGGCGGCGGCGTGTTCGTTGTAGGTGGGTGTCGTGATCTGAACCCGGCCTTGTGGCGCCAGCGCAGGAATGCGTGCAATCACGGCCGAGGCACCGGGTGCAGGCAGAATCGCGGCACCCTCTGGGACGAACCAGAATTGGCGCGCGGCCTCTGTCAGACGTTCAAACGCGCCGTGATCGGGCAATTCGGCCCAGTCCGAGGGGGTCAGGCCTGAAACCTCGTATGGGTGAGGGTTTATTCCGGTGGACAAGTCCATCCAATCCGCGCGGGTTCCACCATAGTGGGCGATGGCCCCATCCAGCCCTCCGCCATGGTCACGCGCGGAGCGTGGGTTCAAATTATCGGTATCGCTTGCCATGGATTTCTCGCCGGAATCGCTAGTTTCGGCCTGCTTCAAGCGGATTTTTGCCATTTACACAAGCAAATCCGCCCTTTCAGTGCTGCCAACCGGCGTCGTTAACACTTTGTTAAGGAATAAGCGTGATCACGATTTACGGGGGACGGCACCAGACACTCTATCATGTGCCGAGGTTGTTGCGAATGAATGTTTTGATAGTTGAGAGTAATCCCGATCTTGGTCGGGTGTGGAAAAGGCATCTTGAACGGCACGGCGCCGAAGTAACGCTGGTGCCGGGGCAAGAGGCAGCGATTCTTGCGCTCTACGGTCAGAACTTCGATATCATTGTGCTGGACTTGGTGCTGGAAACCGGCAGTGCGTTGGCAGTGGCCGATTTCGCCAGCTACCGCCGACCCGAGGCGCGGGTGATCTTTGTCACCAACACCACTTTTTTCTCGGACGGGTCGATTTTTGCCCACAGCCCCAACGCTTGCGCCTATGTGCAAAGCGCGACGCCGCCAGAGGATCTGGCGGCGATGGTCGAACACTACGCGGCAGGTCGCTGATCCCGTCCATGAGGCTCCAGATAGTCCAGAACGGGGTTCACCGGGATGATCCGGTGCGGGTTAATCGTGTCGTGGCTGAAGTGGTAGTGGCGCACGATATGGGCCATGTTCACTGTGTCGGCGACGCCCGGCCACTGATACAGTTCGCGAGTATAGGCCCATAGATTCGGGTAATCAGCCAGCCGACGACGGTTGCATTTGAAATGCAGGTGGTAGACCGGGTCAAACCGGATCAGGGTGGTGAACAGGCGCCAGTCGGCCTCGGTCACGCGGTCACCCATCAGGTAGCGGTTCCGGGACAGGCGGTCGTCGAGCCAGTCCAGCGTGTCGAACAGCGGGGCTACGGCCGCGTCATAAGCCTGTTGGGTAGTGGCAAAGCCTGCCTTGTAGACGCCGTTATTGACGTCGGAATAGACGCGCGCGTTGATTTCTTCGATTTCATCCCGTATCGCTTCGGGCCAGTAGTCGTCAGTATTGCCAGTGATGCCGTCAAAGGCCGCATTGAACATTCGGATGATTTCCGAGCTTTCGTTGGAAACGATGGTCTCTTGCAGCTTGTCCCACAGGATTGGAACGGTGACACGACCCGTATAGCTGGGGTCGGCCTTGGTATAAATCTGGTGCGCGAAATCGAAATCATAGAGCGTATCGCCCGTCGCGCCGTGGTCATCTGTTTCGAATGTCCAGCCCTTGTCCAGCATGTCCGGATGCACAACTGAAACCGAGATCAGGTCGCTCAGCCCCTTCAACTCGCGGAATATCAACGTGCGGTGCGCCCAAGGGCAGGCGTGGCTGACATAGAGGTGATAGCGATCGGGTTCTGCCTTGAAACCACCTTTGCCGGATGGGCCTGCGCTGCCATCCGCAGTCAGCCAGTTGCGAAACTGCGCGGCGCTGCGTTTGAACGCGCCGCCGGTAGATTTGGTGTCATACCATGTGTCGTGCCATTTGCCGTCAACCAACAGGCCCATTGCGCATCCTCCGCTTTTCGATTTCAGCTAAGATAGGGCTTTGTGCGGGGCCATCCCACGTCAGAAGCCGCGCATTGGGTCTGCGTGGACGCACAACCCTGATTGAGATTTCCGCGCAACAGGTTGAATTTGTACCTCGCTATGTGACCGCCTTCACTGGATTTTTACAGTCAATGCCGCACAATGGAGTCCGTTTTCCGGGGGGAACTTATTATGACAACCTATGTTTCTAAGGAGATGAGTGCCGAATTGGATGCGGCGCGAATCGCAGGATTGAAGAAAACCAGCCGCCTTCGTGTGGAATTTGGCGACAATACCTTCAAAATTCTCAGATTGTGGAAAGATGGCTTCACGGTTGAGGCCGAAACCACGCCGCAATTGCGCGGGCTAGTCGATATTTACGATGGTGCGCGTCACCTGTACCAATGCCTGATCATCGCAGATGACGAGGAAGCGGGCGAGATGCGTTATGAATTCAAGCGCAGCACTGCCGCGGCCGACAAGGCTCCGCTGGATTTCTACCGCGCGCCGGACGCACCGATTGCGTTGTTGGGGTACGAGGACTAGGGGCGGATTTCCACAACGGTGCCGGTGGGCGTCATGCTCCAAAGCCGCGTCATTTCGGTATTCGACAGGGCGATGCAGCCCGCAGTCCAATCACCGGGCAGGGTCAGGCCAGTGACGCCGTTCGGCTGCCCGTGGATGAAAATGTCTCCGCCCGGATCAATGCCCTGGTTTTGCGCGCGGTCGATATCTTCTGGCAACGGATAGTTGATCCCGAGTGGTAGGTGGAAAGCGCTCTGCGGGTTGCGTCGGTCGATCCGAAAGATTCCAATCGGGGTCTTGCCGTCACCTTCTTGCTGTTTGTCGCCGTCGGGCTCAAACCCCAGTGCGATATCCGCCTGCATGACAATCGCACCGTTCAATGATGCGATCAGTTTGCGGTCGGATTTTTCGATCAGGATATAGTCGATTTGCGTGGCCTCGGGGGCCATTGGCGGCGTGGGTGGACGTGGCCCGAACCGATGCCAACCAATCCATACCGCGCCCATCAGGCAGATCAACAGGACGATACGCGCTACCCGCCGCATGACCTTATTGCAAATCGGCAAACGCGTTTTTCAGGCGGGCGCAGGCCTCTTCCACCCGCGCGCGCTGCGTGGCTAGGTTGAACCGTTCAAAGGTTTCCCCACCGGTACCGAAACCGGGGCCGGAGGAGGAGGCGATCCTGGCGTCTTCGCGCAGGCGG
Organism: Ruegeria sp. BF6; assembly: GCF_056538665.1. Classification (NCBI taxonomy): domain Bacteria; kingdom Pseudomonadati; phylum Pseudomonadota; class Alphaproteobacteria; order Rhodobacterales; family Roseobacteraceae; genus Ruegeria; species Ruegeria sp. BF6. The sequence continues at coordinate 73,669 of NZ_JBQFTN010000011.1, forward strand.
CGGACGAACTCGTCGTGATCCATGCCGGTGCCCGAGAAATCGACCCAGGCCAGATAGGTCGCCTGCAGGGGCATCGACCACAGGCCGGGGATGTCGGCGATGGTCGCGTCGAACAGTTTGCGGTTACTGTCCAGATGGGCGATCTGCTCATCGACCCAAGCCGCACCTTCTGGGGAATAGGCGGCGGTGATCATGGCGACACCCAGCGCACTGGGGGCATAGTCCAGCGTGTGCAGCCGATAGCGCATGGCCGCGCGCAGCTCGGGGTCGGGGATGATCATGTTGCCAGTGCGCTGACCCGCGATATTGAACGTTTTGGACGCCGCCGTCAGCGTCACCGTCCATGGTCTTGCATCGGGTGCGGCCACATCCATCGGCACAAATTTGTGGCCGGGGTAGACCAGATCGTGGTGAATCTCGTCCGAGACCAGGACCAACCCGTTCCGCTCGGCAAACGCGGCTACGGCGCGCAGTTCGTCCGACGCCCAGACGCGCCCCGAGGGGTTCTGCGGCGAGCACCACAGCAGCATCTTTTCCGACCCGTCCAGCCGCGACTGTGCGTCTTCCAGATCGACGCCATAGCTGTCGCCTTCACGGACCAGTGGACACTCCACCAAGCGGCGGCCGGATTTGTTCACCTTGTAGGCGAACTCGTGGTAGACAGGCGTGAAGATCACCACCCCGTCACCCGGTTTGGTCCAAACGTCCAGACACAGTGCAATTGCATTGCCCAGCCCCTGCGAAGTCAGCGCCCAGTCGGTGTCGATCTCCCAGTCGTGGCGGTTCTTCATCCACCACTGGACCGAGGCCAGATAGTCTGGATGTGTCCAGGAATAGCCAAAGATACCGTGATCGGCCGCTTCGCGAACCGCTTTGATCACACAGGGTGCGGTGGCATAGTCGGAATCGGCCGTCCACATGGCCAAGCCGTCCTGTAGCGGCACGCCGTACAGGTCTTCCATCTTGTCCCATTTGGAACTGTTCGTTCCCCGGCGGTCGATCAGGTCGTTGAAAGTCATGTCTGCTCCGTCTGTTGGGGGGAAAGCTAGCCACAATTCCAGCGGGCGCAAGGGGGGCGTTGCGGCGGGGGGCGGGATGGCCTACATCAACCCCATGAAACGCAATATCCTGATCCATCCCGACCCCCGTCTGAAAAAGGTCTGCGCCCCTGTTGCCGACCTGTCGGACGAGCTGCGTAAACTGGCCGACGACATGCTTGAGACTATGTATGACGCCCCCGGTATCGGGCTGGCGGCGCCGCAAGTTGGCGTGCTGGACCGTCTAATCGTGATGGACTGTATCAAGGAAGAAGGTGAGGCGCCGCGCCCGCTGATCATGTTCAACCCCGAGGTCATTGCGGCCTCGGAGGAAACCAACGTCTATGAGGAAGGCTGCCTGTCCATCCCCGAGCAATTCGCAGAAGTAACCCGGCCCAAAGTGGTCGACGTGACCTGGATGGATCGCGATGGCAATTTGCAGCAGGAAACCTTTGATGGGCTTTGGGCGACCTGCGTGCAGCATGAGATCGACCACCTGAACGGTAAGCTGTTCATTGACTATCTCAAGCCGTTGAAGCGCCAGATGATCACGCGCAAGATGCAGAAACTGAAACGCGAACAGGCTCGCGCATGACCGTGCGCACCTGCCTGCCGTGGCCGGACAATCGTCTGCGGACCAAGGCCGAGGAAGTGGCCGAGATCACCGATGAAATCCGCGCCATCTGGGATGACATGATCGACACGATGGAAGCGATGCCCGGTGTTGGCCTCGCAGGCCCGCAGATCGGGGTGATGCTGCGGCTGGCGGTTGTGGATGGTTCGACCGAGCGTGGCAAGGCGGTGCGATTGGCGAACCCCGAAATCCTGCACAGCTCGATTGAGTTGCGCGAGCATGAAGAGGCCAGCCCGAACCTGCCCGGCGTGTCGGCCACTGTGAAACGCCCCCGCGCGGTGACGGTTAAATTCCTGAACGAACAGGGCATGATCGACCGCCGCGATTTCGTGGGGATCGAGGCCACCAGCGTGCAGCATCAGATCGACCATTTGAACGGCCGGATGTATTTCGACCGGCTCAGCAAGGTCAAACGTGACATGCTGCTGCGTAAAGCCAGGAAACAGGGGTGAACATGCGCGTTGTCTTCATGGGAACACCCGAGTTTTCGGTTCCGGTGCTGGACGCGCTGTTTGAGGCCGGGCATGAGATCGCCGCCGTCTATTGCCAGCCTCCGCGCCCGGCGGGGCGGGGGAAGAAAGATCGCCCGACACCGGTTCACGCACGGGCCGAGGCGTTGGGTCTGACCGTACACCACCCTGTCTCGCTGAAATCCCCCGAAGAACAGGCAGCTTTTGCCGATCTGAACGCTGATGTGGCGGTGGTTGTGGCTTACGGGCTGTTGCTGCCGCAACCCATTCTGGATGCGCCCGCTCATGGCTGCCTGAATATCCATGCCAGCCTGTTGCCGCGCTGGCGCGGGGCCGCGCCGATCCATCGCGCAATCATGGCGGGCGACGCGCAAACCGGTATCTGCATCATGCAGATGGAGGCCGGGCTGGACACCGGCCCCGTTCTGCTGCGGCAGGCCACCGATATCGGGTCACAGGAAACCACGGCGCAACTGCATGACCGACTTGCGCCCATGGGGGCCCGTCTGATCGTCGAGGCTCTGGGCCGTCTACCCGAACTGACACCCGAGCCGCAGCCCGAGGACGGCGTGACCTATGCTGCGAAAATCGACAAGGCCGAGGCGCGGGTGGACTGGTCCCGCCCGGCGGTTGAAGTTGATCGCCAGATCCGCGGCCTGTCACCTTTTCCCGGTGCCTGGACCGAGATTGCGGACGACCGAGTCAAGCTGCTGGCCTCAACATTGGCCGACGGGCAGGGCGCGCCCGGAGAGGTTCTGAACGGCACGCTCCGCGTGGCGTGTGGCGAAGGGGCGATTGACCTGTTGCGCCTGCAAAGGGCAGGAAAGGGTGCACAGGATACGGAATCCTTCCTGCGGGGCTGGCCGGTCGCGGCCGGAACCCGCCTGAATTCGGAGTAAGCCAGATGTTCATGGTCCTGATGGGCACCGTCGTGATTGCCGGTATTGTGGGCTACTTGTCCGAAAAAACCGGGTTCACGCATAACGGTTATCTGCCCTCGATCATCATTTGCGTGGGCGGTGCCTTCCTGTTTTATTTCGTGCGCATCATGTTCGGGATCAGCTTTGGCCCGCCGGGCCTGAATGCTGTGATCTCATCAATCGGCGCGCTGATCATCGTGCCGACGCATTGGAGGAAATAACGTGCCTGTTATCGCCCTGATCGTTATCGGTGCTGCTGCCGGGTTTCTGGCCACCCGGTTGATGCGGATCGAGTCGGATATTCCCACGACCATGCTGATCGGCATCGTAGGTGCTTTGGTCGGCGGGTTCCTGTTGCGTGCGCTGATCACCGTGGCAGGCTGGCTGTCAGGCTTTGTTGGTGCCGTTCTGGGCGCGTTGCTGGTGATATGGATCTGGCAGACGTACTTGCGCCGCTAACTTCTTACCAACGGGCGGATTCCCGACCAGTTCGCCGAAACACCCGACCCGAAAGAAATGCCATGCCGTATGATCTGAACCCCGGTGACGTCGCCCTGATGGGCGTGCCACTGGATCTGCACTCATCTTTTCTGCAGGGGCCAGCCTTTGCGCCGGGCCGCATTCGCGAGGCGCTGCATTCCGGTGCGGCCAACCTGACCGCCGAGGATGGCACCGATCTTGGCTGGACCGACCGGTTCAAGGACACAGGCGATCTGGATGTGTTTGAAATGGCGGGGCAAGAACCGATCGACCGGATAGAATCGGGTGCGGCTGCCCGCATCACAACCGGCGCGCGGCTATTGTCGCTGGGCGGCGATCATTCGGTGGCCTATCCACTGATCAAGGCCCATGCCGAGCGGTACGAGGCGTTGAACATCCTGCATATCGACTCGCACCCGGACCTCTATGACAGTCAGCAGATCGGCCCGCTGGGCCATGGCTGCCCCTTCGCGCGAGTGATGGAGACCTGCCAGATCAACCGACTGGTTCAGGTTGGTATCCGCACGATGAACAAGCATCAGCAGGAGCAGGCGGACAAGTTCGGGGTCGAGGTGATCGATATGCAGAACTGGCGCCCCGATCTTGAGATTAGCTTTGATGGTCCGGTCTATCTGTCGCTGGATCTGGACGCTCTGGATCCCGCCTTTGCACCGGGCGTGTCGCATCACGAACCCGGCGGGCTCAGCACCCGAGAGGTGATCAACCTGATCCACCGGTTCAAAGGCCAATTGGTTGGTGCAGATATTGTCGAGTTGAACCCGCACCGCGATCCCTACGGGATGACGGCGATGGTGGCGGCGAAGTTTGTCAAGGAAATCGGAGCGCGGCTGCTGTCGCGCTGAGCTTAGCGTTCGTCGCAGATAGCGGGCGATCCAAGGCGCGGGGCTCTGCCCGTGGTCAGATCGTATCGATCAGCCTCGGCGGCGGTCATCCAGTGCATCCCATCGGCGGGCGCGGAGTCTAACGTGTACCAGTAGAACGCGTCGTCAACGCCGATATCCTCGTAATAGTCGAGATAACGGTCATGCTCAGGGTCATCTTCGGGGATTTCGGTGGCGACGATGTTCCAGCCGCCCCAGCTGTGGACGCCAACACAGGCCCCGGGTTCCAGAACGCGCCGGTTGCCCGCCAGAAACAGGTCTGTCCCGCCCGAGGCGATCATTCCGTCCGAGGGCACAACCGTATCAAAACCCAGTTCGCGCACAGCACGAGAGAAGACGACGTTGGCATCGTCATCCACTGACCCTTCGATGTATTGCAGGACAAGGGTTTTGATCTGCGGGTTCTGTCGAGTGACCTCCTCAAACGCGGAAAGTGTTGTGTGGTCGATTGTGCCGACAACCACAATCTCATTCCTTAGCGCCTCAAATCGGACCGGTTCGTATTGATCCGCACATGCGGTCAGAAGCACGAAACCTGTTGCGGTGAAAATCAACGGCTTTTTCATTCTCGGGATCGACCTTTCTCAGTTACGAGGCGGGCGGCTTTTGTAGACGGGTAGTTGCCAGCCAAACAGCAGTGACCCGGCCCGCAAAGCCCAGCAAATCAGCGCACAGGCGGCAAGGGTGACAAGCTCTTCAAACCCAAGACGGTTTGCCAACACGGCAGTCAGCGCCCCTGCAAATGCGCAGGAGACATACAGCTCGCCCTGTTTCAGAACCAGAGGCACCTCGTTACAGACCACGTCGCGCATCAACCCGCCCAGACAACCGGTGGAAATGCCCATCAACACGACAATCACGCCAGACTGGTCCAGCGCAAGCGCGGCACCGGTACCGGCGGCCACCGCGATGGACAGGGCGAAACTGTCCAGCCAGACCAGCCAGTTGTATCGGCTTTCGACCAGATGGGCAGTAAAGAACACCAGAACTGCGGCAGCGACGGCGATGAGGATATAGTCGGGTTGCCCGACCCAGAAAACCGGATGCCGGTTCAGCAGCAGGTCACGCACCGTGCCGCCGCCTACCGCCGTCAGGCAGGCAATGAAGGCAAACCCCACCAGATCCAGCTGCGCCCGGCTGGCCACCAGCGCACCAGTCAGGCCAAAAACCAGAACCGAGGCATAGTCCAGCAGGGCCAGCCCGCTCACGTCTGCGCCTTTTTCGGCTTGAACGGGGCCATGCCCGCGCGGGCCAGCTCATCCGCCTTTTCGTTTTCGGGGTGGCCTGCGTGGCCCTTGACCCATTCCCAGGTCACATCATGGCGGGTCTGCGCCTCATCCAACCGCTGCCAAAGATCGACATTCTTGACCGGTTTCTTGTTTGAAGTTTTCCAGCCGTTTCGTTTCCACCCGAAGATCCAGCCCGTGACGCCGTTTTTCACATAGGCGCTGTCAGTGACGACGGTGATTTTCGAGGCGCGCTCCAGCGTTTCCAGCGCGCTGATCGCGGCCAGCAATTCCATGCGGTTGTTGGTGGTCTCGGCCTCACCGCCCTTCAGTTCGCGCTCTTTCAGGACTTTGTCGCCATCGACCGCGCGCAGCAGCACGCCCCAGCCGCCGGGGCCGGGATTGCCGGAACAGGCGCCGTCGGTATAGGCAAACAGCTCAGGCATGGGCCAGCACCAGAATGAACCCGTCATAGGACCCGGCCAGACCCGTGCCCATGCCGGTGGTGATCCGGTCGATGGTAAAACCAGCCTGCTCCAGAGCTTCTTCGATCTCGGTCTGCGAGAAATAAGTGTAGTAGCGATCCAGATCGTCGCGATGTTCACCCGTGCCCAGTTTCAGGCCGAGAAAAAAGATACCCTGGGGTTTCAGTGCCCGGTGGATAGCCGCCAGATGGCGGGCAAAATCCGCGCGCGGGGCGTGCAGCAGGGAAAAGCTGGCATAGATGCCGTCATACTCGGCCTCTTCGGTCACATCGTCAAACGTGCCCAGATGCGCATCGACGCCGTTTTCGCGAGCGTGCTCGACAAAGGCTGGGGTCGCGTCCAGTGCCCGCACCGTCAGGCCCTCGCGCATGAAAAAACCGCTGTCCGCCCCGGGGCCTGCGCCGAGATCCAGAATGTAGCCAGAACCTACCGCCTCGGCAAAGGCCATGCGGGCTTCGATCTGTTCCGGGGGCAGCGGGATCTGAAGATAGTCGGCCACGCGGGTCGTATAGGCGTTGATCGTTCTTTCGTCGGTCACAGGTAAACTCCTACTGCAAGGCAGGCCAGTACGATGGCGGTCAGCGTCACGCGCAGTCGCAACCACCAGGTTGGGGTCAGGCGCCAATAGGCAAAGAGGGCGTCCAGAACCAGCACTCCGGCAAACCCGTAGATCAGGTTGGTGCCAGTGCTGACCGGGCCGCCGCCGGTTTTGAAGAATGCCCACAGCGCAGGCAAAACCGACAGCAGATAGCAGGTCGCCGCCTTGCTGCCCGAGGTCTTGGTGGCGAACCCCCACAGGACCCCCGACATGAAGCTGAGGATCACCGAACCGTAGAACAGCTGCACATACGGCCCCACAAAGCGCGATCCAAGCGTCTGTGTTCCCCAGGCGTGCAGATCATCGTTCAGATAGGTCAGTGCGCCCCAGATGAACGGGATCAGCCCAGCCAGCCCCAGAAATAGCGGGGCCCTTGGAATGCCCCTCATGCGGGTTGCCTCAGAACGCGAGGGACCTTGAACTCGACGTTCTCGACGGCGGTTTCGACCATTTCGACGGTCACGTCGAAATGATCCCGGAATGCGTCGATCACTTCATTGACCAGAACTTCGGGGGCCGATGCGCCCGCGGTGATGGCCACGGACGAGATACCCTGAAGCGCGCGCCAGTCGATATCGGTCGCGCGTTGCACCAGTTGCGTATAGGTGCACCCGGCGCGCGAGGCGACTTCGACCAAACGGCGTGAGTTCGACGAGTTTGGAGCGCCGACCACCAGCAGAGCATCCGATTTTGGGGCCACGGCTTTCACGGCCTCTTGCCGGTTGGTGGTGGCGTAGCAGATGTCTTCCTTGTGGGGGCCGACGATGGCCGGGAAACGCGTTTCGAGCGCGGCAACGATATCCTTGGTGTCGTCCACCGAAAGGGTGGTCTGGGTGACATAGGCCAGCTTGTCCGGATTGCGCACCTGTACGGTGGCCACATCTTCGACAGTTTCGACCAGCAGAACCTCACCATCTGGCAATTGCCCCATGGTGCCGACCGTTTCAGGGTGGCCCTTGTGGCCAATCATGATCATCTGCAAACCGGCATCGGCGTGGCGTTGGGCTTCGACATGCACTTTGGAGACCAGAGGGCAGGTAGCGTCGACATAGATCATCTCGCGTTGGGCGGCCGTGGCGGGTACGGATTTCGGTACGCCATGGGCGGAAAAGATCACAGGCCGGTCATCGGGGCATTCGTCCAGCTCCTCGACAAACACGGCACCCTGCGCGCGCAGCCCGTCAACGACGAATTTGTTGTGCACGATCTCGTGGCGCACATAGACAGGAGCGCCCCATTTCTGCAGCGCCATTTCGACGATCTTGATGGCCCGGTCCACACCGGCGCAAAAGCCGCGCGGGGCGGCAAGGTAAAGGGTCAGAGGGGGCTTGGTCATGTAGCGGTCTCCATAGGCCACAGGTAAGTCTTTTCCCGGCCCTGGTCCAGACGCCAACTTGTCATTTGCCTGACATGAATCGGTGCTAGCCATAAGGCGTTTTCAGCACCTGTTCTTAGTTAAAAAGGCACGGTCAGGTTTTCATACCCTGACCGCGCCTGTTTCTTTAACCCCGGTTTGGTGAGTGGCCGGGGTTTTACTGCCCACCGGCAGCCGCAACGCTGCGCGGCTCCATCGGCATTTCACGGGGAGGCCGCCCGATCACGTCGCGCAGGTCTTCCAGTTCGATGAAGTTGTCAGCCTGACGGCGCAGCTCGTCCGAGATCATCGGCGGCTGGCTGCGAATGGTCGAGACGACCGACACACGCACGCCTTGACGTTGCAGGCTGGCAATCAGCGGGCGGAAATCCCCATCGCCCGAGAACAGCACGATATGATCGACGCGTGGCGCCAGTTCCATGGCATCGACAGTCAGTTCGATGTCCATGTTTCCCTTGACTTTCCGACGCCCCATGCTGTCGGTGTATTCTTTTGCCGGTTTTGTCACCATGGTGAAGCCGTTGTAATGCAGCCAGTCAACCAGAGGACGGATCGGCGAATACTCGTCGTTTTCGAGCAGCGCAGTGTAATAGAAAGCACGAAGCATCTTGCCGCGGCGCATGAACTCTTGGCGCAGCAACTTGTAGTCGATGTCAAACCCCAGTGCTTTTGCGGCCGCATAAAGATTCGAGCCGTCGATGAACAGCGCTAGCCGTTCGTCTTTATAAAACATAAATAGTTCCTTCCGGTACAAACCAGCGACACCGAGTGTTAGGTGAGTGAGCTAGAATAAATGCGGCACGCTGATACACCTATAATTAGGGCATTTGATGTGTATCGCAAGCACGCAATTCGCCGGATATAGGGAGTCTTATGAGCAATTTTTCAACTGAAGCGGTGATTGCACTGGGTGGAAATCTCAGTTTGAGAGAATTAGAACCCAACGTGACACTTAAAAAGGGAATTGACGCGATCTCGCGTCATGGTGTGGTGATTCGCACTGTCAGCCGCTTTTTTGAGACCCCGTGTTTTCCGCCTGGCGCTGGGCCGGATTACGTGAACGCCGCCGCCCTGATCGAGACCGACAAGACCCCGAGCGAACTGTTGCAGGTGCTGCATGAGGTCGAACATGAATTCGGCCGCGAGCGGGTGCAGCGTTGGGGGATGCGCACGCTGGATTTGGATCTGGTCTGCTACGGCGATTTGATTCTGCCGGATCGCACCGTGTTTGACCGGTGGCATGCGCTGCCGCCCGAGGCGCAGACGCAGCAAACTCCGGATCAGCTAATCCTGCCGCATCCGCGCTTGCAGGATCGCGCCTTCGTGTTGGTTCCTATGGCGGATGTGGCCCCTGACTGGCGTCACCCGGTACTGGGGCTGACCGTCACCGAGATGCTGGCAGAGCTGCCTGCCGAGGATATTGCGGCGGTGACGCCCCTTTGAATGATGCATTTGCGGCATTTCTTGCTTGTCAAGGCAGGGATTCGCGCTTAGATAAACGTCTTCCTGACATGGATTCAGTAACGGAGAGCGCCCCATGGCCCGCGTGACGGTTGAAGATTGCGTAGACAAGGTTCCGAACCGGTTTGAACTGGTGATGCTTGCCGCCCATCGTGCGCGCGAGATTTCCGCCGGTGCGTCGATCACCGTCGACCGTGACAACGACAAGAACCCTGTCGTGTCGCTGCGCGAGATCGCCGATGAAACCCAGAGCGCCGATGAGCTTCGCGAGCGCCTGATCGAGGCGAACCAGACTCAGATCGAGGTGGACGAGCCCGAAGAAGATCAGATGGCTCTGCTGATGGGTGCGGAAACGGACAAACCGGCCGATGACGACATGTCGGAGGAGAAGCTGCTGCGCGCTCTGATGGAGGCTCAAGGCCAGGGGTAATTCCCAAACACGAAGGTGCGGACCGGATGATTTCTGCTGACGACCTGATTGCGCTGGTCCGCAACTACAACCCCAAGACAAATGCTGACCGCATCGCCCGAGCCTATGCGTTCGGGCAGCAAATGCACGAGGGCCAGTTTCGCCATTCCGGCGAGCCCTATTTTTCGCACCCCGTTGCCGTTGCCGCCATCCTGACCGAACAGCGTTTGGATGATGCGACCATAATTACGGCGCTGCTGCACGACACAATCGAGGACACCAAGGCCAATTACAGCAAGGTGTCCGAGTTGTTCGGCGATGAGGTCGCCAAACTGGTCGATGGCGTCACCAAGCTGACCAATCTGCAGCTCTCCAGCCGCGAAACCAAGCAGGCCGAGAACTTCCGAAAGCTGTTCATGGCCATGTCCAAGGACTTGCGGGTCATTTTGGTCAAACTGGCTGACCGTCTGCACAACATGCGTACGATCAAGGCGATGCGCCCCGAAAAGCAGATCGTCAAAGCGCGCGAGACGATGGATATCTACGCGCCGCTTGCGGGCCGGATGGGGATGCAGTGGATGCGTGAGGAGTTGGAAGACCTCGCCTTTCGTGTTCTGAACCCCGAAGGTCGCCAATCGATAATCCGTCGCTTTATCACTCTGCAGCGCGAAACGGGCGACGTGATCCACCGGATCACCGGTGACATGCGCCACGAATTGGAAAAAGCGGGTATCGATGCCGAAGTGTTTGGCCGCGCCAAGAAACCCTATTCGATCTGGCGCAAGATGCAGGAAAAGGATCAGGGCTTCTCGCGCCTGTCCGATATCTACGGTTTCCGTATCATTACCCAGACCGAGGAAGACTGCTATCGCACCCTTGGCGCGATCCACCAGCGCTGGCGCGCGGTGCCGGGGCGGTTCAAGGATTACATCAGTCAGCCAAAATCCAACGGGTATCGCTCGATCCACACAACGGTTTCTGGCCGTGACGGTAAACGGGTCGAGGTCCAAATCCGCACCCGCCAGATGCATGACGTGGCGGAAACCGGGGTTGCGGCGCATTGGTCCTATCGCGATGGCGTGCGCTCAGAAAACCCTTTTGCGGTAGATCCGGCGAAGTGGATCGCCAATCTGACCGAACAGTTCGACAGCGAAGAGGATCACGAGGATTTCCTCGAAGCCGTCAAGCTCGAGATGTATTCAGACCAGGTGTTCTGCTTTACACCCAAAGGCGATGTGGTGAAGCTGCCACGTGGTGCGACACCGATTGATTTTGCCTATGCCATCCACACCCGGATCGGTCACGCCTGCGTGGGCGCCAAGGTCGATGGCATCCGCGTACCGCTCTGGACCCGGATCAAGAATGGGCAATCTGTGGACATCATCACCGCAGATGGCCAGACCCCTCAAGTCACGTGGCTTGAGATCGCGGTCACAGGCAAGGCTCGCACATCCATTCGCCGCGCCTTGCGCGAGGTCGACCGCGAACGGTTCATCAAGCTGGGCAAGGAACTGGCGCGTTCGGGTTTTGACCACGTGGGTCGCAAGGCCACGGACAAGGCGCTGGACACCGCCGCCAAACACCTGCGCCTGAAAGACCGGCACGAGCTGCTGGCCCGTCTCGGCAGTGCCGAGCTAACGGCACATGATGTGGTCAGCGCGGTCTATCCGGAACTGACGCAGGACGAGGGCGACGCAATCTCGCCGCGCCGCGCGGTAATTGGTCTGGAGCCGGGGCAAAAATTCGAACGTGCGCCGTGCTGTCAGCCTCTGCCGGGTGAACGCATCGTCGGTATCACCTATCGCGGCAGGGGCGTGGTCGTGCATGCCATCGATTGCGACCGCCTGTCCGAATTCGAAGGCGAACCTGACCGTTGGGTCGACCTGCACTGGCATTCGGGTACGCACCCGGCCGTCTATGGTGTGGCGCTGGATCTGACCATCGGCAACGACGCAGGGGTCTTGGGACGCATTTGCACATTGATCGGCGAGAAAAAGGCCAATATCTCGAACCTGGAATTCGTTGATCGCAAACCGGATTTTTATCGCCTGCTGATCAGTGTCGAACTGCGCGACCTTGAGCAACTGCACTCGCTGATGCTGATGCTTGAGGCTGAAAGCGATGTCGCCTCGGTCGAACGGCATCGTGATCGGGAAAAAACCGCGGTTGCGGCTGGTTGAGAAGGGGTGATCAGGAGTGGTTTTCAAGCGCCGAGACCGACGCTCGCCCATTCAGATCGCCTCGGAATTCGTCTATCCGCGCGGCGGGTGGACCCGGGCCTTTCACTACGTCAAACACCGCATAAGGCGCCTGCCGGATTCGCCTGAACGCATCGCGCGCGGTGTCGGTGCGGGCGTGTTCACCGCGTTCACGCCGTTTTATGGGTTCCACTTCGTTATCGCGGCTCTGATCAGTCGCCTGATCAACGGCAACCTTCTGGCTTCGCTCAGTGGTACATTCTTCGGCAACCCTCTGACCTATGTGCCCATCGGGGTCGTTTGTCTGCAGACCGGAAACTACCTGCTGGGCGACGATTTTGACGAAGGCGAAACCCACGGCCTGATGGATAGCTTTTTCAAGGCGCTGAGCGACCTTAAGAACAACTTCATGGCGATGTTCACGGACCGTGTTGCCGACTGGCGCGGTCTTGCCGTGTTTTATGACGAAGTGTTCTTTCCCTATCTGATCGGGGGTATCTTGCCAGGGCTTCTGGCAGGGTTCATCTGTTATTACCTCAGCCTGCCGGTGGTTCGGACCTACCAGCAGCGCCGCCGCGCCCGGATCAAGGCGAAATTCGATGAAATCAAACGGCTGGCCGAAACTGAGCTGGCTGCGCCGATTGCAACTCCTGTAGGCTCGGACCGGAGCACGGAAAAGGATACAAGCGATGACTGAAAACAACCTGCGCCTGGGTGTGAATATCGACCACGTGGCCACAGTGCGCAACGCCCGAGGCGGTGCTTATCCCGACCCGCTGCGCGCCGCCAAACTGGCCGAAGAAGCTGGAGCGGACGGAATTACCGCCCATCTGCGTGAGGACCGCCGTCATATCTCGGACGCTGATATTGATGGGCTGATGGAGGTTCTGTCGGTACCGCTGAACTTTGAAATGGCCGCTACGCCCGAGATGCAACAGATCGCCCTGCGTCATAAACCGCACGCCGTCTGCATTGTTCCCGAAAAGCGCGAGGAACGCACGACTGAAGGCGGGCTTGAGGTCGCACGCGAGGAAAACAAGTTGGCACACTATATCGCACCTCTGCGCAAGGCGGGGTGTCGTGTGTCCATTTTCATCGCCGCTGACCAGCGCCAGATTGAAGCCGCCAACCGTATCGGCGCTGAGGTGATCGAATTGCACACCGGTGCCTATTGCGATGCCCATGCCGAGGGTCGGATGGACGAGGCCGCCCGCGAGCTTGAAAGCCTGCGGGAAATGTCTGCCTTTGCCCACTCGCTGGGGCTTGAGGTCCACGCGGGCCACGGCCTGACTTATGACACGGTAAAGCCCGTTGCAGCCTTCCCCGAAGTGCGTGAGCTGAATATCGGTCACTTTCTAATCGGCGAGGCGATATTTCGCGGCCTCACTCCGGCAATAGCCGAGATGCGCCGCTTGATGGATGAGGCGCGGGCATAATGGCTCGAGAGATTCCGGCTCCCACGACAGAAACCACTGTAAGGCTTGACCACGTTACTTACGTGGGCCTCGTCTTTGCTGTTTTGGTGGCCTTTTCCATCGTCAGGCGCGTGTTGGAATTTGATTTGCCGTTCCCGCTCATGCCAATGAGCTTCGCACTCGTGGCGGCCGCGTTCTTATATGGGGTGTGGTCCGGTCGGAGTGGTAAGCACTGCGACCCGTCCTTCAAAAGCTGGGTCATTGCCAGAAAAATGGTTCTGACCGGCCTGTGCATCGTTCTGGGGCTTTTCCTGTTTCAGGTTTTAGCGTTGGGTCTTTGGACGCTGATGGCGGACGGAACAGGGCTGATACGATATGCCGTCCAGATCGTTGTTGTCGGTTTTGTCTCATTCGTTCTGTGCCGATTTGCCTTCATGCTCGGCGTCAAAAAGGGTTTTGCGAAGTATCTGAAGAAGAAACAAAGCACATGATTCTGGGTATCGGCACCGACCTTGCGAATATTGACCGCATTCAAGGCACACTCGACCGGTTTGGCGACCGATTTCGCAATCGCGTTTTCACCGACACCGAACAGGGCAAGGCCGAGCGTCGCGCCGACACGGCAGGGACCTATGCCAAACGCTGGGCCGCGAAAGAGGCTTGTTCCAAGGCGCTGGGCACCGGCCTGCGCATGGGCATCGCGTGGAAGGATATGGCTGTCACAAACCTGCGTACAGGCCAGCCGGTCATGCACGTCACCGGCTGGGCCGCCGAACGTCTGAAAGAGATGACACCCGAAGGGCATGAAGCGATCATCCACGTTACCTTGACTGATGATCATCCCTGGGCGCAGGCCTTCGTGGTGATCGAAGCGCGGCCGCTTCAAGATCAGGGCGCGCAGCCTTGACTTGCCCCCTTTGGCCCCGCATGTAGCACCCAACAACGCAAGAACCGGAGAGCAGTATGGCCGAGGACGTCAAAACCGGAAATCCCGTATGGGAGACGATTAAAACCATCGTCTACGCCCTGCTAATTGCAGGCGTTTTCCGCACTCTGTTCTTTCAGCCGTTCTGGATCCCCTCGGGGTCAATGAAACAGACCCTGCTGATCGGGGATTTCCTGTTCGTCAATAAGATGGCCTATGGGTATTCCTACGCGTCCTGCCCCAGTCTGATCATCCCCCGAATCGGCCTGAATATCGACGCCGAGGATATCTGTGGTTGGATGCAAGGCGACGAGAATTCCCGCTTTCTGGGCGGAGAGCCCGAGCGTGGTGATGTCATCGTTTTTCGCCACCCTGCTACCGGGCGCGACTATATCAAACGCCTGATTGGCTTGCCGGGTGACCGTATCCAGATCCGCGACGGCCAGATCATCCTGAACGGCACGCCGGTTCCGCAAAAACCCGATGGTGTTTTCACCGAAACCGCAGCGCCGCAAGGTCCGCAACGCCTGCGCCCGCGCTGTGAAAACGGACCGGTGGGCGTTGGCGGCGCTTGCGAAAAATCCAGGTCGATTGAAACCCTCCCTAACGGCGTCACTTATGATGTGCTGAACATCGGTAATCAGGCGTCCGACAATACCGGCATCTACACCGTGCCCGAAAGTCACTATTTCTTCATGGGGGACAATCGCGACAATTCCAGCGACAGTCGCCTGCCGCTTTCCGCTGGCGGAGTGGGTTATGTGCCCTATGAAAACTTGATCGGTCGGGCCGACCGGATCATGTTCTCGTCCGCAGGCCGGTCGATGCTGTTCTTCTGGACATGGCGCGGCGACCGGTTCTTCAAGGCGGTCAATTGAAGCTTTCAGCCGAAATAAAAGCGTTTCAGCAGCGTTTGGGGTATGAATTCGCCAATACCGAATTGCTTGTGCGCGCATTGACGCATGGATCCGTCTCCTCGGCCACCCGGCCCGACAACCAGCGGCTGGAGTTCCTGGGTGACCGGGTTCTGGGCCTGGTCATGGCCACCGCGCTGCTTGAGGCAGACAAGAAAGCGTCTGAAGGCCAGCTCGCCCCCCGTTTCAACGCTCTGGTCCGTAAAGAAGCCTGCGCCGACGTCGCCCGTCAAATTGATCTGGGCGCCGTATTGAAACTCGGTCGGTCCGAGATGCTGTCTGGCGGCCGTCGCAAACAGGCCCTGTTGGGTGACGCGATGGAGGCCGTCATCGCTGCCATCTACCGTGACGCTGGGTTTGAGGCCGCGCGGGATGTGATCCTTGCGCTCTGGGGCGATCGCATTCACATGGTCGAGGCGGACGCCCGCGATGCCAAGACCTCGCTTCAGGAATGGGCGCAGGCGCGGGGGCAGAAACCGCCAAGCTATGTCGAGATAAAACGCAGCGGGCCGGACCACGCACCCGTATTTACCATCGCCGCCCGCTTGCAGGACGGGACCGAGGCACAGGCAACCGCGGGATCAAAACGTCAGGCCGAACAGGCCGCGGCCAAGACCTTGCTTGAAAGCCTGTCGAAGTAACCGCCCCTGTTTGCCACGGGGTCTTTCTTCATCTGGCTACACATGCCTCGGGGGTGAGGTCGGGCGAAAACAGAGCTAGCGGGCCGGCCCCCTGCCGGTCGAATTGGCGCAGCCAATTCGAGACTCAGACCACCCGAATGAACCCGGTTAGCCCGGTTTTCTGATGCTCGATCACATGACAATGGAACGCCCAGTCCCCGGGATTATCTGCAACCAGAGCGATGTCCACGATTTCATCCTTCAGCAGCAACATTGTGTCTGTCGTCAGTGGCGGCAAGCTGCGCAGGTTTGACTTGATGGGCATAAACACCAGCCCGTGCAAATGGATCGGGTGTAGGTTCGGCGACTCGTTACGCAGACGCAGGACATAGCTTTTACCCATCTCAAGCGTCGCCAGCGGGCCAACCCCCTGCGCCGCGTCACCGGGCCATGGTTTCCGGTTGATCGACCAGAAGTTATAGCCTAGCGAGCCACAGAACCCGTTGGTTGGTTCACCACCCTCGGGCGTCCAGCCGAAGACGAATTCGTGCAGCTCAGCCTTGTTCAGATCGGGTTTGGCCACCGGGTTTACCGGCAAGGGGCGCAACTCGTTCAGATCGCGTGCCGCGGACGTGCCAATCGCGCGCAAACGGGTCATCGCCTGATGCTGTTGGCCTGGGAGTTTTACTATCAGGTCAACGGTCTGTCCCTCACCCGTTGGCATCTGAACCGCAAAGTCCACTCTTTGCCCGGGCCCAACCAGCAGAGGGGCTTCTGCGTTGGGCATCTGCACCGCAACTTCGACCGGGTGGCCGTCCCAGGCGAGGATCCGGGCCTCGGCGCCGTCCAGACGCATCTTGTAGATACGGGTCGTGTCCGTGTTGACCACCCGCAGCCGCACCAGACTGCCTGCCGCGTGATCATAGACCGGGCCGCTCAGCCAATTCACCGTTTGGACGTTGCCGAATGTACCGGCCCGCGCTGCTCCACGCGCTGTGTAGACCGGCAGGAAAGAGCCGTCATCATCCAGACGGAAATCGCGAAGGTTGACTACCTGCTCGCTGTCAAACCCAGGGTAATCGGCCTCGGCAATCACCATCACGCCGGTAAGACCATGGGCCATTTGCTCCATCGTCATGCAATGGGGGTGGTACCAATAGGTGCCCGCGTCCGGAGGCGTGAATTCATAGTTGAACACTTCACCCGGCCCGATCGGCATCTGGGTCAGATAGGGCACCCCGTCCATGCTGTTGGGAATGCGTAACCCGTGCCAGTGCATCGCCGTGTAATCGGGCAGGGAATTACGCACCGGCAAGCGCATCGCCTCACCCTGTTTGCCATAGAGAACCGGAGGTGGCGCGTCCGGCGACAGGCTGATCATGCCGGTGGTCACGTGATAACGCAGAACAAAGCTGGCGGGTTGCACAACCAGCTCCTGCGCGTCGGCTGCCAGTCCGAAGCCACCCAAGCCCAACGCACCGGTAGCGGCTCCGCTGCCGAAAAGAAACTCACGACGTTTCATTGTCGCCTCATAGAAGAAGGAATGCCTGGCTGGATCTGGCACGGCGTGATGTGGTCCTGTCACCATAACTGCATGACCGCAATGCGACAAATCCCTCTGGTCCAAAGGACCTTTCTGCTATAGGGGTGCGCACTTGCAAACAGGATCGCATAACACATGACCACACGCGCCGGATTTATCGCTCTGATCGGAGAGCCCAACGCAGGCAAATCCACCCTTCTGAACCGCATGGTCGGGGCCAAGGTCTCGATCGTGACGCACAAGGTGCAGACCACCCGCGCCCGCATTCGCGGCGTGGCGATGGAGGGCGATGCGCAGCTGGTCTTCGTGGACACCCCCGGCCTGTTCAAACCGCGCCGCCGACTGGACCGCGCCATGGTTGCCGCCGCCTGGGGTGGCGCCGCGGATGCCGATATCGTTGTGTTGATGGTCGAAGCGCATCGTGGCATCACCGAAGGGGTGGAACGCATCCTCGAAGGTCTGGACGAGATCGGACAGGGCCGCACCATCGCTTTGGCGATCAACAAGATCGACAAGATACCCTCCGAGAAGCTGCTCGCGCTGACCAGCGACCTGAACGGGCGCTATCCCTTTTCTGAAACCTTCATGATTTCCGCTGAAAAGGGTCATGGCGTTGACGATCTGCGCAAATGGCTCGCTTCGGAACTGCCCGAAGGTCCCTGGCTCTACCCCGAAGACCAGATCGCCGATCTCCCCCTGCGCATGATCGCGGCCGAGATGACGCGCGAGAAACTGACCCTGCGCCTGCATCAGGAACTGCCCTACCAACTGACCGTCGAGACCGAGAGCTGGGAAGAGCGCAAGGATGGCTCGGCCAAGATCGATCAGGTCATCTATGTCATGCGCGACGGCCACAAGGGCATCGTTCTGGGCAAACGCGGTGAGACGATCAAGGCCGTCAGCCAAGCGGCGCGGGCCGAGCTGGAAGAGTTCCTCGACCGCAAGATCCATCTGTTCCTGCAGGTCAAGGTCCGGCCCAACTGGCTGGAGGAATCCGAGCGCTATTCGGAAATGGGTCTGGATTTCAAAGACGGCAACGCATGAGCCGCCTGACGGCCGAATTCTGGGTCCATGCCTATCTGGCTCGGCTCCGCTTTCAGGAGATACCGGCCTTTGTCGTTACCCATGGCGACGACACGGCGGGTGCAGTAATGGTCAAGCTGAACACGCTGGACGGTCAGGCGGTAGCCTTCCAGCGCAGCTTTGACCTGATGAGCGGCGAGCGCAAATGGGTCGAACTGTCCTCCGGCCCCGAGGCCGATGTGGACACCGCCATCCAACGCCAGCGCAGCTTTGACCCCGACCTCTGGGTGATCGAGGTCGAGGACAGTCAAGGGCGGCATTTGCTTGGCGAAGAAGGGTTGGATTGACACTTCAAGAGGAGTCAAAACCCATTCAGTTTACTGGGCGCAAATGCGATCAACTCGCGTCAGCAAAATAGACAAAGCTCATCTTGTTGCCATCCAGATCGCGGGCATATGCGCCAAAAAAATCCGGGCCATACTGCGGGCGCGGGCCGGGATCGCCTTCGTTGACGCCGCCGTTGGCCAGCGCCGCCGCATGGACATCGCGCACCTCTTCTTCGCTCTGGCATAACAAACCGACCATGTTGCCGTTTCCGGGTGTTGCCGTTTTTTGATCGTGTGGCACAGAAACCCATACGCGCCCGCCGCCGCGTAGTTCATAGCAGACGGCGTATGGCATGTATTCAGCAATGACTTTGCCGCCAATTCCGGCCATGACCGCGTCGTAGAAGGTGCGGGCATTAGCGACATCGTTTGAACCGAGCATAACATAGTTCAGTGACATTTTTAGAATCCTGACATCTGGAACATAAGGAGAACATTAATGTGTGTCTTAGTCGCATGCAATGTGTTTCTGCCGTGTTGCATGAACGACCTTCAACCGCAAATGTGGTTGGCGTTCGGCAGATTGCCGTTAGTGTTTATGCACCTGAGCCAGTTTGTACCTTGCACGCGCAACTGCCTTAAGATTTTCTGCACACTGATCCACGGACTTAACGGAGCCAATTTTGGACTGGCGCGATCATGGCATACTTCTGACCTCCCGCCGCCACGGTGAAACGGCGGCGATTATCGAGGTCTTCACCGAAGGTCATGGGCGCCATGCCGGTGTTGTGCGCGGCGGAACCAGCCGCAAGATTGCGCCAATCCTGCAGCCCGGCGCGCAGCTGGATGTGTCGTGGCGCGCGCGGCTTGAAGAGCATATCGGGACGTTTCAGGTGGAACCCTTGCGGTCTCGGGCAGCAGCGGCGTTTTCGGGGCGGTTGGCGCTGGCCGGGCTAAATGCAGTGGTGTCGTTGTTGTCGTTCTGCTTGCCGGAACGGGAACCGCACCCGGCAATTTACAAGCAGACCGAGCAACTGATGGATCTGCTAGGTCAGGACGATATTTGGCCGCTGGCCTACCTGCGCTGGGAACTGGCGCTGCTTGAGGAGTTGGGCTTTGGTCTGGACCTGTCTGCCTGTGCGGTGACAGGGGCGACCGAGGATTTGGTCTATGTCTCACCCAAGACCGGCCGGGCCGTCAGCGTTCAAGGTGCGGGGGAGTGGGCGGAAAAGCTGTTGCCGCTACCGCCCTGCTTGCGTGGCGAAGGGGCCGCGCCGGACGCCGAAATTGCCGATGCCCTAAAGACAACCGGGTATTTTCTGGAACACAGGGTCGCGCCGTCGCTGGGCCACCATCCGCTGCCCGAAGCGCGGGCGCGGTTTGTGGATCAGTTCACTCGACGGCTGTGAACACCATCTCGTGCCCGTCCTCGTTGCTCAGGATCAGCACATCACCTGATACCTCGGATTGAGTCATGGCCATGAGGGCGGCGAAGTAGAATCCCTCGTCCTCAAGTCCGGAACAGGCGGCGCGGGTGGCGGCCAAATCCGCGATCTCGAACCAGGGATAGGGCGCGTTCAGTGTGCCGCTGTAGCTATTGCAGGGCGCGTTGCCTTCGATCCTGCCTTTCTCGGGAAAGCGCAGCAGGGCGCTGGCTTCGAATGGTTGACCGTCGATCTCTTGCAGCGCCCATGTCCGCTGCGCTGCGCCGTAGGCGGCAACCGTCTCATCCTTGTCGCATTGAAACAGGGCGAGCAGGGGCAGGGTCAGGATCAGGCGTGTCATAGGTCGGTCTTAGCGCAGCAGGGCGGTCGACGGAACCGCTAGTAGGGGAGTTCGCCGCTGATCAACTCCTCCCGTACGTCCAGACGAGGACGCCAGTTGTACCGGGTGTCCTCTCGCACCGGTGCCCATGTCAGCGCGCCACTTGCACGCCAAGGATCAAGGATGATCCCTTCATACATCGACTCCCCCTTGGCGCTAATCAGACCCGAGTGGTGGATGATCCGAAATTCTGTCGGCGGAGATGTGGCCCAGTGCACGTCCAGTGTACGGAAATTTGCTTGCCGCAGGCGCGTGGTCATGGCTTGCGCCCAGTCATTGCACAGACCCTTTTCGCGAAAGCCGTTGATGACTTTGGCGTTGTGAATGATGGCCGGGTCGGTGACGTTCCATTCGTGCTTCAACTGTTGCGAGTAGGTATAGGCGATTGTGGCGGCCTGTTGCGCCTCGGTCGGGTCGACTTTCGGGTCGAGGGATCGAATGGCCTGTGCAAGATCGTCGATATCGTTTTGTGTGGCGGTCGGCTGTGTCTTGGCGCAGCCGCCCAGAGCGAGGGCTGCAAGGACCGCCCAAAGTGCGAAAAGTCGTCTGGTCATTCCGGATGCCGTTCTTTTGAAGCGCAAGGTGCTGTAACCGGGTTGCCGTCAGAGATCAAAGGGGAAGTTCACGGGTCGGCGGATCACAACCGGCGCCTAACTGAAAAAGACCCGGCACAAAGGCCGGGCCAGTCGGGGAAACAGGAATGCCGAGAAAGGTCAGCCCAGCAAACGCCGCGCGATGACCTGTGCCTGAATTTCGGCAGCCCCTTCGAAAATGTTCAGAATGCGCGCATCGCACAGGACTCGGCTGATCTTGTATTCCAGCGCAAAACCGTTGCCGCCATGGATCTGCAGACCGTTATCCGCAGCCGCCCATGCCACCCGTGCGCCAAGCAATTTGGCCATTCCGGCCTCAAGGTCGCAACGCTGGCCATGATCCTTTTCCCAGGCCGAGAAATAGGTCAGCTGGCGCGCAATCATGATCTCAACCGCCATCATAGCCAGCTTGCCGGACACGCGAGGGAAGTTAATCAGCGATTTGCCAAACTGCTTACGATCCTGCGCGTACTGCATGGCGATATCCAGTGCGCTTTGCGCCACGCCGATAGCACGGGCTGCGGTCTGAATGCGGGCGCTCTCGAAGGTTTCCATAAGCTGTTTGAAGCCTTTGCCTTCTTCACCACCCAACAGGTTCTCGCCCTTGACCTTGAAACCGTCAAAGCCAAGCTCGTATTCCTTCATGCCGCGATAGCCCAGAACCTCGATCTCACCGCCGGTCATGCCCGGGGTGGGGAAGGGGTTCTCATCCGTGCCCGGTGTTTTTTCAGCGAGGAACATGGACAGGCCGCGGTGGTCGGTGCTGTCGGGGTTGGTGCGCGCGAGCAGGGTCATCACATGGGTGCGTGCCGCATGGGTAATCCATGTCTTGTTGCCAGTAATCTCATAATCCCCGTCCGCGTTCTTGACCGCGCGTGTGCGCAGGCTGCCAAGGTCTGAACCGGTGTTGGGTTCGGTGAACACGGCGGTCGGCAGAATTTCCGCGCTGGCCAGTTTCGGCAGCCAGTTGGCTTTCTGCTCGTCAGTACCGCCCGCGATGATCAGCTCAGCCGCAATCTCGGACCGGGTGCCCAGCGAGCCGACGCCGATATAACCGCGTGACAGCTCTTCTGAGACCACACACATCGAGGCTTTGGACAGGCCAAAGCCGCCGAATTCCTCAGGGATGGTCAGGCCGAATACACCCATCTCGGCCAGTTCCTCGATGATTTCGATCGGGATCAGTTCGTCCTTGAGGTGCCAGTCATGCGCGTTGGGCTCGACCTTTTCCTGCGCGTAACGGCGGAACTGGTCGCGGATCATTTCCAGTTCTTCATCCAGACCCGAGGCTCCGAACATGGTCGCGCCGGCCTGATCTTCCATCAGCGCGACCAGACGCGTACGGGCGGCCTGGGAGTTCGCCTGTGTCATCAGCGTCTGCACTTCGGTGCATTGGAAGCCGGACAGCGCGTCCCAGCCAAGGCCCATATCCTGCAGGCGCACAACCTCGCCCTGGTTCATCGGGATGCCGCCTGCGACCTGATGCAGGTATTCACCAAAGGCGATCTGGTGCAGCAGTTGCTCCATCTCACCCAACTTGCCGTCCGCCTGCAGCGCATCGGCCCAACGTTGCATCTGTTGCAGAGACTGGTTGTATGTCTCCAGCCAGGCCAGGCCATGCGCGGCGGTCTGGTTTGCCTCGATCAGCGCGCCAGAAACACGGCCATCTTGTGTGACCATCTCACGAACCGTTTCGCGGGCGCGCTCGAACACGGTTTCGACCGCGGGTAGGGCGGCACGGGTCAGCGTCAGAAGCTCGGGCAAAATCGCGGATGTTGGTATCTGGGTCATATCCTGTCCGTCATGGGCCATGAATCAGGTCCTTCTCTGGTGTCGTCCGGTCATATCATGCTGCACGTGCAGCGCAACAAAAATACGTGAAGTGCGGCTAAAAAGTTCGAAAATTGCTTTGACGATTTTGCAGTGCAGCACACGCCAAGAGTGATATCACGGGCGTATGACCCTGTTTTCGTTACTCACTCCGCAAGATCTGATGCTGGCTCTGGTCGTCGCCTTTGTGGCGGGGTGGGTCAAGGGCATAGTCGGTTTTGCGATGCCGATGGTTCTGGTGTCCGGACTTAGCATGTTCCTGCCGCCCGATCTGGCGATTGCCGGACTGATCCTGCCGACGCTGGTGACCAACAGCGTTCAGGCCCTGCGCGAGGGCGTGCCTGCCGCTGTCTCGGCAATCAAACAATTCCGGATATTTCTGATGGTCGGGCTTGTGTTCCTGCTGCTCGGCGCACAGTTGGTCAGCGCCGTGCCCGCCCGAACCTTTTTGCTTATGATCGGCATTCCGGTCACGTTCTTCGCGTTGATTCAGGTGCTGGGGGTAAAACTGTCCCTGGGTAAGCCGTCTGCACGGATTGAGGTTGGGATCGGCGCGGTTGCAGGGTTTGTCGGCGGGATGTCGGGCATCTGGGGGCCGCCGACTGTTGCCTATCTGACTGCGCTGAACACACCCAAAGCAATGCAGATGCGCGTGCAGGGCGTGATATACGGTTTAGGGGCGGTGGCGCTGATGCTGGCGCATCTGGGCTCAGGCATCCTGCGGGCCGAGACGGTGCCGTTTTCGGCAGTGCTGATCCTCCCGGCGTTAACTGGGATGTGGATCGGGTTGGGGTTGCAGTCACGCATCGATCAGGCGGTGTTTCGCAAGGTGACGCTGCTGGTTCTGCTGGTTGCAGGCATGAACCTTCTGCGGCGCGGACTGATCGGCTAGTTGTGGCGGTCGGCAAACCGAAAGGTGAAGTATAGACCCAGCATCAGGAAAAACAGGCCCGAGATATCGCCTATCAGAAAGGCGACGTATTCCACGCGCGCGCTGCCAAAGGCCAGGTTGGTCAAGCCTGAGACAAGGAAGGACGTTACGATCCCGACCCCCATGACGCAGGACCAGCAGGGATTGCGGTCTGGTCGGGGAAACAGATCCCACCCGACCCATTTGAACAGATAAAACACCGCTGGCACCGTTGTGACGGCAATGACGATTGCCATCAACCGGCTTGGTAGAAACACGTCACTGCCGCCGAGAAAGGCAAAGACCAGAAAGACGCCGGGCAGAAGGGCAAAGATCGCCCGCCATCCCAATAGCCACGCCGACAGAACCCGCACCCCGTGTGGAAGGAAAAGCAAACTGGCCCGACTTGGGTATTCCGGAAAGAACACATTCTGAAGCGGCATCAGAACCTGGAATGTAAGGTACGAAGCCACGATATATGCCAGCGAGGCACAGAATGTGTCCATCGCCCACCTGCGCACGTCGATCATCAGCTACCTGTGCGCAGGTTCAAGGCATCACTTGGGGGCATGAACGATATACCGGCCCCGGTTGGCGCTGCCGCTTTGCGACAGGTAACCTTTCTGCACCAAGGATTTCAACGCACGAAAGAACGTCGGGCGCGAGACGCTTTGAACAAGAGTGTGCTCGATCAGTCCGAAGGTACGCACCTCTTCGTCGGATTTGGAAAGCTCTTCGGCGGCGTAGTAAATATCGCGCTCAACCGGAGACAGTTGCTCCAGCCCCAGTGTCCGCTCCATGCTTTGCATCAGCTTGCGCAATTCGGTCAGTTTCGAGATTTCAGTCATATTCTACCCATCGTTTTAAGCGCCATTAGCCGCAGTTCCGCGACACCGTTTGACAAGCTGAGTTGAGTGATTTCAGCGCGTCTCACCTTGACACTTTTCCCCTTTGTAATACAGTACGTATTTGATTAGGTTGCTCAAATTGCTGATGTGATCGTCTGCTCGAGCCACCCCAAGGTTTTTTCAAGTTAGGTCCGGTGCAGAATTGCGCCGGGCTTTTTCGTCATAATGACGTCATCAATTACCCCATGAAACGTTCTCGGGCAACGCATTTGCAACCGTGTTGTGCATAATGCAACCTGGGGGAGATTTCTTCGTGACAGGGTATCAAAAGTAAAGGGGGCGAAACCGCCCCCCTTTTCTTGTTAGCCGATTGCGACGGCTTTGATATCTTCGTCGATGAAGGGCAGATACTGTTCGAAGTTCTCGGCGAACATCTGCACCAGCTTCTCCGCCTGTTTGTCGAACGCGGCCTGATCGTCCCAGGTGCGGCGCGGGTCCAGCAGAACCTCGGCCACGCCGGGCACCGATACAGGCACGTCAAAGCCGAAATTGGCGTCCTTGCGGAATTCGGCGTCGCGCAGCGACCCGTCCAGCGCTGCGGTCAGCAGGGCGCGGGTTGCCTTAATCGGCATCCGCGAGCCAACGCCATAGGCGCCACCGGTCCATCCGGTGTTCACCAGCCAGCATGTCGCGCCGTGCTGGGCGATTTTGTCGCGTAACAGGTTGCCATACGCCTCGGGCCGACGCGGCATGAACGGCGCGCCGAAACAGGTCGAAAAGGTGGGCTGTGGCTCGGTGATGCCACGCTCGGTTCCGGCGACCTTCGAAGTGAAGCCCGACAGGAAGTGGTACATCGCCTGTGCCGGTGTCAGCCGTGCGATCGGAGGCAGAACACCAAATGCATCACAGGTCAGCATGATGATGTTCTTGGGGTGACCTCCAAGAGCGCTGCTTGAGGCGTTTGAGATGTACTCCAGCGGATAGGCGCAGCGCATGTTCGCGGTCAGGGAGTCATCGTCGAAATCCAATTCCTTGGTTTCGGGATCGAAAACCATGTTCTCGATCACTGTGCCGAACTTGCTGGTGGTCGCGTAGATTTCCGGCTCAGCCTCGGCGTTCAGGTTGATCGTCTTGGCGTAGCAGCCGCCTTCGAAGTTGAAGGTACCGCGATCCGACCAGCCATGTTCGTCGTCGCCGATCAGGATGCGCGAGGGATCGGCCGACAAGGTGGTCTTACCGGTGCCCGAAAGACCAAAGAACACCGCGGTGTCGACCGGGTTGCCAACGGCGTGGTTGGCCGAGCAGTGCATCGGCATCACGCCTTTTTCCGGCAGCATGTAGTTCAGCAGGGTAAAGACCGACTTCTTGTTTTCGCCAGCATACTCGGTGCCGCCGATCAGGATCATTTTGCGGTCGAAGTTCAGCGCAATCACAGTCTCACTGCGGCAGTTGTGCTTGGCCGGGTCGGCTTTGAAGCTGGGGCAGTTGATGATGGTGAAGTCTGCGGTAAACTCGTTCAGATCTTCACGATCCGGACGGCGCAGCAGGTGGCGGATGAACAGGTTGTGCCAGGCCAGTTCGGTGACCATACGCACGTTGATAGAATAAGCCGGATCGGCGCCGCCGACGAGGTCTTGCACAAAATAGTCGCGGCCTTTCATGTGTGCCAGCATATCTTCGTACAACGCGTCGAAGCCCCCGGGGCTCATCGCGGCGTTGTTTTCCCACCAGATAGTGTCGGCAACGCTGTCGGTTTTGACGACGTGTTTGTCCTTGGGAGAGCGGCCGGTGAACTTGCCGGTGGTGACCAGAAAGGCACCGCCATTGCCAAGTGTGCCTTCGCCGCGCTTCAGCGCCTCTTCGATCAGCGCCGGTTCCATGAAGTTGTAATAGACATTTCCCAGACCCTCGATGCCCTGATCTTCGAGGCGGAATTGCGGGTTAACCCGTCCAGATGTCATGTGTGTCTTCTCCTGTGGCGGCGCTGCGGCGGTTGGGCCACGTGCGCTCTTGGGGCAGTGTGCCGGGAAAGTCCGGCGGCTGGGCGCCTCTTATCACGGTCATTTGGGGCATGAACAGGTAGGTTTGGCGTAGTTAGCGCAACCAAGCAAAGGTTTAGCGCCATCACGATTCTTATGTCTAAAGACAAGGCGCTTTTCTGCGCGGATAAACGGCTTTTTTGCCGCAACTGTGTGACAAGAAACGAGCGATTCGCAGATACGGATTGATTCGCGGCCACAAAATCGACAAAGATGCCCTACTAATAAGCGAAATATTGCGTGAGTGAGCAGGAATAGGGGTAATCCCGATGTCAAAGATTGCACTAGTGGACGACGACAGAAATATCCTGACGTCTGTGTCCATGACACTTGAAGCCGAAGGATTCGAGGTCGAAACCTATAATGATGGGCAAGCGGCCCTGGATGCATTCAATAAAAAACTGCCCGATATGGCCGTGCTGGATATAAAGATGCCAAGGATGGACGGCATGGACCTGCTGCAACGGCTGCGGCAGAAAACCCAGATGCCAGTTATTTTTCTGACCTCGAAAGATGATGAGATCGACGAGGTGTTGGGTCTGCGCATGGGCGCAGATGACTATGTGAAAAAGCCGTTCTCGCAGCGTTTGCTGGTCGAACGCATTCGCGCGCTGCTGCGTCGACAAGAGGCGAATTCGGGCGATGTCACCAATTCCAATACTGGCGACACCAAGGTGATGGAGCGGGGCGATCTGCGAATGGACCCGTTGCGCCATGCGGTCAGCTGGAAGGGTGCGGAAGTCTCTCTGACTGTGACCGAGTTCCTGCTGCTTCAGGCGCTGGCGCAGCGCCCGGGTTTCGTGAAAAGTCGCGATCAGTTGATGGACGTTGCCTATGACGATCAGGTTTATGTGGATGACCGGACCATTGACAGCCATATCAAACGGCTGCGTAAAAAGATGCGGGCAGCAGATCCCGAGTTTTCGGCCATCGAAACGCTGTATGGCATCGGATACAGGTATAACGAAGAATAAGCGTAGCCGCTGAAAAAGGGTAACCGGATCTGGTGCGCGATACGGAACAAGCCATCGAAGTACGGGACGGTGATGTCGTTCTGGGGGATGATTGGGTCATCCCGCAGGATCCGGAGTCGGCCGAGCTGCGCGCCTCGCGTCGTCGGCGCAACCTGTTTTCGTTGCGCGGCTCTCCGCTGGCACGGAAGATTATCACTTTGAACCTGATCGCGCTGGTGATCCTTGTCACCGGGTTGCTGTATCTTGACGATTCCCGTGAGGAACAGGTTCAGCAGACCGCGCGCAACCTGATTGGGGATGCGCAACTGGTCAGCAACGTGTTCGAGGCCCAGCTGCGTCAGAATCAGGCCGCGGGTTCTTCGGAAACGGCGGCGCTGAACGTGAAAGACACGCTTGCGGGCCTCAGCCTTCCTGACGGAGGTGAGGTCTTTGTCTATGATAGTGGTGGCACTCTGATTGGCTGGACCCGGGGGGCATCGACCTTATCGCAAATGCCGGTTCTTCTCAGGGCTGAATCCGAGGTTCAGACCGGCAGCACACTGATCAGCGACGCGCTGAACGCAGTCTGGACCGGTTTGTCCCGGGTTTTTGCGGGCGGGGTCGACACTGATGCACCGACCCTTGCGCAAAGGGTGCAGGAAATCATTCCACAAGCGCTGCAGGGTCAGATGCAGGTGCAGGCCGTGCAGGACGACATGGGTAAAACCGTCATCGTTGGCGCGGCACCAATCCTGCTGGAGGCAGAGCCGGTTGGAGCAGTGGCCATGGCTGGCCCCGCCGGTGAGATTGACGCGCTGGCCCGGCGAGAACAGGAGCGCATTCTTCAGATGTTTATTGTAGCGCTGCTGGTGTCTATCGGGCTTAGCCTTGTACTGGCCTCGACCATCGCCAACCCTCTGGCCGATCTTGCAGCCGCTGCTGAAATGGGCAAGGACCGGGGCGCCGGGGTCAATCCGGGCCGTATTCGAATCCCCGACCTCAGCGCACGTCCGGACGAAATCGGACGCCTCAGCCGTGCGCTGCGCGGGATGGTGACGGCGCTTTACAATCGTATTGATGCAAACGAACAGTTCGCGGCCGATGTGGCACACGAGATCAAGAATCCGCTGGCTAGTCTGCAATCGGCGGTGGGTACTCTGCGCATGGTCAAGCGCGACGATCAGCGCGACAAGCTGCTGGGCGTAATCGAACATGACGTGCGGCGGCTGGACCGTCTGGTCAGTGATATCTCGAACGCGTCCCGTCTGGATGCCGAACTTGTCAAGGAAGAGGAACAGCCTTTCGATCTGCTCAAACTGTTGGGCAATATCAGCCAGTTTCTGGGTGAGGACGCCCGCGCCAAAGGTATCGACTATATCACCGACCTGCCGTCCAAGCCGATCACAATCAACGGGCTTGAAGCGCGCCTTGCGCAGGTTTTTGTCAACCTGATCACCAACGCAATTTCCTTCTGCGAAGAAAGCGACGCAATCCGGGTGTGGGTGCGGCGGCGTGAAAATCGCGTTCTGATCGTAGTCGAGGATACTGGTCCTGGCATTCCGGAACAGGCGTTGACCAAAATTTTCAAGCGGTTCTATTCGCAGCGCCCGGCCGAGCACTTCGGCAACAACTCGGGTCTTGGGCTGGCAATCTCGAAGCAGATTGTCGAGGCGCATGGCGGCGTGATCTGGGCCGAGAACATCCGCCCGACCGAAGCGGACATCACGTCGGATCCGCAAGGCGCGCGTTTCGTCGTGGGTCTGCCTGTGTAAGCGTATGCGCAGTCAGATCCTCGAGGGTATCCAGCATCAGGACACCGCCATACTCCACGCCACATGTGTTGCCGTCGAAGGGCGGGGCGCACTGATCTTGGGGCGATCGGGGGTGGGGAAATCAACCTTGGCACTGCAAATGCTGGGATTTGGGGCGTCGTTGGTTGGCGACGACCGGATAGACCTGCGTATGGTTGGTGAGGGGGTCATGGCTGATGCCGCCCCGAATCTGCGAGGGATGATTGAGGCGCGCGGCATTGGCTTGCTTCGCGCACAGGCTGCAGGGGCGGTGCCGGTCAGCTATGTAGTGGACCTTGATCAGAGCGAACCGGCACGTCTGCCGGAACCGGTAAAAATCGTGGTGCTGAGGCAAACTGTTCCCTTGCTTCGGGCGGCAGGCGTGCCCAATTTGGCCGCGGCACTTATGCAATTATTGAAGATGGGGCGCGTGGACCCGGAATGGCCCAGCACATGACAACGCAACGGCGCATCGTCCTGGTGACCGGCCCCTCGGGCGCGGGCCGCTCGACAGCAATACGTGTTCTTGAAGATCTGGGTTTTGAGGCCATCGACAACTTGCCGATGGGTCTTTTGATGCGCCTGCTGGAAGGCCCGCAAAGCGACCGTCCGATGGCGCTGGGCATCGACGCCCGCAACCGTGATTTCTCGACCACGGGTTTTATCGAACTGGCCGTCAAGTTGCGGCGAATGGAGCAGGTTGATCTGACGACGCTGTACCTGGATTGCAGCGACGACGTGCTGCTGCGGCGATTCTCGGAAACCCGCCGCCGCCACCCGGTTGCGTCAGATGCCAGCCCGGCAACCGGTGTGCGGCAGGAAAAAGAACTGCTGGCCCCGATCCGCGAAATCGCCGATATCCTGATCGACACCAGCCCGTTGAACGTCCATCAACTGCGCGAAGAGGTCGAGCGCTGGTTCGCCCCACAGGGCGGGCGGCATCTGGCGGTGGCTATCGAGTCTTTCTCGTACAAGCGCGGCCTGCCGCGGGGTTTGGACATGGTGTTCGACTGTCGGTTTCTGGCCAATCCCTACTGGCGACCTGAGTTGCGAGCAGAAGATGGTCGAAACCCGGATGTGGCGCGCTATGTTCAGTCGGATACAAACTACGCACCGTTTTTTGACCGGGTGGTTGACCTACTTAAACTCTTGTTGCCGACCTTCCGGGCCGAAGGCAAAGCGCACCTGTCCGTGGCCTTTGGATGTACCGGAGGGCAACACAGATCGGTGGCCATGGCCGAAGCAGTTGCAAAGGCACTTGCAGAGGAGGGGCAGCAAGTGGCAATTAGGCACCGCGAAATGGAACGTCGCTCGTTGAATGTGAGGCCGGATTGATCGGGATTGTACTCGTAGCACATGGTGGGCTGGCGCAGGAATACCTGGCCGCCATGCAGCATGTGGTCGGAAAACAACCCGGCCTCGTTGCCATATCGATCGAACCCGATCATGATCGCGAAGCCAAACAGGCCGAAATTTGTGCGGCCGCCGACAGCGTTGATGCCGGAGATGGCGTTGTTGTCGTGACAGATCTGTTCGGAGGCAGCCCGTCGAATTTGAGTCTGCGAGCCTGTGCGCCGCAGGATCGCCGAATTCTTTACGGTGCAAATCTGCCTATGTTGATTAAATTGGCCAAAACCCGCCACCTACCCATCGCGGATGCCGTGCGGCAGGCGATGGAGGCTGGACGCAAATACATCAATGCGCAAAATGTGACGTTGGAAGAAGACCGGATTGATTAAGAATGACCAATCGAAGCTTGAAAATCATTAATGAAAAAGGTCTGCACGCCCGCGCCTCGGCCAAGCTGGTTGAGGTGGTCGAGGGCTTTGACGCACAGGCCGAAGTGTCCAAGGACGGCTTTTCTGCATCGGGCGACAGTATTATGGGCCTTTTGATGTTGGCAGCCTCGCGCGGAACGACTATTGACGTCGAGACGTCCGGACCGGATGCTGAGGCGTTGGCTGATGCTTTGGAAACCCTGGTGAACGACAAGTTCGGGGAAGGGTTCTGATCCCATCGGCCGGGCTACGAAGAACGGGAAGACCAGGAATTGGCGGAAACGACGCACGAGACCAAGACAGGCCCGATTGTGGATGGGACAGCGGATCAGGGCGAAATCTACGACCGTAGAACCCTGACCTACGCGAACTCGTTCGATGATGCCTGGACGTCAACAGCCATTCGCGCCATCGAATGGTGTACGGGCAAGCTGACCATCCTGCGCATGGTCAACAAGTTTGAGAAAAAGAACGAATACTATCGCGGCCAGCGGTTCTGGGGCGGTGCGCTCGAGGTCATGGGCATCAACCTGACCACGCCGCAGGAGCAGTTTGCGCGTATCCCGAAAGAAGGTCCTGTGGTCGTAGTGGCAAACCATCCCCACGGTATGGTCGACGGCATGATTCTGGCTGAACTGATCGGTCGGGTTCGCAGCGACTATCGTATTCTGACCCGTTCGGTCCTGACGGGCCTGGACGAAGCCGCCACCTCTTTCATGATCCCGGTGCCCTTCCCGCATGACCCCGAGGCGCAAACCAAGATGCTGGAAATGCGCGGCAAGGCGATGGACCACCTGAAAGAGGGTGGCGTTGTGGCCTTGTTCCCATCGGGGGTGGTGATGTCATCGGATGACTGGTTCGGCCCGGCGCAAGAGCGGGAGTGGAACGTGTTCACCGCCAAGATGATCCGCCGGTCTGGAGCCCGCGTGGTACCGATCTATTTCCCCGGCAGTAACTCGCGCGCCTATCAGATCGCGAACAAGCTGTCTGCGATCCTGCGGCAGGGGCTTTTGCTGCATGAAATCGTGCGTTCCTGCAACAAACCGCAATCCCCTGTCATCGGTGAACCGATCTCGGACGAGGATATGCAGCTATTGGAACGCGATCCGCGCGGTTTCATGGCATGGCTCAGAAAGCATACCCTGTCGCTGGGCGAGTCGTTCAAACGCTGAGCCGCTTTTTTATCGGGCAAAAAAATGCCCCGGGGGGTGCGCCCGGATGGTAACCGGGCGGACTGGCCCCTGGCCTTACCTTGTCGGAACCGGAAACTCGCCCCGGT
Organism: Ruegeria sp. BF6; assembly: GCF_056538665.1. NCBI lineage: Bacteria > Pseudomonadati > Pseudomonadota > Alphaproteobacteria > Rhodobacterales > Roseobacteraceae > Ruegeria > Ruegeria sp. BF6. The sequence continues at coordinate 106,474 of NZ_JBQFTN010000011.1, forward strand.
AATCATAGAACCCACGTTCGGTCTTGCGGCCCAGCCACCCGGCTTCGACATATTTGGTCAGTAGCGGGCAAGGGCGGTACTTGGTGTCGGCCAACCCGTCGTGCAACACATTCATGATAGCCAGACAAGTGTCCAGGCCAATGAAATCAGCCAACTCCAATGGCCCCATTGGATGGTTCGCGCCCAGCTTCATCGACTGGTCGATCGACTGCACATTTCCGACACCTTCATACAGGGTGTAGACCGCTTCGTTGATCATCGGCATCAGGATGCGATTCACGATAAAGGCGGGGAAATCCTCGGCGCTGGCGGCAGTCTTGCCCAAACGGTCCACCACGGCCTTGCAGGTGCCAAAGGTCTCTTCATCCGTGGCGATGCCGCGGATCAGTTCGACCAGTTGCATCACCGGCACGGGGTTCATGAAATGGAAACCCATGAACTTTTCCGGCCGGTCCGTACGGCTGGCCAAACGCGTGATCGAGATGGACGAGGTGTTTGAGGTCAGAATCGTGTGCGGCTGTAGATGCGGCTGCAAGTCTTCAAAAATCGCCTGTTTGATTGTCTCACGCTCGGTGGCGGCTTCGATCACCAGATCCGTTTGGCCCAGTTCCGGCAGTTGCAGCGTCGTCTTGATCCGCCCCATCGCGGCCTGCATCGCGTCATCCGTGATTTTCCCGCGCGAGGCCTGGCGCGCCATATTGCCTTCGATCGTCGCCACGGCGGCGTTCAGCGCGTCCTGGTTCACATCGGTGAGCAGGACATCATAGTCCGCCAGCGCCAGGACATGGGCGATACCATTTCCCATCTGGCCCGCGCCGATCACTCCGACTGATTTTACATCCATTTTTTGATGCCTCTGTGTCTCGGGATTGAGAAGGACAGTATCGGCAGATCGGTAGAGGCGGCAAGGGGATCGAACCCATTCAATTTGCTTCAAATGCGCACATTAGCACTTTCTAAAGATATAGGGCTGCAAGATGGCAATCGGGTGAAAAATGGGTGAGTGTTATGAGCTATCATCAAACAGGTCCGGCCGGGGCCGGTAATGACGTATGCCAATACGGTGAATCGCGTCTTTGGTTCCGCGGGCCAGAGCGGTCGTTGGACACGGCCTACATGGTTTGCGCTGGCGGGGATGAGACCTATGGACGGTTTGTCGAGCGACCCTTTGCGGCGATTCTCGAAGATCGGCTGGACCGTAGGTGTTTGAATCTGGGCAGTCTGTTCTGCGGGCTGGACGCGCTCTGCGGTGATGCGGGGCTGTTCTCGCTGCTGAACGGGGCAGAGCTGTGTATTTTGCAAGCTCCGGGCGTTCTGAGCCAGTCGAATCACTTCTACAGCGTCCACCCCCGGCGCAATGACCGGGTGCTGGCGCCAACGCGGGATCTGATCGGTCTGTACCCTGAGGTGGATTTTGCCGATGTCCATTTCGTGTGCCACCTGATGCGCCTGCTGCAGGGCTGTCAAGATGCCCGTTTCGAGGTTGTAGCCGAGGAGTTGCGCCGCAACTGGGTTCGAAAAACCAGCGACCTGCTGGGTAGGCTTGAGATTCCGGTCATTCTTCTGGGCCTTCGCGTCCTGCAGGACAACGACAGTCAGAGGGTGCCGGTCACGGTTACGGCTGAGATGTTGGAGGCCGTCCGATCGCACACCGCCGACTGCGTCGAGGTTGCGGCCCATGTGTCCGGTCAATCCGATGAGCTTGAGGATATGCTGTTCGGCACGCTGCAACAGCCGATGGCTGAGCATATGATCGGCCCGGCGGCGCATAAGGCAATCGCTGATGCACTAGTTGGCCCGATTCGGAACCTGAACTGAAAAAGGCCCGCCAATAGGCGGGCCTTCCAAGACTTTTCGTGAAAACTCCAGTCCTTTGCTCAGCCGAGCTTCTCGGTGAGTTCCGGCACAGCCTGGAACAGGTCTGCGACCAAGCCGAAGTCGGCGACCTGGAAGATAGGTGCTTCTTCGTCCTTGTTGATCGCAACGATGACCTTCGAGTCCTTCATACCCGCCAGGTGCTGGATCGCGCCCGAGATGCCGACGGCGACATAGAGGTCTGGGGCAACCACCTTGCCGGTCTGACCCACCTGCCAGTCGTTCGGGGCATAGCCCGAGTCAACAGCGGCACGCGACGCGCCAACCGCAGCGCCCAGCTTGTCGGCCAGGGTTTCGATCAGTTTGAAGTCCTCTTCCGAGCCGACACCACGGCCGCCCGAAACAACAACGCCAGCCGAGGTCAGCTCCGGACGATCGCTTTCGGCGACCTTGTCCTCGACCCAGGACGACAGGCCTTCGGAGCCCGGAACCGAGATAGTCTCAACCGGGGCCGAACCGCCTTCGCCCGCCGCGTCAAAGCTGGCGGTCCGCAGGGTGACAACCTTCTTGGCGTCGTTCGATTTCACCGTCTGGATCGCGTTGCCCGCATAAATCGGACGCTCGAAGGTCGAGCCGTCGACCACGCCGGACGCATCCGAGATCACCATCACGTCCAGCAGCGCGGCCACGCGCGGCATCACGTTCTTGGCGTCGGTGGTGGCGGGGGCGACGATGTGTTCGTAGCCATCGGCCAGCGAGACGATCAACGCCGCGGTCGATTCCGCCAGGCGGTGGCCCAGCGAAGCGTCTTCGGCAACCAGAACCTTTGACACACCGTCGATCTTGGCGGCGGCCTCACCGGCAGCGGCGGCAGAACCACCTGCGGCCAAAACGGTCACGTCGCCCAGTGCCTTTGCGGCATTGACGGCCTTGGCGGTGGCGTCCAGCGACAGCTCACCATTGTTTACTTCGGCGAGAAGAAGAACAGCCATTACACAGCCCCCGCTTCTTTGAGTTTCCCGACCAGTTCGTCGACCGAGCCCACGATGATGCCTGCGGCGCGTGCCGGTGGCTCTTCGGTTTTGACGATCTCCAGACGCGGCGTGACGTCGACGCCGTAATCGGCGGCGGTTTTCTCATCCAGCGGCTTTTTCTTCGCCTTCATGATGTTGGGCAGCGACGCATAGCGCGGCTCGTTCAGGCGCAGGTCAACGGTGACGATTGTCGGCATTTTGACGCTGATGGTCTGCAGACCGCCGTCCACCTCGCGGGTGATCTTGGCGCTGTCGCCTTCGATGTCCAGCTCGGACGCGAAAGTGCCTTGCGACCAACCCAGCAGGGCCGACAGCATCTGGCCGGTGGCGTTCATGTCATTGTCGATCGCCTGCTTGCCCGCCAGAACGATGCCCGGCTGCTCTTCCTCGACCACTTTGGCCAGGATCTTGGCAACGGCCAGAGGCTCAATGTCCTGATGTACGTCATCAGCCGCAACAACCAGGATTGCGCGGTCAGCGCCCATGGCCAGCGCGGTGCGCAGTGTTTCCTGCGCCTGCTTGACGCCGATCGAAACGGCAACAACTTCGTCAGCTTTGCCCGCTTCTTTCAGGCGGATCGCTTCTTCCACCGCGATCTCGTCGAACGGGTTCATCGACATTTTGACATTGGCGAGATCGACACCGCTCCCGTCCGCTTTCACGCGGACCTTCACATTATAGTCAATCACGCGTTTGACAGGCACGAGTACCTTCATTTTGCGCTTGCTCCTCACAAATAACGGTAAGCCGCGTTGCGACTCCACCAATGCTCTCGGACGTTTGAATAACGTCTGAATTCGCCGCGCAACAGAGCAAAATCGTCACGTCATGGGCTTGGGACGTCGCGTTTCGTGTTTTTTGACGTTGCGGCCCGAAACTTAGCGGTTTGCGCCCGGAACCCACAGCACGTCCTGCTTGCCGTTTTCATTGGCGCAGCGCGCGGCCACGAAGAACCAGTCGCTCAGGCGGTTGAGGTATTTCACCGCGACCTCGTTCACCGGCTCCATGTTGGTCAGTTCCACCGCCAGCCGTTCGGCCCGGCGTGACACGGTCCGGCACACATGCAGCTGCGCCGCCAGCCGCGATCCACCGGGCAGGATGAAGCTGCGCAGCGGTTCCAGTGATTCGTTCATGACGTCGATTTCAGCCTCAAGCCGGTCGATCTGAGAGGCAATAACACGCAAAGGTGGATAGTCGGCCTCGGCGTCCTTTTCCATGTCGGGGCGACAGAAATCGGCACCCAGATCGAACAGGTCGTTCTGAATACGCGACAGGGCGGCGTTGACCTCGCCTTCGGCCTCGGTGCGGGCCACGCCGACAAAGGCGTTCAACTCGTCCACGGTGCCATAGGCGGCTACGCGGCCCGAGTATTTGGCAACCCGTTCACCATTGCCAAGCGCCGTCTTCCCGTCATCGCCGGTGCGGGTGTAAATCTTGTTCAGAACGACCATTTACTGTGCTCCTTGTCCACGCAGCCAGACGTAGAGCACGATCAGCACCACGGCAATGAACTGAAACAGGATGCGCAGTTGCATCATCCTGTTACTTTTCATAGCTGCGCTTTTGCCGCTTTTACCGAAGTTTGAGATGCCAATCGCCAGCACGACGACCACTGCCGCCATGGCCAACAGCAAAATGACCATCAAAAGGTCCATGGGTGCACCGTCCGCGTTTCTTGTTTCGTTGGTCTATCATCTAGACCCACAGGGCCGAAAAGCGAACGGTTAATTTTGCCTCATACGTCCGAGAGGATGCGGTCGATGGTGCGGGTGGGCAGGATGCGACGCAGATATCCGGCGATATAGGTGGGCGTTGTCACATAGTACCGCGCCCGGGGGCGTTTCGATCCGACTGCATGAGCCAGTTTGTCAGTGACCGCCGAGGCCGGCAGCTCGAACCGGTCTGGCCCCGAAGATTCGTACAGTCTTTTCAACAGGGATGCCTCGTACCGGTCCCGCAGGGCCGAGTTCTGCCAGTTGATGAACCGTTCGAAAAACGGGATCGAGTTTTCGCGGATTTTCGAGGTGATCGGGCCGGGTTCGATCAAAATGATCTTGATGTCGGTGTCGGCCAGTTCCAGGCGCAGCGTGTCCGTCAGACCTTCGATCGCGTATTTCGTCGCCACATAGGCCCCGCGCCACGGAAAAGCCACCAGACCCAGCACCGAAGAGTTCTGAACGATTCGCCCATGCCCCTGCGCCCGCATGAATGGAATCACCTGCCGGGTCAGCTCGTGCCAGCCAAAGAAGTTGGATTCGAAAATGGCGCGCAGACCATCTGTCGGCAGGTCCTCGACCGCACCGGGCAAGCCATGCGCGCCGTTGTTGAACAGTGCGTCCAGCGTGCCGCCGGTGGCCTCCAGAACCTCAGCCAGTCCCGAGGTGATGCTGTTTGCGTCGGTGTAATCAATCTGTGGGCTTTCGAATCCCTGCGCCCTCAGACGGTCGCAATCGCGCTGCTGGCGGCAGGACGCAAACACCCGCCACCCGCGCGCACGCATCCCATGGGCCGCGTCCAGGCCAATGCCCGAGGAGCAACCGGTGATAAGAATGGTCTTTTGCATGATCTTCCTGACTTTGAACCTGTGCTTAAGCTATTGCGAGGTTCGGGTCAGGACAATGTCAGCACGACGTCAGTTCGAGGTTTTTCGCACCAGCGAGGCAGAAACCCATCCGACCTGTTGCTGCGGCAACACGCGCAGACGCAGCCAGCCGGTGCCGGATTCGCTCAGCACCTCGACCTGCTGGCCGATGGTGGCCTTGCCAATGATCGGATAGATCGTACCCGGCCCGTCGCGCATGTTCACCCGGGTGCCCGAGATTTCGCGCATGTCCTTCTCCGGTTCGGGAAGGGCAGGTGTTGCCGCCACGTCTACTTGCGCCTCGTCGGTGATCTGTGTCAGACCGACCACGCCGTCCTCAAGCGAGGCCAGCGTGATGTTGGCGCTCTGATCCTCGAACACCGACAGGGGCGAGAAAGATTCGAGGGTGGCGTCATCCGCCACGAACTCGACCACTTCCTCCACCGCCGGTTCCGACTGAATACGCACGGTTGGAATGCGGGCCGTGACATTGGTCACAAGCTCTTCGGCCCTGGCAGGAGCTACAGATGGGCTCGGCACTGAGGCGATGCGAACGGGTTGTTCGGCACGCACGCCGCGCGGTTCGAACTCCGGTCCACCACTCATTACATAAAAGCACCATCCAAGTGCGGCGAAAGTCATAACAATCAGGCGCGTCATGGCGCATCCCCCGGCAATCGTAAGAAACAACAAATAGTCAGCAGTCCAATTCGTTCAGGGTATCATAGATTCTACCCTGAGTCGAAAAACGGGGGAAATCCGGGGGTTGGCTCCCCTTGTTGCAAAAAGCGCCACTTGTCCCCAGCAAAATATGTGCTGCTTGCTTTACCAAGACGCTCTTGCGGCGTATCACATCATATATGAACGATACGATCGATGACCCCAACATGAAGGCCCCCGGCAATGGGGGAGAGATAGCTGAACCGCTGCGCCGCGCGATCGGTGAACGCTATCTGACCTATGCGCTCAGCACCATCATGCACCGGGCACTGCCGGATGCACGGGATGGTTTGAAGCCTGTGCACAGGCGAATCCTCTACGCGATGCGCGAGCTGCGACTCAGTGCAACCGGAGGTTTCAGGAAGTCTGCGAAGATTTCTGGCGACGTGATGGGCAATTATCACCCACATGGCGACGCCGCGATCTACGATGCGATGGCGCGTCTGGCGCAGGATTTCAATGTCCGCTATCCGCTGGTCGACGGACAGGGGAACTTTGGCAATATCGACGGCGACAACCCGGCGGCTTCGCGATACACCGAGGCGCGGATGACCATTGTGGCCGAGGCGCTGCTTGAAGGTCTGAACGAAGATGCTGTTGATTTCCGTGATAACTACGATGGCACCCTGACCGAACCTGTGGTTCTGCCTGCGCAGTTCCCCAACCTGCTTGCCAATGGGGCCAGCGGTATTGCGGTGGGCATGGCGACGAATATCCCGCCACACAATATTTCTGAGCTGTGCGACGCCTGTCTGCACCTGATCAAGACGCCCGACGCGCGCGACGACACTCTGCTGAACTACGTGCCAGGTCCGGACTTTCCGACCGGTGGCGTGATCGTTGAACCGCCCGAGAACATCGCGCAGGCCTATCGCACCGGACGTGGGTCTTTCCGCCTGCGTTGTAAATTCGAGGTCGAAGATCTTGGCCGTGGTCAATGGCAGATCGTGGTCACCGAGATTCCCTATCAGGTTCAAAAATCCAAGCTGATCGAAAAGATCGCTGAACTTATCCAGACCAAGAAAGTCCCGATCCTCGCCGATGTCCGCGACGAATCCGCCGATGATATCCGCCTGATCCTCGAGCCGCGCTCCAAGAACGTGGACCCCGAGGTGCTGATGGGCATGCTCTATCGCAACTCGGACCTTGAGGTGCGGTTCAGCCTGAACATGAACGTGCTGATCGACGGCGTGACGCCCAAGGTCTGCTCGATGAAAGAGGTGCTGCGCGCTTTCCTTGATCACCGGCAAGAGGTGCTGATCCGCCGTTCGCGTCACCGTCTGGGCAAGATCGACCACCGGTTGGAGGTGTTGGAGGGCTTTATCGTCGCCTTCCTGAACCTCGACCGCGTAATCGACATCATCCGCTATGACGACGACCCCAAAGCCGCGCTGATGCGCGAGGATTGGGGCATGACCCATGTCCGCGCGACCGATGAGTCCGATTATATCTCACCCAAGCCGGGCGAGGGCGAGCTGTCCGAGGTTCAGGTCGACGCCATCCTCAACATGCGTCTGCGCAGCCTGCGTCGTCTGGAAGAGATGGAACTGGTCCGCGAACGTGATGCGCTGATGGAAGAGCGTGCCAACCTCGAAGACCTGTTGGCCGATCCCGCCCTGCAATGGGCCAAGATCGCCGAGCAACTGAAAGAGACCAAGAAGACCTTTGGCAAAGATTACGAAGGCGGCGCGCGCCGCACGCAGTTTGCCGAGGCTGGGCAGGTCGAAGAAGTGCCGCTTGAGGCGATGATCGACCGCGAACCGATCACGGTCGTCTGCTCTCAAATGGGCTGGATTCGCGGAATGACCGGCCATATCGACCTGAAGCGTGAACTCAAGTTCAAGGACGGGGATGGGCCGCGTTTCATCTTCCACGCGGAAACGACGGACCGGTTGCTGGTGTTTGCCTCGAACGGACGGTTCTACACGATCAGCGCGGCGAACTTGCCCGGTGGGCGGGGCATGGGCGAACCGCTGCGCCTGATGGTCGACCTGCCGAACGAGGCACAGATCATCGACATCCTGATCCACAAGCCGGGGCGCAAGCTGCTGGTGGCCTCGGACGCGGGTAACGGCTTCATGGTGCCCGAGGATGACGTGCTGGCGCAGACCCGCAACGGCAAGCAGGTGCTGAACGTCAAGGGCGACGAGACCGCGATGATCTGTAAGCCGGTCGCGGGCAACCACGTGGCCGTAGTATCCCAGAACGGCAAGTTCCTTGTGTTCCCGACCGAAGAACTACCCGAGATGACTCGCGGCAAGGGCGTGCGTTTGCAGAAATACAATATGGCACGCGGACGGCAGGGGACACTGGAACTGGATGGCGGGTTGTCCGACATCACCACCTTCAATTGGGAAGAGGGCCTGAAATGGTCCATGGGTGGTGACAAAACGCGCCACGAGGCCGATATGACCCAGTGGCTGGCCAAGCGTGCCAGCGTTGGGAAAAAACCGCCCTACGGCTTCCCGCGCGACTATAAGTTTTCGTGAACGCGCGCGGGCGTCAGGTAGAATTCCGCCGATATGGCTTGGCACAGGCCGCATCGGTGCGCTAGATCAAAGAAAACAAGCCTATCGAGACGAGACATGTTGCGCATTCTGACCTTGATCACCGGACTGGCCCTGATGGGCGCTTGTACACAAACGCAGGTTTACGAAGAACCTGAGTCGCTGGGCGAGTTCAAGCTGCGCGTGAACTATGCGTTTGCTGATAAGGCGGTTCAGGGTCCGGTGTCGCGCGATGCCACACCGGATGAATGGACCGAGGCCATTCAGAAAGCCGTCGATATTCGATTGGGCCGTTACGCGGGCGCTCAGGAATACGACGTCGGAATCAGCCTCGAAGGGTATATGCTGGCGCCACCGGGCATCCCGGTGATTTATAACCCCAAAAGCACAGCGATTGTTCTGGTCAACGTCTATGACGTGAACAAGAAAGAATTCCTGGCCAAGGGGAAGCAGTTCCAGGTGCTGGAAGACACAACGGGCGGCAGCGCCCTAAAGGGATCGGGTCACGAGCGCACCAAAGAGGAACAAATGAGCGGTCTGGCTCTTAAAGTCGCTGACCGGGTTGAAGAGTGGTTGGCCGAGGAACATGAAGAGAACGGCTGGTTCGACCGGCGTCCGGACCTGATCCAACCGCTCGAATCCGACGTGGTGACGCAAAATCCGGCGTCTTAACCTGCTTTTCACGCAGGATGTGCTTGATTTTCCCCTTTGAACCAAATATCTCGCGCGCGCAGATGTAACCACGGGACCAAGGGTCCCCCAAATCGCAAAAGGGCGCCTGAGGAATGGCAAAGGAAAAGTTTGAGCGTAATAAGCCGCACGTCAACATCGGCACGATTGGCCACGTTGACCACGGCAAGACCACGCTGACCGCAG
>NZ_JBQFTN010000012.1:0-104924 GCF_056538665.1 Ruegeria sp. BF6
GCAAATCCGCCGCATAATCAGACCAATCAGATGGGCCACATCCTCTCTTAGATCAGAGCGCCATCTGTCCCAAAATCCCTGACGACGGACAGCCTGAATGCAGTGATACCGGCCCGACCGTATCTCGGGTTTTCCAAAGCTGATATGGATCTGATCGAGGAGGAAGCGATTGGATTTTTGGGAGGTTGAGCGATAATTGGCTACGAGGCCTGAGACAGCATTGCCATGTAACTAGGGTGCAGCGAACTCATTCGGTTGGATGAGGCCCAAAGCAGTGATGGTTGATCCGCGGGTCGGTGGAGTGGATAAACTTTTTCAGCTTCGAGCAATCCGGCACTGCCTAAGGTAAGCAACGTTTGCCCATAGTGCCCAACCAGAAAGATGATATAGGGAGAGTTCAAGATTGAGCAGAAAGACCAAGCGACGATGAAGACGAAAGAAGTGAAGGATCGCCCCAAGACCAAAGCAAACGAAGCGATGCACCCGCGTGTCATGGAGGAAGAGCTTTTCCTTTCTGACGCATTGGTTAGCCGAGCATACTATTCCGACGAAAACTCTCTAGTCTTCAACATGGAAGTGGAAGAAGCGATTGAGTTTCTTCGAGAACAGAACATTATGGCCAATTGCGTGGTGACGTCACCACCATTCTATGGTCAGCGCGACTACGGTGTCGAAGAACAAATTGGCCTGGAAGAGCACCCAAAGGAATTCATTGAGCGCTTAACTAAAGTGTTTGGGAAGTGCAAATCCATTCTAGCAGAAAATGGCAGCCTATGGGTAAATATTGGGGATACATATTGGAGTGGGAAAGGGCAGCACAGAAGTAGCGAAGCAAAGCAGGACGCGCGAAGATTTGGCCTGAGACCACAAGACCGAAAGGGCGATGGTAAATGGTGCGTGCCGAAACAGTTGCTGTTAATTCCACATCGATTAGCCATCTCAATGCAGGATGACGGGTGGCTCGTTCGAAACGACAATGTTTGGCGCAAACCAAATCCAATACCGGATCAGGTACGCGACCGTTGCTCGATTTCACATGAGTATGTCTTCCACTTTGTCAAACAACGCTGGTACTACTTCGACAAGAACGCGATAGGACGAGTGACAGAATCCGGCTCAGTGCTTCCACCATACGACGTCTGGGAAGTCCCGACCGTCCGCGGCAAACGAAATGGGCACGCTGCACGGTTTTCCGAAGAGTTGGTACGCATTCCGGTGGTAAGCACAACCCCGGCTCGAGGGGTTGTGCTTGACCCATTTGCAGGGAGCGGCACAAGCCTTATTTTCGCACGTCAGCACGGATTCCGTTGTATTGGCATCGATGTGAAAGAAGATTACTGTGAACTGGCTGCAAACGCTTTGAAAAAAATAGCGGATGAAGAAGAAGTAGAAAATGACACAGAATAAAAACTGTCTATCCAGCAGTGCCTAGGCTTGTGAAGAATGTACTTGACTGAAAGTGCGGTTGTAGCCGCGATCAAAGAGTTAAAAGCAAATGTACATCCGTTCTTGGGAATTACCTTTCTTGCTTGCAAGTCATTTGATCTACCAATTGGATACCAAACCCAAGTTAGCGTCGATTCGCTAAACAAAAAACATCTCGAGAAGTTCCACAGAACCGACCCTAAAAGTTCTTACTATTTCCAACCTTTTCGAAGCAATCAGCAGTGGGTGAGTGCAAAAAAATATGCCTCATCAGGGCTGCAAACCGTGAACACACAGACATTCAATCAGGTTTTTTTGCACGCGAGGAACAGCAAGAGCTGGGGATTTGAAGAGGAGTACATCGCAAAGATAAAGGATACTCTCACAGAAATCTCCTATCCAAACCGGGTGTCCGCGTTGGCGCTCGCGATATGGATTTTCAAAGGTAGGAGTATTCGCGCCAATGACGGAATTTCTGGCTTAATAGACCGGTTTTTTCGTGAATTTGGAATCAGCCCTAAGGAACAAAGTGAGCTTTTTCATTTAGACACCCGGATTGACGGAGTGACCGAAGGAAATGCGTTTTCCGAAGAACCGTTTGTGGCATCACGATTGCTGGGACATTTTGAGCCACCGCCCGATGCCAAAACGGAACAAGGCAAATCCCTTGGCTCTCTAACCATATACCAATCCAGCATAGCGGAAAAACTCACGATCAACTTTGGCGAACGGTTGAGTTTGGTGGCAGGGGACAACGGGCTCGGTAAGTCTTTCCTTCTAGAGTTCGCCTGGTGGGCAGCAACTGGGACATGGGCGGGCCGGCCAATACTACCAGATGTGATGGATCGATCCAGGACACCGAGGGTCGAATATACGATAAGTGTTTCCGCGTCGAACAGTGTAAGTGCGGCAATGGAGTTTGACTACTCACAGTACGAGTGGAAGAGGTCGCGAACCAGACGGCGAACCAACAAAACACCCACCGTTCAAGCGCTTTGTATATTCTCACGAGCGGATGGCTCCTTTGCAGTATTTGATCCGATAAAGAACCAAATCGCCGGGTCGTCAACTAACCAGGTAATGACCCTTTCAAGCAATGAGGTTTGGAACGGAAAGGAAGGTGTAATTGAAGGCCTCATCAGGGATTGGATAAGGTGGGAGTCTTCTGAAGACAAAACGACTTTTGACCGATTTAAAGCAGTCTTGCGGAGGCTTAGTCCTGAGGACTTGGGCGAGTTACGCCCCGGCAAATCAATCCGTATATACCCTGATCCGAGAGATATCCCGACCATCGAGCACGAGTACGGTACAGTACCCGTCATTTATGCGTCATCCGGTGTACAAAGGGTGTTGCTACTTTCGTATCTTATTATTTTGGCATGGCAAGAACATGAACTAGCAGCAGATCATTTGTCACAATCCTCGCTGAGACGATTGATCGTTTTCATCGATGAATTAGAAGCGCATCTTCATCCCAAGTGGCAACGAATTGTCTTACCCGCCCTGATGGGCGTTGGCGACTTATTAAGCGGGGAGATGACGATGCAGACTATAGCAGCGACTCACTCCCCCATGATTTTGGCATCAATTGAGCCTGCTTATGACTCCGAGCAGGATGCTCTTTTCCATCTATTTACTGAAAAGGGAGCGGTAAAACTCGAAGAACTTCCGTTTGTTAAGTACGGCGATGCGTCGGGCTGGTTGACGTCCCCGCTATTTGGATTACGGCACGCGAGGTCACGGGAAGCCGAACGAGCAATTGAGCGTGCAAAAGTTCTTCAGCTTGAGGAAAAACCCGACTCACAGGAAGTTGTGAAGCTAACGAACGAGCTTCGACGTGTGCTTTCGAACGAAGATTCGTTTTGGCCGCGCTGGCTCTTCTTTGCTGAAAAGCACGGTGCCAAACTATGATTAGAGTTACTCAAAAAGCCGAATATCTCGATTTTAACAACGAAGTCCGCCGGCCGGGGTCGGAGTATCTGGCTGTAGTTCCCTCTCCCACCTCAAAGCAATTCAGCAAGAAGAACTACTGGAAGCACGCTTTGAAAGAGTTGCACGCCGCATATTCTGGGGTTTGTGCGTACACATCTATGTACTTGCCCGATAGGGGATCTGTGGATCATTTTTTGCCAAAGTCGTCCCATCCACAATTGGCATACGAATGGAGCAACTATCGCCTGGCAAACTCACGGGTAAATTCGTCCAAAGGCAATTCTCTGGAGGTTCTCGATCCGTTTCAGATCAATGATGGTTGGTTTCAACTCGATCTTCCAAGCTGCTTGATCAAGGCGGATCCTGAACTTCCTCGCGAAACTCGTGTTCGCATCAATGCAACTATTAATACGCTGCGGCTCAACAGTGATGACACTTACGTTGAACAGAGATGCCGCATTTTGATTTCCTACGCGCGTGGACAAATCGGCCCACAGTTCTTGGAAGACAACTACCCCTTTCTTCAAAAAGAAATAGTTCGGCAAGGTATTCAAGACCGGCTGTCTGACATTTTTAAGCTTTGACTAGGAGCAACTGATTTAGAGCACAGCCCGAAACATTTGCAGGCGTAGCAATTGTCGACATTTGAAGTGATCCGTGTCGTGACCGCAGCGAACAACAACTCTGTGGCCTCATTGACGGACATCATACATCACCTGTCAGGGGTTCGGAAATCCCCTCGCCGCTACCTTCCCCCCCGAAACCCCGTTACCTGCGTTAAACCCACCGTTAAAAACGCTCTGTGGCGATCCTGATATCCTTCCCTCGCCCCCGGTTTCACAAATCGCTTGCGAACGGCCCGATCTTCGTCATGATCAGGGCAACGCGGACAACGCGCCTCCCCTGAACTCAGTTCAGGTATTTCCCCCAAAATCAGCCAGCTAATTTGCCTCCACGAGTTATGCGATGGAGCAAATTATCCATGTCCACGAAACCCAAGGGGCAGACCAATGTAGCGGCGACACGCAAGGTGGAGGTGTTCCGGCCGGGTACCTTCCGGGCGATGAACGGCCAGGAATACGCATTCACCGAGGCTGACGTGGCCGCCATGGCATCTGGGTACGACGCGCAAGCCGCGCCAGCCCCGGTTGTTGTCGGTCACCCCAAACATGACGATCCCGCCTTTGGCTGGGCGCAGGGCTTTGAGGTCAATGAGAGCGGCACACTGGTGGCCGAGCTGAAGGATCTGGCCCCCGAGTTCGTCTCGGCCGTGGAAGAGGGCCGGTACCGCAAGGTGTCGATGAAGTTCTTTGCGCCGGACGCTTCGAACAACCCGGTCCCCGGCAGCTACTACCCGCGCCATATCGGCTTTCTGGGCGGTGCCGCTCCGGCCGTCAGCGGTCTGGCCCCGGTCGAATTCGCCGACAGTGGCGATGACGAGTTGATCGAGGTGGCGTTCTCGCTGCCGGAAATCGCCGAAAGCAGCGGCTCGATCTTCCGCCGCATCCGTGAGTTCTTCATCGAGAAATACGGGATGGATGCCGCCAACGAGGCCGTCCCCGAATGTCACATCCGCTGGATCGAGCAGGCAGGCGATGAGCCTGAAACTGCCCCCGGCTTTACCTCACCTGAACCAAAGGAGACCTCCATGGGTGGAGATCCCAAAGACTTCGCGGCCCGCGAGGCTGATCTGGCCAAGCGCGAACGCAAGCTGCTGCATGCTGCAAGCGTTGCTTTTGCTGATGACCTGATCGCAAAGGGCAAATTGCTGCCGGTCCAAAAAGACAGCGTGGCCGCACTGCTGGATGAGCTGGGTGGCCTGACCGAGACCGAGATTTCGTTCTCGGATGATGGCACCGAAAAAACCACCAACCCGGCCGACCTGCTGAAAGACATCCTGAACGCGCAGCCGGAGATCGTGCCGCAGGGCGAAACCGATCTTGGTGACGAGCCTGGATCGGCAAATGTGTCCTTCGCCGCGCCTGATGGCCTGTCGGTGGACCGCGACGATCTCGCGCTGCACGGCAAGGCGGTCGCCTTCCAAAAAGCCAACCCCGGCACGGCCTATATCGACGCCGTCGCCGCCGTACAGGGAGCCTGATCCATGGGTCCGCTACTGTCTTCCATTTCCGTTCTGCGCATCTCCGTCACGCTGACGGGGAATGTCAGCGCGCATCGCTTCGTGACTGTCGGTGGGGCGCAGGCCGGTGAGGGTGAAGCTGCAATCGGTGTGTCGCATAACGACGAGGTCACCGGTCGTGCTGTTGCCGTCGATGTCATCGGCGTACGCGACATGATTGCCGGTGCCGCCATCGCGAAGGGGGCCGAGGTCCAGTCGGACGCCAACGGCCAGCCGATCACCAAAGCCGCAGGGGTTGCCACCGGGCTGGCCCTGACCGCCGCCGTCAATCCTGGCGACGTCGTCAAAATCCTCGTGAAGTAAGGGGCAAATATGACTCGCAACATGAACACCGCCCAGGCCCGTGTGATTGACCCGATCCTGTCGACACACGCGCAGGGCTATCGCAACGCCGAGATGATCGGTCACCTGCTTTTGCCGGTGGTGGATATCCCGACCCGTGGCGTCCGCGTGCTGAAATTCGGCAAGGACAGCTTCCGCAAGATGAACACCCGCCGCGCGCCCGGCGCGGAATACCAGACCGTGCAGTACGGCTATGCGTCCAACCCGGTTGCCCTGCAGCAGGAGGCTCTGGCCGCCAAGGTGCCGTGGGAGAACATGGAAGAAGCCTCCAAGGTGCCCGGCGTCGATCTGGCGCGCGGCAGCGTCGAGATGGTTCTGGATATCATCGCTCTTGGCCGCGAATTCGACATCGCCGGGATCGTTCGGGATCCGAACAACTATGGTGCCAACAACAAGATGTCCCTGGCGGGCGCGGACAAATGGTCTTACCCTGACAGTGATCCCGCCAAGGACATCAAGGAAGGCAAGGAACAGATCCGCCGCCGCATCGGTCGTTACCCCAACCAGCTGACCATTGGCGCGTCCACGTTCAACGTGTTGAGCGAACATCCCAAGATCAAGGCGCAGTTTAAATACACCAGCTCCGACTCGATCACGGTCGAGATGCTGGCGAAGTATTTTGACGTCAAAAAGGTCATTGTCGGCAAGGCGGTGTTCCTGGACGAAGCCGCGCCGGATGACGCGGATGCGCAGGATATCTGGGGCGACGATGCGATCCTGTCGTTCAAGCCCGAGGGCACGAACTACATGGTTCCGTCCTTTGGCTACACGTACCGCCTGCGGGGCCATCCGATGATCATGAAGCCCTATTCGGACGATAGCTGCGACAGCTGGGTCTACAAGATCAAGGAAGAATGGTCTCCCGAACTGACCGGTGCCGATGCCGGGTTCCTGTTCCAGGCCCCGATCTAACCACTACCCCCCTCAGAACACCCCCTGAGAGCAGGAGAGCGGGGATCAACCCCGCCGCCACCGTCCTGGGCATGACAGAAAACTGCCAACCCCAATCAACGGAGACCTGAAATGTCCCATATTGCGAACCACCGCATCAAGAAAGACGGCAAGTATTACGCGACCGGAGAACCCATCGAACTGACCGACGACGAACTGGCGGACCTGCCGGACGGTGCGGTGCGTGAAGCAGATCCCGAAGACGCGCCCGCAGACGAAACCGGCGATGCTGACAAGAACGTCGCCAACGTTGTGAAGGCTGAGGCTGAAACGTTCGCCAAGGTGCGCGCGGCCGTGCTGGAGTTGCCCGATGAGGCCTTCAAGAAGGATGGCGATATCCGCGCCGACGCGCTGCGTGAGCTGAACGAAAAGCTCGGGATGCAGCTGACCGCTGAAAACGTCGCCGCCGCCAAGGCATCCAAAGAGTAAACGACGATGGGGCGTTTCCTGACCTCTGACGGTTTCATTGCCCAATTCGGCGAGGCCGAAGCCCAGCTGATCGCGGGCACCGGAGCCTTCAACAGCCTGGAAGGCAGCCAGATCGACGTGGCGCAGATCGACAAGGAAATCGCCTTTGTTGATGAGTTGATCGCCGGGTTCGTGATCGTGCGCCATGACTGGCTGCGCACGGTGGATGTCCAGGACATGCCCAACCTGCTGAAGGGGTTCGGTTACGACATCGTGCGTTACCGACTGCGTGACAAGAAGGGCAGTCAGGGCCAGATCACCGACACTGTCGAGGAGCGATACAAGGCCGCCATGAAGGGCCTGCAGGCCATCAGCGAAGGCAAGTTGGATCTGCCGCGCGACCGATTGGACAGCGCTGACCTGGACAGCATCGAAACACCTGACCCCAAAGCCGACCTGCCCTCGATCACCGGGGGCGCACCGCAAGCCTCCGACATCCTGAAAGGGTACTGACAATGTCCACCAAACTGAAACCCACCGCGCTGGAAAAGATCGAGGCCGGAATCGTTGCGCTCCTGAAGGAGCACCTCGGGTCTGATTACCTAATCGATATCTTTCCGGATCGGCCCGGTGATTTCGACATGGGCAAGGCCAACAAAGCCGCGCTGGTGCAGTACACCGGCTCAAACTATGCCGCTCCGGATGGCACCAAGTCCGGCTGGCAACAGCGTAGCCCGTCCTTTGCCATTCACCTGCAACTGCGCACGCTGGGCCACGCAATGCGCGGCACACGCGAAGTCGAGCAGGTGCGCTTTGCCCTGCAGGCCGCAAACATCGAGGGGGCAGAGCTGCGCCTGGTCCGCGACGGGATCGCAGATCAGGACGAGAGTTTCTGGCGTTACGTGATCGAGGTGGCCTGCACCATCCCGGCCGTGCCACGTCCGCAGAACGCCCACACTGCCCTCATGACCGATTTCACGAAACAAGGAGCCTGACATGGCCCGATACACCTATCACGGCCCGGTGCAGCATATCTCGATTGCTGTCGGGCAAAAGAAAGGCCCCGACGGGGAGTTGCAGTCCGAGTTCAAGGACGTGGCGCTGATCCCCGGTGCCGATCCGCTCGAGTTGCCCGCCGACAATGACGTCGTGAAGGGCATGATCGACCGCAGGCAGCTGCTGGAGGTTGATGACGCCGCCGCCAAGCCCACCACCAAATCCGCGAAGAAAGGATAAACCATGCCCTATTACGGCGTTGAAATCACCGAAACCGGCCCCGGTTCATCCACTGTCCGCACTCAGCCCGTGGCCACCGTGTTTCTGATCGGCACCGCGCCCATTGATGACGTCCATGCGACCGCCCAAGAGCAGGCACCCTACATCAACAAGTCGATCATCATCAAAACACGGGAAGAAGCTGCCGCCGCCTTTGGCGCGCATAAAACGGGCTTTACCATCCCTTCGGCGCTGGATGCCATTTTCGACCAGGCGGGCACCACGGGCGTTGGCGAGATCGAAGTGGTCAATGTCTACGACCCCGCCGTCCACACGGGCGGTGTTGGTGACGTGGACAATACCCACATCATTGGCGCGTTTTCAGCTTCGGGTGTACCCAGCGGCCTGAAGCTGGCCTATGACAGCTATCAGCGCTTTGGCCGGTTTGCGAAGATCCTGCTGGCCCCCGGCTTCACCGGCCTGACCGGCGTGCGTGCCGAGCTGGAGACGATCTGCGCACGGATCCGCGCCCGCGCGATCCTGGACACGCCCACAGGTGTGACGGCGCAGCAGGTGCGCGAGGCGCGCGGACCATCCGGCAGCTTTGACCTGCAGTTCTCCAATCGTCGCCTGGTCCCGGTCTGGCCGCACATGGTGGTCGTGGACACGGCCAATGCGGGGCAAACCCGTCTCGATCCCTATTCGGCGCGTTTTGCCGGGGTGTGGCTGCGCACCATCATGGAGAACGGCTACCATCACTCACCCTCGAACCGCCCGATCTACGGCATCGAAGAGTCGGAGACCCCGGTTCTGTACATCCCCGGTGACGCCACTTCGGATGTTCAGGGGCTGCGCGATTCCGGGATCGTTACCGTCGAGGAGCGCTGGGGCAAGGGTCCGCATGTGTCAGGCAACCGTTCCAGCGCGTGGCCGACTGACACCGATATGCGCAACTTCCTGCATGTCCAGCTGATCGAGGACGCGCTGGACGAGGGCGTGATCGCCTTCCTCGACCAGCACAAGGACCGCAACGGCAATCTGGCCCGGATCGAGTTCATCGAAGAGCAGATAAACGACTGGCTCAAGTCGCTGATGATCGGCGATGACCCGGTTCTGTCCGGCGGCCAGTTCCGCTTTGACCGCACCAAAACCACCAGCACCACGGTGGCACAGGGTCAGTATTTCTGGCGTCTGACCTATGCCCCTGTTGGCGTGATGGAGCGTATCACCGTGGATCGCAACATCGACCTGAACCTGTTGGGCAACGCCCTGCAGCTGGCCGCGTAAGAAAGGAACCTAGACCCATGTTGCAATACGGACAGGTCACAGACGCCCCGGTCTACCTTGATGACAAGGAACTGCTGGGCATCTGCAACGAGTTCAACATTCCCGAAATCGAAAGCGGCACCATCGAGCATGACACGCTGGGGTCGGTTGGTGTGCTGATGCTGCCCCAGCATGGCCTCAGCGGGCTGGCGGGCAGCATCAAGCTGATGTTCCCCGAGCCGTCGATGGTTGCCATGTTCTCGCGCCCGAACAAGGCGGCGAAGTTTCAGGTGCATCAGAAGATCGATGTCTTCGATTCAGACGGCCTCAACGAGGAAAAGTCGGACACGCTGATCACCCACGTCAAAGCGCTGTTCAACAAGAACGCTTTCGCCTCGGTCAAAAAGGGCGAAGCGCACGAAGACACGGCCGATTTTACTTGCACCTACCTGATGCAGCGCCTGACCAGCTCGGACGTGCCGCTGGTCGAGATCGACCTCTTCGCCAACATCTACAAGGTCAACGGCGAGGATGTTTGGCCGAGCTGATCCCGAATTGGTGGCGACAGTTCCGGCCGCCACCAACCCCGGCAGGCTCCGCTTTTTGGGCATTCGGCGGAGCCTGCCAACCATGCCCTAGAGATGCCCCGGAGATCCCACCATGGAAACCCAAACCGGAGACAGCGGCGTTGTTGCCCGCCTGAAAAAGCACAAGGCCGAGAAAACCGGCGTCAACGAAACCACGCTGCCGGAAACCGGCATCACCGTGACCTGGCCGAAATTCCAGCCGCACGCCGTGTGGATGCGCGCTCAGCGGGCAGCAAAGAAGAACCCGATGGCCACGTCGGACATCTACGTCACGATGGTCTGCAAGTTCGACGGCGAAAAGCTCACCCTCGATGAATTCAAGCAGCTGGTCCCAACCAGCGACGTTCTGCACCTGACCGGCGAGGTTCTGGGTGACGGCTTTGATGACGAGGACGGCGGGGGAAACGACCAGAGCTAAGTACTCCGCTTGATCATATCCATCTGATCGACTGCGGGTTTTCCCACTCCGAGCTGATGGACATGACCGAAGAGGAGTTCTGCTTCTGGCGGGATGAACGCCTCGAATATGACCAGCTGGTCGCCGAGGCCATCAAGAAACAGACCAAGCCGAAGGAAGACACATGAGCCGCCGCAAAGCCGAAATGGTGCTGAAGCTGGTCGACAAGGCCTCTCGCCCGGCGCGGCGGTTCATCGCCCTGCAGAAACGCATGGGGCGCGCGACCGAGTTGGCAAACCGGGTCTCGCAGCGTTCGGCCGCAGCCGCGAAACGCGCAACCGACCTATACACCCGCGCTGTTGGCGGCTTGGCGCGCGCGCAGGACGCCCTGCGTGCCCGTATGCGACGCACCAATCAGGTCATCGCCACGCAACGCGCGCGGCTGCGATCCTCGGTCGCGATGATGCGCGACGGTGCGCTTGGCGTCGGCAGGGCGGCGTTGGTCGCCGGTGGCCTCTGGACCGCCTATAGCGGAACCGTCTCGGCGGCGGGCACTGCGATGCTCAGCCCGGCCCGTCAGTTTGAGCGGTTCCAGACCGTTCTGACCACCACGGAAGGCTCGGCGCAGGCCGCGCAGGAAGCCATGAAATGGGTCGAGGATTTCGCCGTCAAAACGCCTTACGAACTGGACCAGGTCATGGCGTCTTTCGTGCAGTTGCGCGCCTATGGCCTCGATCCTACCAACGGGATGCTGAAAACGCTGGGCGATGCCTCGGCCGCGATGAACAAACCGCTGATGCAGTCCGTTGAGGCCATGGCCGATGCCGTCACGGGCGAAAACGAACGCCTGAAGGAACTGGGCATCAAGGCAGCCAAAGTCGGCCAGCACTTCGAATATTCCTATACCGGACAGGACGGCACCACCAAGATCGTGCGCGCACTGGCAAGCGACCGGCAGGCCATTCAGGCGGCGATCCTCGGCATTTTCAACGAGCGTTACGACGGGTCGATGGATCGGCTGTCAAAAACCTTTGACGGCATGTTCTCGAATGTCGTGGACCAGTGGACCAAGTTCCAGCGCATGATCATGGGCTTCGGCGTCTTCGACTGGATGAAGAGCAAGCTGAAACTAGTCCTGGATGAGATCAACCGGCTGGAAGCCTCGGGCGAGCTGGAGCTTTGGGCCAAGCGGATCGCGGATAACATCCTGATCGGGCTGGAAGCGATCTGGAGTTTTGGGGCCAGCGCCGTCGAGTTCTGGCAGACCCTTTATCCGGTCATGCAGGCTGCTGCTGATGCCCTTGGCGGTTGGCGCAATCTGGCGCTGGCTCTCCTGGCTATCCCGCTTCGGGGCTTCCTGATCGGCGCGGCGCTCGGCATGTTCCAGTTCGCACGGGGTGCGTTGCTTGCCGGTCGTTCTCTGGCCAGCATCGGCCTCTTGTCAGCAGCCAGCGGGGCATGGCGTCTCGGCGGCGCGTTTCTTGCCCTGCTGAACCCGCTAAAGCTGGTCCGGGCGGCGTTCATCGCGATCCGGTTTGCCATCATTTCCACCGGGATCGGCGCGTTGGTTGTCGGTCTCGCCATGGCCGGGACGTGGATCTACAACAACTGGTCCGGTCTTGTCGCGTTTTTCAAGGGTTTTGGGGAAACCTTCATGGCCAGCCTTGGCCCGGCCCGTCCGCTGGTTCAGGGTATCGTGGATATCGCTGCCGATCTTTGGCAGTGGATGACCGATCTGACCGGCCCAATTAACGCCAGCGCTGAGACATGGCGGCAATGGGGGGTAACAGCGGGTGAGGCTGTCGGAACCCTTGTGTCCAACATCATGAACCTGCCCACGTATCTGTCCGATCTCAGTGGTCAGCTATACGACAAGGGTGTCGAGTTCATGCAATGCCTTTGGGACGGCATGGCATCCATCCTAACGGTCATGGTGGACTCAATCTCTGCAAAGCTGGCTGGCATCATTCCCGACTGGATGAAGTCGGCATGGGAATGGGCGCAGGGTAATGACACAGAGGCCAGCACGCGGGCCGCATTGCTTGCGAACAGGCCCGGCCCGCCTCCCGGCGTTGCTGCGTCTGGCAAGGCGGCGCGCGCAGCTGCGGTTGCCGGGGCTTTGGCGGTCGGTGGCGGTGGGGCGCTGGCAGCGCCGGGCGAGGTTGATGGGTCGCGCTATGTCAATCCGCGCGCCGGCAACAACACGACAGTCTCCGCGCCGGTTACAATCGAAATCAAAGGCAACGTTGACCGGGAAGTCATGCCCGATCTGGAGGAGCCTGCTGAACGCACGGCCGACAAGGTCGAAGAGCGGATCCGCGAGTCGCAACGCAGGGGGCATGACTGATGCTTGGACTGTTTGGAGACTCTGTCATCGGCACCGATCACCTGACCGGCCCGACGTCTGACACAGAAGTCAAAGCCGCCCGGTTTGCGCGGCACACACCACTGCGCGGCCAGTCGATCCTGCAGGATCTGGGCAATGATAACGGCACAAAGCGGTTGCGGTTCTTCTTTGATGAAACCTTCTGTGACGTTGAAACGGAAAAGGCCAAGATCGAGACCGCGTTTCAGGCGCGCGTCCCCATGCGGCTGTTCTTCGATCTGCAGGGCTTTGAGGTTGGCGTCTACATCATCGAACGGCTGCGCACTCGAAACCTGAAGACCACGCCGCGCGGCCGTCTGGTTCGGGCTGAGCTGGAAGTTGAGCTGATCGAAAGCCCGGTCAGCACGGGCGGCATGCTGGATGCGATTGCTGGTTCGGCGCGCGCTGCACTCAACCCCGCCCTGCGGAGGCTGAAATGAGCGACTACCTGGAACACATCACCCAGCCGGGCGAGCGCTGGGATCTGATCGCCCATCGCTACTATGGCGATGCCAAGCTGATGCACCACATCCTGAAGGCAAATCCTGATCTGCTCGGAGATCCGGACAGCCCTGTTCCCTTGGTTCTCGATCCCGGCACCAAGCTACAGATTCCGGTCCTCGAGCAGGCGCAGCTCTCCGCTGTGCAACTGCCGCCCTGGAAGCGGATCACGTCATGATCGGCCCGCAGAAACCTGTTGTCGACATCACGGTCGCGGGTGCGAGCGCAGGTCTCGTGCTGGGCCGTGACCTGAAGGAGTTTACCTATCGCGACGTCCATCACGGCGAGGTAGACGATATCACCTTCAAGCTGGGTGACGGGCGCGGGCTGTGGCGCGGTGACTGGGGCATCGATGAAGGCACCAAGGTCTCGGCCGTGATGGGCTATGGCGGTCTGTTGGGTGTTCGTGTGCCCTGCGGGCTGTACGCCGTGGACGAAACCGAAGCCTCTGGCGATGCAGGCGGCGACACGGCCACGTTCAGAGCGCTTTCAGCCTTCACATCGAAAGAGCTGCGCACCGAGCGTTCTGACGCCTATGACGAGATGAAGCTGGCCGATATCGTCGCCAGAGTCGCAAACCGCCATGGCCTCACCGTGGTCGGAGATATCCCCGACCTGAGCTTTGAGCGCATTACCCAGAACAAGAAGGGTGATCTACGGTTTCTGACCGGGCTGGCCGAAGACTGGGGCTGCTATTTCTCGGTCAAGGGTGACCAGCTGGTGTTCACCGCCCGCGAAGCCATCGAGAGCGCCGCGCCGGTTCGCCGGTTTGACCTGGTCACAGGGGATCCGGTCACGCGCTACAGGTTCCGGAAATCAACACACAAGCTCTATGCCAAGGCCGTCGCCCGCTATCTGCATCCCGCCCGCAAGGCAACCTTGACTGCGACGGCCGAGGATCCGCGTGTGCCCTCTGGTGACACCCTGAAGCTGGATGACCGGGTTGAGACACAGGCCCACGCCGAGCGCATGTGCGTGGCGCGTCTGGCACGG
This sequence comes from Ruegeria sp. BF6, assembly GCF_056538665.1. Classification (NCBI taxonomy): domain Bacteria; kingdom Pseudomonadati; phylum Pseudomonadota; class Alphaproteobacteria; order Rhodobacterales; family Roseobacteraceae; genus Ruegeria; species Ruegeria sp. BF6. Next base: position 14,523 of record NZ_JBQFTN010000012.1, read on the forward strand.
GAAAACGATGACCTGGGTACAGGGCGCATCACTACCGTGGGCGACCCCAAGCTGTTGGCTGGTCAGGTTGTGGAACTGGCCCCCAGTTACGGCCGCTATGCAGGCCGCTGGCTGATCACCATGGCCAAGCACCGGTTCAATTCGGGTGGCTACACCACGCATATTTCTCTCAAGCTGGTGGGCTAGGAGATGCAACACGAGCAGATGAAACGCGGCATCGTTGTTGACGGTCGCGGCTCGCAAGTCCGGGTCCGTTTCGATGACAACGATCAGATGATCTCGGGCTGGTTGGATGTCGCGCAGCGCAGCACGGCCGGAATGAAGGTCTTCACCCGACCCAAAGTGGGCAGCCAGGTGGTTTGCCTGATGGATGCAAACCGCGAGGCCGGCGTTGTCCTGGGCGCGGTCTATTCCGACGCGGATCCCGCCCCGGCCGGGAATGAGGGGACGGTGCATTTCGAAATGCCGGATGGGTCAACCGTGATCTGGGAAGGCGGTGCGTTTTCTATTAACCACGCAAGTGGGATCGTCCTGATTATTGCAGGTGGCAAGCTGGTCGTGCAGGGCAATCTCGAGGTTGACGGGAATTTTTCTGTTACGGGTCAAACGACGCTAGCCAACACCTCGATCAACGGGATAGGGCAAGTCGAAGACTAATCGACATTTTTAGCAGGATCTCCATTACCAATAGGGCCACCGCTTCATATCCAATTGTTCATAAAACTTTTCGAGCAACGCCCCTGTGGCTCCGTCGTAAGAAGCCCACGGTGACCAATTCTGAAACCCTGTAGCGTTCACCTCAGCGTCTTCAGCGATCTCTGCTTCAGTTGGTGTGTTGTAAGCTCGGGCCAGTCTTCGAGTAATCACCTTCCCATGTTTACCCTCATCGGGCATCTTGTCGCGAAGTACTTGTGAAACTTGTGTGTTTTGCGTACCGAAGGTTTTTGAAATCTGTTCTGGCGCACCTAAGTATGCGAGCGCAGAAATGTCAGCGGCTATGAATGTTGCTCCAGTCAAGTCACCGATGGCGATGCTGTGTGGAACTAATGGCATTGAAGTAGGCCGGTTTATCGTAGCTCCATCAAACCTTACACCCACGAGATTGGTCCGTATGAACGTAGAATAGTTTAGTAGTGTGTTTTTAAACAGACATCCTTCAAATGTAGCTTCACTCAACAAACTGGCCTCAATTCGACAACCGGTAAAATCTGCCGCCCAAAAATATCCGCCTTCGAAATTTACTCCATCCAAGTTGCACCCTCTCAGGTCCAATCGCCAATGGCTGGAATCCGTAGCTACGGCAACTCGATGAACTCGACCGATCACATCAATTGCGCGCTGAAGATCTAAGCGAGGGGTTTTCACGTCAAATGGTGGCTCAGAAGGAGTAAGATTTTGAGCTGGGAAGCTACCTCTTACGTAGGCTGCGATTATTTTTACTACGCGAGGCGCGGCCTCTGGCCTTTCCGCTACAAGCCCTTCAAGCCTGTCTAAAGCAGCTGCTCTAGTGACCAAGTCGTCAACCCACTGATTGGCTACTGGAATACCTTGCTCACTATCAATGTGAGAAAACTCATGGCGCGCGGTAAGCCCCTTCTGAGCGCTTTCCATTTTTTCGTTGAAAAGAGCTTCATCTGCTATGGAAACTTGCTTTGAAGCCACAAATGTGCGCCAAACGACAAATGGAGCTCCCAACATCCCAACAAGAACGAGCCCGATGTTTCTAATGGCAGAGCCATCAGTGTCGTCTTCGTAGGGACCTGCTCTCAAACTGGCCAGAAAAAAATCTGTGACTATGATTAAAGTCAAAATCACCAGTAGAAAGGCGCTGGCAGTGAGAAGGATACCCAACACCCGTCCCAGAGTCTTTGAATTTGAATAGTCTAGCGGTTGCAAGATACCGAGCCATTCACGCACGTCGATTGATGAGTTTTTCTTCAAAGTCATAGGGTTTCAGCTAAGAGCAACCGCAGTAACTAGGGCGGGTAATTGGTAGATGTGAGTTGGCGTCACATTCACCTCTTGACGGAGCATTTGCAACCATGGATGCCTTTCGTTGAAGCTCTTTTCTTTTTCAGACAGAGAACTTGAACGCAATCCCCCTGAACTGAGTTCAGGTATCTAACCGCCCCTCAGATCCGGCATCACCATGTCATGCTGGATCGGAACACCATCACAAACGTACATTGGCAGATGAAACGCACGGCCGAGGGGCCTGCGTGGGGCGAGATTGCGCCTGATCTTGAGGATCTCGCACAGGAAATCCGTCAGTGCGTTCTTACGCCCAAAGAGTCGGTGCCGCTGAACCCGGAAAAGGGTTGCGACCTCGATCAATTTCGCGACCGGCCGATGAACGTGCGTAGCCTGTTTGTGGTGGCTGAGGTGCGCGAGGCGTTGCGCCTGTGGGTGCCCCGCGTCCAGGTCCACGAAATCACCTATCAGACCACCTTCGAGGCGATCTCGCTGAATGTCAGCTGGTCGCCGCGCGAAGCGGTGCTGGATGAGTTTCAGGTAACGGAGATCGAATATGTCCTCTGATGTTGCGCCGATCACCGCCCTGAACACCGCAGGTGCACCCGATTTTGTCACCCTCGGGGCGCAAAAGCTGCTGGACCAGGCGAAAGCCAGGTTCGAGGCCGACACTGGCCGCACCCTGTCTGACAGCCAGACAGAGATGTACCTGCTGGAAACCATCGCCTACATGCTCAGCCTGCGCGCGGCCGAAGAGCAGCAGGCGCTTGAAAACTGTTTTGTCGCCTATGCGCGCGGGAGCTGGCTGGATGTTATCGGCGCGGATCGCAACACGCCGCGCCTGCAGGCCTCACCCGCAACAACCACCTTGCGGTTCAGCGCCCCGCAACCGGCCGTGTCGCAAATCCTGATCCCGCCCGGGACGCGGGTTGCTGATGCGGGCGGGTTGGTCCAGTTCGCCACGCAGGTGGCCGTGTTCATCGCAGCCGGTCAGACTTCGGCTGATGTTCTGGCTGCAGCAACCGAACCCGGTGCTGCTGCAAACGGGTTCTCGGTTGGCGCAATGTCTGCTCTGATCGATCCGGTCCCCGGCGTCTCGACCGTTGCCAATCTGACCGAGACCGGCGGCGGGGCCGAGGTCGAAAGTGATGCCCGGTACAGGGAGCGCCTGCCGCTGGCCTTTGAGCGGATCGGGGATGGTCTGAACCGCGAGCGCTATGTGTCGGACGTACTTGGATGGAATGCCCGCTGCATCGATGTCCATATCGACCGCCCGCAGCCCGGTTATGTGGACATTTACCCGCTGATGGACACTGGTGCACCCAACGCACAGGAAATCGCCTCTTTGCTGTCCGTGTTCAACGAGAGCAACATTCACCAAGGTGACTTCATTCAGGTCAAAACGCCGACCGCGCATGAGTTCACCGCTGAGCTGCATCTCGTGCTGTCCGATCCGGAGGCTGCTGACAACGCCGAGGCGGCTGTCCAGAACGTACTGGACGAATGGGAGCGCAGCCTTGGCGGCTACATTGCCCCGTCGGCCCTGACGGACGCCGCGCGCGACATTGTCGGCGTTGTGGACGCGGACGTGCCCAATCTGGCCTTTGCCGCTGTAGCCGCCTCGTCGTGGCGCAGATGCACAGCCCTGCAGGTTGTTGTGGTGGCGGTCTGATGTCCGAGTATTGGCCCAAGTCCGAGCTGAAGCGCATCACGCCACCGCAGGCGTTGGACGAGCGCGGCAGCGCGTATCTGCAAGCGTTAAACGAGATCATCGGCGACCAGCCGATTACCGCTTTTCAGGTCAAGGACGCTGACACCTGTCCGGCCGAGGCGCTGCCTGCACTGATCGCCGAATATTCGATGGAAGAGTTCATCGACGCCGATTTGCCCGAAGCCATCCAGCGTCGTGTTCTGAAAAACGCTTACCTGCTGCAATCGCTGGAGGGGTATGACGCCGGTGTGAAGCTGGGTCTGAGCCTGTTGGGCATGACGGCCATCATCGAACAGTGGCACGCGCAGGAGCCTATGGGGACACCCAACACTCACCGGCTGACGGTCATGATCGATGAGGTCATCCTTCCGGGTGATGATGGCTATTTTTCGCCTCTTCAAACTCGCGCGACCCTGAAAATGATCGAGGCCACAAAGCGTCAGTCACAGGGCACGGATTTTCGGATCGGCGTCCCGGCTCGACCGGTTGCCTATGCTGGCGCATTTGCCCTGACCCACATCGTTGCGACAGCGGACGTAGAGATTGATCCGCCGCCTGTCCTGGACGCTGCTGCCAAGGTGGCAGTGGTGCCGACCACCCGTATCACCTCAATCGTGACGACTGCGTAAGGAGCGCCATACATGGCTCAATTCGCCATCCTGACCCAAACTGGGCGCAACAAGGAGGCCGCAGCTCTGGCTGGCGGCACCGCGCTCACAATTACCGAAATCGCTTGGGGCGACGGCAATCGTATTCCCGGCGGTAACGAAACGGCCTTGGAAAACGAGCAGGGCCGCAAAGCCGTGCAAGGAAACGGAACCGTGAACGGTGCGCTGAACACGGCATTCTTCGAGATCCTGCTGGACGTTGAAGAGGGGCCTTTTGTGATCAGGGAGGCCGGGCTGTTTGATGCAGATGGTGATCTGATTGCCGTTGCCCACTATGACCCTTCGGTGAACAAGCCGAAGGACACGGTCTCGGCACTGCTACGGATCCATGTGCTGTTTTCCGACCTGCAGAACCTCATCCTGCAAGTGGTCGGTACGGACTCCTACGTTCCGGTTGAGCGCCAGATCATTGCGGGCGCCGGGTTGCAGGGCGGTGGTGACCTGTCTCAGGATCGGACGCTCTCTCTCGACGCAACAGCAGCGCTGGCCGAGATTGCCGGTCAATTGTCAGCCACACATGCCAGTGCCGGTGTGCAGGCCCTGCCGGGTGGGTTGATCATTCAGTGGGGCAGTTTCGTTTTTGACGACGTTGGAAACAACCTGTCCAAGGTCGTCGCGCTGCCGATGGCATTTCCGACCGCGCATTATCAGACGATCATATCTGACACGGTTGGTCGTATTAACCCGGATGGCAATCCAACCGAAGGGGCGCGAATAGAAACGCTTACGCTGGCAAACTTCACAGTTCATTCGGCATGGACCAACGCCATTGAAATGACCGCAGCCACGCCGTGCCGTTTCTTCTCTATCGGTAAGTAATGAGGCAATCATGATCCGAGCAACGTATGATGAAGACGGCAGCTTTAACGGGTTTTTTCGGGAGGGCGTGCATGGCGACATTCCGGAGCCGAACGTCGGGCTGACCGAGGAACAATGGGCAGATCACGTTTCCGGAAAGGTGATCTACCGCTTCATTGTCGGGGAGGTTGTCGAGTACGTGGAACCGGCGCGACCGGTTTACCCCAGCAAGGCGGCGGCCCGAGCAGCAATGGCCGCGTGGATTGACCAGTTCATGACCCAGATTACAGGTCAGGTTCCAAGCTACGAACGCGCCAGCTGGCCCAGCAAAGCCGAAGCGGCGCGTGCCTATGTGGCGGGAACCGCTCGCGCCGATCAAACTGCCATGATCGAGGCCGAGGCAGAGGCATCCACTCGGACACCTGAAGAACTGGCCAACGTGATCGTCGCGCGGGCGACGTCCTATGAGGCCGTGATCGCAAAGGCGGCAGGTTTGCGCGTGAAACTGGATACTGACATCGAGGCCGAAACCGATCCGTTCAAATTCAAGACCATCCTTGAGAACGGAAAGGCGCAGGCCATCGCCCTTGCTGCCGAGCTGGGCATTGAGGTGGACTGATGCTGCGTCCTTCTTTCCATGATCTGACCCCGGAACAGCAGGCGCAGTTCGGCAACGGTCTGGGGCCGTACTGGCTGCCAAAGGCGGTGCGGCGCTTCATTACTGAGACCGCCAGTTGGTTCTTTCAGGATGCCAGCTGGCGACACCATGATTTCGGTTACGCCGTGGGTGGCGATCGCTGGGATCGTACCCGCTGCGACTGGAAGTTCCTGCGCGCGATGTTGCGGGATGCGGTTACGCAGTCGGGCGCATTGTTTTGGCTGCCCGCTGCACTAGTTGCCATCCTGATCAGCCTTATCTTTTACCTCGCAGTGCGCGTGGGCGGCCAATTCGGTTCCTTCGAATACCGCGATCATTACCTAACGCTACAGGGGGTTTTGGACACCTACCGTTAAGCGGAGGCATGGGCGGCGGCAACCGCCCATTACCACGGGGTCCGACTCCACTCGTCCCCGCCGACCTTACGCAAATCAAGGCCGTCCGCACTCATGATCATGAGATGGCCGCATAAGAGAACGATTCGAGAACAAATGTCAAAGCATGACATCGAGCAGACCAAACCTGTCGCCCCCTGGCTGGGCGGAAAGCGCAATCTGGCCAAACGCATCTGCGCCATCATCGACGTGGAGCCGCACCATACCTATGCTGAGCCGTTTGTTGGAATGGGCGGGATATTTTTGCGCCGTCGCAAACAGGCGCGCGCCGAATTTATCAACGACGCCCAACGGGACGTCTACAACCTGTTTCGCGTCCTTCAGGAGCATTACGTCGCCTTTCTGGACCTGATGCGGTTCCAGCTTACGACACAGGCCAACTTCAATCGCCTAGTCAAAACCGATCCGTCCACACTCACCGACATGCAGCGCGCGGCTCGGTTCCTGTACCTGCAGCGCACCGCGTTTGGCGGCAAGATTTCGGGGCGGAATTTCGGCCTCTCGGCCGACCGTCCGGCTCGCTTCAACCTGACCACGCTGGAATCGGATTTGGAGGCGCTGCACACCCGCCTGTCCGGCGTCACCGTCACCTGCATGGACTATGCCGAGTTCATTCGCCGCGTCGAGCGGCCGAGCGCGTTCTTCTACCTCGATCCGCCCTACTGGGGCTGTGAAAGCGACTATGGCAGGTCGCTGTTTGAGCGTACTGATTTTGAACGCCTCGCCGCTCAGCTGAATGGCATCCGGGGCCAGTTCCTGATGTCGATCAACGATGTGCCCGAGATCCGCGAAGTCTTCTCGGCGTTCCGGATCACACCCGTGGAGACCACCTACACCATCGGCAAAACCAACGACGCGCGCGGGGCGCGGGATGAGCTGCTGATCAGTAATTTCGAGTTTTAGATCTAACGGCAGAGCTCGCAGCCGAAGTCGGCTGTGAGCCCAGTTTGCACCTCTACGCAAGTGTGGCATCACTTGACGTGCCATGCTAAGTCGACGGCAAAATAAACAGGGAACGGCGCTCGGTTTTTTGCATGAAGAAACTTGATCCTTTACTGATGTCATTCGCCTTTCTTTTTCCAGTTCTTGCAAACGCTGCGGAGCTTCCTGATGAGTTTTTGGCACGATGCTTGGTGCCGATGGTCGACGACGATCCATTCGTTTCGGAAGGCCTTGTCGGCCCATCGAGCGTGCCAAATGCAGACATTGGAGTTGAAGGAGTCGCCGCGCAGCGACAGTCTTGGCGGTTTCCAGAGAAAAACTGGACACTTGGGACTATGATGGCAGGCGATGCCCATTTCACATTTGCACGAGCGTGCGGAATAACTGTGAATGGCTTTCAGGGCGCGGATAGCACGGTTGTCACCGAGGTTATGAGCGCAATGGGGCTTCCCGCAGAGGTTTGCCAGTTCGAACTAAACGCTGCGGGCGTGTTTGGATTTCGGTCAGTAGTGCAAAATACGAAACGTGGTTTACCAATTTTGGTCAACTTTTCACCCGTTGATGATGGTGACCACGTTTTAATGGCTTGGGAAGTTTTGCCTGACGTAGCGTCTTCGCCGTGTAGATGATGAACTATCGCCGAGTGGCAGCAATTCCCGCATAGTCGACCTTGGCTCCTCATTGTGAACTATCGCTGCATTTCCGCCAGCTTCGACGGAAAGTACTGTTCCAATATGCTTTGCTCGGCTCGCAGATTGTCAACTGCGTCCTGCGGGACAAGAAAACCCTCTGCCGCCAACCGTTCCAAATTGTCAGCACATTCGCCGGGTGTGGCGTGGCTGAACGTCCTGCCAGTGTCCTTGCGGTCACTCGACGTCTTGGCAACCTTAGTCGTCCAACCATCTCTGTAGCGGTCGTCCATAACGTAGACTTCGCAGCGGCCGTCCAAATCAGTGAACCGGCAGTAAACCATCGCTCACCTCCTCATTGTGAACTTTTGAATGTCTGTTGTGAGCCCAGAGCTACCAATCGCCGCGCTGCGCATCAACGTCCGCGTTAAGGAGTTTCAGCCAAAAAGATGTTGCAAAATCAAAGGCAGTTTTGCCAAGGCTTTTTGGTACAAGGTTTTAACGATTTTGGTGATTGTGCCGTGATAACAATTGACCGTTCTCGACATTCGAATCTTGGTCTTGTTCAGCCAGAAGGCAAAAAGTGGAAAGCTCATCGAATGAAATCCACATTTGCACGCTCTATCTGATATACTTCGATTATTGGGAATTAGCGGAGGGTGCCATGGGACCGGAAGACTATCTGGACGAGCAACGCTTGAAATCAATCACCGATGAGATGGTTCAGGCTCTTACCCACCCAGAATATGTCAGCGCGATGGCAGAGCTGAAATCCACACCAAATGAAAAAAGACTGAGTGTCGTGATGGAGCGCCTGACTCCAGAAAAACTGCGCGAGAAGGGGGTGCCGCTACCTGAAGGAGTAAGGATCTCCAGTAGATACTTTGATAATGAAATACCGGCGGTATTCGCAGGAGAGCTTGGTGATGCTGAAAAAGGTCTGTTGCGTTCGATGCATGAGATGGAACCGGGTATTTTGGACCGAATTGCTTCGGTCAATCCCGAGTTATTGAATGAGCTAATAGCAGCGGATGCTCGCAAAGATGGGATCACCCCGCTCGCCGGATGCTTGTGTGCTTGTGGTGGATTGGCAGCCTGTGGCGGATTGGGATCCGGGTAATATGAACGAGAACGTAGTCAACACCGATCATTCTGCCCATTACACTGGTCAGAAATTTTCGCGGGAAGAGTTGACACGGGCTATGTCGGATGGATATGCCGTCCTAATTGCCTTCGTGAGAACACCAGAGTTTCGTGCCGCCTATCTTGAGATGATGAGCTTGCCCCCTGAGGCAAGACCGATGTTCGTCAAGGATGTATTCCTTAATCCAGATGCGCGTGTGCGTCGTGGCATTAGGCCACCAAAAGATGTTCTGATCCAGACTTCTGCATTTGGTGACAGACGGCCTACATTGTTCTGCGTAAAGATTTTCCTGCCGGAGAAATTTCACAAGGTTTGGGAGAACGTTAACTTAACGTTCGACAATGAATTCGAGGATGATGAAGTCTCGAGGGACCCATCCATTGCTTGGCGTAGACCGCTTCCTGTCGGCTTGCAGAATACTCTGATCAGCTCGCGAGAAAATCCAGAAATTGTTCCTGATATCGGTGGCCTAGATCCGACATGGCCCAAGGGACTTGGGGAGTCTACGCAGCCGCCAGGCTGGAAAGAACGCTAAAGTTCAATGATACCGATCTTGACCTTTTGAGGTCGGAGAACGTTTCCAGACACATTGCATGTTATGCAACTTGCAGTTGTTCCAATTGTTTCAGTCAGAATTGACCGTTTTTGACATTGCGGGTTTTCGTCAAAAGCCGACTTTGGCACAATCGGAGCGAAAGCTCACTTTGTCCGCATAGCTTCCATTGTGGACGTTTGATCATGCAACAGCGGCGAACGGCGGCTCAGTGGCCCGTGTCTACCAACGGGTCACGTCGAGTTGTCCGGGAAATCGTGCCAAATTGTCCGAAAGCTGCCGCCGCGCTACACTCTCGAAGTAATAAATGCCGTTCTTGGTGAACGAATACGGCACCGATTTGTCATACGCCCTCGCAGTCTCCACAAGAAAACTGATGGCGAACAACAGGTTATGACTAAAAGTGGTGCCCGGGGGCGGAATCGAACCACCGACACGAGGATTTTCAATCCACTGCTCTACCCCTGAGCTACCCGGGCACGGGAACGATGTTCATCGTTGGGTGGAGGCCTTCTATGACTTGCCACTGGCAGTGTCCAGAGCCTTTTTGACATTTTTTCAATGTGGGCGGGATTGCTCTGTTTCCCCCTCAGTGACGTCCGCGTCCAGGTCTTCTTCGCGCTGTGACGGAACCGCATATGACCCGTTAAACCACTTGGCCAAGTCGATATCAGCGCAGCGTTTTGAGCAGAACGGGCGGAACCTCATCACCGTGTCTTCGCCGCAGATCGGACAACTCATTTGAACACCTCCGACAGCGGAATACGGCCACGTTTACGCTGCAGTTCATAGTGCCCCAACGGTGTCCAGCCGGCCAGAGTGGTCTCGATCCCATCTGCCTTGAACGCAGCGCGCAGTGCCGCTTCAAAGCCGCGGCGGTCCTTCTTGGGCATGGGGGCCAGGTCCACCGTGATTTGCCCACCAAGGCCGCGTACACGCAGCGCACGGGCCAGCGTCTTGGCGCAGGCGAAATTGGCTTTGGTGCCAGCGGCCAGAGACGTATCGGACCCGGTGTTCACATCCACGGCAACCAAAGCGCGCGTGGGCTGGATGAACAGGTGGCCCCCGCCCGGAAGCGGCTCGGATATCCCGCGCGCCACGTCCAGCGCGTCAAGCACTCCCTGCACCTCGAACCCGCCCGCCTGCGTCAGGACCTCAGCCGGGTCGGTCCAGTCGCGCCAGGCCAATACGTGCGGGCCGTCACCTTCGAGCAAAAGCGCGGGCTCAGCCCCGGAATCTTTCAGAACCTGATCAGCGTGGGCCAGCATGGCGCTGATATCTTCGGCAATCTCGCCCGCATCCTCGCCCTCGCAGCACGACCGCAGGATCAGGCCATAGTCGCTGCTCTCCATGCATTCATGCGCGATCTCGAGCAGACGGTCGCGCTCTTCTTCGTCACGGATGGAACGCGAGATGTTCAGGCCGGGCGCATCGGGTGTGACAATTGCATAGCGGCTTTTGAACAGGATACGGTCGGTTACCGGCAGCGCTTTGCCCGGTTCAGCATAACCCGTGACTTGCACCAGTAACAGCGCACCCGGCGCCAACCCCTTGACCTGGCGCAGAAAGGCCGGGCCCTCAGGCGTTGTCAGGAACATACCGCCCTGCCCTTTGACCGGACGGTCGGCGCGGGCGCGATAGATCGTGCCCGGCACGGGAGCGTCTGACGCGATCAGGAAATCGTCAAGCTTTCCGTCCACCATCAAAGCAGCTGCTTCGCGGTTTTCAATATGGTCCAGAACGATGGTACGACCCTTCATGATGCCTCACGATACAGCGGATAACCGATGCCTTGCAAAAGGGCGGCAGTCTCAGATAGTGGCAAACCCACAATGCCGGTGAACGAGCCCGAAATCCATGGGATGAAGCCACCTGCTGGACCTTGGATGGCGTAGGCACCTGCTTTTCCCTGCCAGTCTCCGGTCGCCAGGTAGGCGTTGATTTCCACGTCCGACAAACGTTTGACCTTGACTTGGGAAACAACATCTCGCTGCAATATCCGGTCCCCACGCCGCACGGCGACCGAGGTGATCACGCGGTGCCGCCGACCGGACAAGGCATGCAGGAATTCGGCCGCTTGGCCTGCGTCTTCGGGTTTGCCCAGAATGCGGCGACCCAGCGCGACGGTGGTGTCGGCGCACAGGGTTATATCGCCATTATCCGCCTGCACCGCCTGCACTTTGGCCCGCGTGATACGGCTGCAGTAGGGCACCGGCAGCTCGCCCTTCAGGGGCGTTTCGTCGATGTCGGGGGCGCGAATCGCATCGGGCTGCACACCAAGCTGGGCCAGCAGGTCCAGCCGCCTTGGGCTGCCCGATCCTAAGATAAACGCCATTGCGGCAGGCGTTACTTGAAGCGGTAGTTGATCCGACCCTTGGTCAGATCATACGGGGTCATCTCGACCTGAACCTTGTCGCCGGCCAGAACGCGGATGCGGTTCTTGCGCATCTTGCCTGCCGTATGTGCGATGATCTCATGGCCGTTTTCCAGCTCGACCCGAAACGTCGCATTAGGCAGGAGTTCCTTCACGACACCGGGAAATTCGAGCGTATCTTCCTTGGCCATGTTGTCTCCATCATTACGTTGCACCCGCAGAATCTACGGGGATGTGGGCTTAAATGAGCCTATTTCGGCCCTATTTCAAGGGCGGAATCACCTAAAGGCGCGATATTGTGACTGAATCGACTCGGGGCGCCTGCTCTTCCCAGTGGGTGCGGTTCAGTACATTCCCATCGGCGCGGACTTCGGCAATGGTCGTCAGGTCGATATCGGCATAGGTCCAGCCGGGCTGGTTCAGGACGCCCTCAGACAGCACACCGGTCGCTGGGAACCCCTTGTCGGGCGGGCCAAAAACGCCGCCGGTGCCGGTGTTCATATCCACAGCCTCGGACCAATCATTGTTCCCGACCAGAGACGCCATTACGGTAACACATTGATTTTCCAACGCTCGCGACATCGCCCCGATGCGAACGCGCCAATAGCCTGCCAATGCTTCGGTACACGAAGGGACAAGGATCAGGTCAGCCTTGCTCAACGCTCGGCCCAGCAAGGGGAACTCACTGTCATAGCAGATCAACACGCCGATTTTCCCCAATGCAGTGTCGAAGAGTTTGAGTGGCCCGCCCGGCACGATATCCCAGTCTTCGCGCTCGAACCGGGTCATGATCTGTTTGTCCTGATGATCCTGTCCGCCATCAGGCGCGTAGAGCGCTGCGCGATTTACCGGACGGCCCGGCCCATCCACAACCGGCGCCGATGCGCCCAGAATGTAGGTTTTGTATTCTTGAGCGATGCGCTGATGCAGGGTCTTCGCCTGCTCCATCCGATCCGATACAGCCCGGATCGAACGCTCCAGATCACCTGCCACCTCAGCCCCGTCGAGCGTCGACAGTTCCATCGCACCGTATTCCGGAAACACCAGAAGCTCGGCCCCCTGCCCGGCAGCTTCGGCCACCCAGCGATACAGCTTATCCTCGTACTGCGCCCAGCTGTCGAGCCAGTCAAGATTATAGGCGGCGGTTGCGACTTTCATAGCGCGGGCTCCTCAGGCCTGGTTTGGCGAGACACTAATAGACGGCGTCTCGAACTGTACAGACGCATTGTTCGCCCCAGCCATCATCGACGGGAAAGTGAATTGGCAGAAGACATCCGAAGTGTTTCAATGTGCTTAGGAGGAAGACCATGCAAAACCCGCAAAATTTCGAGAAGTTCTATTTTGCCAAAGTTGGCATGGGCGAAGCCTGTGGCTGTGCGGAACGCGTTATCGACGTGTTCGAATTCAATCGAAAGAGCGGTGCACAAGTAAAAAAGCCGCTGAAGCAGGAAAAACGCAAGAGCTTGTCCCTCAGAGGGTGGGCCGTCAAATACGGTCTGCTCAGCCGAAAGCACCGGACTTGAAGCGCTAGCGCGGATTACGTTGCAAATCCCTGATCCAGAACTGTAACGGTTTGAGCGTCTCACCCTCTTCGCCGATATCCTTCCACGAAAACTGCGCGATTGCACCGGGCAACGGTTCGTAGCCCCGCGCGCGCCAGAATGCATCCAGTGGCCGGTAGCTTTCCGGCCGCATGGGATGATCGGCCGGGCGTTGGACGCTGCAAAAGGCACATTTTTTAAAACCCAGCGCGCGGGCATGGGCCTCGCGCAGGTCGAAGAATTTGTGGCCGACACCCTGCCTCCGGTAGTCGGACAGCAGAACAGACTCGGCACAGTAGAAGATCTCGGACAGGTCCAACCCGGACCCTTCGAAGGCCACAGCGAAATCGTCGGCGTGTTCGGTCAGAGGCGCCCCGGTCGAGGCCCCGATCAGGCGGTCACCGTCGAAAGCACCAACCACAATCGCCTTGTCGCTGTCGCGGTAGGATTGCAGGTATTTTCGTTCGTATTCCAAATCACCGTCATACAGGTACGGCCACGCCCGAAACACTTCGATCCGCAGGCGCGCCACGTCGTCCAGAGCGGCCCCCAGCGCCGCTCCGGTCAGGGGGCGGACGGCGGTAACCTCAGCCATTCGAAACCTGCTTGGTCCAGTCGGCGAGGTTGTAGAAGGTGGTGACGCGGGTGATCTTGCCATCCTTCAGGTCAAAGAACGACCCGGCGGGCAGGCGGTAGGTCTGGCCATGCGCCTCGGGCAGGCCCTCGTCGGTTTCCAGATAGGTGCCGTTTACGCTGAACTCGGCCGCGGCGCGGGTACCACCTTCGGTGTTGAACACCACAATATCGGTCAGGTTCTCACGATAGCAGCGATTCATGTGTTCGCAGAATGCCGCGAACTTCTCTTTACCGACGCGAATCTGGCCCTCGTTCACGTGATGCGCCACGTCATCGGACAGGCAGGCCAACATGCCGTCCACATCGCCTGCATTGAAAGCTTCGAAATAGGTTTTGACGGTCTGGTTCATGGTCACTCCGTAGGTTCGCCCCAGCGTTCTTTCAGATGCCCGATGATCTGATCGCGGGTCTGTCGGTAGTGATGTAGCTTTTCTTCGCGATTCTCGCCCAGCCCGGTAGGGTCCATTATTGGCCAATAATCGACATCCAGATGAAAAATCCGGGTCAGTTCCAGCGCTTTTCGCTGGCTGGCGGGCGACAGGGCGACCACTAGGTCAAAAGAGCTGAGGTCATCTCCCCATTCCTGCATCTCGTCAAACGAGCGCGTCCGGTGGCGGGAAAGCTCAACCCCGATTTCCTGGCAGACCGAAATGCAGAACCCGTCGATCTCAAAGTCGTTGCGCACACCGGCAGATTGCACATAAGTGCCGGTGCCATAAAACTTCTTCATGATGCCTTCGGCCATCGGTGACCGGACCGAGTTGTGGTCGCAACAAAACAGGACCGACTGCGGCAAAGGCTTCACCCGTCAGCCCCCGAAGTGCAGCACGCAGATCAGCGTGAACAGGCGACGGGCGGTGTCAGTATCGATATCTGCTTTTCCTTCCAACCGCTCCTGCAGCACGCGGCTGCCTTCGTTGTGGATACCGCGGCGAGCCATGTCGATGGTTTCGATCTGGCTGGGCGGCAAGGTCTTGACCGCGTTGAAATAGCTTTCGCAGATCTGAAAATAGTCTTTGACCACCTGCCTGAACGGACCCAGTGACAGGTGGAACTCGGCCGCTTTTTCCTCGGCCTCGGTGGCGACGTCGAACACCAGCCGCTTGTCCCGGATCGACAACTGCACGTGGTATGGCCCCTCGGGTACCTCGCGGCCGTCCCGCTGGGGCAGTGCAAAGCTGTTGTCTTCTAGCAGGTCATAGATAGCAACCTTGCGCTCCTGCTCGATCTCGGGGGTCGGCGGGGGCAGATTACGGTCATCCAATTCGATATGCGAAATGCGGGTCATCATTATGGTCACAGTGTTTCGGGTCTGCACAGACCTATAACAACGTATTTCGTTCGGCAACGGACAGAAGCCCCTTAAGGGCTCCTATTTGTGATCTGCGGACCGAATCTCACAACTTGACCAATGCCTGCCAGACCATTCGCTACGCTTTTACCCCGGAGGGGCCGATGACCAGCTGCAGGACTTAATCGTTTGCATTGAGAACAATTGGTCAGATGGCAAGTACGCAGCGTACTGGACCTCCCCGCCCAACTCAAAGAAGTGTCGCGACCCGTCTACGGAACAAAGAGCTCGCCATATGCCGTATTCAAACTGTTGTTTAGCTGTAGAATCATTCAAGTTGGTAGGTCTATTTTTCACGCGGTCACCAACATTGAACGTCAAAAAAACTACTTTCCCATCTGTTTTTGCTTCACTCACAGATATCCCGTGACCCCAGTTTGTACCTGCCGTTTCGTTGTAGCCGTTGGTCCAAATGGTGGCGAGAGTACAAAGTTCGTCACCTAAACAGCTATCATTGGCTCTTTGCACGTCGTTCTGGCTAGGCACATAGGATGTACATGCTGAGATGACAGGTAGTAGAAACAGAGTGATTGTTTTGCGAAAAGTCATTAGACTTCCTTGTTTTGTTCCCTGCGGTCGTCTTTCGACCGGGCCTTATTTGAGGTCACACTGCGTCATTACGCCAATTCAGCCGTTCAACCGCTTGAGACGCGCGGTGACCGACAGGCCATGCGCCTCAAGGCTTTCCGATTGCGCCAATTGTTCGGCGGCTGGTCCGATGGCCCGCAGTGCCTCGGGCGTCATCTGGCTGAGTGTCGTGCGTTTGAGGAAATCCATCACGCTGAGGCCGGACGAAAAACGGGCCGAACGCGCGGTCGGCAACACGTGGTTGGGGCCACCGACATAATCGCCAATGGCTTCGGGCGTATACTGGCCAAGAAAGATCGCCCCGGCGTGAATGGTTTTTTGGCTGAGCGCCACCGGGTCGGCGACGCAAAGTTCAAGGTGTTCTGGTGCGATGCGGTTTGACAGCGCGGCAGCCTCGTCCAAGTCGCGCACGGTAATCACCGCACCAAAGTCGCGCCAGCTGGCTCCGGCGATCGCGCGGCGCTGCAAGGTTTCCAGGCGCTTTTCCACGGCCTGCGCCACGGCCTGTCCGAACGCAGCTTCGTCGGTGATCAAAAGCGATTGCGCGCTTTCGTCATGCTCGGCCTGACTGAGCAGGTCCAGCGCGATCCAGTCCGGGTCATTTTCCTTGTCGGCGATCACCAGAATCTCGGATGGACCCGCGATCATGTCGATGCCCACCTTACCGAAAACCCGGCGCTTGGCAGCAGCGACAAAGGCATTTCCCGGACCAGTGATCTTGTCCACTGGCGCGACGGATTCGGTGCCATAGGCCAGCGCCGCAATCGCCTGCGCGCCACCGATGCGATAGATCGTGTCGACGCCCGACAGTTGTGCCGCCAGCAGGACCAGAGGGTTCACCTGCCCGTCCGGCGTCGGCACCGCAATGGCCAGCCGGTCAACTCCTGCCACCTTGGCTGGAATCGCATTCATCAGAACCGAAGACGGGTACGAGGCCAGACCGCCCGGCACGTAAAGCCCCGCCGCCGAGACCGCCGACCAGCGCCACCCCAGTGTCGCCCCGGCGGTGTCGGTCCATTGCTGGTCTTCTGGCATCTGCCGTTCGTGATAGGCCCGGATGCGTTCGGCCGCCAGTTCCAGCGCGGCACGGTCCGCGTCCGAGACCTGCGCGACCGCTTCGGCGATTTCATCGACAGAAAACGCCAGTGTTTCCGGCGTCAGTTCCAGCCGGTCAAACTTGGCGGTCAGCTCAATCACAGCCGCATCGCCCCGGGTGCGCACATCCTCAATGATCTCCGCAACCACGGCGTCCACATCCGGGCTGTCTTCTCGCTTGGCCGACAACAGCGCCTGAAAGGCGTGTTCAAACTCGGGCGACGAGGAATCTAGGAAAACGGGCATGATCTGGCTCTCCGGGCATTTGATCGGGACATATCGCCGGGATGGGCTGGCCTCAACCCTTCTCGGCGGGGTGCAGCGATTTGCGCATGGCGAAACAGGAAACGTCACCACGCGCGCCGCATTGCCCGGTAGGCTGCCAGCCATGCCGCCGATAAAACGCCTGCGCCGTTTGTGTCGCCTCAAGCCGGGCTTCGGTATGGCCCGAAGCGATCAACTCCTGTTCCAGCCGACGCAGCAAGACCGACCCGATACCATGCCCGGTATGATCCGGATCGATATAGAGCAGGGTGATCTCATCGTTACGCAATCCACCTACGGCGGCGACCTGACCTGCACGTTCAGCCAACCAGATCTGCGCTCCGTCCCTGATCCAGCGCCGAATCGTCTCGGGGTCTTTGTTCACCGTCCATTTCGCGATGGCTTGCGGGTCACCCTGATGATCCACCTGACACAGCTGGGTGATCGAGCGGATCAGAACCCGGCTCAGATCGAACACATCGAACACAGTCGCGCGGCGCAGCCCCGAACCCGCCGGAGGCCCGGAGAACGCTTGTGATATGCCACGCTTATTCCGGATGGTGCGGGGCCTGCCCCGACGGGGCCTGATAGGGCCGCGTCACATCCTTGAGCGTGGCGTCAATCGCCTCAACCGCCAGACGGATCGCGCCGTCACCTGCCAATGTCAGGATGATTTGGCCTGCGCCGTCCTCACCCGCTTCGAAATCGACCGACAGCAAAGACACCACCATATCCTTGTCGCTGCGATCTACACCCTGGCTGGCCACCGATAGCACCGAGTCAAACACCAGAACCGATTGGACACGCTCGAATGCACGTCCTCGGCGGGTGGCGGTGTCCTTATCTTCCCAACGAAAGCGGTTCAACAGCAGGCCAAACCGGCGCTGCGACGGCTGCCATTTCATCTCGGTCATCGGGAACACGGCATCTTGCGTCAGTGTAGAAATCACCTGCAGGTCTTCGCCATCCTCGGCGCCGAGGTTCAGCGGGGCTTCGCGCCCGTCGTGAAAGCTTGCGTCTGTCATTGGCCTTTGATCCGTTCGATTTTGGCGCCCACGCCTTCCAGCTTGCGCACCACATGTTCATATCCGCGATCCAGATGATAGACCCGGCTGACCGTGGTTTCCCCTTCGGCTGCCAGTCCTGCCAGAATCAGCGAAACCGAGGCCCGCAGGTCCGTCGCCATCACCGGCGCGCCCTTCAGTTGCTCTACTCCGGTGACCGTAGCCGTACCACCGTGCACTTCGATATTCGCCCCCATGCGCACCAACTCCGGCGCGTGCATGAAGCGGTTCTCGAAAATACGCTCTTCCAGCACCGAGGTACCCTCGGCCGTACACATCAGCGCCATCATCTGTGCCTGCAGGTCGGTCGGAAAACCGGGGAACGGTTCGGTGACCACGTCCACGGACTGAACGCGCCCATTCTTGCGCGCAACTTTCAGGCCCTTGTCGGTTTCCGTAACGCTGACCCCGGCGGCCTCCAGTTTCTCGGCAAAAGAATCGACAAGACGCATCCGACCGCCCAGCAGCTCGACCTCACCGCCGCAGATAGCGGGGGCCAGCATATAGGTGCCCAGTTCGATCCGGTCGGTGACAACCTGATGAGTCGCGCCGTGCAGGCGATCGACGCCCTGAATTTCGATGGTCGAGGTGCCCTCACCCGAAATCTGCGCGCCCATCTTTCGCAGACACTCGACCAGATCAACGATCTCGGGCTCACGCGCGGCGTTCTTCAGCACTGTGGTGCCTATGGCCAGCGTCGCTGCCATGACAATGTTCTCGGTTGCGCCGACAGAGGCAAAGCGCATCTCATGCACCGCGCCCTTCAGACCGCCTGGCGCTTTGGCGAGCAGGTATCCGTCCTTCAGTTCAATCTCAGCGCCCAGCGCCTCGAGCCCCTCTACGTGTAGGTCCATCGGGCGCGCGCCAATCGCGCACCCACCGGGCAGCGAGACAACCGCTTCTCCGAACCGGGTCAGTAACGGGCCCAGAACCAGGTTAGATGCACGCATTTTGCGCACGATTTCATAGTCGGCGACGTGACTGGTCAGGCTGTGGCTGGACATGGCGATCACCTGCCCGTCCTGCAGCGAGGAAACTTCGGCCCCCAGCGACTGCAACAACAGCGTCATAGTCTTGATGTCGCTCAGCCGCGGCGCGTTGGTCAGCGTCAGCGGTTCTTCGCTCAACAAGGTGGCGGGCATGAGCGTCAGACACGCGTTCTTGGCCCCTGCAATCGGTATCTGACCGTTCAGCGGGCCGTTGCCCGTCACCAAAATCGAATCCATCTGCTCTTATCCCTCGTCTTTATCGACAGTGTTCCCGGATGCCGCCCGCGCCTTGGCCTGCGCCTTGCGCCGCGCCATATTCGCCTTAAGCGCTGCCTTCAGCCGCTCGTCGCGTGCATCACCGGATTTACCGTGTTTTTTGGGTGTTTTTTTTTCTGTCATTGTCTTTCTCTACAGGAGGCGAAAAAAACCGTCCAGACACCCTTGCGCCGCGTTTCGTTTGAGTCTAATCACCCGCCCACGGCGCTGCTGTAGCTCAGAGGTAGAGCACTCCCTTGGTAAGGGAGAGGTCGAGAGTTCAATTCTCTCCAGCAGCACCATGATTTTCTCGCGAAAACAATAACTTAAGCGAGAACACCCCGGAACCCGACCGTGTAACTCGCAGAAACTTGCAGGAACAAACCGTGCATTGCTGACAAGGTTTCGTACAAATCCCGTACAAACCTCTGGGCATGTTCGCGGAATGCCCCGGAAATAATCTGAAGGTATGCGCGGGCTCATCCTGTGGTAAAAGTCCGACATGCGCGCAAAAGACTTCCCCCTGCCCACCGTCGAGATTCAATGCGATTATTGCGGTCGGTTTGGCCGCTACAGCAAGGCGCGGTTTCTGGAAATCGTGGGCGCGGAGATCGAGCTGCCACAGGCACTGGCGATCATCGCCAAGGACTGCCCGGAAAGCCGGGTTTCAACCGACAACATGCAGGGCAACTGCCGCCCCTACTACCCGCAGGATTGGTGGCGGTAACTATTCATTTTGTGTGTAATTATTTACACACCCACCCTTGACCCGCTAAGCACAGTTGTGTAAATATATACACATGGAAACCGACAGCAAAAAGATAATTGCTCGGCTACAACGCGAAGGGTTTGAAAAGGTGTCACAAGCTGGATCACACGTAAAACTTCGCAAGGGAACCCGGACAGTTATTGTTCCACATCCTAAGCGGGACTTGCCGAAAGGCACCGCCCGCAACATAGCAAAGCAGGCGGGCTGGATCTAATCCAGCCCGTAGGCACCAACCACAGGTTTCACACACGGAACTTGCTGTCACTTAAAAACGGAGAAAGTACGGAGTCTATGTACTATTACGCAATCGTCCACCACGATCCCGGTAGCGCCTTTGGCGTTTCCTTCCCGGACGTACCGGACTGCTTTGCGGCTGCGGATGAAGAAGAGGGCGTGCTGAAGAATGCAATCAGCGCATTGGATGACTATCTGTCCGATGTTGAGGACCACCCGGCCCCCAGCGCCCTTGAGGATATCCGTAATGAATTGGCCGAAGATTTGGCCGAGGGTGCCTATTTAATTTTGGTACCCCACATACCCAGACCCACGAAATCCACTCGCTTCAATGCCAGTATGGATCGCGGGCTGTTAGCCGCATTAGATGCCGCCGCAGATCAACTTGAGCTTAATCGGTCGGCATTTATCGCCCAGGCAGTGCAGAACGAAATCAAAGAGCGCAACGCTGTTTGATTCCAATGATCAGGGGCTGGGCCGTAACGCGGCCCAGCCCTTTATCGTTCAAGTTTGGGCCATACCTACCGGGCTGGCGAAAAGACCCCACGCGACAGAACAGAATTCACGCGCCGGGTTGTGTTCTTTCGAACCCCAGCATTGATTAGTAGCTTTTCAGGAACGCAAAAAAAGGAAGAGGGATCAAAGCCTCACCGCCACTTGCACATACTGCTTTGGGGCGTAGAAGAGTTCAAAAAACGCAAAAAAGGAATCGCGGAAAGTGGTACTATCTATTCATCTGTTGGCTGTAGCCCTCACAGCAGGCGCTTTGTTTTTTGCCTTCATCGCGGGAATGCTGCATGAGCAAGGGCGACCCGATACGAGCGCCACAACCTCGGGCCTGCTGGCCGTCATTACAGCGACATCGGTACTCGTTCTGCTCTGGTTCTTCTGAGGACCTTTCACGCGACCCGATACAAGCGCCACAAGAACGGACAAGTGCAGAATCAAGACAGTGCTTTCTTGATCTGCCCCGGCCACCGCAAGGGGCTGTCCAGCAGAAGCGCGACGGCAAACGCGACGATGATCCAAATTGGTGTATGGACCTCCTGAACAGTTACCTGCTCAACCGTTTCCGCCTGCACCTTGCTTGAATCCGATGACTGACGGATAATCCCCGCCTGCGGCCTGACAATCTTCTGATTGGTGTTCGCCGTGGTTCCAATGGTCTGGCTGTTCGTTTTTCCGGCCTGCACATTGGCGGCAACATTCGGCCCGCCACCCGTCAGAAACTTTAGCGCCTGACCACCAGAACAGGCCGTCAGGACGCTAAAGCAGATCAGCAAGCCCCAAAGACGGATCAACAGAACACCTGTTCAGTTGCGCGCAGGATCGCGTGGGCCAGCTTGCGCATTTCATGCGGCTCATCCGTGGCCTGCTGGCCAGCGGGCGACGATCCGAAGAATGGTTCGATCAGGGCTGCAGGCGCGCGACCCGAAATCAGGCTGGCCGAACCACGGCCCTTGCGCACGATCTTTTCACCTCGATCCCGCAGGCCCAGAGCCTCAAGCATTTCACACTGCAACGCCTCGGCATATTTCACCGACAGCGGCGTGCCGCTGGTCAGGGTCTCGGTGCCGGTGGCGCGCGGGTTGTGGTGGCTGTTGAAGTGCAGTTCCACGGACGCGGTCGATCCCCAAAGATCCGCGCGCCGATAGACGTCACGAATTTCGCGGGTGTATGATTGTCCGGGTTCACGAAAGAAAACCCTGACTTCAATACCCGGATACTCCGAAGCCAGAGACTTGATAACGCGCGCCAGATCGGAATTCCAAGCGTATTCCGTTTCCCCGGTGTCAGGGCGCACAGCACCCTGCGCGCGGGCGTTATGGCCCACGACAACAGCCAACTTCATGGCAATCTCTCCTAGATGTAAGTAAGGGTCAGGCCATCGCCTGCAGGGCGAAGACCAGCATTCCCCAAAGAACGACCGCCAGAACCAGTTTGGCCCGGCGATACCATGTTTTCCGCGCGGTGCGTTTCGCGCCCTGCAACACCTGCTTCATTTCTTCACCCCCGCCACCCACGACAAAGCCCGAGCTGCAGCAGCCAAAAGCGGATCGCGCAATTCGGTGATTATCGTATGAGCAGAAAAGGCCGTCAGAAACGGTAGCAGCAAGATTGCCGCGCGCGGAACACTCTCCAAACTGATCTGCGCATAGGCAAACAGAACCGGCCCGCCAAGCGCCCCGACTGTTGTGTTGAACAGCAGAAGCAGAACCACTTTTTTAGCCGCCCAATCCTCCAGGTCCAGCACGGCCGCCATTGCGCCCAACAGCGCGACGATCAAAACTTCCCACGCCAGCCCGTATACCGCCAACCACGACCCTACCGCAGCAAAAAGGCCCGCCGAAGCGGACCCTAGTAACTCAAGTTTCATATTGTTTTGCCCCTTGCCCTTCTTGTTTTTGCAAAGCCATCGACTGGTTACGGCTTCAGCACTCGCATCGTCACGCGCAGATCGGTTTCCGATGTCAGCGCTTTTAGTGTCAGATTGCCCGAGACGTCCGCCCCCCATTCATGCAACCCGTTCAGCAGCAATTCCAAGCCGCACTGCACTTCTGTTGGCCCAGAAAAAGTGGTTGTCTCATAGACCGCATAGATGCTGTTTCCGGCCTCGAAGGTGTCTGATAGCGGGTCCTGTGTATTCTGGGCGAAGAAACCGCTGAACAATGTGGCGTCAAGATTTGGGTTTGCACCCGACGCGTTCAGATCACCGGTGCTGATGCGCGGTTCGCAGTTGATGTTTCCTGAGCCAACATTTGTGTTTGCACAAACCGTAATGCCGACCAAAGAACCACCCCTCGGCGCAACGAAGCGGCTACCGGCCATTGAGACCAGTGACTGATCGACAGGGGGAGAAGATACCGAAAACGGCACGATAACGGTACTGGCCATCTTGTCGATGATCTGCAGAACGCTGGATGCGTTTTTCCGGGCCACGATGGCGCTGGCAAGAACTTCATTGTCGTTACTTTTTACAGTGATTTCGAACATCGTGTTCGGCCACAGCATACCGGCGTTCACGACCTCAACAGGCGTTCCGGCAACGGTGGTTATGAAGTTTTCATAATCCTGCCCTTCCCAGACGAACCCCGCCAGAGGATCGACCGGCAGGCCCCGCGACGTGCTGTAACGGATGTTTCTCAACAGCGGCGGTTTGGGTGCATCCGCAACCCGAGGCCCAGCACGCACGCCCATGCCTTCAGGGTTGCCGCCGATGTTCGCCTTTTCGACACCGATATTTTGAATGATCGTGCCGGGCGCAAATGCGACGTTCCAATAGATCAGAGAGTTGCCGTTGTTGTCTGAGACCCCACGAACGCCGTCAATATTGCTCTCGTAAAGCGATGCATTCTGAACAAGAATGGCTTGGCCGTCCGCGCTGTCCGAATACGGGGACGCCAGCAACAGATCGTAGATGTTGGTACGCGCAAAGCTGCGACCGGAAATGCTGGTGTCAACTTCGGGAATCTGATGCGCAACCTGCCAAGCGGAGCCGTCCCAGACCCGCACTTCTGATGCTGCGGAATTGTAGTAAAGATCGCCCTTTTCAGGGCTGACAGGATCGCTGGTCGCAATCGGATGCTCTGCCCAGCCGAACACCTCGCCCCGGCAATACATCGCATCGACCCAACCCGAGGCCCGATATATGCGGTATCCCGCGCCATAGCCCGCTTCCCTGCGATAGTAATAATCCCCCTCAACCGCCGCGCTGCCTTTGGCCGCAACAGCCGCAGCATCGTCCGCGTAGAAATACCCAAGATTGTTGGCGCCCTGAACGAACCATGACGGGTTCGACCACATCGCCTCGATAGCCCAGCTTTCCGCACGCCCGAAGAAAGCCAGACCATGCGCAATCTGGCGCACCTCCAATTTGTCACCAGCCGCACCGTAAGACATGTTCTCGGACCACGTGCGCCACAACTCCGCGACATGTCCGATACAGTTGCCGCCGGTGGTGCCGCCGTACATTTCCGGTGCCCACCGCGAAGACCGAAGATCGCGCGCCTTGGTCAGCCACTTGGTATTGGCGTGAGGGATGAACTGCCCGCCGTCCAAATTCGTCTTGTGTCGTGTAACCCCGTTGCCCTCAGCGAAAAGGATACCATCGCCAACGCCTGAGTGTTCCAGGACCGCGCCGCGAAGATCGAAGAAAACAGAATCCTGCTGCAACCCGACGATTGTGCCCGCCGCGTACTGCGAAAGCGCCTCAAGCTGATCAACCAGATAGTGACCCCGGCCATAGACAAAAACGGGGCCACTTGCCGATGCCCGCGCTACCGCCGCAAGCAGAGCGTTCCACGCTGCGGTATCGTCTGCCACGCCGTCTCCGACCGCGCCAAACGCCTCGGGAAAGAACTGATTGCGACCCGGAACAAGGAACTTGGTCCCACCCGCGTTCTGCCTATCAAATACAGGATCACCGGCATCCAGCGCGATCAGGGAAACGCTGTCTTTCCGGGTTCTGATCGTGGTTCCGGCACTGAACCCGGTCAGGCTTGATGTCAAAACAGAAATCACGTCATCGAACAGAACCTCGCCCAGCCAGCCTAGTAACGTGTCCGATCCGCCGTCATTCCGGTAGACCTGTGTGCCCGGTTCGATCTGCACCAGAAAAACATCGCCATTCGACGTGCCCGCCAAACCGTTGGCAACGCTGTCATACATCGTCGCACCCGCAGCCTGAGCGGCCAGTTCTGCCTGCGTACGCGCCGTTTCAGTTTGACTCCGGGCCAATTCCGCACCAGCGCGGTCGCTTTCTGCACTGGCCTCTGACGCCGCAGCGCTCTGTTCACTGGCCAGTGCATTTGCCGCACTTGCCAGCGCCTCAATTGCCGCCTGACTTTCCGTGAAGATTGCCGGGATGCCTGCAACTTTGACCCAATTGCCGGAAACACGCTCATATATGCCACCCTCTGACGCCGTGGTCACAACCAGCGCAAATTCGTCGTCTGACACACCAGACCGCGCCTGCAGTGCGGCAACCGAGTGGTTCACGTAGTTCAGCCCACCGCCTGCGGCTAGGCTTTCAAATTCCTGCATCCAGTCCGCCAGTTCAGACGGAACCGGCTGGTGCGCAGGACTCGGCGGGTTGCCGTGCATGATCGTTTTTGGGGGAAGTGCTGCCATGATTGCCTCAGTGCTTAGGTTACGACCGTGCTGTTCGGCCCAGACAGCGGCCCTGCGCTGCCAGATGCGTTAATAGGTTCGGCCCAATAGTAATAAGTGCCTGCCGTCAGACCTTCGTCTGCGAAGGTTGCACTTGTGTTCTCCGGGCCAAACAGCGTCCCAATGACCTGCGCGGTGCCGAAGTCGTTGCTGGTGTTGCGGTATAGTCTTGCGCCGAAATAGGCCGGATCGTCCGGTGCCGAGATTGTGACCTCAGCGCCGCCGACATCACCGACCGCGTCCAGGCTCAACAATGCGGCTGGCACGGTCGGATCGACGGTCACGGTCGCAGAAGTCGTTATAGCCGGGGTCCAATCCGAGCTACCGACGCCCGACTTGGTGTTCCTCACCTGTAGTTGGTACGTTGAACCGGAAGCCAAGCCAGTAATGAGACCCGACGGGAAACCTGCAGTCCCTCTTACAGCAGTGAAATTTTGCGTTCCCGACAAACGATATCGGATTTCCGGCGTGTAGGCGTCATCCTGCCCGTCCCACACGACACGCAAAGATGAGGCACTTTCTGCACCCACCTTCACAGACGCAGGCTCTGGAACAGATCCATCATTTTGAACGTCGCTGAACTCTGGCCGCGCGGGTTCTTCGGTCGCAGCCGTGAAATCGAAGTCGGCCTTTTTGACCGAATTGGCCTGAAGCGAGAATGCTCCAACACCATCCCGCGCCAATTCGCCAATCTCAAAAACTTCATCAACACCCATTTCCTCATGGATCACCCGAAAGAAACGGTGCGCTGAACCATTCTCACCGCCGCCAAGCAATTCATACCCTTTGAGGCCCATTGTGCCCCTCAACTGAAAGTCCGCACGCTTCGTTCGCGCCAGACGTTTGTTGATGCGGGAAGCCTGATTGTGATTGGTGCACATGAACAGTTGCGGCTCATCCCGCTTGGGAATTGCAACATCGTTTTCCACCCAAACCCCGCTTGGCGTTTCCCGCCACTTGTTGTCTGGCTCAACGTATTGGGCAGCGACCTCGTCAGGTGAATCCGCCCCCCAGCGCCCTTCAGTCAACTCAAAGGAATAGAAATCGTCAGCCGTCAGGGTCAGTGTTGGCTCGATCCAGCGGCCCACCTTGAAACCGATTTTCCCGTCTGTGCGTTCGTAAACGAAAGCATCACACGCCACTGCAAGTTGGGCGCGCTGTTGTTCGAATTCCTGTTCAGAAGAAATCGAGCCATTCAACGTCCATCGCTTCTGGTTTTCACCTTGGGCATTGGAAAGCCATTCATCCGAAGCATCCGCTTCAACGGCCACCTCATCCCAATCCACCGAGCCGCCCAGATAGTCGGTAAACCAATCCGCAAGGATTAGCGCGGCGTTATCAGTGTATTTGCGCGTCTGATCGCGCGGATCGTAAATGTCTTTCTTTCCGCGAATGACTGCAGAAAAGGTCCACTGCTTGCCGTTCGGGTAAATTCTGGTGAAATCCTCATCAGGCGGGCGCTTGGCCCAAACGGCAGCACCGGCCAGCCCCTTGAAGTCATGGGCACTGGTGATCTCGGGGAAATTGTAACTAAGCCCCGGATCAGCCACTTGACCCGGTGCCCCGGTGAACGGGTTGATCCGACCGTAGCCCTTAATCGGGCCAACGGTTACGTTGCTATCGCCCTGATAGGTGGAAGAATTCAGCCAAACTTGCCGCTCATCCAGCCAAAGTTCATCAAAAGCCTCAATCTCATGGGCCGCTAGGATGGGCACATAAAAGCGGCGGGCAACCTTGAAACCCGTAAAGCCCAAAGGCCCGCCCTTCCTGAACCGCCCATAACACGTTTCCGCGTACGAAATCGGTTGGGCAAAATTCGCCATGCGCGCCGATGGGGATGATTGACCACCACCTGCTGCCCTGCTCTGCAGCTTCTGGGCCAGCTTTGACAATCCAACAGCCACAACAGTTTTGACGAGCACACCACCAATCAGAGTTGCCCCGAACGTCGCACCAGCCGCAAACCCCGCACTAATGCCGATGGCGGCGGCGGCTGAAGCCGAAACGCCAATAGCGCCAGCGATGAATCCCACTACTGGCGCAGCTTCTGCAGGTTTAGGGGTCAGGAACGTTGTGCCCATCAGGGCAGCGACCATTAGTTTATTCTTCATAGCCGACACCCCAAACAGCCATGACCTCGACCACTGCGCGCGGATGCACCGTTGTCGTGCCGGTCGGCCCCTTGCAGCCCCAGGCTGACCCGAGCCAGATTGCGCCACACGGCGAGATCCGCCCGTCCGGTTCCGCAATCCTGATGACCGCGATATCGCCCCGCCGAGGCTGGTTTGTTCGGTCAATTCCATGCGGGTTCAAAATGCGGTCAACAGTTCCGCATGGGTCACGCAGAAACCCGGTTTCCTTCTGGCAAGTACCTCGACTGTCATAGGTGCCCCGGATATCCGCAACCGGATCGACACCCCGCACACGGTGGACCCAATCGGCGCAGACCATCATGCAATCCGTCTCACCCCAGATGAACGGCAGGGCCTTCCATCTGTGAAGCTCTTGATAAAGCGGCGTCATCATCCGAACAGCTTTTCTTCTTCGTAGTTGGTTGTAGGCATGTGATCCAAGCTAGGGTTTGCCTCCCCGATCAACTGGGCGTGCCCCTCTGTATTCAGGATCACCCGACGGGCAGCACGGCGGTTCTCGGACCACGCCTCAAACGTCACACCGATCGATCTATCCTGTGCACCGTCCGCGTTAAAAACCAGCGTGCGCATTGTGCGCTGCAACCATTGGATGGGTGCATAAACAGGCGCGTAGAACTCAGACATGGAATTAAGGGGCTGCACGAGAAACCTGATGGTCCGCCCGTTCAAATATTCCAGACCCAACGCCCGCACCTGGCCTATCAGATCAGAGGCGTCCGGGTCCTGAAAAAACGCCATTCGGGCGCTGCCTTCAGGTGCGCTGCCATCTATTGCAGCGCCCAGACCACCAACCCCAAGCAACTGCGACCCGACCCATTGATTGCCG
Organism: Ruegeria sp. BF6; assembly: GCF_056538665.1. Taxonomy (NCBI): domain Bacteria; kingdom Pseudomonadati; phylum Pseudomonadota; class Alphaproteobacteria; order Rhodobacterales; family Roseobacteraceae; genus Ruegeria; species Ruegeria sp. BF6. The sequence continues at coordinate 43,300 of NZ_JBQFTN010000012.1, forward strand.
TTCACATCGGTGAACAGACCCTCTGTGCCAATGATGAAGCGCTCAGGGCCATCCGGCGTATTGATTTCACACAGATCCAACAACCCGACATTCGGATCATTCGGGTTGAAGCCGTCAGGAAAAAAGCTCATCGGGTAAGAACCTCCCGCAATGTGATGCTGGGTCGGCCAACTCGATCCGCGCCATAGATCGCCTGCCCGTTGCCCACCTCTACAAGCTCAAATCGACCCCTGCCCTGATGGTTGATCACGCCCCCGGCCTCGATCCCGGAACGCAGCGGCATTTGAATGCCGAGGTCATAAACATCACCAGCAACCTGAGAGACCCAAGTCACACGAAACGGCCGGTCGTTGTGACTCATGATTTGGCCAATCCTCGGCACGATACCCGCGCCGGACGTGTCAACGCGAATAGTCGTGGCCCCTGCACTGGCGGCGACATGGGCAACACAGAAGGGATCATATGCGTACCCATTGCCAGTGCTGAAAAGCGCATCCGTAGAATGCGGAATGCCGTTCTGGAATTGGTCAGATGCTTCAAATCCAGCCGGATCAAACATCTCAACAACATATATTCCCAAACGACCTTGCGCCTGCGCCCGGATTGCGTGCCACTGAGGGATTGCAGCAGCGTCCAGAAACACATTTACAGTACCAATCCAGCGGGGAAAGGTGTTGTGCACAATCTGCGTAGATCCCGAGTTTCGTTCCCCGGAATCCTGACCGCGCCAGTCAATGTCCCAATCGCATTTCAAGTGCTTCAGAAAACCGGCAGGAAAGGTGACAATTTCACGTTTCATCTTAGCCATCCCGCGCCAAGTGATCATTCAGCGTGCCGCCGAAATTGCTCTGAACTGCATTCATTCCAGCCGCCGTGACGCCCGCTGCAACCCGACCGCTGACACGCTCAATTAGAGGCACCACGTTCCCCTCTTCATCCACGCCTATTCTGACCTCAACCAATCCACCGCTGGACGGCATATCCTGCCCCGGCTTTGTGATCGTCACGTTCTCATTCGGAGTCGCCCGGAATGCGACGACTTGACTATCGATCCCACCGGCACCGCCAACGTTGAACGATCCACCATTTGCGAACCCGATCAGACCGCCGAAGAGGCTTGAAAAGAAATCGTCACCGCCCCCGAAAGCTCCCGACGCGATAGATGCCAGCCCTGATACAGCCTGATCACCGAAGTAGTTTGCCAGATTACTGAACACAGACGATGCCACGTCACCCAGCGTCTGCGTGCGATTGACAAGACCGGCAAGTGTCGATCCCAGATCACCAAAAGCAGTCTTCGCCGCATCGCCTGCAGTCTTGAAGCCCTTCGCAAGTTCTGCGGTAGATCCGACCATACCATCTACAGAGGCTGCGTTGACCAACCGTTCTGTTGCCGCTGCAACATCGGCTTCTCCTGCGGAAATGCCAAGAGCCAGACCGCCAGCGATGAACCCACCAATCGCCATGAACACACGCGAAGGCGAGTGAATTCCCAAAGGCTTCCTGATCCATTCTGGAAGCTGCATGGCCAATTCATGGATGTAAGCTTTTATGTCGGCCCACTTTTCCTCGATGCCGCGCTTCAGGCCGTTGATAATCTCATGGCCAATGTTCACCGCGGCTGCGACGATGCTTTCCAACAGATCGGACATCGCCTGCAGCAGCCCATTTCCGAAGTCGGTCACGACCGCGACACCGCGGCTAAGTGCTGTTGACAGGTCACCCACCAGCGCTTCCAGAATGCCAACAGCCGTTGCTCCGAAGTTCTTCAGGATTTCAGACGCGCCATCCAGAGCCCCGCGAAAGTCACCGCTTAGCAGCGATTCCACGACGCCAAGCAGCAGGCGGATGTGCTGCCCGATCCCCTCAAAGGCCACACCAGCAATTTCAAGGATGACACCAAATGCCACCTTCAGCCCTTCGATTGCAGCCTCTATCGCCCCGGTGATGGCCGGGAACTCATCTTTAAGCTGCCCCCAATTTTGGTAGATCGCCACGCCTGCGGCAGTGATGCCGGCCACCATTAATCCAAGCGGGGAAACGATAGCCAGAATAGCCCCAGCCATAGGGGCCAAGGCCGTCATCATCAAACCCAGCCCCGCGACAACCGGCCCGATTGCCGCCGCCAGTGCGCCGCCCACCACGATGAATTTCTGCGTTTGCGGTGACAGGTTTTGGAATTGCTCGGCCAAGCCCTTCACGTAATCCGCAAAATCCGCAAGGATCGGCAGAATGATGGCCCCAACGCGTTCGGTTGCATCGCCAATGGCATTCCAAGCCTGTGTGATCCGTCCACTATCAGTATTTGCCAGCGCTTCAGCCTGCCCGGAATACTGCTTTTCCAATTCATCCAGGATCATCGCCTGCGCCGCCGCGATATCCCCGGCCTCGGCCATAGCTTTGATCTGCTGTTTCTGCTGTTCCGTGAACGAAACCCCGACACGGCTCAGCGCCGTCAATCCCTTCACCGGATCGTTCAGCGCCTTACCCAGCATGACCGCCGAAGACTGCAGGTCCTGCCCCAACCGCGCCGACAGATCCACCGCGTTTTGCTGCGCGCGTGCGAACACATCGCCCTGCACGTTCCCGAAGGTCAGCAGGTTGGCCGTTACACGGGACAAGACCTCTTCATCGCCATACAGCGACTTGTCCTGAATCTGTGACGCCATGTCCTGCAATTGCGACAGGGTGTAACCTGCCCCATCACCCATGCTTTCCAATGCTGCGGTAACAGAAGCGATTGCCCGCTCCTGTTCTTTTTGCGCCGCGACCGATTTATAGGCCAACCCGACCAAAGGCGCGGTCAGAGACGCAGACATGAGCTTACCCGTGCGCTGCATCTGTTTGCCGGTGCGCTGCATCGACTTGCGGAACGCTTCTGTGCGCTTCTGGGCTGCAGTTGCACCCTTTTCGAATGCCGCGCTGTCCATACCCAAAACAACGCGCAGCGCGCCGATTACTGCGTTCCCGATACCCATGTCCTAGACAACCTCTCCGCCAAACGCCGCGTTCAGAACCTGAGCCACAGCCTTTTGTTCTTCCCAAGTCTGCCGACGCACTTTGCGCCTGCGTTTGGTTGAACTGATCTTGTTGAACTCGGGAAATTTCTTGGGCTTGTGGTAAGCAGTCATCATGAGTTTGGCTGTCAACCAGGCATTGGTTTCCGAGAACAACAGCTCCCGTTCAATGCGCTTTGCCGCGCCCCGCATGATGACAGAGATTTCCCGAAGGGTTAGATACCAGAATTGGGCCGGGTCCTGCCCGGCCTCAACCCAGCTTTCCAGCAGGGACGTCCAGTCTAGGACGCCCCCGCCGCGTTTCCCTCAGCCGCAGCCCCGTCACCATCATCAGCCTGCGGAAAGGCTGCGCCAACAGCCTCACCGACCATTTCCATGGCCTTATCCAACCCACCCATATCATGGATCAGCGAACCGGCCTTTTGAACGGTAGTGTTCGGGTGATGCTCCTGCAAACCCGCCCAGAACAGCAGCCGGACATCACTGAGGGGCAGATCGCCATCCTTGGCCTTCTGATCCAGCCCGTTGATGAACTTCATCGCACTGGACCCACAAGCCGACTCCAACTCGCACAGCGCGTTCGTGGTGAAATGCAGGGTGTAGTTATCGCCCGCCACCGTGAAGTCTATTTTGCCTTTGACTTTGTTGCCCATGATCACGACGCCGCAAATGTGGGTTTGCCGGTGATCTTGAACGTGGCCGACGTGGTGATCTTGTCATCCAGCGGGTCAGAGGTTTCCAGACCGGTGATAAGGGCATTGAACGTCCAGTTCGAATTATCGGGGAACTGGATCGTGTACGCCTGCGGGTCAGCCTCATCGAAATCCGCAACCATAGCCTGATAGGCCGCGCTTGACGGTTTCGACTGGATTTCAACAGTGACTTCGCCGCCATCCTTCAGCGCGCCGATGAACTCGCGCCAGCCGTCCGGTGACTTCATATGCGTGGCATCAACAACGTCACGGCTCAACGATGGCGCGCCAATGCTCGTCACCTCACCGACAGTTGCAGCCCCGCGCAGAAAATCGGACCCAAAGCCGATTTGTGCGTCTGACATTCTCAGGTCTCCTTGTTCCAGCTAATTTCAAGATCAACACTGATGCGGAATAGCTGGCGTTCCTCACCTGTTGTTTTGTCGGTCAGGTCTCTTTCCCCACCGATGAAGATTCCTTGGAAGTTCACGCCGTCCTGCGCACCCCTGTAGCCCGACAGAAAATCTGTCAGCACCCGCTGCACGCCCTCAGCATCCGCATAGGTTTCCGCCCATATGTCAGCCTGCACGCGCGTGGATCGAAGCGCAGACTGGCCTTTCATGTGGTAGGATCGCGGGTCAGAAATGACCTGCAGGTTCACATAGGGAAAACCTGCAACGCTGCGCGGCTTGCGCATCCAATGAACGCGGTCAGACAAGACCGCCTGCAGGGGCGCATGCCCCAACAGCAGCGCCATCAAAGCCTCTTCCATCACCGGGCCTTTCTGGCCAGCCGCTTCTTGTAGCGAGCCACTGTTTTTTCAATTTCCGCCCACGCGTATTCCTTGATTGACTCAAGGACCTTGAGCATTAGCGCGTCCCATGCAGGGCGCAGGTGTGGCTGGGCGTCTTGGTGTTCGTTGCCGAATTCGGTCTGCACCGCCGCTGGATCATCCGCGCCCGCATAAACCTCGACTTCGCTTTCCTTCTTGGAAAGCTTGCGCTGGCGCTTGTTCAGTTTGGTGCCGACGCCATAGCTGGCCTTCAATCCGCCCTCACGTTCCGGGGCATTGTCGCGGCCCGCCTCAGCGACTGGCAGCAACGCTTTCTTCAAGAACCGCCGCACGGCCCCCTTGGCGGTTGCCTTGGGCAAGTCCATCAGCGCGCGCTCTAACTCTTTGAAGCCCTCAACCTTAAACTTGGTGTTCACGGTTCAGCACCCCGGTGATTTCGATCTGCGCATGCAATTCGCCGGGAACCTCTTTCACCCCGTCGATGTCCCAGACCTCGCCAGAAACCAGCTTGCCCTGCGCATCCCAGGCACCCGACAGCACCATGCGAAACGCAGGTGTCAGGGCGCGCGTCATGGCCGTACTGCGCACGGTAAAGCGCGCGGACAAAGCAGCCATTTCCTGCCCGGCACTCAGCTTTTCCAGATCCTTGATATCCACGCGCTTGGCGTAGGTCTCACCGACACGCACCCAGCCCGAAACAGGTTCATTGAACCCATTACGCAAATCATCGGTTTCGCGCTCAAAGCCGATGCGTCGATTGTATTCCTGACTGCCAAGACCCATGGTCACGCCCCGAACCGGCGATACCGCCCAACCAGACGTTCAACACCCAACTGGATTTCCTGTGGCACGCTACCCGACGCAGTGGCCTCGCGGTTGTTGAAGAAATGCCCAACCAGCAAACGCGCCGCCGCCTTGATGTCATCCGGGACAGTCGCCACATCTGCGAAACCCGCCGTAAACCGCAGATCCACGGAATCCGGCCGATCTGCAACCGCTGGCCATGCCTTACCGGGCAACAACGCCACAACCGCATCCCGGCCCGACCGGGTCAAAAGGTAGTCCGTAGCCGAAACAGTCCCATTAGCCCCATCCTGAGCGATGAAACGGATTTCATCGACGGCAGTCACCCGACCGAATGGCAGACGCAGCACATCAGGCGCAAACGCCTTTGCCTTGGATGACCATTGCTGGCTGATCAGGGGAAAACCCAATCCGCCAAAGCCATCTTCATCCACATCCAGATACGTGGTCGAGGCAGCAATGGCGCGATCAACTTCAGAGTCAAAGTCATCTTCCAGCAAGCGCAAATGCGCCTTCGCGTCATCCCGATCAATCAAGTTGACGTTGCCGCCAGAAATCCGTTCCAACCACATGGCGCGAACCTCAGTTCAGTTTCAGTTCAGGTTCTTTCGAACCCTCTTCGCCATTCTCCGAAGGCTCCGGCGCTTCGGGGAACATTTCAATCAGGGTGATGACCTCGGCCAGCAATGCCTGAGCCTCATCATCCAGCACATTGCCGCTATCCGGGTCCGGTTCGATCAGTTCACGAACCTTCACAGCCTGCGCCTGCGCTGCCGCAAGCTGCAGGTTTACTTCCTGCAGTTGGCCTTCAAGTTCCCCGCACCGGGCCAGCGCTTCGCGCGCCGCAGCCTCGCGGTCTTTCAGGGCGTCGCCGATGCTCGGATCTTCATCCGACAGGACGCAATAGCCCTCTTTTTTCCACGCTTCGAAAATTTCAGGCGCAAGCCAGGTATTGTCTTTAGGCTTCAGGCTATACCGGCCACCCTCAACGCCGGTGATCATCTTCACAAATTTGCCCTCAACAACGAAGCCGTCTTTTGCCAACGCCTTGAATTCATCTTCCGGCAAATCGATCCGCTGCCCCTCCGCCAGCGTTTTGACAGATTCGTCGCCTTCACCCTCAAAAGCATCGCGCAGCGCAAATGCCACGATGATCTTGCCCGCATCCGCAACGGATGCTGCTTTCTTTTTCGCCGCCATTGTCAGCGCCCTTTCTCTTAGATGAAAACTGCCGCCCGATCAGGCGGGCGGCAGGATGTCATGTTAGCCCCGATCAGGAAGCCGCTTGGCGCAGACGCTTGTAGGCTTTGCCGTTTGCAGCGATGCGCTTGCCATCGGTGCGCAGCATAGCCATGAAGCCAACCTGACCGCGTTTCGCATAGGCCGAGTCAGTGAACCGGAACAGCGTCACATCCATCACGTCGCGGACCATGTATTTGGACAGGTCACCAAACAGCATGGAATCCACGCCCGCCGCAGGTTCTTCCATGTCTTGGTTGATGGTGTAGCCGTATCCATTGATTTCCGCAGGCGCGGACCCGCTGACGCCGGGAACCCAGATCGGACGGCCATCCAGATCCTTGATCTTCTTCGCGGACTTCAGAACGGTATCGTGGAACATCCATTCTGCATTCTGGCGGTAGATAGGATCGACCGAGTGTTCCAGTTCGGTGAAATCATCCCACGCAAAGCTATCAACAAGGCCCGCCGCAGTGGTGTGACCCAGATCAGCACCCTGCACAATCCCGGTCGGCTTACCCGTGCCGTCACCCACCGTATACGCCTTGTTCGTCGTGCGATACAGGCGCGTGGCCAGCATGCGACCAATACGCTGCTCAAGGTTGCTGATGCCAGCATCCTGCAGCAGCGCCAAAGGCACAGCGACCACACGAGACGAAGCCAGGTGCGCGCCAATCATGGTGGTGCCAAAGGTGATATCGCCGTCATTCGACGGCGCGTTTTCGGCAAGCCATTCACCTTCTTCCGCCGTCTCATCGACCGTCGGCCACTGCATGGCCTCACCGCCCGTGGTCGACTCGATGGTCGCAACAGAACGGACACCACCAAAGGACGCCATGGCTTCCAGAAGGACACCGCTAAACGTAGTCGGGACCAGATAGCCGCCTTCGCTGTCAACGCCAGTGGATTGCGCATTCTGAACCTGCCGGGCGTACTCAGCCATGACATTTTCCGGCAGACGGTTTACCGCTGATTCGCCACCACGCACGTAGGCATCAAAAACCAGTGCGCGAACTTCGTCACCCGGACGCTGCTGCACCTGATTACCATTGCTCGGGGCCGGGGTGTCCGGGTCATCGGCTTCGGACTGCAGGCGCGCTTCAAGGTCAAGCTGCTGCTGCTCAGCCTTAATCTTTGCATCGATCCGGTCGATTTCCGCATAGATTTCGTCATTCACTTTCGGATCGAAATCGCCGGTGTTTTCATCCAGGTTATTCCGCGCTTTTTTCGCCAGCGCGTCACGCTGCTTGCGCAGCTCGGCAATGGTCTTGGGCATATTCCCATTCTCCATAAAAAAACCCGGCATAGGCCGGGCGGGTTTCGGTTGATTGCGGACGCGCCGCAGGTCAGGGCGCAGTGCGCTCGAAGTATTCGAGCTTGCGCATCTGCTCGGCACGAAGCGCCGCTGCAGCTTTTTCGCCATCATCCGGCGCGGGGGCCGGTGGCGTTTTCTTCGGGGCATTTTTGTAAATGCTCAGATCAAAGCGATTGTTGGCACCATCTTTCTTGTCATAGACGCTGTCTACCAAGCCCATTTCCAAGGCTTCATCCGCTTCAAACCATGTTTCTTCATTCATCAGTTCGATGAAATCCGTATCGGGCTTGCCGGTTTTGTCTGCATAGTCACGGCGAATGCCACCGTCGATCTTCGCCAGCAGATCCGCACCCTTCTGATGTTCGCGGGTATCGCCCATGGTCCATCCCCAGGCATTGTGAATCATGATCTGCGCGCCCTGCGCGATTTCAATCTCATCACCAGCCATCATCAGATAGGATGCCGCCGACGCGGCCACGCCGTCGATGTGGACCACGACGCGGGCAGAATGCTGTTCCAGCGCCGTTTTCATCGCGCGGGCCATGAACACATCGCCACCGGGGCAATCAAGGCGCAGGTGAATTGTGTCCGCCTCGATCCCGTTCAGCTCAGCGCGAAACTCAGCCGACGTGACACCCCAATAGCCGATGGCGTCATACAGCATAACTTCAACTTCGCTGCCCACCTCATCCATGGCGCGGACCTGAACGCCCACACGTTTTTTGTCATTGGCCTGCAGCGCGCGGGCCAGAATTTCTTTGAACTTCATGTCTCATCCCTTTGCGATGGCTGAAATTGTGGCGCGGGCGGTTGCGCACCGCCGCCATCACCGGAGTCGCCCGCATCGGACCCCGACTTGATGACCGGACGAAACAGCTTTTCCGCCTCCGGGTCATCCAGCTTTGGCAAACCTTCAAGTTCGCGGACCTCATTCACCGACATCCACCCCGGATGTTGAGTACCGCCAACGGCGATTTTGTGCGCGTCATAGCGCGCGGCCAGGTCGGCGCGCAGCAGCGTATCCAGATTGAACTTGATCGCTATGCCCGCTAGCCGCTCATCCCGCGTCAACAGCTTGCGCGTCAGTTCGGTTTCAAACCGCTTCACGTGGCGGCGCAAACCCAGAATGTAAAACTGCGTTGTCTGGGCGTTGATACCAGTGCCCCAACTGGTGGACTTGTCGGTTTCACCGATCAGATGCGGTGGAATGCCAAAAGCCCGCGCCAGATCCAGAACCTGAAACGACCGGGACTCAAACAACTGCGCCGTTTCCGGGTCTGTCATCAGCGAAACGAACTTACCGCCCTCTGACAGCACAGCAGGCAGGTGCGCGTTCTGCACACCGGCAATCTTTCGCTGCCAGTAATTGCGAACCTCATCCGCAATCTTAGGATCAACTTTGCCGTCGTAAGTGATGTACCCGCTGGGCGCTCCGCCCTGCTCATAGAACTTCTGCGCGTACGCATCAGCATCCAGACCGATGCCGATAGAGCGCGCCAGAACCTTCAGAGGTGAAAGCGCCTCATGGCCGCGCATTGTCGGAGATCCGCGAAAATGCAGGATGTCACCCTGATCTTTGCCGAACGTGTCGCCGTTTTCTGTGATGCTATAAGCCAAACGCCCCTTGCGCTCGAAAGGCTTAACCGTCGCATCCAGCAGCGGCCTGATGCTCACGGGATCGCCGCGACCGTTTCTGCGAATTTCGGCGTACCCATTGCCATCCAGAAAGGACAATCCGCCGACGCCTTCAAAGAACACTTCAGGCGAATACATGGCGTGCGGCTCATGGTTCACCAGCCAGTGAACGTCATGATCGCCTTGCTCAACCTTACCGCCCTTTTCGCTGCGCCCAATGACCCGAACTGGCAGCGTGCCGATGGTGCCAGACAACAGCGATATACAGGCAAACACTGCAGAAAGCTTCATAGCGGAATCGCGCGAAACCGCGTTTCCCTGAAGGAACCCAAAGTACTCCTGCCATACTTCAGCGCTGGCAGATGACTGCAGGTTCACAGGCATTTGCGACGGTTCCGCAGGTGCAGCAACAACCGGCTCAACCCGTGGCGCGTCAGCCACCGCTGCCGATGATCGTTTAAGCCAGTCAAACATCCACAAATCCTTGCGTCACTTCGTCGGTGTCTTCATCCTCGACAGCCTGACACAGCGGCCACAAGCCATTGATCAGAGCATCAATCCCGTCGATTTTGTCTTCAGGCGCAAGCTTGGCTGGGAATATGTAATCCCCGCCCGCCACTTGTTTCAAAAGCGTGTTAGCCGCCATCCACATCATGACTTCGTTGCCATCGTGCAGAATGCGATGGTCATCCACTGCACCAATAAGCTTGTTGAACGGCTCATTGGTGTTGGCCGCCCGCTTGCGTAACTCGACAGCCAGAATTCCGGCAGCATCCCATGTCGCCGCCATTTGCTGGGCGAACTGGGCATCGTAAACGACCATTTCGACATCCAGAACGGGCAAATCACCCCAGCCCCATTCGTTGTCTGGGTCATGATCTTTCCCGTGGCCAGCGAGTTGCATAACCAGGGCTTCCACCAAGCGCAGATCCAGTTCCGCACCCTGCGTCGTAGTTATCAGCCCTTCTTGCGCCCACCCCCAAAGATGCTCGTTACCGTCTGCTTTCACCACCTTTTCAGGAAGGCAATGCCAACTGAAATGTGTGATAGGCCCCTTGGCTGGGTCATTCTCATCAGGGAACACCACAACCACACTCGACGGATCGTGACGGGTTGCAAGGTCAACACCGATATAGCAGCGCCGACCTACAAAGTCCTCGATCTTCAGCGACAGATCCTCGCCAGCCCTCCAGCCGTCCATGTCAATCGCAGCAGCGCCAACACTTGTCCAAATGTCCAGGTGCTTACGCAGAAACTCACCCATCGCAGCAGGACTGGCTGAGGCTTTCCGCCAATTATCTTCCATCGTCTGCAGCGACTTAGCCGCGTGCAGGCAGGGATTGGCTTTCGCCCATGTCTCCGGATCGCCCGGCTCATCCCCTTCGTCAGCTTCGAAGATCAGCCCGAAGTAGCTTTCATCTTCAAAGATGCCATCCAAAATCCGCTGCAAGTATTTGCGCTGCTCGTAACAAATACCTGCGGTGTTGCTACCTGCCGTGGTGATCGCAATCAGCAATGGCTGATCGCGGGAACCCATGCCGTTTTCCATTGAATCCCACACGTCGCGCTTATCGTGCTCGTGCAACTCATCAATGATTGCGCAGTGTGGGTTTTTGCCATCCTTCGATTTGGTCTGGCTGGCAACCGGCTGAAACACTGCAGCTTCATCCGGCGTTTTGATCTTGTGCTCCTGAACATCTAACTCAAGCTTCACGGCAAGCGGCATTCCATCCACCCTGCCGTTTTTCGCCATGATGCGCGTTGCATCAAAGACGATGCGCGCCTGATGCGTCGAAGCCGCAGCCGAATAGACCTCTGCCCCCGGCTCATCATCGACGGTCAGGAAATACAAACCCAAACCGGACAGAAGGGTCGATTTGCCGTTCTTGCGTGGCACTTCGATGTAAGCCGTGCGGAACCGGCGCAGGCCGGTTTCCATATGCAACCACCCGCCGATCTGCCCGATTAGAAACGCCTGCCACCCCATTAGGGTGATCGTCTCGCCCCGTGCAGCCCACTTGCCTTTGATGTGCGGCAGCGCTTCGATGAAAGCGCACATATGTTCAGCCGCTTCCATATCAAAGACATATGGAAAACCTTCAGTCCCGGCGCGCTTCAGATCCTTGCGGAATCGTTTGCAGGCTAGCTTTACCCGCTTACAACTCGGGATCTTGTTGGACAGGACATCCTCAACCCAATCCAGCGCCCGAAGTGTAATCGGCGTTTCAACTACCTCATCAAGCATGGATCACTTGCCGCGCTTCTTTTTGGCCAAAGGCTTGAATGGCGTAACCGTACTTGGGCCGCTTTTTTCTTCTGGCTGGGCTGTCAGCAGATCCATAAAGGAAGTCTGAATCTTCATCCCGTTTTTGCCGCGCGCGTATGGCGTAGCCAGCAGCTCACGTTCCAGCACAAGCAGCTTGTTTTCGTGGAAAGCCCGGCTTTGCTCTTTGCCCGAAAGATAGTGCTTGTCACTCGTGGCAACCGCCTTTTCATCCGGTGCTTTCAGATCCTCTGCCGCAATCTCTGCTGACAGCCGATCATAAGCCGCGCGGTGCGTGGCGTAGCGGACCACCTGACCAAAGACCGCCTCATCCAGCAGCCGCTCACGGCGCAGAAGTTCCAGCAAGCTTTCGCCGTGCTTTTTCTGGGCATCCTCAAAGTGATCGGGCCAGCCGCCCAAGAGCGTGACCAGCCGTTCCATGCTCGATGGTGTAGCGGTCACAAGACCCCCCCCCTTAAACTTTAGCGCGCAAAAATCTGATTACCCACGCCGGTCCCGCGCCTGTGGGTTGGGAACTTTTGATCCCCCCCTACCGGCCCGACGCTCGATCCTTTGTTTCTTGATGTCGTGGCAGGACTTGCAGAGCGACTGCAGTTCACCGAACCAGAACAGCGAATAATCATCCCGATGCGGAACCACGTGGTCAGCGATGGTTGCCAACTGCCGCGAATGCGGTGGGCACATGCAACACAGCGGTTCCTTGGCAAGCTGGGTTAGACGCCGTCCACCCTCGCCCATCCACGCCTTGCGCTTGTACCATTTGCGAGACGGGCGATCCGCCCGCTTTGCATCCGCTGGCCTGCCCCGGTCCCGCTTGTCCTGCACCGCGTGCGTTGGGCAGTAGACCGACCCAACATCAATCAGTCTGGAACAGCCCGGATGCGCGCAAGGCTTCTTAGGCACAGCGCAACCGAACTGACCAGACCACCGGGCTTTCCCCGATGCAGCGCATAGCCAACCTCATTGTGTGGAACCACATCGAATCAAAAGCGCCCAACTGCAGGGCAGCGGGCGCAATACTTGATGATGCATATTTAGTAGGGCGTTGACGTACTAACGGTCAACATCTTTTTTTCAACCAGAGGCGGACACCCTGCCCCGATCATCCACAAACAGATGATCAGGCATCAACTGATCGCCGAACAAACCAACTTGAATAGACTTGGACTTCGGCCCCATCATCCGGTTGAGCGCCAACCGCAATGCTTCGGTCAATGCCTTGATGTGCTTGCCCTGCGCCGACTGACCATCACGCACCCAACCATGCGCCCGCAACACATCGCTGATGGTCATGTCCTGCAAACAGACCGAGTCCACCAACCGACGATCCATGATCGACGCGCGCGACCCACGTTCAGACGGACGAATGCGCCGCACAACCATAGCCGACTTATCACCAATGCGCCGCCGCAGCACTTCGATCTGCTGCCGGTCCCACAACACTGCATCCATGAAGTCACCACCGCGCCCGCCGCTGGATTGAGACAGACTTTCAAGCGACGAACACTTAACGCCCGCGTTTGCGTGCTTCTCAACCAGATCCCGATAGAACCGACCCATGGCCACCTGCGCCGAATTGAAGGGCGATGGCTTCTTGTGCCGCGCCGCCTTCACCGCCATCAGATCAAAGCTGTCAGCGCAACGCATCGTCTTGCGGCCCTCGAAGCCGCCATGCTTGAATGCAAAGCCGCGCTCACCATCGGGATAGGACTCAAGCTGATGAAACGTCTGCACCGGGCCGCGCGCCGGGGCCTCGGGGATAGCCGGGCCAACATCTGCAGGAACAAACCCCATTGCCTTGACCTCAGCCACGCGCCGCGCCTCAGCCTCAAATGCATCCGCACGCCGTTCCATTCGGCCCCAAACTGCGTCTATCCCATCCTTCATGCCTCTGCCCCTTCTGCCTTTGCCTTGATGATATCCAGGCACACGCGCCGGACATCCATGTATTGTTGCACCCACCGCAGATCAGACGGGCTTGCACAGTCCGCATCCGCTTCACGTTGAATGCGTGCCCGCCGCCCCTTGTTCGCCTCAGCTTCTGACCTGATCTTTTCCATGGAATAGGTGTTGGGCGGCGCACCGAACGCTTTCAGATACCAGAACAGTTCGACCAGATAGCCACCCAACTTCGCGGCCTTGCCCGCCTCGGACTGCAGATAGGTGCGCACCAACCGGCTTTGGCTGGCCGGTGGTATCTGCAACAGCCGCGCCCAATTCATGATCGAAGCTTCAGCAGGCCATGTGTTTTTCTGCGGCCCACTTGCATAGACCTCGACAACCTCAGCCAAAGCCCACAGCTTTTCTTCCACCATATAGGACAAGCGCGCTTCTAAGCTGGACAGAAACCGCTCATGATCTTCCACCTTCTGACCGCGCTTGCGCACCAGCCCCTTACCGATCAAAGGATCGATCAGACACCGCCTGACCCGCGCCTTTCCGTCTCTCAGTTCCTGCCCTTCCATTGCCCCACCTTTTCTAAGCAAATCCTGACTTATCCACAGGCAAGCCCGTCGCTTGCGTCACACCAGCGCCAATTTTCGATATAATTTCATGTCATTGTCCTTATCGATGGCGACATTAAGTTAGTGTCCGACAACGTCTGTTAGTGTCTGCGCGACACTGTAAGACGTTAGCTTTCAGGCTTTTCCGGGAACTTCCCGTTTTTGATTTCAGCGATGCAGGCTTGAACCGCGATATGCAGATCCTCAGCCGTTCTGCGCTGACCACCACGCTGCGACACGCGGTCTTCTATGAACGCACTGATCCAGCGAACCTTACGCGGATCTGTTGCTGTCTTGGGTGCAACCTGCGCGATGTCTTCAGTCAGCCGCTGCAGTTTGCGCGCCTGTGACGCTGCCTCGACGCGCGCGGCATGGTTTGCCCGAGACGCAAACGCAGTTTTGACGATACGCGTGACAACAGGATGCATCAGGCGGATTTCATCGCCACACCGGCACTGCCGCCAGCCGTGCAACGGCCCATATTCCAGCTTGCACAGGCTCTCAAAGTGATCACGGTCAACAACCGGCTGGATCATCCGCGCCAATCGCTTCATGTCGTGCGGCAAGGTGCCGACCGGCGTTTCGCTATGCGCAAGATTGACAAGTTCAAACCACATGGACTTACACTCATGACTGCCGTTCCAACGCATGTCAGAACTCAGCCAACGGCGGAATTCCCACTGAACAAACCCGTGCGAGTCCAGGCGCGCATCAGGATCAATCGGATATTCCGGCAGATCATCAAAACTGACCGGGGAAACCACCTGCAAAGCCGTCATCAAAGACCCCGCTCCGCACGCGCCCGACGATCCGCCAGAAACGAGGACACTACCGCGTTCACGACACACCCCCAGACGCCGCACCGGCACCGTCCAACGCCGCATTGGCCAGACGGGCAACATTGGCGATAGCTTCTTCAGCCTCCGCCAAGGTCTCGGCAGAATAGGCCACCTCGACCGAGATGGCCGACAACGTACTACGCAAGCGCATCAGGGCACGATCCTGCGCGTCCACATCTTCCGGGGTAAAGACGCGCGCAACGATGTGATCGAACTGATCAGGGCGATAGCCGCCACCCATATCACTCAGCATCAAGCCGCCTTTGAAATGCCAAACACCCCACTCGCGATCCGGGAATTTGGCCCAATAGTGGGCACCTTCCACCAGATCGCAAACGGCGATTTCTGCGCCTGAAATCATCTGATCACCCCGCTTGCTCTTGCCTGCCGATCAGCCAGCCACGCCGACTGA
The DNA here is from genome assembly GCF_056538665.1 of Ruegeria sp. BF6. NCBI lineage: Bacteria > Pseudomonadati > Pseudomonadota > Alphaproteobacteria > Rhodobacterales > Roseobacteraceae > Ruegeria > Ruegeria sp. BF6. The sequence goes on from NZ_JBQFTN010000012.1 coordinate 58,834, forward strand.
ATGTATGTGAAATGACGCCGCGCCGCGCGAACGGCGGCGCGCTCTGCCTCATTGGTTTGCTCGTATTTCCCCATGCGCCAGACCAGCGCCGACAGGGCCATGCGATGCCCCCACTTGCGCATTTCCGCCTTGCCAGCGGCTTGGCACTTCGGGCAGCAGTAAATCTGCCAATCACGGCTTGGCGAAAACACGCGCCCGCAACCCGGATTGAAGCAAACCCCCGTTTCCCAAGGCGTCCATTCAACCAACTCACCATGAGCAAACGTCAACAAATCCTCGGGCTGCGGATGCGGTGCCACCGCATTCGAGGAATGGGGAAGCATAAGGGTCATAGCTTCAACGCCTCCTGAAACGGCTTCAGGGCGTCGTTTTCAACATCACCCAGAAACCCCGGCCTATCGCCCTCAATACGCCTGATTGCGATGTCTGCGTATTCCGGGTTCAGCTCAATCAGGGTGGCATCAATCTGCATGCGGTCCGCAACCAGACCCGTAGTGCCTGCACCGCCGAACGGGTCCAGGACCTTTCCACCTTGCGGACACCCGGCCTTCAGACAGCGCTCAACCAATTCAGGTGGAAATGTTGCAAAGTGGGCCTCTTTGAATGGGCGCGTGGCAATTTCCCAAACCTGAATAGGGGCTGGTTCAAAGTTGCGCAGATTGCGACCGTTGGCCTGCTGTTCTTCACGGGACATAGACTCCCAGCGCTCATTAAACCCAGCATGACGCCGGGAGTGTCCACGTTGCTTGTCTGACTTCGGGGCACTGCTGCGATAACCGTTTTTGTGCTTGCCGTTGAAGTTCTGGGGGTTTTTAAATCCATTCTCATCTTGGCCCTTCAAGCCCGAGTGCTTAGCCGGGACACGCACCGCCGAAGGATCGTAATCATAACGCCCCTCTTTGGTGAACATGAATATCTTTTCGTGCGCCGTCGCCGGTCGGTCTGTGACGCTTTCCGGCATTGGGTTCGGCTTGGCCCAAATAATCTCTGAGCGCACCCACCACCCCCATTCCTGCATGGCAATGGCAAAACGGTTCGGAACCATCACAAGGTCTTTGGGTTTCAGATACCCGCCCGACATGATCCGCTTGCTGTTGCCGGTCTGACCGCTGGGGTTCTTCCCACCCCGCGCACGCGTCGAACTCGAAGGGGGTCCATCAGCGCAGATAGGACCAACCGTGGAAAAGGGTTTATCCCGAAACGTCCGGTCATCACCGCCAGCCGCCTTGGCATCAGCAGCGCTGCGTCCGTTTGGCGTGGTTGCGTAGCAATCACCATAGTTTACCCAGCATGTGCCGGTGGGCTTCAGAACACGGTGAACCTCGGCAAACACCTGCACCATGACGTCAAGATGTTCTGCAAGCGTAGGCTCTAACCCGATTTGCCCCTCAACACCGTAGTCACGCAACCCCCAATAAGGCGGCGATGTCACAACGCAGTCAAAATGATTGTCGGGAAGAGTGGCGAGCATGTCGAGTACGTCACCCTGCAGAAGATGAACACCCATCACGCCACCCCGCGCACGCAGGCCAGGTACGGCTGAACACCTTCCCAAACGCAGTGCGGGTCCAAACCGGCAAACTCGCAGACAATGGCAAAATCCTTGGTTCCGAACCAGTTCTGCGCCTGCTGGATTTCAAAGGCTCGATCCGCCGACCGGGGATGAAAGGCCAGTCTGTACATTTCCAGCAGCACGCCCACCCAAAGGTTGCGACACGCCCGCGCGCTGACAAATTGTTCCTCAATCTGGTTTTCATTCTGATCGTGAAAACTCATGCTGCCCCCTCGAAAGTCTCAGACACATTCATCAGGAAAACGCGCCGGTTCGAATTCAGCGCCGCGCGCACCTCGGCCCATACGCCATTGCTTTCCGCCCAACCCGGCAGATCCGGCACAATGACCACATGCGCCGTCCGCAACAGCGGCCTGCACCAATTAGTCCAGAAATCATCATCCAGCGGATCAAGCTCTTGGCGGATGATATCGGCGTGAACCATCTCGACCGCCTGCACGATTGGCGAAATAGCCGTAACACCCGCCCCCGCCAAAGCCCGCGCACACCGCGCAGCCCGCACCGAACATTCCACCGACGCCGACAAGTCCCAATCGCCTCGATCATCAACAGCAAGCTTGGAATAGGGCGTAGCCAGATAGCACAGCCGCCCGCGACACTCGGCAACGATTTCAGAAAACGACAATCCGTAATTGAACAACCCGGCCTTTGCCAGACCATCAAAGGCCGTATGCGACCAGCAAATACTGGCAGGCAATGTCAGGTCAGGCGATGCGATGTCAGACATGCGCCACACCCGGAAAAAAGGCGCACGACCGAAGCCGCGCGCCAAGTTCAGGGAGATAACCGTTCTTACGCGCCTGCGCGCCAACTGCGCCTGAACACCCGACAATACGGCCATGGAGTTGTTGGAAGGCTATACGCCCTAACCAAGTCACTCGCCCGCCTCCCCTTCAGCTTCATCGTCAAGAGCAAACGGGTCGGGCGGAGTGACGGCGATGCCACGTTGTTCCGCACCGTACTGAACCAACGCGCGGCCAATGGTCGAGCATGTGTCATAAGCAATGCGGGAACCCTTCGTGGTTTTCATCGCCTCGCTTATTAGCCGCTTCCAATGCGCCCCATCGTCAATGAAATTGCTCAGCCCGTAAGCCGTGCAATCCAGTTCGTCCATTGTGCGCCTCAGCCATTTGGCGAAGCGCACAGAGGGAAGGGGATCAAGTTTTTTAAACATAAGTATCTTGTAGGATACTCAGTTATCCTCATCAAGCAAAAAAATTTCCCGTCAGGCCAAAACGGCTGACTTTGGCCTTTCGCCCAGATCAGTTAGGGGCTGCTGAGAAACACCAATCGTCAAAACACACATGGCGTCACCTGCAACCCGAAAGGTCGCACCAGCCCGCTTGGCAACCAGCCCCAACCGCTTGAACCAGATAAGAAACCCCGGCGACATGATTGCAATAATGGATCGCCCTCCCCGGTCGCGCACGGCGTCATGCGCGGCGCGCGCCACCTCAGCCAACACTTCATTGCGTTCGCGCCCATCTAGTCCAGGGTCCACAAAGAACCGCGTGGCCTCAAACACATCCGCACTCGCTGGCGGTTCACTTTCGGCGATATCCGGGGGAAACGGCGGCAGAACTCCCACATGGGCATCCTTTACCATGTATGTGTATCCGCCGACCCGCGCATCTGTGCGCAGCAACCGGGTTCCACCAACAATGCGGCCATCGACCTTCACGCACACATAAACTGCGTGAATGTTGTCGTATTGGTCCATTTCGATTTGTTCAGTGTGCGGGATGTCCCACTGCATTTGATCGACAAACAGCCGCTTGCGCAGCGCAAACATCTGGGCAAAATCATCGCCCTGATTGTTCAAATTGTCGAATGATAAGACGACGGCCTGCATGACACTCCTATCCTTAAAGTTGAGTGTCTCTAGGCTATATGCCGCGCCAACCGTGTCAATTACGCATTAATCCTGACCATTTGTAGACAGCATAGGCCGACGATGCGGCGCTGAAATTCGACACCCCAAGCGCATCCACGATGCGGCGCTTATGCTGGTCAATGGCGCTGGCCGTTATGCCCAAATCAGACGTTGCCTGCTTTGTGGTCATGCCCCAATCGAACAGATCCAGAATCTCTTTTTGGCGATCCGTAAGGCCATCCACTTTTTCTATCAGGTAGTCCATATGATCCAACTTCACGATGTCTATAAAGGTCTCGATTTCGCTGGCCGCAGCCATGGAACCAAGAAGCAACTTGTTGCCGCCGATTGAGTTGACAATCACCTTGTCTGTTCCGATCCCAAAGGCCCCAGCTTCAGCAAAAAACTCGGGGTTTGCAGACTTGTCCACGAACTTTGCAGCGCACTTGTTCGCAACGCATATTTTGCCCGCCTGAAAGATTGGGTCATGTCTAAACAAACCAACTTCAAAGTAACGCACCAACCACTCATCCGGGTAGTCACTCAAAAGGACCTCCGGTGCCTCCGGCGTCCTACCTACAACAAACGCATATCCTGTTGATGCGCCTAAAAGCCTCTCAAACAACGGATTACCCCCTTTAGGATACACAAATATCCTAGCGCGCTGGGTTGCTTATTGCAAGATCGTGCTGCTATTCATTGCCAGCAAAAAGAATTTCACGTTAAAGTTGTCATCCCGAGGCACGGAATATGAGCACCAGCAAACTTGACCTAGACGAGCAAAAGAATAAGCTTATTCAATTGATTGCCCACGGCGACAGCGCCCTAGTCGAGTTCATTTCGACTCAACTTCAGGATTATCGATCCGGCGTCGGCGAATCTGTTCCAGCAGCCAGTAAACCTCATGAGGGCTAGCGCGATAGGCTTCAGCCAATAGCGCCTTCCGACCCTCATCAAACGGGTTTTCAAATTCAAGCTCGGCCTCAAACTCAAGGCCGAAGAACTTCATTATCTTTTCAACGCTGTCCGGGCTAAGTTTCTCACTACGCCCATCAAGAAACTTATTGAGGGTATGCTTTGACAATCCAATCGCCTCGGAACCCGAGGTTGGGTTCAGACCCGCTTTCTGCAAGCGCAAGCCAACGTTTTGGCGAACTCGATTCCAATCCACAACCAATTCCCTCGACCTTATGGACCTAAAGGATAGTAGGGAAATACCTCAACAAAAACAACGTGTAGTTTTCTGCACTCCCCATTTATAGCGAGTGGGGATATTTTTTTGCTTGTTTAGGATAATCAAATATCCTACAAGATATCTCCATTGATAGGAGGATAGAAATTGACACCTAGCCGAGCCATAAAAACAATGGGTTCTCAAATTCACGGTACTCAACAAAAAGTTGAGCAGGAAATCGCAGCCCTGAAGGATCAAGGCGAGACTTCCCGTAGTGCGGGAAGGTCCCTCAAAGACCGAATCCTAGATCGCGCCAACCTGATCGGACAGACCCGACCGGCCCCTCTGATCCTGATCGACGCGCTGCCGGGAAAGGGCGCGTAATGTCCACCCTGCCCCAATTTGCCCGCTTCTGGATGGTCTGCCGCAAGCCGACCGGCCCGAATTCCAAAACCGAACCCCGAGCGCGGTATTCGACCTTTGATGATGCCATGGCCGACGCGGCCAAGCTGGCCCGTGAAAACGACGCGCAGTTCCTTGTTCTCGAAACCGTTGCCGTCGCCCGTCCAGGCGATGCCCAGCAGGAGTCGCTGTTTTGAACCTTCCTATCAATTTCGACCGTATGACCCCCTCAACCGGCAGCCTGTATGCCGGTCTACTGGTCAGGGGCGCGCTGCTCGCCGCCTCTGGCCACTTTTCCCGAATTCGTCGGTGGGCCACGTCCGCCACGGGGCTGCGCAGCTTTGCCACTCATGGAAAGAAAGGCCCACCCGCGCAACCAAACCCCGTGGCCACGTTCAAGCTTTACGCACTGTTGCGCCGTCCTGACGGCCAAATGAAGACGGTAGAGGTCTCGATCCCAAACGACACGCCGACGCCGCGCATTGAGGCCACAGCGCATTGGGAAGTCTACGCCCACCCCGACGCATTGGCGTTCTCGGAAAACATGAATTTCACCATAGAACAGGTCTCGATCCGGCCCCGCCACAACCAAAACCTGCGCACCGAGGCTGACAAACTGGTCTACCACCAGAACAAGCGCCTGCAGCTTGAAACCCTCAAGCGCACAGAAGCCAACGCACGGTGGGCGGAATGATTGAACTGCCAATGATCATCGACAGCTTTGCAGGCGGTGGTGGCGCCAGCACGGGCATTGAAATGGCCTTGGGTCGCAGCCCGAATGTGGCGATCAACCACGACCCGCGCGCCCTGTCCATGCATGAGGCCAACCACCCCGAGACAATCCACTTGGACAGCAATATCTGGGATGTGGACCCGCTGACCGTCACACAGGGCCGCCACGTCGGCCTGCTCTGGGCCAGCCCAGATTGCAAGCATTTCAGCAAGGCCAAAGGCGGCGCACCCCGCGACCGCAATATCCGCGATCTGGCGTGGGTTGTGGTCAAATGGGCCGAAGATGCAAAGCCCGATGTAATCCTGTTGGAAAACGTCGAAGAATTCCGCACATGGGGACCGATCTGTGACGCTGGCAAACCCATCAGTGGGCTTGAAGGCACCACCTACGAAATGTGGGTGAAACGCCTGCGCAAAGCGGGCTACAAGGTCCAATGGCGCGAACTGCGCGCCTGCGACTATGGCGCACCCACAATCCGTAAACGGTTCTTCATGGTGGCCCGCCGCGATGGTCGCCCCATTGTCTGGCCCAAGCCGACCCATGGCGACCCCAACAGCCGCGCAGTACAGACCGGCAAGCTACTGCCGTGGCGCACCGCTGCGGAAATCATTGACTGGTCAATCCCCTGCCCGTCCATCTTTCTGACGCCGGAACAGGCTAAGGAATGGGGCAAGGCCAATGGCCAGCACCCGCCCAAGCGCCCGCTGGCAGAGAACACCCTGAAACGCATTGCGCGCGGCATACAGCGCTATGTCATCGATGCGAAAGAACCCTTCTTTGTCACCTATGGACAGCATGGCGGGGCCAGCAGATCCGCAGTTGATCCACTGCATACCGTGACGGCCAGTATCAAAGATCAGAACGCGCTTGTGGTGCCGACACTGATTCAAACCGGCTACGGCGAACGCAAGGGCCAGGCTCCACGCGTCCCCGGTCTGGACAAGCCCATTGGCACAATGGTTGCGGGCGGCGCAAAGCACGCCTTGGTGGCCGCGTTTCTGGCGCAACACAATGCAGGGCCGAACAACGCCAACCTGTCAGGCAGGCCCGCCACAGCGCCCCTGTCCACACTGACCACGACAGGGGCACAGCAGCAGATCGTAGCCGCGCACCTGATGAACATGCACGGCACCCAGCGCAGCGCCCGCGATCTGAACGACCCGCACCCGACCATCTGCGCAGGCGGTGGCCACGGGGCCTTGGTCGCAGCCTTCCTGCACAAATACTACGGGACAGGCGAAGGCCAGGTTGCGGATGAACCCCTGCACACCCTGACCACCAAAGACCGCTTTGGCTTGGTGACAGTGGAAATCAACGGGGCGACCTACGCCATTACCGACATCTGCATGCGGATGCTCACAGCCCGCGAACAATTCCGGGCGCAGGGGTTCCCTGACACATACGAAATCGACCGGGGCGCGGACGGGTCACGCATGACCAAGAAAGAGCAGACCCGCATGTGCGGCAACAGCGTGCCCCCGGACATCGCCGACGCGCTGGCCCGCGCCAACTGCGCCCATTTGATCGAACAGGCAGGTGCCGCATGAGCTTGGCCAACCCTTCAGCCCCGCAACAGGCGGGCATCCTCTGCAACGATCCGCAGTTTCAGCGCTTCGCGGCCACCCGCTGCGGCGCACCCTCCGAAACCTTCAACGCCAGCGCCGCCGCCGAATATCTGCGGCAAGCCTGCCAGATCGAAAGCCGCCGCGACCTGTCCAGCGACAGCGCCGCCCACGAAAGATTCCAGATCCTGCGCACCGAGTTCGACGCATGGACCGGGCGGATTGCCCGCCCCCGCAATTGAAAGGAACCACGATGCAAGCCCTTCGCATATCGAATGCCACACGCGGCCCACGTGAACAGAAGCGCACCGACGCCAGCCTAACAACGGCCCTGCTGGCTCTGTTGGCAGCATTTGCGGCCTTCCTGCTGCTGGTGCTTTTTGCCCCTGCGGCGAACGCCGAACGGCTTGTGATTGAACCCGGCTCCGCATGGTCTGATGGCGGCTATGTTCGGCAATATGTCCGCAAGCGCAACAAGGTGGACGCCGTGGAAATTCGCGGCAGATGCGTTTCATCCTGCACCGTATTCCTGAGCCATGAGAACGTATGCGTTTCCCGCAAAGCCCGGTTCGGCTTTCACGCACTCAGCTATCGCGGTGCCATCGCATCAACCGCCGTTCAGCAGGATTACGCCTTCAACCTGCTGGGATGTCCCGATCTGGGCCAGTGGTTCCTTGCTGGACCAGCCCACGAAAGAAAGCGCGTCGTTTATCTCAACGGCAGCGCTGTGATTGACGCCTGCGGCTTCAGGGAATGCGAAGCCTGAAGCCAACAGCCACCGCTGAAACAACCACCCTTTAACCGCACCGAAAGGAACCGTCACGTGATGACCAAACGCAAAAACACTGATGAGGCGCAGACCATCGCAGAACGCGACCCCTACGCTATCCACGGCCTTGAACAGATGCTGACGCTGTTTGATGGCGGTGACTTCATCAAGGAATTCAAGGGCGACCACCGCGCGCTGCTGCAGAAGATGCAGGAACATATTGAAGAGTACGGCCAGAAAGCGGCCAAAGGCTCTTTCACGCTGACCGTGTCTTACGAACTGAACGGCGCAGGCGATCTGGGAATGAGCGCCAGCGCAGCATTCAAGGAACCCACCAAGCCCGCAAGCAAGGCCGGGGCCTATGTGGACCAGAACGGGCAGATGACTCTGTACAGCCCAATGATGAAGCGCATGCACAGCGGCGTGCGTGACGTCACCCCGCACGACCCGGAAACGGGCGAAGTGCGCGACGTTTAACCCCGAAAACCTCAACCCGCCAATCAAAGGAAACTGACCATGGCAGGAGAAAAGCAAGACATCACTATCGCACCGGCGCTGGAAAACCCGGCGCAGACCGTGCGCGACCTGATGGCCGACATCGGCCATCACGACGACGTCCAAACTCCGGATCAAATGGACCTAACCAAGGCCCATTTGCTCACGGTCCCGAACCACCGCGCGGTTGAGGACCTAACCGAAGCTCACCGCAAAGCGCTGGAATTCCTCAAACCAGCCCGCCGCATGGGCACTGCCCGCTTTGACGATCTGGCCAGCATCATTGCATGGGCCAACCGCTTCAAGGGCGATACGTCCGTTCTGTTCGCCAAACCGGATATGACCAAACCCACACTGACTTGCGTTGCCGATTATCACGCAAGCGGTCCGGTTGATGTCGAAAACACGTCAGGCGACCCCAGCGCCCGCCACTGCCACCACAGGGCGGTTTACAGCTTCCCGCTGTCCGAAGAATGGAAGGCATGGATGGGCATTTCTGGCCAGCCGCTGGACAAGGACGAAATGGGCGAGTTCATCGAAGCCCAGGCAAAAGACGTGTTCGACCCCACCCCCGCCATTCTGAAGGGTAACATCAGCGACAAGATCCAGCCTTGGGAAACCCGCCTGATCGAAACCGCCCAAAAGATCGAAGGCCGCTATGGGCAGCTCACCCAACTGCTGGCCATGTCCAAGCAGTTTCAGGTGCACGAGACCAGCAACCTGACAGTCAAAACCAACCGGGACACCGGCGAACAAGAAGTGCAGTTCCTGAACGAACACAAGGCACCGGACGGCAAACCGCTGAACATTCCCAACCTGATCATCATCGCGATCCCGGTGTTCATGGGCGGCGCACCGTTCCGCATGCCGGTGCGGTTCCGGTATCGCAAGATGGGCGGGCAGGTGAAATTCATCCTGTCGGTCTACAACCCCGAGAAGGCGTTCGAACTGGCATTCAAGGAAGCCGTTGAACAGGCGACCGAGGAAACCGGCCTGCCGACCTTCATGGGTTCCCCCGAAGCCTGAATTCTCTTTCTGGCCCTTGGAAACAGGGGCCAGCGACGGAACGCAGGAAGAAACATCATGACGCACAAGCTCATTCCCCCAGCCGTAAAGGTCTGCGACGCCCTGATCCCTTTGACCTCGGGAAAGTTGCCGCAAGAGATTCTTGTTCTCAACCCGGAAACCGTCGCGGTCATCGCTGAAATCGATGGCGTTGATTACGTCCTGACCATGAACCGAGTGCCCCAGCAGCGGCCAAGACCAGCAACCCAATAAGGAAACAGACATGCGCTACCCGACGCCAAACGCCGAAGGATACTTTTGGGCCAAGTTGGTCCATCCACACGAAATGCCCGAGGGTGAAGATTGGACGTCCCCAGATTGGGAAGTCGTCTCGGTCTCCGACAACAACGGCCAGGGTGATGACAAGTGGCGCGTCTACGTGCCGGGCATCGAACCGGGTCAACTGATCGACGCTTTTGTTTGGGGTCCGCGCGTCCCTGATTTCAAATCATCATCAGGGACCGCGCAATGAACTGGTATGCCCAACAGCGCCAGAACTGGATTGGTGAAATGCTGCGGATCTACGGTTTCATCAACCGCAGCCATATTGTGGCCAAGTTCGGATGCTCACCACAATCCGCCGGGCACGACCTGACGGCCTTCCAGTCCGAGAACGCGGATTGGGTACGGTACGACACCCGCCGCAAGTCCTACGTCAATACGAAAGAGCAGGGGCGTGCCGCATGATCCCGATTCCAGCGATTTTCTATGAGTTCCTGCCGCCGTTCTGGAAGGCGTTTTACCACCCGATCCGCGTTGTTCGTTACAGCGCCAACCGCACCAACTGAAAGGGCCAAAAATGCCGATTGTCACTCAAGAATGGACCCATAGCCTGACCTGCATGCAGCAAACCGTTTTGCTGACTGCTGTGCGCGGCCCCGATGGCGTGGCGAAGTACCACCCCTGCAAATTTCTCATCCGCTGGTTTCGTCGCTGCGTCCTCCTGGGCGCACTGGACCACAACGTTTTTGAAAACCCCTACGATCCCCGGGGCGGGTCATTCACTGGCCCCAGCTACGAATGGCCTCCGGGTTTGGACCACGACTGGACCGCGAAAATGAACGCCGTCGTGGAACGTTATCTGCAAAGCCTCGACGAACTGCCGCACCACTTCCAACTGCACCTGATGCACGCCGCCGAGATCATCGGATACAAGCATCCTGACGCCAAAATTCGCGACTGGTGGCACTGGCTGTATATGGAATTGGTCAAGGATATGCACCTTGCGCCAGAGACCGAGGCCGAGTTGGACTATCGCCTTGGCGATAGCGAGGCCCAATGGCGCGCCACCAGCTCCGAAGCGACGCAGGCGTAACCATGCCCCGCAACATCTCTTTTGCCATGACCACCCAGCAGGTGCAGGACCGTAGCAAGGACGTGACGCGCCGGTTTGGCTGGTGGTTCCTGAAACCCGGTGACCACCTCAACGGCGTCAAAAAGGCGATGGGGCTGCGCAAGGGCGAGAAGATCGAACGGCTCTGCCTGATCGAAGTGGTATCCGTGCGCGCCGAACCTCTGAACGCCATCACGCAGGCTGACGTGATCCGGGAAGGCTTTCCCGGCTGGACACCGCAGGAGTTCGTTCAGTTTCTGGTGCGCCACTACCGCTGCGACCCAGCCGAGCCGGTCAACCGCATCGAATTCAAGTATCTGGATTGAGAGGACGAAGTGATGACTGCGAAATTATGCCGGAGCTGCGGGAAGGCACTCAGAAAACAATACAGTTTTGCGGTGTTCCAGAGGTACGCAAACACATTCATCGGGCACATCGTCAGGGATGAAAACCCGGAGACCAGAGACGATGTTGATCGCCTTGTGAACATGCCGATTGCCTACATTCGACGTCACCCGGAAAAGAAGCATCTAATTCACTTCGCAGCCCTCTGGGACGGCGAGAGCTATTTGGACAATTATTTCTGCACAAATCGCTGCGCGCAGTTGATGGGCCGAGTTGCTGCAAGAGACGGTATGTGGCTTCAATCTGCCGCCGATGTGCGCGATCTGACTGAGCAGGGATAGAACCCATGTCCATGATGCCGCCCACCGGATCGTTCATAATCGACAACGGCAAATCGCCGGAACAGTGGTGCGAACTGCTGCTGGAACGTGGCATCGACATCAGCCCGCGCAGCTTGCGGGAAAAAGCCCGCAAACACGACGCTTGCCATATCATTGGCCGGGCGATGATTATCACACCTCAACAGCTTGATGTTATTTTGGAGAATTGCTTATGCCGCTCGAAGCCTACAAACGGGGCAAGGTCTGGTGGGTCAAGGGCCGGGTCGAGTACAACGGGCTTGCCATCTCAGACTACTACCGGTGCAGCTCTGGCGCATCTACAGAAGCAGGCGCAAAAGACTGGATCAGGGCGGAAGAGGACAGGCAAATCCGTTGTCACGTCCTTGGTGAAGAATCAGCGCTGACCTTTGCCGATGCGGTGATGCTCTACAAAGCCAAACCCGCCGAGGCGAAGTTCCTGATCCCGATTGTTGAGAAGATCGGCAACGAATTTGTTCACAAGATTACACCAGAGCAGGTGCGCGACCTTGGCCCGGTGATCTATCCCAAAGCCTCAACCGATACATGGAAGCGCCAGATCATCACGCCGGTTTCTGCCGTGATCAACAACGCCCATGACAGGGGCAAATGCCACCCGATCCGAATCCGATCCTACACATCGCAGCAGCGCATCGATCAGGACAAGATACGCGGCAAACAAAGCCGACCGGAACGCAAGGCGGGAAGCTGGGACTGGATCAGGGCCGTGCAGCCCCATGCCAATCCGTATGTGGCGGCAGGTCTGGAATTCATGTTCGAAACCGGCGTGCGGGTGTCGCAACTGGTGGCGATTGAACCCAGGCACTGCGATCTGCAGAACGGGCGGGTCAAGATCATCGCTTCAAAAGGCCACCCGGAACAATGGGTATCGATCTCCACCGCGCTGGTGGTGACCATGGCCAATCTCAAGCCCCGCGCACCGCATAACCGCAAACACGGCTACAAGCTGCCTAGGCGCATGTTCGGCTATGCCGATCGATCTGGCTTCACCGCCGCACTGCGCACGGCCTGCAAGGCGGCAAAGGTCGAGTATCTCAGCCCGCACCAGGCCGGGCGGCACGGGTTCTACACCGAATTGCGGGTGCGCCAGGGCGTTGACCCGGTCAAAGCCGCCAAGGCGGGGCGCTGGTCGAACCCGGCTTTGCCGGACAAAATCTATGCCCATGTGGAAGGTGATGACCGCGAAATGCGGGACCGGATTCGTACAGGGGCCGTACAGCCGCTGAACGTAAAGCACGCTAAGGGGATGAAAGAATAAAGGAAATCGGCGTTTCTATTTTCCCTTGGTAAGGGAGAGGTCGAGAGTTCAATTCTCTCCAGCAGCACCATGATTTCCTCATCATTCTCAAAAACTTACGAAAACCAACTGCTTGCGCCTGCTAGCTCCTACACAGGAGTCTTAGGCATTGACCCCAGCCTTGCTTAAACCGGTCAACAACAAAAAAATAGATATACTTCGCTGTAACGCGTGTTCCAACGGACCTGAAGGGAATCATCGGTCGTGCTGAAGTGTCAAAGTCACTCCGCATCAAGGACGCAGCAAAGTCAAAAGAGAGAAATACCACCTAACACGCGTAGCCTCAAAAACGTTGCGCGCCCCTTCGGGCAAAGCCTGAACGGCTCCCCTTTGAGAAAATCGCCGTACTTTCTCGATATTGTAATTCCGCTTATTGGAAGTGTTGGAGAATAAGCCGGTTGAACCTCAGTTAAGATTGCCTGTAAGCGGCAGGTTAACGATAAACACCTCGGTCTAGTGTCGCTAACAGATAAACGCTCGGCAGGGATGAACTGCACGCAGTGCTGCCCAAAATCCTAGATGGAATGAAACGCGACAATAACCAGTAACTCGAAAACAAGTTGCGGTTTCTAAGACTGCAAAAATAGCGTGGCGGTCAAACTCAAAAACCGTACAACCCAAGCTATCTAATAGTCGCAGCAAATCTCACTGTTTCCGTATCAACACCTGTCGACCAAACTCAAATTATCAGTAAGCGGCAGCACGGGATTGGCATGCCGACACCTTCACTTCTGGTTCGACACCATGTAACCTACGTTTGTTCAAGGTGCCAATGCTCCAAGTGCCCCTAAAGCGCTGACAATAAGAAGCAATCCTGCAGGGAGCGGGACAGGCGAAGGGCTGGCGACATAAGGAGCGCTTTCATAGGTTGCGTTACCCAAGCGCCTACCAGTCGCGTCAAGAAGAACCGCAAGATTGGAAAAGCTGAAGTTTTCAATCGTACCAAATTCCGCTGTGGCAATAATTGAACCATTAGGACCCGCAGAGGGCGTATCTATGTACATACCACCTCCACTTGCTGCGAAAGGAAGTACCCTTGATCCGACTATACTGCCGGTAAGCCCGGGTCCGGAGTAGACTGTTACGCGCAGTTGGTTTGCTGCAAACGGTGATGCGCTCCAATACACATCATAAATATCAAAAGTGGTGCCAGAGCTAAAATCCACCGCTAGACCCTCAGTGGGGCTCAAAGTCGCCGCAGACGAAACCGACGCAAAAATTGAAAAAAGTGCTGATAGAGCACAGACGAACACACCCCTCATTTTGCCCCCCAAAAACCTGAAAACCTACTATGAAAGATTGGCAAAAAGTTTGCCTGAACACCATGCAATTAGCAACGCTACATCTCGCGCTCATTTGCCCGGCATTGTGCATATCTAGCCCTTCCATGCGCAGTCAGAGTTTCGGAGAGCTGAGGCAGTTTCGCAACGAATGAGACCTGTTACAGTATACGTTTCAGGTCGAAAAAACGCGCCACGTTGTAGCCTGACGTGCGGATTCGACAGCAAGAAACCGATCAAGGTCTGGATATCCGAATGGCTGCAGTCAATCCGGACGACTACTTCTCTGACGGATCGCTTTCGGCGTAGTCTCGCAGGCGGTCGACGTCTGCGATCTCAGCGTGGTTGCGGTTGATCTTCACACCAACGGTCTTGAGCCGCGAAAAGGCGCGGCTCAGGCTTTCCGGCTTCATCCCCAGACGCCCGGCAATCAGCATCTTGTCATAGGGCAATTCCACGTCGCAAGCTTGGGCATCGGTGTCGCACAGGCTCAGCAAGAACTCGGCCACCCGCTGTGCGCCTGTCTGGGCTTTTAGTTGCTCCAGTTGCGCCACCAGCGCATGCAGATGGGTAAAGGTCGAGGCCAAGATCGATACGCCGATCTCGGGGTCTTCCTTCATCAGCGACAGTAACAACGGGCTGGGGATATGCATGATTTCGCAGGCCGACACCGCCTCGGCAGAGACAGGATAGGGAACGTTCCGCAGCGCAACCGCCTCACCAAAGCTTTCACCGCGTGTAAAGACGCTCACCACCGCCTCGGCCCCGGTGGGCGACATACGGAACAGCTTGACCCAACCCGCCAGCACCACGTGTACGGCCTTGGCTTTTTCTTCCTGCAGGAAAATCGTCTCGCCGCGATCATAGCTGCGCCAGATTGCATGGCTGAGCAGAGTATCGACATGCTGATCCGGCAAGCTCTTGAGCAGGAGCGATTGCCGCGCGATTGCTTTTTGCGCTTCGTGAGCCAAGAAGGTTCCCCTTTTCCCTAGTCGATCTTCTGACCGGTACATCCTTCGGGTTCAGGCTATGCCAAAGCTGCGCCCAACGCACCAGTCTTTTCCGAGGTCAACTTGACAATAGTCATGTCGCTTTGGGCACGACGCTCCTAATCTCGCCCCAAAGCCAGTATTCCGGGGAGCCAGAAAGATGGACTACGAGCGATTTTTCAGCCAAAGCCTCGATAGTTTGCGGGAAGAAGGAAACTATCGCGTCTTCATCGATCTGCAACGTCGCTGCGGATCCTTCCCAAATGCGCGCCAAACCGACGGACAGGTGCAGCGGGACGTGCGGATTTGGTGCTCGAACGATTACCTGGGCATGGGCCAACACCCTGCCGTGATTTCAGCCATGCATGACACGCTGGACCGCTGCGGCGCAGGCGCGGGTGGCACGCGGAACATCTCGGGCACCACCCATGATCACGTACTGCTGGAATCCGAACTGGCTGATCTGCACGGCAAAGAAGCCGCGCTGCTGTTCACCTCGGGATATGTTTCGAACTGGGCCGCCCTTGGCACCCTTGCTTCCAAAATCCCCGGACTGATCGTGTTTTCAGATGCCCTGAACCACGCCTCGATGATCGAAGGTATCCGCCACTCACGCGCTCAAAAGGTCATCTGGAAACACAACGATTTAGAGGATCTTGAGGCGAAACTGGCCGCCGCTGATCCCGATGCGCCAAAGATGATCGCATTTGAGTCGGTCTATTCGATGGATGGAGACATCGCGCCGATCAAAGAGATTTGTGATCTGGCCGACAATTACGACGCCATGACCTATCTGGATGAGGTCCACGCCGTAGGTCTCTATGGTCCGCGTGGTGGCGGTATCGCCGAACGCGAAGGTCTGATGGATCGACTGACCGTGATTGAAGGTACCCTGGGCAAAGCCTTCGGTGTGGTCGGTGGCTATATCGCTGCTTCGGCCGCGTTGTGCGACTTCGTACGCAGCTTTGCCAGCGGGTTCATCTTTACAACTGCCCTGCCCCCCTCAATCGCAGCTGGCGCTGCGGCCTCGATCCGGCACCTGAAACAGTCGAGTGCCGAACGCAATCTGCAAAAGGCCCGCGTGGCGCAGGTGCGCGCCCGTCTTGACGCCGAGGGCATCCCGCATCTTCCCAACCCCAGCCACATCATCCCCGTGATGGTCGGTGATCCGGTCAAATGCAAATTCATTTCGGACACACTGCTGGAAGAGTTTGGCATCTATATCCAGCCGATCAACTACCCCACCGTTCCCAAAGGAACCGAGCGCCTACGGATCACGCCGTCTCCGGTTCACACCGACGCCGATATCGGCCACTTGGTCAATGCTCTGTCGGCCCTCTGGCAACGGTGCCAGATAGCGCGCATGCCGATGGCCGCCCAATAACCAATGCGCCCCTTGCTTGGAAACCTGCCGCCCTTTCGGGGCGGCTTTTTTCTTTCTCAGATCAGGTAAAGGCCGAAGATCAGCACCGCAAACCCCGTCAGAACCATGGTGAAGCCGCGCAGCCAAGACGGGCTGGCCGCAAGGTCCAGGTAATGGGCTAGGATAATGCGGGATTTGGCCAGCGCTAGAATCAGAATCCCACCGCCCAGAACTTCGGACGGCAACGGCATTGTGGTCAGCACCGCCGACCCAAGGCTAAGCACCAACAGAGCTAGCCAGGCCCGTGTAAGAGTGTTTGCGATCATTTCCCTCATCCCAACAGGTAGATAACGGGGAACAGCATGATCCAGACCAGATCAACCATGTGCCAGAACTGGGCACCTGCCTCAATATTGCGGGGATCATCCCGCCACGCGACCAGCAGCAAAATGCCAACCCCGGCCAGCACATGCGCGGCGTGAAAACCGGTCAGCAAGTAGTAGAACAGAAAGAACGGGTGCGTTTCGTATCCGATCCCCTGCGCAGCTTTGTCCGCGTACTCCGTGCCTTTTATGATCAGGAACACCACGCCCAGCAGGGCAGCGCCAAACAAGGCCAAACGCGCAGCTCCGCGCCGGGAAGCCTGCCGCCAGTGCAGCGCCTGCGCCGCCAGATAGCCAGACGTGACCAAAACAGCAGTGTTGAACGCCGCGCCGGTGCGATGCAAATGCGACTGCGCCTCGGCAAAGCCCACCGGATCGGTCAGGCGCACGCCCATAAAGGCGATCATCCCGGCGCCGAAGACCAGCAATTCCGAGATGATCAGAACCCACATCAGCAACTCGCCCGGAAGCTCGTCGATCAGAGAGGTATCGCTCATGCGCCGACCAGTTGGCGGTAGATCTGCGGCAAGGCCATCGTCAGACGATGCGGGTCGGGGATAACAGCAAAACCGCCTTGCCCGAACATACGCGGGAACCAGCTTTTGCCAGTCTTGTCGATGGTAACGCCAAAGACCGATTGTCCGGCCCGGCGCGCCTCAAGAACAGCTTGGCGTGTGTCTTCGATTCCGTGGCGGCCCTCATAATGGTCCAGATCGTTCGGTTTGCCATCGGTGATCACCAGCAGCAGGCGGCGCTTACGAGTTTGCTTGGCCAGATCGGCAGAACAATGACGGATCGCAGCGCCCAACCGCGTGTAATGCCCCGGCCGCAGCGACGCGATGCGCTGTTCGACGGTGCTGCTCATCGGCTCGTCAAACCGTTTGCAGCGTTGCACATAAACGCGCTGGCGTTTCAGAGAGCTGAAGGCATGGATGGCAAAATCGTCACCGCAGGCATTCAGGCCCCAGGCCAAAGCGGCCAGCGCCTCACGTTCGACATCAATCACGGCGCGGCCTGTGACGGCGCTTTCGGTAGAACGGCTGACATCCAGCACAATTGACACCGCCAGATCGCGCGCCACTGGGCGGGACTGCATCCAGATGCGTTCGTTGCCCTCACCACTGGCCATCCTGTCGGTTTCGGCGCGTACGGCGGCTTCGATATCCAGCTGATCTCCATCCAGATGGCCGCGCGTCATCACCCGACCGGGGCGCAGGGCCTCGAACTGGCGTTTCACTGCGCGAATTCGGCGGGCGGTGGCGGGGTCTTTGCCAAACTCGGCGGCGTCTTCGCGGATCTCGGCATCCGAGAGTAGAACGTTGACGTGATCGGGCAGGTATTGGCCTGTACGCACATCCCATTCGGGATAGAGGATACGGCCTGACAAACGTTCGCGATTCACGTCTTCGGGGGCAAGGTCCAGATGCAGCTTCAGCTTGGTCGGTGGCGCCTTGGAGATTTGCCCCAAGCCGATTTCTTCCTGATCGTCGGCAGCCTTCTTCGCGTTGTCGGGATCGTCATCGTCGATGCGTCGGTTGATGTTCAGGAACTCGGCCCAGCTGAGAATGGCCTCAAACTTATGCAGAATAAAACTGTCGCTGCGGTTGGCCTGATCCGATTTGCGGCGGCGTGCGCGGTGGGTTTTCTCACTGGATTCTTCAGGTGGACCTTCGGTTTCGGGGTTTTCGACCTCGTTATGTTCCGAAAACCCAACCGCGCGCAGTTCTGGCCACAGGGGGACCGGGCGCATCGGTTGATAGCCACGCGGGGCGATAAGGTCATCGTCCAGCGTCAGGATCTGTTCAGCCCGGTCCGACAGCGGCGCAGGGTCCCCCAGCATGTGACGGACAAGCTCTTCAACCGTAGCCTCAACCGGTGGCAGGCCCGGGATGTCGCGGTGATGCAGAACACCTTTGCAAAGCTCGGTGTAAAGTGGGCGCAGTCCAGGAGCGTCATCCAGCGTCGTCTCGACCATGCTCTGCGCCGCGATCAGCGCGTGCACGTCGGCGCGCAGCGGATCGTTCTCTTCAATTCGGGTTCCGGCATGGGCAGCGGCGGAGGCGAGCCAGACATAAAGCGCGCCATTCGCCTCGCGCGCGGGAAAAACAGCCAGCCGATCCGGCAGGCGCAATACCTCTCCATCGAACGAGGCGCGCGGCATCAGTTCAGCCTCGGTTGCCAGCTTGCGACGCCAGCTTAACCGGTGGCGTGAAACCTCGGGCGAGACCGGGCGCAATTCAACGCCCGGACTACCCCCAAGTCCCCGGAAGAGGACTGCCAGCCGCCCCGCGACCTCTGAGAGGTCGACCGCGGCTCCAACATGCACCTCAGGTGCATCGAGACGGCTGGCAAGGGTGTGCCACAGTTTCCCGATCGTTTCTTCGGGTTCCCATGGCTCAAATTCGATCCTGACCATCGGCGGGCCTCACCCAAAGACAGCCGTGACAAGATCGAGGAGCCCGCGTTTGATATCCTCGTCATCAGTCAGAGGTTCGATCATTGCGGCAAGGATGGCGCGGTCGGTCGACATGCCCTGTGCGATCAGCGTCGCGGCATAAACGACTAAGCGGGTGGAAACGCCTTCCTCAAGATCCTGACCCTTGAGTCCGCGCAGCTTGTTCGCCAACCGGATCAGCGGCTTGCAGCGCTCCAGCGCCAGCCCGCTTTCCTGAGCAACAACTTCGGCCTCCATCTCGGGCGACGGGAAGTCGAACTCGAGAGAGATGAACCGTTGCCGGGTCGAGGGTTTCAGGGTTTTCAGGATATTCTGGTATCCGGGGTTGTACGAGGCGACCAGCATAAAACCGGGTGCGGCCTCAAGTTCTTCGCCTGTGCGGTCGATCGGCAGTATGCGCCGGTCATCGGTCAGTGGGTGCAACACGACGGTCACGTCTTTGCGGGCTTCGACCACCTCATCAAGGTAGCAGATCGCGCCTTCGCGGACCGCGCGGGTCAAGGGACCATCAACCCAGACGGTTTCGCCACCTTTCAGCAGGTAGCGCCCGATCAGGTCGGCGGCGGCAAGGTCATCGTGGCAGGCCACGGTATATAGCGGACGACCAAGGCGGGCGGCCATATGGGCCACAAAGCGGGTCTTGCCGCAGCCCGTCGGCCCCTTCAGCAGAACCGGTAGGTCGTTGTTGTAAGCGGCGGTGAACACATCGCATTCATCACGCTGGGGCAGGTAGAAGGGGGCGTCAGCCGCCCCCGTTCCCATGTTTCTTGAGCCGTCCATCTTCATGACTCCGCTGCGACGTGGTCAGGATCGTTTTCCAGCCGGTCGCGTTCGATCGGGCCGGGTTCAACCATCTCTTTCCGGGGCACCCAGATCGAGTAGATGAACAAAAGCGCACCGAGGACAACGACAACACCGGAACCAAGACGCATCCAGTAGAAGATCGCGATCTGGTCTTGCACGTCCATGAAGTAGTCACCGACCACACGTTGCATGTGCGTTTGCACGGTACCGCCGAAGGTCAGCACGAAGGTCATAAAGACCATGCCGCTGGTCATCAGCCAGAACGAACCCATGTTCAGTACCTGATTGTACGGGTCACGGTTCTTCAGGATTGGCATCGCATAGCTGAAGATTGCCAGGTTGAGGCAGACATATGCACCGTAGAAGGCCAGGTGGCCGTGGGCTGCAGTGATCTGCGTACCGTGGGTATAGTAGTTCACCCCGTGCAGCGTGTGCAGGAAGCCCCAGACACCGGCACCGAAGAAGGCAAGCGTGGCACAGCCCAGCGACCACAGCAGCGCAGCCTTGTTGGGGTGGTCACGACGACCTTTCCAGACCATGACGAAGGCAAAGGCCATCATCGCGAAGAACGGGATCACTTCGAGGCTCGAGAAGATCGAACCGATCCACTGCCAGTACGCGGGTGTACCGATCCAGTAGTAGTGGTGACCCGTACCAAGGATGCCCGAGAACAGCGCGGCGGCGACGATGACATAAAGCCATTTTTCGACGATCTCACGGTCAACACCGGTCAGTTTCAGCATCAGGTAGGCCAGGATCGAGGCCATGATCAGTTCCCACACGCCTTCAACCCAAAGGTGGACGACATACCACCAGTATTGTTTGTCCAAGGCCAGGTTGCCCGGGTTGTAGAAGGCAAACAGGAACAGCAGCGCCAGACCCCACAGACCCAACAAAAGGATGTTGGTGATCGCGGTCTTTTTACCCTTCAGAACGGTCATCGACACGTTGTAAAGGAAGATCAGCGCGGCCACGACGATGCCTGCCTTGACCCATTTGGGTTGTTCAAGGAACTCGCGCCCCTCTTTGCCCAGCAGCCAATTGCCTTCGAAAAGGTTGAAGACATAGGTCACAACCACGCCCAATGTACCGACCACCAGAATGATCAGCTGCAAATAGGCTAACTTGGGTGAATGTATTTCACGCTCAGATTCTTCCGGGATCAGGAAGTAAGCCGCCCCGAAGAAGCCCAGGATCAGCCAGACGATCAGCGAGTTGGTGTGCAGCATCCGCACGATGTTGAACGGCAGAAGCTCACTCAGGAAGTTTGGGAACACATAGATCAAACCGGCCAGCAGGCCGCCGATCACCTGGATCGCAAACAGGGCCATTGCCACCGCAAAGTAGGCGTAGGCGATTTTTTGGGATTCGTATTTCATTTCTCCGTTCCCTTTCTCAGCCGGCCTCGTTGGGCGGCCAGCCCTGAGCGTCGATATTGTCCGTCCAGATCAGGAAGTTGGTCAGATCGCGGAGCTCTTCGTCGCTGAGGTTGAATTGTGGCATCTGCCGACGACCGGGAATGCCGGTCGGCTGCGCCTCCATCCAGCCTTTAAGGGATTCAAAGGCCGATTCCGGGTCGTCGAGGACGCCCCACCGAGTCATTACGTTAGCGACTTCGGGGGCAAAGTAGGCCCCTTCACCCAGAATCGTATGACAGTTGATACAGGCGTGTTTTTCCCAGACGTGTTTGCCGCGAACCACACTTTCATCGAGCTTTGCCGAATTCTCGGAATTCACGATATACCAGTGTGAATGGGCCGACAGGGCCAAGAATATGAGGATAAAGAACAGTGACCCGCCATAGAATATGTTGCGGGCCATGCTCTTGGTCATGACTTCTCGCATTGCGCTCTCCTTTGCGCAGATTAGCTAGTCTGAACACCATGGCGGCTGGGCCATGGTGTCTCCTTAACGAAAGTCAAGACTGGCCGAAGTAATTGAAATTCATCCCGCCCGGGCTGCGCGGGGACCTGTCAGGGCGGGCCACATTGCAATCAGGTACAGCGCAAAGGCGCAGACCCACAGGCCATCGGACAGCAGCATCGCCACCATATAGCCTGCGTTCAGGTCCGCTCCGATCCAGCGCGACAGAGCTGCCACGGCCATCAGCCCATAGGCGACAACCATTGGAGCGGGTGCGATCAACGCACGACCGCTGTGACCCAGCGCAGCGCGGCTCATGACCGCCAGGGTCATGCCGCCGACGCAACCGATGCCCAGAACATGCAGGGCGGCGACTTCATTACCCAGGCCCAGCACCGAAAGCCCCCAGAGAATCAGCCCAAGCGCCAGCATTCCAAGCCCCAGATGCAGCGCCAGCAGAATCGGTTGCCGCACAGCCCAGCGTGCGCGCCAGCGTGCCATGCGCAATACCTGCACCGCGCCCAATGCAAGTGCAACCACCCCGGCCACCGGCCCGGCGCCAAACACCAAAACGCTCAGCGGCAGAATCAAGGCCAGAATCATACCCGCCTTATCCAAGACAGCGACCGAAACCGGCCAGTCCGCCTCAGGCACGCCTTCGCGCTTCATGGCATTGCGGGTGAAGGCCGGCGTGATCCGCCCGCCCAGGATGGCAATCATTGCACACAAGCTCAGCAGCCCTGCGCGCAACCCGGTTTGCAACGTGTCCGCCGTGACCTCCATCCATTCCAGATGAGTCATCAGGTCCGCGACCCAGATCAGGCTGAGCAACAGCAGGAAAATCATGTTCTGCGGTTTTGGGCGACGGATCAGCTGAGTCAGGATTTTGGCTGCCAAAACAGGCACAAAGGCCAGATCGACCATCGCAACCAACACTGGCGGCAGCATCCCGGAAAACCACATGGCCATCCGACCCGCCAGCCACAGCCCGGCGGCCAGAGTGATAAAGCGTGCGCGCGCCTCG
This sequence comes from Ruegeria sp. BF6, assembly GCF_056538665.1. Lineage (NCBI taxonomy): Bacteria > Pseudomonadati > Pseudomonadota > Alphaproteobacteria > Rhodobacterales > Roseobacteraceae > Ruegeria > Ruegeria sp. BF6. Next base: position 81,996 of record NZ_JBQFTN010000012.1, read on the forward strand.
GGCGCGCCGGTCCAGTTGGGAACAGCCGTCAGAAAGAACCCGCCCAGCGCGGCGGTGGCATAGCCAAAGATCATCTCGTGCGCGTGCCACATCGGTGGCGTCATGCCATAATCCGGCGCCATGTAGGGCACCGCCAGCCACAGCCCCCAAACCAGCCCCACAAACAGGCCGTAAAGACCGGCGGACAGAAAGAAAACACGAAACGCCTCACCAAGAACACGGGCGACGATTGCGGGCATGGCTGCTCTCCTTGACGGTTTTCTAAGCCCTAGCAGCGAAGCTGAAACGGCGACTTAACCAAAATCAAAACGTTGGAAAACATGCCCCTAAGATTCAGATTTTTCCGCGTTTTTTTCGCGATTTTTCCAGTTGCCACCCCGAATTGCACCCCTTGTGTTGACTTTCGTCAAGGAGTGCTATCGAGCGATGCTCCACCCTTGGGGGTGCCTCACCACGCAAATGGAGAGTGATCATGTCACTTGGAATCAGCTACAACAAAACTGGCCGCGCCTTTGGGGCCGGTTTGGCGATGCTGCTGGGCAGCGTCGCTGCACCAGCCTTCGCCGAAGAGCCAACCCTCAGCGAGGAAGCGTTTGAATCATCCAAACAGCTTTATTTCGAACAATGCGCAGGCTGTCACGGCGTTCTGCGCAAAGGCGCCACAGGCAAGAGTCTTGAACCACATTGGAAGAAAACCGCAGCCGACGGAACCGTGACCGAAGGCGGAACCCTTGCACTCGGGCAGGAACGTCTTGAGAAAATCATCGCCTGGGGTACCGAAGGCGGGATGAACAACTTCTCGGACATCATGACCGAGCAGGAAATCAAGGATATGGCGACCTACATTCAGATGGAGGCCCCCAAGCCGCCTGAGATGTCGCTGGAGCAGATGAAAGAGACCCGCAAGGTCTATGTCGAAGAAGCCGACTACCCGACCGAGCCGCTTCACGGCCGCAATTGGGAAAATTTCTTCGTCGTCATCGAGCGTGACGTAGGTAAGGTGGCTGTTATCGACGGCGACACCAAAGAAGTGCTAACGCACATCCCGACAGGTTACGCCGTGCACGTTCTGAAAGCATCGGAACACCACAGCATTACCGAGCCTGAGCACCCCGGCCGCTTCTGGTACACCATGGGCCGCGACGGCAAGATGACCAAGATCGACCTCTGGCAGAAGCCCGAGAACATGTTGGTTTCGGAAGTCAAGATTGCCTATGACGCACGTGACGTGGCCGTTTCCGGCGACGGCAAATACGTCATCGGTGGTGGTTACTGGCCGCCGCACTTTGCAATCGTAGATGCCCAGACAATGGAACCGGTCAAGGTTGTATCGACCCGCGGTGTGAACGTGGACGGCGACTATGTGGAAGAGGCCCGTGTGGCCGCAATCTACACAACGCCGAACGAGCCGACCTGGATCGTCGCGATCAAGGAATTGGGTCAGCTGTGGCAGGTTGATTATACCGACCTGGATAACCTGCGGATCGACAAGATCGACTCGGCCAAGTTCCTGCACGACGGGTTCTTTGACCCGACTGGCCGGTACTTCCAAATCGCCGCAAACGCGTCGAACAAGATGGTTGTTGTCGATACCCAAACCCACAAGCTGGAAGCGATGATCGACACCGCCGCGTTGCCGCACCCCGGTCCGGGCGCCAACTGGGTCGACCCGAATTGCGGTCCGGTCGCTGGCACAACCCACCTTGGTGTCGGTACCGTGACTGTTTGGGGCAACGATCCCGAGAATCGTCCGGATGATGCCTGGAAGGTCTGCTACGAAGTGGAAACCGATGGCCCCGGCCTGTTTGTTCGGACCCACCCGAATTCGGACTACATCTGGGCGGACCAGACCAAGCACCCCGAGCCTGAAATTCAGCAATCGGTGCAGGTCATCTCGAAAGAGACCGGCGAGATCGTGAAAACCATCCAGATCACCGAAGATGAAGGCAGCGCTGCCGTACACTTCGAGTTCAACGCGGATGGCACCGAGGTCTGGGTTTCCAAATGGAACCTGTCGGACTCGAAAGAACCCAACGGTCAGATCGTGATCTTCGACGCCAAGACGCTGGAAGAAATCGGTCGCATCGAAGGGCTGTATGCCCCGACCGGCAAGTTCAACGTCTACAACCGCTCGAACCACGTCACCTGACGGGTTTGATACCACAACCGGAAAGGGCGGGCCCCTCGCCCGCCCTTTCCTCGTTTGACAGTTCAGCCAAACACGCCCGCCCGACTTACCGGGCCAGTCAATACAGCCATAACGGAGCCCGGATATGACCTCCGAACCGGATAAAAAACCACCGATCTGGCGCCGGTATTTCCTGTGGGGAATGCCCGTGGCCGGAATCGCTGCCGCCTTTGTCGGCGGCATCATCTTCTGGGGCGGGTTCAACACCGCCATGGAAGCCACCAACACCAAAGATTTCTGTATCTCGTGCCACGAGATGCGCGATTTCGTCTACGAGGAATACACAGGTACGATCCACGACGTGAACCGTTCTGGCGTGGGCGCGGTCTGTTCCGACTGCCACGTGCCCAAGGACTGGACCCACAAGATCATCCGCAAGATCAAGGCGTCCAAAGAGCTGTATGGCAAGATGGTCGGCACCATCAACACCCGCGAGAAATTCGAGGCCAAACGTGTACACCTGGCCATGAACGAATGGGAACGGATGAAGGCCACCGACTCGCGCGAATGCCGCAACTGTCACGATTTCGAATCGATGATGCCGGAATTCCAGAAGCCCCGCGCGCGTCAGCAGCACCTGAATGCGATGGAGATCGGCCAGACTTGTATCGACTGCCACAAGGGTATTGCGCACTCGGATGCCCGCGACCGGGCCGACGAAGAGTATCTGGAAAAGCTTGAAACCCCGAATCCGGACTTCATCCGCCCGATTCCGCCCGAATATTTGGTCAGTCTGGAGCGGATCGAGGCAAAGGAAGCCGCCGAAGCCGAGGCTGAAAAAGCCGCCAAGGCAGCGCAGCAAGAGGCCGTTCAGGCTCAGATCGCAGCCGCAGTTGACGCGGCCGTCGCTGAAGAGCGTGCCGCAGCAAACGGCGAAGAGGCCGCAGCGCCCTCAGACGGCGGCGGCGGCGATGTCCCAGGCAACGTCGACTGGAACGCCGTGGCCAGCGCGGATCTGAAACTGTTCTACCCCGGTCAGGCTTCATTTGAATGGGTGCAGAATGGCAAGTTCCATGGTGGCGCCCGTCCGCTAACAAAAGGCGGTGATCAGTGCTCGACCTGTCACGCCAAGGAACTGGACACGATCGGCAACAAGATTGTGGCCGGTGGTGATCTGGAGCCAACGCCGATCCCCGGCAAACGTGGTGTGATCGACGCAACCGTTCAGGCCGCACATGACGACGAGAACCTGTATATCCGCTTGCAATGGCCGGATGCAGGCCACAACCCGGCACCGTTCGTGGATGGTGGCAAGATGGACCCCGACAACCAGATCAAGGTTGCCATGATGATCACCGGTACCGGTATCGAGATGGGCGATCAAGTTGGTTGCTGGGCCTCGTGCCACGCCGACAACTCGTATATGCCCTTTGATCCGGGTGCGGAGGCGATTGCCGCCAATGGTGATGTCTCAGGTCGTCTGACCGCTCAGGACACGGTGACCAAATACATAAGCGAAAGCCGCACCGAGGTTGATACCAAAGGTCGTCGCGGTAAGCCGATGGGTGGTTGGGATAAACTGCATACCGCCGAGCAGATCGAGCAGTATCTGGCCGACGGCACCTATCTTGACCTGATGCGTGTCTATGCGGACGGCAGTGCCACCAACGGCTATCTTCTGGAACAGCGCGTGGTCAATGACGGCGAGATCGCCGCATCGGCCGAACTTTCCGGAGGAATGTGGACTGTGGTCTTTACCCGTCCGCTGAACTCCGGTGCGCCCGGCGACGTGCCGCTGGAGGCCGGCAATACCTACACGGTCGGCTTTGCCATCCACGATGACTTTGCCGCCGCGCGGTTCCACCATGTGACGCTGGACACCAGCCTTGCATTGGACGACGACAGCGCCTTCATCAACGTGGTAAAACAATAATTGAGGGGGCCGGATGAACCGGCCCCTTCCCCTTTGGAAAGGAGACATGGATAATGAAACCCCACCGCCTTCTTCCCGCGCTGCTGCTTCTGGCCGCGCCCGCCTGGGCCGATGAAACCGCTGAGATCTGTGCCGAGGCCGAAGATCGCTATGTCGAGATGTTTGACCAACCATCGTCCGCAGTCGAGGACGCCGAGGTGGTGCTGATGTACAAATACAACTTCTGCCCTCGCGAATTGACCGTAAAGCCGGGCACCACCGTGCGTTGGATAAATGTGGACAAACGCACCAGCCATTCGGTCTTGCTGAAAGACGGCAGCGAACCCGAAAGCGATCGGTTGTTCCCCGAGGAATCGGTGGACATGACATTCCTCACGCCGGGCCCGCAGGAATACCTGTGCGGTCCGCATTGGGAAACGCAGGACATGATCGGCATGATCACAGTCGAACCCTGAGCCGAGGCAAAAATACAGGCAAAATCAAAGGAGCGCGGGCGCTAATCCCGCGCTCCTTAACTTATGTCAAGGAGGTTGGTTTAGGATTACGCCAACTTGGCCTCATGACACGCCCGGTTCACCCAGCAACGTCCCCTATTCGCGCGTGGAAGCTGCCGGAAGGTCCGGGTTCCGAAGACATTCAGAACAAGCGAGTTAGCACATGAGCGGTAAGGTTTTTCTGATTGGCGCCGGCCCAGGCGACCCCGAGCTGATGACCCTGCGCGCCCTGCGTATGCTGCAAGAGGCCGACGTGGTCGTCTATGACCGACTGGTTTCGGACGGAATCCTCGCCCTGCACGCCGACGGTGCGCGGCTGATCCCGGTGGGCAAGGCCCCCAAATGCCACACCGTACCGCAGGATCGCATCAATGAAATCCTGAAAGAAGAGGCACTGGCCGGTCACACCGTCGCAAGGCTGAAGGGCGGTGATCCGATGATCTTTGGCCGCGGCTCGGAAGAAGCCGCCTATCTGATGGCTTATGGAATCGCTGTCGAATACGCGCCGGGTATCACGGCGGCACAGGGGGCCTCCAGTTCGACCGGCGTGCCGCTGACCCATCGCGGGCTGGCGACCTCGGTTCAATATGTTACCGGCCACCGGCAAGCCGACAAGGTGCTGGATCTGGACTGGAAACGGCTGGCTGATCCTGACTCGACCTTGGTGGTCTATATGGGCGTCGCCAACATCGGCCAGATCGCCATGGGGCTAATGACCGAGAGCCTGCCCGGCTCGACCCCCGTTCTGGCCGTGGGCAAAGCCACCACACCGGATGAGAGCCGCATGGTATCCCGCCTTGATCAATTGGCGGCGGATGTCCGCAAAGCCGACCTGAAAGCGCCGACCTTGTTCATCATCGGCAAGGTGGTTTCACTCTGCGCAGAACGGCCCTTGGCAGACCTGCTGGAACAGGCTCATGGCTAAGCTTGGTCATAAAAGCCTGGGGCAGTGCCAGGTCCCGGCGGGGGGCCAGGCGCCTAGCCGGGGGATGGACCGGGTGTTACCCCGCAGGGCGGGCCAACGTTCGGGCTGGACGGCGCACGCCGTGCTGACGACCGCCGTAGTTCTGGCCACGTCAGCCTTTGCCGCAGAAGCCATTGACCCCAACGCACTGAAACGACTTGTCCATCAGGATTGCGGCTCGTGCCACGGGTTGTCGCTGAAAGGCGGCCTTGGCCCCGATCTGCGGTCCGAGACATTGCAGCATTACGATGCCGACGTCCTGACCGGTGTCATCCTTGACGGCATTCCCGATACCGCAATGCCCCCATGGCGGCCCCTGATCAGCGAAGAAGAGGCCGAATGGATCGCCCGTTACCTGCTGGAACAGGAGGAACAATGAAACATCTCATCCTCGGCCTTGCAGCCACATTGATGATCACAACGGCACATGCCGATCCTACCGCAACCGGAGACCTGGGTCTGGTGATCGAACGGGCTAAGGGGTCAGTCCTGTTGGTCGACCAGTCCGACCGCGCCGCGCTCGCGCGGATCGAGGGGCTGGGCGACCTTTCCCATGCCTCGCTGGTCTATTCGCCGGATGAACGCTTTGCGTATGTCTTTGGGCGTGACGGCGGGCTGACCAAGGTGGACATTGTCACCCGTCAGATCGTGAACCGCGTCGTGCAGGCGGGCAACGCCATCGGCGGCGCAATCTCAGACGATGGCAAACTGGTGGCCGTGTCCAACTATGAACCCGGTGGTGTACGAGTCTTTGATGCGGACACGCTGGAGATGGTCGCCGACATTCCCACCGACAGCAAAACCATCGGTTTAGTCGATGCGCCGGGCCGTCGCTTCGTGTTTACCATGTGGGACACGGGCGAGACCTGGATTGCCGATTTTGCCAAAGGCGACCCCGCGATCACCAAGATCACCGACATGGGCAAGAACCCTTACGACGCGCTGATCACCGCCAATGGCCGCACCTATATCACCGGCCTGTTCGGCGAGGACGGCCTGACCGCGCTGGATCTCTGGGCCGAGAACCCCGAACCCATCCGCGTGCTGCCCGACTATGGGCGCGGACAGGAGGAAATGCCGGTCTACAAGATGCCCCATCTGGAAGGCTGGGCGCTGACCGGGCGCGAGTTCGTCCTGCCCGCCGTTGGCCATCACGAGGTTCTGTGGATCGACTCTGACACCCTTACCGAAACCGGGCGCACCAAGACGCACGGCCAGCCGGTCTTTGCCATGGCTCGCCCCGACGGGCGGCAGGTCTGGGTCAATTTCGCCCATCCGCTGAACGACACGATTCAGGTCGTCGACAGTGTCAGCAAAGAGATCATCCACGAATTCAAACCCGGCCCCGCCGTGTTGCACATGGAGTTCACGCCGCGCGGGCATGAGGTCTGGCTCAGCGTGCGCGATGCCAACAAGGTTATGGTCTACGACACGCAGACCTTCGAAAAACTGCGCGAGATCGATGCGGACAGCCCCTCGGGCATCTTCTTTACAGCGCGTGCGCACAAAACGGGGCTGTGACGGATGGATCATATCACCGACCCGATCGACCGCCGCCTGCTGGATGAGTTCCAGCGTGATTTCCCGATCACCGACCACCCGTTTCAGGTTCTGGGCAATACGCTGGGTCTGGACGAGGCCGAAGTCATCGACCGCCTGACCCGAATGCGCGCAACCGGCCGGATCACGCGCGTTGGCGCGACGATTGCACCCGGTGCGGTTTCGGCCAGCACTCTGGCTGCCGTCGCCGCGCCCGATGAGCGTCTGGAAGAGGTCGCCGCAATAATCGACGCGGAACCCGGCGTTAACCACAATTACCAGCGCGAGGATGACTGGAACCTATGGTTTGTCACCACCGGCCCGGACCGTGCGCATGTGAATGGCACGCTGGCGCGGATCAGCCATCGCACCGGGCTGCGGGTGCTGGATTTGCGGCTGGTGCGCCCGTTCAACGTCGATCTGGGGTTCCGCATGTCGGGCAATACCCGCAACGTGCCCGGCCCCCGCAAGGTGGATTGCTCGGCCATGCGGGACGGAGACCGCCCCTTGCTGCAGGCGCTGAGTTCGGGCCTGCAACTGGTCATTGATCCGTTTGCTGATCTGGCACGGTCTCTGGGTCGGTCCGCCCCCGAGGTGATGGCGCGAATCGAGGCACTGCACGATGCGGGCATTATCTCGCGCCTGGGTGTCATCGTTCGCCACAGGGCGCTTGGCTGGTCGGCCAACGCGATGGTGGTCTGGGACATGCCCGCCGATCAGGTCGGCACTGCTGGCCCAGCACTTGCCGCACATCCCGGCGTGACCCTGTGTTATGAGCGGAACCCGGTCGAGGACATCTGGCCCTATCGCCTCTATTCCATGATCCACGCCCGGTCGCGCAGCGAAGCGCTGGAAACCCTTTCAAGTGCCGTCGCCTTGCCGGAACTGGCCTGTGCGCGCCACAAGGTGCTGTTCTCGACCCGCTGCTTCAAACAGACCGGCGCGCTGATCCACCAAAAGGAGGCTGCGGCATGACACTGGACGCAACCGATCGCGCAATCCTGAACCGGATGCAGGACGATCTGCCACTGAGCACGCATCCCTATGCCGCAATCGCCACCGAGCTGAGCATTTCGGAGAGCGACTTGCTGGGCCGTCTCAAACGCATGAAAGAAGAGCGCATCATCACTCGTTTTGGTCCGTTTTTTGACGCCGCTGCCATGGGCGGCGCCTTCTGCCTGTGCGCAATGGCCGTTCCACCAGAGAATTTCGAAACCGTCCTGACCAAAGTCAATGCGCATCCAGAGGTTGCCCATAATTATGAACGCACGCATCGGCTGAACATGTGGTTCGTTCTGGCAACCGAAACCCCCGAGGGGATCGAGGCCACCGCCGATGCCATCGAACGGGAAACGGGGATCGAGGTACTTTGTTTTCCCAAATTGCAGGAATTTTTCATTGGCTTCCGGGTGGCGGCATGATCGACGCGAAAGACAGAGAGATTATCGAGGCGCTGCAAGGCGGCCTGCCGCTCGTGCCTGCACCCTACGCGCAGGTGGCTTCGGACATGGGCATGGACGAAGACGAGTTGCTGCTTCGTCTGGCCGACCTGAAATCGAGCGGTGTGATCCGCCGCATCGCTGCTGCACCCAATCACTACAAACTGGGCATGACCTCGAACGGTATGACCGTGTGGGATGTCGAAGACAACCGCGTGACCGAACTGGGCACCCGGATCGGCGCTTTGCCGTTTGTAACCCACTGCTACGAACGCCCTCGCGCCCTGCCCGACTGGCCTTATAACCTGTTCGCCATGGTCCACGGAACGGATCGCGACGAGGTCGAAGAAAAGCGGGCGGAAATCACCGCAATACTGGGCGAGGCCTGTCGGGCCAAAGATATCCTCTATTCCACGCGCATTCTCAAAAAGACCGGGCTGCGCCTGAAAACGAAAGGCTGAGACATGTTCCGCCTGACCGAATACATGCATCAACTCGTCACCCCCACCCCGGTGCGCAAACGCCGCCCCGGGCCGGTAAAACCGGTGGTGATCTGGAACCTGACGCGACGCTGCAACCTGAAATGCCGCCATTGCTACACCGTCTCGGCGGATGTTGCGTTCCCGGGTGAGCTCAGCCACGAGCAAGCCATGGTAACCCTTGAGGATCTGGGCCAGTTTCGCGTCCCGGCCCTGATCCTCTCGGGTGGGGAACCGCTGGACCGGTTCGATTTCTTCGATATCGCCAAACGCGCCCGCGATCTGGTGCCCATGCTGGCGCTGTCCACCAATGGCACGCGGATTCACGACGAAACCGCCGACATGATCGCCGATGTGGGATTCAACTATGTCGGCATCTCACTGGACGGGATCGGGGCCACCAACGACTGGTTTCGCGGTGTCGAAGGTGCCTTTGCCGATGCCCTGCGCGGCGTACGCGAATGCAAAAAACGCGGCATCAAGGTCGGTCTGCGGTTCTGCCTGACCGAAGGGACCCAGCATCACCTGCCCGACCTGCTGAAACTGTGTGACGACGAAGGCGTCGACAAGTTCTACCTCTCCCACCTGGTCTATGCCGGGCGCGGCGACAAGAACCGGGGCGAGGATGCCGAGCATATGCGCACGCGCAACGAGCTTGATCTGTTGCTGGAACGCGCGTGGGAGGCCGCCTCGGGCGGGCGCCCACTGGACATCGTGACAGGCAACAACGACGCCGATGCTGGGTATTTCCTGAACTGGGTCCGCGCACGCTTCGATGCCGACAAGGCCGCCCATGTACGCGAGCACCTGGCCGCATGGGGGGGTAACTCCAGCGGTCTTGGCGTGGCCAATATTGACAATCTGGGCCGGGTTCATCCCGACACCTACTGGTCCGACTACACGGTCGGCAATGTAAAGACCAAACCGTTTTCCGAGCTATGGACCAGCGATGATCCGATGCTTGCCATGCTGCGCACCCGCCCGCGCCCGCTGAAGGGGCGCTGCGGGGCTTGTCAGCTCAAGGACGTCTGCGGCGGCAATACCCGGATTCGGGCGTTGCAGCTGACCGGCGACCCCTGGGCCGAAGATCCGGCCTGTTATCTGACAAATCAAGAAATCGGCGTCGAAGATGCGGGCAAGCGCCTGCAGGTGACGCCGTTCCGAGGAAAAAGCCATGACCCGGCGCATCAATTCTTTTGACACTCTGAAAATCGGCACCTTCTGTTCGCTGCTGCTGGCGGGCACTGCATGGGCCGACGCCCCAGCCGACTATGCCGAACACTGCGCATCCTGCCACGGTGAAAACCGTCTGGGCGGAGTTGGTCCTGCGCTGATCCCCGAGACGCTGAAACGGATGCGCGGCCCGCGCGTGGCCGCTGTGATCGCCGAAGGGCGCACGGCCACTCAGATGCCCGCCTTTTCCCACGAACTCGACGCTTTGCAGATCGAGGAACTGGCCGGTTGGCTGAAATCCCCGCTGGAAACCGACCCTGAATGGGGTGAGGCCGATATCATGGCCAGCCGCACGCTGGACGAGGACTATGTCCCGGTCGACGCCCCTGTATGGGACAGCGACCCGATGAATATCACGCTGGCAGTTGAGACCGGCGATCACCATGTCAGCGTTCTGGACGGCGACACGTTCGAGGTTCTGGACCGGTTCGAGACCCCCTTTGCCGTTCACGGCGGCCCGAAATTCAGCCCCGATGGCCGCTATGTATTCATCATGTCCCGTGATGGCTGGGTGCAGAAATACGACATCTGGGCGCTGAAACAGGTGGGCCGCGTGCGCGCGGGCCTGAACAGCCGCAACATTGCCATGTCTGGCGACGGCAAATGGGTTGCCGTGGCGAATTACCTGCCCAACAGCCTGACCCTGCTGTCGACCGAGGACCTGTCGGTTGCAAAGGTCGTTGAGGTCAAGAGCAAGAAGGGAGTCCCCAGCCGTGTCTCGGCCGTGTATCAGGCCCCACCGCGCGAAAGCTTTGTGCTGGCACTGAAAGACGTGCCCGAGATCTGGGAGGTCTTCTACGGCGCCAACCCACCGCAATCCGGCCTGGGTCACGACTTTCGCATCGAGGGTCAGTTCAAGAACCCCGACCCATTCCCGGTGCGCAAGATCACCACGCCCGACTATCTGGACGATTTCTTTTTCGACCAGAGCTATGAATATGTCATGGGCGCATCGCGCGATGGCGAGGGCGGTCAGGTGATCGATCTGGTCATCGGCCAGAAAGTCGCCGATCTGGACCTGCCGGGGATGCCGCATCTGGGCTCGGGCATCACATGGCAGCACGGCGACACCACCGTGATGGCCACGCCGCACCTGACCGATGGTACCGTGTCGGTGATCGACATGGAAACCTGGGAAACTGTCAAACGGATCAAGACGGAAGGACCGGGGTTCTTCATGCGCAGCCATGAAAACTCGCCCTACGTCTGGGCCGATGTGTTCTTTGGGCCGAACAAGGACGCGATGCATGTGATCGACAAGCAAAGCCTTGAGATCGTTAAGACTCTGCGCCCGGCTCCGGGTAAGACAGTTGCGCATGTTGAGTTCACCAAAGACGGCAGCCACGCGCTGGTTTCGATCTGGGAAGATGACGGCGCGGTAATCGTCTATGATGCGCAAACGCTGGAAGAAGTCCGCCGCCTGCCGATGCGCAAACCTTCGGGAAAATACAATGTCTGGAACAAAATCACCTTCTCGGAAGGAACCAGCCACTGAAGGCAAATGGCCGGTCTGGAAACTGGCCATTCTGCTTTATCCGGCCACGGCGCTGACCGTGGCTATCAATCTGTTTCTGGCCGGCCTGATTGCCAACAGCGCCGGTTACGGCATTATCGAGCCGGTCACAGCGATCCTGTGGTCGATCCCATTGGGCGTGCCTGCATCCTGGCTTGCCGGGCGCTGGGTACGGGGCCTGATGGACGAAGCTGACAGTTGACGTCGGCTTCTAGAATTCTGAGATTTCACGGAAATCCGCCAAGATTAATTTTTGGGCAGTCTGAGAACAAATGACTTAAGTCAAGGATCGAATCCGGCGGCAGGTCTACCCCTCAGGAAAGATTGCCGAGTTGGATTCTCCATGCCCGCCTTTAACCCTCTGCACATGTCAGCTGTTTGCGCGTCCCGCGCAGCTTGTGCTGTAGCGGGCATTTTCCTTCTGCTGTTGCAGCTGCTTGGCCCGGCGCTGGCGAGTCCCGGGGAAAGCATGTGGGTGGAGATCTGCTCGGAGGCAGGGGCGGTCTGGGTTCAGGTGGACCTTGAAGAGGACACCACGGATCCAACCGCGCCCTGTCCGAATTGCGCCGACTGCGCCCTGTGCGCCGTCACCTCAGCGGCCCCGGTGCCGGAAATGCCCGTATTCTACCGGGAAGGTCTAATTCACGCCGCACATTGCGAAAACCGCGATCTGCTCAGCGTCACCAGTGTAAAACGACTGTGGCCCGAAACCCGCGCCCCCCCCCGCGTGACCCAAGAAACAACTGAACGCGCCCTGCGCGCGTCCATGGCGTCTACCCAAATTATCGGAGGTGCGCCGTGGTCGTAAGTCGCGCAATCCATTTCCTGCTGGCCCTTTCTCTGTCCTGCCTGTTGGCGATCAGCGCCCATGCCGACAGCCTCGCCAGCTTCCTGCCCGACATTGAGCCCGCCGACCTGGCCCCCGGTGCCGATGCTTTTGGCCCGGTTCGCGACGACGTGCCCGTTGCCCCAGTTCTGAAGGGCGGAGAGACAGTTGCCTGGGCTTTCCTGACTTCTGATTTCGTGGGCACCACCGGTTATTCGGGCAAACCCATCCACGTGGTTGCTGCCATCGACGACGATGCGGTTCTGACCGGCGTTAAGCTGGTCAAACACTCGGAACCCATCGTTCTGATCGGCATTCCCAATTCCCGTATGGTCGAATTGACCGAAGGTTACACTGGGCTTGACCTGAAAGTCGAAGTGGAGACCGGTGGCGAGGGGCATGACCTCGACATCATCTCGGGCGCGACAGTGACGATCATGGTGATCGACGACAGCCTCGTTCGCGGTGGGATCAAGGTATCCCGCGCACTGGGTCTGGGAGGCCTGTCTCCGTTGTTGGCCGATGGTCCCAAACGCGAAATCGATATGGCGAAGAACTCCGCTTACGACTGGGCAACCTTGTCTGGCGACGGCTCGGTCCGGCGTCTGACGCTGGACGTCGGTCAGGTCAATGCCGCTTTTGAGGCCACGGGCGATCAGCGTGCCATCAAGCGCCCCGAACCGGGTGAACCGGACGACACATTCATCGACATGCATTTGGCACTGGTTTCTGTCCCGTCAATCGGCAAGTCGCTGTTGGGTGAGGCCGAATATCAGAATCTGGTCGAGTGGTTGGACGAAGGGGAACAGGCCATTCTGGTGCTGGGCCGCGGCGCCTACAGCTTCAAAGGTTCGGGTTACGTCCGCGGCGGTATCTTTGACCGGATACAACTGATCCAGGGCGACAATTCAGTACGGTTCTTTGACAAGCAACAAGAGCGTCTTGGCAAAGTCGCAGCCTCCGACGCGCCGAGCTTCACCGAATTGGATATCTTCAAGATCCCTGCCGAGGCCGAGTTCAATCCGGCTGAACCGTTCCGCCTGCAACTGCTGGTGCAACGCGCTATAGGTGCGGTTGAGAAGACATTCCTGACCTTTGATCTTGGTTACAAACTGCCCGAGCGGTATCTGCTGCCCGTCGCTGCCTCCGCGGTCGTCGATGATGCCACCGGCGAAGCCGCCGCCAAAGCCGCTTTGTGGCAGCGCATCTGGAAGGATCGCACCGTTGAAATTGGCGTTCTCGGCATCATGCTTCTGGTGCTGACGGCCACCTTCTTCTTCCAATTCCACGCCACCATGAACGCGCGGGTCTTCTACTGGTTCCGCATCGGTTACCTGACAATGACCCTGTTCTTCATCGGCTGGTATGCCAACGCGCAGCTAAGCGTGGTGAACCTGATGGCTCTGGCAGGCAGTCTACGCACCGGGTTCTCATGGGATGCGTTCCTGCTGGATCCGCTGGTCTTTATCCAATGGTTCGCCGTGGCCGCCGCCCTGCTGTTCTGGGGCCGAGGTGCCTATTGCGGCTGGCTGTGCCCGTTCGGTGCATTGCAGGAGCTGACCAACAAGATCGCGCGGGCCTGCCGCGTTCCGCAGTGGACCCTGCCCTGGGGTCTGAATGAACGGCTTTGGCCTGCAAAATACATGATCTTCCTTGTGCTCTTCGGCATCAGCTTCGTGTCCATCCCGCTGGCCGAAAAATATGCCGAGATCGAACCGTTCAAGACCGCAATCATCCTGAAGTTCATGCGCGACTGGCCGTTTGTAGTCTTTGCGCTGCTCCTGCTGGGTGTCGGGCTGTTCATCGAACGGTTCTACTGCCGTTATCTCTGCCCGCTGGGCGGAGCGCTGGCGATCCCCGCCCGTATCCGCATGTTCGACTGGCTGCGCCGCTACAAGGAATGCGGCACACCCTGTCAGACCTGCGCCAACGAATGCCCCGTTCAGGCCATCCACCCCACGGGTGAGATCAATCCGAACGAGTGTGTCACCTGCCTGCATTGTCAGGTGCTCTACCAGTCCGAGACGAAATGTCCCGTCGTCATCCGCCAGCTAAAACGGCGGGCCAAGACAGGGTCGGTCGACCTCAAGACCCCGCTCGGACAACCACCGGCGAACCATCCGAACGCCAAACCGCAATCCGTTTCCTAAAAAAGGAGGAACGATCATGTCGGACAATGAAAGCAAACTGAACATCACACGCCGCGGGATGCTGGGTGCAACCGCAACCGGCGCTGTGCTGGCCGGGACCGGTCTGGGCTCAACCCTGATGACCGCGAAGCAAGCCAGCGCTGCCGCCAATGCTAACCTGGAGCCCGGTGAACTGGACGAATACTACGGTTTCTGGTCTTCAGGTCAGACAGGTGAACTGCGCATTCTGGGCTTCCCGTCCATGCGCGAACTGATGCGGGTTCCGGTGTTCAACCGCTGCTCGGCCACCGGCTGGGGTCAAACCAACGAGTCGTTGAAGATCATGACCGATGGCCTGCTACCGGAAACCAAGGAATTCCTCGCCAAGCGCGGCCTGAAAACCTATGACAACGGTGACCTTCACCACCCGCATATGTCATTCACCGACGGCACCTATGATGGCCGCTACCTGTTCATGAACGACAAGGCCAACACCCGCGTCGCCCGCGTGCGCTGCGACGTGATGAAATGCGACAAAATCACCGAGATCCCGAACGCCAAGGCGATCCACGGTCTGCGCCCGCAGAAATTCCCGCGCACCGGCTATGTATTTGCCAACGGTGAGGATGAAACGCCGCTGGTTAATGACGGCACAGTGCTGGATGATCCATCGCAATACGTGAACATCTTCACCGCGCTGGACGGCGACACCATGGAAGTGGCATGGCAGGTGATCGTGTCGGGCAACCTCGACAACACCGACTGCGACTATCAGGGCAAGTACGCCTACTCGACCTCGTACAACTCGGAAATGGGTATGAACCTGGCCGAGATGACCGAGAACGAGCTGGACCACGTCGTTGTCTTCAACCTCGCGGAAATCGAAGCGGGTATCGAAGCCGGTGACTACCAAGAGCTGAAAGGCGTCAAGGTTCTGGACGGGCGCAAGGGTCAGAACAAGAAATACACCCGCTATATCCCGATCCCGAACTCGCCGCACGGCATCAACACCGCACCTGACGGCAAGCATGTCTGCATCAACGGTAAGCTGTCGCCGACAGTCTCGATCATGGACGTCACCAAACTGGACGCCCTGTTCGAAAGCGACGCTGACCCGCGGTCGTGCATCGTCGGCGAACCGCAGCTGGGTCTCGGCCCGCTTCACACCGCTTATGACGGTCAGGGCAACGCGTTCACCACGCTGTTCCTCGACAGCCAGATCGTGAAGTGGAACATCGAAAAGGCAATCGAGGCATACGGCGGCGCCGATGTGGACCCGATCATCTCGAAGGTCGACGTGCACTATCAGCCGGGCCACAACTCGACCTCCATGGGTGAAACCAAGGATGCCGACGGCAAGTGGCTGATTTCGATGAATAAGTTCTCGAAAGACCGCTTCCTGAACGTGGGTCCGCTGAAGCCCGAAAACGAGCAGCTGATCGACATCTCGTCCGACGAGATGAAAGTGGTTCACGACGGCCCGACCTTTGCCGAACCGCATGACTCGATCATCGTTCGCAGCGACATCGTCAACCCGGTCAACGTCTGGGATCGCGCCGATGTCACATGGGAAGACGCCCGCAAGCAGGCCGAAGCCGATGGCATCGATCTGGAAGAAGGTGCCGAGGAACCCATCCGGGACGGCAACAAGGTGCGGGTCTACATGACCTCGCAGGCCCCGACCTTCAGCCTTGAGAAGTTCACCGTTAAACAAGGTGACGAGGTGACGGTCTACATCACCAATCTGGATGACGTGGACGACGTGACCCACGGCTTCTGCCTGGGCAACTACGGCATCGCGATGGAAGTCGCACCATTGGCAACCGCCTCGGTCACCTTCACCGCCGACCGTCCGGGCGTGCACTGGTTCTATTGCCAGTGGTTCTGCCACGCGCTGCACATGGAAATGCGCGGTCGGATGCTGGTCGAACCGGCTGGAGCATAAGGCGATGCGCTGGTCCCTGCTCATTCCGCTCCTGCTCGGCTCGCCCCTTTGGGCGGCGGACTGGGACGTGCCCAACCGGGCGGGGGCCATCAATGAAATACTGGCGCAGGCGGCGGATGGGGACACCCTCCGCCTGAGCCCCGGTGTTTACACCGAAACACTGGTTCTGGACCGGCCTGTAATTATCGACGGGCTGGGACAGGCCACCATAGACGGGAAAGGAAACGGCAGCGTCATCACCGTGACCGGGCCGGGTGTCACCGTACGCGGGCTGACCGTGATCGGCTCAGGCTCTAGCCATGACGGGATCGACAGCGGTATCCAGCTAACCAAAACGGCCAAAGCACCCGTGGTTGAGGATAACGTGCTGCTGGGGAATCTCTACGGCGTCGACATTCACGGGGCCAAGGACAGCATCGTGCGTGGCAACCGGATCGAAGGTCGGTTGGACCAGCGGATGAACGACCGCGGTAATGGCGTCTATGTCTGGAATGCGCCGGGTGCGCGGGTGGAAGACAACGACATCCGCTATGGCCGCGACGGGATCTTTGTGAACTCGTCCAAGAAAAACACCTTCACCGGCAACCTGTTCCGCGATCTGCGATTTGCCGTGCACTACATGTATGCCGACGACTCGATCGTCAGCGACAATGTCTCAATCGGTAACGATCTGGGTTATGCCGTGATGTTCACCACCAATGTGAAGGTCGCAGATAACGTCTCGGTTGGTGACCGCGAACATGGCGTGATGCTGAACTACGCCAACAAAAGTCAGATCACCGGCAACGTGGTGATAGGTGCCAAGGAAAAATGCACCTTCCTCTATAACTCCAACAAGAATGAATTCACCGATAACTGGTTCCAGGGATGCGGCATCGGCATCCATTTTACCGCTGGCAGCGAGCGCAACCGCATCGTCGGCAATTCTTTTATTGGGAACCGGACACAGGTGAAATACGTCTCGACCAAGTGGGTCGAGTGGTCCGAAAACGGGCGCGGCAATTACTGGTCCGATTTCGCCGCCTATGATGTGGATGGGGACGGTATCGCCGACGCCCCCTATCGCCCCAATGACAGTATGGACCATGTGCTGTGGACCCAACCCTCAGCCAAATTACTCCTCGGCTCCCCTGCCGTGCAGCTGGTACGCTGGTCGCAATCTGCCTTCCCGGCCCTTCTGCCGGGCGGCGTGATCGACAGCAACCCGCTTATGCAAGCCCCTGAACCCCCAGCTATGAAAAAGGTGCCTCATGACGGATAAGGCCCTAAGTATTACCCAAGTCAGCAAGGACCGAGGGAAAACCCGCGTTCTTGACGATATCACCCTTTCCCTTGCCCCAGGTCAGCGCGTTGCACTGCTGGGCCATAACGGCGCGGGCAAGTCGACCCTGATCAAATCCATCCTCGGCTTGACGCCGATCCATGGCGGAGCCATTCGGATCGGCGATACCACTCCCGGCACCGCGCAAGCACGGCGGGATACGGCCTATCTGCCCGAGGCTGTGTCGTTCCACCCAGCCTTGACCGGACGCGAGCAGTTGACCCTTTTCGCAAAGCTGTCCGGGGCAATGGCCGATGTACCCGGCCTGCTGGATCGCGTTGGCCTCAGCGATGCACTGGATCGCCGGATTGGAACTTATTCCAAAGGGATGCGGCAACGTCTTGGTCTGGCGCAAGTGCTGCTAGGCCAGCCGAAAGTGGCACTGCTAGACGAACCAACCTCAGGCCTGGACCCGATCTCACGGCAGGATCTTTATGCCATCATTGACGAACTGGCAGCGCAGGGCACCGCCGTCCTGATCGCGTCGCACGCTCTGACCGAGGTCGAGGCCCGCACTGACCGCATCGCTATCATGCGGAAGGGCCGGATGGTTGCGGATGACACGCTGAACAACCTGTCGGCGCTGGCCGGGCTGCCGATCCGCCTGCGCGTACGCGCCAGCGTCAACGCAGATGCACTGGCCGCCGAATTGGGTGGCAACCGGATCAATGGTGCGTCCGTGGAACTGCTCTGTTCCCCGGATGACAAGATGGAGGCCCTGCGCCGTATCGCCGGGTTGGGCGACGCGGTAGCGGATGTCGAAATGACCCCGCCCAGGCTGGAAGACCTCTATCGACACTACGCACAGGAGGAGATGCAATGACCCGCTTCCTCGCCATCACTCGCACCGAGATGCTGATACTGCGTCGCAACCGCTGGCTGCTGGTCGCAACGCTGATCATGGTATTGTTCGCTTTGGCTCTGACTTTTGCGGGCAGCGCCCCCACCGGCACACTGGGCGTAGATATGCTGACTGTTTCGGTGGCCTCGATGACCACACTGTCGGTTTACCTGGCACCCTTGCTGGCGCTGATGATTTCCTTCGACGCCATCGCTGGTGACGTGGACCGGGGCAGCCTGTCGCTGCTGCTGTCCTACCCGGCAGGGCGCGGAGAAATCCTGCTAGGCAAGTTCACCGCCCACTTGGCCGCCCTGGCCTTTGCTATGACCGTTGGTTTCGGCACCGCAGGCGCGGTGGCCGCATTTTTTGGCGGCGCGGGACCGGAAAGCCTGATGGCGCTGGCTCGCCTCATTCTCACATCCATCCTGCTGGGCGCTGTGTTTCTGGCGCTGGGTTACCTGCTGTCTGCCCTGGCAAGGGGCGCCACGGCGGCAGCAGGTCTGTCGGCCGGGCTCTGGCTGGTTTTTGTCGTCCTTTATGATCTGGGCTTGTTGGGAGCCGTCGTCATGGACAAGGGCGGCACCTTCACCCAATCCGTCTTTCCGTGGGTGATGGTTGCCAACCCGGCCGACGCATTCCGTCTGTGGAACATCGCCGCGACCGAAGGTGTCGCCATGGCCTCGGGCATGACTGGAGCTGCGCAGGCTCTGCCCGTATGGGCCGCGCCGGCCTCGCTGCTGATCTGGCCGGTGCTGGGTTTTATCCTAGCCCGTGCCGCCTTCCGGAGGGTCGAGCCATGAAACGCTTTTGCCTGATCGCCCTGGTAGCCCTGACTGCTTGTAAAGAAGAGATGGCCGTGGCCCCTGACCCGGTTGATTTGACACCGGACGCGCTCAGCTATTTTTGTCAGATGAACATTGCCGAGCATGGCGGGCCAAAGGGGCAAATTCATCTGGAAGGGTATCCCGTGCCGCTGTTCTTTGCTCAAGTGCGCGACATGGTGGCCTATCTGAAAAGCCCCGAGAGGGATGCCAAAATCACTGCTGTTTATGTCAGTGACATGGGGGTTGCCCCGAACTGGCGGCAGCCGGGCATTTCCAACTGGATCGCGGCTGATGACGCAACCTTTGTGGTCGGCTCCAACGTTGCAGGCGGCATGGGCGCACCCGAGGTTGTACCCTTTGCCGATCCCACCGCTGCCGATGTTTTCATCACCCAATATGGCGGCGCGCAGATGCCGCTGCCCGACATTCCAGCTGCCGAGGTTCTCGGCCCCGTCGATCTGGACCTGAAACTGGAGACCCCCTCATGACCCCCCTCTCCCGCCGTCGGTTCCTGACCATGTCCGCCGCCTGCGCCGCCTTTCCAGCCAGCGCGAAACCCGCCCCAGCGGCCCATTGGCGCGGGGTTGCACTGGGGGCCGAAGCCAGCCTGCGGCTGGAAGGGCTGACCGATACCCAGGCGGCGCCGATCATTGCCGCCGTCGAGGCCGAGTTGAACCGTTTGGAAAACATCTTCAGCCTGTACCGCCCTCAATCCGAACTCAGCCGACTGAACCGCGACGGCCAACTGTCGGACCCCGCACCTGAATTGCTAAACGTTCTCAGCCTGTGCACGGCGCTGCACGAGGCTACGAACGGCGCGTTTGACCCCACCGTTCAACCACTCTGGTCCGCACTCGCAACTGATGCGCGCCCTGAAAAGACCGACGCGGCACGGCGTTCTGTCGGGTGGACTCGCGTGAACGTTCAGACGGACATGATCCGCCTGCCGCAACCGGGTGTTTCAGCACTGACCCTGAACGGCATCGCACAGGGCGCCATCACCGACCGTATCAGTGCGCTGCTGACCGCGCATGACCTGCGGGGCGTGCTGGTAAATATGGGAGAAATAGCAGCCTGGGGGCAACGCGGAGACGGACAAGCCTGGCAGGTCGGGCTGGCTGGACCCGGAGGCAATGTTCGTAAATCCATCGAACTACGGGACCGTGCGGTCGCAACTTCGAACGCGCGCAGCTTCATGCTGACAGGTGATCAGGGGCATATTCTGAACCCTGCGAGTGGTATGCGCCCAGCGGGCATCGTCTCAGTCTCAGCGCCCAGCGCGGCCATTGCCGACGGGTTGTCGACAGCTTTGTGCGCCCTGCCGAAGACAGGATTTGACACAGTACTCAGGTCTTTCCCCGACGTGCGGCTGGAAATGCACATCTGATCACAAGGCTCAGTGTTGCGTGCCAGAAACTGCGCAACCAAAGCCTCTCAGTACACCAAAGCCGAAACATAGACTTGCCCAAAGATTAATTTGGTAAGCCGAGTTTCACGCCGTATCTACGAAAAAAGGTAGGTGGCGGAGACGAAGGGATTCGAACCCTCGAGACGGTTTCCCGCCTACTCCCTTAGCAGGGGAGCGCCTTCGACCACTCGGCCACGTCTCCGCCGACGGGTATATCCTTGCAAGCAACGGGAATACAAGGCGAAATTTCCATTTTGTGTCTCACTCCGGCAAAATTGCTGAACCCGTTGAAATTACGGTAAAACACACCGATTTACGTGGATTATGGGCAAGATTTGGACAATTTTTTCTGAGGCATTTCCCAGCGCCGAACCATCCAGCCGTCAGGTTCGAAACACCACAACACATCGAATCCCCATTCTGCATCGCCGCGCCGATTGAGAGATCATTATCTGCCAACGAAGAATTTCTCCTGTTTCGGTTCGAACCCATCTCCTCCGGGCATCGGAGGTAGCGCATGTCAAAACAAACGGAAAAAGGTGTGAACTGTGCTGGTACACAAGCTGAATATGATGCGCACAACTTAGCTATCGCCATTAGACAGAACCCTTCGCCGCTCTTGACCGTTCGTTGCTTAGCTAAGCGCTGGCGCTGCAGCCGATCTTCAGTTGAACGATTTCGCAAGCTTCATGGCCTGACGCCTGTTTCTGTTCCTGGTGAGCACCCCTGCTTCGACCTGCTCGATGTACTGCGGCTTGAAGAGGTAGACGATCCGATCTTGTTATGGGCGTTTGGAGGCAGTGAGGGCCGCAAAGTCCTTCTTGCACCGTTGCTATCAATCGAGGACCTGCGGTTGCTCGACCGGCGGTTTGTCAAGTGCCACCCGGAGACATTTCGACGTTTGGCGCGAAATGGTCAACGCCACGGTTTTAAGCTTGGGCGGCGATGGCTTTTCCGCCCGAACATCGAAGAAATTGAGCGTTTGAATTTTCTGAACTCAGGCAAGAGGGCTGGAAAATGACAAGACCATACAGCAGTGAACACATCCTGCTTCACGGCGCGACAATGAAGAAAACACCCAAAGGGATTTCCGGACGAAACACCATTGGGTGTTTTCTTCATTCATCCGCTCCTTTGCTTCACAAGCCAATTTTTTCGTCAAAACCAACAGAAGGCAAAGACCGTCGTTCTTTCGCGCAACGACGGTCTTTCCCCCTGATTGGAGACAAACAATGACAGCGAACGAACAAACTCAGCTGACACCTCCGACGCTTCGCGACGCACTGCTGGCGGCCAATGCCGGCGTCCTTGATCTGCCGTGGACTGAATCCTCCTGGAGAAAAATCCGTGGCTCGTTGTCCAAAGTAGAAAAAGTCTTTGACGTTTTGGACGCAACCCCAAAAAACGCACAAGTGGTTTGTGATTCAAAGCGCTTACGCACTCTGGTCGCGGACTATCTCGACACCGGAACAGCTCCAATGAACTGCGGTTTCAAAAGCTATGATAGGTTTTATGTCTGGTACTCGAACACCAAACGTTTTTTTGATTTGGTAAGCGGCGAGCGTGCTAAGAAGGCAGCAAACAAAACGCGTCAAGACCGGTCGGCCAAATTCCTCGAACTGGTCAGTAAAGGCACGCTCGGGTTGCCGCCGATCTCGGCTCGTGAGGCCATTCCGTTAACGGTATTTATTAGTTGCTGCCGCGAGGCTGGAATTGACATCCACCAGGCGAACAAGAAATGGCTCGAGGAGACTATCGGAGCGCAGCCATCAGGCCGGGCGCGAACTCTAAAGCGGGCAGCGAAATTTCTCGATCAGATGAGGGGTGTCCGTCGTCAGGGATTTTGGGACAGATGGCGCTCTGATCTAAGAGAGGATGTGGCCCATCTGATTGGTCTGATTATGCGGCGGATT
>NZ_JBQFTN010000013.1:0-99024 GCF_056538665.1 Ruegeria sp. BF6
CCTCAGCGCGCCCGCCTAACTCATTCCCAAGATGCCCCCAGTCTCTCCTGAGCGTCTCAACCGTCTCTCCGGCCCGTCCCACCGTCTCACCGGTGCGTCCCAAGCGCCTCAGCAGCGCCGGTGAAGGGGGTTCTAAGTATAACCAGCACTAGCCGCAAGCAGAAAAAACACGAAATCTGCAAAAAACCGCGTAATCAAATAATTTTCTATTAAATCAATATGTTGAAGTGAGCCAAGTTGAACCCGCCGAGTATTTCCGTAAGAGCTACGCCCCGAATCCCGGCTTCTACACAGAATTACCCACAGACTCGGCAGAGAGTCAGGCGGAATCGGCCTCACGCGGTCGAGTCTGCAGACCCGCACCCGGGAGGCGCAGCAGCAGCAAGCCAACGATCAGGGTCAAATAGACCAGCGGTTCGATCTGAAATCCCTTGGCCAGCATGACGTAGTGCAGCCCCCCCAGAACCGCTGCCGGGAAGACAAGCCGTTGCAGGCTGCGCCAACGAGGCCCCAGTTTGCGCACGGACAGATTGTTCGATGTCACCGCTAGCGGCAGCATCAGGGTAAACGCGGCCATGCCGACCGTAATATAAGGGCGTTTGACAATATCAGCCCAGATCTGGCTGGGCACTTGAACATCCAGGACCAACCACACCAACAGGTGCAGGCTGACATAGGTAAATGTCAGTACGCCAAGGGCACGGCGGAACTTCAACAGGTTCAGCCCGAGGAACCGTCGCAGCGGGGAAATCGCCAGCACCGCAATCAACAGTTGCAGCGCCAGCTCTCCGTACCGGTGTTCCAGCGCCTCGATCGGTTCCACGCCCAAACCACCGGTCAGCGCCTGATAGAACAGCCACGGTGCTGGGAGCACTCCCAACAGATATACCGCCAAGACTGGAATACGGCGCAATATCTGATTCACCCGTTGCATAAGCTTAATAGTATTCCGCCAGATCCATGCCCTCGTACAGGCCCGCAACTTCTTTCTCGTAGCCATTGAACATCAGAGTCGGAATCCGCTTGGCAAAGAGGCCGCCGCCGATCTGACGTTCCGAGGCCTGAGACCAGCGCGGGTGATTCACATTCGGGTTCACATTACTATAGAAACCATACTCGCGCGGGTTGGACATGTTCCAACTGGTGGGCGGCTCGACATCCGTCAGGGTGATCCGCACGATCGACTTAATCGACTTGAAGCCGTATTTCCACGGCACCACCAGACGCAGCGGCGCACCGTTCTGGTTCGGGATCGGACGACCATAGATGCCGGTGGCCATGATGGTCAGCGGGTGCATCGCCTCATCCAGGCGCAGACCTTCGCGATAGGGCCAGTCCAGAATCGGATATCGCACGCCCGGCATCTCATCAGGGATCACGGCGGTTTCAAAAGCCACGTATCTGGCGCCATCCTGCACGCCGGCCAAATTCAGCAGATCGGCCAGTTCGAACCCGTTCCAGGGAATCACCATCGACCAGGCCTCGACACAGCGGAAGCGGTATATGCGTTCCTCAACCGTCATCTCGGACATAATGTCTTTGAAGTCGTACTCGCCCGGATTGTCGACCAGACCGTCGATCTTGATGCTCCAAGGTTCGGTCGTCAGCGCGCCCGCATATTTGACCGGATCGTCCTTGCCGGTCCCGAACTCGTAATAATTGTTGTACGAGGTGATCTCTTCCCACGTGTTCGGTTCCAGCGCCTCCTGCGCCGCGGCCCCACGCGTCATCCCCGCCAGTCCGACACCCGCCAGCCCGGCCAAGACCTGCCGCCGGTTCAGAAACGCCGCCCGCGGGGTGACGTCGGCTTGTGTCAGTGAATTGGTCCAGCGAAACGCCATGTATGTCTCCAGTCGTCAAACTTACTCGGGTATGAGGTAATCCGCTGATAGCACAGAGCCAAGGAAACAGGCGTCACGATTGAGAGACGAGATTGTAACGTATCGGGCGCGGCCTCACCTCCGCAGCCCCGTCATTGCGATTCCAAAATGACACATAGCGACACAGCATTTGACAACGCTCCGGAAAAGAACTGGCGCAGCCTTAGCGGCTTCGATACGCCGACATATAGACGGATACCGATCAGAGATTATAGCAGTGCTGTTTGCCAAAGCCTTCCCTTTGTCCTTGTCTATTTTCTGGCGCTTGGCGGTAGTTTTGCCGGTCATGTTTATTGGATTGACCCTCTACAATCTGATCGGAGCCCTGGTCGGGTTCTTGCTGGGCCTTATTTTCCCGCCATTTGCATTTATTGTGACGTTCCTGATCATGGCCTCTTCCAGCGTCGTCCCGACCCTGCTTGGAACAAGGATGGGTCTGCAGGTCAAAGGCGTGAAACCCAGCACAGGAATCAAAGGGCTGTTCACCCCGGCGGTGATCTACGGCGCTGTCGAGGGCGTGAGCGTGACCCTCATCCTGGGCGTGGTTATTGCGGCCTCGATTTTCGTGATTTCACCCGACATTCTGCAGCAGAGTGAAGTCGCCGACCTGGCGCTTGAATATGTCGACCCGTCCTGGGCGCTTCCGGGGTTGCTGGGGCTGCTTGCGGTCTTTTTGTCCATATGCTCGATCCGGGCCAGCCTGCTTGTACCGATCACATCCGCCTCGGTCGGGCGGGACCCGGACGGTATGCACTATACGCCTTTCCGGCATTTTCGGGCGTCGTTCGGTCCGTTGTTTGCGCTGACCATCTTCAGCTACGTGGGGATGTTCGTCCTGCATGCGCTTCTTATCGCGCTGTTGATTGCCACGGACTATTTCGGGTCGTTGCAGGCTGACCTGCAAGAGCTTGAAGACATGACAAAGGGCATGGCATCCATCCGCCCAATCTGGTCGCTGATCGGTCTGTTCGTCGTCTACATGTTGATTGGAACCTGGGTTTTCAGCCTGCAATGCGCAGGCGGCGTTCTGGGGTATCTGCGTTTGCGCGACACGGCGCCAAAACTGGCCGAGGTGATCGAGGCCAATCTAAAGCCCGTGCAAAGCGCCGAGGACGCCCCACGGATGAGCGCAGAAGACCTGCGCGCCCTGCGCAAAAGCCGCCAGACAGGCAACTACTAAAGCCGGTCTGCGCGCTCGGGGGAGTGACGGCGGCGGTACCTGCGGCCAACCCGGACTTTACAAAGCTTGCGGCAAAAATGCAGGCTGATCCTCAGGAACTGAAAACGAAAAGCGGGTGGCCTGCCCATCCGATCAGTTGAAGAACCTCAGAGGGAGAAGACGAATGTGTGACATTTGCGTAATGAACGCCGTCAAGAACCGTATGCTGTCGCGGCGCGGGTTTTTCAAAGCCGCAGCTGCCACCGGCGTGGCCGCCGCTGCAACCGGAGCTGCCGCGCCCGCGGCACTGGCTGCAGGTCACGGCGGGATCGAGGACATGACCCATCCGCTCAGCGCCGATTTCCCGACGTATTTCGGAGAGCCGGGATATGCGTCCGAACAGGTATTCAATTTCGCAGACCATGGCTTCAACGTGCAACGGATGATGGTGAATGAACACACCGGCACGCATATTGATGCACCTTTGCATTTTTCCGCCGATGGGGCCTCGGTAGAGGAAATCCCGGTCTCGGATCTTGTTGCTCCACTCTGTGTCGTGGACATCGCGGCCCGCGCAGCCGAAGACGTGGATACGCTGCTCACCCCGGATGATCTGAGGGCGTGGATGTCGGCCAATGGCGACATTCCGGACGGCGCTTGTGTCGCGCTGTATTCCGGCTGGGCTGCCAAGGCCGATAGTGACGCTTATCGCGGGTTTGACGGTCAAGCACAGCATTATCCCGGTTTCCACGTTGAGGCTGCGCAGATGTTGATGGAAGAAACCGGCGCGCGCTCGATTGCATCGGACACCCTGTCTCTGGACCACGGCATATCTACAGATTTCGCCACACACTATGCATGGTTGCCAACCGGCCGCTTTGGGATCGAAAACATGGCCGGTCTGGATCGGGTACCTGCGGTCGGTGCCACGTTGGTCATAGGCGCCCCCAAACATGTCGGCGGCACGGGCGGTCCGGCACGAATATTTGCACTGATATAAAACGGTTTCAGGGCCCGCTTTCCAAGCCTCCAATATGACCAAGACCAAAGACCATCCTTTGCCGAACCTTGCCCTGATCAGCCCCGAGGCCCAGGCGTTTGCAGCCCAGGCCCAGAGCCGCGATCTGAGCCTTCCCCTGGACGAGTTTCGAGTCATGTTGCGCGAGCAAAGCGAACAGGGGTGTGCGTTGGTGCTTGAAAAAACCGGCGTCACCCTGTCCGAGCAGGCAATCGCAGGCGTTCAATGCATGATCATCACGCCACCTGAACCGCGTGCAGGCCGCAAGCTTGTCTATCTGTTCGGGGGCGGTTTTACCTTGGGCAGCCCGTTCGAGGATCTGCCGATTTCCGCCTCGCTCGCGGAAAAAACCGGTGCTGTTGTGATTGCGCCCCATTACCCGCTGGCCCCAGAACACCCCTACCCGGCGGCACTTGACGCCTGTACCGCGGTGATCTCTTCCGTTCTGGCGGAAACACCCAGCGCTTGCCTGTGCGGCGAATCCGCTGGCGGCAATCTGGCCCTGGCGGCGCTTCACCGGATGCGTGCGACCAGCGGGCCGCAACCAAGGGCATTGGCCCTGCTGTCGCCATTTGTCGATCAGCACAATCCCGGTGACAGCGGCCGGGCGGATCGGGACCCGTTCCTCAACCAGACCGAGGTCGAGTTTTTCCGGTCCTGTTACGCACCGGGTCAAACCGACCTGACACATCCCGACATCTCACCGATCTACGGCACGTTCGACGCCGGTTTTCCACCCGTCTTCCTGACCAGCGGAACCCGCGATCATCTGCTGAGCGGTTGCGTGCGTCTGGATCATCTCCTGCGTAATGCGGGTGCGGACTGCACTTTGCGCATCTGGGAAGGCATGTGGCACGTGTTCGAATTCTACCCGGATATCCCCGAGGCGGAAGCGTCCCTGACAGAAATCGCCGAATTCCTGAACCGGCAATTTGCCGGGACATAAGAATTAAAGACCCGCCGGGGTGGCGGGTCTTTCTTTTGTCGGGCGTTCGTTAGTGCACCACGGCATCATCCGGGCGGGGCCGCTCTGATGTGCCCAACCGGTCACCGATGATCAGGCCATCTGTCCCGGCCGTAACCGGAACGGTCTCACCATCCTTGATCTCACCGGCCAGCAAGGCTTCGGCCAGCGGGTTCTGCAACGCGCGCTGGATCACCCGTTTCAGAGGGCGCGCACCGAACACCGGATCATAACCTTCGTTGGCCAGCCATTCCTTCGCGCCATCGTCCAACACCAGCTCGATCTTGCGGGCGGCCAGACGTTTCTGCAGACGCGCCATCTGAATATCGACGATGCCATCCATATCGGCCCGCTTGAGGCGGTCAAAGATGATGGTCTCGTCCAGACGGTTCAGGAACTCGGGCCGGAAATGCGCCCGGACCGCATCCATCACATCTCGCCGTGCCTGCGCGCTGTCAGCTCCTTCGGGCAACTGGCTGAGCGCCTGAGACCCGAGGTTCGACGTCAGGATGATCAGCGTCTGCTTGAAGTCCACGGTGCGACCCTGACCATCGGTCAGAACACCATCGTCCAGAACCTGCAACAGCACGTTGAACACATCCGGATGCGCCTTTTCGACCTCATCAAACAGCACGACCTGATAGGGCCGGCGCCGTACAGCTTCGGTCAGCACGCCACCTTCGTCATAGCCGACATAGCCCGGAGGGGCACCTATCAGACGGGCGACCGCGTGTTTCTCCATGAACTCGGACATGTCGATGCGCACCATCGCGTTGTCGTCGTCGAACAGGAAATTTGCCACGGCTTTGGTCAGCTCGGTCTTACCCACGCCGGTCGGGCCGAGGAACAAGAACGAGCCCAGCGGGCGACCCTCGTCATTCAGGCCTGCACGCGCACGGCGCACGGCGTTGGCCACGGCGGTCACAGCCGCATCCTGACCGATCACACGGGAGTGCAGATCGTCTTCCATCCGCAGCAGTTTCTCGCGCTCACCTTCCAGCATTTTCGAGGTCGGAATACCCGTCCAGCGTTCGACCACCGAGGCGATCTGTTCCGGACGCACCGTTTCCTCGGCCATCATCTGGCTACTTTCGGCGTTTTCAGCCTCAGTCAGCTTTTTCTCAAGCTCGGGGATGACGCCATAGGACAGCTCACCCGCCTTGGCGAGGTTGCCTTCGCGCTTGGCGATCTCCAGATCAGCCCGCGCCTTGTCGAGCTGTTCCTTCAAATCACGCGCGCCCGCAAGCTTGTCACGTTCGGCCTGCCATTGGGCGGTCATCTCGGCGGATTGCTCCTGCAGATCAGCCAGATCCTTTTGCAAGGTTTCCAGACGATCCTTCGAGGCCGCGTCATCTTCCAGCTTCAGTGCCTCTTCCTCGATCTGCATCTGCAGGATCTGACGATCCAGCTGATCGAGCTCCTCGGGCTTGGAGTCCACTTCCATCCGCAGGCGCGACGCGGCCTCATCGACCAAGTCGATGGCTTTGTCGGGCAGGAACCGGTCGGTGATATAGCGATGCGACAAAGTCGCCGCCGATACCAGCGCCGAATCCGAGATACGCACGCCATGGTGCAGTTCGTACTTTTCCTTGATGCCGCGCAGGATGCTGATGGTGTCCTCGACCGTCGGCTCGGTGACCATCACAGGCTGGAACCGGCGCGCAAGGGCCGCGTCTTTTTCGACGTACTTACGGTACTCGTCCAGCGTGGTCGCACCAATACAATGCAACTCACCCCGGGCAAGCGCAGGCTTGATCAGGTTTGCGGCATCCATCGCGCCGTCGGATTTACCCGCGCCGACCAGAGTGTGCATCTCATCGATGAACAGGATGATCTCACCAGCGGCTTCAGTCACCTCGGTCAGAACGGCCTTCAGACGCTCCTCGAATTCACCGCGATACTTCGCACCGGCAATCAACGCACCCATATCGAGCGCAAGCAGCTTCTTGTCCTTCAGCGATTCCGGTACGTCGCCATTGATGATGCGCAGGGCCATGCCCTCGGCAATCGCGGTTTTACCGACGCCGGGTTCACCGATCAGAACCGGGTTGTTCTTGGTGCGACGCGACAGAACCTGCATCGAGCGGCGGATTTCCTCATCCCGCCCGATGATCGGGTCGATCTTGCCTTCCGCAGCAGCTTCGGTCAGGTCGCGCGCGTATTTCTTGAGCGCGTCATAACCCTCTTCCGCCGATGCGGTGTCAGCGGTGCGACCCTTGCGGATATCGTTAATCGCTTCGTTCAGTTTCTGGGCGGATACGGCCCCGGCTTCCAATGCCTCTTTGGCTTTGGATTTCACCATGCACAGCGCCATCAACACGCGTTCGACCGGCACAAAGCTGTCACCCGCCTTGGTGGCAATCTTCTGTGCCTCGTCCAACACCTTGGCAGTCTGGCCGTCCATATAAATCTGGCTCGCATCGCCGCTGACTTTCGGGATTCTCCCCATCGCCGCGTCCAGCGCCTCAACCACGCGGTTCGGTGCACCGCCCGCGCGGGTGATTAGGTTGCTGGCCAGCCCCTGATCGTCATCCATCAATGCCTTGAGTATATGTGTGGGCTCCAGCCTTTGGTGCCCCTCGCGCAGCGCAATCGTCTGCGCCGCCTGCACGAATCCCCGTGCCCGCTCGGTGAACTTGTTCAAGTCCATATTATTCTCCTTTTCCTCAAGCGCCCTGAATGTGATGCGCCCGCTTGGCGGCACGCGTCGGTCTGGGCCTCGCATTCAATCTGGTGAATTTCTGAACGCTTTCAAGACATAGCATACGCAAATGCCGCAGTGTTTTCTTCTATCTCCACGCACAACACGCCGGTTGCCGTAGTTAACACATCGCAATGCCGGGAAGGTCCACAAGGCCGAAATGACACAAACTCATCAAAACCTTTGGCCTTGCCCGGAAAATCACGCTCAATTTTTTCGCGTCTCCGACAAGAGAGTTTGAGTTGAATGTTTGCGCCGTCACGATGGCCTGTAAGACCATTGGTATTTTTCGAAATGGATTGAGTATTGTGGCCAGATGCTCGGTACGAAAAACCAGTAAATCGTTGGTCGTGGCAACGACGACGTTCATTCTGAAATGGCGAAAGACTGCAACCTGATCAGAATCCCACGCAATCAGTTGCCAGAGGATTTTGATGAACAACGTTGGCGGATACTCACCGATATCTGCGCTGTTCTTCTCAACTCGCGTGCCTGGGTGCTGTGCGGAGACGTGGATGAATTCGTCCTGCCGACACAGCGCGAGCAGACCTTGCTTCAGATTGTGGAAAGCCAACTGCCGCAAAGTGTCGTGGGGCGGTGGGATTCGAGGTCGAGCCGCTGCCAGAGGACCGGATGCAACTCAGGTCTTCGACGCGCTATTCCAAACGCTTTGACTTGAGCGAACCGATCAAGTTTTTCCTGGGCGCACACGGGGCCTTCCATCCATGGGCCCACGCCCCCGAATTTGCGCTGATTCACTTTCCACTGGCCAACAGGAGATCCATGCAACACCGGTTTGACGCTCCGGAGGCCGATTTCGGGATGCTGCGCGATGCACCGGTGCAGGACCGCAGTTACCGTCCCAGCGCTTTGATCAAGTGGGGAGACACGCAACGCCGCAAAGCCAACTCGTCTGCGCAATTGCGAGACGGTGACACAACCATCCCCTTACGTGATGCCATGCTGCAAGCCGTGCCACACCTGATCAGCTCGATGAAGATCGCCGAGGGCAAAGAATATCCTGTAGCGCCGCGCGGGCTGAGGAAAATCAATATCCTGGCAGAAATGTACGACAGGCTGACATCGCTTTTTCCTAGGGTCGGCCACGCCTGGGGCGGTCTATCGGCGAGGAACCGTAAAGACTGAATAGCCTCCGGTTGCCGCCACCTGCCGCGCACCATACATCTCGACCAAGGATTGCGCCGCATCGCTTCCTGTCGGACAGGATACAAGATCCGCCGCATCATCCAGAAAATCGATTGTAAAGGCTGTTTCCCCGGTCAGCTGACAATCGTCATCGGTGGACCGATATCCGCGCACAAGACGCAGATCATCATTTGTTGGTGACACGATGAAAGTGTCCGCAGCTTCTGTCTCCAGCGGCATGTCCTGACACGCCGCCAATACCAGAACAAGTCCAACTCCAATCCGTGCTTTCATATTCTCCCCCATCTGAAATGCGCCATTGAATGTCCTGCACCATATCACAGTCCGGTATTTGCGGGTTGGTTTTCGTCACCCTTCGGTCCCGCATGGACAGAGGCGCCCGAACCCGCTAGGACGCAGACGTTTGCCAAAAAGGAGCTTGCCCCATGTCCGATGACCGCCTGATCGTTGCCCTTGATGTCCCGAACGCCCTGCAGGGTTTAGCCATGGCCGAGCGGCTGGGCGACGCGGTGTCCTTCTACAAGATCGGGCTGGGAATGCTGACCGGAGGCGGTTTGGCTCTGGCCAATGAGCTGAAACAGGATCATGGCAAGCGCATATTTCTGGACATGAAGCTGTTCGATATCAGCAACACGGTGGAAAACGCTGTGCGGGGGCTGGCGCAGTTCGATCTGGATTTCCTGACCGTGCATGGCGACCCGCATGTGGTGCGTGCGGCGAAAGAGGGGGCCTCAGGCAAAGACCTCAAGATTCTGGCGGTAACCATCCTGACTTCGCTGAACCGGGACGATCTGGATGCCAGCCTGCTGAAACAGGGCGACGTGCAGGATCTGGTGGTTGAGCGTGCGGCCAACGCACTAGAAGCCGGCGCCGATGGTGTGATCGCCAGCCCGCAGGAAGCCGCCTTGATCCGCGCCCTGCCGCAGGCCGAGGGCCGCCTGATCGTCACACCTGGCGTCCGCCCGACCGGCTCAGCCCTCGGCGACCAGAAACGTGTGGCCACCCCGGCCAGCGCCATCGGCGACGGTGCCGATCACATCGTTGTCGGACGCCCGATCTATCAGGCCGCGGATCCGAAAGCGGCCGCAGAGGCGGTTCTTGCCGAGTTAAATTCCTTGACACAGCACTGAGACACCCTTGCAGATCGGCGGATTTTCACGCCGAAAACCGCAGTCAACCGGTTGACCTTGCGTCACTTTTCAGCTGGTCCGCGCCAAATCGTCCCTGTGCCCCAAAACACACATGAAAAACCCGAGTTTTTCTAGCGCGATCTGGGTCCTACCGAAACCGGCGATTTTAAGCGATTCTAGGGTCGTGATACTCCCCGCGGACCGTCTCTTCCTGAGGTCCGTCACCTCCCCCCGCCACTTCGCGGGGGGTCTTCTTCCGGACATCGCCGTGACCTTTGCATCCGCTGGTACTTTGCGCAGCAGCCGAGGCTGGTATAAGTAAGCCGCTGACTGGATCGCACGGAAGGCGGGAAAACTACATGCCCGGTCTCTGCCGAGATTGCCTGACCACCTTGACCAACGAACGGCGCTGTCCTGCCTGCGGCAGCCCGCGGGTAAAGACACATCCGGAACTGTTCGATCTGTCCATCGCGCATATGGATTGTGACGCCTTTTACGCCTCGGTCGAGAAGCGCGACGATCCGGAACTGGCCGACAAACCGGTGATCATCGGCGGCGGCAAGCGGGGCGTTGTGTCCACCGCCTGCTATGTGGCCCGCATTCGCGGCGTCCGTTCGGCGATGCCGATGTTCAAGGCGCTGCAACTCTGCCCCGAGGCGGTGGTGATTAAGCCGCGCATGTCGGTCTATGCCGAAGTCTCGCGCGAGATTCGCAAGATGATGGATGAGCTGACTCCGGTGGTTGAGCCGCTGTCATTGGATGAGGCGTTCATGGACCTGTCCGGCACCGAACGCCTGCACGGTGCGCCGCCTGCCGTGATGCTGGCGCGGCTGGTGAAGCGGATGAAGGATGAGTTGGGCGTGACCGGCTCGATCGGCCTGTCGCACAACAAGTTTCTGGCCAAGGTCGCGTCCGATCTCGACAAGCCACGCGGGTTTTCGGTGATCGGTCAGGCTGAGACGGCGGGCTTCCTGTATGACAAACCGGTGCGGCTGATCTGGGGCATCGGTCCGGCCGCACAGGAATCTCTGGACCGCGCAGGTATCCGCAGCTTTTCCGACCTGCTGCGATGGGACCAAGAGGCGCTGACTGCGCGGTTCGGATCCATGGGTTATCGGCTGTGGCATCTGGCCCGCGGGCAGGACAAGCGACGCGTCTCGGCGCACGAGCCGATGAAATCGATCAGCAACGAGACCACGTTCTTCGAAGACACCGCCAGTCTGGACATTCTGGATGGCCACTTGTGGCGCATGTCAGAAAAGGTAGCCGACCGCGCCAAGGCCAAGGCGCTGGCCGGACGGGTCATCACGCTGAAACTGAAACGCGCCAATCACAAGATCATCACCCGCCGCCTGTCCCTGCGGGACGCGACGCAGATCGCTGACCGGATTTATCGCACCGCACGGGGGTTGTTCGATCAGGTCGGGGATCAGGGGCCCTATCGCTTGCTGGGCGTTGGCCTGTCCGATCTGTGCGCTGAATCGCAGGCGGACATATCGGGTGACCTGCTGGACCCCGGCGCCACCCAAAGGTCACAAGCTGAGCGGGCCACCGATGAGATCCGGCGTCGCTTTGGCAGCGATGCGATTGTCAAAGGCCGCGCCCTGCGCTGAGGTCACTCGGCGGCCAAACGCAGGGATTCCTCGCCGATACCGGCAATGTCCCGAATGATCTCACGCAGAATCTCCTGAAACGCGGCGAAGTTCTCATTCGGCTCGATTCGGACTTCGTCCATATACAGCGCCCGGTCGATCTCGATCTGTACGGCGTGCTGATCACGGGTCGGGCGGCCATAGGTCTGGGTGACGTAAGCCCCGGCAAACGGCGTGTTGCGCGCAACGTTCAGCCCGGCGGCGACAAAGGCCGCTTCGATCCGGTCTACCACATCGACCGACGCCGACGCCCCGAACCTGTCGCCCAGCACAACGTCCGGGCGTCTGGTTCTTGGATTGCTGACCATGGCAACGGCCTCATGCGGCATCGAATGGCAATCGACCAGAATCGCCTGCCCGAACGCCTTGTGCGATTCGGTGAGCAGGGATTTGATGCGGGCGTGATACGGGCGCCAGATGGTGTCGATACGCAGGCGGGCCTCATCCATCGTCAGCTTGCCGCGATAAATCGCACGCCCATTCGCCACCACGCGGGGAATCACCCCCAACCCCGAAGCCACACGCGGGTTGTGCCCATGACGGCGCGCGCCCTGAATCAGCGCCGGGTCCAGCTCCTCGGCGCTGCGGTTCAGGTCCAGATAGGCACGCGGCATCACAGCCGAGATCAACGGCGCGCCAAAATCAGCCGCCGCAGAAAACAACTGATCCACAAAGGCATCTTCCGAGGATCGAATCACGTTTTCGCTCAGAACCGAGCGGCTGAGCATGGTTTCAGGGTAATTCCGGCCACTATGCGGAGAGGAAAACACCACGCAGGACGTGCGGCTGGTGGGCATATCCAATACATAGGGCGTGTTCTGCATGGTGACTCCTTGTTCGGTTTCAACATAGACCGGAAAATAGTTCTACCAAACCCCTTGAACCCCTCTGCGACTCCTTTTATAGACCCCGCTACCGGCGCGGGGATCCGCGCCCCATTTCGTTATGGGGCAGGGCACGCAAAGGTTTCAGTGGGCGGTTAGCTCAGCGGTAGAGCACTTCGTTGACATCGAAGGGGTCACAAGTTCGATCCTTGTACCGCCCACCATCGTTTCACTGTTCCGGAGTTCCGGGGCACCCGCTAACCCAGGCGCTGGCCACGTCCTTGATGAAGGCGCCGCAGATTGGAGACAGACCCATGAAGGTCAAGAACTCGCTCCGCTCGCTCAAGAACCGGCACCGTGATTGCCGGGTTGTGCGTCGCAAAGGCCGCGTCTACGTGATCAACAAGACGCAGCGCAAGTTCAAAGCTCGTCAGGGCTGAGAATTGCACATAACTGTTTGAAAGAACCGCGCCCCTGGGTGCGGTTTTTTTGTTGGGCACTTCTATGTCTGCTACGCGGACAAACCTGCCGTTTGTTCCACAAGCTGATAGGGGTAATACTGGCCGCTCTAAAGCACTTCTCCTAGTTTGGCGTTGAGATAATCAGCAGGCTAGTCGGTTAACCTTAAGCGCGCCAAGACTTCATCAACGGAATCCACAAACGTGCTACATTTTAACGAAACTACCTGAGTAAAATGACCGCTGACATAGGTCTCAGTGTAGAAACCTTCCCACTCCTCAGAATCGCACTTTCTAAGATAGAGTTGATAATCGCCTTTGTAGTTCATCGAAAACTTGTCGAGTGATAATTCACTGTAGGCTTTCCTAAACTCAGCTCTGTTAGTTATTCGGGATATCCCTTTGAAGCTGCCAGCAGGAAACGACTCTTCAATCAGCATATTTGCCCTATTCGGCTCGCCAAGAAATATTTCTAGGCCATTCTCTAAATCGTGCGTGTAGTCAAAGTTGAATGCTGTGCCAGACGAATACCTTTCACCGTCGTTGTCGTTTGAGATGTGGTGATCGTCGCTGGTTGGAACAAATTTGCTTGCAAGGATTTCGCAGATCATACGACCCCCAATTGGGTCTTCTTGTGCAAATGACTGCGAACCTAGAAGAGCAACTAAGATGGCAGGGATAGCTTTCATTTTGTCCGCTTCCTCTTTCGATCATCTTACCTGAAATCAACGTTAAGTCACGATTCAGTGCGGCACCCAAACTTCCTGCCAAGTCATAATCGTGTTGCCATGGGTAGAATACCGTCAGTTTCAAATGTCTGCACTGGGCTCTATTTCGGTCATTTCCACCGCATTTTTTCAGGTACTCGTTGCCTCATGCCTATTCGCGCCCGCCAACGGCGACCTTTTGACCAACTAATTTTGTCGGAATTGCTTGCATCCCCTCGAGAATCGTTTAATTGACCAATTCAGTCGGATATCGATCCACCGAAGTTTAAAATGTTGGGACACATGATGCTGAAATCCTCTACCTGCATTGCCGCCGCTCTGACGGCCCTGATTGCAACCTCCGCCGCTGCCGAGGGGGAACTGAACCTCTATTCCTCGCGCCACTACGACACCGACGAAAACCTGTACGGTGACTTCGAAGAGGCGACCGGCATCACCATCAACCGTATCGAGGGCAAGGCTGATGAGTTGATCGCCCGTATGGAAGCCGAAGGGGCGAATTCGCCTGCCGATATCCTGCTGACCGTCGATACATCTCGTCTGGCGCGGGCCAAAAACGCGGGCATCCTGCAATCGATCGACAGCACCGTTCTGGAAGAGCGTATCCCTGCCAACCTGCAGGACACCGATAACGAGTGGTTCGGCTTTTCCCAGCGGGGCCGCATCATCTTTTTCGACAAGGAAAACGTGGCCAACCCACCGGCCACCTATGCCGATCTGGCCAAGCCGGAATACAAGGGCCTGATCTGCATCCGGTCGTCCAGCAACACCTACAACCAGACCCTGCTGGCCTCGATCATCACCCATGAGGGCCCCGAGGCTGCCAAAGCCTGGGCCGAAGGCATCGTTGCCAACATGGCGCGTGACCCGCAGGGCGGCGACACCGACCAGCTGCGCGGCATCGTTTCGGGTGAATGCGACATCGCAGTTTCGAACACTTATTACTTTGCCCGCGCCATCCGCAAGGACGTCAAAGGTGTGTCCGCTGACATCGACTCGATCGGCTGGGTCTTCCCCAACCAGGACAGCAACGGCGCGCATATGAACCTGTCCGGCGCCGGTGTGGCGGCGAACGCACCGAACAAGGAAAACGCGATCCTGTTCCTGGAATACCTAGCCAGCGACTCGGCCCAGAAATACTTCTCGGCAGGCAATGACGAATTCCCGGCGGTCGAAGGGGTCGAACTTGTGGACTCGGTCAAGGCATTGGGTGAGTTCAAGGCCGATGAGGTGAACCTGTCCGAAGTCGCAGAGAATCTGCCCGAGGCGCAGAAAATCTTCAACGAGGTCGGCTGGAACTGATCCGGACAAACACACAGATCAAACGACAGGGCGCAGAAATTTCTGCGCCCCTTCTTGTTGCGTTACAAATTTTTTTGGACGATAATCTCAGATACGAACGCGATTCTCATATCTGAACAATGCTGGATGATCTCTCAAACCGCCTTGCCAACCGCCTGAACGAACTGCGCCGGGGCCATAGATGGTCACTGGACCAACTGGCCGAGCGCAGCGGCGTCAGCCGCGCCACCCTCTCGCGGATGGAGAAGGGGGATGTCAGCCCCACCGCGGAAACGCTCGGGAGGTTATGTTCCGCATATGGCCTGCCGATGTCCCGCCTGCTGATGATGGTCGAGGATAGCTTCGACCCACGCGTGCCCTTTGAACGGCAACCGGAATGGCGCGATCCCGAAACCGGGTTCACCCGCCGGTCGGTGTCTCCACCTGCCACCGGTCTCAGCGCCGAGGTTCTGGAAGGCCATCTGCCGCCCGGTACGGTGATCACCTATGACACCCCGCCAAAGCCCGGGCAGGAGCATCACCTGATCATACTGGACGGTGCCCTGACGCTGACGGTGGACGGGGTCGCACATGATCTGAATGGCGGCGATTGCCTGCGCTATCATCTGTCCGGCCCGACCCGGTTTGAAACAACGCCCGCTCGGGGCGCGCGATACCTGCTGGTTCTGATATGATTTTGCGTCTGGACAACAGCGGCTTTGACGACGCCCTGCAGGATCTGACGGATATCCTGCACGCCTGTGTACAGGACGGCGCCAGCATCGGGTTCGTCCTGCCCTTCACATTGGATCAAGCACGCGCCTATTGGCAGAACCATGTGCAGCAAGACATTCAAACCGGTGCACTGGACCTGTTCGTGGCCCGCGACAGTGGTCGGGTTGTGGGCACGGTGCAATTGATCCCGGCAGCAATGCCCAACCAACCGCATCGCGCCGATGTGGCCAAGCTGCTGGTCCACCCAAAGGCCCGGCGCCGAGGGCTTGGGCGCGCTTTGATGGACGCGCTACAGGATCGGGCGACCCAATTGGGCAGGACTCTACTGGTGTTGGATACGCGCAGCTCTGACCCCTCGCGCATCCTGTATCAAAGCATGGGATTTCAGATCGCCGGAGAGATTCCGAACTACTGCCGTAACCCGTTCGAAGACCGGCTGGAGCCAACGACTTATATGTTCAAGGATCTGAGTTAGGCCGAGCTTTTGCGCACATTAGCGGCAAAGCAATAACCGATACCATGCACAGTCTTGATGAATGTCGGCGCGGTGGGGTCGGGTTCGATCTTTTTGCGCAACCGTGCCACATGCACGTCGATGGTTCGATCGCCCACAATGGTCTCGCGCCCGCGCGCCTTGTCCAGCAGTTGGTCCCGGGAAAAGACCATATGCGGGTTCGTCACAAAAGCCAGCAGCACATCGAATTCCGTGGTCGTCAATGGCGTGGCTTCGGATGCACCGGTTGCCGTCAGTGTGCGCTCATTCACGTTCAGCACCCAGTCGCCGAATTTGACCTGAGGCGTCTCGGCACCGTTGGCCCCTTTCTCTTCGGGTCGGGCCCGACGCAGAACGGTGCGTATGCGAGCCAGAACCTCGCGCGCCTCAAAAGGTTTGGTGATGTAGTCATCGGCCCCGAACTCCAACCCGACGACCCGATCGAAAATCTCATCCCGGCCCGAAAGAACGATGATCGGAATGTTGGAACTCACCCGCAGCTCGCGCGTGATGTCGAACCCGTTGCGACCGGGCAGACCGATATCCAGCAGGATCAGATCGATCTCGGAGGTGCCCAGAACAGCGTCCATCGCATTGCCGTCTGCGGCACAGCTGACCCGGCAACCCTGCTTTTCAAGGTAGCGCTGCAGAAAGGACGTGATCTGCGGGTCATCATCGACGACAAGGATATGTTCTTTAACCATAATCGAGTCCAAGCGGGCGCGTAGAGCTGGCACATAACAGTTGTAGCTGCCGCCGCCCGGCTCTTGCAAGAACCTGGCTGACCTGTCCAACGGTGTCAGAATCGCAGGAACTGCAACCCGTGGCCCTGCGGTAATGCCTCGGTTTCGGCCGGAATGACGGCCAGGCCATCCGCTTGCGCCAGCAACGCGATCCGACCGCTATAGGACGGCGCCATCAGGCGCAATCGAGGGGCGCCATCGGGTGACGTGCCCTCGATCATGACGGGGCGATATTCCTGACGGCCGGCGCGACGTTCCAGCGGCTCGGCCAGAACCGCCTGTTCCGGCGTGCGCGGAGCGTGGTGCAGACCGGCCCGGCGCGCCATCATATGCGATCCGATAATCTGCCATGTCACGTAGGCCGAGACCGGATTGCCCGGCAGCCCGACATAGAGCGCATCGCCCCGGCGGCCGAACATGATTGGTTTGCCCGGCTTCATCGCAACCTTCATCACTTCGGTCTGGCCACCGATTTCGACAAACAGGCGCGGCATGTGGTCTTCTTCACCAACCGATACGCCGCCCGTCGTAACGATCAGATCAGAGGAATCACAGGTCGCGCGCAACACCTGCTCCAACCGCTCGGGATCATCTTCAACCGGGCCCTTGTCGGTCAGGTCGATCCACGGTTTGTCCAGCAGCGCGCGCAGCATGTAGCGATTTGAGTTGTAAATTTGACCGGGGCCCAAAGCCTCGCCCGGCTGGCGCAACTCGCTGCCGGTCGAGAAGATCGTGACCTTGAGCTTGCGACATACTCTGACCTCGCCATACCCGGCCGAGGCCAGCGCGGCAGCCTCGCGCGCGGTGATCTCACATCCGCGCCGCAAGATCGGTGCACCGGCTTTCAGGTCCTCGCCCGCACGGCGGATATGCTGACCAGGCTCAGGACGGCGCGTAAAACGGATACCGTCAGCGGTGGTCTCGCAATCTTCCTGCATCAGAACGGCATCAAAATCCGCTGGCACCAGAGCGCCGGTGAAAATCCGCAGCGCGGCACCTGCGGGCGCATCATGGGCACCACTGTCACCTGCGGCCACACGCCCGGCGACCGGCAAGTCAAACGTCGGACCATCGCCCAGTTCCGTCGTTCGCACCGCATAGCCATCCATGGCCGAGTTATCAAAGGCGGGCATGTCCACTTTGCTGGTGCAGTCCTCGGCCAGCACCCGGCCGATGGCGTCGATCAGCGGCAGCGTCTCGGTACCGGCAACCGGATCGGACACGGCCAGACCCCGGGTCAGAGCTTCGGACACCGTCAAATACATTTGAGCGTGCCGGTCGCAGGCGCATCCATCAGCCATTTTGATCCTCCAATTGTTCGAACAGCTCTTCAAACCCGGCCCGTTCGGCCTCACCCAATTTCGGCAGGTAGGCGCGTGCCTCTTCCAGGTTCGAGCTGGGGTCACCCACAATCAGCAACATCACCATGCCATGCCGCCCATGCACACGGCAACGGATGCCATAGACGCCCTCTTTTTCAAAGGTCAGGTCCATCTCGGGCTTGCCGCGAATCTCGAACGCGCGCGCACCCACAGGGATCATACGAATGATCGAGGTCACCGTATGCCGCCCCGTCGAGCCTTTGAAACGGACGGTCGATCCGGCCGGTACCTGCAGCAGCTTCGGCTCAAACCGAAAGGCATGGGCCGGAGTATCTGCGTTGAGGTCTATGATCTGGTGCACTACGGCGACCTCAGGGAGGTCCTCGGCCTGTGCGGCGGGGGCAAAGACCATCGCCCCCGCAATAATCGCTGCACTCAATTTCAGCGAAATCTTCATTTGTCTCTCCGGGTTCAGGCCTCTTGCGAGGGATTCCCCAGCAGATCGGCCAGCGCGCTGATCATCACCGGCCACTGAGCGCGACGGTCATCGTCGCGCAGCCCGGTCAGCAATTCGCGCCCAATGGACACCACCGCCGGGGAGCTGTCATTGACATAGGTCACGATTCGCTGCTCGGGGTTGGCCAGCAGGAAGTGCACGATGGACTCTCCCGCCTGATGCGGCGCCATCTCGGACAGCAGCCGCATTGCCGCCTGACGCACCGGGGCCGATTCATCATCGAGCTGGCTGCGCGCGACGTCCGGGGTGCCATCCCATCTGGTCAGGATGTGCATGGCGTCGATACGGAACGGGGTATCCCCGGTTTTCAACATCGCCCGCAGCTTGCCGCGCAACGCGTCTTGCGGCGGTAGCTTCGCCTGTTGCAGCAGTTTCAGGGCTTGCAGCGAAAGGGCAGAATCCGTGTGCGACAGGCCCTGGGTGATCAGATCGACAAGCTGGCGTTCATCCAGTTCCGAGCCGTGATGCGCCACGGCGACGCCCAACGCCGCAAAGGCTTGCTGGGCGACCTCGGTCTCGGGGTCATCGGCGATCTGTGCCAACATGATCTGCATGCCCTTCACCTCACCCAGCAGGCGTATGGCGGACATGCGGGCTTCACGTTCCAGCGCCTCAGCATCGTCATCCAGCGCAACGCGGCGACGTTTGGGGTGGCGGGTCGCCTTTGCCAACAATGACTGTTCGCGTGGGCTCAGGGGCTGGACTTCGTCCTCCTCGGCCTCCTGTGTCATCTCGGCGGCAATGGCATCATGGCCAAGGATCGCGCCAAGGCTGGAGGTCGGGCCGTTTTCGCCCCCCTCGGACACGTCCAGCCCCACCCCTTCCAACGCGGCGATGTCGGTTCGCGGCGACTCTACGAGCTGTTCTTCCGAATCCGAAATCGGGGCTAAAGCAATGGACAGCAGCAATTCGCGACCTTGCTGCAGGTTCACATGCGGGCGGTCCGCATCAGTGACGATCATTGCCAGAGAGGCCACGGCCTTCAGCCGCACCGACCGGAAAGGTGAACGGCAGGCGCGCTGCAACCACTCCGCTGCCTCGCGCAATGGCGAGGTCGCCAGCGCATCGACAATGGCCCATTGGGTGCGCTCGGCCTTTGGGTCGTCGACGTCAACCAAGAACAGCGCATTCAGGCGATCCGCCACAAGCTCGGGTGCCAGTGCCGCCAGCAAGCCCAATGCCTGTGCCGAAACCTCGGGCCGGTGGCCGGTGGCAAGGAAATCCAGCACCTGCCAGCGCAGGTCCTCCTGATCCGCAATCGGCGTGGTTCGGTCCAGACGTTCAATCAGCGCCAGTTGCACCTTGGCTCCGGGGTCGCGCATCATGCGATCCAACAGTTCGGGCTCCGAAAAACCAGGCAGGTTCAGCGCCGCGATGCGAATCTCTTCTACCGCGTCGGTAAGCGCCTGTTCGACCAATGCCGGATCGTTCGGCATAAGTGCCTCATAGGCGATCAGGCGCACGGCGCCGTCCTTGTCGGTGACGGCCTTGCGAAGAATGGCTTCGGCTTCGACGCCACCAATCGTCGCCAGCGTCCCTAGGGCGCGATGGCGCAGGCGGCGGTTCGAAGATTGCGTGAAAACGCCCAAGGTCGGGACCGAGGCCTCACCGATCCGGCCCAGCGCTTCACAGGCCACATCACCCAGTTCCTGCCCGTCTTCGTCCATCAGAGCCATAACGATGGGTTCAATCGCCGCCGAGTCGCCCATCTGGCCCAAAGCCTTGATCGCGGCGATCTGAGTGTCGAGCCAGTCGTCCCATTCGTCTTGATGCAGTTCGTCCTCGTCCCACGTGATCTCATCCCCGCGCCCGGTGACCAGAGTGCGCAGGTAGGGCGCGGCGTCTTCGGCCTTTAACTCGGCCAAGGCGGTAACGCAGGCGAGCTTCACCTCGCCACAGGGATCGTGGATCAGGTTTTCCAGCAGTTGCGGCGCGGCGTCTTGCACGCCCAGCGCGCCCAATGCCTGGGCGGCGTCTTGCCGGACGTCTTCGTCGTCGTCCAGCAGCGCCTCGACCAGGGCCGGGTTGTTCTTTGCGCCGATTGCGGTCAGCGCCTGAATGGCGCGCAGGCGGATCACGTCATATTCGGATTTTGCGTATTCGGAAAACAGGCCGGTGGCCTCATTGCGCAATGCGGTATCGGAATGCATGTTCATATCAAGCTGCCATGTTTGCGGTTGGACGGGTTGGGTGAAGTGGAAGGCAGGTTTCCCAACCGATACCTGCCTTCCAATGAGCCGGGGGTGCCCGACCCAAGGTCCCTTCTGCAGTGGGACCGAACCCGGAGGGCGGCATGGCGTCCGCCCCCCGGAAAGCTGTCATCAGGCGATGTCGCGCGGTGCAAAGGACATCGTTCGAAACGAGGTCTTGTAGGGGCTCGGCCCCAGCTTGCGTAGCTTGGCAACGCCCATCTTGTAGTTGTAGTTGCCGCTGATCCAGTCGACGATCCGGCCCTCAAGCGCGTTGGCGGGCTGCTGCATGTGCAGGAAGTCCATGTAGACAACGCTTTTCTTGATGGCGGGCGTGACCATGGCCACGGCGGTGATCGCCGCTTTGGTCAGTTCGATATGCCCGTTCTCCATCAGTTTCGAGAACTGGAAGTCATCGCCTTCCACACCCAGCAACGTGTGCTTGTTGCCCGGAACGCGTTCCGAGTACACCATCACATAGTCGCCGCTTTCGATACCGCGTTCGGCCGCA
Organism: Ruegeria sp. BF6; assembly: GCF_056538665.1. Classification (NCBI taxonomy): domain Bacteria; kingdom Pseudomonadati; phylum Pseudomonadota; class Alphaproteobacteria; order Rhodobacterales; family Roseobacteraceae; genus Ruegeria; species Ruegeria sp. BF6. The sequence continues at coordinate 21,473 of NZ_JBQFTN010000013.1, forward strand.
TCGTCAGGGTGAATCTCGACCCAGTTTTCCGGCCAGCGCTGCACGATATACGGGCGGCGGCGGTCATCGAATCCGGACTGCCAGCGTTCGTTGATCCGGCCGGATGTGGCCCAAAGCTCGCCTTCGGCCTTGTTTGGTTTCAGCCATTCCCAATAGTCCGAGAACAGGCCCCAGGGCGATTTCTGGATGTTGCACTTGCCGGTCTGGCTGTTGAAATGCGTCAGTTTCTTGTTGAACACATCCTTACCTGCGGCGCCGGTATCGGGCAGCGTACGGGTTGTGTCGTGCAGACGCTTGGTTTCAATCAACGTGACCCCGTCGGCATCCAGCATGACCGGGCACTGCACACCATCGGTGCCAAACTCACGGACCTTCTGGTGCAGGCCTTTTCCTTCCTTCTTAGCCAGACGGTAGACCGCATGGAAGTCCTTGCGCGAGCCACGGGTGAAGCGCACGGCCTCCTCCGCGACCTCGTTCGAGTTCTGCCAGTCGAACCCGTCAAAGCCCATGCGCCGTGCCAGTTGCGCAATGATCCACCAGTCGGGCTTGGCCGCACCGGGGGCATCATAGAACTTTTGATACAGGCGCAGGCGGCGTTCGCCATTGGCGCGCAGGAAGTCCTCTTCGCCCCAGGTTGCTGCCGGGAATACGATGTCGGCGTATCGGTTGCCGATCGGGTCCTGCAGATAGATGTCTTGATTGATCACCACCATGCCGCCACTGTCGGCGCGCGCCTTCAGCGTATCGATCATCTCTTGCTTGTCGAAAGAGGCGATCTGATGCGGGTTGCGGACGGTGAGCTCCTCGAACTTGTCGGCCAGTTGCTGCGATCCGCACATGGACTGGATCCATGTGGTGCCAATCACGTGGGCCATGCGGGTATGACCTGCGATCAGATATCGGTCGGTATCCATGGCGCGGCGGCGGCGACCCGGCAGTTTCTCGGGCGATTTGTTGCGCGGGTACTTCCCGCCCTTCACGCCGCCCCGCTGGTGACCACCGGCCCGGCCGATGACCTGACCTGGACGACCGCCACAGCCACAGATGATGCCCAGCGCGGAGATCGCCTGTGTGTTGCCGGTGTTGTTCGACCAGTAGAACCCTTTCTCGATCATGATCGAGGTTTTCGGGCGCGAGCCGTCCTCCTTGGGTTTGGCAAGCCATTCGGCAGCCGTATAGATCTTTTGCACATCGATCTCGGCCATGGCCGCGGCGGTTTCAGGCGCGAATTCGTCCTGCGACAGCAGCCACTCTTTCCAGTCCTCGAAGCCTTTGGTCTGGAACTTGCCCCAGGTCGTGCGCCACTGCCAGGGCGTGTTCCGGGTGCCCTGACCGAAGCCGGACGAGCTTTCCCACTTGTTGTTGACCCATTTCTGAATCCAGTCGCTGTCTTCCCAGCCGTTTTCCACGATGACGCGGGCAATGGCGTTGACGACCAGCAGGTCGGTACCGGGCAGTACGTCGATATGCAGACCGCCCATCTTTTCCGCATGGGCCACACCGGCGGACCGTCGCGGGATCAGATAGATCTCTTTCTGACCGTTCTGCATGCCCTTCATCATCCACTGGGTATAGAGGATGGTCTTGGTCTCATACGGGTCGGTGCCGCAGACCAGCAAGGTTTCCGCGTCGCGCCAGTCTTCATAGGACGGTCCGAAGTTATCGAAACCCGCATCCCGGAAACCGGGTGTCGATGTCACGTCGGACGGCGTGTCGTGGAAGGTGAAGTTCGCAGTGTTGATATGGCGCAGCGCGTATTTCGAGATCGCATAGGTGTTCTCGATATACTGGTAGCTGAAGGTTTTCACACCATAGGCATTGGTGCCGTGTTTGGCGATGACGTGGTTGCCCACCTCGGCCGCCACATCCAGCGCCAGATCCCACGGGACCGGCATCAGCGTGCCATAGATCCGCATCAGCGGCGTCTTCAGGCGGTCGCGTGTCGGCGTCTGCGGGTTATAGCATTTCTGTGCAATACACCCGCCCCGCAAAGAGCTGTCGCCGTCGGTATTGACGGTCTGGTTGTCCTTGTCCGGGATGATCACCACGTGATGCGGCTGGCCCTTGTGCAGCACGATATTGTGCTGGTTCGGAGCCACCCATGCACCCAAGGGGGCAACGGGGAAATCCTCGCCAAATGCGTTTTCATCCGCGCCGGGACCGCCCGACTTGGCTGTCACAGGCCAGCGATAGACTTTGTAACCGCAGGCCACGATGCAATAGTCGCAGGCGGTCGAGATGACCTCGGCGCCCTTGGGCGGCAGCGGGACGTTGGTTTCGGGTACGTAGTACGGGGTTGCCATGATACCGTCTCCCCTTATGCAATCAGGTTGTCGTAACGGCCGTAGATCAGGCCGAACATGCCAACGGCGTAGATGTCATCGCCATCCAGTTCCAAAAGGACCTGCGGCAGCGACTGGTAGGCCTGCCCCGAAACGAGGATGCCGTGCCGTGTCACGTCATAGGTGGACAGGTGCAGCGGGCATGGGCCCAGCACCTTGTGATCCGGCTTGTAACTGTCAAACATCGACCCGCCCTGGTGGGTGCAGGTGAGGTTGAAGGCCACAACGTCCCGCTGCGGACCGATGCCGCCGCCGCTTTCCACGCCGGTCTTGACCAGGATCGAGTCCGAATAGTCGCCCTCATCCGGATAATAGAACTCGACCGGGACATCCTGCTCTAACTCAGAGAGCTTGCCGATCAGCTTGCGCGGATAGGTGGAGACCAAGGCGGGAACCTGTTCGGCCTGACCGTGGCGGGTGGGCATGGCCACCATCACGGCAAAGGTCGTGGCACCCGAGGCGAACAGGAACTGGCGGCGGTTCACGGTGCAGGCCTTTTTGGCCTCACCCGAACAGCTGCATCCGGTTGCGTTATGATCTGTCATGACGCTTACTCCTCTGTGGCAGCCGCTGGAAGCGGCTGGTAATCCGGCAGGTCGGGTTCCTCGATCAGGATCTCCTCGCCGGACAGGGATTTCAGGAAGGCCACCAGATCCGATTTCTCCTGGTCATTCAGACCAAGGGGTTGGATCAGCGGGGATTTGTTATCCGAGAACTCATTCTCGCCGCCGCCCTGGTTGTAGAATTCAACCACATCCTCGAGCGTCGCCAACATGCCGTTATGCATGTAGGGTTCGGTATAGAGAGTGTAACGCAGGGACGGTGTGCGGAACTTGCCCTTGTCGGCCTTTTCCTTGGTGCGGAAATAGAAGCCAGGGTCGTCCTTGGTGTGGCGATACATCTCTTCGGTCGAGCCTTTGGCATAAAGCTCGTACCGGAAAGTAATCTGCGCCAGACCATCATCTTCCCAGCCGCTATATGGCGGAACGCCGGTGTTGTAGTATTTCTCATCCGACAGCAGCGCGCCGTTGTGGCATTCGGAACATTGCGCCTTGCCAGTGAACAGCTCCAGCCCGCGTTTTTGTTCTTCGGTTAGCGCCGCATCATCTCCGCGCAGATAGTTGTCGAAGGGCGTGTCGGTCTGAACGATGGTGCGTTCAAACGCAGCGATGGCCCGCCATGCGTTACCGACGCGCGGCCACTGATCGCCGAAGACATCGTTGAAGCGTTCGACATATTCGGGGACGAAGGCCAGACGGGCCTCCATCATGTCAGCCTCGCCGTTCCCTGCGACCGCGCCGCCTGCGGCGGATTTGGCCTGGCTTTCAAGGCTTTTGCTTGAGCCCGCCCAGAACAGCTTGCCGTAATAGGCCGAATTCACGATGGTCTGACTATTGCGCCAGTGGGTCGTGCCCGGATAGCCAAATGAAATCGGCGCCTCGACATCCCACCCGATATAGGGATTGTGACAGGCCGAGCAGGGCGTCGACGGGTTGCCCCCCAGACGCGGATCGAAGAAGAGCATTTTGCCAAGTTCGATCTTGGCGTCGGTCTGCGGGTTGTCCAGTGGGACGGGCGGCTCGCCCAGCGCCACCAGAGGCGCATCCGGGTCAGGGTCTGCCCCGCCGATACCGGCCTCAATCTCCATACTGGTTTCCGCAATGGCCTGCGAACCAAGGACGGCAAACAGGGCAGCGGTGGCGATAGTGCCTTTGAAGTAAGACAAAAGGTCTTTCATGGGTCCACTCCTCAGTTTGTCGCGTCTTGCCAGTTCTCGATCGGCGCATAGTCCGTATCGATACCCTCGGCGACGAAGTCCGGGCCAGTCAGCGGATTGCCGGAAAGCGCTTTGAGGAAGGCCACCAGCTGAGCTTGCTCGGTCTCGTTCAGCTTCAGCGGTTTGATACGCGGATCCTTGTTTTCATCGTCACCACCACCAGCGTTATAGAAGGCCACGACGTCCTCAAGCGTCGCCAGCGTACCGTTGTGCATATACGGCGCGGTATAGGTCAGCTCACGCAGCGTGGGGGTCATGAAGGTGCCGAAAGTGTCGGCGGTGTGGGTGCGGATATACGCTCCGGGATCGGCGCGCAGGTTTATGTAGTTCGCAACGCCAAGAAATTTCATCATGGTCACAAAGGTGATGTGCCGTTCCGGAGTTGCCCAGATATCGGGATTGTCGCCAACACCGATATTGTGCGGCTGGTCGTCCGTGAACCGCTCGCCCGAGTGGCAGGAGTTACAGCCACTGGCATTGAACAGCTCATAGCCCGCTTTGGCCTCTTCGGACATCTCACCGGTGTCGAACGGCGCGCCGCGCGAGATCAATGTTTTCAGGTATTCCGGAATCGCGTTGCGGACACCACCGTTCGAAGGCTCGCCAAATCCGGCGGCTTCGAACATCTCGACATAGACCGGGTCCTGCTTGATGCGTTCCTGCATCAGGCGCATGTCCATGTTCATCGAATAGGTTTCGGTGATGCTTTCGCGGGTCACGTCGTTGAGGTTGGTACCGATGCGCCCGTCATGGAACCACGCCGCGCGTTTGGCGCTGTTGATCAGCGTTGGCACATTGCGGAAATGCAGGCTGCCCGCGTAAGCGTCCGACAGGGCCTGCCCGTCGGTGAAACCGTAATCCGGCTGGTGACAGCTGGCGCAGGACAGCTCGGTATCGCCAGATAGTCTTGGATCAAAAAACAATCGTTTGCCAAGGGCCGCCTTGGCTGGGTCGAACTCTATGGCTTCTACCGGGCCCGGCTCATTCGCCTGGGCCTGGTGAACCGGGACTGCAACGCCCATCGTCAGCAGCGAAACTGTCGATAGCGCCGAGAACCATGTTCTGGCTTTGGTCATCATCTGAAAGCCCCTTTTTCGCTATTCCGATCTCACGGTTGGCCGCGGACCAGCTACACGAACCATAAGGGGCAGTTGTTTCGTAGTGATTTGATACAGGTTAAGGTCTGTGAAATGATGTTAAATTTTGTAACGAAACGCCCAGAGCCGACGCACGGATGATCCGTGCAAGGTCCTGAACCTCAACGGGTTTCTGAACACGGATCGTGGAGTCGTTCGCATCCGGAGTATCAGCGTCGTCGAAATAGCTGCTGACCAGGATCGTCGGCACTCCGGGACGCAGGGATCGGGTCGCGCTGATCAGGTCAGTACCCTTCAGACCCGACATCATCAGGTCAGTGACGATGACATCATAGCTGTCCGGTGCCGCGCGGAATGCCTCCAACGCCCGCTGCGGATCAGAATATGCCTCGACTCGATAGCCATAACGGGTCAGCAATCGGCGCGTGACATACAGGACGTTTTCATCGTCATCGACCAACAGAACATGTTCATCCCCGGCCACCGCGCGAAGCTCGGCCTGCTGTTCGCGGCTGAGTGCGGGCATCATCGGGTAGAACAGGCTGAACCGGGTGCCCTTGCCGGGTTCCGAGTGTAGCTCAACCCGGCCATGGGATTCCTCGACACTGTTATGCACGATGGTCAGCCCCAGGCCGGTGCCCTTGCCCACCGGTTTGGTCGAGAAGAACGGCTCGAACACCTTTTGCTGTACCTCGTCGCTCATTCCAGGCCCGGTGTCTGTGACATCCAGACGGATCACACCGATCGCCTCGTCTGGCAAGTCATCGAGCGCATTGTCATCCACCCGGCTGATCTTCAGCACCACCTCGCCGTGCTGATCGCCCATCGCCTCGAACGCGTTGTGGCACAGGTTCAGCAGGGTCTGGAAAAACAGGGTGGTGTCGAAATCGGAAAAGGCCGCGTCGATCTCAATGTCAAAGCGGGTCTCAATGCTGGGCGGGGCAGAAACCTTGATCAGCTCCAGCGCCTCTTGCGTGGCTTTCACCAGATCACCGCGCTGCGGGTTGCGTGGGCGCTGGCGAGCAAAGGTCAGCATCTTGCGCACCAGCGCCTGCGCCCGTCGCGCCGCAATCCGGATGTGGCTGACCGAGGTTTGGACATCCTCGTTCCCGTCGGCATCCAGTTCGATCAGATCGGCGTTGCCGATCACGCTCATCAGCACGTTGTTGAAATCATGCGCGACCGAGCCGGCCAGAATGCTGACGGCCTCCATCTTCTGCACCTGGGCGAATTGTTCGCGGGTGCGACGGGTTTCGGTAATGTCTTCTCCGATACCGATGTAATGCGTGACCGAGCCGTTCTGATCCACCAGCGGGAAAATGGCCGTGGAAACCCAGTAATGCGTGCCATCCTTGCGCAGGTTCCGGAACACGCCATACCAGCTTTGGCCCTGTTTCAGACGCCCCATCAAGTCCTTGTAGACCCCCTGCCCGGAATAGCCCGATTGCAGCATCTTGGGCGTGTGGCCATAGACCTCGTCTGCCGTGTACCCGCTGAGATCAAAGAACTTGCGATTGGCGTATTCGATATTCAGATCGGTATCGGTGATCAGGATCGAAGTCGGGCTTTGCTCCACCGCGCGGGCCAGTTTGCGTTCGGCCAGTTCAACCTGCTCGCGCAATGTCAGCTCGGCCTTCAGACGTCTGTTGGTACGCAGGATGTTGGCGATCAGCAAGGTGGTCAGAATGGCGACCACCCCGACAAGAACGATCAGCCCGACCAGCAGAACCGAGAAGTTGCGCACCAGCCGCTCGCCATCCGAAAACGCCCGCACCATGCCCGAGAGGCTGCGATCCCGCTCTTCGACCCACAGGTTTTCAAGCGCCGCCAAAGCCGCCAGCGCGCCACTGTCATCGACCCGGACACGGGTGTCGATCTGTTCAGCGGTCTGGCCTGCGGCGATACCCTCCTCGATCAGGGGTATATTGCCGGTATATTCCAGGGCAACGTCTTCGATCTGCCGCAAGGCGTCCAGTTCCACCTGCGACGGGCCCGAATTGCGATAGGCCTGAATCGTGCCCAACAGGCGGGTCGATTGCTGACGCAGAACCGGGCCATAACTCGGGTCCTGCCGCAACACGTAGTTCTTGAAGTTGTGAATCAGACCGCCATAGCCGAAATCCGCACGGATGTCGGAAATCCAGTAACCGCGCGGCGTGGTTTCCACCGAATAGCTGTGCCAGGCCTGCCGCATATCGCCAATGCGGTTTCCTGTTTCGCGCGACATGTAAAGGAACACAGACAGGATGATCGCAAGCGCGATGCCGATTGCAAAGGCTACGGCAAGCGACCGCCTTGGATAACCCTCGACCACTTGGGGGACGTCTTTCATGCCTGCACCCTGACCTGAAAAGCCTTCAGGCTTAGGGTGTGTCATGAATTGTGCAGCCGCACCACTTGTATTGGTGCCGCAGGGGTTTAGTTCGGCCCCTCTGTTTCAGCCAATCCGTTCACATCAGCCGTGAAATCGGCCAGCATCGGAAGGTAGCTATCCCCGCGCCCCGAGGCCTCCATTGCCGCAAATGCATTTCGCAGCACGGCCTGCACAGGGGTCACGGCACCCACATCGTTGGCAAGGTTCGCCAGATACCGCATGTCCTTATGCGCATTGGTGATAGTGAACCTGTGAGCGTTTGCATCTCGTTCCAGCGTCCACTTCATGAAGGTTTCATAGAACCCGTTCGACAACCGGCCGGGGCGGATCACAGAATCCACCTGCTCCGCACTTAGCCCGGACTTGCGGGCGACAGCCAGCGCCTCGGAATATAGCGTGGCGTATCCCAGCGAGATGAAGTTGTTGATCAGCTTCATTTTGTGACCCAACCCAACGTCGCCCATGTGTACGACCAGACCGGCCCAGCAGTCGAGAATAGGCTTGATGCGCTCGAAGGTCTCCGGCGCGGCGCCGACCATGGCGTCCAGAGTGCCAGCCTCGGCCTCTTTTGGAGTGCGGCCAAGAGGCGCATCAGCCAGATCCATGCCAGCGGCCCGAAGATCTGCAGCCAGCCGCAATGTTGAGACCGGGTCGGAGGTCGAGCAATCCACCACGATCAACCCGGCCTTAGCCGACGCGAGAATCCCGTCATCTGACCGGACCAGTTGTTCAACCTGAGGGCTGCCGGATACACACAGATGGATGATGTCACATTGTTCGGCCATCTGTTTTGGCGAGGTGACCTCGGTCGCACCACGTTGCACCAAATCGTCAACCGGTTGGCGATTTCGGTGCCCCATGACGACAAGAGGATAACCATGTTCAAGGATATTTTTCGCCATGCCATGCCCCATCAGGCCGACGCCGATGAAACCGATAACGGGTATTTCCATAATGTGTCCCTTTCCTATGTCATGGCTGCATTTTCACCGATATTCTCAATACCGAACCCCGTCGCCCCACTTGTGGTGGTGACAACCACTTGCCAAGGGCAACGGGATCAATGTTTCGTGACTTCTGGGCAGAGCGCAGCAGGGTTAAGATCCCGCCCCGGAAGCACCGGCACTGAGCTAAAAATCAAGACCGATATCAATGGTGCGATAGGAATGGGTCAGCGCGCCGGACGAGATATAGTCCACACCGGTCGCCGCGACGGCGGCCACCGTGTCACGGCTGATATTGCCCGAAGCTTCAGTCACGATCCGGCCGTCCACCAGCGCAACAGCATCTCTCAGCATCTCAGGCGGCATGTTGTCCAGCAACACCACATCGGCACCGCCGATCTCAAGCACTTCGGCCAGCTGGTCCAGCGTGTCCACCTCGATCTCGACCTTCATCATATGCGAGGCGCGGGCCTTGGTGGCCTCAAGCACCGCCCGCACGCCACCGGCGGCTGCGATGTGGTTGTCCTTGATCAGGATCGCATCTGACAGCGAGAATCGATGGTTGAAACCGCCGCCATGCTGGACGGCCTGTTTCTCGAAAATGCGCAGGCCGGGCGTCGTCTTGCGGGTACAGGTAATGCGCGTTTTGGTGCCTCTGGTTTCACCTACCAGTGCAGCCGTCGCCGTCGCCACACCGGTCATGCGCCCGGCAAAGTTCAACGCCACTCTCTCGCCCGACAGGATCGACGCGGCACTGCCTTTGATCTCCATCAGCGTATCACCTTTGACGCACCGCTGACCGTCGGCAAGATGGGTCGTGACCTGCAGCAACGGATCGACCAGACGGAACGCCAGCGCGGCCACTTGCATGCCGGAAACCACCGCATCCTCACGCGCGTTCAGCCGGGCGTTATAGGTGGCATCTGCCGGGATCACGGTCAACGTAGTGACATCACCATTGGCCCCCAGATCTTCCATCAGCGCGGACCGGACCATGGGTTCAAGGATCATGTCGGGCAAAGCCGGATAATTCATGCTGCGTCCTTTGCAATGCGGTCCCGCAGGGCCATCGCCTGAGTCAGTGTCAGGGCCGAACGCTGGCCGGGGCCGGGAATAAGGTCAGGGAAATCGGATCGGTAGTGCGCACCGCGGCTTTCCTCGCGCAACAAAGCGGCAGCGGCGATCAAAGTGGCGGTGGCGGTCATGTTGAGGAACACTGCGGACTCGGAGTGTTTGTCTTCAAGCATAGCTATTTGTGTCAAGGCACGGCGCAGGCCTTGTTCGTCGCGCACCACACCGACATGTTCGGTCATGGTGCGACGCAAGGCGGCCACATCCTGATCCAACGCGGTTTCATCACCCGAGATCAATTGGGCATCAACCTCGGGCGCGTCCCGCGTGGTCACCACATCCGCAATGTCCCGCGCGCAGGAGCGGGCAAAAACCAGTGCCTCAAGCAACCCATTGGAAGCCAGGCGATTGGCCCCGTGCAATCCGGTCGAAGCCGCCTCACCACAGACCCAAAGCCCGGTCATGGAACTGCGTCCCGCCAGATCTGTCTCGACCCCGCCCATATGGTAGTGCGCCGAGGCGGTTACTGGGATCGGGTCGCGCGCTGGATCAACGCCATTGCGCAGACAGGCTTCAGTCACTGCGGGGAATTGGGACGCAATTTCCGCCCCGATAGCATCGCGGGTGTCCAAGGCGGGTCGTTTTCCCACCTGCGCCTGCAGGTAGACGGCGCGGGCAACTGTATCGCGCGGGGCCAGTTCAGCGTCGGGGTGGATATCAGGCATGAACCGATGGCCGTCGCGGTCGATCAGAACGGCGCCTTCGCCGCGAAGGGCCTCGGTCGCCAACGGGGTCGGGTCTTCTCCGACATCAATCGCGGTGGGGTGAAACTGCACAAACTCGGCATCAGCGATCCGCGCGCCGGCACGGGCGGCCATGCCGATCCCTTGCCCCCGGATACGCGCCGGATTGGTGGTTTGGGCATAGAGGCCAGACGACCCGCCGGTGGCCAGGACATGCGCTGCCCCACGCAACAGAACGGTTGGCGCCGTGGCCGTATCTGCGTTGGTCAGATAAACACCAGTGACCTTCGTTCCGTCGCTTTCCAGCCCAACGGCCTGCGCGCCTTCGATCACCTGAACCGAAGGCGTCTGGCGCAATTCCTCGATCAGCGCGCGCATGATCTCGGACCCGGCCTGATCGCCCTTGACCCGCACCACCCGCGCCGCCGAATGCGCTGCCTCACGCGATTGCACAAAGCCACCGTCGGCGGTGCGGTCGAACCCGGTTCCGAGGTCGGACAGGTCGAGAATATGCTCTGGCGCGGCTTTGGTGACGAACTCGGCCACCTCGCGCAGGACCGACCCAGCGCCTGCGCGCATGGTGTCCTCGGCGTGGGCTTCGGGGCTGTCTGTCCGCGCCATCGCCGCCGCGACACCGCCCTGCGCCCAGGCCGAGCTTGCGCCTGAGCCCAGCGGTTCGGGCGAGATCATCACAACCGGACACGGGGCCAGCTTCAGTGCGGTGTAAACCGCCGCCAGCCCGGCCCCGATGATGACCACACGCGGCGTCTCAACGGTCTGCATGTCGTCGATCAAATACCCAATTGTCGCGAGAGGTCGATCATGCGCTGAACCGAAAGGCGCGCCTTGTCTGCCACGTCCGCATCAACCTCGACCTGTCCGGTCATGGTATCCAAAGCGAACAGCACCTTTTCCAGCGTGATCTTCTTCATGTAGGGGCACATGTTGCAGGGGCCGACAAACTCGACCTCGGGCAGTTCATCGGCAATGTTGGATGCCATCGAACATTCAGTGATCAGCAGCGCCTTTTCCGGTTTTTCATCGGTGACGTATTTGATGATGCCGCTGGTCGAGCCCGAGAAATCCGCCTCGGCCACAACGTCCGGTGGACATTCGGGGTGAGCGATCAGCCGCGTGCCCGGGTTCCATTCGCGGAAATCGCGCAGGTCGCGGGCCGAATACTGTTCGTGCACGATGCACGAGCCTTCCCACCAGACCACATTCTTCTGTGGTACATCGCGGGCCACGTTCTGGGCCAGATACTGGTCGGGGGTCATGATAACGGTGTCGCTGTCCTGCGCGGCAACGATCTGTGCCGCGTTGGACGAGGTACAGCAGATGTCAGAGGCCGCTTTGACCTCAGCCGTGGTGTTCACATAGGACACAACGGGCGCACCGGGGTAGCGGCGACGCATTTCCTCGATGCCTTCAGCGGTGATCGATTCCGCCAGCGAGCACCCGGCCTCCATATCCGGCATCAGCACGGTTTTCTGCGGGCTAAGGATCTTGGAGGTCTCGGCCATGAAATGCACGCCGCATTGCACGATTACATCCGCCTCGACCTCGGTCGCCTTGATCGCCAGTTGCAGGCTGTCGCCACCGAAGTCGGAAATGCCATGGTAAATCTCGGGCGTCATATAGTTATGACCCAGAATAACGGCGTTGCGCTCGGCCTTCAGATCATTGATAGCCTTCACATAGGGCGCATAGATCGCCCAATCCACGGGCGAGACCACGCGGGACATGCGGTCGTAGATTTCGCTCATGCTTGCAGCAAGCTCGGGCGACGGGGCCAGGTCATACTTTTCGGAGAGATGCGCGCGCTGCGCGGGTAGGTCGAACACGGGACTGTTTTTCTGCCTGATTGACTCGTGACGCTTTTCATATGGTGTTTGTGGCGAATTTACCACCACCCAGATCAGAAGAATGTTCTGATAATGTTGGCGCCGGAAGAATTATCTTGCTGAACCACACAATTTTCAGCCCTCACTCTAATACCCGGCAATGGCGGTAATGATCACCGCGACCACCTTTCCGACTCACTGCGGATCAGAGGCATCCTGATTGGGATGCAAGAATCGACCTCTGTTATTGTCAAACCCGCAGCCCGACGCGTTGAAGAATTCTGCGGACAGGGCCGGACCGTCCGAATGGGCTTCGGCAAAGGTCAGGCTCCACATTGTCACAGCCAGTTTGCTTTCCGCATAGACTTCCCTCACCTCGGGCCGCTTTGGGCATGTCATTGCAGCCAGATCAACGGGCGCTTACTGGGCAAACTGTGGTCGTTGACGACAGCAATCACTTCGATTGAGATTTTATACGGAGTCAGAACCTGCTCTGACATCGGCGTAGCATTGGCTCCAACGAGCATGCAATTCTACGCGCTCTCGGCTCATTCCTGCCATTGGTCATCAGTTGTTAATGCTGCGCAGCAGCTTGTCGAACCTGCTGTGCGCTGCTGGTGCGAAATCCAATGTCAGCTGAATTCACAATCTGCGGTCACAACTGACCTTTGCCTTTTTGTATTCGGAGCATTCATCGAAAAGGAATGCGCCAACCTCAGGGGCGGGTTACGACAAAGTTCGGTACTATCCCTGCCTTTTTGATCGCTGCTTCAACATCATGCCCTGCAAAGAACCCAAATCCTGAGATCAGCGCCGAAATTATGCCGGCATTGCGTGCGCCCAGAATGTCGGTGTGCAGGCTGTCGCCAACCATCAGAACTCGCGACTTGTCGATGTGCCCGAGGCGTTGGAAAGCAAGATCATAGATGTTGCCGAAAGGCTTTCCAAAGAACTGAGGGGCGACACCCGTCCGGTCTGCCAGCCGGTGCGCAAAAAGACCGGGCTCTTTGGAAAATCCGTACTCGCGAGGAGCAACAATATCAGGGTTGCCGACCATTACCGGGCGGGGACGCTCTCGCAAGGCGGACTCCAACATGGCTTGACGCGTTTCAGTCCAAACCGCTGACCCGATCATCAGAAACCCGTCGACGGTTTCGTAGGGCTTCGGATCATCCTCCAGATAAGTGAGTTTCAACCCCTCCAAATCGCGAAGACCGGCGCTGGGGGTCGCCATCAATCCCCAATGCAACCCACTTTTACCGTTTAGCTCTGACAGCAACGTGGCCCGGCTGGTGATCACGTCCTGTGGCGCAAAATCGTATCCAAGCCTAGTATATTTCTCCAAAAGAGCGGCGTGCGGAAACCCTGCGGCATTTGACACAACCATAACACGCTTGCCGGCGGCTTTCAGTGACCTTACCCGATCTGGTGTATCTGGGATCGCCGTATCACCAATATTGAGAACTCCGAAGGCGTCGAGAAGGAACACGTCGAACTCATGAGCTATGTCCTCTAGTGTCTCGGCGTGACGATAGTTCACTTCAGTCGTTCTGTTTTCCGGAAGGCGATGTCGCACGGCCTCGTAGGCATTAAAAGCCTCTTGCGCAGAGAACCCGGTCAAATGATGGCTCCTCGTACTTTCGCCGAAACCCATTCACTGATCATGACCGCAACAAGAATTACAATAAGGATCAGGCTGACTTGCGGCCAGGCCAGAACGTTGAGCGAAGCCGACAATTGCAACCCGATACCTCCCGCTCCAACCAGCCCGAGCACCGTGGATTCGCGGATGTTGATATCCCAACGGAAGACGGCAATGCCGGCGAAAGCGGGCAGGATTTGCGGAACGATTCCGTAAGCCATAACCTGCCAGCGTGAAGCTCCGGTCGCCGTGATTGCTTCGACCTGCGTGTGATCAATTTCCTCAATCGCTTCGTAAAGAAGCTTTGCGCAAAACCCGATGGAACGGATGGCGATTGCTATGACACCGGCAAAGACGCCGGGACCAATAATCGCGATCAGAAGAAGCGCCCAGATCAACGAGTTGATTGAGCGGGTCGAAACGATGACCAACAGGGCAATGGGCCGGATGAACAAGGCCGATGGCGTGGTGTTGCGGGCCGCCAAAAAGGCAACCGGCACTGCCATGCACAGGGCGATGATCGTACCCAATGTAGCGATGTTCAGAGTATCCCAAATCGGGCGGCCCAGTTGGGTGATGTAGTCCCACTTAGGAGGCGTTGCACGGGTCCAGATATCGTTGGCGATGCGGGGCGCATCCCAGACGAAAAACCAAGTCGTCGATTCCGATATGAGTTGCCAGCAGTAAACAAATATCGCCACGCCCAACAGCCAGCCGAACCAGCGAACCAGACTCTGGCCCGTCGTCCGCCGACGCCAGATTTGCGTATCGTCGCGTTCAAGCACCGGCATTACTGAACCCTCGCCCGGATAACTCCCGAAAGGTATTCAAGTGCCATGACGATCCCGATGATAAGGATTAGAATGGCAGCTGCTGTGTCGTATTCATAACGATCAAACGCAGTGTTCAATGTTGCACCGATACCGCCTGCCCCCACGAGCCCAAGAATTGCGCTTTCTCGGAAATTGATGTCAATCCGATACATGGAAAGCCCCACAAGTCGCGGCATCACCTGTGGCTGAACGCCATAGTTGATCCATTGTGGCCAACGTGCGCCTGAGGCTTTGATCGCCTCGGCCTGCACCTTGTCCATGGCTTCGATATCTTCGGCCAGAAGTTTGGACAGAAACCCGATGGTGGCGAAGGAAAGCGTCAGAAATCCGGCCAGCGGGCCAAAGCCAAAGATAGCTACAAGCAAAATGGCGACGATGATCTCTTGCAAAGCCCGGCTTATCGCAACAATGCCTCGACAAATCATGTAGATTGGCAGTGGGGCGATATTGCGTGCTGCGCCCAATCCAATCGGGATTGAAATCAGGATGCCCACGACCGACGCGGCCACGGTCATCACGATACTCTCCAGAAGGCCGCTCCAAATATCTGACCACCGCGAAATGAAGTCCGGGCTGGTAAACGCGAGTACAAATGCCCATCCCCGGTCCAGCCCTTCATAGACCCGGCCCCAGTCAACATCGATGGTCATGAAAGCCGCAATCAGGTAGGCGAGAAAGCCAAGGATCAATGCCCAACGGAGCAATGGGTTTTTGACAAAGGCAGGCTTACGCCAGCCTTTTCCAAGCATGTCGTCTAACTCTCGATGGCTCATTCCGCAGCCTCGACATCTTCATCTTCGTCGACTTTTTCGATGGTCGCTTCCCAGTCCTCTTCCCCATAGATTTCGGTCAGCTTCTCGGGGGTAAGGCCTGTTGGAAGACCATCATAAACGATTTCGCCAAAGCGGAGGCCCACGACGCGCGGAACGAACATTTGGGCAAGCGCCACATCATGGATATTGATAATGGCCGCCAGTCCGCGTTCCTGACACAGCTCGGTGATCAGGCGCATAATCTGGCGACTGGTCTTTGGGTCCAGCGATGCAGTCGGCTCATCGACCAGCAACAGTTTCGGGTTTTGAATCAAGGCGCGGCAGATGCCGACCCTTTGGCGTTGACCACCCGACAGTTCATCTGCCCGTTTGTCAGCCATGTGCAACAACCCCACCCGATCAAGCAGGCGGAAAGCCTCGTCAACGTCCGATTGCGGATATCGCCGCAGGAAACTGCGCCAGAATCCAACATATCCCAGCCGTCCCGACAATACGTTTTCCATCACCGTGAGGCGTTCGACCAAGGCATATTCCTGAAAGATCATGCCCATTTCGCGGCGCGCTTTTCGTAAAGCGCCCGATCCGAGTTTGGTCAGGTCCACGTCACCCAAAAGGACACCACCGCTTGTGGGTTCAACCAACCGGTTAATGCACCGGATCATGGTCGATTTGCCCGCGCCTGAAGGACCAATCAACGCAAGCACCTGCCCCTTGGGAACCTCCAAATCAACCGCTTTCAGCGCCTGATCCCCGGTCTTGTATGTTTTTGTTAGCTCCTGAAGACGCAGCATAAATTGTCCCTGTATAGGCTGTAGGCGGGCCGTTCAGGCCCGCCGATTATCCTTGTGTCACTGGCAAGCGTAGGAAACGCCATTTGCTGCGTCGATCTTGCGAATGACATCCCAGAAATCTTTGTAGTTCATTTCAATAAACTGAGCCTCGTTGGACTTAGAGAACTCTGCTTGAAGTGCTGTTCCTTCCCAGTCGAATGTGAAAAACGCTTCTCTGATTTTGTCCTGAAGATCAGGCGGAAGGTTGTAAACGGTACCAAAGCCAGTGGTTGGGAAGGTCTGCGATTTGTAGATAGACACGATCTGATCAGCATCGATCACGTCCCTAGCGATCATCCGTTTCATGACAGAATTGGCCACCGCACCTGCAGGATAATCTTTATTTGCAACGCCCAGCACAGTGTTGTCGTGCTTACCCGAGAAGACCGGTTCAAAATCACGATCCGCAACCATGTCATAGTCGCCCTTCAGGATGGCAGAGGGTGCCTTGAACCCAGAATTTGACGTAGGTGACGAGAATGCAAGCTTACCGCCCTTAATGTCTTCAACCGCCTCGACCCCTGATCCCGGAAAAGTAATCAACTCCATCTCATAGCCGAAATGTCCGTCTTCCGAAGCCATGATCGTGAATGGCCGGAACCCCGCGCAGTTTACAGCCAGCGGGTTCGATCCAGTATTGAAACCAGAGATATGCAAACGGCCGGACCGCATAGCTTCGATCTGTGCTGCGTTCGATTGAACCGGAAATATCTCGGCCTTTTTACCGGTAACTTCTTCAAGATGGTCGATGAATTCCACCCATGCGTCCCGATAAACCGCCGGGTCCTCGACCGGAGTATAAGCAAAGATCAACGTGTCGGGATCAATCCACTCACTAGGATCAGTAGGAATATCCGCGATCAGATCTCCGTCGGCGTCACAAAAACGCTCGTCCAAATCACCGCGCGGACAATCCTGCGCCGACACCGTCCCACTCAGCGACATGAGCGCAATTGCGGATGCCCCAACCAATAGTTTGAAATCGACCTTCATGTTTTCCTCCCAGTTATGCGCGGCCCTTTTTTCGATCCGCTGTCAATCAATCATGGCATACCTACCCGGCGACGAGAACATCGACCTCGGCGCCCTCAATAGCGTTACGCAATTCTCCTGTTGGTTTTTTGTCGGTAACAATGGAATCCAGGCCGCTAAGGTCGCCCACTTGAGACAGGCCTTTGCGACCGAACTTGCCGGAAGCAATAAGAAGGTGCCGCTTCTCGGCACGTGTCAGCATCATCCTTTTTACTGCAGCAAAACCCTGCACTGTCTCTGAAGGACCTTCGGTTGAGAACCCTGAGGAACCGATCATGCACCTGTCGACATTGAAACGGGACAGAAATTCCAGAGTCTCGGTTCCGATCGTTGCAGATTCAGTTGCCAAGTATTCCCCTGGGCATAACAGGACTTGGGCAGCTCCATGGCCAAGGGTCATCGCAACGGGAATTGAATTGGTGATCACCGTGCAGTGGGTGCCGAGATAAGCCAGTGCACGTGCCATCTCGATGGTGGTTGAACCGGAGTCAATCATGACCGTTTCACCGCCCTGAATTAGTTCTGCCGCGCTAACACCTATCCGCTCACGTTCCTCAACCTGTGCGTTTGTCCGTTCATCCAAGCCTGGAAAGTGTCCTTGCGCAGGGGCTGACGCCCCCCCGTGTGCACGCGCGATCAAACCGTCGTTCGACAGGGCGTCGAAATCCCTGCGCACCGTCTCGTTAGAGACATTAAACCGCTGTGCCAGTTCGTTGATGCGAAC
Source organism: Ruegeria sp. BF6 (assembly GCF_056538665.1). Lineage (NCBI taxonomy): Bacteria > Pseudomonadati > Pseudomonadota > Alphaproteobacteria > Rhodobacterales > Roseobacteraceae > Ruegeria > Ruegeria sp. BF6. Next base: position 39,499 of record NZ_JBQFTN010000013.1, read on the forward strand.
GTGCGGGCGCAGCTTCAACTCCAACAGTATCTGTTGGCGCCGATCGGATTTCTTGACCCGGCTCTGGTTCTTTTCAAACATTTTGCCGCGCGTTTTGGTTTTGGACATCCGACAACCCGACTAGGTTTCGAAACCTACCTTTGTGGGCTTTCGGGCATTTTGCAATAATTTTTGTTGCATAACCCTCGGAAGGTTGTGAGAATTCGAGAAATTCCAAGTGTTTCAAAGCGCAGAGCAAAAGATGCACAGGCTGATCAAATTCAGAAGCAAAATCGAGGGAGTGTTTTAACTGGCCAACTTGCTAATAAGACAGCTTCCTTTTGTTTTTTGATCGTGCGGCATTGAGGGACAAAATGAGCGACAGCGAAACAGCAGATCAGATTGCGGCGCTTCCGATGCGCTGGGACAAGACTGGCAAGTTGCGTGTTCTGATGGTCACTTCGCGGGATACCGGCCGGTGGGTTATCCCAAAGGGATGGCTAATGGATGGCAAAAAGCCATGGCATGCAGCAGAAATAGAAGCTCAGGAAGAAGCGGGCGCAGTCGGTACCATCTCGAAGCGGCCAATCGGTTGTTTTTTCTACGACAAGCGATACGAGGGCAAAAGCAGCGTTCGCTGCCGCGTCACTCTTTACCCTCTGGTCGTTGAAAAGCTGAAGCGACACTGGAAGGAAGAAGGTGAGCGGACGCGTCACTGGTTTTCACCGACAAAAGCCGCAAAGCTGGTCGAAGAAAAAGACCTGTCACAATTGCTGAGAAATCTAACAGACAATCAAGAAGTAAAAACTGCCGTAAAGAAGCTTCGAAAGGCTGCTTGAGGAAGGGCATAAAAGAACCGGGAAACCCGGAAGCATTAAGCTCAATGGGAGGAAAAAATGAGGAAACTGACATCGACCGCGGTTGGATCGGTGATTGCCCTGGCCGCGTCACTGTCGGCGGCACAAGCCGACAAGCTGACACTCTATTGTTCGGCGCAAGAAGATTGGTGCCAACTCATGGCACGCAGCTTTGAAGATGCGACTGGCATCGACGTCAACATGACTCGAAAATCGTCAGGCGAGACCTTCGCACAAATCCGCGCCGAAAGTTCGAACCCGAAAGGAGACGTTTGGTGGGGTGGAACGGGTGATCCGCATTTGCAGGCCGCCGAAGAAGGCCTGACGATGGAATACATGTCGCCAATGCGCGACCAGCTTCACGATTGGGCGATATCCCAGGCTGAAAGCGCGGGCAACAAGACGATCGGTATTTATTCAGGCGCGCTTGGGTATGGCTACAATGCCGACCTTGTCGCCGCAAACAACTTGCCCGAACCTGCCTGTTGGGAAGACCTTCTGAAGCCCGAATACAAGGGACACGTTCAGATGGCGAACCCGAACTCTTCAGGGACGGCCTATACAACACTGGCCTCAATGGTGCAGATCTTTGGTGAGGATGAAGGCTTTGAGTTCATGAAAGGTCTGCATTCGAACATCAACCAATACACTAAGTCCGGCTCTGCGCCGATCAAGGCCGCCGGTCGTGGCGAGAACACAATTGGCATCGTCTTCATGCATGACGCCGTAAAGCAGGCCGTTTCAGGGTTCCCGATCAAGGTTGTCGCACCATGCGAGGGTACGGGGTACGAAATTGGCTCAATGTCGATCATCGATGGTGCCCGCAACGAGGAAGAGGCGAAGAAGTTCTACGACTGGGCCCTGTCGCCCGAAGCTCAGAATCTTGCCCTTCAGGTCAACGCGTTTCAGGTGCCATCGAACAAGGGGGCGGAAACATCGGAAAGCGCACCTGATATGAGCCAGATCAAGCTGATCGACTATGACTTCAAAAAGTACGGTTCCTCAGATGAACGAAAACGTCTGTTGCAGAAATGGGACGAAGAGGTTTCGGTTCTGCCGCAGTAAATGACTGACACTACATCAAAAACGACCCATCCGATCTTGATCTTCTGGATCATCGCCGGGTGGGTCGGATTCTGCCTGTTGCCCTGGTACATGGTCGACGGCGGCCTGTGGTCGTTCGTATGGCTCTTGGACGGCTACCCGTTCGATGAGGATTATGCCCCCGCTGCATTTCTGATTGGACAGGGTGAGAAACTTTGGCTCTCTCCACTCCTGATCGCTTTGGCCCTACCACTTTTGGTGTTGAAACGAGCCAAATCTGACCCGCTTTACGCCCGCATTCTGATCCTGTCCGGTGCGCTCGGCTTCGGCTGGCTGATCGCTCAGGGGTTCAGCATCGGTATCAGAGGCTTCAACTTCGATTGGTTGGATGCGTTGTTTGGTGAGCTTAGCGACCGTCAGTTCGGAATGGGCTATGGCGCGATGATCTGCGCATCAAGCTTTCTGTTCCTGCTCACTCAAGGTATCGCGGCGAGGGGTGCTATTAATGGTGATGTCTTCGTCGTAAGTGCTATTGGCGGTGTGATTACCATCGTTACCGCTTTTGTCTTTTTCCCCATCGCCAAGATGCTTTTTGCTGCTTTCATCACCGAAGACGGCGCTTATTCCATTGCGGTTTTCTTCTCGAAGTTCTTCGACGACCGGTTGTGGGGATTGGGGTGTTTACAAGGTGCGCGATGCGGTGCTGCGTGGAATTCACTGTTCCTAGCCATCCTTGTTGGCGTCATCACCACGGGTCTGGGTCTGTGCTTCGCGTTGGTCGTGACGCGCTCAGGCTTTCGCTATAAGCGGGCGCTGCGAGCATTGACTGTTCTTCCAATAATCACCCCACCATTCGTGATCGGCTTGGCGCTTATCCTACTTTTTGGCTTGTCCGGTTCTGTAACCCGGTTCTTTGCCGAGCTATTTGGCACACAACCGACACGCTGGCTTTACGGAATGCCAGGCATTCTGATCGCGCAGACACTCGCGTTCACTCCCATTGCATTTCTCGTACTAATAGGCGTGGTGGAAGGTGTTTCACCTTCGATGGAGGAAGCGGCCCAGACCCTGCGGGCCAGCAGATGGCAGACGTTCAAAACGGTTTCTCTACCCCTGATGCGGCCCGGTCTTGCAAATGCATTTCTTCTGGGCTTCATCGAAAGCATGGCCGACTTTGGGAACCCGCTTGTATTGGGTGGAAATTTCGACGTGCTGTCGACTGAGATTTTCTTCGCCATCGTCGGTGCTCAATATGATCAAGGCCGGGCTGCGGTTCTGGCAATGGTGCTGCTGTTCTTTACCCTTTCCGCTTTTTACGCGCAGCGCGTCTGGCTGGGAAAGAAGAGCTACACAACAGTCACCGGCAAAGGCGATGCGGGTGTTCATCCGCTGATGCCAACCGGCCTTTCGGTTCCCGTTCTGCTCATTGCACTGGGCTGGGGGCTGTTCACAATCATTGTCTATGCGATGATCATTTACGGCAGTGTGGTCGAGTTGTGGGGGGTCGATAACTCGCTGACCATCAAGCACTACATCACCGCATTCTCGGTTCGCTTCGAAGAAGAGGGCATACGCTGGACCGGAGCTGCTTGGGACAGTTTCTGGACTACCATCACGATCGCCGCCATTGCTGCACCATTGACTGCCGCCGTTGGACTGGTGACTGCCTATCTGCTGACCAGGCAGAGCTTCGCGGGCAAGAACGCCTTTGAATTCGGCACCATGCTGTCCTTCGCGATCCCCGGCACTGTAATCGGCGTTAGCTACATCCTAGCCTTCAACGTTCCGCCAATCGAAATCACTGGCACGGGGGTTATCCTTGTTGTCAGCTTCATCTTCCGCAACATGCCGGTTGGCGTTCGCGCGGGCATTGCCAGCATGTCGCAACTTGACCGCAGCCTTGATGAATCCTCACTGACCCTTGGCGCAAACTCGTGGCAGACCTTCCGGAATGTTATCCTTCCGCTGTTGCGCCCTGCGATACTTGCTGCACTTGTCTACAGCTTTGTTCGAGCCATGACGGCAATCTCGGCCGTCATCTTTCTGGTCAGCGCGGAGTATGACATGGCAACCAGCTATATCATCGGTCGGGTCGAGAATAACGACTATGGCCTTGCTATCGCCTATTCGACGACGCTGATCTTCGTGATGCTCGCGGCGGTTGGCTTATTGCAACTTCTCGTCGGGCGGGTTCAGATTGGCCGGCGCACGCAGCTCGGAACGGAGACATCGCCATGACCGACACCAAAATCGGTTCCAAGGCCGCCCCGGTACGCTTTGAGAACGTGTCGAAAGTGTTCGGCAAGGATGTCGTCGCCGTCGATAACATCAACCTTCACGTAGACGCAGGAAAGCTCGTAACGCTGCTTGGCCCGTCGGGCTGCGGAAAAACAACGACATTGCGCATGATTGCAGGGTTGGAGATGGCCAGTTCCGGCAAGATCCTGATCGGTGATCGGGACGTGACCAAACTGCCAGCCACCGACCGCGATGTATCTATGGTATTTCAGTCATACGCGCTGTTCCCTCATATGAGTGTGCTGGAGAATGTGAAATATGGCCTCACATTCTCGGGCTTTGCGAAGGATGAGGCCCGCAGCCGCGCATTGTATGGTTTGGAGCTGGTTGGTCTTCAGGGGTTCGACAACCGCCTTCCCTCAGAGTTATCCGGCGGCCAGCAGCAGCGTGTTGCCGTCGCACGGGCATTGGTTCTTGAGCCGCAGGTGCTGCTGTTCGACGAACCGTTGTCCAACCTCGACGCCAAGCTTCGTCGTCAAGTGCGTGAGGATATTCGGGCAATACAGCAAGACCTTGGTTTGACAGTTGTTTACGTTACCCACGATCAGGAAGAGGCGCTGGCTGTCTCGGATGAAATTGTCGTCATGCGCAATGCAGCGATCGCTCAGATGGGTACACCACGCCAGCTTTACGATGCCCCGAACGATCGTTTTGTCGCCGATTTCATAGGTGAGGCAAACCTATTGGATTGCCAAATCGTCGAAATCAATGGCGACGCGGCAACGATAGAAATAGAAGGCTACCGCCACACGCTGCCCCGCCGCGGTTTGTCCGAAGGGACCGCAACCATTGCAGTGCGACCCTCACGTCTGGTGATCGGTTCAGGTCAGGGAATTCCAGCCACGGTGGCCAAAGCGACCTATGTTGGCGTTCGGATGGAGTACACGCTGACAGGTGCATTCGGTCAGGTTTTTGCCGTCCATGATGATGTCGATGCGCCGCTTGAACCCGGCACCGAAATAACGATGGGTTTTGCCGACAAAGGGCCGGTGCTTTTGCCGGACTAAATGCCGAATCTTTTGATCATCACACACCCCGAGGTGTCTATCGATCCGGCCGTCCCGATCACAGATTGGGGTCTGAGTGCGACGGGCCGCAGACGCGCTACTGAATTTGCTGCCAGTGAAATCTTGTCGAACGTCACGCAAATCTGGGCAAGCAACGAGCAAAAGGCCCGTGAAACGGGCGAGATTCTTGCTGCACCACGAACGCTACTCGTCAACTGTCACCTGGGCCTTGGAGAGAACGACCGCAGCGCAACCGGTTATTTGCCTCGGGACGAATTCGAGGCAGCGGCTGATGCATTCTTTGCTCAGCCGGACGTCAGCTATCGCGGTTGGGAAACAGCTTTCGGGGCGCAAAAACGCATTCATCGCGCGGTCGCAGAGATTGTCCAGATGCATGACACCGGGGATCTTGCAATTGTTACACACGGAGCGGTCGGCACGTTGCTTTGGTGCGCATTGTCGGAGTGTTCGATAGACCGTAAACACGACCAGCCCTCACAGGGCCACTTCTGGCAGGCAGATTTAAAGACGCTTAAGCCTAACTCATGTTGGATCGCCTTGGCATAGACGTTAGGCGTTCCAAGCGCTCTCTGCGATTTCGCGCAGCGTCTCGAACACATCTGGCGTACCCACGATTACGCGCCCGCCTTCGCGGATCATCACATCGGCGTTTTGACCCTCGACAATGCCACCCGCTTCCGAGACCAGCAATTGCCCAGCCAGACAATCCCAGGCGTTCATGTGTTCTTCCACGTAACCCAGGAGGCGCCCGGCAGCGACGTAGGCCAACGACAGAGCCCCACTGGCGTTTCTGTGAAACATGGCCCCATTCTCGATAAGATTCTCGACAATGGGTAAAACATGGCGGGTCTCAATCCGGTTCGAATACCCCACGGCGACTGTTCCATCCCGCAGCGCCACCCCTGATGCGACGCGTATTGGTGATCCGTTTAGAGTTGCTCCTTCTCCGCGCAGCGCTACAAAGGTCTCATCCACATTTGGATCACGTATCACACCGACTTCCGTGTGTCCTTCGGTGACGCCAGCCAGAACGATAGTCCATGCAGGTATGCCGTTGACGAAATTCGTTGTCCCATCAATTGGGTCAATCACCCAGTCAAAACCGCTCTTGCCAGCAGTAGCGCCGTGCTCTTCACCGAAGACACCGTCATTGGGCCACGCCTCTGCAATCCTCTGACGAATAAAGGTTTCAACATTCCTGTCCGCCTCGCTAACCCAGTCCTGAGCACCCTTTCGATCAACAACAAGACTACCCCGATCCGCGAAGTACTTTTGAGCAATTGCCCCAGCCTCCTCGCAGACTGCGACGGCAAAATCTCTGCGTTCTGAAAGTCGAGACATGGGTGGTCCTTTTCCAGTTGGAGAGTCGCCTTGAACATTGCAGGCTAAGTGAATGCCTGGCAATCACAGAGTTGTTTCGATTGTTTTCAGAAGCTATTTCACCGCCGCCAATCGGGTGATGTCAGTGTTGGCGATTTCTTCTGCAAGCTGCCTCTGCGCCGCCTTCACCTGCGGCCCATAGCAAGCCCTCCGCTACTCTATTCGGTGCTGCACCAAAGCGGCCACTCGAAGGCCACCACCTTTTGCAGGCGCCGCGGTTTCTTCCAGATTAGGAGATTTGACGGCGACGAACTTCGGCTACATCCCAGAAAGTCCCGCGTTGGTGTTCAGTAGAAACTGACGAAAAATCGGGCTGCTTGCCGCCCCGATGCCACGGGCGTTTTCGCCAACCGCTGCGGCCTCCACGACCGGTGGAATCAAACCGCGTTTGTCTTGGTTGGTTAAGTAACGGCGAACCCTTGATACCAGTTCTTCCCGAACTTCCGGTGGGAACGCGCCATCGATGAAAATGGCCTCGAAGTCGATGACAGCACAAATTGAAAGAGCGGCCTTGGCCAATTCCTGTGCCGTGGTGCCAATCCATGGTTCGACATAGCGAGAAATGCTGCTCCAATCCTGCGGCTTCTTCCACAGAATCCCCGGATCGACGCCCGCTTCGATCAACCGGTCCTCGAGCAAAAACAGTGATGCCGTGTCGATCAGTTGCTGGCTTTCACCCAAAGGACCTGTCGTGCGCATGGCGCCCAAGGCACCGGCATTGCCTTGGTTGCCTTCAAACACGGTTCCGTTCAACGCAACACCGCCGCCGATCATTGAGCCAATGAAGAAGTAGAAGTAGTCGCGATATTCTGCCCCACGCCCATAGAGATGCTCTGCGTGACAGGCGGCCGTCGCGTCGTTAACCACAAAAACAGGCAAGTCGCTGAATTTGGCGACCTCGGAGAAAAAGTTCACGTTTTTCCAGGACCGGAATTTTTTAGCCGCAAGCCCAGACAGGTCATGCCATTTCCAAAGCTCGAATGGGGTTCCGATTCCGATCCCGCAAACGCGGTCGCGAAGCCTCTGGGGCTCGTGGGACAGTAGCGTTTCCAAACCAGATTCCAAAAACCCGAAGATGATCTCGGGTAGCGGATAATCATAGGTCGTGGAAAGTTGGCGGCGCGGCGTGCCCGTAAAGTCGATCAAAAGCAGATCAGCGCTGCGCCGCCCGATCTTCATCCCAACCGACAAGATGCCTTCCGGGTTTAGCTCCATAGGGATCGAAGGCTTTCCCACCTTCCCACGCAGTGGGGTTCCACGCTTGAGAATCGCATCCTTTTCAAGCTTGCGCAGAATGATCGACACAGTCTGAGGAGACAGGCCCGTTAACCGCGCGACGTCGGCGCCTGCGGCGGGCCCATGCCGTTGTAAAACTGTCAAAATCAGACGTTCGTTGTGATCGCGAACCCCGCTTTGACTTACCCCACCGGTCAGTGTTTTGAGAGCTTCTCTTTCCATAACCTTAAACATAAACACCTTGTTTTCTTATGAAAAGATACAGGAGCAAATTAATAAATAAACTTTATTTATTTATTGACAGAGAGGCTAGAATCACGGTTTCTTGAATAAGACCTTCATTGGAGGATGAGGGCGGGTCTCGCGGGCATGCCATGCGAGGCAACACATTTTTCTGGGAGGACAACATGAAAAGTCTATTCAAGATTGCGGCATCTGCGACCGTACTTACTATGGCGGCTGCATCTGCTCACGCGGCCGGGGAAACTGTTTGCCTGATCACGAAAACAGATACCAATCCATTCTTTGTAAAGATGAAGGAAGGCGCCACGGCCAAGGCAGAAGAACTTGGCATGACCCTGAAGGCCTTTGCAGGCAAAGTTGACGGTGACCACGAAACCCAGGTTCAGGCTATTGAAACTTGCATTCTCGACGGTGCAAAGGGAATTCTCCTGACGGCCTCCGACACAAGTTCGATTGTACCCGCTGTTCAGCAAGCGCGCGACGCTGGCATCCTGGTTATTGCATTGGACACACCGTTGAGCCCGATTGACTCTGCGGATGCAACCTTTGCGACAGACAACTACAAGGCTGGTTTGTTGATCGGACAATGGGCAAAAGCAAAAATGGGCGATGCGGCAGCGGACGCCAAGATCGCGACACTGGATCTGAACGTTAGCCAACCAACGGTAGACGTATTGCGCAATCAGGGCTTCCTCGATGGCTTTGGTGTGGACCTGGCAGACCCTAATGTCATTGGCGATGAATCGGATGCGCGATTGGTCGGCAGCGACGTGACCGACGGCAACGAAGAAGGCGGTCGCCGCGCCATGGAGAACCTTCTGGCCAAGGACGCAACGATCAACGTTGTTCACACGATCAACGAACCGGCAGCGGCAGGTGCCTACGAGGCTCTGAAGTCCATTGGACGTGAAAACGATGTTCTGATCGTTTCGGTCGACGGCGGTTGCCCCGGCGTACAAAATGTGCAGGCCGGAGTTATTGGCGCCACAAGCCAGCAATATCCGCTATTGATGGCTTCGCTTGGGGTCGAGGCTGTCAAAAAGTGGGCCGATGAAGGAGTGAAGCCTGAAAACACGCCCGGTAAAGACTTCTACGATACCGGAGTCGCGCTCATAACGGACCAACCTGTTGATGGCGTAGAATCAATCTCGGTCGCCGAAGGCTTGGATCTCTGCTGGGGCTGACGCAGACCTAATGGATGAGGCGCATGAGAGCGCCTCATCAATCCTTTCACCAGCAAACCGAAACTTCCTGTACACTGATCTCGTGGGCGCAAAGCCATCCACGAAAAGGGGGAGATATGTCTGAATCAAACCAAAGCGCCCAGGGATTTGAATCCGCCGCCAGCAAAACAGAATCTGTAGCCGAGTTCGAAGATCATCGGCGTGGCGTATTGGGGAAGTTGCAACATCTTCTCCATGTTAACCCGTCCTTTGTGCCGCTAATTGTCCTGGTCGGGGCGATATTGATTTTCGGCCTGCTATTGGGCTCGAAGTTCTTCTCGCCTTTTGCCATGACACTGATCCTTCAGCAGGTTCAGATCGTCGGCATCGTGGCCGCAGCACAGAGCCTTGTTATTCTGACAGCAGGCATTGACCTGAGCGTCGGTGCGATCATGGTGTTTTCTTCTGTCATCATGGGGCAATTCACGTTCCGCTACGGCATTCCGGTACCTATCGCCGTCATGTGCGGTCTTGCGGTTGGAACCTTGATCGGAGCACTCAACGGCTGGCTTGTCAGCCGTGTCAAACTCCCGCCTTTCATCGTCACGCTAGGAATGTGGCAGATCGTTCTGGCCACCAACTTTCTGTATTCCGCAAATGAGACCATCCGGAGTCAGGATATTGAGGCGAACGCTCCTTTCCTTCAGTTCTTCGGAACCAAGTTCAGCATCGGTGGGGCGACCTTTACGATTGGCGTCATTTTCATGCTCGCCCTGATTTTTGTGTTGGCCTATGCGCTTAAACACACAGCCTGGGGCCGACATGTCTATGCGGTCGGCGATGATCCCGAGGCCGCCGAGCTATCCGGTGTCAACGTTCATCGAACCCTCATGTCCGTCTACATGTTATCCGGCTTGATCTGTGCCTTCGCCGGCTGGGCTTTGATCGGCCGCATCGGATCTGTTTCGCCAACGTCCGGCCAATTGGCCAACATCGAGAGCATCACCGCTGTTGTGATCGGAGGCATCTCTCTGTTCGGCGGAAGGGGCTCTATTCTGGGGTCGCTGTTCGGTGCGTTGATCGTTGGCGTATTCACACTTGGGCTGAGGTTGCTTGGCGCGGACGCTCAGTGGACCTTCCTGCTCATCGGACTTCTCATCATCGCAGCGGTCGCGGTCGACCAGTGGATCAGAAAGGTATCGGGCTAATGTCAGACACAACTCCAGTCGTCCAGGGGCGCGGGATCGTGAAGCGTTATGGCCACGTCACCGCCATCGATCATTCCGACTTTGAACTGCGCCAAGGAGAAATCCTTGCAGTTATCGGGGACAACGGCGCAGGCAAGTCCTCTATCGTCAAAGCGATCTGCGGTGCCACAATCCCGGATGAGGGCGAGATCCTCATTGAAGGCAAAAAGGTCAACTTCACCTCTCCGATCGACGCCCGGAATATGGGGATCGAGATTGTCTATCAGCAGCTTGCCATGTCCCCGGCCCTGTCCATTGCCGACAACATGTTCATGGGGCGCGAGATCCGCAAACAGGGCTTCATGGGCAAATTCATGCGTCAGCTCGACCGACCCGCGATGGAGAAATTCGCTCGTGAAAAATTGACCGAACTTGGACTGATGACCGTACAATCCATCAATCAGGCAGTTGAAACTCTGTCCGGTGGTCAGCGCCAGGGCGTAGCGGTTGCACGCGCTGCGGCCTTTGCAACCAAGTTCATTATCATGGACGAGCCGACGGCTGCATTGGGGGTCAAAGAGAGTCGCAAAGTTCTCGAACTCATTCAGGATGTGCGCGCACGTGGCATTCCGATCATTCTCATCAGCCACAACATGCCGCATGTCTTCGAAGTCGCCGATCGCATCCATGTGCACCGGCTGGGCAAAAGGCTCTGCACGATCGATCCCAAGGACTACACGATGTCCGACGCCGTGGCTTTCATGACCGGTGCCAAAGAGCCCCCGAAAGAGGACGCCGCGTGATCGAGCAGGATGTTAAGCGCGTTTGCGATCTGATCTCCTCCCGGAGGCAGGATGGGGTCCGCGCGATTGTCGCAATCGCTGGCCCCCCTGCGTCCGGAAAGTCGACACTTGCAGAAACCGTTGTGCAATCGCTGAACGGGCAACAGAGTTCCGCGGTTCCGTTGGCCACGCTGGTTCCTATGGACGGCTATCATCTGGACAATCGCATACTTGAAGCGCGTGGTTTGTTAGCACGAAAAGGTGCACCGGAAACCTTCGACGGATACGGGTTTTGTAATGCAATCAGAGGGCTGAAGTCTGCGCGACATGTGTCTTTTCACCCCAAATTCGACCGCCAGATGGATCTGGCCATTGCCAACGCGATTGCTGTTCACCCAGAAACTCCGACTGTCGTCGTTGAGGGAAACTACCTTCTGATGGATAGCGCCCCATGGAGTACACTGGCAGATGTCTATACCGCAACGGTTTTCGTCAGCCAAACTTTGGAAGAGCTCGAGAACAGGCTACAACACCGCTGGATCAGGCACGGACTTGACCCAAAGACCGCACTGCAACGCGCGAAAACGAACGATCTCCCCAATGCTAAACGTGTCATCAGAGATAGCAGGAAAGCCGATCTGACACTGAACCAGAATTGCACCGAATTCGCAATGCGCTACGCGTTTTGACCCCGCGTAATAGATTTAGAACTTTCCGCTGATTGTCAGAGCCATTGAACGGGTTCAAGTACAATCAAAATCCCTCTATGCACGATGCGGAAAACTAATGAGGTTCTTCACGGGCATTGCAGAAGCAAACAACATCAATGATCTGTTATGTAAACTGATTTCCCTGCATCGAAAAAACCAGCGGGCCGCCGTGAACAGGTCTGTGGATTGGACGCATGGTTGGTGGCAATGCATAACAAACCGATCATCCATAACTCAATCGCCTTTCACAGGCCTGCCCGCGTCAAGGCGGAGCGAATGCGATTACGACGGTCTTCGTGGTTAAGCCCCAACGACTTGGCAAAGACTTCAGTAGAGAATTTGCTATCTCTTGCCTTAATTTCTTTGGCAATGCTTCGTGCTGCCTCCATCGCCTCGCTTTCAACGTGGCAAACAACGAGGAGCGGTCTGCCTGGATAAAAGTCAGGTTGTTTTTGGACGATGTATTCGGCTTCTGCGCGCGCATGTTGAACATCCCCACTGAAGAAGTAGCTCAAAATTTTGATGGACGAAAACCAACCAGGGTAATTCTTGATCTCAGCAGTGCTTTTGAGGATTTCTTCTAACGCTTCCTCATGTTGCCCTGCCATTAGCAATGCGTAAGCCAATGTCGCTCGGGTTGCAGCGTTTCCAGGCTCTCGCATGAACCCCTGCCGAGCTGCTTCAATTGCGCCCTCATGATCGCCACGAGCGATCCGAATGGCGCGTAAAAGGGAATTGGGTCGGCTATCTGTCTCATCCGTCGCATTTCGCGCGGCTTCAAAGTCTTCTTCTGCCGCGCGAAGTAATTCCTGCGCCTCTTCCGGAGAAGACCACAACGCCTTTCGAGCACGGCAATAGGATCGGGCAATTCGTGGTGTCGGAAACTCGGGATCGTGCTTGAATGCTTCATTCCAAATTTCAATACACTGATCCATGGCATCCGGCGAATACCTTTGGAAAATGTTGAAAGCCTGAGCGCTCAATCGCCAAGCTTCGAAGTTGTTTGTACCGAGTTGCCACCTGTTGGTATAGCTCCCCGCCCCCAATTTGGTGTGGACGCTGATAACAATGGTCTGTGCCAGTTCATCCTGCAGGTCGAAATAGTCCTCTGCTTTTCTGTCAAATCTCTGCGCCCAAACCTGAACTCCAGAAAATTGGTCCACGAGTTTCGCTTGAATCCGCAGGCGTTCTGCAAGAGTTCGAACACTTCCGCTCAACCGGTATCTTGGTAGTTCCACCGCTTTGGTCTCATCGACAACAACGAGTTGCTCGACAGTCCCTATTGCAACTGCGATATCTTCTACGAGACCTGCTGCAAATCCGTTTATTGCATCGTCGTATGGCGGCGAACTGAAAGGGGCAATGGAAATCGTCGGTTTGATCTCCCCTCGACGTTCGCCTTCTGAATTGTTCAGCGATGAGCGCCATCTGTAGACACGAACGGGTTTCTTTATGTTTTTGACCTCGTAAGGTCCGCTGTCTACGAATTCGTGTGCCCATTTTGCACCCAACCCCTGGAATGCGAAACCGGAGATGCACAACCCATCCGGGTCAGCAAGTGCTTCTAACCGTGATGCGACATTCACTCCATCGCCGAAAATATCTCCTTCTTCGGCGATAATATCACCAAGATTTATGCCAACCCGCAACCGGATGCGGCGGTCTTCCGGCTGATCTTGTTCTCGGGATTTGTTATTTTCGAGTATGTCAGTTGCGGCTTGGACGGCATTTACTACAGAAGGGAATTCGGCAAGTACACCATCACCCATGTACTTCACCACTCGTCCGTCTTGCGACGAGATCTCCGGCTCTATCACCTCCCTTTGCAGTCGACGGATTCTCTGTAGAGTACCTTCTTCGTCCTCGCTCATAAGCCTGGTCGAGGCGATCACGTCAGCCGATAAAATCGCAGCCAGTTGGCGCTTCAAAACGGTTCTCCATGGTGGTGCAAGCCATTTCCGGTGCGTGCTCAAACGCCAGGACCATCAAATTATCTTTATCATCGGCGACCAGTAAATTCACGGATAGTCTGGCGCGCACGCAGCCTTCAGCTTTTATTCAAACCCACCTCGCCCCGCTCTTAACTTGATTCACGAGTCGAAGCCCAATTCGGGCAATGGTGGAATATCAAGGAAGAGCTGATCAGGGCCAAGTACAGCGTAAGCAGATTGAGTGTAACTATCAGAGATAATATCACCCAACGACCTCAAGCGTCATTTGTTTTAGGTGTCGCATATCCGTACCGCAGCAACCACCAAACACCCGAATAGACGGGTTTTCCCGCACGACATCCGCAATTTCTTTGCCGAGCTGTACGGGGTCTCCTGCATCCAAGTCCTCGGCCTCATCAAGTTCTGCGTGTGAACAACTTGATGCATTGGCAACAACGCCTTTGAGTCTTGGGTGCGCGTTGAGCGCGTCAGCGAAGTGAGTGGGGTGTGCACAATTCACCATGTAGAACAGAGCCGCGCCGTCTGTTTCTGCCTCGATCTGGTTTACCGCATCAATGAGCTTTGTCCCATCAGCCAAACAGCCATCGGTTTCGACCACCAAAGACATAATGATCGGCAACCCAATGTCTCTTGCAGCCAGAACACAACCAGCGGCCTCGCTTGGGCGGTTGAACGTGTAGGCAGTCACCAGATCAACACTGGTTTCCTTTAGAACAGCAAGTTGCACACCGTGGTACTTACGCGCCTGTTCAACCGTCATGGACGGGATGTCAGCATAAGGGTCGTATCTTGGCCCAACGCAGGCGGAAACCAATACGTCGTTTCGACCGGCGTCTTTGCGCACCTCTTCCATCAGTGCGACGCCATCCCTGTTTACCTCACGAAGGCGTTCAGCATCGTAACCCAAAGGAGCAGCACGGTCGGCATTTGCCATCCAGGTTGGTGCGTCAAGTATGCAGCCTACATCCATTTCGCCAGCCAATTGAACGAGCGCACGCATTTGCCCGGCAAGAACTGCCCGGGTGTCAGGCTTCTCCAGCAAAGGAAACGAGGCAAATCCCGGGAGCTCGATACCGTGGTTAAAGATGAGGTCCGTACCTGTACCTGCATAAACAAGGAAGTTCTTGTCACTCTCGTGTGGGAGTTTCCGCGCCATTTTGCACCCCTCATACACCGTTGTTGCGCCGCATGCACAGTAACAGCGATCAGTTCTTCTGCAAAACCGGGGCGTTATGCTTTTCCATTCGGACGCTTCGCCCATCCGCAGGATTATCTACGCCCATTTAGGCGGGGATCGCCGGAGTATCTGATCAAGCGTGGCTATACCGTTCTGACCCACAGCCTGTTCTCCTGAACTCGGAACAGCAAGCTGAAGCTAACACAATGAGCGGACCGTTTTTTCTTTTTGAGTGGAGGAGAGGACAAGAGTGATAATGTTGAAGGTGGATGCACATGCGGGTTGGTGCGGTATTCTGGGGTTCACTCTGACGCTGCGATGTTTCGGTGCCACTGCCGAGATTGCCAACGTCTCACCAGCTCGGGGCATTCAGAGAGAGTGCCACTTGTGGCCAAGTCACTCTCAATTGGTGACGCACTCAAGACATTTGAAATGACAGGAGGATCAGGGCGGTCGCCTTTAGCGTGTTCTGCCAAAACTGTGGTTCACCGCTGACCCGCAGAAGCGAACAGATGAGTGGCTGCATCTACGTCCATGCGGCATCAATGGACGATCCCTCCACGTATATTCCGGTGACATCGATTCACCACGAAGCAGCTCAGCCATGGGACGAAGCAGTGACTACAACCGAGGGAGCAGGCACATGATAACCTCTCATTTCTTTGTTTGCTTCCGACTGAACGCGCATTGCCAAATCCGCTCGTATTGCATCGCGTCGTTCTTTCGGCTGACGCCTGAGAAGCGATGCTGCACGCACTGCACCCCCGTCAAAAACATCAAAAAGCATCTGAGGATCTGAAACGCACAATTCACTTGCAACATCGATTAGCCGCACATTGCCAAAACCGGCACCTTCGACCATTGGGTTGGCAATTTTTCTATCCACGAGCATGTGTGCATCCGGCCCTGCGGGCAGAGAAATAGAAGAATCGGCCAGGCGCTCAACCGCGTCAAACAGCCAGCCAAACGCGCCATCTGACCCTTTGCCCTGCCATATCGAGAATGCAATCCTACCCCCCGGTTTCAGAACTCGGGCCACTTCCCTGAGGCCGCGTGCTGGGTCAGGAAAATGTGGGACGCCGAACCCTATTGTGACTGCATCAAAGACATCATCTGGAAAACTCATTGCCATCGCGTCACCCTGAACGAACCGCGCGGTTGGAACCGCTGATTGGGCAAGTTCAATCATCGGTCCAGAGAAATCCAAGCCGGTCACATCTGAGCCCCGGGCGACAAGCTCTGCTGCCACGACACCGTGTCCGGTGCACAGGTCAAGTACTTTGCAATTTGGCCCCGCAGCGACTTCGTCCGCAAGCTTTCTGGCAACCAGACGTGTCGCCGTTTCAAAGCCGGCGGCATACCCTTTGGCTATGGACGGATCCGCCCATCCGTGGCGTTCCATCTTCTCAAAGTCCGCTGTATCAGCCACTTCACCCCCCAAAGCCCCAAAATGTGACAAGAATACACTCAAGCGAAGTTCGGACCAGATTTGTTTTACTCAGCCCTGTCAGGTTCGACCCAGGTATTCGCCATGCTATCAACGAAGGCCTGATCTGCACCAAGGAACGAGACTTGAAAGCGGTTGTGATCGATATTGGATCCATCCAATGTCGGTTATAAACTTGCAGATTCTGGAGTGACCCGATGGACATAGCCCGCTTCTCCGAACGCCTTATGGGTATGAAAGACGAGGTTTGGTTGCGGCATACAAACCCTTGGTCAGTCTGGACCCGCGTACTGACACCGTTGCCCCTTATCGCGTTGGCGATCTGGAGTCGGGCGTGGATTGGCGGTTGGGTGTGGGTTGCCGTCGGGTTGGTTTTGGCCTGGGTCTGGATCAACCCGCGTGCGTTCTCACAACCCAGGACCTTCGAAAGCTGGTCGGCACAAGGTGTACTGGGCGAGCGTGTCTGGCTGCGGCATCGAGACAAGGTTGCAGCTCATCATTTACAAGTAGCAAAAGCACTCGCCTATGTCAGCGGGTTGGGTCTTCTGCCGTTTGCGTACGGTCTTTGGGTGTTCGACTTGGGCTTTACATGCCTCGGTATAGCTGTGATCTCAGGGGGCAAGATGTGGTTTGTTGACCGAATGGCGTGGATCTGGAGCGACTTTCTGCTTGATGGTGGGTCGTTGGAAGACCTAGTGGCTGGGACCTAGCTGAGCAATCTGGCTGGTTCAAAGTCCCCTGCGGAAGCGTTAGCTTTCCGGCGCAATCGGGACCAGAGACAATCGTTTCTTGCGGAAGGCAAACGCTGGCATATCGACAAATCTGCGAAACACTTTTCGGAAACACTGAGAATTCTCACCGGTTGCCGCCCAAAGAAACTCGCAATCTGTTTTCATTCGCGAAAGCCCAAGTGAGCAATTGAAAACCGTTTTGCGAGACTCGCAAATGAACCCCTATCCTTTGTTTCACACCCGAAAGGTTAGGCGTAAAAAGATAATTCTATAATATTTTTGAGACATTTGTGGAGTGATCTCAGCCCCAATTCTTATGATCGACGCTTGACAAAAAACGGAGCGGTCTCTTCAGTTTGGTCAGCGAAGATCAAATGGTTTACAGCACTGGCGATTGAAGCAGCGGATTTAGCGAGAATTGCGGCGTAGCGAAGAAGACAGTGTTCCAATAACGCGATGTTCCGTTTGATGGAGGTATCGGGATCGCTGAGGGCATTCTCGTCTCTGTTTGTACGGAGTGCGATGCTAATTTTGCAATTCCAGAGCAATCGTCTGGTGACCTGCAATACGAGAGAGATGCTGCGCAAGTCCGATATCATCTACGATGAATAGAAACGTTGTCCCGGATGCCACCCAACGGGTCAGGGAGTTGGCCGTCTAATTCGGGTTAAGCCGGGCGTCCCCCACAAAGGCAACGATATCGGTTTCCAACAGGAAATCCGTTTACAGCATGCGGATGGTGTGAATGCCCTTTGAGTTGTGCCGCTGCACGCCCTTTCAATTCAAAGCTTTTCAAAGCTTCATGAACCCTTCTGCACTTGCCGCGCTCGCCTGGGTGCAATCAACGCCTGCAATATGTCTTCCAGCCGTGCTTTGATCTTGCCATCGCCAAGGTCGCCGCGTTGATAAACCGGGCGCAGGCGGTGAAGACACCTCACGTGTCCTGCCCGAGATGACGCAAAAAAGGGCGGGTCAGGAGACCCGCCCTTGTTACCCATCAAACGGGTGCCGCGGTTCAGGCCGCCGCGTAGTGGTTGAACACTTCTGTGGTGCCATCCTTGCGGATCAGGAAGACCGAATAGGCCTCCCGTTCACTCTCCGGTCCCATGCCGGGTGAGCCAAAGGGCATACCGGGAACGGACAGCCCCACCGCATCGGGGCGCTCGGCCAGAAGACGCCGGATATCGGTTGGCGGCACATGGCCTTCGATGACGTAGCCCTCGACCAGTCCGGTGTGGCAGGAGGCCATCTCCTCCGGAACACCTTTGCTGGCTTTATACCGCGACAATGTCTCCCAGGAGGCGTTCTGCACCTCTATCTCGAATCCGTCGCGTTGCATGATGTCGATCCAGGCGCCGCAGCACCCGCAGTTCGGGTCCTTGAGGACCTCTAGCCGCAGTTTGGCGGTTGCCAGAGCCGGCGAGGCCAGAGCGATGCCGGAGGCACCGAGGCCAGCCAGGAAGAGGCGGCGATCGAGTGTCGGGTTGGTCATGTCATTTCCTTTCCGTTTTCGCGCTCGCGGTACGACGACGCGTTTTGTAATCGAGGCCGCAGGCAAGTGTCATGATTTGTGTCAAGCGGGCGGTCATAAGCCGCCCTGCATCTGTTCGCTTTCGGAGCGCACCGCCTGCATGTCGCGGATGCGCTCGGGCCAGGTGGATTTGATATAGGCCAGGATGTCCCAGATCTGCTGGTCGCTCAGGCTGTCTCCGAACCCCGGCATGCCGCTGGCAAAGCCGGGCACGCCACGGGCTTTGAGCGCCACTTCCCCACCCTGTTTGGTGTAGTCAAACAGCAGCGCATCCCCGTGGTGCCATGTATGGCCGGTCTCGTCATGCGGCGGCGCAGGCATTGTCCCATCCTCATTTGGGGCACGCCAGTTGGGCTGCCCTTCCAGATCGGCACCATGGCAGGACGCACAGAACTCGGCATAAAGCACCGCACCTTCCTCAACATCGGTCGTTTTCGGTTGCACTGGCGGTCCCGCCTCCGTGCCTGATGGCGCGAGCCAGGCGACCGCAGCACCGATGACGACCATCCCGGCCAAAGCAAATGCAAGGATTATTCCGGTTTTCATTGCCTCATCCCCCTTCATGTTCGTCCATCAGATAGGTCGCGATGGCTGTCCGGTCGGCCTCGGTCAGGAAACTTGTGCCGTAAAGCACGACCTCGCCCATGGACCCGCCAAAGGCATCCCCTTCGGGTGTAATGCCCGTACGCAGGGCATAGGCAAGGCTGGCCACATCCCATCCCTTGTCAGCCAATGTCAGGTGATCGATGGCTGGTGCTTTCTCACCACCTGGCAACGCATTGCTGCCCTTGAAGTGCTCCGTTTCCGACTTGCGCGCGCCAACGATGTTGCGCGCCGTATGGCAGGCCGCGCAATGGCTGGCCCCTTCGACCAGCTCGCGGCCCCGGTTCCATGTCTCCACCTTGCCCGTTATCGGCTCTGTCCTTGGAGGCTCCAGAAAAGCGGCGCGCCAGAGTTTCAACCCCCAGCGCTGGTTGAACGGAAAGCTCATTTCGGGCGGGCGCGAGGGTTCGGCGACCGGTGGCACGCTTTGGAATGCCGCCCAGAGATCGGCAACCTCTTGATCCGAGAAGTTGGCATAGAAAGGATAGGGAAAGGCCGGGTAATAGGCGTGCCCTTCGGGAGAGACCCCTTCGCGGACAGCGCGGGTGAACTGTGCCTGGCTCCAACTACCGATCCCGTGGTCAGGATCGGTGGTCAGGTTCGGCGAAAACAGCGTCCCAAACGGTGTATCCAACGCCATGCCACCCGCCAGTGGCGCTCCGCCTTTCGCATAATCGGTGTGACACGCGATGCAGCCAGAGGCGCGGGCCAGATAGGCACCGCGGTCGGCATCCCCCTCCACGGTGATGAGCGCGAGAGGCTGGCCGATCGGCCAGACCATCAGGCCGGCAAGGCTGACCGCGGCGATAACAGCGCCCGTCAGCCCCAGACGAAAGAACTTGCGCATCGTCCCGGCCTATTTCTCGACCCGAAAGCGGGTATGGCAGGCCGTGCAGACCTGTCCCATCATGGTGAAAACCCCGTCGGCCGGCATCTGTGACAGGTCCATCATATCGGAGCCTGCACCAGTGCCCATCATGCCACCCGCCATCATGCTGCCGCCCATCATATCACCTGCAGCAGACGTTTCACCGGCCATCATCAACCCGTTTTCGGAAGCGTCCGCCAATCCATCCGCCATCACGCGCAGCTGATCAGCTAGGGCCGAAAACGCGTCCCAGTCCTGCCAGATCTCTGGCTTCGCTTCGGATGGCGCATCAAGGCTGGCTTCGGGGAACAATCTGGTCATCGCCTCGCCCGCATGGCGACTGATATCCCCAGACCGTGCGCGCACAACGGATGCATCGTAATCGACCTGCCCCCGCATCATCGGCGTTAGCATTTTCATCGCCTCTTTCATCACCCCCATGCCATCCATGCGTTCTTTGACAACGCCGGTAGCTCCGCCATGCGCAAACACCGATTGGCTTGACACAGCCAGAACGGACGCAATCAACGCGCGCAGCAACAGTTTTTCAGTTTTCATCGGATTTCCCTGTCTGAGTTATCTCATCACGCCAAAGGGCGTGCGCAGATACGGATCAGATCAGGGCTTTGGGTGGGGGCGGATCAAAATTCGAAACAACCGGGATGCCCTTGGTCGCGCGCGGCAGCCCATACTGTTCGCTGCATCCCAATAGATTCGCGTAAAGATTTGACAGTTGGACGATCGCAGGGCCGCTGCAGAACGCCCCACCGTGACAATGGCCTTGATTGTCCTTTCCAGCATGTTCAGCGTGCGTTTGAACCTCTAGAGAAACCACGGAAGGCTCATGTTTTCCATGGGCCTCAGCGACGCCACTGGACATAAGCAGGGCGGCGACGAACACGCCAACCGCGACGAGCATCAGCCCGATCCATCTGCGCCTGTCCAAAAGCACCGCTCAACTCATCCCGTTGTCTAGTTTCAATTCTCTTACCAAGGCGATGATGTTCTCAACGTCCGCGCGGGTCAAGTCTTCGACCAGCGATAACTCGCCGAACCGCCAATGACGCGCGTTCACTCGCTTCTATCCCCTTGCGTTGATCCCGAGACCGCTGAAAAGGTAGGGCAACGGCACGGAAAACCGACCGTCCTTCGAATAGAAACTGGCAGTATGCATCGGGACGGTTATGCGTTCTATCGAGCGGACAATGCGGTTTGGTTGACGGATTTCGTCCCTGTGCAATACCTCGGTTTG
This sequence comes from Ruegeria sp. BF6, assembly GCF_056538665.1. Taxonomy (NCBI): domain Bacteria; kingdom Pseudomonadati; phylum Pseudomonadota; class Alphaproteobacteria; order Rhodobacterales; family Roseobacteraceae; genus Ruegeria; species Ruegeria sp. BF6. The sequence goes on from NZ_JBQFTN010000013.1 coordinate 60,967, forward strand.
TAATCCGCTCATAAAGTTGCAAAGCGGACGAGCACCTGAACCTAGCGGGCTTATTGAATGAAATTGGCGATGGAAGGCACCGGTCGTGAGCAAACCATCTTTGAAACAGTGGTTCGGACGTTTAGGTCCAGCCAGGGAAACCGACCGGATGCCATCGGGCTTGCCCATTAGTTTGCGCTGCTCGAAATTCGCGCCCAAGTGATGGTAGTTTCGGCGTGAATCCGTCAACTTTGAAGAATTATCGCTCATTTAGAAGTGTATTTTGATTGATATAATTCAAGCTTCATCTGAATAAGGCAACACATCTGGTAGGTCGTGGTAGATCCCCTTCAACTCAGTTCGACGAGGCTCGCCATTTCTGCCGGTCGACGCAATTGCAAAGTCGCAGGCATACCGAACTCACGCAATGCAACGGGTGTGTGGGGTTGTAGCGCATGCACTTATGATCACCATTAATTTAGGTTGAACAAAACACAGTCCGAAGGAGCCCCCTATTTGCACATAACTTTGCGCGGTTTGCCCGAAAGTTTGCACACGTACCATTTCGGTGTCGGTCTAAATCCTTCCGAAAACTTCCTTGAGTTCTGTGACTTGTTCTGCATCCAGTATCCGGGTTGGCATACCCCGCAGCGCCACGAGCAACTTGGCCGTTTCTTCTAACTCTTCTGCTGCACAGACCGCTGAGAAAAGGTCTTTTCCTGATACGACGGGTCCGTGGTTGGCCAGCAGAACCGCACTATATTTGCCACCCAGTTTGCGGATCAAATCACCGGATTGCGGGTCACCGGGCTTTATGTACGGAACCAGTTTGACCGTGCCGACGCGCATGACCACGTATGGTGTCAGTGGTGGAATACAGTCATTGGGATCGGTGTCTTCCAGACACGACAGAGCAGTGGCCCAGGTCGAATGTAGATGCACCACGGCGCCAGCCTCTGGTCTTGTCTCATAGAAGGCCTGGTGCAGAAAGACTTCCTTGGTTGGCTTGTCCCCAGAGACGTGGTTGCCATTAGGATCAATCTTGGCAATACGCTCAGGGTCGATATCTCCTAAAGTCGAATTGGTGGGTGTCATAAGGATTCCGTCGTGCAGACGTACGGATACATTGCCCGCAGTGCCGACAGAAAAGCCACGCGCAAACAGCGAGGCGCACAGTTCCGACATCTGCTGTCGCAGCGCCAATTCTTCAGAAATCACTTGCCTGCCTCCATCAATCTGAGGGCTTTCGCGAAAAAGTCCGCAGCGCCAAAGTTTCCAGACTTTAGTGCCATCGCAATGGGTTGAGTTTTTCCAACGCTCAGGACTGGCACCCCCGGATCAATCTCCGGTCCAATCGACATGGCAGGGAAACCCACTGTCTCAGACACGGCCTGGGATACTGCGCCGGAAGTCTCCCCTCCGGCCACGACAAGGCGCTTGTACCCCGTTTGGACAAGCTGCCGTGCTGTATCAGCAAAGAGATTGTCCAGCTTTTTCGCCACGGCTTCCTGACCGAAGTGGTTTTGGATCGCACGTACATCTTCCGGGCTTCCTGATGAATATGCGAGAGGCGCCCGGCCCGAATGCGTTTCAAAAAATTCCAGCAGCGTTTGCATGGTCACTTCCCCGGACATTACACCCGAAACATCAATGGCCAACGTCGGATGAGACGTCGCGTGAGTTTCGATCTGCCTGCGGGTCGCACCTGAACAAGACCCAGCAAGGATCGCTGCGGGTCCAATAATACCAGTGAATGCGCAACCGGCTCTTTTGGACGAAGCCTTTCCGAGAAAATTTCTGGGTAGCCCCAGCGCAATCCCCGACCCGCCAGTAACGAGCTTGGCGTCATACAGAGCCTCACCCCAAGCCAGCAAATCCTCATCCGAAATCGCATCACCGATCACAAATCGTTCGTCGGCCTTCTGCAAAGCAGCCGCAATCGCCTCTGGTCCTTGCTTCACGATATTAACTGGCACCAACCCAACCGCTTCGTCGGTCTGATGCTTTAACCAGCGCCTGATGTTCGCATCGGTCATTGGAGTAAGAGGGTGATTTTCCATCCCAGACTCGTGCAACAGCTTGCCAAGCACAAAAAGATGACCCTGATAGACGGTGCGCCCGGTTGTCGGAAAGGCCGGGCAGAAAACCACCTTTTGCGCACCCAGTTCGTCGGCCAACGCTTTCGCAACTGGGCCGATGTTTCCCTCCATCGTGGAATCGAAGGTCGAGCAATACTTGAAGATGAACTGCTGGCATCCTTGATCCGCGAGCCACCGCAAAGCGCTCAGACTGTCTGCAATGGCTTCCTCAACCGATGCAGTGCGGCTCTTGAGTGAGATCACACCCGCTTCGATCTCCTCATCGGCCGGGGTAGTAGGAATACCCGGAAATTGAGCCGTTCGTAATCCACCCTCCGGTTCCACGCCCCTCGCCAAGGTGTTCGCAATATCACTCGCACCAGTAAAGTCGTCTGCAATGACACCTATTTTCATATTTCGATCTCCCTCAAGGGCCCTGGATCCAAGCGGTGGATATGAGGCGCGGCACCGACCGGGAAAATCTCACGCACAAGTGGATCATGGCCGGGCACGATCAGGCGAGGAGCCGAGGCCAACCTCTCGAGTGTCTTGAAGCCATCCATCATGTCCTGCAAATCGACAACGATGGGAAAGGCTTTGCGCGCCATGAAATTCTCATAGTAATGCGAGGCGTCCGAGGCGAGAACCATCCACCCGGCTGCCGTTCTTACGCGAACGCATTGCAACCCGCGCGAATGCCCGCCGATGCAATGCACGGTCACCCCATCTGCAATCTCGGCCTCTCCATCGTAGAACACGACCTTACCTGAATAGAGGCGTTTTACGACCTCGCAAATATGGCCCGCGGTGAAAGGCGCGCGCAGGTGGTCGTGGCACATGCAGGGGCCGGTAGCGAAGGCCATTTCCGCCGATTGCATGTGCAACTTCGCGTTTGGGAACATATGCAGCCCGCCCGCGTGGTCATAGTGAAGATGGGTCACGATGATGTCTGTCACCGCTTCCGGTGTGATGTCCAAAGGGCGCAGAGCCTCGCGCGGGTCCATCGCAATGGGGCGACCACGGGCGGCAGCCTCTTCGGTGTCGTAACCGGTATCGACCAGAATAACATCGTTACCGTGCTTGAGTACCCAAATGAAATAGTCCATCGCATGAGGCGCGTCGTGGTCGTCATCCAAGATGAAGCTGTCGCTCCGGGTTCGAGCGTTGCGATCCGCGTATTTTATGGCGTGGATTTCCCAATCGTTCATCTGATGACCTCGGAAAACTGGTGAATTACCTTGGCGGCGATCATATCAGCCACAGCCGCATCGAAGGACTTGAAATGCGGGCTTTCGAGGTGAGCTTCGAAGGCGGTAATGTCATCATAAACTTCATAGAGAAAAACGGACTCATTATCTTTGCCGAGGCACACGTCGAACTGCTGGCATCCGGGTTCATCAAGCAAAGAGGTTGAAGCGTTTTCGATCATCAGCGGCAAAAAGGTGTCCCGCGTTCCGGGCTTGAGAGTGAAGGTGACAGTAACCACAAACATCAGACAGAAAGTCCTTTCAGGCGTGAGAATGCGCGCTTCGCAACGGGCAGTTGGCTGAGGATCAGACCGATGTTGAGCACCAGCAGAATGGCCGCACCGGGGCGTGAAAAGAAAACCGAAAGATCCCCATCCGACAGGAACAATGACCGGCGGAAGGTTTCATCAAACAGACTTCCCAATATAACCCCAATAACCAGCGGAGCGATTGGGTACTTCATGAGGTTCATGAAATAGGCAACGGCGCCAACGCCAAGCATCAGGTAAAGATCGTTGATGCCACCACCGACGCTGAAAGACCCGATTGTTGTCAGGACCATCACGACCGGCAGGAATATGGTCTGCGGGATGGCGAGTATTTTGATAAAGACCCGAGCGGTGAAAAGCCCCATCAGGAACATCGTCAGGGATGCCAGCACTAGGATTGCAACCACGCGCAGAATGATTTCTGGGTCTATCGTCGGGCCCGGGATCACATTGTTGATTTTGAAAGCCCCCATCAAAGCGGCGGCAGGCGGCGAACCGGGAATGCCCAACACCAAAAGCGGGATCAGCGCGCCTCCAATGCAAGCGTTATTTGCGGTCTCTGAGCAAAGCAGACCTTCCAATGACCCTTTTCCAAACTTGTCGCCGTCGGCAGATACGGTCTTCCCGACACCGTAGCTGACCCAACCAGCGACATCTTCGCCGACGCCCGGAAGCGCCCCTACCCCGGTCCCGATCACCCCAGACCGGCCAATGGTCGGTAGATAGCGTCGAATAGAGCGAAGGTTCGGAAGAATACGGCCATTCAATGCCAGAACTTTCCCGGCCTCAACGTGCCTCAAACCATCGATGATTTGGGGGATGGCAAAGGCCCCCATCAAAACTGGCACGACCTGAAATCCGCTCATCAGGTAAGACCAGCCGAAGGTATAGCGCGGCTCAGACAACAGAGGGTCGAGCCCCACCATGGACATCGCAAGCCCGATCAGACCGGCGATCCATCCCTTAATCACCAGGTCTTCGCTCATCAAAGTGCCAGAAAGCAGAATGCCGAAAAGGGCAAGCAGCGCTTTCTCCGGGCTTGCGATGTTCTTTGAAACCAAAAGCAGCGCCCAGACAAAAATCAAAAGCGTGATGGTCCCGATAACTGTGCCAATGAAACTGGCCGTTGTGGTCAGCCCAAGTGCTTCGCCCCCTCGACCCGCTTTGGCCAACGGGTAGCCATCCATGGCCGTTGCCGCGCTGGCTGCCGTACCCGGAATGTTCAGCAGGATTGACGGGTAAGAGCCACCGTAAATCGCGCCCACATAGGCCCCGAGCAAGGCGATGAGCGAATAGTCCAGCGGGATCTTGTTGCCGAAAAACCCCGTCAGGATCGTCACCGCCAGCGTTGCCGTAAGGCCGGGCAATGCGCCGAACGTGATGCCCAGGAATACGGATGCAATCAAATACAGATAGGTCAGCGGGTCCACTGCCAGATCAACGAACGCCGTCCCAAACCCAGCCAGTTGCGAAAGGATAAAGTCCATCCGGTCAATCTTTCCATAGCGGACGAAGCGTCACGTAGTAGTGGTATTCGATTTGTTTGAATATCAGCCCGCCACGCGAGGGAACGTTTTGCCGGAAGACAAACGCCATCGCGCAAACAAGGATGAGCGGGGCCAACACCGCGACTAGTGGCACGAACCGCAAAACGCGTTCGGAAGCCGCTTTGGTCAGCACCAAGAGTGTCAACGCGACCCAAACGGCCAATGTAAACCAATCATCAGCGTGTGCATTCCAATCCGCCTGAGCAGGAAACACGGCGAACGCAAACAAACCGGCAACGACAACTGCGATACTGGCCTCCAAAGCACGCCGCGCGTAACCTCCGTAGTAGCCGTAAGTCAAAGCTGTAATCAGCAACCCGGAACACAAAATGAAGTCCACCCTGGGAACCAGCCCGACGACATATGCAAGAAGGATCAGGCCTATTGTTGAAGCCCGATAGGCTTCCGACTTGTCCCATCCGATCCCCAAAGCAGTGAGCGCGTTTTGGGCCCCACCAGAGCGGATCGAAATAGCCAGCAAAACGAAGGACAGGACAAGCAGTCCACCGAAGATGAACAACGGTACAATTGCAGCCGAGTTGTACCAGTCCGACCCGCTTACACCTGCGCGGTTTTCACCCCAAAGGGGGATGTCCGACGTCTTCCAAAGGAAAAAGACGGACACCGCTATTAGAACAACCGAAGCCCAGAAATCGCGTGTCCGCATGACCAGAGTTTCGTCAGGTTTGTCCATTGCCTGCCTCCTATGGGAAAGGGCGCGATCAAGCGCGCCCTTTCAAAACTGATCGGATTAGGGCTTCTCGATACCCAGCGAGGCCGGATCGACGGTCGCGGCGCCCAGATCTTGCAAGGTATAGGCAAAGGTAGCCTCAAGGTTCGCAAACAACTCCTGAGCTTCTTCGCCGTGTTGACCACCGACATCGTAATTGTTGGCCGCAGCCCATTCAGCGACAGTGTCAGATGCTATCGCCTGTTCGAACGCTTCGCCGAGGGCTGCCTTCACATCATCTCCGGCCGAACTGTGAACGGCAAATCCGATGGCCTGTTTGAGCGGCAGGTACTGGTCGAGTCCGTCATAAATGCCAAAGGCAGATGGTACTGTAGCTCCGGCAATCTGCGCAACTTCGGGTGTCAACATCGCAAGAGGCTTCAACTGACCGCCTTCGATCAATGGGGCTTGTTCAGCCAAAGAGGTCACAACCAACGCGACCTCGCCTGCTATCGCCGCTTCCTGCCCTGGCGCTGAGCCCTTGTATGGAACAAACTTGAATTCTGCGCCGGACCCCTTCTCGATGGCGAGAAGGTTCAAGTGGTGGATCGAACCCGCGCCGGAAGCCGCAGCTGGAATAGTGCCAGGGGCAGCCTTGGCGGCGTCGACCAGTTCTTCCAGCGTGTTATAGGGGCTGTCGGCAGGAACCGAAATCAAGTCAGGTGATCCGCCAACAATAAACGGGTACCAAAAGTCGAATTTCTTATCCCAACCACCCTGTACCGCAGCGGTAACGTTCGACTCCGACAAACCAACCAATGTGTAGCCATCGTCCGGTTGGTTCATCACGTAAACCATTCCATTGGAGCCCGCGACTCCACCTGTTTGATTGATTACGTTGATCGAGACCGGAAGGTGTTTTTCCATCTCGGCCATGATCATCCGGTTGATCGTGTCCGTGCCACCACCGGCCCCCCAAACCACAGCTGTGGTGATATCCCGATAGGGGTAATCCTGTGCAGCAGCAGCCCCTGCAATCCCGGTTGCCATCACAGCTGCGGCCGCCAACCGCCCTAGCTTCAGTTTCATTTCCAGTCCTCCCAAAACAACTTCGCGTTTATTATTGCATTTATTTGCGTATACATTACACAATGCATTGTCAACGGAGTGTAACGAAAACAGCTATCGCGCTATGAATGCGTAACGGGAAGGAAGCGGGCTAAAATGAAAAAGAACTACAATGTGGCAGTGTTTCACGGGGACGGAATCGGCCCTGAAATCATGGCCCCTACGCTTGAAATTCTGCGCCAGCTTTCAGGCAACAATCCCAGCTACGAGCTAGCGTTTACGGACGCGCCAGCAGGCGCCTCTCACTACGCAGAAACCGGAGAATCGTTTCCAGCGGGATCACTTGAAACGGCACGTAAGGCTGACGCGATACTGCTTTCGGCAATGGGTTTACCGGATGTGCGCTACCCTGACGGAACCGAAATTTCACCACAGATCGACCTGCGAAAGCGGCTTGGCCTATTTGCTGGCGTACGCCCGGTAAAAGTAAGCAAGGGGCAATCGACTCCTTTGTCGCTCCCCAACGGAAAAGAGATCGACTTCGTCTTGATCCGCGAAAGCACAGAAGGGCTGTTCTTCACTCAAGGCGCAGGGGAAGTCACCGAGCACGAAGCACGTGAGACTCTGCTTATCACTCGTGAGGTGTCCGAAAAGCTGTTCCGCTTCGCATTTGAACTCGCCCGAAACCGCAAGGCAACCGGCCGTGGCCAGGGACGGGTCACCTGTGTCGACAAGGCCAATGTATTCAGAGCATTTGCATTCTTCAGATCGATGTTTGACGCTGAGGCCAGCCGCCACCACGATTTGCAGGCAGATCATGCCTATGTGGACGCTACCGCTCTATGGATGGTGCAAAAGCCCTGGGAGTTTGATGTCTTGGTGACCGAGAACATGTTCGGAGACATCCTCTCCGACCTTGGCGCAGGTCTCATGGGCGGTCTTGGGTTGGCTCCTTCAGCGGATATAGGATTGAACCACGCTGTGTTCCAACCCTGCCACGGCTCCGCTCCGGACATTGCTGGACAAGGTATTGCCAACCCCTTTGCTATGATCCTGTCCGCGGCAATGATGCTTGAGTGGTTAGGTTTGACCCATGATCACCCAGAACTGTCCTGCGACGGTGCACGATTGCGCGAAGCCGTGGAAAGAGTGACGACAAACGGCCACAACCTGACGCGGGACTTAGGTGGCACCGCGGGAACGCAGGCCGCAGCCTCATCAGTAATGGAAGCATTGCAGGCATGAATACTCAACAAGCCATCAGGGTCGCGTGTGTGGGTGCAGGTTATTTCAGCAAGTTCCACTACGACAGCTGGTCTCGAATGCCCGGCGCTGTCCCGGTTGCATCCTGTAACCGGGACATCAAAAAGGCGAAAGAAACAGGGCTGGCCGCTTATGATGATCTGTCAATAATGCTGGAGGCGGAAAAACCGGATCTCGTGGACATCATCCTTCCACCTGTAGCGCAGGCCGAGGCCATCCGAACGGCACTGCGCTCTGGAATAAAATGGTTGATCTGCCAAAAGCCATTCTGCTTGTCTTTGGATGAAGCTGAAAAGATCGCCTCCGAGGCTGAAGCGATAGGTACAACTATCGTTGTGCACGAGAATTTTCGCTTTCAGCCCTGGTATCGCTCAATCAAAGAGGCGATGACCGAGGGTCGAATTGGAACGCCCCTCCAAGCTACTTTCCGACTTCGGCCCGGCGACGGACAGGGGCCACGCGCCTATCTTGACCGGCAGCCGTACTTTCAGGAAATGCCGCGGTTCCTTGTTCATGAAACAGCGGTTCACTGGATAGACACGTTCCGATTTTTGTTCGATGCGCCCAGCGCGGTTTACGCAGACTTGCGCCAAGTTAATCCCGTTATCGCGGGCGAGGATGCAGGTTACATATTGTTTGACCATCCCAACGGTCTGAGGGCTCTGTTTGATGGAAACAGGTGCCTGGACCACAGTGCCGAAAACCTGCGTCAAACCATGGGCGAAGCTCTCATCGAAGGAACGGAAGGATCACTGGTTCTTAACGGCGACGGTTCAGTAGAACTCCGCGCTTTTGGAAAACAGGATCGACAACAAATTCTACCTCCGAGCGATCATGATGGATTTGGCGGAGATTGCGTCCACGCCTTGCAAAGTCACGTTGTTTCAGGCCTTCTACGGGGCACGCCGCTGGAAAACACGGCCCGAGATTATTTGGACGTGATCCGCATCGAAGAGAAAATCTATCATTCGGCTGCGGAGGGACGAAAGGTAAAGCTGGAGACACCGTGAAGGATCAGGACACCAAAACTCTTTCCAATACACAGCGCGCTGCAAGGGACTTGCGGCGGATGATTCTGTCCGGCGAACTTGCAGCCGGGACTGACCATCTGGAGTCGGAACTCGCCGAAACTCTGGGTATGTCCCGCACCCCGATACGGGAAGCTGCGCTGATGTTGGAGAGTAAAGGGTTGCTGGAAATGCGGCCCCGCAAAGGCGTGCGAATACTGCCTGTTTCATCGGACGATATGCGCGAAATTTACGACATATTGACGGAACTCGAGAGTCTCGCAGCACAGCGCGCCGCCGAAGCTGGTTATTCAGAAGATGAATTGGCGGTACTTGCTGGGTCAATCGCAAAAATGGATCACGCCATCGAAACCGAAGACCTGGAAGCCTGGGCGGAGGCCGATGAGTTGTTTCATCAGGAGCTCGTTCGCTTGGGCGGCAACAAACGGGTCGAAGCGATTGTCGCCATGATGAGCGACCAGGTGCGGCGCGCGCGCGCAACGACGTTGTTCATCAGACCCCTACCCGTCAAATCCAATGAAGATCACCGCGTCGTTTTCCAAGCGATTAGTGAAGGTCGACCGGATATCGCCCGTGAACGTCATCGAGAGCACAGGCTGCAAGCCAAGGCCATGCTTTGCGGGATTCTCGAAAAGCATCGACTTAACAGTCTCTGACCCTCTCGTGTCCGATCTTCAACCGACTAGAATAACTGCTTGTTTTCGACCTTCTTGGCGTCCGGAATTTTCGTTGAAAACGCTCAAGCTTCAGCGATCATTGTACCCCAGCTGGAAAAGCCGCCATCTGTCTCACAGATGATCATCTCCATCCCGGTTACCGCATCGTTCCCAAAATAACACTCCGCAAACGCACCAGTGCCGATAAATGATAGAGTCAGGGCAACAAGGCCCAAAGCTGCAATCCTCTTCATGATACTCACTCCTCTAGATGAGCGTCATGTGGGAGTTGTTTTTGGCTGAAAGTACTTTGCTTTGATTAAGTTACGTTAATGGAAGGCTGACAGAAGAGTTGTCTCTTCAGAAAGCAGCACGCTCTGAACGTTCGCTCAGAAAATGCATTTTCAGAATCTAAAATGAAGAAACAGCGCCTCTGCGTTCAGGCATTGGCACATTTCGATCTCACACGGCGTCAAGCAGACCTATTTGAAGGTTGCAGCCCCTCGCTTGGTCGACCTTCAGTAAAAACCAATCTCGCTGACATCTACACGGGCTTCGTGATCGCGCCCGTAGGCTACAACTCCAACTGAGGTGATTTCGTCAGCAACGGGAATAGCGCGCAACATGGCACCTGAAGCCTTGAAGCCTGACAGAGGTAAATGGACTTCGGTCCATTCGTCAGACGTTGCGAACTCGGCCTGATAGTATTGCCACGGAAGCACCGTGCCACGCGTCCTGAGGTGAACAAAGTATTGTCCGCCGTTGCCCCGCACCAACAGCCTGACGCCCGATACACCTGCATCTGGCCGATCAGGCAACTTGCGTCGGAACTGGATGAAACCGCCGTTGTTTTCTGTACTGACGGTTCCGGTCAACCGCGCGAATGCAACATCACCTTCCGAACTAAACTGCACTTGCCCTGAAGAAACTCCTCCCATGACAGTGTCCGCAACGTAGTCCCAACGCGTCTCCGGAGATTTGGAGAAGTTCTCAGCAAGCTTTCCATCAGCCTGTGCCATTGTAGATCCGATAAAAACAACACCTGAAACAAGCCCAACGAAGTTTCCAAGCATATTGTTCTTTCTCAGTTCAGTATCGCAATAAAAAGGTTCAAGGCCGTGGCGAATGCGACCCACACAAAGTACGGCAGGAAGGTCAGTGCGGAAACCCGATCTGAATTCCTGACCCGAGCGATGAACACGACGATGACAATCAGCAACGCGACAATGACCACAAGGGCCAACCATGGCAGTTGCAGTACGAAAAAGGTTGGAGACCACAAAAAGTTCAGACCCATCTGCGCCCACCACAGCTTCATGGCGGTCGAGCTTCTGTCTGCTTCAAACTGGCGCCAACCCGCCATGGCGATCAACACATAAAGCACCGTCCAAACCGGGGCAAAAATCCAATTTGGTGGATTGAAAGCAGGTTTAGAAAGCTGCGCATACCAATCGCCAGGTGCGGTCAGTGTCCCGATCAGGACGCCACCTCCCAACATGAGCGCAAGAAATGCTATGCGGATCAACGAATTCGACATTGTGGGTCGGCTTTCAGCAGTCCTTGGTCGTCACGTTGACAAGCGCTTCGGAAGAGAAGGTCGCAATACCGGTTTCATCCGCATCGGTATATGACACCGTGGCGCCTTCGATCTCCGACCCTGTTACGGTGATTTCGCGTTGCCCGATGGTGTCATCTACATCGATGGTAAAGGCTAGTCTGTCCCCGGCCGCGAGGGAAGCGATCTCAAGCTCAATTGTATTTTGCCCGTCCACAACCGAAGGAAATTGACGCAGTGCATCAGCGCCCTCAACAAATTCAAGAGGTTGGAAGACCTTCACGCCCGCGCCTTTATCTGTGACGTCGAAAATCAAACGTCCGGCAGATTGCGAAAAGTCAATTTTTAGAGTCGAGGCTTCAACTTCACACGTTCCGACATTTGTCAGAACAAAACGGTCCTTGGGTGCGCCTTCTATGAAGCGAATTTGAACTCCGGCTTGAAGCGATGTGGCTGAGAAAACTCCAAGGGTCACCGCAAAAACGCAGGGTGGGAGCATGTTTATCTCCTTGCTGAGAGGTACTTGGTAGATACGCTTCGGCGGGTTTCTTGGATCAGACTTATGCTTTTTGACTATTGCAGTTCAGCAGACAGGCTCTTTCGAAGTTCCATGCTCCGTGTCTAGATCGATTAGGTCAAAACATACCATTGTCGTTCTCGCTCTTCGCGGGGACTTCCTGAAGAACGTCCCAATGTTCGACAATCTTACCTTGAGCGTCGAGGCGAAAGATATCGATCCCTGCGTACTCGAGACCATCTGGCCAGATCTGATGGCAATGCAGAACAACGTGGTCGTCTTCAGAAAACGCACGTTTGATGTCCACGCGCTTTCCCGGGTATTCGGCGGCCATGCGCTCGAAATATTCGACAAACGCTTGCTTGCCGTCGCCAACATGCGGATTGTGCTGCGTATAGGTTTCACCAACAAAGGTCGCTATGGCCTCGGCTGGTCGACACTCGTTGAACATCATTTCGTAGAAAGCGATGACGTTTTTCTTGTTTGTTTCGATGTCCGGCATACTGACCTCCAAATCGACGTTTGCACCGCCCAAAAGTTTTGGCCCGCGTAATTTTCGGAAGCAACCCGGCAAGGACCTCGATCACCAATCGGCAAGAAGTTACCAGCTTGGTTTTGCGTTCCGACTGTTTCGAGGGTTTGCCACTTACTCGATTTCTTCGAAGTCGATATGAATATGATTTCCATCAGGATCGGCCACATGGATTTGGACCATGCGGGCCCCCGGGACGTTAGTTTTGCGATACTGGATCTGACATGAGGTCAGTTTTTCCTCGAATGCGCCCAACCCCGTGGCTGAGAGCGCAAAATGCTCGAGCTTGAGCTGCACTTCGGAGCCGACATTAGGCGTTCCTTCCTGACCCACAAGGTGGACCACGGCGTGATCACCCGCATACAACCAAGCTCCGGGAAACGGAAAATCAGGGCGGGCCCCGAGTTTCAAACCCAGGACCTTTTCATACCAAGTAACCATGTCAGACAACTTAGTTGTCACGATGTTCACATGATCCAGCCGTTCGATTCTCATCTAGAAACCCTCAAGCACGAGCTTTCCTTTGGCTTGGCCGCTTTCGAGGATAGCATGCGCTTTCATTAAGTTTGTTGCATTGATCTTACCAAGTGTTTCGGTTGCAGTGGATCTTATCTTTCCAACATCTATTAACCCAGCAACCTGATTCAGGATTTCGCTTTGACGGTTTATATCTCCAGTCCCAAAAAGCGAGCGAGTGTACATGAACTCCCAATGCACGGAGATCGACTTGGGTTTGAACGGCGCGATGTCAAATTTCTCTGGATCGTCGATCAACCCAAAACGACCTTGGGGTGTCATCACCTCTCCAGCCTGAGAGGCATAAAGCTGGGAATGGTTCGTTGAATAGATGAAATCCACGTTTTCGACACCAAGAGCCCCAAGCTGTGTGCCAAATGGTTCCGCATGGTTGATGACATGGTGTGCGCCCAACTCTCGAACCCACTCTTGTGTCTCGGTACGGGATGCGGTGGCAATCACCGTCAAGTCAGTGAGAGCCCGCGCCAATTGAATGGTGATTGACCCGACACCACCTGCGCCACCTATGACCAGCAGCGTATTGGACCCGCCGGGAACGGCATTTTGGACTCGCAAGCGGTCGAACAGCATCTCGTACGCAGTAAGCGTCGTGAGCGGCATCGCCGCAGCCGCTGTCGCAGTTATGGATTTTGGCGCGGCTCCGACGATACGCTCATCCACCAGATGAAACTCAGCATTGGTTCCCGATCGGTTGATCGCCCCGGCGTACCAAACAGTATCGCCCGGACTGAAAGTCTTAACCAATTCGCCAACGGCCTCGACGACCCCTACGGCGTCCCACCCCAAAATTTCAGGTGACGGGCCTTCAGGAGCACGTTTTTGCCGAATTTTCGTATCGACCGGGTTCACTGACACGGCCTGCACCTTCACCAACAAGTCGTGCCCCTTCGGTGTAGGTTTATCGGTCTCGAAATCGATTAACGCGTCCGCCCGATCAATCGATCCTGTCTGTCGGTATCCCACGGCTTTCATAACGTGCTCCTTTGTCCGGTTTTTTAATCAACCGATGATGGTCATCTCATTCAATGTGAATTCTGCAACTGCGCCCTCTGTTGCTTCCAGGTACGCAGTCAGATGCTGAGCACCCATGTGGGTCTGCCAAAGCTCTCGGCTTTCCCAGTTTTCGTAGAACACGAAATGAGCCGGGTTGTCGTTGTCCTGATGCAGGTCATAGTTGATGCAACCCTCTTCGGCGCGGGTTGTGTCGATGAGCTTGATAAGCTCAGCCTTTACAAGGTCAATTTTGTCGGGGTTGGCTTTGATGTTGGCGACGATTGTTAGCTTGGACATTGGAGTAGATCCCTTGTGTTCTTGAACGATGCGCAAGATTTACGCCGCAGTGTTTTCGGGATAAACAGGGCAGGATCGAACATATAATCCGGAAATTCCGCTTAATGCTCCTGGACAATCTTCGCTTGTTTCTGACCATAGCCGAGAAAGGCAGCCTTGTGGCCGCGGCGCGAGAGACTGGGATGTCGAGCACGACAGTATCCGAGCGGCTCGCGGCTCTGGAAGCACATTACGGTGTGGTTTTGTTCAACCGCACCACCCGTTCCATTAGCCTGACCGAAGAAGGCCGGGTACTAGCCGATGGCGCAAAAAGCGTACTTAGCGAATTTGCGGACCTGGACACACTTGTTCGGCACGGCGCCGAAACTCTATCTGGTCCAATTCGCATAAGCGCGCCTATCGACTTGGGACGGAGCTTTGTTTCCGAAGTTATTGCCGAATTCACCGAAGATAACCCTGCCGTCTCAATCGAGTTGTCCCTCTCAGACGGCTACGTCGACCTTGTTGGCCAGGGTTTTGACCTCGCCGTTCGCTTCGGCAACATCACAGACAGCTCGCTCAGATTGCGAAACCTAGGAAGCTACCAACGGTTCGTATGTGCATCCCCGGGTTACCTGGCCTCATTCGGAACGCCCGAAAAACCAGAAGACCTATTAAACCACAACTGCTTGGTCATGAGGTTTGGAGACATGATCGACAATGTTTGGGAGTTTGGATCAGGACCAAGTGCCAAGCGCGTATCGGTAAAGGGAAATCGAATAGTCAATGATGGTTCACTAATCCGCGATTGGGCGATTGCAGGTCATGGGGTCGTCTTGAAGTCGGAACTTGACGTCGGCGGCGATGTTCGATCTGGCAGACTTGTTTCTGTCTTGCGCGAGTTCCTCCCACCGCCGAAACCTTTGCAAATGATGCTTCCACCCAGCCGGGCCCAACCTCGGCGCGTAACAGCCTTGACTGAGTATTTGCGTCGCAAATTTAATGCGAGTTGAGACAGAGAGCGTTTGTGCAAAGACTATTTCTTCAAAAGGCACGCTCTGGTTCGCAGACTTGCAGGGTGAAGCCCGCTTGAAGTTAAAAAGACAAGCGCAGCGAGATTGGGATAACTTCCTGGCTTTGAGATTGCGGGAGTTGCGTAAAGGCGGCAGGCCTATGGTCTCAACACTGGGTGCCATCCCGGATGCGAGCGAGGTCAATGGCATTTGCAGTTCTGGCCGACATACCTATTCTTCAAAAAAGAAGCCAAGCGCGCTGCCGCGTTTGATGTCAATTGCACCGGTTAGCACTAGGCTTCAAGCCCCTAAGCTAGGCAGTTGTAACACAAGCTGTTGGCGTGTCTGCGTGTCTTCAGCCTCAGAGGCCCAACCGACCTCCAAAGGCAGATATTTCAGCGATCAACAAATTCGCTAGACCTCAGAAATTGCGCTCGCAGTCCGAAGCTGACATTCCCAACTGAGCTTGGCAATACCAGCCCGTGAACAAAGCAGCCGTACACCCATTGCTAGGGTGTAAGTTGGGTGAGATAGGCGATTATGGCGATCCGAGCTGATCGATCAGGTTGACTGCCACGAGTCATGTCGGTTCCGGGAACGATGTTGAATGGATCGGCCAGAAAAACGTTCAATTCATCGGGTGTCCAGTATCCAGTCTGGGTCTGCATCTCATCAGAATAAGGAAAGCCCTCGACTGATGCTTTGGCCCTCCCGACAACGCCGACAAGGTTGGGGCCAGGATGCTGACCCGCGCCAACTTCACCAGGCGTCATGCCATGACATCCGCCGCACTCGAAAGCCAACAGACGGCCTTCCTCAAGATCGGCCGCTTCAATTTCGCCCGGTTTCAGAGTGTCTACCGCTACTGGGCCTGCGCCCATCTCCCTCAAAAACGTGACCATCTCGGTTCGACCCTTCGTCCCCGCAAACTGAATTGGAGGCCAGCCAAAACGATCCTGCGCGTTAATGTCGGCGCCGTTTTCTAACAACATGCGGGCGGCTTCGATTGACCCGCGCTCGGCCGCCTGGTGGAGCGCCATAGACTTATATTCACCTCCGCGAAGGTTTGGATCAGCACCGGCTGCTAACAGTGCCGCGACAATTTCGGTGTGGTTATTGCGGGCGGCGACCCCCAACGCAGTGCCCATATCCGTCTCAGAATCTGGTTCAGCGCCCACAGACAAAAGGTGGTTAACTACCTCCGCTTGCCCACGCTGGGACGCAAAGTAAAGAGGCTTCACTAACGTTTCCGGGTCTTGTTGCGAACCTTCGGGAAGAGCTTCTTTCAGGGCTGGCATGTCGCCTGAGATAGCGAAGGAAACCAAATCCTGAGCCGAAGCTGCGCCGGGTAAGAATGCAACCAAAAAAAGCAAGTGAAATCGCCAGAACAATCGCAATTGCATCGTCGCCTCCTCCCTTAAGAGACTCTGATTGCAGAAGTGTAACACGTAGAGCGTACTGCGCCAAAACTAGGGTGAGCCAGCAGACAACGCGGGCCTTGAGCAACGGTATACAACTCTGTTGGCGATTAATTGCAATCGGACGAATGTAATTTACGGGCTCAGTGTTGCCGTTCTCAACAGTGATCATAATTGGCTGGTGGCAGCCCTAAGCGGAGCTTCTTTTTTGAGAATTAGTGCAGAGATCGAGGGAACTAGCAATGATCAAGAGTTGCGGCGGTGCTGTTTTCCTAGGTTAGTTGTTGTGGCACTGTTGTCACACAGTCCATTGGTATCGGGAGGTAGATATGTCCCTACTGAATTACTTAAATCGGTTCACAAACGTAGTCATTGCAAGTCTTTGCATCTGTGCGACCGCAAGCAATGCATGCACCGGAATTTCTCTAAAGGGCGCAGACGGCACGCTCGTTTTTGCACGAACGATGGAGTGGGGCACATTTGACCTCGGTGCCGAGTTTGTCGTTATTCCACGGGGCATTGAACTAAGCGCGACCAAAATGACTGACGGGCGGGATGGTATTAAATGGAACGCGAAATTTGGCGCAGCCGGCACTTCGGGAATGGGCCAACTCATCATGGGCGACATCATGAACGAGAGAGGGCTAACGGTCGGCACGTTTTACTTGCCTGGATATACGGAGTACCAAGAGTACATTCCGGAAGACGCCTCGAAGTCCATGTCTTCCACGGATGTTGCACTTTACCTTGCGACCCAATTCTCCTCGATAGATGAAATTCGAACCGGATTGCCGGATGTGCGGGTCGTACCTGTCGTCGACCCGATGATCGGCATCGTGCCACCTGTGCATTATATGGTGACCGAGCCCGGAGGCGACGCAGTTGTTATCCAATACATAGAAGGCGAACTGACGATATTTGATGCCCCTCTGGGCGTCGTTACAAATGCGCCTAACTATGACTGGCACATTGCTAACCTCAACAACTACCTAAACCTTTCGGCGATAGCACTCCCCTCGATTGAACTGGAGGGCGTCAAGTTCGCACCTTTGGGGGCTGGGAGCGGAATGATCGGTTTGCCGGGCGACTTTACACCTCCGTCTCGCTTCGTACGCGCTGTCGCTTTCACCCAGACAGCCCGCCCGACTGAAGGAGGGTTTGATACTGTCCGCGAAGCCTTTCGCATATTGGACAACTTCAATGTACCGACATCCGCTGCGGAGGGTTCATCGGCAACCGACGCTCTGGAGACTCTGATCTATAGCGCAACGCAGTGGACGATAGCTTCTGACCTTACGAACATGAGAATGTACTACCACACGGCTTGGAACCGAGACGTGCGAATGATTGATCTGAAAAAGATCGATTTTGAAGACAGTTCGGCAGGTATCCGACGTGTTCCGCTGGATGCTTCCCGCGAACCATCAGTTACAGAAGTGGATGCCTTTGCCAGGTGAGCAATCGAGAAGGCCATGCAGCGGTCATTCTAGTGTTTTGGTCAGATGACCGCGGCCAGCCCGAAGCGGACCTTCGCAACCAAGCTTTGCTAACTCCGAAATACACAACGAAACGGCCAGTTGCAGAGGTTGTATCGGCGGTGGCAACCAACCATTCATGTCGTCGACTAACCTGTTCAACGTCGCACTACAACTTCTCCGAACTGATCCCACGAGGACCTAATCTTCGAAGCGTTCATTTGGCTCGACCACATTTACTTGCTTCGGAACTTGGTCGGTGTCATTCCGGTCTGACCTCGGAAAAAGCGAGTGAAATGGGACTTGTCAGAATAGCCGAGCATCAGTCCGATCTCTGCAATTGTCATCTGGTTTTGTTTGAGGTGCTCCTTGGCGACATCGATACGCAGCCGTTTGATTTCGCGCGGTAGCGTTGTGCCTTGTTTTTGAAGCGCTTTCAGAAACCGTTCCGGTTGTATTCCCAGCATTCCAGCCACCATCTCTGGTCCCAAATCGGCTTCATCCAGTTTGTCGCGTAAGACAGATCGCAAAGCTGCCACCACGGTTACTTCTTCATCTTGTCGAAGTGATGCTATGGGCTTGGCAGAACCCTCAGAGACGTGGTGCAAAAACAACCATTCCACAGGAAAACTAATTTGCATTCCGGGATCAGTCCCAAGGCCAACCTCGATCCCTTTGTAGTCGATAGGCAGCCCATTGATGTATCTGCTTTCCCATCGCACACGGGAAGAGTCCCAGGACTCTCCGACGACGGTCTGCAATAGGCGTACATAGATTGCGGCACCAAAACCGGTCACCTGAATGGGTGGGACGGTTGGTTCCTGTTGCCTCTCGATACGATAAGTCGCTTTGTCTGCTTCAATGACAAGGCTGTGCCGCACAGAATTGGACTCCTGCGGCACGAGCTCAACAAAGCGGGTAAAAAACTCGAACAGCGTTTTTGTAGATTGCAAGGCTTGAGCGAAGGGCGGCCATCCTTGTAGGTCAAACGCTTCCCCTACATTCAGTCCTAGGTATCGATCCCCTGATACTTCTGAGAAAGCATTTACCAAGCCGTAAACCAACTCGGAGTGAACGAACACGGATGGGTTAGTCATCAGTTCAGCTTTCAAGCCGACCTGATCCAATGCTGGTTGCGGATTGATCTTACGTTCGGTGAGATATTGCAGAAAGGGAGCGGCTAAAGAGAGGCGAACAAAGCCCTCGCTATGCTCTCGGGAGGTGGAGTTGAAAGGCAAGCTCATAACCCTTGTTGGATTAGCTTTAAGAAGTGGCCATTTTTGCAGTCACATTCGTACATCCTAATTCAAAAGGGGCAACCGAGCCAATGAATTCCAGACTATAGTTGGCAAAACATGAATATGAAGGGAGTACTTATGTCCGGCTTACGAATGTCTCTTTGCTCGACGGCAATTGTCGCGGCAGTTCTTTCTTTTTCGGCGACCGCGCAGGCTCAGGATCAAGAAGAACCCCAAACGCTGTTTACCAACGTGCATGTCTTCGACGGTGTGAATGAGCAACGCATTGAAAATGCCAGTGTTCTGGTCGAGGGCAATCTGATCAAGTCCGTCTCAACCGATGCCATTGATGCGCCGAGCGCGACGGTTATCGACGGCGGTGGGCGCACTCTGACACCGGGCTTTATAGAGAATCACGCGCACCTGATGCTCATGGGGCCATCGATTGCCGAGATGGAAACCAACTCGACCTGGGAGGATTTCGCCATCCACGGGACCCGGATGGCCGAAATGTACCTGATGCAGGGCTTCACGACCGTTCGCGATGCCGGGGGCGCTGGCGGCGGGCTGCGGCGCGCAATTGACGCCGGCCAGATCGTCGGCCCCCGCTTTTATCCTTCCGGGGCATTTCTCGGAACACGTGGTGGTCACGCCGATTTCGCATCCTTCACATCTCCGCCGGGTGGGGTGACCAACTTTGGGACTCTGAATATGGCCCAACAGGTCAACGGTGTTGACGAAATTTACATGTATGGCC
Source organism: Ruegeria sp. BF6 (assembly GCF_056538665.1). Taxonomy (NCBI): domain Bacteria; kingdom Pseudomonadati; phylum Pseudomonadota; class Alphaproteobacteria; order Rhodobacterales; family Roseobacteraceae; genus Ruegeria; species Ruegeria sp. BF6. Next base: position 81,083 of record NZ_JBQFTN010000013.1, read on the forward strand.
GCAACAACCTGCGCATGGGTGCCACGCAATTGAAGTTCATGCAATCAGGTGGGGTGATTTCGGCATTCGATCCATGGCAGTTGCTCGCCGGTTCGAAAGAAGAGATCGAGGCCGCTGTTCAGGTTGCCAACGAGTACGGCACCTATGTCATGGCACATTCCTACCGCAAAGAAGCGATCATCAATGCCCTGAATGCAGGGGTCAGAACCATTGAACACGGATTTCACTTTGACTGCGAGATTTCTGCTTTGATGAAAGAAAAAGGAGCGTACATCACGACGAACATCACAGCATTTGATCCAGGCCTACTTGATGTTCCGTCCGTGAAAAACAACCCCAACAGTTTGAGGAAGGCCAAATCGGCCTCGGCGACCTTCGAAGCCTATATTCCAAGCATGAAGGAATGCCCGGCGCCGCGAGGGTTCCAAACCGATTGCGTCGGGTCGGTCGAAGCGTGCAACATCCAGATCGCCTACGAGAAACATCTGAATAACCATTTCTTCGGCCCCTATGCGTCGATGGTAACCCTAACTTCGGTAGGTGGCGAGATCGCGGCACTTAGCGGTGATTTCATGAACCCCTATCCGGAAGGCAAACTGGGTGTGATCGAAGAAGGTGCCTATGCCGACATCCTGCTGATAGACGGCAACCCCCTCGAAGACTTCTCTGTCGTCGGAACGGGTGATCAGTGGTTTGGTGCGGACCCGAGGCCGGACAGCCCGGAAACAATCCGCCTGATCATGAAGGACGGTGTGATCTACAAAAACACACTGGATTGACCAGATAAAGCAGCCGGAGAGCATTCATGCGAAATTGGTTTTGCTCCGCAGTATTCGCAGGGTTGGTTTTGTGCGGTTATGATGCTGCGGCGACGCCTGGAACCGCGTTGGACTGGGCAGACCTGCTAGATCCGTCTGCGCAGGTCTTTGATGACCCCTATCGTGATCTCAGCCCTGAACAGTTCGACGATGTTCTTTTCGTTGTGCGTATACGCGGCAGGTTGCAGCAGGAGGTTGGCAGCGCCGAAGAACGGCAGAAATGGCAATTGCTTTTAGCAGAGACCGAAGACGCCTTGGTGTCAGACGGAATTGACGTCGACTGGTTACTCGATCAGCGCGAGGTTGTGACTGAACGTCGAAGAAAGGCTGGAACGAGCGGAAACCCGCAATTCGACGGCAGAACAATCACACTCGCGGGCTTTGCCATTCCTGCTCCAAGCGATCCGGACGGCCGGCCTGTGGCGTATTTAGTGCCAGAAAGAGGGATGTGCAGCCACATGCCTCCACCTCCGCCTAACCAGATGATCCGTGTGCGGTTGAACGGGGACTGGGCGCCTAGCTATTTCCACGAACCCGTTCGGCTGACAGGCACGCTGACTATCGATCCTTCCGTTCATAATATGATGGTTGTGGATGGCCTCATGCCTATGAATGCGACTTTCCAGCTAGAGGCGGAACGTGTCGAAACTCTGGAAACCGAGGCAGACAGGTTGGAATGGAAGCAGCGTGCTGCTGATCGCATCCGCGCGGCAGGAAATCGCAAGACCGGTGGGGCACAGGCGTCAAAATGATAAGACTTCTGGTTGCCGCATTGAGCCTTGCATTTGCTGGCGCAGCGTCGGCTCAGGGACTATCCGGGCCATCTTCAGTCGAAGCCGATCTTGCGCCCGGAGACGGGCTCACCGATCCGCAATATCGTTCCGATTTTCCACGCAACATCGCACCGGGTTGGTTTCAGTGGAAAGACCGACTGGCTGAGGGTGGTTTTCGGTTCAACATTGACTACCTGGCATTGGGCCAAACCACGGATGCTGATCTGGGAACCGGCGAAGCAGCCAGCGGAATTGCGCGGTTCTACGGCAGTTGGCAGGCAACTGAACGGGGGTCTCTGACATTCAAGATCGAAGACAGGCACAGTTATACTGACGTTGCTCCGCAATTTCTCGGGCTGGATGGCGGAGCCCTTTCAATCACGGGAACAGCCTTCAATGACAACGGTTTGCTTCTGACCAATTTGTTCTGGACCCAAAGGGCTGAGAATGGGTCGTGGGCGCTGCAAGTCGGCCAGATTGATGTAACGGACTTTGTGGATATCTACGGGTTGGTAAGCCCCTACAGTGGTTTTCAAAACCTGTCTTTCAATACCAACCCGACAATCAACACGCCCAACCAAGGCCTTGGTATTGCCGGTGGGGTAAAGCTGAGCGAGAACCTCTACGCCGTTGCCAGCGTATCAGACGCAAACGCCGACCCGTCCGATCCAAACTTTGATGTGTTTAGCGACGGCAATCTCTTCAAGTCGCTCGAACTTGGGTACACGTCCGGCTTTGATCGCATCTACTTCGACAATATCCATCTGACCCTCTGGCATGCGGATGCGGCTGACGATGGCAGTCGAGCAGAAGATTACGGCGCAGCGTTTTCCGCCGCATGGTTTGTTGACAATAAATGGATGCCGTTCTTCCGTGCAGGGGCCTCGAAGGGAACCGCAGCGCTTTATGAACGGTCGATTTCTGCCGGTCTCGGTTACTATGGTCGCAACACCGATTTGGCCGGTCTGGGCCTAAACTGGGCCGAAGCAAGAGGCATGGATGGCGATCAGTTCACGCTTGAAGCTTTCTACCGCTTTTCAATCTCACCCGGACTGCAGATCACGCCATCGGTACAATTCATTTCCGACCCGCTTCTAAATCCCGATCAGGACCGGATTACCCTGTTCGGTCTAAGAACCCGGATCGTTTTCTAATGCGGGGTGAAGGCAGTCACTAAGGGGTGTGCCAAAGGGCAACTAAGAGAGATCAAGCGCGTGCCGGAATTTTCAACGCCGGTCGAATGAATTTGGGAAGCAAAGGAACAATCTATGAAGATTGCATACGGAATTCTTGCAGCCTTAGCAGTTGTGTTTTTCATCCTTGGAGGCAGCGATGCCCATGCCAAAGACAACAAGGGTAAAAAGCCGAACAAGGGGGGCAAGAACGGTGATGTCAGCATTCAGATAGAAGACAAACCCGGCATAGGCCCAAAAGCTGTACCACCTGGACAGATCAAGCGCTACACGCGCGGTGCCAAGCTCCCATCTGACCTGGAGTTCGAGGATATTGGGGACCTTTCCAAATGGAAGCTTGGGGAGCCGGGCAAAGGAAACCGCTACATTCTGGTCGATGACGAAGTCCTCGAAGTTACGAATGACCTGTCTACCGTGGTCGATGCCGTCGGCATCGTCGGTGATCTTCTAAATTAGGCGAAAGTACGATGTTTCAGGGCAAGAACTACCTCGTTTGCCCTGACGCTGGCCGGGGCGATCATTTGTGAACCCCGGCCCAAGTTCAAAACCCGGATCCGAGGCGCTACGATGATAAAGGCCCTTCTTGTTCTTTTTGCGCTTGCTACCTTTTCGTCAGCACGCGCCCTACTCGCTCAGGAAAACGGTGCAACTGAAGTCCCGCAAACAATACGCTTTGAGGGCTATGTATAGCCCAGTCGCGAAGCAGAACTGTCGCCTTTGGTGGACAATGTGGTCAACCGGACTTTGCAAAGTCTGCTTTCTGCGCATCACAGACCTTAGTGCGCCGAGAAGCATTTTGTATTATGGGCTCAAGGCTGCCACTGATCTAGATTTCACGACTGGCCGTTGTTCGGGTGCAGCGGGTGGTTGGTCCACGAAATCGCAAACGCTCCATAATTGTTGTTTTTGTAAACCGTACTCCAATCGCGGAAGCCCGAGCTGGAATCATGTCCAGGCTTGCGAATATCTCTGACAACAAGGTCCGAGTTCTTGAAGATGAAGCCCCACATCTCGACATCTGTAGGGACGCTCATCACGCTGCATCCCCGCCATTGATTTTACTCACAAAAATTGAAGACATTCGCCCAAAATATTGCGCGCCATTTGCGCATAAGTTTGCACGATTTGCCCATAACAATGCGCTGTTCGAGAAACGCGTTCAATTGATGGTAGTCACCGCACATCTTCTTCAACTAAAACCGGGCGCCTCTCAATCAAAAGTGCATTCTGATTGGAAATATTCAACCCTGATCATAGGGAAGCAGTTCATTCGTAGGCTTGTGTTAGATCCCGGCTTCAAGAAAGGATATTGCCGTAACCGCGAGGTGAGCGCGTCCAAATCGGCGCGCTCACTCTATTTTGTATTGCCTGTCACTACGGAGGCTAGAGCGATGTATTATTCTGCGGCAACCGCTTCCTCTGCTAGTGCCGGGTAATCGGTGTACCCTTTTTCATTGCCGCCGTAGAGGGTAGTTGGATCGAGCTCATTCAGAGCGGCGCCTTTCTCCAACCGGTTGACAAGATCAGGGTTGGAAATAAACGGCCGGCCAAAGGCCACCAGATCGACGGCTCCGGTTTCAACCGCTTCAACCGCCATTTCCCGGTCATAAGCGTTGTTGCCCATTTTCGCACCGTCAAACAATTCATAGAGCGCCTTCAGATCGCCACCTTCCGGAATATCGCGCGGGCCGCCAGTCTGTCCCTCCACAAGATGGAGATAGGCCAGCCCATAGCCATTCAGCAATTTGACCGCATGGGTGAATGTCGCCTGCGGGTCACTGTCGGAGATGTTGTTGGCGTCCGAGAATGGGCTGAGGCGCACACCAACGCGGTCGGCGCCCCAGACATCGACAACCACGTCCATAACCTCTTTCAGGAACCGTGCTCTATTCTCGACAGGACCGCCGTATTCGTCTTCACGCCTGTTGGATTCGTCCCGCAGGAATTGATCGATAAGGTATCCGTTGGCTGCGTGGACCTCGACACCGTCGAAACCGGCCTCTTTGGCGTTTTCCGCGGCCCTCCGGTAGTCCGCAACGATGCCAGCAATTTCTTCGATGGCCAGAGCCCGCGGTTCAGATGTTTCAACAAACTGCTCACCATCAAACGTCTTGGCCTTAGCTCCAATTGCGGATGGTGCAACAGGGGCGCCACCATCCTGCTGCAAGCTGTAATGCGAAATCCGGCCCACATGCCAAAGCTGGATTACAATCTTCCCGTCCTTGGCATGGACGGCCTCAGTCACTTTTTTCCAGCCGTCGATCTGCGCTTCGGAATAAATGCCGGGCGTCCAGGCATAGCCCTTGCCTTGGGGCGAGATTTGCGAAGCCTCCGTGATGATCAGACCTGCACCCGCCCGCTGGGCGTAGTACTTGGCCTGCAATTCATGGACACTGTCATCCTCGGCTCTTGCCCGGTTGCGGGTCAATGGCGCCATGACAACGCGGTTTTTCAGCTCGATTGCACCAGCTTTGATGCCGGAGAACAGTTTTTCATCAGCCATTGCTGCTTCCTTCTTTGGTAAACTTCGTTCAGATATTATTGGACCAATCAGTCCAATAATAGGGTCACTGTCTCATGATTGAGTTTGTTTTAGGTTTCATTTCCTTATGGTGGCGGGAGGCCTTATGGCGAAATCACCAACCGGGCTTGTTTCAGGGTTTGCGATATCTGCTCAGCGGGAACGCCCGCCTTGCGCAAGGCTAGTGTTCCGATTGCAAGGGACGCAAAGGCGCGTGCCTTGTTGAGGGCCTGTCCCGGATCAGAAGGCTCAAGCGCTCTCGCAATAATCTCGTCAATATTCTCCAAATGCTGCCGCCCGAGAGCCGCCACTTCATCATCATGAGGAGCAAGTTCCGTCAGGCAGTTGATAAGCATGCAGCCATCACGGCCGCCTTGCGGGTTCGCCAAAGCTTCCATTATCGCACCAACAGGGTCATCTCCGCCTGCATCAGCAACGTCACGCAGCTCTTTCAAACCACGCCTTGAATAGTGGCTAAGGGCTTTGTGAAACAAAGCCTGCTTGTTGCCGAACGCACCATAGAAGCTAGACCGACTCAAACCCATGGCCTTGGTCAGATCGTCCAGGGACGCGGTCTCGTAGCCCTTGTGCCAAAATACGCACAAGGCTTTTTCCAATGCCTCAGCTTCGTCAAAGGCACGAGGTCTACCTGGACCTACGGATGGCTTGATGTCGCCATTTGGGAGAGTTTCTTTGCTCATGCGGATGATTTGGAATGATTGGTCCAGAAATTCAAGGTGGCGGTAGGGAATTTTTGGAATGGTCAGTCCGTATTGTGTCCAGAGAAAGGAATTTAGGTCGGTAGAAATACAAAACCTCCCCATCCCGCTTGGTGTCACGCTAATCTTAGGATCAGGACTGTTTGTCTTTTTGCGAGAGTGTCAAACGAGGAGGATCGTGATCGTAGAAAAGAGAGCCCGCGCTCGGTACTAGTTTCCAACACTGGACAGAGTGACTGGCGGCTTTGTCCAACGCGCTGATGTTGATCACTCACAAACCAGAGATTGGTTCGGTAGATTCATGGCCAATGCCCTCATCTTGTGAGGATTACCACTCCAATGAGTAACAAAGCCAGGAATTCAGAACTGGTTTTACGAGCATCAGAACGGCGGGTCATCGTAAGCAAACCAACAATAATTTCAGAGCGCTAGGTAAAAAAGCGAGGTTAGCTGAAGTTTAATTTGCCCAATGTGAACTTCTTAACTTTGGTTAGAATGGTTTTTTGGCAGTATCGTTTCATGAGTTGTTAGTGAGTTCAGTGAGTAAGTAGATGTATTTGCACAAATTCGAGGGGCATTGTTGCGCGGTCAATGACATCCGGATGGATGATTTTGCGCGTGAGTATCCGTTGCTGGACGATGTAGGCGTGCACGCACGATGGCAGAAGGGCTCCTGGCAGATCACGCGGATAGCCGACATCTGGACACGAACCGGGAAGGTACTTTCTTTGCCTTACAAAGGAGCCAACGCCTATCCATCTTTCCAGTTTGCTCAGGATGGAACCCCGCTTCCTTTGATGGAAAAAGTGTTGAAAGCCCTGCCACGTGAAATGACCCCGTGGCAATGCGCGTTCTGGTTAACCTCACCCAAACTGGAACTCGGAGGGGAAAGCCCGGCAAATCGCATTCAGACCGGAGATGATTGCATAGTCGGTATCGCAGGCGATGCTGGTGGTCTGATGGCAGCTTTGTGTTAGCTTTTGGTCAGTCATACGTCGTACAGCATCTGGCAAATTCATGTCTCCCCTGCTTTTTCTGCCTCCGGCAAGAATAGCGAGATCAGGGCACTTAAATGTCCATTCTCTTCTGAGAATTCAGAGACAATACCAAGCAGCCCATCCAAAATACGAATGGCCAAGAGCGTACTGAAATACGGGTACTAACTAGGTCTTTGAATATCGATACCCGTTGGAGAAAATCCCACCGACAAGTACAACTGCTCTGCAAATCTGTTATCTGCCGCTACGCGTAGCGGAAACTCAACAAACTCGGTTTCTGCATATTTCTGTCAAACAGACTTCACCGCTCAAATACAGCCATCATCTGCCTGCGCAATCGCGCCAGATCCTCATCCACACTAGCGGTAGGATCGCACGTAAATGTTGGCGAAGCCTCCACACGGATCGTCCCGCTGCGCGGTAAATGTTTGCCGCGTGGAAGTAGACTATCGCTGTCGTGGATGACAATAGGGGTGATCGTGCGGCCGGTTTCTCGGGCGACTAATACAGCACCCGCCTTAAAGTCCCCTAGCGATTCTGTTTTGGCCCGGGTGCCTTCTGGGAATAGCACAATGGAACAACGGGCAGGCATTTCCCTGACAGCCTTTGTCAGCGTATCCATGGCCGTTGAACCGGAATCCCGGTTGATAGGGACGAGACCCGCTCCATCAAAACCAGTACGCAGGAGTTTGCTGTTCCAGAACTCTGATTTCGCCGCGAAAGTGAACCATTTGGTGTCGGGCACCACATGCATGAGACTGAAGCCATCGAGATGGCTACGGTGGTTAACCACGATGATGCTGTTGGTGTCGGCGGCGAGGACATTCTTTTCCTCAGGACGCATCTCGACGCGGATGCTGAGGAGCCACAGCAGGCGGGAACATGACCGTTTCACCAGGCGCCAATACCAACCCCGAAACCCTCTGCGCCAAACGCAAAGAAGAGGGGCAAAGGCCACGAAGAGGAAATAAAACAGGCCGATAAGAACCAGTATAGCGCGCTTGATAAGGCGTATTGGCAATGGGTCAATGGCGCGAGTAGCGCGGTCTTGACCGTTAGGTGAAAAGGGCATGACGTCCTCTGATAGGGCCTGTGGCTGGTGCGTAAGCCATGAATAAAGGCCACCGGAGGTCCTCCGGCAGCGCTTTGACATGCGCCACTTGCGAAGGAAGACAGCCACCGCACACCTCTCTATCTGTCGAAGTCAGTACCAGATCAATGAGAAAAGACGACGTAGCGGAATGTATCTTGGTGCTTCAGTCTGACTTGAGTAACAACTGACCGGCCTTGGCATAGAATATCGGTAAGAGCCCAAAGTTACATCATCGGTCGAGAGCATCCGCAATTAGTTTGGCAAAGGTTCGGAGCTCGTTGTTCCCCGGATTCGGGATTGGTTTGAAGGTGATTACTTCTTGCTCGATGTAGCGTCGCGAGGTGACATCGTACTTGTCGAGAAGCGGTATCAGATGCGCATGAGCATGGGCGACATCACCACCCGAGAATTGAAATGCCACACGCTTCCTAGACCCGAAACCAGCACCATACCGGAAGCCAAACATTTCATCTGACGCACTACTTTGGCAGCTGGTTGGAAGGAGATATCAATTGCACTGATCATACCTGTAGTCCCCGTATTCCAGCCAGTTTGCCGAGCCTTCGCTAAAAATCAGAAACTCGGACCTGTCCTCCCCAAGTAGGGCGACGACAAATCCGGCGGGCGGCTCAGAGTTTCCGAAGTAACTGTAGGCCGTCATGGCTCTGATCGGCTCGCCATTGACCGTTACTCGCGCGTCCCACTCTCCGTCCGGTTTGTCCAAAATTACGGGTTCGATCACGCGCTCTATCGCTCCGCCACCACAATAGACGATACCTTCGGGCGCTTCGTAGGAGGTCTCTTGGCTAGCACCTGAATCGCACGCAGAACGAAGGGACCGAATTGCTGCGCTGGAACCTTTCAAGTCAAAGATCCCATAGCTGACATCTTGATCAATCATCGACAGATTAACCGATGCATTGGCCGCAAGCTGATCCAGAACAAAACCATAGTCCGGCTGACTATTGAAACTGACCTCGACGGGATAGTTGTCGACGATCTGCACGGCAGCGTTTTCTGCGCCAACCTGAAATGCTCCAACTTCGGTGGTGCCGTTCTTCAAGAAACGAATGGAAAGCCCCTGCTTGTCCGCAATGTCCTGGCTGTCCTCGAATCCAGCCGGAGCAAAGCGAATACGGTCACACTGAAGTTCCAGCGTCATGTTTCCTGTCTGAATAAACGCATTGGGGGTGGGCCCGGAGCTGAACGACCACTCCGCTGATGCTGTGGTCGCCACTGCCATCAGGAGCATTCCAATGGAAATGGTTTTGCAGCTCATTTTTTTCTCTCCATTGAGTTACGGTTCGCACTGTCGTTCAGCAGAAGTTCCAGCCAATTGCACCGGCAACCAGATCAGGACACAGGTTCGCCGTATTCGTTTGCGCCTTCTTGGGAAGGTCGTGTCAGCCACCAGATCATCAGGATAGACAGAACCAATTGAAGAATTGAGACAACAACAATACCGGTCACGCCCAGTACTGCCGCGGGTCCCCGTAATGCATCGGGGTTTTCGGTCCCCTGCTCCAATACCGAAAAGAACGCTACCCCACCCAGCATAACAAATAGCGTTGTAATGCTGAGCGCCATCGGCAGCAGCAAATACCAGCCAGGTCGTCCTGTATCATGCAGCCTTCGCCAACCGGCGGCCAGCATAGGTATGAGAACAGCCAGCTGGAAAACAGAGGACAGGACCCGAGATCCCTGGCCTGTTTCGGGGTTGGTCCCGAATATAATCGTATCCAGCACAGCTAAGGCAGCACTCACGACAACCACAAACAAGAAGAACCACCAGTATTCTGAGCGTATAGCCCGACCGGAGAACTGGAAGTATTTCGAGAAACACGTCTTAACGGCTTCACCAAATCCCATCTTTCAATCCCTTCATTGTTTTTGTGCGGCCTCAAATCGCTTCGCCGCTCAGGGGAACACACTCGTAGCTCCCACTTACTTTTTTGTTTGAACGCAGAGGCCTATCGTACGAGAGCGTAGAGAAATTTACGCGCGGAAAAAATATTGATTTATTTCAAATTAGATTCAAACATGCGAATTCGACACAACTTTATTTTACCTCCGTTGTTGTCGTTGCTGCTCGCTGTGCCGAGCCCTTTCGACTGCTGGAGTGAGTACCGGCGGTCGGAAGGCACTTTACAATGATTGAGCGCTGGGAGGACGCGATGCTCAGACTTAACGTACTCGCCCTCTTTCCAGAGTTTGCTCTAGCATTTGCTAGTGACTTCATTCGGCCTTCACACGTTAACGTCGGCCCCGATAGTCAACGAAATATCGTCCCGCCGACCAAGCCCACCGCGGCAAGTTTTGGGAAAGGTAGTCACAGGATCAAGGTATGTTCAATTGGCTGCACAGACGCGAGAGCTTCAAACAAGCGCATCCAATTTCACTAATTTCAAGGGAACCAGAGGGAGAAGAAGATGACCAACAAGATGGTGATGATTGCGGGCGCGACATGTTTCGCACTGCTTGCGGCCTGCGACGATACGAGTACATCAAGTGCGTCCGCCGAACTCACGCCGGCTCAGCAGGCGTGTTTGCGAGATGTAGCCAACACGACGAACAATTCGCAAGTCGTGGTGCTCTCATCCGCGTTTAGCGAGGCGGGAACACAGGTCACAGTCGGCGTAGGCGAGGATCGTGCTCCTTGGAATTGCATTGCTTACAGTGATGGCGCAACGGCTGGAATCGAGTTCCTGGGCGACGAAGGCGCATTGTGACCTGTCTGCTGCGTAGCTGAAATCGGCTGCGCAGCACAGGCTTGGTCTTCTGAGGCTCGACTTGGTTTGTAGAACCACCATCATCGTATTCTCGGTCCTGTACCTGTTGGCGTTGGTTGCATTCTTGACGGGCACATTTGGCTGGTTGGGACAGGAACGAGACCCTTTGTCCGGAGCGTTCCTACTGCCGTTGGGACTACCTTGGATACTTGTAGCGGACTTAGTTTCGGAGTCCGCCAAGCCATGGTTCGCGGCGATTGCACCGGTGCTCAACATTTTGGCGCTGGTTTTCATTTGCAGGTGGGCTCGCAGTTTACACCAGAAATGAAGGCGGACTTCTGTCTCACCAAAAGGGAGGAAAGCATGGGAAAAGTGATCTTGGGAATTGTGATCGGGCTCGTCCTCGGCGTGGTTGGGGCTATGACCTTGGGTGGCGGGGCCGCGGTGGGTGTCGGCGTTGCGACAGGCTTGTCCGCCGGTGTCTGCACCACATTGAAAGGAGCACAAGCCGAGAACCTGATCACCGCCGAGCAAGCGGATCAGATCCTCAACCGCGTAAATTCCGAAATGGCGTCACTGCAAGGAATGGAAACGACGGGCGAGATCGTCGGCAGCGCACAGGCATGCGATGAATTTCTGTCAAAGTTAAGAGACGCGAAGTGAGGTTCCGCTTTGCACGGAACAAAACAGTAAGGACAAGCCAACAGGGAACCATCTGATGAAACTCGTTTTACTCAAGCTCCTCGCACCCATGTTCGCAATCGCGGGCACAGCTGCTTTTGCAATGTCAGAAGCCGACGACGCGTGTATCGACCATTTGCGGCAGGTTGGTGGACCAGACGGTCAATCAGGTACAATTGAAAGCTCTCAGTTCTCGGAAGCTGGTACGCTCGTCATGCTGCGAGACGCAGGTGGAACACTTTGGCGTTGCATCGCGTACAAGGATGGAAGCATCGGCGAGATGTCGGTTGTCGAAGCGATGGATGATGGCGGTGGAGCAATGGCAGGCGCCGCCGGTTCTACCGGTAGCCAACGTGTCAAATTCGATGCTGGCTCCACCGGCGCAGAACTCGTTGGTGAACTCGCGCCCGGCGCCTCTCAGCAATATGTTCTGGGTGCCAAAAACGAACAGTTCCTCTACGTCCGCGTTGCTCCGCGAAATGGCTCCTTGGACTACGTTATTCGTAACCCCGATGGTTCTGAACTGTTGGGATTGATGTCGGCGGACAAGGAGTATCGAGGACAGCTTTGGCAATCTGGTGATCATGTTGTGGAGGTTATCAATCGCAGCAACTCTTCCGTCAGCTACAACGTAATTTTCGGAATTGAATAGGTGATCGACTAGAAACCCCGAAACGTAACCCCCAAAATGCTAGGAAAAACAGATGAAATCCAAAGTACTATTGGTGATAGGCACGATGTGCATTTCTGCGCTTGCAGCATGCGATGAGAGCAGCGGTTCGGTGGATGCAAGTGCACCTACTGTGGGCAGCTCTAGCGATCTTTCTTCATTTGAAGGGGCAAGAGCGGGCCAAGCTGAAATGGGCATTCAAAGTCTCGGGTTTGAACTCATCCGAAGCGAAGGTCTGACCTCGTACTGGTTTAACAAGGATACTGGTGCATGTGCTCGGATCACGACATCCGAGGGAAGGTACTCAGATGTAGCAATGCTGCCATCAAGTGACTGCTGACAAAATTCCATCAATCCCAAATCTGAAAGAAGGAGCTCACACTTGCATTTCGACCTGGCACATGCGGCGGTCATCATCGCCGCTCTAGTTATCACAAACATGGCATTGAAATCGGCGGGGGTGATCAATGAAGAAAACAAGCACCAATGGAACTGGAAAGTTGTTCTAGCCTACTTCGTAGTCGTTGTTATCATCAATCTGGTGTGGCCCATCTAAAGTTTCACAGCGGAAAGCTAATCGCCCACTTGAAATGGTTATCGTGAACTAGCCCTTCCGAGAGATTATCAGGTCGGAAGAGTGTAACCATCAAGTGCTCAAGAATAGGAAGGAGCTGGCATGCGGTTTTTGATGTCCCTCATATTCATTGGTGTTCTCGCAACCGCTGCCAATTCTGACGTGACCAGTCGAAACGGTGGCCCAAGCGACAGTCAATTGCTTTCAAAGGGTAGCAACGGCGGTGTTGATGGTGTCGCTTTTTTTCGCCCGGTCTTAAGCGGTGTCCTGTATCGATCCGGTTTCAAGGGCGGCGACAAGGATCGAACGGGCCTAAGTGAGGGTCAACGCGAAACTCTGTGCGGTGAAGGGTTTTCAACCGGGTTTTATGCCGACTTTGGCAAAAACACTGAATACGGTCGCACCAGTTGTGGAAACGGATCCTTTGACTATCAAAGCGCCAGATCCTCCCGACCCGGTGCTGTCATGGCGTCCATACACGAGGTGATTGAAAACCCTGGAAAGGGCCCTGTTCTGGTGCACTGTATGTGGGGGGTTCATTCCTCAGGTGCATTGTCGGCGATGGCGCTCGTTCAGTTTTGCGGTTGGACAGAAGAAAGGGCCAAGGAATATTGGAATGATGCCCGAAACGGGGCCCCATGTTCAGGCGGGTGCGACCAGTGGATCGACTCAAAATTCTCCAACTTTAGTGTCGACCCCAAGTTGAAAATCTCCACCGAACAACAGGCAGCGATTTGCCCTAAATGATACCGGGAGGACTATCCAAATGAAGTTCAATCTTCTGGGGTCACTTGCTCTCATTGCACCCACTGTCTTGTGGGCGAACGACGATGTTCTAGGTGAAGCCACGACATTTGATAGTCCCAATGGTGTTACGGAACGCTGTATTCGGATCGAAAAAGTTCCAACGGGCGAGTACAGGAACAGCGATCTTGAAGAAGAAACTGCCTATTGCGAGATCGATTTCTATGCCTCCGAAATTGCTATTTGCCCGAAAACCTGGAGCACCAGCCCAGGAATGGCCGTCTACGATATTTCGGAAGGACTTTACGTGGGGAACCGTTCTGAATTCGAGAGAAACGCTTGCAAGGAGGGAAAGGCGGCAAAAGATCTGGCCAAGGACAGGGTGGCTAAATTCAAGTCCACCATGAACCAAAAAGGCACCAGTGGCACGTTTTCCACGTCTTCACTGCTTTACTATCATTTCTCCAGATATTTCGACGCGACTGTCAAAGTTCCAGTAGCCGTTTGGCGTAGCATGGACGCCCAGGCGCATTTCTCCGAGGTCGCCGAGCCTGGCCTTGCGATTTCCGGTGGTTCTCATGGCGGGCGCATGAACCACGAAGGCTGGCGGGTCTTCGCAGCTGCGGATACCGACCCGAACTCATACCAACCGACAGATGATCTATTCACATCGGATCGCACGCAAATATACGGTGTGCTGCTTGATAGCCCTGGCCATCGATACGGCTCGGAAATCAACGGCACCCGTAAATCCGGTTGGGGGAAAGGTCAGAACCGCGATTTTCAGGAAACGCCCGCTTTCTTGGCTTTGCGTTCTTCAAAACCATTGTCAGAGGCAATCGCAGAGGGCGTCAGAGAAGGACGAAAAGACCGGATAATCAACAAGGATCTCGGCCCCGATGTCAGTGACCAACAGATGGCATTTTGGATGCAAGAACTCACCGAGATTGTTCTACTCGACTTCATCTTTAGCCAGCAGGACCGCGTAGGAAACATAGACTTCACACCTTATTGGTATTGGGTCGAAGACGGAGGCCTGAAGCATAGGAAGGCCAAGCACCATGAGCCAAACGATGGAGATGTTCCCGCCGACGCATTATTGATCCGTCGCAGCAATCTAAACGACAACGATGCTGGTGGGCGGGTAGAGTATGCCAATTTCGCAAAATCTACTCAAATGCTAGAGAAAATGCGGCACTTCTCTCCAAGTACGTATCGGCGCTTGGTTGCATTGAATAATGACCTTCAATCGCAAGGCCCGGTTTATGAATGGTTGTCGCAGAGCCTTGGGTTGTCAGATAGGCAGATTGCACAAGTTGTAAAAAACACCGCGCTGGCAACATCCATCCTCCAGGACAATTGTTCTAATGGTGATTTGATGTTCGACTTGGATCCTGTCGCACTCTTTTTGAGAGGCGACACAGAAGTAAAGGCGGTGAACTGTAGTGACCCGTAAGCTTTCTACGCTCTTTGCGGCATTCATTTGGACCGCGCTGCTCGCCTGCAAAGCCGTGGCTTTGGATGTCATCGTAATATCGGATCTGAACGGAAGCTATGGCTCGGTAAAATACGATGCGCGCGTCGACAAGGCGATTAAGCGGATAGTCGAGATTGATCCAGATCTGGTTATTTCGACCGGAGATATGGTCGCGGGACAGCGCATTCCCAACTTGTCCGACAAACAGGTCAGGGAGATGTGGAAGGCGTTTCACGAGGCCGTATCAGATCCTTTAGAGGCTGCCGGCATTCCATTTGCGGTCACGCCAGGAAACCATGATGCCTCTGCTTACCGTGGGTTCGAGCGTGAAAGAAAAATATACGCAGAGGAATGGGCTCCGAGAAAACCAGACGTTGATTTCCTAGTTTCAGATGACTACCCGTTCTTCTACGCGTTTGAGATGCAGGGCATTGTGTTTGCGTCTCTGGATGCAACGACCCTTGGTCCGCTATCCGGTGACCAGCAGGACCGGCTACAGGAATTGGGTGCAGACGGGGACCCGATTGTCACTTTCAGTCACCTCCCACTTTGGCCGTTCGCGATCCAGCGCGAACGCGAAATCATCGGTGACCCTACACTTGAAAAAATCTATCTGGAAAGCGGTGTTGTTTTGCATCTGTCAGGCCACCATCATGCCTTCTACCCCGGTTGGAAAGACGGTGTGGCTTATGTCTCTCAAGCTTGTTTGGGAGGTGGTCCGCGGCGGCTTATTGGCGATAGCGCCAGATCACCTCACAGCTTCACTCATGTTACGTTCCAGCCGAACGGAGAGTTTGGGATAGCAGTATATCGAGGCCCTGACTTCGAAAGGTCGATAAACTTCAAGTCGCTCCCGAAAGAGATCAGATCCCCGAATGCGGTGTTGAAACGCTTAGACCTTGTGAAATGACTAGAGGTTGAGTTTCAGCTCAACTTTATCAGGGACCAGATCGTTTATCATCTCTTCTATCCGGGCTTCTGAAAGCCCTCCCGAGGTGATGAAAAGCAATGAGACGCGAGACTTTCCGGGGACGTGGTGTTTTCTGACCAGCTTCCAGCCAGCGTCTGCGGCCATAGCTTCAATGGCACCGCTGACGTTCAATGAGTGTTCTTCGTCTGAAGCTTTGAGCGAAATTTCCACACCCTTGTTTCGTCCACCGAGCCAAATGAAACACCAACATACAACCGCCACCAGTGTGGCCATCAGCGGCAAGCCCAAACCGACCGCAAGACCAAGAACAGTCACGATTATCATTTCGACAGTGTCCACCGGATCATCGAGATTGGAGCGGAACCTGAGCAACGCTCCGATTCCAAATATGACAAAACCGATCATTGACCCGTGCTGAACCACCAGAAAACCAACCGCCATGCCGATAAGCGCATACAGGAAGAAAAGCCTTGGCATAACTATGTCGCGGACGCTTCTACGGGCTTTACGTCTCACCGGATGATAGACGATCAAGCCAGCCAGAATGATCGTGACGATCACATCGAGAGTAAAGAAATACAGTTCCTGTTTGCCACGAAACTGCGTCCACCGGCGTTCGATAACGATTTCTGACCCCGAAGCCCCGGCCAGCATCGTCGCAGGGTCGACTTGTGACACCGCAGCACCTGGCAACAGCAGCATCAACAACACGGTCACAAGTGTGAGGGTCGTATTCAACTTGTCTTCCTTCCTGCTCAAGCCAAAGGCTTAAGCTTAACAAAAGCACATCGTGCCCTATTCAATTCAATCGCAACAGGCGGGATCAGGTAAAGAGATTACAGTGCATTCTTCGGACATCGTATCCGGACTGTGATACGAACGCTGATACAGGGATGTGGTCCAAGCGCGAGAGAATCCAATGACAGAAAACAGAGTGTTTTCGTCAAAAGCTGAAATTTCACGGTGTTTCTGCAAACTTAGACGACTCGCTTTTACGGCCAGCTTGGTTGCGGCAGCCTTCTTGCCTTGGACCGATTTTGCCTACGCTGAAAGTGCTGGTTTGGTTCTGGTCGATAATTTCAAGGTGGCAGACAAATCAGAGGGATTTTCAGAGCCTTCCGGTTTGGCAATGTCTAACGCTGAAGGCTTCTTGTGGTCTGTAAGTGATGCCGAACCTAAACTGCACCTACTCGGAGTCGACGGGGTATTAGGAAACTCTTTCAAGTTACCAGCATTGGCAGGATCAGATTTGGAGGGTGTTGCACCTCGAAAAGATGGGTCTGTTTTGGTGCTTCAAGAAACTGACCGATCAATCCTAGTCGTTCACCCAACTGACCCCATTCAACTGACGACAATACCTCTCGCATCTCTTAAAGGTTACCCGACCGCCGCTGCATTACTCGTCGGCAACCCATTGAACAAGGGACCCGAAGGCATCGCCGTTGACCCGGAATCCGGGCGGGTCTTCGTTGGCATTGAGGGACAACCAAGGTTGTTAATGGTGTTATCGCCAGAGCTAGACGAAATTATTGAGATCATTCCTTTAGCCCGCGATGCAGGTTTTATCTCCGAGCGTGTAGATGATGATGAACTGGATTTGAGTGGCCTGACATGGTCCCGGTCCTCGCGTTCTCTTTGGATTGTGAGTGACAAAAGCCGTCAGATCTTCGTCTACAATCCAGAGTCCAAGTCCGTAAAGTCTATCAGTTTGACGTTCACAGAAGATGGAAAACAAAAAGAAGTTAAACATCCCGAAGGGATCGCCCTCGATGAAACCAGAGGGCTTCTCTATATCCTGACAGACGATGCCAAGAAATCGCGGCTTTATGTTTTTGAGCAACCGGAATTGTGAGGACTGTTCTACTAGTTCTCTACTCTAACTTGTTGAAAAGCCGGGTTGTGTAATTGAGCGCCGTCGTATGTGCGGCATATTGTCTGACGTCAGCGCCAATGGGACAGTTTAGGTCGATTTGATAAGAGAGGGTTTCTGGCTCATCGTAACCGCCAAGGAGTGGAGATGA
>NZ_JBQFTN010000014.1:0-87574 GCF_056538665.1 Ruegeria sp. BF6
CAAATCCGCCGCATAATCAGACCAATCAGATGGGCCACATCCTCTCTTAGATCAGAGCGCCATCTGTCCCAAAATCCCTGACGACGGACAGACACCGACACCTACCAATATGGTTTTTCGTTTCGTCCGGTCTTAAGCCCGGATGCCACAAACGAAGATGCGGCAGCTTATGCACAGCAACTCAAGATCTACTATTTGTCTGAGGCAGACCACCCTCCTCCGACGACCTACCTCGAAGCTTCTGAAGTTCCTTATGACTCGCTTCCCTACTACAACCACACGTTCTTTGAGGACATAAACGACTACATCCAGAACAACCCGATCCGTCCGCAAGACAAGATCATGGTTAACTTCCTTAAGGATCTGGGCATCGAAAAGGGCAAACCGTTCGAGCCTACCGAGCGCCAGACACAAGCGATGAATGAAGGCTTGGTCTTGGCCTATGCGGCCATGCAGCGCTATTTCGTCGAGCCGGGTTTGGCGACCGTCCCATTGTGGGTGGAAGAAAATGGTGATCTCAAAACCCAATGGCTTGTCTGGGACTTTGCAGAAGGTCAGGCCGAGGCCGGGTTCCCTTATGAAACCGACACTGAGGTTCTCGTGGATGATCGCGCTGGCGGCAGCTATTTCTGGATTACCTATCTGCCCAAAAACCTGGGCGGAGGAACATTCTATCTAACCGGCCTGCGCGACAGCAATGGCGAGATGTATGACCAAAACAGATCCTACAGGCTGAACGTGCCTGCGGACACGCCTGCAAAGGATTTTTGGTCTGTTATTGTCTATTCAACGGAAACCAAGAGCTTTATCCGCAATGTCGAGCGTGTCGGCCTTTCGTCGCGTGACACAGACACAATGCAGGTCAATGAAGACGGGTCATACGACATCTACTTTGGCCCTGAGGCGCCGGAGGGAATGGAAAGCAATTGGATTCCGACCCCCGAAAGCTATTTCCTGTTGTTCCGGCTTTATGGGCCAGAGGAAGGCTGGATAGAAAGCGGCTGGATTCTGCCGGACATGGAAATAATCGATTGAATGCGAATCTAGTCAGGGAGTGCTGAATATGGGACTGCGTTCCAAATTTGTATTAGCTACCGCAGTGGCCGTTACATGGGCAGGTGCAGCGTCCGCACAGGAGTTTGCGGCGGATGTTCCCGAGAATGTGCTGACCCCGGATTTAGTAGAAACCGAAACGCTAGGACGCTTGGAGTTTTTTGATGGTATGCCGTCACCCGATACCGTCGAGAAAGTTTTTTTACAATCTGGACTTGATGAGGGCAACCAGCGCGTTTCTTGACGGGATGAAAATCGCTTCGTTGCGAGCCATGTTCCAAGGCTATGAGGACGTGGGTGCAAAACCAAACGAGATCGTGATTACGGAATCCCTAATGGACGCACGATCCATCTGGCTAAACCCAAACACCACGACGATTTACATTGGGTCTAACGTCAGTATTTCGGAAGGCCCCGTTGTAATTGAGGTTCCTCCTGGGTTGCTTGGCCTTATTGATGATGCGGCTTTTGATTACGTTGCCGATATTGAGGCACTGGGTCCAGACAAGGGCAAAGGCGGTAAGTACCTATTGATGCACAAGGACGACGACACGCCAGTGCCCGAGGGGTATTTCGAACTGCGCACAAAAACACACGAGCATTGGTTGCTGCTGCGTCGATCACCCGGTGAGGACGGAGATATCGCAGGACCCGTTGCGGAAATAAAAGCCGGTCTGAACATTTACCCGTTGAGCGATGCGGGTAACCCTCGGCAGGAAATCTTCCACAGTGTTTCCGGTGTGAAATACAACACGGTACATGAGAACAACGCAGACTTCTTTGCAGAGATCCATGTCGCTCTCGAAAATAACCCAGAGGATGCATTTGCTCCTGAAATTCTCGGCACATTTGCATCGATTGGCTTGAAAAAAGGTAAGCCTTTTGCACCTGATGCGCGCATGCAGGGCATCATGAAAGAGGCTGCTGCAATTGCCAACGCGACAGCAAGGGCAATTACTTATGCGGCACGTGATCCCGGAGTGTTCTTCTATGAAGACCGGCAGTGGAATTCGCCGTTTCAGAGACAAAGCTATGAGTTTCTTGAAAACAGCGCGCGTATTCTCGATGACCGCACCTATTTCTTCTACATGGCGACAGGCATCACTCCGGCGATGACATCATCTCCTGTCGGCTCGGGTTCGGTCTATGCGATGACGGCGCGCGACGCCGACGGAGAATACCTGGATGGGTCAAAGACATATAAGGTCACCCTGCCAGCTCCGGTTCCTGCCAAAAACTTTTGGTCTTTCATGCTCTACAGTGGGCAGACCCGCTCCATCCTGGAGACAGATCAAAAATCTGGCGGCATCGATTCAAATCGCGAAGGCATAAAACAAAACGAGGATGGGAGTTTCACGATCTATGTCGGTCCTGAAGCTCCAGAAGGGTGGGAAAACAATTGGGCGCAAACCATGCCCGGCAAAAGCTTCAACGTGATGATGCGCCTCTACGGTCCGCTAGAACCATGGTTCGACAAATCGTGGCGTCCTAGTGACTTTGTTTTGGTAGAGTAGAACGCGAAACGACACATAGCTTAAGCGTTAAGAAGGTCAGCGTTGTTCGCAGTGCGGTTGTCGACGCCCAACGTCTGGAGCGGCAGATTTCGCAACCATTGCGTAACTTGCCGAGTCATGCCGAACCGCGCACATCGCTGAAACGGTTTTATGTAAAGCGATCTCTGGTTGAATGGTCAGATCTTCAGCGGATCCAACGCACCTTCACTCCAGTCCGCCAATAGCAGGCATTGATCTTGTATGCAGAGAACGTCAGTTTTGAGCCCATCTGGTGAGTTTGACTTTCTCGCTGCGCGCGTTCGCAGCACAGATTTTTCTGCACGCACTCAATACTAGGTGCCGCAGAGCGGTGGGAGAACCAGCCGTTCGTGCGTTCCGCAGCGAGGTTTTTCATCTGAAACTACAGGATGCGAACAAAGCTGCCATCCGAGGTTGTCAGTCTTGGGTCCGCTTTGAGGTTAACTTGCCTGTTCGCGGTCGAACTGCATGCGAAATTGTCTGACTTCGTCCATCTGTTCATGCGACCAGAAGACAAGCGGTTTTAGCATCTCGAGTAAGCTACGGCCCAGCGGCGTCAGTTCATAGGAAACAGCGACTGGTGGCCCGGGATGGACGGTGCGGGTCAAGTAACCGTCGCGCTGCAATCCTCGCAGGTTTTCGGTAAGCACACTTTGTGTGACATCTCCGATACAGCGTTTGAGGTCGCCAAAGCGTTTTGGCTCATCCTCCAGCGCGAGGATGATGATCATCCGCCATTTGCCCGTCACATTGGATAGCACGGAACGGATGGAGCAGTTGGAAGCTTCTGCTTTGTTGGCAACGCCTATTGGTAGCATATCAGGCTCTGGTATTGTTTCGAAACTGGGAGACACCATAGCCATGCATCGGCCTTTTCACAACTTCCTGATCTATATGGCAGTAGTGTTGAGCATACCAAGTCAGTTTAAAGTGCGTAATTGCAATGTAGTATGGTTTTGCTACCACGTATCAAGAGGATACGAATCAAAGGATAAAGCCATGTCTCCTAAAGAGCTTGTAATCGCACTCTTCACCGCAGCATTTGCCGATCACGATCCGGAAGCCGCGCGGCAATTCGTTACCCCGGATTACATCCAGCATAACCCACAAATTCCAACCGGAGCTGAGGGTTTGGTTGGCCTGATACCTTTGGTCGAGCAATCCGGAATGACAGGCACTACCCATAGGGTCATCGCCGAAGGCGATATGGTCGTATTGCACAGCACTTTTGAAAACGCCGATGCGTTTGGCGCACCTACCCTTGCCGCATTCGATGTGTTCCGGGTGGAGGACGGCAAAGTCGCCGAACATTGGGATAATTTTCAGCCTGTTCCAGAAACAACGGTGTCCGGCCGAGGTATGACCGATGGGCCAACCGAGATCATCGATCTCGACAAAACCCAAGAGAACAAGGCGTTGGTTCTTGGATTTGTGCGCGACGTCTTGGGTGGTGCCGCACCAGAGAAAGCCCCCGAGTATTCTGAGGTCTACATGCAGCACAATCCAATGCTTGCCGATGGGATTGATGGTCTGATGGAGGGCACCAAGGCCTGGGCTGAACAGGGCAACGTCATAACTAAATTTGAGCCACAGATCGTTGTGGCAGAAGGCAACTTTGTCTTTGTCGCCTCAGATGCGACAGTTAGCGAAAAACCCTGGGCTTTCTTTGACCTTTGGCGCGTCGAAGATGGAAAGATTGTTGAACATTGGGACGTTGTTTCACCCACCCCTGCTGAAATGGCGCACGGGAACGGCAAGTTCTAATAACCGGAGAGGAATGGCAGGCTAGCAATTTCTGGCCCGCCAGCCCAAAACTGACGTTCGAACAG
Organism: Ruegeria sp. BF6; assembly: GCF_056538665.1. Classification (NCBI taxonomy): domain Bacteria; kingdom Pseudomonadati; phylum Pseudomonadota; class Alphaproteobacteria; order Rhodobacterales; family Roseobacteraceae; genus Ruegeria; species Ruegeria sp. BF6. Next base: position 4,415 of record NZ_JBQFTN010000014.1, read on the forward strand.
AACGCAGCACCAAACACTTCGGGCTCATCTTCAGGTTTCGCCGCCATCTTCACGAGCACCGGCTCTTGAGGTTCCAATGACAGCATTCCTTGTGGGAAGCCGTAAGATCAAAGGTTTGGTTCGACATGTCGATTGCCGGTCCTGTACCGTCGAGACTGTTGACCCTGCTGCGACGGCATCCGGCGGCTCAGAGCCCAATCCTCTCAAATGCCGCATCACGCATTAACGTCGGCTTTTGTGACAACATTGGCGGTTTGCATGCCAATCTCGCGAGAGGCGGCAACATAGCGCCGAGTTGAGCAATGCGTTATTGTTCGGAAGCCAGCACGTGGGCTAGAATGCAACTTATACGATAGTGCATTTACGCCGACGAACCAAAAGACGGTACGCAACATGCCAGTTTTTATTGTTTTGACAGATGCAGATATTAGCGATGCTGCGTTTTGGGGAGCGTTGGATATCGGTCCCGACAGTACGATTGATGCTTCTGGACTGAGCAATTCGATCCAGGTCACGATGACCGGGAATTCCATCACATTCACAGATACCAATACAGGGATTGTCACTACATACAGCGATGTTGATCTGGCTGGTGGATCGTTCAGCCAATTCGTCGAATACACGGGTAACAACAACGACGACAATGTCAGCGGATCGGTCGGTCTGAACGCAGGCGGTTACAGCGGTGGGCGTGGAGACGATACCTTTACAGATAGCGGCACATTGGGTGGGACTATCAGTGGTGGCCTTGGCAATGATACTCTGCAGGGCGGCTCCGGCGACAACAACATCTTTGGCGATCAAGGCAATGATACTCTGCGCGGCGGTTCCGGGAATAATAACCTCAGCGGGGGAGCAGGCAGCGATACGCTTTTTGCTGAAGACGGTAGCGGGAATTTAGATGGCGGCACTGGTACAGATGTCATCTATGCAGGCCAGAACACCAGCTTTGTCGATGGAGGTAATGGAAACGACACGTTAATCCTACCGGCTGGATCAACCTTCACTCCATTTTCTCCCGGTTCGAATGGCGGTACCGCTACGTTGTCAGGCGGAGGTACTTTTACTTATGTCAACATCGAGACGGTTGAGATTGCCTGTTTCACCGAAGGGTCCTTGATTAGAACGCCCGACGGCGATCGTTTGATAGAAGACCTTAGAGTCGGTGATTTGGTCGACACACTCGACCATGGGTCACAGCCCATCCGTTGGATTAACAAGCGCACTGTGCCGGGCAGAGGTAAACATGCGCCTATCTGTTTTGCGCCCGGTGTGATCGGAAACCAGCGCGCGATCCGGGTCTCTCCACAGCATCGTGTTTTGTTATCGGGCTGGCGTTGCGAGCTTTTTCTGCATACGCCCGAAGCTTTGTGCGCGGCGAAGCATCTATGTGATGGCGACCGTATATTCGTCGCCCCGTGCGATGAGATCACTTATGTCCACTTTATGTTTGGCCAGCATGAGATCGTGTATTGCGAAAATGCGCATCTTGAGAGTTTCTATGCTGGCGAGCAGATCATGAAAGCCGACCAAGCCATTTATCAAGAGCTGATTGAGATATTCCCCGAACTCGCTGGTGACCAAAAGGTATCACTACCCGCACGCCCGTTCGTCAAGAAAGCTGAGGCAATGCTGCTGAATGGCTGACTGCTTGCATTCATGAGCAAGCAGCCAGCCAGAACATGCCCGTCGCGTGTGAAGCATGAAACGTCGCGCACTTTGCCGTTCGTCATGCGCTCAAAATGGATGGCTCCACCTTGCGCCAGAACGTGCAAAACACGCTGTTCGTGTTTTGAGATATTCAATGGATTGTCTCTTGGTCTTATGCCAGCCAAAGGGCATCCGGCATCTCGCACGGAAGTCTTTTGGTTCAGGTCGGTCCAATCAGGTGGACCTTAGCGGCGGGCCGCAATCGTAGACATAAAATCTCCATAACTCTGCATCCGTGCAGCGCGTGATGGGGAGATAGTGTGATGAGTGTCATAAGGCAAGCGGACATTGGAAAAACCAAATCGAACGGAAGCAAAGTCCGCGTCTGTCTGGTCGGAACAGGCCGCGGCGAAAGTACGGTCTCGGTTCAGGCCAATTTCAGGCCTCTGAATGGCAGCTTCGGTGGCACGCGCTGCGTCGCAACGAACGGCTCGCTGCGCATGCAGCTATCCGCGTTCGCCACGTGGCAGATCAGCAGAAACAGGCGCCTTCGGTGTCTGATCTGCAAATCAGCCTTGGTTTTCCAAAAAGGAAGTCAGGATCAATGAAATCAGTCTGGGTGCTGGATGAAGGAAGTGAAGCGAAAATGGCAAGGTTCTGTCGCGGGTGGCAGTACTATGCGCCGCCCTATAAATGAAATGTGGAACGTTACTGATATTTGACTCAATCGACTTCCAAAACCTCAACAAATCGGCAAATCGCGTCACTCCTTTCTGACCCAAACGGCAAGCATTTTTGACCCAAAACGAGCGGCAGCTTGTGGTCGAAGCCGCGGATAAACTCTCAATGTTGCGTTATGGCACTTTCGAACCAGTCTCAGTTATCCGCCTCAAGCCACGCACTTGTTGCAAGGCCCAAAGAAACTTTAGTAGAGACCAGCGACCTTTGCCCGGAGTTTGACCAGTGACGCTACGATGTCGATGGTGGGTGTTGAGACCCCTGTAAGTTGTCCCAGTTCTTGCACTGAAGTTACTAAGGCATCAATTTCCATCGGTCGGCACAACTCCAAATCCTGCCACATGGAGGTCTTGTGCGCACCGACGGCCGCTCCACCGTCGATCCGTTTTTCAACGTCTATCGGGAATTTTACACCAAGTTTCTCACCGATTTCCTGAGCCTCAAGCATCATCCCGCGAGCCACAGAGCGTGAGCCTTGGTCGGTACACAAGACATCAAGTGTTGAATGGGTGAGAGCGGAAATAGGATTGAACGACAAGTTGCCCCATAGTTTCAGCCAAATCTCGTCCCGAATTCTTGGTCTTACAGGCGCACGCAGACCGGCGGTGGACAGTGCAGCCGAAAGGTTGGCGGCACGGTCCGATTTAGAGCCATCGGGTTCGCCTAACGAAAACCTATTGCCTTCGACATGCTTGATCGATCCCGGAGCAATGACTTCTGCGGCTGGATAAACAACACATCCAAGCACCCGGTCCGGCCCGAAACCGTTCCATTGCGCGTCTCCCGGGTCTACAGATGACAATCTAGTTCCCTCGAAGGGGCCGCCCAGCTTGTGGAAATACCACCATGGTACCCCGTTCACTCCGCTCACTATTGTTGTTTCTGCCCCAATCAGCGGCTGCATCGAGCCCACAACTGCTGGAACGGAATGCGCTTTCAGTGTGATAAAGACATAGTCTTGTGGTCCGAGGTCGGCGGCATTGTCCGAGGCGCGTATTGGCACGTTGATCGGGTCCCGCCCATCCTCGTGGAGAGTCAGCCCTTTTTCTTGCATTGCAGCCAGATGTGGGCCACGCGCAATGACACTGACGTCGGCGTCAGCCTGCGCGAGCTTCGCGGCAACGTAACCTCCGATAGCTCCGGCACCAAAGATACAAACTTTCATGTGTCTAAGCCTTTGCCAGTCCCAATTTAGCGGCCATCCCGATCCTTTGTATCTTACCAGTCGCGCCTTTTGGTATCTCTTCGAGAATAACCACTGAAGTCGGCACCTTGAACTTTGCGAGCCGCGCGCCAACAAAATCCCGGACTTCCTGACCTGCAATCGCCGCTCCTTCTGAGAGCACCACCGCCGCCGCTATGTCTTCGCCCAGTTTTTCGTGGGGAACGGCAAAACAAACTGCCTGAGCAACGTCCGGATGGCTCAGAAGCACGGCGTCAACTTCAAGCGGGCTGATTTTTTCTCCGCCGCGATTGATAAGCTCCTTTAGGCGTCCGGTCAGTCGCAGATAATTCTCTTCGTCGAACGACCCCTGGTCGCCGGTGCGAAACCAGAGTTTTCCATCTGCTTCAAAGAAATTGTCTGCATTTGCCTGCGGGTTGCTCTCATACCCAGGCGTCACGTTCGGACCGCTGATAACGATTTCTCCGACATCACGCGAAGCGATCAATACATTTTCCGTTTCGTCTGCAATTCTGACTTCGGGACCCGCTGCTACTCCGACATATCCGGGCTTTTGCTTTTGTGGAGGAAGCGGGTTGCAACACATTTGATGCGTAGCCTCAGTCATACCGTAGGCTTCGATCACGGGCGCATCAAAAGTCGCAATCAACTCTTCCATTACCGGCGCGGGCAACGACGCGGAAGAAGACCGCAAGAAACGCAATCGAGATTCCTCAATAATCGATTGGTTTCGGGCGGCTCGGGCGAGAATAGCTTGGTGCATTGTCGGAACCGCTGTGTACCATGTCGGATCAACCTCAGCGACCTGCGAAAAAAAGCTGAGAGCGTTGAACCCAGGGGTGCAGCTAATTTGCGATCCAGCGCTTAATGAAGCGGCGACGGCCGCGATCAACCCATGGATATGAAACAGAGGCATAATGCTCAGACAACGATCGTCTGTCGTTAGCTTCAAAGACGAAGCAACGTTCCGCGCCGACGAATAAATATTGGCCTGCGTCAAAGGAACGACCTTGGGGCGAGACGTTGTTCCTGATGTGTGGAGTATCAGGGCAACGTCATCTTCGCCCGGCGCTGATGTATCAACCACTCCAATTGGGTCACAGGCCAAAACGGAAAACTGTCCGGCTGGACGAGAACTATCACTAGAAGCCCGCAAGACGACCACACCCAGTTCCGTCGCCGCTTGCACGGCTGGGCCATTTTCGTTTTCGCTTACAAGAAGGGCCTTTGCTTTCAGGTCTTTGAGATAGAAGACGTATTCTTCGAAAGTGTATGCAGGGTTTAAGGGCGCCGTCGTCGCCACTTGGGCGACGGATATGAATGCCGTCGCCATCTCTGGTCCGTTGGGTAACACAATTGCCACCCTGTCGCCGCGCCCTACTCCGATCTGATGCAGATCCTCTTTGACTTTCGCGCAATGCTCGCGCAAACCAAGATAGCTCAACCAAGACCGGCCAGGGGCGCCAATGGCATTTGCAGTGTCTGCGTGGTGTGCGATCAATTCAGCGACTAAATGGGGCATCTGTTATCCGTTTACAAAAGCGTCGGTTTCTTTCGCAAAGTAATGTTGTCGCAGCAGGTCCTAAGTCACGCGTACATTCAGGCTGCCCAGCTTGTCGACGGCCAAGACCATAACATCCCCTCGGTTGACGGGACCAACACCAGAAGGTGTCCCTGAAAGGATAACGTCACCGGCCGCAAGCTCGAAGTAGTCGCTCAGGTACGAGATCATCTCGGGGACTTTCCAAATCATCTGGTTCAAGTCGCCTTCTTGCCGAACTTCACCATTCACCGTCAGAGTAATCGGACCTCTGTCGAGATGCCCGACCTCTGATGCCTTGTGAATCGGTCCGCATGGCGCCGAGCGCTCAAACGCTTTCCCAATTTCCCACGGGCGACCCATTTTTTTCATCTGTCCTTGCAGGTCGCGACGGGTCATATCAAGTGAAAGGCCGTACCCAAAGACATGATCCAATGCATCGTCCACCGAGATATTCGTGCCGCCGGACTTGAGCGCAACAAGCATTTCTGCTTCGTGGTGCACGTCGGAACTGTGCGGAGGGTACGGGAATTCCCCTGAGGAATCCAAATTGTTGGGATTCTTCTGAAAGAAAAACGGGGGTTCCCGGTTCGGGTCGTGACCCATTTCAATCGCATGTGCCGCGTAGTTTCGCCCAATGCAATAGACACGACGAACCGGGAACGTGCCGCCCCCCGCTACGGGTATGACGTGCACCTGCGGCGCGGGAATGACATGGTCGGACATCGCTTTCCTCCTGAGCGTTTGACAGCTAAAGATCGGATTTTCAAACGGACAGACACCTTCCGATCAATGCCACGTCACACTCAATTGGACGTGGCCGCTTACCAAGTCATCGCCAAAATCTACGCTATTTTGCAAGAGCCACGGCTTCAATATGGCCCGACCATTTCCCAAATTGGTTGGACTTTGGCGCTACCTCAGTCGTCGGGCTGAATGCTCTTTGGCAGCACACGCGAATAAACCGATTTCAGGTGATCTACCATGGCGCTGGCCGCAAGCTCGCCATCACCCTTTGCTATGGCTGACACAATCACATCATGTTCACTAAAACTGGAATAATCTTCTGCGGGTTTCAAAGTCTCTCGTGGCTGCCCCCAAACAATTGATCTTCGAACCGAATTCAAAGTCTCGAAGAAGTATAGAAAGAGCTGGTTTCGTGTAGAGCGGGCTATGGCGTAGTGCAAATTGTTGTCCCACGCTTCGTAAGTGCGCCAATCTTCTGCCGTGCGACATTTGTCCGCGCAAAGCCTCATTTGCTCACGGTCCGAACGAGTGGAATGGAGCGCCGCCAGCCGGCTAAGCTGCGGTTCGATCGTAAATCGCACCGACACAACCTGTTCAGGTTTAATTTGATTGCCCAAATAGGTTACGTCGGTGAGGTTGAGAACCGGCCTGGAACCAACAAATGTTCCCCGCCCCACGTGACGCCAGATCAGCCCCTGGGCCTCAAGCTCTGCCAACGCTCTTCGCAACTGATTGCGGGTTGTCCCAAGTTTTGAACACAACTCACGTTCAGGTGGGAGCCTGTCGTTATGCCTGTATCCGGCATTGTTAATCAGGTCGCGTACACGGTGCGCGAGTTCGGTTGGTGCGCTCATATCTCCACCCAATTTGGTGATTGGTTGATTGATTGAAACGCCAAGTCGGAAAAAACTCAAGGCCAAGAAACAAGCAAACATCGAGTCGCCGGACAGATCCCGCGACCCGAGCTTTGCATCAGCACTAGGGAGGAGAGCCGAGTGCGATTAGCAACTGTTTCCGTAGAGGGCAACGCAGTTTGCGTGGCAATACTTGCCGATGGCAGCAGATTGGACGTTTTGCACGCAGCACAAATCCTTGGCATGGCGCTGGACGCCAGTACGATGCAGCAGTTGATTGCAGGCGGCGAAGTTACGCTTAAGATCTTAAATTCACTCGTTTCGTCAGCAGAATCAGGAGAACTGACAGACGCGTTGGTGCCCGCTGATGCACCATTTTTGGCTCCAATTCCTGCTCCGCGTAAGAACGTGTTTTGCGTTGGGCGCAACTACGCTGAACACATCGCCGAGGGTGATCGGGCGCAAAACCAGAAAGTTGGTGTAACCGAGCATCCGGTGTTCTTCACAAAACCGCCGACGTCCATTGTGGCACCAGAGGCCGAAATTTTGATTTTTCCAAAGGTTTCGCAGGCCATCGACTATGAAGTTGAACTGGCAATTGTGATCGGAAAACCGGGGCGCAACATAGCTAAGGCTGACGCATACGAGCATGTATTCGGCTATACTATCCTCAATGACATCACCGCTCGTGACATCCAACGCCGACATGGTGGGCAGTACTTCAAAGGCAAGGGTTTGGATGGGTCTTGCCCATTGGGTCCCTTAATAGTGACCGCCGACGCAGTAAGCGATCCACACGCATTATCAATTGGAATAACGATCAACGGTGAACAGCGCCAAAACGGAACGACGGCGGACATGATTTTCGACATTCCAACGCTGATCGCTTCCCTGTCGGAGGGCATGACCCTGGAACCTGGCGACGTTATCGCTACTGGCACGCCGTCGGGTGTCGGGTACGCGATGGACCCTCCACAGTTCCTGAAAGACGGGGACATCGTGGTTTGTGAAATTTCAGAAATCGGCACGCTCAGGAATACCGTGCGCGCCGTGTAAGTGGCTCCTGCATTGCTGAATATGCGGGACGCCAACCATGCAAGGGAGGAAGATTACAATGATGAACAGAAGGACTTTCACAGCGTCTTTGCTTTCGGCGGTACCGGTAGCGGGAGCATTGGGAACACAGGTTTTTGCGCAGGATTTGCGTAAAATTACTTTCGTGCAGCCAAGCCCTTCGGCAATCAATTCATTTCCGGTGTTTGTTGCCATTGGAGAAGGGTACTTCGCGGATGAAGGTTTGGATGTAACTGTCGAGGCGATTAACGGCTCGGGCGCCGTGCTTCAGGCATTATCCGCCGGGCAAGCGCATTTCGGTCGCCCAGGACCCGGCCCCTTGATTGCCGCACGGTCGCGCGACGTGGATGCCGTACACATCTACAACGTTGCCGCCCGCAGCAACTTTGGCATCGCCGTGCCGGAAGACTCTGACATTCAAAACGTCGAAGAACTGCGGGGCAAAGTCATCGGAACAGGTACCGCGGATGGCGCTGAAGTGGGCTTTGCACGAAACGTAATGACCGGGGCTGGCATGAAAGAGGGTGAAGACTTTACCTTCCTGACCGTCGGCGATGGCGGCCCAGCAACTGCGGCTTTCCTTAACGGCGAAATCGACGCTTATTCTGCTTCGACGGCTGACACGGCAATCCTGAACCAGCGCGGTATGGCGGTGCGTGACATCACGCCTGCGGAATTCGGGCGCTTCTTCGGAAACGGTATTGCAACTATGGCTGACACAATCGCCAATGACCGCGAATTGGTTGAGGCCTGGAGCCGCGCGTTCGCACGTGGACACGCTTTTGCGCTTGATGATGCCAACCGCGAAGCCGTGTTGAAGCACCTGGCGGACGGAAATCCGCAGGAAGGCGAGGACAAAGAGTTCCAGTCAGCGCTGTTCGATGCCGTGCGTTCAAAAACCATAGCAGCAGATCCAAGCAATGGTCTGGGATGGTATCCCGCCGAGGTTTGGCAAGAATGGCAAGATGCGCTGGTCGCAGGGGGCGAAATTCCAGGGCCACTTGATGACCTGAGCGCTGCGTGGACCAATGAGTTTGCTGCCATCGGCAACGAGGCCGCCAGCAAATGAACGCTGAAGTCACCCATGAGTTTTCCGGCGCGCCCCTGGGCACGCCGGTCTACGAGTTGACCCACGTAAGCAAGACCTATGCGCGCAATCTGGTTATCGCGCTCGAGGACATAAATCTGACGCTTCGGAAAGGAAGCTTCACATCTGTCATCGGGTCAAGCGGGTGCGGAAAGTCAACTCTGCTCAAGATCATGGCGGGCCTGATCCCGCCCACCAAGGGGCGTGTGATCCTTCAGGGGCAACCGGTCACTGGGACCCGCCGGGACATCGGTATGATGTTTCAGCAAGCGACGCTTTTCCCCTGGAAAACGGCCGTAGAAAACATCGTCTTGCCGATTGAAATCCGCGATGGAAAGGCGGCGGCCAAGCAAGCTATGGCCAAGGCGCAGGAACTTTTGGACATCGTGGGTTTGCAAGGGTTCGAAAACGTATATCCGAACGAATTGTCAGGCGGCATGGCACAGCGCGCTTCAATCTGCCGAATGCTGATCACAGAACCAGCCGTGCTTTTGATGGACGAACCATTCAGCGCTCTCGATGAATTGTCGCGCGATATGATGAACATGGAATTGCAGCGGATATGCCGGGAACAGGATGCGACTGCTTTTCTTGTAACGCACTCCATTCAGGAGGCCGTTATTTTGTCTGACGAAATCGTCGTTCTCAAACCGCGCCCAGGCAGGATTGCTGAAATCGTCGAGGTCGACCTGCCGCGCCCACGAACGCTCGATATGATGACTACACCAAAATTCGGCGCTATCGTAGACTACATTCGCAGCCTCCTGGATAAGGGAGAAGAAATGTGAGCGAAGTTCAGAATTACTCACCTTCCGTAAAAGACGCTGACACCGCAGAAGACACTGTATGGGAGCAGAAAGTTCACTTTATCGACTCGGTCCCCCGCTGGTTGGCGATGACCTTTGTCTTCGTGGTATTCGTCGGTACCTGGCAAATTGTGACCAGTTTTAAGCTGGTCTCTCCGATCATTTTACCGACGCCGATGGAAACCCTCAAAGATATGATCTTCGTGGGGCAAAACCTTTTGACCGGCGGCTACATGCTTGGTGCGCTGTGGATCACGATAAAGGAAGTCATCTACGGTTTTGCGCTGGCAATCGCGATCGGGTTTTCGCTGGGCGTTTTGGTTGGCGAAACGGCCTTTGGCGAGAAGGCCGTGATGCCCTATTTGGTATCTATCGATACGATGCCAAAAGTCGCGTTCGCACCGCTATTTGTGGCTTGGCTGGGGTTCGGCATTGAATCCAAGGTGGCACTTGCGGCCTTTATCGCAACCTTTCCAATCGTAGTTGGTACTGCGGCTGGGCTTCACGCCGCCGACGAAAACGCGCGCATGTTGTTCAAGACGATGGGTGCGAGCCGGATGCAGACATTGATCAAAATGAAGCTGCCGACCGGGTTGCCACAGATTTTCACCGGCCTCAAAATCGGAGCAGTCGGTGTTATGGCTGGCGCGATCACAGGAGAATTCCTGGGTGGCGGAAAGGGATTTGGTGAACTCATCCGTGTTGCAGCTTCGCAGCTCAACACTCCGCGCGTGTTCTCCTTGATCCTGTATCTAAGCCTCGTTGGTCTCGCTGTATTTGCGTCAGTGGTTTGGACACAGCGTAAGCTGGTGTTCTGGCACAAAGAGCAGGTTGGCAGAGATGACTTCTGAGCCTGTGAAAATAGACTGCCAGAGCTTGCGTGAATTTGTGGCAAGCGCGCTCGAAACGCAAGGTGTGCCAAAAGCCGATGCGGACAGGGTGGCCTCGCTGATGGTTGAGGCCGACATTTTCGGCTATGGCACTCACGGGGTTTTTCGCCTGCGCCAGTACCTTGCCCGATTAGCAGGTGGCGGGTGCAATCCCACGCCCAACGTCACTATTGAACATGAAACCGTCGCAACCGCGTTGATTGACGGCGATGACGGCCTTGGTCACCTGGCTATGGCGGCGGCACGTGATCTTGCAGTAAAAAAGGCAAAAGAGGTCGGCATCGGATGGGTTGGTGTTCGGCGCGGCAATCATGCAGGACCACTGGCACTTTATGTGCGCCCGCAAGCCGAGGCTGGGTTGCTTGGCATGGCCGCGGCGGTGGGCAGTGCAAACCACGTACCGCCCTATGGCGGAAGCGACTTGCTTCTTGGCACCAATCCCATTGCATTCTCTGCCCCTGCCGATGGCCCGGACCCGTTTGTGTTCGATATGGCGACGACCGTTGCCGCGATGGGTAAGATCAAAACCCTGTTGCAGCAAGGCGAACCTATGCCCGAAGGTTGGATGGTTGGGCGTGATGGCAATCCGTTAACGGACCCTGCCCGCAAATCAGAAGGGTTTCTTTTGCCGATCGGAGGTCCGAAGGGTTTCGGCCTTTCCGTGGCTATCGGGTTGATGGCCGGGGTGCTGAATGGCGCGGCATTCGGCTCTGACGTGGTCAATTTCACCTCGGATACAACTTCATCCACAAACACCGGCCAGTTCGTTATGGCGCTCAATCCGGCAGCCTTTGGGATGGGCAATGACTTTGCTTCTAAAGCAGCCCGCGTCTTCTCTGAAATGCGCGCATCCGCCCCCCTGCCCGGTCATGACCCGGTGCGCTTGCCCGGAGACGGCAAAACGGCTGCCGCAGAGGCCCGCCGCAAAGACGGTGTGAGGCTGAACCCCGCTCTTTGTCGAGACCTCAACAAACTTGCAGAGGACTGTGGGCTATCTCCTCTGTTTCCTAGTCTCAGCGCCGACTAGCAGCGCATCCGTGGAAAGCTGGTAGGCGCTTTTGACGAGAATTTAGCGAGGTGTCTCGTCCTCTGCCTCCAGCGCTTTCACAAGAGCAAAAAGTTTGTTCATCATGTGAAGCTTCATGGTTTTTCCAAGCCCATCTGCATCGCGGACTTTAAGCAACTCCATCATGGCTTCATGTTCATCAATTGCCTGCGCCCAGCGTTCGTCCGACAAGTTGGCCATAAAACGTGCACGGCGAACCCGCGCGGCTAAAAGCTTGTGGTGGTTTTCCAAAATGTCGTTTCGCGCGCTCTGAATAAGTGCCTGATGGATGTCCTGATTGGCTTTGAAATACGCCTGCCGATCACGCGCCTCGTACGCGCTCAGCATATCCTTGTGGCTACTTTCAATCCGTTGAAATTCTGCGGCGTCCATCTGCTGACAGGCCAGTTCACCCACAAGTTGCTCAAGCGCTGCAAGCACTGGAAACGTGTTCTCCAATTCCTCTCTCGTTACACTCGCAACGCGAGCACCACGATTGGCCTGAAGCACCACGAAACCTTCTGATGCAAGAACCTTTAAGGCTTCTCTCAGTGGTGTCCGTGAAACACCCAAGGAGTCACAAAGCTGCTTCTCGGGCACTTTTTCACCCGGCTTCAACACATCCTCTACAACAAGATTGCGCAAACGTTCGACCAGCTCTTCATGTAACGTCGTGCGCTTGATGCTGTCCGTCAGATTCATTACCACTTCCTATTCATCAAGTGCCATTTCCAACAGGCGCGCGACATGCACGGGCTGCCGCCGAGTGCCCTCAGTAATTTGGTGCCGGCACGATGTTCCATCCGCCACAATAATTGCATCTGCAGGCGCCTTTTCTAAAGCCGGAAACAGGTCGAGCTTTGCCATCTTGATCGAGACATCGATAGTGTCGGGCGCGTATCCAAATGCCCCGGCCATACCACAACAACTGCTTTCAATCATGTGAACCTGCGCCTCGGGAATACGCTTCAGAAGATCAAGCATCGGTGTGACGGCATCGTGCGCTTTCTGGTGGCAATGTCCATGTACGTATATTGGGTGCTTCAACGGTTTCAGGGGCAAGTTCGATTGGCCGGCCAAAAACTCCTCGAAGGTACACGTGGCTTGCGACAACAGTTCTGCATCCCGTCCCGGGCAAAGAGCCAAATATTCGTCACGAAAAGTGAGGATTGAGGACGGTTCAAGTCCGACCACCGGCACCCCTTGAGCGACTGCCTCTCGCGTCGCGTCGATCACGCGCTGCGCCTCATGACGCGCCTCTTCCACGCAACCCACAGCCAAAAGAGTGCGCCCGCAATCCAGCGGCCTTCCAGTTTGGTCATCCCGTGCTACGGCGACCCGCAGTCCTAGCGCACGCAGGACCCGGACCGCGGCGCGTAGATTGTCAGGCTCGAAATATCGGTTGAACACATCGACAAACAGAAGAACCTGCGGATCAGCGTCCTGTGCCTCGGCATCCCGGAACGGGTCTGAAGACCACACTGGCAAGTCACGTCGCGCCGAAATTCCAGTCGGTTTTTCCAGTAGTTTACGCAAAGGAACAATTTTATTACGGGTATTCAAAAGCCACGCAACTTTTGCCGCTTTAGGTGCATATCTGGGCAGATAAGCTATTAATTTATCTGCCAATATCAGCCCGCCTTTTTTGCGCTTCGCTGAAAGCACTTCGATCTTCATGCGGGCTATATCAACGCCAGTCGGGCATTCACGCGCGCAAGCCTTGCAAGACACGCAGTATTTCATCGTGTCCTGCATTGCGTCCGAGGTTAAACCGCCCGGCAACTGCCCGCTGATGGCAAAACGCAACGTGTTTGCCCGCCCACGTGTGGCATCACGTTCGTTTCGGGTCGCACGGAAGGAGGGACACATAACCCCGCCCTTGAGCTTGCGGCACGCACCGTTATTGTTGCACATCTCGACGGCGCCCTGGAATCCTCCTCCGGCACCCGGCCAAGCCGACCAGTCCAACGCCGCCTCAAATTCCGGAACTGAATAGTTCGGGCCGTAGCGGAATAGGCGGCGATCATCCATGGCAGGAGCGTGCACGATTTTGCCGGGGTTCATTAACCCATCGGGATCGAACCGGTCTTTAACCTCTTCAAACGCAGAAACGATGCGCGGGCCAAACATCTTGCCATGAAACTCTGATCGCACGATTCCATCGCCGTGTTCGCCTGAATGAGACCCCTTGTATCTCTTGACCAGATCAAAGGTTTCTTCGGCAATCGCTCTCATTGTCCGGACGTCCTTATCCTGCCGCATATTCAGCACAGGACGAACATGTAAACACCCGACTGAGGCATGCGCGTACCATGTCCCCTTTGTGCCGTGTCGGGCGAAAATTTTAGTCAGGCCAGCGGTGTAATCGGCGAGATCAGGCAACGGGACGGCGCAGTCTTCAACGAACGAGATCGGTTTACCCGCCTCTTTCATCGACATCATCACGTTCAACCCAGATTTTCTGTATTCCGCGATCGAGTTTTGCAGTTTGGTATCAGTAACTGATACAACTCCGCCCCAACGGTTTTCAATCCCGCTGAAATCAAACCCGAGATCTCCCATCAGTTGGGAAAGCTCAACCAGTTTTGCAGCATTGTCCTCAGCGCTACCCTCGGCGAATTCCACCAGCAGCAGGGCTTCGGGGTCGCCTTCAACAAACGCCTCAATCGTACTGCGGAACAGCGGGATTTCACGCCCCAATGCGATCATGGTGTCGTCGATCAACTCTACCGCCTGTGGTCTGAGCGTCACGAGGTGCTGCGTAGCCTCCATCGCAGCACGAAACGTCGGGAAATGACACACGCCGGTAACTTTTTCACCCGGCAATTGAGCCAGTTTCAGCTCCAGTTCTGTGAAATATGCCAGCGTACCTTCTGACCCCACCAGCAAATGGGACATGTTGACGTCGTTACCGACAAGCGCATCGATATTATATCCGCCCACACGACGCTGAACTTTAGGAAACCGGGCATCAATTTCCGAAGCCTCGCGACGCCCCAGAGCACGCATGTCTCCAACAAGATCCGCATATTCGCCAGGTGGCGCCATATCGGCGCTGAACCGTGCTTCCATGCCGTCGCTGAGGATTGCACTTATTGCACGGACATTGTCGCGCATGATCCCGTAGCGCAGGGATTTTCCGCCTGAAGAGTTGTTGGCGGCCATTCCTCCAAGCGTGCAGCGCGACGCGGTTGAGGGATCAACAGGAAACCACAGACCATGCGGTTTCAATGCTTGGTTCAGTTGATCCAGAACGACACCCGGCTGAACACGCGCGACACGGTTTTCAACGTCCACGTCCAGAATGCGATTCAAGTGCTTGGTGTTATCCAGGACAACGCTTTGATTGACCGTTTGCCCACATTGCGATGTGCCGCCGCCGCGCGGAAGAATGGAGCATCCTTCGTCACGCGCAACAGACAACACGACCCGCACGTCCTCTAAGTTTCGGGGAATGACCACGGCGTCCGGTATCATCTGATAGATCGAAGCGTCGGTCGAGTATCGTGCGCGCGATGCCGGGTCAGCCATCACCTCTCCCTGGACATCTGATAACAGTCGGCGGTGCAACGATCCATGTTCAAGCATCGGGTTCGCCTTCTCTTCCCAACTAGCCAATAAGAAGCCTCACTTCACCGTTGACTGAATAATGAATTCATAATTAAGTTTTGCCAATAGGTAATCATGCCACTTTCATGACACCAACAGAAGGATCAGTTCAGATGCGCCAGGCGGGCAGACATTTTTTGCAAATCCCAGGGCCAAGTGCCGTGCCGGAACGCGTCCTGAAGGCCATAAGCATGCAGACCATCGACCACCGTGGGCCAGATTTTGCAGAAGTAGGCCACAAGGCCCTCGCTGGGATGAAAACGATTTTCAAGACAAAACAGAACGTCTTTATTTACCCTTCATCCGGGACAGGCGCATGGGAAGCTGCGCTTGTGAACACAGTGTCGCCCGGCGAAAAAGTTCTTATGTACGAAACAGGACATTTCGCGTTCATGTGGAACAAATTGGCCAAAAAAATAGGATTGCAGCCCGAGCTGATTGAAGGGGATTGGCGTGGTGGTGCGGACCCCAATCAGATTGAAGACCACCTGCGAATGGACAATCAGCAAGAGATCAAGGCGGTCTGCGTTGTCCACAACGAAACGTCGACAGGGTCAGTCTCACCTATCGAGGACGTGCGCAGCGCTATGGACGCAGCAAAACACCCTGCCCTTCTTATGGTTGACTCAATCTCTGGCCTTGCATCGATCGATTTCAGGTTTGATGACTGGGGCGTAGATGTCTGCGTCTCAGGTTCGCAAAAGGGACTAATGCTACCACCCGGTCTGAGCTTCAATGCTGTAAGCGATCGTGCGTTGGAACATTCAAAATCCGTTACAACGCCACGCAGCTATTGGGATTGGCAGGATATGGTCGGGCCAAACCAGAAAGGGTTTTTCCCTTATACGCCCGGCACCAATCTTCTTTACGGATTAATTGAGGCCATCGAAATGTTGCATGAAGAAGGACTGGACAACGTATTCGCTCGGCATACCCGCCACGGAGCCGCGACACGGGCTGCCGTGCAAGCATGGGGTCTCGAGGTACTGTGCACTCGTCAAGGTCAGGAATCGGGCGTCCTGACCGCTGTTAAAGTCCCGGAAGGGCACTCTGCGGATGCCTTCCGCGCGACGGCGCTGGAACACAATAACATCTCACTTGGAAATGGCCTGTCGAAAGTGGCCGACAAAGTTTTCCGCATAGGTCACTTGGGGGATTTCAACGACCTGATGTTGATGGGCACACTGTCAGGCGTAGAAATGGGACTCGCCAAAAGCGGCGTGCCACACAATACAGGCGGTACCCAGGCTGCATTGGAGTATCTCAAGGCCGCGTAGCGCTGGACAAAGTCTCCAAAAACGCCACAAGGTCCGCGATCTCCTGTTCCGTCAATTTCAGTTCGGAAAGAACCGCCTCGCCATCGGTGTGAAGCCTTTCCGTGTCGATTTCGCTGTAGTGCCGGACCACGGCATCAAGATCATCCAGGCTGCCGTCATGCATGTAGGGGGCGGTTTCCGCCACGCCTCGCAGGCTGGGCGTACGAAAGACTCCAAAATCAGAATGGCTTCGTCGCACATTTCGGACCGCCCACGCGCCTTGCTTAACCGGATCGTCAGTCCAGTCTCCGTCCAATGTATAAGGGCTGGAGAGCAAAAAATTCAGTCCTCCGAACCGCCCTTCATCGACCTTTGTCTTGCTCAGAAAATACGGTACGCCAGCGTCGTGGAATTCGTTGTTGGAAAATCTCGGGCCGTTATGGCAGAACGCGCAATTCCCGCGCCCCAAGAAGAGCTGAAGGCCTCGCTGGGCAGCTTCGGGGTAGTTTGCAGCCTCTGCCAGATCGCTGCGCTCCAACGCGTCGCGAAAATCGTCAAATTGTGTCCGCTCGGTTACCAGCGTTTCCAGATAAGCTGATAGGGCTTTGGCAGTGTTTACCAACACCAGATCGGGGTTTTGGCCTTCAATTTCGCCAAAAATATCCTCAAAACCATTGACATAGGGACTTTCGGAAATGGCCCTCTTCAGGCTTTCCTTACTGTGCGCCATCTCTTGTTCTTCGATGATCGGATGCAAGCTGGCTGCCCAAAGATTATCGCTCTTTCCGCCCCACCCGTACCACCGCAGACCAGCCTGGTTCCGCAGCGATGGCGTATTCCGATCCAAAAGCACGCGACCGAACGCACGCGGATCGAGCGTGGTAAATGCCTGCTCGGGGTCGTGACAACTTGCACAGGCTAATGCACCGTCAATCGACAACACCGGATCATCGAAAAGCGCAGCGCCCAGCGCAATCGCTCGGGGATCGTTTGAAACCCTATTGCTTGGATCCGGCTGGATTAGTGGCGGCCACGGCCCGAAGGACAACGTTTGCTGGATCTCGTCTTCTGATAGTAAGACCTCAGCACGCACTACACTCGTCAGGGCCACGAACGCGACTGTCACCCACAGCTTCATTTCAACGCTAAGTCAGAAGTGTAGGATAACGTTTGCCCGTTATACTCGACGTCCACTTGCAGTTCCCACATTCCCGGCATGTGAAACAGCATATCATCGATACGGAACACGTCGTCGCCTATTGCAGTGACAACTGGAAGGTAGTTCATCCCGTGTTGGTGAGCAGGCATGACTGCATCGACACGCATTTCACTTACGGCAGTTTCACCGCACACCGTGAGGAGTATCGAAAACGGCTGGGCCAACGGGATTTCGTCGACAGCCACATGCACCGTAGGTGCGTTCTGAGTTTCTGTACTCATCCGTTGCCCCGTCGCCTCACAAGCGATGGCCGCGCCGGAAGATGCCAGAAACCAGACGAGCCAGCGGATCATTTTGATGCCAGCAAACGTTCTGCGTTGGCATAGGCAATGTTGTCTGCGATCTGATCTGGAAGCAATTCCAGCCATTCGCGTGAAAAATCTGCATGCGGGCCGACGTAATACCAGCGCTCCGGTGCAAACGTATCGGTACCGACCATAAACCGATCAGGATGTGCTTCGAACGCAGCTTGCCAATCCGGATCGACACGGCCCCGCGAGACCATATCGGAACGGAACGCCAGATCGGCCCAAAGCCGGGGATACGCGTTTAAAGCGTCGACCACCTTCCCCGGATCGTCAAAACCTGAGTGGGCCCATAACACCCGAGCCTCCGGCCAGGTTTCGAAAATCAGGTCTACCGCCTCGCGATCACCATGGTGGTGCAGAATTAGGTTCCGCTCTTTGGCCAGCGCGATCATGTGCTGGATGACTGGCGTCTTAATGTCATTTCCATAGGCGTGAAATTCGCCGATGGCTTCATAGTCATTCTTAGCCAGATTTGCTTCCAGATAGTCGATAACTGTTTCGTCGTGCATCCAGGTGTTGATCTCACCACGACGCCGATAAGGGCGAAGTGCCGGAACAACGATGTCCGGCGCTGCAGCCAAAAGCAGTTGCGTTCCGTTATCGTCCGAGCTGGAAACCAGGGCTTTCCGCACGCCTGCATCCCGCAGGATTTTGGCCACCTGTTCGGGCGGAACCAGTTTGACGGCATCATGGCTGTAGTGAATATGCGCATCGAAGATCGGCCGCTCTTCCGCGATGGCCTCACCGCAGAACAGCCATGCACCTAAAATGAAGGTATATCTTAGCATTTCAAACATCCTCCATAGCGTTCAGTCCCGAGCAAGCGTGACGTCGAAATTCACGTGCAGGTAAGGTTCAGTGATCTTACCTGAAAGTGCCATGTCATTGGGAAATTCTGAAGCGGGTCGTTCGACATACGTCATCACCAGATCGTCCCGAACGCCGAAGACCGTATCCTGATCCAGATAGGGATCGTCGTCCGGAAAAATCTCGGTCACGAGTGAGCGATAGCCGGGGGCTTTGACGATAAAGTGTAGGTGTGAGGGCCTCCACGGATGGCGACCGCAAGCGCGCAGAATATCGCCGACTGGCCCATCAGACGGCACAGTGTATTCAACAGGCTTAACTGTGGTGAACGCATATCTGCCGTCATCGCCAACTGTTATCAGCCCGTGGAAAGAAAAGGTGTCCTGTTCTTCATCCTGACTGGCGTAAAGGCCATTGGGGGCCGTTTGCCATATGTCGAGTTCTGCGCCGGCAATGGGATTGCCCTCTGTGTCCCGAATGACGCCTTCAGCAAGCAGAACCGGCCCGCTGTAATGTCGTTTCATATCCCCACCCATGGGCAGCGGAGGTGCGCCGGATACGTGAAACGGGCCCAACACCGACGAACTTGTTGCGCCTGGACTTGAATGCAGCATGTCCACCAAAGAAGACAGGCCCAGGACGTCCGACGCCAGCACAAACTCGTGGCGATCCTCGGTTTCCACAGCGGCACAACCCTCGAGAAACGCAATCCCAGCGCGCCATTCGTCATGCGTCAGGTTGGTTTCGCGCGCGAAGTCATGAAGATGCTTGACCAGGGACCCCATAATTTCACGCATCCGCGGATCGGTGTCTTTGGACAGGTATCCCATGAAGACGTCGGTGATATTGTCTTTGGTGACAGAGCGCATCTTGGCCTCCTTAAATCAGGGCAAGGCTGAGGATCGGGAACTCGATCAGAATGAACAGAACGATCAGCATCACGACAGCAAAGGGAAGTGCGCCCATGAACACATCCTTGAGCGATATGCGGTCGTCGTTGATCGTAGATTTGATGACAAAACACGATATGCCCAGAGGCGGGGTCAGAAGTCCGATTTCGGCTCCGACCACGGTGATAATCCCGAACCAGATCAGCGACATATCAAGGGCCTCGGCCATGGGCAGGAACAACGGGACGACGATCAGGATGATCGATGCTGTGTCGAGCAATGTTCCCAAGAAAAGCATCAGCAGAACATAGAGCAGCATAATCGACCAGAAAGACGCGGAATTCCCTGCAAGCAAATCCTGCAACTGGTTGGGCAGACCAGCGAGTCCCAGCATGCGGCTGTAGATTGACGCTGCAGTGATCAGGAACAGGATCGCCGCTGTGATATGGCCGGTCTCCAGCAACGCATCCCAGAAGGCTCTGGGCGTCATGGATTTGCGCGCAACGGCGATAACCAGCGCGACCAGTGCCCCGGCTGCCCCTGCCTCGACAGCGGTTAACCACCCCGTGTAAATGCCGCCGAGCACCACGGTGATGATGAACAATGTCGGCAGGGTTTTGGATGCGATCTCGCGCTTGGACATCCATTCGGTGTCTTCGACGACCCGGCCCCCAACGAATGATGGTGTGAAACGTCCCATGACCCAAATCGCGCCAACATAGGCGATTGCCAGCATGATGCCCGGTATAACTCCCGCAAGGAACATGTCCCCAACGGATTGTTCGGCGACAAACGAGTATATGATCAACATTGCCGAAGGCGGGATGATCATGCCCAGCACCGAAGACCCGGCCACCACGCCAACAGCAAAACGCGGATTGTAGGCCTGCGCCATCATCTGCGGGACCGAAACTTTGGTGAACACAGATGCCGACGCAATTGACGACCCTGTAACTGCGGCAAAGACGGCGTTGGCTCCGACGGTTGCCATTCCGATACCGCCTTTGACCTTGCGAAATCGCATGGTCATGACTTCGTAGATGTCCCTGCCCAACCCGGCCTTTGAAACGATGAGCCCCATGAAGGTAAACAACGGGATGGTTGCAAAGCTGTATTCCATCGCGCTGTCGCCGACCGCCACTTTCAACAGGTTCAGAGCCAGCGTGAAATTGTCCCGCATCAGCCAAATCGACACGAACGAGACCACGCCCAGTGCGACAGGAATGTAAACGCCTGCGTAAATCAGAAAGACGATGGCGATGACCGAGATCAGGCCAATCTCAATCGGCGTCATTCTGCGGCCTCGTCATGTTCAGGGGTGCGAATTAGATGCGGGCGGTCCTGCGCCGTGACAACCTTGAGCAGGAAGATCACGCAGGCAAGCGCAGTACCGCACGCGATGACCAGTTTGACCGGCCACCATGGCAGTGTGAAAAGACCCGGAACTCCGAAGTAGTCCTGCGTCTCCCACATGTGCAGGAATTCCGGAAAGGTTACATAGGCGATCAAGGCCATAAAGATCGCCGAGATGGCGTTTATGATGCGCCTGAGGTTCGCTGTCAGACCGGGGCGGCGGTGGTGCATCAGGTTCAGGAACCCGTCCGAACGTGTCAGCCGGTCCACCCTAACCACGTCGGCCAATTGCAGAAAAACAATCATCACGACCGAAAACTGCACCATTTCATACGTGCCTCGAAGCGGAGCCGAAAACAGCCCGCGCGCAACGACGTCGACATTCAGAATGACCACCAACGCAAGGACGACAAGCGTGCCCAAGGCGTTGGCAGTTATTGCAAGCGAATTGGCGACCCGCGACAGGACGGCAACTGCAGTCTTCAGCATGTCTGGCCCCTTTCTCGGGTCGCCGAACGATTATTCGGCCGTCCAGTCGCGCACACCAGTGAAACCGGCATCCTGAAGCTTGCCTAGATAAGCGGCCAGCATATCCGTGCCCTGCTCGCCGTTCTCATTCAGCGTTGCAGCCCATTCCTGCGCAACATTGGGCATCGCATTTGCCCACGCAGCGCGGTCTTCATCCGAGATTTCAATGATCGATCCGCCAGCTTCTACAAAGGCATCTCGTGACGCAGCGGCTCGGTCCATCGCAATGCCTGCCACGTGGTCACGGTAGTCGATAGCCACGGCCTGGAGTACGTCTTTGACCTCATCGGGCAGATTTGCCCAGTAATCGGCGTTGACGGTGACTGTCTTTGTATTCACCGCGCCAAGGTCTGCCTTCAACATGTATGGGGCCACTTCTACGATCTTGAACGTCTTGGAAGCTTCCGGCCAAATCATCACGCAATCGACAAGGCCGGTCTGAACCATGTTGTAGAAATCAGTAAGGCCTCCGCGAACGCCCGCCGCGTCCTTGATACCCTCGAGATAGCGCAGGTTCAGGCCGGCACCCGCGATTTTGCGTCCTTCAAGGTCTGCAACTTTCTCGACCGGCTCTGAGCAGAACATCTGATATGTGTCGAGCACAACACCCGTCGCCAGATAGACCTGATTTTGCGCAGCGAACTCATTCTGCATTGCCGGGTATTCTCGCGCGATCTCATCCACGGCTTTGGCCACCGCGCGGGCATCCGACGCGACGAATGGTGTCGAGCCTGAGATCCCCTGACTGGGCAGCTTGGATGAATGGAAGATGGTTGTGACGATGCCAATGTCCCCCAAACCCAGTTGTACACCTTCAAGAACACCTTTGGGTTTTACGATCGAACCGCCATAGTTCTCCTGCCAGTTCATCTTGTAGTTACCGGACTCAGCCAGCCGCTTGTCCACTTCTGGAATGAAGAAGTTGGTGAATTCCTTCACCCACAACGCACGGTCGGGGTAGCCATCAATCACGACCGCGGAAATGGTTTCTTCTGCGGCAACGGGCAGCGCCATAACGCTAGCTAAAGCGGCGCCCATTAGGCTGCGTTTGGTCCAGTTTTTCATTTCTCTCCTCCCAGAAAGTCGGGTCTTATTTATTTTTTGTTTTGACCCAGTTGACGGTCAGGTCCGTGCCTGCCGCTTCAAACAGTCTTGCGATGGCGCAATACTTGGCTGTCTCCACGCCCACGCGTGTCAGTTCCTGCTGACTGGCGGGCGTATCGCACTTCACAGTGAGTTCGATTTCGGGAAACGGAACATCGATCTCCTCTTCCATCAGGACACCGCGCCGATCCAGCCTGCATTTCGTGTCGATTGTCACCGTGCCGAGATCTACTCCCAACCGGTGTGCGTTCTTGTGTCCGATGACGTTGGTACAGGCGATCAGGGCCGCCATTACGGTTTCGGTTGGAGAAGGGCCTAGATATGTTCCACCTCGTTCGACGGGCTCGTCGACAATCACATCAAGATCGCGAATTGCAATCTCAGCGCGCGTGTGTGTCGGGCACTGGGCTGTCGTGCGGTACGTCACGACAGGTTTTTCTTTCATAGCCACTGCGCCCCCTCCTCATGCATATGAGCAAACCTTTTCGAATGGGAAACGCGGCAGCTTGTGGAACAAACCGGTTTCGTCCGCATAGCCCAGATTGCAAAGAAAGTTCGACTTGAGCGTCGTGCCAGCGAAGAATTCCTCGTCGACGATCCGGTTCGAAAAGCCTGACATGGCGCCAACGTCCAACCCGACAGCCCGGGCCGCGATCATGAAGTAAGCGCCCTGAAGCGTTCCATTGCGAAACGCAGTGTCGGCCACGTAGTCGGGATTGTTTTCGAACAATGGCCGGCGATCTTCGTGCGGGAAAAGAAAGGGCAGTTCCTTCCAGAACTCCATATCGTAGGCAATGATGGCCGTGACTGGCGCGTCCCTCATCTTTGGAACGTTCTTTGGTTTCAAAGACCTGGCAAGTCGTTCTTTGCCTTCGGCACTTTTCACGAAAACAAAACGGGCAGGCAGCGTGTTCATGCTGGTCGCGCCGTTGATCGTGATGTCGTAGATCTCTTCAAGCAACGCGTCGGAAACCGGTGCGTCGGTCCATGCGTAGTGAGACCTGGACTCGCGCAGGATCAAGGCGATTGCGTCATCCGACAGACGAGGAATGCGCGCACGCAGATCACGATGATCTTGCTGCGCTTTGGCGCGAAGTGCCTCCAGTTCTGCCCCGGTCGGTGCGCTCATTCTGCGGCCACCTTCGATCTGGTATCTTTTTCGTCAACGATCGGGCTGGCACATATGCCAATACATTCGATCTCAACCTCGACGGTTTCACCCGGCTTCAACCAGCGAGGTTCGGGTTTTTTGGCATGGCCCACGCCCGGCGGTGTTCCCAATGCAATCAGATCGCCCGGTTCGAGGGTCATGAACTCTGAAATTGTTGCAATCACCTGGCGGACGCCCCAGATCATGTTGGTGGTATTTGAACTTTGTAGGACTTCATCGCCAACGCGGCTTTCGATTTTCAGGCCCGTAGCGCCCTCGGGCAACTCATCCGGGGTAACCGTGAAAGGACCAATTGCTCCGGTGTCGTCAAAGTTCTTGCCCGGCGTCCACTGAACCGTCTTGCGCTGATAGTCCCGCACCGACCCATCGTTGAAAACAGTATAACCAAACACATGGTCCAGCGCATCTTCTTCCGAGATATGACGACCGCGCTTCCCAACGATCAGCATCAGTTCCGCTTCGTAGTCGAAATGCTCGGAAGCCGCCGGTCGCACCATGGGTTTTCCAGCCGCCATGATTGAGTTCTTTCCACGCATGAACAGCGTAGGGTAATCGGGGATATCGTATCCACCTTCTTTGATGTGGTCGGTATAGTTCAATCCCATGCAAATAATCGTGCCGGGGTCGGCCACTGGCAAAGCCGGGGTGATAGTCGAGACTGGCACAGACACCGCTGCCGAGATTTTATCGGCGAGTGAGTCGCTCAAACCCGGATTGGCAATCAGTCCCATCAGATCTGTGCCAACGCCAGAGTCTAAAGACGTTAAATTTACTGCATTTTCGCCACTTACGGCAAAAACCGCAGTGCCTTCCGAAGTCTCTCCCACCAGGTATTTCATTTTCACCATCCATGTCAGTTCGCTTGATTTTTGCCGACTATTTTGCAATATGTCAAATAATATCGATATTTTTGGAGAGCGCTAATGGTTGCTTGGACGGACTACAAATCAGAAGCAAAGAACCGTGGCGCATTGGCTTTGGAGCTTTATGTTGCTCACAGCACACCAGCCAAAGCGCCCGAAGATGTGAAGGCTTCACTGCCCGGTCACCTGACATATCAGGCGCAACTTGAACGTTCGGGTCATCTGGCTTTTGCCGGGCCAATGTCGGATGAAACCGGTGAGTACATGCAGGGAATGGGCCTGATCATCTACCGCGCCGACAGCCTTGAGGCCGCTCGAAAGCTGGCCGAGGACGATCCGATGCATAAGAGCGGGGCGCGCAGTTTTGTGCTTCGGCGCTGGATGATCAACGAAGGCTCTCTGAACCTCTCAGTCGGCCTATCGACCGGAACAAGCGCCCTCAGTTAAAAGCACTTCAAAGATTGCGCATTCAAAGAGGAAAAGTCGGATATGGACGTCATGCTTGATACCGAGGGCAAAGAGAAATCGGCCACTCATGGTGCGTATCGAAGGCTGCGCGATATGATCCTCACAGGCGAGTTGCCTCCCGGGCAGAAGCTTAAGATCGAACAACTCCGTGGTCTTCTGGACACCGGCGCAAGCCCGGTTCGCGAAGCGCTTAGCCTACTGACCTCTGACATGCTGGTCGAACGGATCGATCAGCGCGGATTTCGAGCAGCGCCAGTCAGCAAAGCCAACTTCGAGGAAATACTATTGCTGCGATGCAACCTCGAGGAAACAGCGCTCCGCGCTTCCATCTCCAATGCAGACGGAGCTTGGGAGGACAGGCTTGTCTTGCGTCATCACCATATGAAAAAGGCCGGTCAAAAAGGTGCACCTGACTTCGAAGACGCCCACAAAGCGTTTCATATGGCCTTGTTGGAAAATGCAAAACTGCCGTTGCTGCTACGGTATTGCTCGCAGCTTTACGACCTCAACATTCGCTACCGGTATCTGGCAGCGGGAGGGCCAAGTTACAAAAAGCGCGATATCGCTGCCGAACACCAGCAAATTCTAGATGCCGCACTCGACCACGACGCGGACAGCGCAACCCGGCATTTGCTCAACCACTACCGCAGAACGGGTGAGTACCTGAGCAGTCAGATGGAGTCCTGAAATGCAGCGGAACTGGTTTCTGGGCGATCTGCTGAATCAGCTTTTCGACCGTCCCGGCAAAAGGCGCGGCAACGATGACAACCGATCAATTGTAGAGCTTTGTGAGGCCTTGTTATCCACCGAAGGCGAAGTATCGGGTTTCACCCTCGCCTCCACAATTCTTGATCGCTACCAAACCTTGAAAGACCCCGAGAAATTGGAGTTTTTCGCCTATTTGAATGACCAACTTGAGCTGGACGCGGATCAGCTTGCCGAAGTGGCAAGCCTCTATGCCAAGGGCCGAAGTGTCGATTTATATCAAAAGCTTAGTGACGTTGCGGAACCCAGACGGCAAGAGTTGTTGCGCCGATTGAACCAACCTTCCGGCGCGACACAAGAACTCGTATCAATGCGCGTTGACCTGTTGCGCTTTCTCAAATCCAACCCCGAGCTCAAACGAACAGATATTGATTTCATCCATTTGTTGCGGAGCTGGTTCAATCGGGGCTTTCTTGTCCTCAAGCAAATCAGTTGGGATACCCCAGCCCGCGTTCTGGACAAGATCGTTACCTATGAGGCAGTCCATCAGATCAACGATCTGGACGATCTGCGACGCAGGCTCTATCCGCCGGATCGTCGTTGCTTTGCGTTCTTCCATCCTTCGATGCCGGATGAACCGCTGATTTTTGTCGAAGTTGCTCTGACGGCTGAAGTTCCAGACGCAATTGATGCGCTATTGTCCGAAGGTCGGGAACCGATCCAAGCCGAACAAGCAAAAGTCGCGGCGTTCTATTCCATTTCAAATTGCCAGAAGGGTTTAATGGGTATCAGCTTTGGAAACCTGTTGATCAAACAGGTTGTGACCGAGCTGTCGCGAGAGCTTCAGGGGATTGATACCTTTGTGACCTTGTCGCCAATACCAGGGCTTAACCGTTGGTTGGCGGGCGAGACAGAACACCCCGAGCACGGCCACGCCGCCGAGGCCGTGCTTGAGGCAACAACCTCGCCACAAGATTTGCGCGCGATGGCCGCCCGATACCTGTTGTTCGCCAAGCGCGAGGATGGGATGCCGCTGGATCCCGTGGCCCGCTTCCACCTTGGCAATGGTGCCGAGTTGCACGAGCTGCACGCCGAAGCCGATTTATCGCCAAACGGACGATCACAATCCGGCGGTGCGATGGTCAACTACCTTTATGATTTGAACAAAACAGAACGTCATCACGAAGAATTCGCAACACACGCGACAATAGAAGCCTCGCGTTCAGTTCGCGCGGCATCAACCGCCGCACTTGCTGCCAAGCCAAGGGAACATACAGAGTGACAAATACCCTCTACGATAGTTTGTTTGCTCACCATGAAGGAAACGAGGCTCCGTTCCTGCAACTCGATGATGGCCAAGTGGTGTCCTACCACGCGTTTTTGAAGCGTGCGGCGCAGATCGCGCATGTTTTGCATATCAACGGAGTTTCCCCCGGCGATCGCATCGTTGTGCAAGCCCCCAAGTTGGCCGATACGATTGCGCTCTACGCCGCTTCGGTTCAGGCAGGTGCAGTCTACCTGCCGCTTAACACTGCTTACACATTGCCAGAGCTGGAGTATTTCATCTCTGATGCCCAACCTGCGATGGTCGTCTGCGACGGCAAAGACGAGGCTGAAATCGGAAAACTGGCGACCCGATCTGGCGCCAAGCTGCTGACCCTCGGCGGCGATACTCCGAGCCTGAGCCTTGAGGCAGACGCGCAGCCCGCCATATTCGAAACCGTGGATCGCGCACCGGACGACCTTGCGGCGTTGCTGTATACGTCAGGCACCACAGGCCGCTCAAAGGGCGCAATGCTGAGCCATCAAAACCTGCTATCCAACGCCCATGCTCTCGTTGATCTGTGGGGGATTACAAACGACGATCGCTTGATTCACGCACTGCCGATCTTTCATACGCACGGTCTGTTCGTGGCGATGAACACATCACTCCTTGCCGGTTCCGAAGTTCGGCTGATGGAAAAATTCGACGTTGGCTTGATCTTGGAGGAATTGCCGCGCTCGACCCTTCTGATGGGTGTACCCACTTTCTACACCAGATTGCTAGCGGATGAAGGTTTCACCAAAGAGGTCACGGGGAACATGCGTCTGTTTATTTCCGGTTCAGCCCCATTGCTGGCCGAAACACACGGGGCGTTCGAAACGCGGACCGGACACCGTATCCTTGAGCGCTACGGCATGACCGAAACGAACATGAACACCTCTAATCCTTGCAGTGGTGAGCGTCGCGCGGGAACTGTTGGCATGGCGCTACCCGGCACCGAGGTGATCGTGACCAACCCTGAAACCGGAGAGCCATTGGCCCAAGGCGAGGTTGGAATGATCGAAGTTCGCGGCCCCAACGTGTTCAAAGGCTATTGGCAGATGCCCGAGAAAACCGCCGAAGAACTGCGAGAGAACGGGTTTTTCATCACCGGGGACTTGGGCCAGTACAGTGAGGATAGCTATCTGTCGATAGTGGGCAGGTCAAAAGACCTTATCATTACTGGTGGTTACAACGTCTATCCCAAAGAAATTGAAGACATCCTGAACGACATCGACGGTGTTCTGGAATCGGCGGTTTTCGGCGTCCCCGACAACGACTTCGGTGAAGCAATCATCGCCGCTCTGGTCGCAGAGCCAGGCGAAAAACTTGACACGGATCGGATTGCGGGGACCATCAGGGACAAGCTGTCGCGCTTTAAGCATCCGCGCCGCTACGAACTTGTCCCGGAATTGCCACGAAACACTATGGGAAAAGTTCAAAAGAACGTGCTGCGCGAACGGTACGCGAACAAGGAACTGTCACCGGCGGTATCTTAGGAAGCCCATCCAGACGCTCAATTAAATCAAGACCTTCAGATCGGATACTACCCACCCTTCAGACTGCCAAACTCATTAGGAGATCCACAATGACTCGCATGACGGCAAAAGACTTCGACCAGGAACTTCTGGACCTGTATGACTTTTACGCGCACGGCAAGATCACCAAGCGCCAATTCCTGGATCGCGCCGGCAAGTTCGCGGTCGGCGGCGTGACAGCGGTCGCGCTGCTGAACATGCTCAGCCCGAACTACGCGATGGCTCAGCAAGTGTCGTTCAACGATCCCGATATCCACGCGGACTACATCACCTACCCTTCACCGAATGGAACCGGTGATGTTCGCGGCTACCTTGTCCGACCCGCCGGCGTTGAAGAGCCCCTGCCCGCGGTATTGGTAATCCACGAAAACCGCGGCCTTAACCCCTACATCGAAGATGTGGCGCGCCGATTGGCGAAGGCCGGGTTTATGGCACTGGCCCCCGACGGTCTGACGTCAGTGGGAGGATACCCAGGCAACGACGCGGATGGGCGCGAGCTGCAAAAGACAGTGGACCAAGTCGAATTGATGAACGATTTCTTCAATGGATTTGAATACCTATTGAAACGAGATGATTGCACTGGAAAGGTCGGCGCTGTTGGTTTCTGCTACGGCGGCGGTGTGGTCAGCGCAATTGCCGTGGCCTATCCCGAACTGGCCGCTGGTGTCCCATTCTACGGGCGCCAGCCAGCGGCCGAGGATGTGGCCAAAATTCAGGCGCCGTTGCTTGTTCAAATGGGAGAGCTTGACGAACGCATCAACGCGGGCTGGCCAGATTTTGAGGCCGCCCTGCAGGCCAACGACAAGGTATACGAGGCCTATATCTACGAAAACGCCAACCACGGTTTTCATAATGACAGCACGCCACGCTATGACGAGGAGATGGCAAACCTGGCCTGGGACCGCACAATTGAATGGTTCAAAACCTATCTGGAGTAATTGGGGCGTGCTGCGAAGCCATTCTTGCGTTGATATCGCTTTGCCAACACCCACAATGCTCCGAGAATAATTCCCGGGAACGCCGCTCGTTCGCCGCGAAATGATGGTGTCGGTAAT
Source organism: Ruegeria sp. BF6 (assembly GCF_056538665.1). NCBI lineage: Bacteria > Pseudomonadati > Pseudomonadota > Alphaproteobacteria > Rhodobacterales > Roseobacteraceae > Ruegeria > Ruegeria sp. BF6. The sequence continues at coordinate 34,206 of NZ_JBQFTN010000014.1, forward strand.
GATCTTCTCTCAAAAGCGCTTGCCGTACTGAACGTGAAGCTATCGTTCAGTAATAGAAGCCCCCGCACTGGCCTACAACCGCGCGAATTTCCGCCCAGCAAAAAGCATCGAGCTGTTGGCGGCTCAAACTGTCAGGCGGTTGTTTGCCGCGCCTTATGCGCTTGTCCAAACCGACGAACAGAACTATGAAAACCAGAAACGCAGACTCTCGCTACGAACGAGGGAGCCTCGGGGGGCAGGTCATAGTATATCGGCTACCACCGCCGAAGCCGTGTCGAGACCAAGATGCATTGTATGAAACTTCTAGGACAGAGTCTCATGGCGAGGGACTTCGACCGACAGGTTGCCGAAATCCAGGTACGCGTCGCCGTCCTGAACCGCTACACCGCTCTCGGCGTACCCGTCACAGAACCCCTCGGATAAGTTCGTCCAGGAAAAGGGGACCTGCGGCCAGAACCTGAGTTGTGCAACAAAGCCACCCAATCACAAAACGCAACTAAGACAACAATGAGAGCCGACATGTTGCGGGATTTCGATTGTTAAGGGATTGCCAAAAATTTAGGCGCATCAGAGTCAAGTCAAGTATTGGTTTTTATTGTGTTTTTCACGCATCGCCACTTTCTTAAGTGTGGAGCATCACTGACGCTTTGACTCAATCAGCAGCCGAAACCTCAACAAATCCATGAATCACGTCATTCAATTCTGACCCATACATCAAGCACTACTAGCCCAGCATGCAGGGTGGTCTGCACGGCATCAGCGCCCCGTATCAGAATTCCTGTCAATCGTTCTGCCACCGCCTGATTTCCGCAGCGATCAAAGCCGAGTCCTTGCGCAACTCATGCGTATCTGCCCACTGCTTTGCCTGCGCCCATTCGGCCATGGCAAGGTTGTATTTTCCATCCAGCCTGTGACTTGTGCCCCGCCACATACCAAGCTGCGCTTTTCCGACAGAAAAGGCTTTGCTGTAGTCTTCCATTTTGGACAGAGCGCTTTTTTCCAGACTGTTCCAGTCTTCGTACCGATCGGAAAACCCCGTTTCGCGCCCGCGCAGAAGCACTTCCAGCACGCTGGAAATACCGACAATTACACTGTGAGATGACGGTCGGCGCATCTTGTCCAGCAGTTTCAGGGTCGCAGCGGCGGCATCAAAACCTTCCGATTGGTTCCCGATGCGCGTAAGCGCCAGCGCCAGGGCGCCTACGGCAGAAATCTGGGCCGCCAAATCAACAGAGCCAGACATGCCGGACGTGGTTAAGCGCAAAATATCCACAGCTTCGCGCGGCCTCTCGATATGCAGAAGGCAAAGGGCCTTGCACCTCAGTGCCCAAACTTCCTGCTGGATATTGCCGGCATTCTGGGCCCTCAGCAGCAACAGATATGCGGTTTCTTCCAAGGCGCTCAGATTGCCTCGATAATATTGCGACCAGAAACGAATTCCCTGTGCGTTACACCATCGCAACTGATCCCCTGATTTCACGGCAAGAGCCTGCGCCATCTCAAGCCGTTCGTCGACCTTATCCCATTCGCAGAAACCTAGCCGCCAAAGGGCATCCAAGGTACATACGTGTGCATGCAAAGACGGATCGTCCAGCTTAATCGCTACTTGTTCCGCACGATTCATCAGCCTGGCATTCAGGGTCCGCCAACCCATCATGCCCAGACCAGCGGCGAGTTGGCAGTTGGACAACACGGTTTCTACCGAAATTCCCGTATTCTCTGACCGGTTAACAGCGCCCAGAAGGTTGCACATTCCCTGGACGAAGCGCAGTTCGAAATAATCTACCGTTGCGGCCTGGTTCAGACAGCGCGCTATTTCGCCATCCCAATCCGACTTTTTTGATGTCACAACATAATTGCGGGACAGCGGCAAGTATTGACGCGCAACTATGCGAAAACCTCGTTCAACGAGGCAAAAGACAGTCGAGATCTTGGTATTCGGTATTTTTTCCCCGGCCGCATCCAGTGCTTGCCGGATCGCTTTGCCCTGGGCCTGAATATCTCCGCGACCATAATGTGCTTCCGCAAGTTGTCGGCGCCAACGAACCAATCTCAATTGGTCATTTTGCCTCCGGCCGCGTCGATGCGGTTTGTGTTCCAGACAAATTGAAATGAAGGATTCAACCTCGCGATAGGCTCCGGTACGCAGCGCATTTGTGGCGGCGATATCTGCATATTTGACCGCATGATCTGCAAGCCCGGCCGCTTCAAAATGCTGGACCAAGGCGGGAAGGTTTCGACCTTCGGCATCGGGATGTTCGGCTTCAAGCAAAAGGGCAAGGGATCTATGCAGCGCTCGTCTGCGTTCACTTGGAATCGATTGGTAGACGACATCTCGGATTTGATCATGACGGAACTCGAACCCTCTGTTCTTCCTTCGGCGTATTAACTGAGCGTCCGTCAGGTGATTGATGATATCGGTTGGTTCAAATCCCAGCAGAGCTTCGAGCGGCTTGATTGCGAAAGAGCGCCCAACTACGGAAGCGGCCTCCAGAGCGCTTCGCGATCTCTGATCCAATCGATCAACCCGTTCACGAATGACCTTCTCGACTCCTTCGAAGAAGGCGAGATCGGTCAATGGCAGGATTGATTGCCAACACCCGTCGCGGATCGAAATCAGTCCCTGGTTCTTCAGCGTGAGCGTGATTTCTTCCACAAAAAGCGGATTGCCACCTGCCAGCTCCGCAATTCTCTGGGCGACATCGTCATGCGGAGGGACATCATCCAAGATTCGATCCATCAGTCTTTTGACCGAGACATCGTCAAGCTCTCTGACCTGGAGCGGGCGAAAATACCAGGCAAGATCATTTTCTTCCGAACCAAGCCCCGCATCGATTCTTTCCGCGCGCTTGTATAAAGAGTCGAGCTGCTTCGGCATTTCGCCAACGCGGACACACAGAACAACCAAAATTGAGTCTAGTGACCCAAAAATCCACTCCAGCAGCCGCCATGAAGCGGAATCGAGCCACTGGCTGTCTTCCAGAACCAGGGTGAAGGGACGGGGAACCAAGACGTTGATGACTTCGCCGACAAGGCGCATCGCCGCGTCGACTCTGTTAGCCCCTTTCAGATGAAGCGTACTTGCAGTTTCAGGCTGTTCGGCGGCCAGGAGATCACCCAACAGAGGCAAACGGTCAGCAAGATCAGAGGCATCGGGAATGCGGTCGCGGATGGCGTTGTAAACCTCAAGTCCCGAATTGTCGTCATCCATCTTCAGAAGACCGGCCAACACCCTGCGCCACACGAGCATCGACGTGCGCCGATCATCCCGTTCGGCATGTGCAACAACGACTTCACCTGTTTCAATGCTCAAGTTGCGCGCGAACGCATTGATCAGCGTGGTTTTTCCAATGCCGGGTTCCCCAAGTACCGCGACCAGTCTCTTCGCTCCGGACTTGACCTCTTCATGAGCTTTCAAAAGCCAGGTCAACTCGTCCGCTCGCCCGATCAATCCGGTTTGACTGCGACTGGTAACTTGACGTTCAACCGGACGAAATACGGGAACAAGTTGCCCCAAACCGGCCAGTTGCAGCGCCTCGCTTTCCTGGAAGTTGAATTGATCCCGCGTCACTCTCTGAGTTTGGGAATCGCAATGGACACCATCCAGCGCCTTGTTCATCAGACGCGCCGCGCGGTTGACCGGCTGGCCAAAGAGGATGGGTTCCAAATGACGGGTATTGCCAACGATCTGGTGCAGAACATCGCCTGTTGCCACGCCGATTGATGCCTTCAGTTCCAATCGGTGCGCGGCGTTTTCGATTGCAATTGCGAAATCCAGCGCCCGTTGGGGATCATCGCGATGAAAGGACCCGGTTTCTCCAAAAGCCGCAAGACAGGTCAGCCCATCCTTATCCATTATGAAGTCAGCCGTCGGACCGTCCCGATGATTGAGTTCGGACTGAATTTCGAGGCACAGCGTCTGCAGGGTTGGAAACACGTCCAAAATATCGGACGAGCGCAGATAGACGCGGATGAATACCACGGTCATGGGACGAATTTCGGCCAGCGCTCTGAACGCACTCAGCGCATTTTCCAGCCCCGCCGCGTCCTGAGGTGCATTTTCCCGAAGTCGTTCCAGCAGATGGCATATCCTTGGGGGAAGGAATCCCTTTACCCATTCTTCGGACGGACCGCTGGCTTTCTCTGCCGCGGTTGTTGCGGCGGCGTCTTGCACAACGCTGTCATTATTCGTCAGAGCGGCGTTTGCTTCGGCGGAGAGTTGTACCTGACGCGCGCCCGCGCGCCCAAGCGCGTCCGATGCCTGTGAACAGGCATTGCCGCCCGCGAGGAGCTGCCAGTGGGGGTCACCGCTCAGGGCCGCAATCCAGATATCTCCGCAGCCCAGACCTGCGTGAAACTCGGGCTGAACCGAGCTGTCATCGGTGTCGGTTCCGGCCCGCGGATTTCGACAAATGACCTCGGCGCATGCGGCGGCATCACGCACCGCCCGCGTCGGATTGCCGGGCGTGTTCAGCCAAAAGGCCAGAATGGAGTCGCCGGTAAAGCGATAGACATCACCGCCGCGGGACACGATCTGTTCCACGCACAGGCTGTAAGGCTGGTCCAGCGTTTTCGGGATTTGCTCCATCCCGGACTGGCCGCGATGGGACAGGCTTTCGACCAGCGCCGTGTACCGCGACACATCAATCAGCAATGCCGCACCGGATAACCTGACGAAACTGGGTCTTGCCCCATCGGCGCCATGAAGCTGTCGCAGAAGATGTAGTGGCAGTAAACCGCCAAGTGATTGCAATGAAACGTCCAAATCCGATCTCCGTGAGGTCGGGACACTGTTCAAACGCCAAACTGACCGGACAGTGCGCAGGCGACGCAACCTCTGATCCGGCTCGTTTGGGCACTCGCCTTATCGAGGATTGTCGCACATTTTCCTCTAAAAACGAAAAGCGGGATTTACGGGCGGGTCTTCCCGTTTAACCCGCCATCCCGCCGGACCTTGGGAAATTCACGCCAGGATATGCTAGAGTGACAATATTGAAGTGCCCTGGGGGGATGGCACGCATAATTGAACGTCGTCCGCCACATTCAGCCCCGGTGGTTCACCGATGGCGCGTTCCACGGCCCGGAGCGCCTATCGAATGGTTTCCCCGTATTCGGGCCGGCTGGACCATTTGCCATGACTGATTTCGACTCTGTCTCACGCACCGCCTGGATTTCGCAAGGATTTGAAAGGCTGGTTGATCGTGTTCGCTCCAATCCCACCGACGTGCATTTCGATGTGCTGATCATCGGTAGCGGCTATGGCGGGGCCATGGCCGCGGCGGTTCTGGCCGGGCGCACGATTGGGACTGACACCGCAAAGGTTGCGGTTCTGGAACGCGGGAACGAATATCTGCCTGGCGCGTTTCCGACCGGGCTGGGTGAGCTGGCCAAACACGTTCGGCGGGACGGGAACCGGCAGGGGCTGTTCGACTTACGGCTCGGCCCCGAGGTCAACACGGTCGTCGCCAACGGCGTTGGCGGCGGGTCCCTGATCAATGCCGGCGTCATGGAGACGCCGAAGCCAGGCGTTTTCCAGAATGACTGGCCTGCGGAAGTGTCCGACCTCACGACGTTGGAACCTTTCTATACCAGAGCCATGAAAAAGCTGGGCGCGCATGTGGACGGAGTGCCGAACAAAATCGACAACCACCCCGACGGAGTACCGCTCAAACACCAGGCGTTGGAAGATATCGCCCCGCATGCGACGTTCAGGTCGGCGGCAATAACCGTTGCCATGAAAGACCGCGTCAATTGCGCCGGCGTCAGGCTGAATAAATGCCTGCAATGCGGGGATTGTGCGACGGGATGCAATTTCGGAGCCAAGGAATCGCTGGATCTGAGCTTGTTGGCGACTGCCCATCAGGCTGGCGCGGAAATATTCAGCGGCGCTACCGTGCTCTTCGTGTCGAAGGACGACACCAGTTGGGTGGTCAACACGGTTTACACCGACAAGAGCCTGCGGCTCAGGGATGGTGCGGTCGTGAAGATCCGGGCCGACAAGGTCATACTTGCGGCGGGGACGTTGGGATCGAACGAAATTCTCGAACGCTCCGGCGAAGGCGGGTTGGCTGTTTCAGCCAAAAATATTGGGCAGGGATGCTCGACCAACGGCGACATGCTGGCGGTGGATTTTGCGACCGATACGGTTGTGAACAATGTAGCCGATGAAAGCGTGCAACCGTCTCAGCGCGCTATTGGTCCGACGATCACCGGCATCATCGATCTGCGGGATGCCAAGGGCATTCTGATCGAAGAAATTTCGGTCCCCGCGTCGTTGCGCCTTGCATTCAATGAGGTGTTCGGTTCTGTCAATGCCCTTCAGGGGTTGCAAGACATTGACAGGTCGATCCATTCCGATGGATTTCCGACCGACGATGGGTACGCGGTGCCGCCGCCACACATCAAGAAAACCGCCGCGTTTGCCATTATGGGCGACGACGGGGCGCAGGGTTCGATTGAATTCAAGGTCGAATGGAATGACACCGAGGTCGATGGCACCGCCGTCATGAGATGGCCGACCGATGCCGAACCAGAGATTTTTGAGAAGGAGATAACCGAATTATCCAAATTGACCACCGACACGGGAGGGCGGTTGATCGCAAATCCTGCCTGGCGGCCCTTGTCCAAGGATATGGATTTTCTGGTCGGGGACCAGACAGGCCCAGTTACAACCGTGCATCCACTGGGCGGTCTGAACATGGCCGACAGCGGGACACATGGGGTGGTCAACCATCTCGGGCAGGTCTTCAGGTCTGAAACCTCGAACAGCGTTTACGATGATCTTGTCGTTCTGGATGGTTCGATCGTGCCCACCGCGTTGGGGACAAACCCGGCACTGACAATTGCCGCACTGGCCCTGCGCGCGGCCGAGGAACTGGCGGTGCAATGGTCGTTAGGGGCCAAACCTGACGTCGCGGCCGATACACAGCCTTTCGAGCGGCCGGTCTTTCGCGAGACCGACAGGGCGGCTGCACCGCAGCCGACCGAAGTCGAGGTGATCGAACGTCTTTCCGGACCTGTGGAGTTGACCCCTGACGGAGGATCACCAGATCAGTACATTGCCGAGCTGACGTTGCGGTTTAAGCCCAAACCGGTTCAGGACTTGAATCCGGGGGCTCAGGGGGATTGCACGCTTGTTCTTTCCGAGGACGAACTGGACCCGCTGACCCGAAGCGAAATCCGGATATTCCGGAAGGATGACTGGGAACCACTCAGCAAGACATGGAGCCCTCCTATGTGGCGCGAGCGGGAGCTTGACGCCATAGCGATCCTTCGCGCGCCACTGACCGGCCACCTCAAAGTTCTGGAGCGCGAAAGCAGCTGGCCCACGGGGCGGATCTGGAGGGCGGGCAAGGCATGGTTGCTGAACCGGGGTTTGCGGGACATCTACCAGGCGACCTTCGAAGATCACACAGGCGGGTCCGGACCGGGGCTTCTTAGCCGGATCAAATCCGGGATCGCCATCGCCAGCAAGGCCGGTGAAGTCAGGAAACTGGTTTACAGATTAAAGATTGGTCCCGCAGTTTCGGGGTCCGAAATTCAACTTGGCGGAAATCGCATTCGAGGTGTCAAACGGTTCACATACAACCGTCGCGGCAACCCGTGGCGGCAATTGATGGACGTGACGCTGGAAGACTTCCCGGGGCTCAACAGACGCGGACCGCGTGTCCTAAATCTGGATATGGTATATCTTGCGCGGATCGGCGTTCCGCTGTTCCGGATTACAAAGCAGTCGGATGCCATGACCGCGATTTCGGACATTACCGGATTTGTCGGCTATTTCTTACGTCTGCTGCTTGGCATTCATATCTGGAGTTTCCGGGCTCCGGATACGAATGATGACAGCAAGGTGATCGACTTCGCGCCGCCGGATCAACTCAGGCTGTCAGATGGTACAACCGTGAACGCTGACGTGTTTTGTGACGGTGGCCAAATTGGGGCCGAAGTGCCGGATCTCGACAAATCGCTTGGCCCAATCGAGGGGAAGGTTCGGATCACCCGCTACCCCAACCCAAATGCCACAAGGCCGCCGGTGGTCATGTTCCACGGCTACAGCGCCGGCGGCACCACATTTGCACATCACGCGGTCAATCCGAACTTTGCCAGCCACCTGTGGGAAAGCGGGCGGGAGGTTCTGATCGCTGATCTTCGCACCAGCCCGTATTTTCGCGAAACAACGGCGACCGTACCCTGGAGTTTCGACCAGATCGCCGCGAATGACGTTCATTATGTGATCAACAAGGCGATCGAGGTCACCGAGGCGCAGCAGGTCGATGTGGTGGCGCATTGTATGGGGACGGTCGTGTGCAGTATGGCGATCCTGGGCTCGGCATCGGACCCGCCCGGCCCAGATGATCTGTTCACAAAGGTCCGGCGCGTGGCGTTCACGCAGGTTGGACCCCTTGTGGTGTTTTCCCCGATCAATATTCTGCGTGGCTATATCATGAAATATTTGGTCGGGCTACTACCTGACAACTACCAGTTTCGCCCTGACCCCCGGTCCCTGGCGGACGACATACTGGACCGAGTGCTGGCAACGTTGCCATACCCCGTCGATGAGTTCGATATCGAAAACCCCGTGATACCCTGGAAACGCACGCCCTGGACCAGAACGCGGCACCGGATGGATGCGCTGTACGGGCGCGACTTCAACGCAGCCAAGATGGACCCCGGAGTCCTGGAGTTTATAGACGAACATTTCGGAGCGTTGAGCATTCGGACTGTCAGTTCCACCCTGCACTATGCCCGAAATGATATGATGACGGATTTTCGGGGCCGGAACAAATGGGTTTCGCGGGAAAATTTCGACACAACTTGGAGTGATATTCCGACCTTCAGCGTGCATGGTGGCGAAAACGGGCTGTCTGATCCCGTTACCGTCGACAGAATGAAAAAAATTCTGCATGACGCCGGGATTCAATATCTTATGCCGGAGATCGTCGAGCACGCAGGGCACCAGGACGCTCTGATCGGCGCGGACAGGTTGACCACATTTGAACATATCCGCACGTTCCTGGACCTGGACCTGCCGCCCCATAAGGGTAAACGCAACACCGATAAAGTGGTCCATCCCCCCTGGATCGGGCCGGTCATGACACTTGAGACTCCTGAGGCCGCCACGACGCCGGGTTATATTGCGCGGATCGGCGCAGCGCCATCGCATAGAAAACCTGAAAGCATTGTGTTGTTGCGGGTTCAAGTAACAGATGACCGGATACTGCGACCTGACACGCAAACCGATGATTGGGACGAAGACTATCTGCTGTTGTCGATGGTTGTGTACCCTGAACAGGAATTCGCGAAGGACGGCTGGGCCGTTTTCGAGGTTCCCAAGCAGGAATTCATGCCGGGGTTCAATTCTGAAAAACCGGGCAACGCCACATTGGTGTTGATCGCATATGACGAGGCCGATGTATTGGCGCCGGCTGCGGGCCGCCAATATTACTTTGTTCAACGAGACGACAATCGCCAGGATCACGTGTTCAAGTTCGGCCGTGACGGTAAGCCTACGCGCGCAGCACCGGAGGAATTCGATCTCGAACGGTTCGTAAACACCCGCAAGGCGGTTTCAAGGTCGCTGCTCCGAGGGGCCAGTTTGACAAGACCCACGGACGAGACTTACAGGTCGGGTCTCACCCTGCGTGGTCGACGGGATGTGAACAGGGTTGCAGTTGATCCGAGGTCTGATACCGGCATGCGGGACGTGACGGTATCAGAATTGGAGTTCGCGTCCAACCAGGCAGTTGCAGATGCGGTGTTCGATCAGCTTCAGGATCAGGACGATATCATACTGGATGGTGTCATTCCCGATTGGAAATTGCCCGACGGTAATGAGCAAACGCGCTTTATGTTCGGATCGTGTCAGTATCCGGCAGGGTTGCTGGACAAGCCAGTGACCTACAATTCCTACGGGACGCTGGCCGAACGGCTGGCCAACTCTGCCACGCCGCCGCGCTTCTGTTTTCTGGTCGGAGATCAGGTTTATGTCGATGCGACCGCCGGTCTGTTTGATCCGCGGGACATCAACGACCGCTACCGGACCCCGTACGAGAATTGGTTAAGAGCCCCGACGGTGCGCGAGGCGCTTCGGTCGGTACCATCCTATATGTTGCTGGACGACCATGAAATCGTGGACAATTGGGAACCCAGGACCGGAGTGAATGACAAGAAATCGGATTGGTTCAAGGAAGCAATGTGCGCATACAAAAAATACCAACACGGATTGCATTGGAACCGTCAAGACTTCGAACACGGCAACGCACGCTTCTTCCTGCTGAATACCCGAACCGACAGAACGCGGCGGGCTGTGGGTGACCTTGCGAACGCGGAACTTGCCGATAGGTCGGCGATGACAAATCTCAAAGGCTGGATGGACCAGGGCAACGGTGTAAAATTCATTGTGACGCCATCGATGTTTCTGCCACGACATCGTCGCGCTATTCAGCGGGACACCCGGCTGCACCCCGACAACCTCAGCGCCATTCACTCGGATGGATGGGACGGGTATCTTGCTTCAATGCGTGAAGTCTTGGACCATATCGCAAAAAATCAGATCAAACATATCGTGTTTCTGTCCGGGGACGAACATCGCGCCTGTCTGGCCACCGGCGATATCTTCAACGCACAAAATCAGCAGGTCGCGCGTTTTGCATCTGTTCACACATCCGCGCTGTGGGCACCGTTTCCTTTCGCGAATTCCCTGGAGGAGGACACTGCCGATCAGGAAACGTTCACATTCGATTTGGCAGGTGATCAGTTCTCCTGCGTTGTGAAAACTGAAAGGCCGGTGGCCGGTGACGGTCCGACATTCGTCTCCGTGCGTTCATCGGGCAATGACTGGTTTGTCGATTGCGAATTCTCGGACGGATTGACAAGGACAATAGCCTTTTAGGTTCAGGACCCATTGATTTCCGATTGGTTGTGAGCTTCACGATTCAAGAAACGAGCGGTGAACATGTCTGATCTATTCTGGTTGAACGACGCGCAAATGGCGCGGCCTGCACCTTTCTTTCCAAAGTCCCATGGCAAGCCTCGTGTTGGCGATAAGCGCGTGCTGAGTGGAATTATCTTCATCAATCGCAGTGGCTTACGGTGGCGCGACGCGCCCAAAGGATACGGACCGCGCAAGACGTTGTACAATTGTTGGAAGCAATGGAGCGGTATTAGTGCCGCAGATTTGCGACACGCCTAAGTCTTCATCGACCAACGCGTCAGGCCATGTTGAGAACGCCCATTCTTCGTACACCATTAGACTTTGCAAAGTCCGCATTCTGCGCGCAGCAGTCATCTGCAGTGCTTGGCACTGCAAACGCGGCGAAGGTCTGTCTGGTGGCCACTATTACTTTTTGAAGTTTGACAGATGGATTCAATCGCAAATAGCGGCAAGCCCTCTTCCCCATCACCTTCCTTTCGTGGGCCAGCGGGATTTGGACAAGCCAAACGCCCCTGGCCGTCAGGGTGAGGGCGCGGCCCTCCCCCTCTGGCAACCTTTTTAGACAGGGCCGTGTCCTCGGTTTTGCCTGCGGGCCGCACCACCCCTGTCGAATAGCGTTGCCTCGCCCCCTCCCGCGTTCGCCACGTGGCAGATTAGCTGGAACAGGCAGCTTCGCTGTCTGACCTACAAATCAGCTCTGATTTTCCGAAAGGGAAGTCAGAACAAACCAAACTGCCTGCGGGAGCATAAAATGGGGGCGGCGTGTTAGTTGATTACGCAAAGGTCAAATTCAACTGATGTCCAACTTTGGGGGTGGCTTCTGATGTCGAACGTTCACCTAGTTTCTGGTCCAACTATGACGTTTGGGTCAGGTTCGTGTGACGTTCAACAGGAATGTCGGGCGACACATAGTTTTGCCATTTGGCGACATCTAAGTAATTGATTTTATGCAAACTTGGTTTTCTGAAGCGCGCAAACTTTGCCATTTGCGACTCAAAGGCTTTCCATCAAATCAGAATGGTCAAAATGCTGCCACTAGTCTTCAGTGCTACTTCTGTAACTGAGCCTCCTATGTTTGATTGACACCAACCAAATCAGAATAAGAACGCTCACCGCGAGTGATTTGACGTTTGAGGGTGTTCGTTGCTGCTTTTACTTTACCCTCGCCCAATAGCGATGTGATCGCTTGATGTTCCTTGAAAGATTTCTTCGTTCGATTGGAACGCTTGGACAGATGTGTCCGCATAGTTTGGACGATATCACTGACTTTTTGATATCCATCCCGCAGGTAACTGTTTCCGCAGGACCTGAAAAACGCGCCGTGAAACTCGGCGTCAAGTTCCAAGTACTGCTCGAATTCATCCGCTTCCTGCGCTTCCGACATCTTCGAAACAATTGTAGACAGCTCATTGATCAGAACCGAAGGGTTCTTTTCAAGCGCCTGCTCCAAAGCTGCAGATTCTAGGATGAGCCGATACTGGCAAAGCTGCACCACGTCCTCTTGAGAAAGAGAGAATACAAAGGCTCCGCGATGAGGAAAGATCTGAACGAGCCCCTGAAGATTCAAAGCTGATAGAGCTTCGCGAATCGGAGTTTTGCTGATGCCCATGGCATTTGACAGCTTCACTTCCGGCAACGATTCACCCAATTGAAACGTGCCATTGATAATGCCTTTTCGTATGTGCTCTTCAGCAGTTTTACTCAACGAATCCGGGCGCTTAATCTGCAAAATCTCGGTCATTTTCACTTCGTCCTATTTCGTCTCTTTAACACAATAGCACATGTAAGCTTGATTTCTATATTATATCTGATATCTCAGATAATAGATCGAAAATTTACTAAATCCGTGGGAGGATACCTTGTTCAAGAAATCAACATTGGCGCTTGGCGTCGTCATGTCAGCCGGGCTTGCTTTTGCAGCATCCGCTGAAACAGTCATTAAGGTTGGGCATGGCGCAGCAGAAGCGTTTCATATGCATCGCGCGCTACTGAAATTTGAAGAACTGGTCGAAGCTGGCTCGAATGGTGAGATCGACGTACAGATATTCCCTTCGTCGCAGATGGGCCCTGATCGCGAGATGATCGAAGGTGTTCAAACCGGCGTTCTGGAAATGGCCATTCCTCCTTCTTCTTTCTTCGCGGGCTGGGACCCGGCATTTGCAGTAATTGAACTGCCTTACATGTATTCCTCCAAAGACATCGCCTTTGATGTTCTTGATGGCGATGCTGGTGATGACATGCTTGCACGGGTCGAAAACCAGGGATTGGTCGGTCTTGGCTGGCTTGAATTGGGTGTACGCAATGTGACCAACAATGTCCGTCCGGTTGCAACCCCGGCAGATCTCGAGGGTGTCAAGCTGCGCACCATGAAGGTTCCGGCGCACGTGGCGACTTTCGAAACGCTCGGGGCCAACCCGACGCCAATGAACTTTGGTGAGGTCTATTCTGCTCTCCAGCAAGGCGTGATCGACGGCCAGGAAAACCCCCTGGCGATCATTACCTCACAGCGTTTCTACGAGGTGCAGAAATACCTTTCGACCACGGGCCATGTCTTTGCGGTCTATATGCCCGTCATCTCCAAACCGTTCTTTGACTCGCTGTCCGCAGAGCATCAGCAACTGGTACGGGACTCGATGGCCGCCGCACGTGACTATCAGGCGGAACTGGTCGCAAACGAAGATGCGGAACAGTTGGAACAGATCCGTGCTGCCGGAGTCGAGGTTCTGGAACTGACTGCAGAGCAGCGACAGGCCTTTGCCGACAAAACCGAAAGCGTCCGCCTGCAGTATCGCGACGAGGTTGGCGCCGAAGCCTATGACGACTGGGTAGCAGCGGTTTCCGCAGCGAGCGGAAGCTGACCCTCGGACTACTCAGCCAATACGGGCACCCGTGCCATGAGGGTTCGGGTGCCCCTTTCGTTCAAGGGGAGGTGAACGGTGTCGGTTATCAAATGGATCGATATGAATGCCGAAAAGGTCTTAGCCAGTGCACTTTTGGCCGCGATTGTCTTGTTGATCTTTGGCAATGTGTTCATGCGCTACATTCTGAATGCCTCTCTTTCATGGGGCGAAGAGCTAACGCTTTGGCTGTTTGTATGGTTTGTCTGGCTTGGCGTCAGCTATGCATTCCACACAGGCGATCATGTGCGTATCACGGTCCTGCGTGATGTCCTAAGCGAGCGCGCAAGGCTTTACGCGGATATTGTGATCGCGCTTCTTGTCCTTGGATTTCTGATCGTTCTGACAGTTGAATGCATCAAGCTTATCCGACAGCCTTTTGTGGCCAGTCAGACCTCAGTCGTTTTGGGACTACCGATCCCGATCCTTTATGCTTCGGCGCCGATTGGCGCGGGCCTGTCCGCGATCCGCGTCACTCAACATCTGATCCGAACCCTGCGTCTGATCGCAGGGACCAAGGCGTGAGGAACCCGGCATGCTTGCAACAACGCTTTTTCTGACGCTCTTTGCCCTGTTGCTCTTCAGCGTGCCTATTGGCATCTGTCTGGGCTTGGCCACTATGATTGTGATGGTCTTTGTGGATGGCACGCCACCCATGGTTCTTCTGGCACGGTCGGTGGTAACTGGCGCGGACTCGTTTCCTCTAATTGCCGTCCCTCTGTTCATATTGGCAGGCGACCTGATGCAGCACGGCGGAATGTCTCGTCGATTGGTTGGGTTCGCTAACGCACTGATCGGGCATATCCGCGGTGGGCTTGCTTATGTGAACGTACTCGCCTGCGTGTTCTTTGCCGCCATATCCGGTTCGTCTCCTGCGACCGTAGCCGCCATCGGATCGAACATGATCCCCGAGATGGAAAAGGTCGGCTATACGCGCAAATTCAGCGGCGCATTGACGGCATCCTCGGGAATGATCGGTGTAATGATCCCGCCAAGTATTCCCTTCATCATCTATGGTGTTACTGCCGAGGTTTCGATCGGCAAACTGTTTCTTGCAGGCGTTGTTCCTGGCATCCTTTTTGCCCTCATGTTCATGTTGGTCGCTCGTGTTCTGCTGCGAAAGGACGAGGTTGTTCACCAATCGACGACTACGTTCTCAGGTCCGGGCGTCTGGCAGAGCTTCCGGTCTTCCATCTGGGCGCTTCTAGTACCCGTGATTATTCTTGGGGGCATCTATAGCGGCATCTTTACCCCAACCGAAGCCGGTGCCGTGGCCGTGGTTTATGCCGCTTTCATCGGCATCTTCGTTTATGGAGACATCACCCTCAAGGACCTGCCAGAGGTTTTGGCGGGCAGTGCAAAGACCAGCGGGACCATTCTGATATTGGTGATCATGGCGACCGCCTTTGGCAGGTTGATCACGCTCGCAAGAATCCCGACAGAACTCGCAACAACAATCACCAGCCTATCCGACAATCCGATCATCATTTTGTTGTTGATCAATTTGCTTTTGCTGGTGATCGGAATGTTCATGGAGACGATTTCGTCGATCATCATCATGACGCCGATCCTGCTGCCGGTTGCAACCGCGCTGGGTGTCGATCCGATTGTTTTTGGTGTCATCTTGACGGTCAACCTGGCCATTGGGTTTTGCACACCACCTTTGGGAGTGAACCTGTTCGTGGCCAGCAGCATTTCGAAGGTTTCCATCGAAAGCCTCAGCCGGGCGATCCTGCCATTCTTTGTCGGCATGCTGATCTTGTTGATGTTCATCACCTATGTGCCCGCAATTTCCTTGGCCTTGCCATCCCTTTGGTGACCGACTGAGGAGCTTCAACCGTTAGACAACGAACAGAGGACCCGGATGGATCTGGACCTATCCCACCCGTCGATAGAAGACCTTCGGAAAACCGCACAAAAGCGCATTCCGAAGTTTGCCTTCGAATACCTCGACAGCGCGACCGGCCGAGAGCTGGGATTGAAGGTCAACCGGGACGCACTTGATGCCATCGGGTTCATGCCGCGTGTACTATGCGGCCGAACAAAGGCCGACCTGCAGACTACATTGATGGGTCAAACTTACGATCTGCCATTCGGGATAGCACCGGTAGGCATGTCCGGCCTGATGTGGGCAGGAGCAGAGCGGATGCTTGCAAAGGCAGCGGTTGCTCACAACATTCCGTTTTCGCTGTCGAGCGTTGCGGTTGCTTCACCGGAAGATGTGGCACCTTACATTGGCAAAAACGGATGGTTTCAGCATTACCCGGTAAAGTCCGGCGATTTGCGCCGCGCGATGCTGCCGAGGATAAAGGCAGCGGGATTTCATACGCTGATTATCACGGTGGACGTTCCAGAAGAGAGCCGGCGCGAACGACAGCGCCGTGCCAATCTGACGGTGCCTCCAAAAGCTGACCTGCGCACGCTGACTGAAATGGCATCACGACCCGCCTGGTGCCTTGCACATCTGCGCGAGGGCATCATGCCACGTATGCGGTTCTTTGACGATTACGTCCCGACCCGCGGGCGAGAAAGCTTTACCCATGCAGGCGCTCTGATCCGTGGGATTCCAGATTGGGACTACCTGCGCGAACTGCGGCGGGAATGGGAGGGTCACCTGATCGTCAAGGGTGTCCTGCGGCCGGAGGACGCGCAAAAAATGGTGGCCGAAGGCGTGGATTGCATCTGGGTTTCAAACCACTCCGGGCGTCAATTCGAAGCCGGGCCCGCCGTGATTGACCAACTCCCGAACATCCGCGAGGCGGTCGGAACAAATGTGCCACTGATCTATGACTCTGGCGTTGCCTGGGGATTGGACGTCATGCGTGCCTTGGCGAAAGGTGCAGATTTCGTCATGGTCGGACGCGCCTTTCAATATGCCGTTGCAGCGTTCGGAGCACGAGGGATCGACCATCTCGTTCACATCTTGAAAGCTGACATTGAGGCCAATATGAGCCAGCTTGGCAGCGAAAACCTCGGCAGTCTGACAGAGCACCTTCTGAGTACCAGCTGATCGGCAATTTCGGCGTGCGGCGTATCAGACAGGTGTGTTGTCATCCCCGTCAATCAGCCCCTTCACGATCAGATCCGCAGTTGAGCGCGAACAAGCCATTGGCAGATCATATACCGTGGCAAGACGGGTCAGAGCTTTAACATCAACGTCGTGTGGCATGGGCGACAGAGGGTCGACGAAGAAAATCAATGCATCCAGTTTCTCTTCGCAGATCATAGCGCCGATCTGTTGGTCGCCTCCGAGTGGTCCGCTTTTCAGGCAGGTCACATCCAGTTCTGGATAGGCTTGCTTAATGCGACTACCGGTAGTCCCAGTCGAAAAGATTTGTACTCTGGACAGGCGGGCCAATTGCAGACCCACCCATTCAACGATTTCGTCCTTTCGCGCATCATGCGCTACAAGCGCGAAACGCGGCGCATCACCGGATGAATTGTTCAACGTAATCTTCTCCAAGACCGACTTCCCCGAAATGTTTTCGGCACAGATCAATCTTGGTAAAGACATCTTCGTAGCCAGTGACCTTGCCCCACGGATCAACATAGCACATCACGCCATTGACCTGGAAATAGGTGACCATCTCTTCAACATCGTCAGGAACGACCAAAGTATGAGTCTCACCCGGCGGCTCAAAGACATATCCCCCCTCTTCCGCAACCCAATCATGTTCCAGATAATGCCAGCGCCCTTTCAGGACAAAACCGTGGACTGGCTGTGGATGGCGGTGCCGCGAAAGAACACCAGCTTTGCGCACTTTGAGAAGGTTCATCCAATAACCTTGCGAGCGGTTCAAGCAGAGCGGTCGGAACCAGACGTTCTCTGCCTGCGGAACCCATAGCCTGTCGTCCTCACTCATGGCGTTCGGGATCACGATCTCGTCTTGCGCATCCTTGGGAAACGGCAACTGATATGGCATTCGGGCGGTGTCATCGTCATTCATTGATTTTCCTCACATAGCGAGATAGCCGCCATCGACCGGATAGATCGATCCGGTCACAAAGCTGGCGTTTTCACTCAAAAGCCATTGCACAAGCGCACCGACTTCTTCGGGTTTCCCCCAGCGTTTCATTGGCGTACGCGCCATGATCCCCGCTGTTCGTTCAGGGTCTTCCCGAAGGCCCTGGGTCATCTCTGTCTCGATCCAACCCGGCGCGATAGCATTGACCCGGATGCCGTCTTCGGCCCAGCGACCTGCCAGCGCCTTCGTCAACTGTGCCACGCCACCCTTGGAAGCAGAATAGGCAGGCACCAAAGGTCCACCAAAGGTGCTGAGCATAGAGGCTGTATTGACGATAGCCCCACGCGTTTCCGCCAATAATGGATGCGCGGCAAGACAGCAGCGCATAGTCCCGGTCAGATTCACATCGAGTACCTTGGCAAAGACATCGATGTCGTATTCATGGCCACGCAGAAGAATACCTGCGCAGTTCACCAAGGCATCTAGACCCGTGAGTTCGCCGAATACATCATTGATGGATATCTGGTCTGTGACATCCAAGAGCCGCACCTTTATCCCGTCCTGAGGCTCGAATGCATCCAATTCGGATTGGGAGGCGGATGCGGCAATGACGGACCAACCTGCGTCAGCCAACGACCGTGCAACACCCGCACCAATCCCTCGCGTACCGCCCGTAACAAGGGCCTGTTTCATCCAAGTTCCTCCAATACACTGGTGAAGGAGCGCGCGCGCCTGCCAATATCATCCAATGTATAGTTCGGTTTGAACAGCGCGGAACCCAGCCCATATCCATCTGCACCCGCGGCATGATACGACGCCATCGTATTCGGCGTTATGCCCCCTACCGCAGCGACGACTGCGTCTGCAGGCAATACGGCGCGCATTGCTGCGATGGCAGCGGGTGGCACCATTTCCGCCGGAAAAAATTTCAGGACCGATGCTCCAATATCCAACGCCGTAAAGGCCTCGGATGGGGTCATGACGCCTGGACACCAATAGAGATCCCGCGCGACAGCCGCGCGCCCGACGTCCGGGTTCATATTGGGCGACACGATGATCCGCCCGCCTGCATCAGCAACTGCCGCGACCTGATCCACAGTCAACACTGTGCCAGCGCCGACGATGGTTTGAGCGCCATGTTTCACGGCGATCTGCCCTATCGATTCCAGCGGGTCCGGTGAGTTGAGTGGCACTTCGATTATCCGAAACCCGGCATCGAAGAGTACATCAGACACCGGGCGCGCATTTTCTGGTGCTAGCCCCCGCAAAATCGCAATCAGCGGGTTCTCGGCAAGAGCTGCGGTGAGGTCATTCATCCAACCAACCCCGCAGCGCGAGCAATCAGAAAATGCCCTTTCGCAACGATATCATCTGGCGCGCGACGGCTGTCGAAACCAGCAGTTCGAAGCGCTAATTCGTATCGGTCGGACAAGTCGCTGCGTCCAACAACAGTGATCGTGCCGACGTCTTTTATTTCGCCGGTTGCCGCAGCAACCTCGGTCCCGATCAACAAGCCCGACAAGTAGTCGGCCGTAGCAACCTTTGGGATTTTGCCCATAAGAGGAAGCGTCCGGACATGAAACAGGTTGTGCAGCAGGTTCGACTCACCACTGAGGCCTGCCTTGACGCCCATCACGAATGCGTCTTCGCTGAAGGCGTCCTCCTTCATCAAAGAGCCAAGGATCGTGTGTTCTTTCAGCGCCGAAAAGATCTCACCTGTCATGTAGGTCGAAAAATCCACGATCTTCCCGTCATCAACCTGAACCCATTTGCTGTGCGTTCCCGGCATCACGAACATGCCTTCGCTCAAGCCTAGCGAAGATGCCCCGATGATTTGGGTCTCCTCGCCGCGCATCACGTCGGGTCCTCCGGCATGTTCTGTCGAAGCACCTGTCACAAAATGAATACGCGCTCCGTTGGCCGCTTTGTGCGGGACCAACGCTCGCGCAAGACCGCCAGCACCCAGCGGCATTTCGGCATATTGCGTTTCTACCCAGCCATTGCGGCTGGTGATCATGCCAGATGCCAGGATCGGCAGGTCAGCCTTGGCGACCCAAGGGCCGATGAGACGATCAAGAACCGCCTCAAAGGTTTGTCCTGCAACCTGCATGATACCTTCAGGCGACGAGACTCCATCGATCACCTCGCCCTCCGCACCAATTAGAAATGCACGAAACGATGAAGTGCCCCAATCTACGCCGATCAGCGCTGGTTCAGATGCGACCGAATTCATTTAGCAGATCCTCAACGGTTTTGCCTTGGGCCACCCATTTACGGGTTTCCTCCTCACGGTCAGCTTGCTCTTGAGCAAGGCGCACGGTTTCTTCGGCAATTTCCTGTGGAACCACGACGACGCCCATAAGATCAGCTACAATGAAATCTCCGGGGTTTACCACGACGCCCCCACAGGCGATTGGCACATTGATCGAAAGTTCTTCTTTACGTTCCGAGAACATCGTGTGCGTTCCGCGCGGCGTGATCGCGCGCGTCCAGATTGGCCAGTTAATGTCTTCCAACTCATCTGTGTCACGCCCAGTGCCATCTACGATCATACCCCGAATGCCACGGTTCTTGGCTAGGCCACCCATTAAACCGCCGCAGACTGACGTTTGACGATCACCACCCGCGTCCACAACGATCACATCCCCGGGTTGTCCCATTTCAAGCGCTCGCAATGGGTCGACCAGATCACCTTTTGAAAGCTGGACCGTCACGGCCTGGCCTGTCACCTTGGCGCGGAAAGCGGGCTTGATGGCGCTGTCCATCACGCCTGTTCGGTACTGCACATCCGCAAAAATGGCAGCAGCAGAGTAAGCCTCCAACACCTTGTCGAATTTTCTGAGAAGTTCCGGGTTTCTTTCAAAATCATTAAAAACCCTAAGGTCCGTGCTGACGTCTGGCATTCTTGTCTCCTGTTATGCGGTAGATACGGCCAATGCGTCGGCATTGACTGTGTAGTCGGGGTTTTGTCCTGTCAGGACCTTGGCCACTTGCGTAGCCGCGGTAACCCGCGCTGCGTGTATCGATTCCTCGGAATAGTAGGCGGCATGTGGTGTTACGAGGACGTTGGGCAGTGTGAACAACGGGTTGTCATCAGGCGTCCAGTTGGCGCGCTTTGCCGGCTCTTCTTCGGGGTCGTCGAGCCCTGCAGCGGCCAAATGGCCTTCGGTCAGCGCCCGGAACAGGGCTTTGTTGTCGACCGTTGGTCCGCGTCCAGTGTTCACGAGTATCGCACCGGGTTTCATGACCGAGAATTCGGCATCCGACAAAAAGTGATGCGTGTTCGGCGTCATCGGCGCCTGCATAAGGATATAGTCGGACCTTGCCAGCAATTCGGGCTTGCTCACCAGCTCGACCCCAATCTTCGCGGCGACTTCTCTTGGCAAATACGGGTCGTAAGCGATGACCGTAACTCCGAAAGATTGCGCCCGCGCAACGATGGCTTGCCCGATTTTACCCAGCGAAACGACACCCATCGTCCGCCCGCGCAACCGATAGACCGGCTGCCCGCTTTGCCATTGCCAGACCCCTGCGTGAGTGGCCCGATCATAGTCAGGCAACTTGCGCGCCAGGGTCAGCCAAAGGGCAATCGCGTGATCGGCGACTTCCTCAGTGCAATAGTTTTGCACGTTGGTAACGAGGATGCCTTTTTCCGTTGCCGTACCAACATCCACGATATCTACGCCTACGCCATAACGCGCGATGACCTCGCAGTTCCGCATCCGCGTAATCGTTTCTTTTCCGATCCGTGCATATTGGTTCATCATCGCTGCGCAATGCGGCGCGACATCGAACAGGTCTTCCTGGCGCTTGGCCTGAAGCGCAATCACCTCGGCTCCTGCGGCTTCCAGGATTTCCGTCTCAACGGCAACATCACCAAAGTCGTAATCGGTTATCACGACCTTGGGTTTGTCCGTTCTGGGGGGAAAGGCGGCGCGATCAGTCATAGGCACCCGCCGAATAGGTCAATTCGTACGAGTGGCTATAGAGCTCGAAAATGTTGCCAAACGGGTCTTCCATATAGACCATGCGATAAGGCTTTTCGCCTGGGTAATACTTGCGCACTTGGCTCATGCGCTGGCGCCCGCCCAGGTCTTCGATAACCTTGATGCGGCCTTCCAGATCCTCGTCCTGTACGCAGAAATGAAACAAGCCACGCCGCCAATATTCAAACGGTCGTTCTTCTTCGACGGTCTTCGGGAACTCAAACAATTCGATGCCAACACCGTCGCCCATTGACAAGTGCGCGATACGGAAGCTTCCCCAACCTTCCCCAAACACATCGTCGCACATCTGACCGATGGCGCTTTCGTCATGCAGGATTTCAGTTGGTTCCATCAGCACGTACAGGCCGAATGCCTTGGAATAAAACTCCACGGCTTTTTCCAGGTCGGGAACTGTGATGCCGATGTGAGAGAAAGTGAGAGCGGCCATAGCAGGCTCCTCCAGTTAGAAGTTAAAGAATATTGCGAACGATGCCGCCTTCGATCCGATGCGCAGAACCATTGGAGGCTGTGCTTGCTGAGATCGTGACGATCATGCGGGCGACTTCGTCTGGTTGGACAAAGCGCTGTATGAGCGATGTGGGCTCATCTGATTTGAAGTAATTGTCGACGATGGCGTCGAGCGGCTCACCCTTTTGATCGGCGAGACCGTCAAAATAGGCTTCGACACCTTCGGTCCAGGTCGGACCAGGCAGGATCGAGTTAACCCGGACTTTTGTCCCCTTTGTCAATTCTGCCATGCCACGTGTCAGACCTAACATGGCAGTTTTAGTGACAGAATAATGCACCATCTGAGGTAGTGGTTTCACTGCCGCTTCGCTGGCCATGTTGATGATGGATCCCTTACCCCGGTCAAGCATGTCAGGCAGGAAAACTCGGCTCATCCGAACGGCGGACAGGACATTGATGTTGAAGTAATGCATCCAGTCGTCATCCGTGAGATCCTCGAACGGCTTAACCGAAAAGATGCCGACGTTATTCACCAGAACATCCACCGCACCCCGCGCTCGAGCAAACTCCGCCAGAGTTTCCGCATCAGAGGTCTTGGTTAAGTCGGCCGCAATGCCTTCAACCTCGCCCAGAGATGACAGGTCGTCGACGCAGTCGGACACTTCCGCCTCGGTCAGGCCATGCACGATGACCCGCGCGCCTTCTTCCAGATAGACCCGGGCAGTGGCTTTGCCGATGCCAGAACCTGAACCAGTCACCAGGACCAGTTTATTTTTTAGCCCCAGATCCATCTCAGGCCTCCTTCTTAACGTTAGATGACTGCTGCGATGAAGGGCGGCCGAACATTCGACCCATCAAGCCCGAAATTTCCGCGCGCCACATGTCTATGCCAACGGCCAACAGAATGATCAGGCCCAACACGATGTTCTGAACCGAAGATGGCGCAGCGTTTAGGTTCAAACCATTCTGGACGATAACGATTGTCATCGCCCCCATCAGCGTGGCGAGGATGTTGCCGCGTCCGCCTGCAAGGCTGGCTCCGCCGACAACAGCAGCGGCAATGGCCTGCAATTCCAGCGTCTGGCCATAGTTGGGCGAACCAGAGTTGAGGCGCGCTGACATCAGGATCGCACCAACCGCAGTCATAAAACCCGCGATGACAAATGTCGTCGTCTGAACTTTACGTACGTTAATACCCGTCAGAACGGCAGCGGCTGGGTTACCACCCACGGCATAGATCTCACGGCCGAGTTTCGTGAAGTTCATAGTGAACGCGGCAAGGACGTAAAAGAACACGAGGTAGAAGAAAGGCATCGGAACGCCGAACAGCTTGCCGTAAAAGATTGGCTCCAGCGCCGGATCCAGCGAGAAGATCGGAGACCCATTGTTGAAGGTCAGCGCAAGGCCCCTGAAGGCAATCAACGCCGCCAATGTTGTGATGAAAGACGGGATACGCCCGTAGGCTGTTATCAGCCCAATGAACAGACCAAGCAATCCGCCCATGAGAAGAATGAGTGGCAACGCCAGAACCAGTGGAATGCCAACAAATTTCAACATCTGCGCAAGGATCATGGTCAGCAAAGCCACCATAGACCCGGAACTCAGATCGATGCCCGCAGCGAAGATCACGATAGTAGACCCGATTGCGATCAAGGCCACGATACTTACCTGTAGGGACAGGTTTGAAAGGTTACCCGGGTTCAGGAAGCGTTCCGTCGTAAGTGCCACGATCAGTGCGACGATCACCATTGCTGCAAATGGTCCGATCAACTGGGTGTCAAAGATCCGCTTCATGCGAAAGCCTCCTTAGGCTTGGATTGAGGAGTGTCGGCGGACGCGCGCACAAGGTCGTCATGAGTAAGGTCGGATGCATCGACCGTGCGCACTATCGTTCCGTGCTGCACGACGGCAATCCGATCGCTCATCGCAAGCAACTCATCATGGTCTGAACTGATCAGAATGATCGATTTTCCCACCCGCGTGAGCCTGTTAATCAGCTTGTAAACAGCGATCTTAGCGCCGATATCGATCCCTTGCGTCGGTTCATCAAGGATCAGGATGTTAGAGGCTGAGAACAGCCAACGTGCAATCACGATCTTCTGCTGATTACCACCAGACAAGAAGTTGACCGTCTTTTCCTCGGCCTGGGTCGAGATTTCCAGATCGCGGATCAGGTCATGGGTGGCTTGCTCTTCCGCCTTGAGATTCAAGACACCGAACCGGCTTAGCCCGCCAAGGGACGCTGCGGTGACGTTCCCGCTTGCGCGGAAATTGAAGAACAACCCGTCAAACTTTCGGTTCTCTGGAACAAGAGCCAAACCCGCACGGATCGCATCAATTTCCCGGCGAAAGCGAACCGGTTTGCCGTTCAGTGATATCTGCCCGGCGGTTAGCTCGTCTGTCCCGAATAGGGCGCGGGCAATCTCTGTGCGGCCACTGCCCAATACGCCACCCAAGCCCAGAACTTCACCCCGGTGCAACGAAAACGATACATCTTTCACGCCCGAATTGGTGGCCAGACCCGCCGCTTCTAGCACGATATCCTTGGTCGCGTTCTGCTCCTTGGGATAATGCTCACCAATGTCCTCACCGACCATGGCGCTGACTATCTCAGAGACGTTGATCTTGGTCTCGCCACTTGCTCGCACAACGCAGCCGTTGCGCAAGATCGTCACTTCATCAACGATCCGTTCAACCTCATCCAGCCTGTGCGACACATAAAGAATAGCGGTGCCGCGCTCACGCATATTGCGCAGTAACTGGTGCAGGCGCTCAATTTCATCTTCACCCAATGCCGCCGTCGGCTCATCCAGGATGATCATGCGGGCGTCCATCGCGACGGCTTTCGCGATCTCGACCAGTTGTTGCTCGCCTACTGATAGCGAGCCGGTGATGGTTTCGGGTAAAACATCGACATCCATTTCCGCCAAGACCCGAGCGGCCTCGTCGTGGACCTTGGCCCAGTCGATCACACCAAAGCGGGACCGAGGCATATTGCCAAGGAAGATGTTTTCGCCAACCGACAAGGTGGGCACGATCGAGAATTCCTGAAAAACTGTTGCGACACCCAATTCACGTGCCGCCTGCGGGTCGCTGATCGTGACCGGCTTGCCATTGTGCAGGATTTGACCGCTATCGGGTTGCTGCACGCCGGACAGTGTCTTGATCATGGTCGACTTGCCACAGCCATTTTCTCCCAGTAGCCCATGAATGGAACCGGGCATAAGCCGGATGCAAACCTTGTCATTCGCCAAAACCCCGGGATAGGCCTTGGTGATATCGACAAACTCCCAAAGTGGCGTTGCGGGTGTCATTGCGATTGCCTCGATAAAAGCGAAACTCGGTTGAGTTGCACCCCGGCAGCACGCGCACGCGCCACCGGGAAGCGGGGAGAAAGCTCAGTACTCTTTGGACGGCTGCGGGAAGAGCTTTTCTGGCTCTTGCAGCACGCTGATCGCACCGTCTTTGTCTTCAATTGATGTGGGCGTTTCGATCCAGCCGCCGGGATAGGACCCGTTGAGTGCATCGATGGTTGCGTGCATGGCCGCCTTACCCATCAAGAAAGGTGAGGTGTTGACGGTTGCCGTGATGTTGCCAGCCGCGATTTCTTCAAGGCCGGACGTGTCGCCATCATTGCCCAAAAGGACGATGTCACTGCGGCCAAGCGCTTTCGCCGCAAAAGATGCCCCGATGATCATGTAGTCGTTCGCCGCAAAGATCATGTCGAGATCGGGGTTCGACTGCAGGATATCCATGCCAGCTGTGTTGCCGCCTTCAACGTTCCATTTACCGTCAATAGACACCACAACGTCGAAGTTTTCGTTGCCCTCGATACCGTCGAGGAAGCCGCCCACCCGCTCGGTCGAGTGATAGCCAGGCTGCCCTTCGATGATGCCGACTTTCAACGGTTGATCACCATAAGTCTCAATGGCCCAATCAGCGATAGCATGTGTACCGTTGCGCTGAGAGTACCCGACAACGCCATGAATTGGTGTCGGGAAGTTCGGGATGTCCGAGTTGATCATCAGAACTGCCATGCCCTTGTCGACGGCCTGCTTAAGCAGTGGTGCGGCTGCAAATTCATCGTGTGTACCAAAGATGATCGCATCCACATCCTGCGTCAGCACATCCTGGATCATACCCATTTGGCCGTTGATGTCCGCGCCGGACTGGGGCGCAAGCATAAAGACTTCGACCCCGGCCTCAGCAGCAACCGCTTTGATGCCTTCACCGATGGCGATGTAGTAGTTGAACTCGGTCGCGGGCGGCATATACGCGATCCGGAACGTTTCGTTCTTGGGTTCAATCGCATCGATTGGCGCCTGTGCCCCGTCCTCAAGTGGAACCGGTGCCGGGTAGTTTTCCGCCAGAGCGACCGTTGCCAGCGTGGCGAACCCCGCGGCAAGCGTCGTGGTCATGAGCGTTTTCAACATTGTTTTCTCCTCCAGAAATTCGTTGGTTATCCGTTGAATGGCGCGTCGATCACGCCACGAACGCCGGGTTTCACAGCAAAGAGGCCGCCGGATTCCGGTTCTTTTGTTAAAGCTGCTCCGTCACTCATCAGCCTTGAGGTCGTGATGAAGAGCGTATCGAGATCAGGGCCACCGAAAGCGCAACAGGTAGGCTTCCAGACCGGCACCTCGATCACGCGATCTATCGTGCCGTCGGGTGCGACGCGAATAACGCGATGGCCTTCCCATTCGGCGTTCCAAACACCGCCTTCGGCATCGACGCAGGACCCATCGGGCAAGCCAGGTTCATCCTTGAAAGAAACGTGCTGCCGACGGTTCGAAACGGCTCCACTGTCAGCATCGTAGTCGAACGCCACGATTTCGCGATCCGGGGTATCGGCAAAGAACATCGTGGCACCGTCCGGCGTGAAGCAAGTCGAATTGGCGCAAGACACCTCTTCTATGATCGTTTGTACGCTCAAATCCGTATCGACACAGATGACTGACGAATCGGCCTTACCTGAAACTTCGTTCATGCCTCCAACAATCAGTCGCCCCTGGCGATCGGTTCGCCCATCGTTCAGCCGTGTCTCCGGGTTGTTCGGCTCAAATCGCGTCACGAGGGTTTCCTCGCTCTTGGGTGAATCGAACAAGACAACTCGATCCGCATAAGCAACGATCAGACCGCCAGACGCGCGCGGCGCAAAGCAACACACGCGCTCCGGCATCTCATGAGATGCGGTTTCTGAGGTTGCAGGATCAAATGACCAAAGCGCACAGCCTTCAATGTCGGTCCACCAGACAAGACCATCGGCGGGATTCCAGAAAATCCCTTCCCCGTGCTGGTTCTTGCAATCGACGACCAACTCTACGTGCACTTTTGATCTCCTCAGCACTTTCTGATATCTGATATACCAGCTTGCCTAA
This sequence comes from Ruegeria sp. BF6, assembly GCF_056538665.1. Lineage (NCBI taxonomy): Bacteria > Pseudomonadati > Pseudomonadota > Alphaproteobacteria > Rhodobacterales > Roseobacteraceae > Ruegeria > Ruegeria sp. BF6. Next base: position 61,833 of record NZ_JBQFTN010000014.1, read on the forward strand.
TCTGGTGTATCAGATATCTTACATCTGGCAACACCTTTTTTTGGAGATATCCTCAGATGGCGCTTGAGAGACCCAAGTCTTTGCGTGAACTCGCACTGGAACATTTGCGGAATAGTATTATCGATGGCTCCCTGAAAATGGGTCAGGTTTTGTCGGAGCGAAAAATCTCCGAAGAGCTGGGCGTATCGAAATCGCCAGTCCGCGAAGCACTCGCTCAATTACGTGACGAAGGGTTAGTCAGTATCGAGCCTCAAAAAGGTGCACGCGTGTTTTCGCTGTCTGAGCCGGAAGTGACTCAGATCTGCGATTTCAGACAGGCTATCGAAACTGCCGCCTTTGAACTTGCGTTGTTGCGGAACCCGGAAGGTCTTGCCGACGACATGCAGCGTGTCGTGAAGGACATGGAGAAGGAACGCAGGCGAGGTAATGAAAAGGGCTACCTTTCACTGGATACCGCATTTCATCAGTTGATTTTTGAACATGCCGGTAACGATTATCTGACGGCCAGCTATACACGCTACATCGGTAAGATTGCCGCATTGCGAACCCATTTGGCGAAGCTGCCACAGCATACTGAGCTCTCCTTCGACGAGCATTCGAAAATCGCTATTGCCGTTCGCGAAGGCGACATGGCCAAAATCAAATCTCTTCTCACAGCGCATATTGACCGCACCAGACAAGCCTACAAGAGCGCCGCCATCGTCCTCGAAGGAGCGACCGCATCCTAGCAGAAACGTAGCTTCGTTGTGACGGGGGCGGGCCAAATCGGCGCCGCCCCTTCCTTTTGGGCACCTCACGGTCTTTTCTTTTTCAGTTGACATCTGAGATATCAGATGCCAATCAAAAGGCAGGAGGAGACTTGTATGACGCCAATAATGAAGCCTGACTCACCGGGGCCACAGCCACTGATCCAGCTGGATCGGGTTGGCAAAAGCTTCGGGACGAACATTGTGTTGGACGGTGTCGACTTTGAATTGAGGCCCGGCGAAGTTCACGCGCTTTGTGGTGAAAACGGCGCCGGAAAATCCACCTGTCTCGGCCTGTTTTATGGGCTTCACCAACCTTCAGCTGGGCGTATCCTGTGCGACGGCAAGGAACAGCGGGTCGAAAGCCCGTCGCATGCGCAATCCCTGGGCATCGGCTGTGTTTTCCAAGAGCTCAGCCTCGCTGGCGCGCTCTCTGTTGCGGAAAACATCTACGCGGGCCGCGTACCCACCCGGTTCGGCGTAGTTGATTGGCCCGAACTGCGCCGCCGAGCGGAGGCGTTGCTGGCGGAATTCGGTCTGGATATCGACGTCTCAACACCCGTGGAAAACTTGCCGATCAGCTCCCGCCAGATTGTTGAAATCGCCAAGGCTCTGTCGTTGAATTCCCGCGTCCTTTTGCTGGATGAACCGACATCGGCATTGGCACCCGACGAAGTAGACGCATTATTCGAAGTCCTAAAGTCCCTGACAAAAAAAGGGATTGGCATCGTCTATGTCAGCCACCATATGGCCGAGATTTTCCAGATCTCGGATCGCATTACTGTTTTGCGAGATGGGCGCCACATCAGCACTTTACCGGTTTCGGAAACTTCTCAGGAACAAGTCGTTGCCGAGATGATCGGCGGCGCTCACCCCGGTGATGTCACGCGGTCAGGTAAGGTTAACGGCGAAGAGGTTTTGCATGTCCAAGAATTAACCCATCCAGGTGAATTCGAAGACATTTCTTTCTCCATTAAAGCCGGAGAGATTGTAGGGATGGCAGGGTTGATGGGCGCTCGCCGCAGCGAGATTGTTCGATCGATTGTCGGGCTGATGCATGGCGATACCGGGGAGATCAGACTTCACGGCAAGCCTGTTAACTTTGCGTCCTTGCGGCAGGCGATGCGTGCTGGGGTCGGGTTTGTTCCCGAAGAACGCAAGACTGAAGGCCTCTTTCTGGAACAATCACTCAGCGACAACCTGATCGCGGCCAGTCTTTCCGATCATGCGTCTGCTGGGTTCATGCTTTCGGGCTCGATCAAAGCAGCCAGCCAAACAGCCATTGACGCCTTCAGTGTCAAAACCAGCGGGATTAACGAACTTGTTGGTGATCTCTCAGGGGGTAATCAGCAAAAGATTATGTTGGCCAAGTGGCTCAAACGCGCGCCAGCTCTTCTGATCATTGAGGAGCCCACAAAAGGGGTCGATGTCGGAGCCAAATTCCAAATCCACACGGAACTATTGCGTCGAGCAGCCGAGGGAATGGCCATCCTCGTCGTGTCATCCGATTTTCCCGAACTTGTCTCTCTCTCGACCCGCATCCTTGTCGTCCACGACGGTCGCCTAATGGGAGACATCGCAGCAGCTGAGGCAACCGAAACCACGCTTCTTCAAATGGCCGCTGGAAATTTCGTTCCAATTGTGGACGCACCCCAAACCAATCAATCAGGAGTCGCGACGTGACCATGACCGCTCAAGCCAACTTGCCCATGAAGCGTCCGCTGCTGCGCCGTGTCCTACAAGCCTTTGTCGACATTCGTGAGCTGACGCTGATCGTCCTGATCGCCGCCATCATCATCGTGATGTCCAACGCTAACCCCTACTTCCTCAGCTTCTCGAACTTTCGAGCCGTGGCCGTGGGCATGGCCCCCACCGCGATCATCGTGATCGGCATGGCGATCTTACTTGCATCCGGCGGGTTCGATCTTTCCGTCGGGTCGGTTATGGCATTGTCTTCTACCGTCGTAGCCATGCTGCTTTTGACTGGCATGCCAATTCCGCTTGCTGTGGCATGCGGATTGGTGCTGGGTGGAATTGTCGGTGTAGTGAACGGTTTGCTGGTGACCGGCCTCGGGATCAATCCGCTTATCGCGACCCTCGGCACGATGTCGATCGCGCGAGGCATCGCTCTTGTCCTGACCGAAGGTTTTTCTGTCTCAAGCCTGCCAGCATCATTTGCCTGGATCGGTAAGGCTGACGTAGGCGGCTTTCCGGTCATCGTCTTGTTCACCATTCTGCTCGTCGTCCTGTTCGACCTGGCCGTCCGCCATACACGCTTTTTCCGTCAGGTCTACTTCATCGGCGCCAATGAAAAGGCCGCGATGTTGTCAGGCATCCATGTCACACGCGTGCGTATCATTCTGTACGCACTGACCGGTATTCTGGCTGCTTTGGCCGGAGTTTTGCTGGCCTCGCGCCTGATGAGCGGTACGCCCACAGCAGGCAACGGCATCGAACTTCAGGTTCTGGCCGCGGCAGTCATCGGTGGCGCATCCCTACGCGGCGGCGAAGGTACTATTCTTGGTGCTTTCCTCGGCGTCGTTTTCGTCGCGTTGATCAACAACACCATGACGATGCTGGCCGTATCGATCTACTGGCAGATGATCGTCATCGGCGGTGTGCTCGTTACAGCGGTCGCCTTGGACATGCTGATCCGAAGCAAACGGGGCTAATCCCGAAGCTTTCCAAAACTCAACAACAACCAAAGATCCAAAACAGGGAGACTACGATGACTGAATTGAATGTGAATCGGCGCAGGCTGCTGACAGCGGGCACCACCGCTGGACTGGCCGCAGCGTTCGGACTGCCCATGCTGTCCAAAGAAGCCATGGCACAAGCGGCCGGCAAGGAGTATGTGTTCCTGTCCATCGTAACGCAGGTGCCGTTCTGGGTGGACTATCGCAATGCGATGGAAGACCTTGAAGAATTGATGGGCATCAAGGCCACATTCACGGGCCCGTTGGATTTCGACACGGCCGCACAAGCACGCCAATTGGATGAACTGATCGCAAGACGTCCCGCAGGCATCCTTATCTTCCCCGGTGATCCGGCCACTCTGGCCCCCGGCGTCGAACGTGCGGTCGAGGCGGGCATTCCGGTCACATGTTGTATTGGCGATATTCCCGACAGTCCCCGGTCCACATTCCTTGGTATCAACGGCGTTCAGGCAGGACGTGTCGGCGGCGAAATGCTGGCGCAAGCGATTGGCGGGAAAGGCAAAGTTATCCTCGGCACTTTCCCTGCCCCTTCCACATTGGAGCGTGTCGAAGGGTACAAACAGATCTTTGCCGAGAAATACCCGGATATCGAAGTGGTCGACGTCGTCAACGACAAGGCCGACCCGTCCTATGCGCCGACAGCCTACCTTCAGGCAATTCAGGCGAACCCGGATATTGTTGGAATTGGCGGCACGGACGGCGACAGCGGCAAAGGCGCTGCAATTGCCGTCAACGAGGCGGGACGCAAGGACATCAAGATCGTCGCGATGGACCGAAATGATGATATGCTTCCCTATATCGAGGACGGCACAATTCACGGCGCGGTGGCTCAGAAATCCTATCTGGAGATCTTCCTCGCCTTCCACATGATGCATTGGCAGAATACTGATGCGCTGAAGGTCTTGCCCGATTGGAAGGCGGCTGGCATCAATCCTCTACCCGAGCGCGTTGAAACCGGGGTTATGCCGATTACTGCCGAGAACGTCGTCCAGTTCAAGCACACCTAAGGGATTGTCCCGGCGCATTCGATCGCGCCGGGAAACCGATAGGAGGGGGTACATGTCGGACAGATGGAGCGTTCTTCACCTGCAGCAAAACGATCTGCAGCTGGCACTCCTGCCCGGCATCGGGGGCCGCTTATGGGATATAAACTTCCAAGGTCGCTCCCTCTTATTTCAAAACGCAGATCTCATCGGATTGGATGTCGATGACATACGGCTTGCTGATCTGCCCACACGCTCTCCACAATTTGGTTTTCCGCTCTGGGGCGGCGAGAAGACTTGGATCGCCCCAGATACTTCCTGGGTAAACGGCGCTCCGTTTCCTGTGTTGGACAGCCGCTCTTACCAGATCACTTCGAGAAGCAGCACTCGCATCGACATGTCCAGCGCAGTATGCCCGACCTCGCACTTGTCAGTGTCGCGCCGCATCACGCTGACCTCGGCGGAAAGCTGGGAAATAGAACACATCGTGGTCAACCATGGGACCTCCTCGCGCCTGACCGGCATTTGGTCAGTCATGATGCTTAACACCCCCACCAAGGTCGGTGTCGAATTGGAAGACCCTGCGTTTTATCCTGTTTTTGGCTCTTCCGAAGGGATGATAGCTACGCACGGCAAAGGCATTGTCGTGGATTGCAACAGACAGCAGGAATTCAAGGTCGGGCTACCGAACCCAAACGGACGTACAGTGGCGCGGTGCGGCGCTGATGGCCTTCTGCTGATGTGTTCAGTACCAGAACCTCAACAGGGCGATCAATTTGCACACGACTATCCGATTGAGGTCTTTAATTCGGGCGATTACGCCTATTGCGAAGCGGAGTGGCACTCCCCGGCTCGCAATCTCGCACCGAATGAAACGCTGAATTTTCGGCAGACGTTCCGCGTCTTGGCGGAGGAAGATGCATCTCAAATGCCATTGGGACTCGCAAACAACAAGGAGTTCCTGTCATGCATGTCCTGATTACAGGCGCTGGTGGGCATCTCGGCCGCAAACTTTTTGACGCGCTAGAAAGCGACCCCGACTACACCGTTTCTGGCATCGACATTCGCCCCGTTGATCATCCCGACATTCACACCGCAGACCTGTCCGACGACAGCAGTTGGGTCAGCTTGCTTAAGGGCGTGGACGTTATCGTGCATCTAGCTGGTGACCGAGAGCCCTCCGCCACCTGGGCCTCCGCGATCAAACACAATATGGATGCAACGCTTTCTCTCTATCACCATGCGGCAGCCATGGGCGTCAGCCGAGTGGTTCTTGCCAGCTCCAACTGGGTTCACGGCGACAAAAGGTTCACGCATGAGGTGCTCAACAGCACGACACCACCAGGGCCAGTAAACGCCTACGGCATGTCAAAGCTATTCTGTGAACGGACAGGGGCATATTTCGCTGAGCATCACGGACTGTCGGTCATCTGCTTGCGCATCGGCTGGACACAATGGACTCACGACAACCAACCCGGCACACACATGGCGATGGGCCGGTGGGGTCAGGAAATGTGGTTGAGTGATCGGGACTTTCTAAGCGGAATGCGCGCCGCAATAGATGCCAAGGACATTTCCTTCGCAGCCCTGAACCTAATGTCTGATAACCCAGGCATGCGTTGGGATATCACCGAAACACGACAAGCGATTGGCTATTCTCCAGAGGATGGAAGCCCCGCGAAAACAACATTGGGCGTTGTCTTAAGATCGACGCTGAAACGGCTGTTTGCAGTCCGGCTCCCCAGCTATTTCACGACACGTTTTCCAGATTGGTAGAGTACAAGGCCCGGGTATTGTTGTCGCGTCGCGCAATCACACAAATCTCAGCGCCGTGTGAGCTGCCAACGCGAAGCGACCGGCCCATGCCTAGTTGGGTACAATAGGAAATTGGGTCAATGTTGTGACGGAAAGGTCAAACATCTCTGGCGTTTTATATGAAATGTGGAACGTCACTGATATTTGACTCAATCGACAGCCAAAACCTGAACAAATCGGTCGATCACGTCATTCAATTCTGACCCAAACGTCAAGCATTTCTGACCCAACTATTACGGCATCCTTCGATGGACGATGCCGACAAGAACGATGAAAGGCATAATTTACTAACGTTACGCCTACAAACCAGTGCCAGTTATTGGATTGATATTCCCGACATAATGTTTCCGATTTTTCAGGCGCTTGAGGTGAAACTATTTTGGAAACTATCGATTGCTTCCAACGGCTATTATTAAGTCATCTGGTCGTCATCGGCATTGCGAAACCGTCGCGCCAGATAATCTACGAACGCTCGAGTTTTCGGCGCTAAATTGCGCCTTTCGGCAAACACCACGACAATATCTGTGCTGGGCGGTGCGTATTCCGGCATGACATGGACGAGTTCGCCGGATTTGAACTTCCGGTTTGCCATGTAGCTGGGTAGTCGCGCGATACCAATGCCAGCCAGCGCTGCTCGAAAAACGACATCAGTGCTATTCCCCTCAAAACTGCCCGTTGCTTCAAACTCATCGCCTGCCTTAGGTTCGATGCTGCTCCAAGAATTCCTTTGGCTTCTTCCTGCAACCCTGAGGCAATTGTGGTCGAGCAAATCGGCAAAATTCGACGGTGTTCCAAACCGCTCAATGTATTCAGGTGAAGCACAAAGCACTCTGCGGCTCTGCATGATGCGCCTGACGACTGTATCTGGGCTTTTGCGTTGTTCAGCAAAGCAGATCGCCACGTCAAACCCTTCACTGCGAAGATCAATCTCCCGGTCGGTTAAATCCAACGATATTTGAACTTCAGGATTATCCTCCATGAATTCAGGCAAGGCGGGGATCAGCTGTGACTTACCAAAGGCAACCGTGGATGCGACTCTGAGCACTCCGCGCGGGACACCATCAAAGCTAAGGATCATCGCCTCGGCTTCTTTGAATTTGTCAGCCATCGCTTTGCATTTTTCGTAGAATGCTTGGCCTTCCAGTGTTGGAGAGATACCCGTTCTGGTGCGATTCAGAAGACGGTAATGAACCTGATCTTCAAGCAACCCGATCTGCTTGCTCACAGCCGACGGGGTTTGCCCCATTGATCGTGCAGCCGCAGATATGCTTCCTTGCTCGACAACTGTCGCAAAGATTAACATTTGCGCAGAAATATCCATGTCATGACCCTTGCTGTTCCAATCTGGCATGGGGCCTATGCCAGATTGCCAAATTGTGAGCGCTACCAAACAGACGTATCTCTGCATTGCAGCATAAATACTGCATTGCAGCAACGGACGAGGCAATATCATGGCAATTACACGATCAAACAGCGCGCTGGATGTCGTTTTCGAAGCTGGCCGCACGTTCTTTCACCAAAATCTGGACACGATGCGAAAGGCACAGGCCAAACGCAGGGTTTATCGCGCAACGTATTATGAGCTCTCGGTGCTATCTGACCGCGACCTAACAGATCTGGGCATTCCGCGCAGTAGCATCAAAAGACTTGCTATGGAGGCTGCATATGGCTGCTAACACCCAAACGGCTAGTACAGATCGTAGTCACGCCATCGCCCTATCAATCAGCTTCCTGGCGAGGATCGGAGCCACGGCAAATGCTGCCTTGAAGGCGCTTCAAACGGCCAGGATGCTCTCCACACTTTCGAATATGAACGACCATCAGCTCGCTCAGATTGGAATCTCGCGATCCGATATCCCGGAATATGCCGCAAAATTGATGGCTGACGAATAGAGAAGCAGACCCTCAGAACAAAAGATTGAACGGAATTTGCTGGTCCTCGCTCCTCCCAGAGTAAGCCAGCAAGAGCGGCGGCGAAAAAGCCAACAGGGAGCGCCAACGCAAAGGGCCAGCATTTTCACCTCCTCCCGAAAATGCTGGCCCAAACCAACCTGCCAAGCAGGAGCCGCAAAAAGTGAGAGGTAGAAGAGACATCATAATAGTCGGGATTACCGTCACCATCGAGATGAAGATGTGAAGCTGGATTGCGTATGTGACGCCGCAAACGATCTGGCTGCGTGCCCACAATATGTTGAATTCAGTGGTTGTCTCGAGGCAGTGACTTGCGCGCGATGTCGAGATAGGCGTCAGCATTGCGTAGGTTCATGCCCTTGTCAAAGGGTTGCACCAGATCACGGAAATACTGTTGCCAAGGAGATTGGCTTTCGGGCACGGGATATCCACCGTTATGGATTAACTGTTCCTTGCGCCGCTCAAGTTCCGCATCGGAAATCAGATTGTTGACTGTGCAGGTGTTAAGGTCAACGCGGATCCGATCCCCTGTTTGCAGAACTGCTAGGCCACCATTGTCGGAGGCCTCTGGTGCAGCGTTAAGGATTGATGGCGAGCCAGAAGTGCCAGATTGGCGCCCATCACCTATGGAGGGTAATTCCTGAACGCCTTGCTTCAAGAGATAAGATGGCGCTCGCATATTCACGACTTCTGCTCCACCGGGATACCCTTTGGGGCCGGTTCCGCGCATAACGAGAATGCAACGGGTATCGATATCCTGAGAAGGGTCGTCAATGCGCTTGTGAAAATCTTCGGGTCCATCAAAAACAACTGCACGACCCTCAAACGCGTTGGGATCATCGGGATTGGAAAGATAGGCATTTGCAAATTCTGACCCGATAACACTGGTTTTCATCAACGCGCTGTCAAATAGATTGCCCTTTAGGTTAATGAACCCTGCCTTATCTTTCAGCGGGGCATCAACAGATTTAATGACGTTGGAATTTGTGCTGCGCTGGCGCGTGCAGTTGTTGGCTATGCTATGCCCGTTGACAGTTTTGGCCTCTGCATGAGGTAGGCGACCAGCTGCAATCAATTCTGCGATCACGGCAGGTACACCGCCAGCGCGGTGGTAATCTTCGCCGAGATATTCGCCTGCGGGCTGTAGATTGACCAAAAGGGGCACATTATGCCCCAAAACCTGCCAGTCATCATTGTCAAGTGGCACACCTAGATGGCGCGCAATAGAATTTAGGTGAATGGGCGCATTGGTGGATCCGCCAATGGCGGAGTTAACGACGATAGCATTCTCAAAGGCCGCGCGCGTCATGATGTCAGACGGGCGCAGGTCCTCCCACACCATTTCAATGATGCGTTGTCCGGTCTCATAGCTGATCTGACCGCGTTCGCGGTACGGGGCCGGAATGGCCGCCGCGCCTGGCAGCTGCATACCGAGTGCTTCGGCCAAGCTGTTCATGGTGGTGGCGGTTCCCATAGTGTTGCAGTACCCCACCGAGGGAGCAGATGCGGCGGCGGCTTCCATGAATTCATCAGCGGAGATTTCCCCAGCAGCAAGGCGTTCGCGAGCTTTCCAAATCACAGTGCCAGACCCTGCACGCTTCCCCTCGTACCAACCATTGAGCATCGGCCCAACGGACAGAGCGATGGCTGGAATGTTGACCGTTGAAGCCGCCATCAGAAGAGCCGGTGTGGTCTTGTCACAGCCAATCATCAACACCACACCATCAATCGGGTAGCCGTACAGCGATTCAACCAAACTCAGATATGCCAGATTACGGTCGAGCATGGCGGTGGGTCGTTTGCCAGTTTCCTGAATGGGATGAACCGGCACTTCGATGGCTGTGCCTCCTGCTGCGATGATTCCGTCGCGCACCCGTTTGGCGAGCTCCAGATGGTGGCGATTGCAAGGGCTTAGGTCGCTGCCCGTCTGTGCAATTGCGATGATAGGTTTACCGGATTGCAGTTCTTCGCGCGTGAGCCCGTAGTTGAGATAACGTTCCAAATAGAGCGCGGTCATTTCCGGATCGCTCGGATTGGCGAACCATTGACGTGATCTGAGGTTCTCGGGCTTAATACGCGACATGCGTGCCTCCTAAGTCTTGGTCGTGTGTCGGTTAGATCTTTCGACTTTTGAACATACCAAACAGCGCAAAGGCGGATTCTGATATTGGAGCCGCGCACAGTAGCGGAAACTTGTCTGGCTCCACGTTTTTGAAACGCGCTTCCCAAAGTTCACCGCCAACAGACTATGACAGTCCACCACGCACCTGGGCCAAAGCGTCTTTCGAAGCAGCAGCCATCAAACGGGCATCCGACGCGATTGTGACGAACTGGAACCCCATTTCGATGCGCTTCAAAGCGTATTCCGGTGTTCCGTTATGGCAGCCAGCGAACTTCCCATACTCTTTTGCCTTGGCGGCTATCAGTTCAATGGCCTCGGCCACGGGGGGCTCGACCTCATCGAATGCCGGGCGGCAACCTAAAGCCAGGGAAAGATCGGAAGGTCCGATGTACACGGCGTCGAGCCCTGGAACCGACAGTATGTCTTCAAGGTTGTCGAGACCTTGCAGAGTCTCGATCATCGCAAAGACGACGATCGTGTCATTGGCATGCTGCGGGTAGTCTGAACCTCCGTACAAGAGGCCTCGGGTCGGCCCAAGACTCCTTGTTCCGTTGGGCGGGTAGTGTGTCCACGCCACAAGGTTCTCGGCATCTTCACGGTTATTGATCATTGGGCAAATAACGCCGTAAGCCCCGGCATCGAGCACCTTCATCAAAATACCGGGCTCGAGCCACGGCACGCGCGTAACTGGGACGGTATCCGTTGTCGAAATCGCAGTGAACATCTCGACCGCCTTCTGGTAGTCGATTACGCCATGTTGAATATCAACAGTAAGTGTGTCCCATCCTTGATGCGCCATGGTTTCGGCCGAGAAACCGCTTGGGATCGCCAGCCATCCATTGACTACAGGCCGTCCTGCGGCCCAATGCTCTCTAATTTTGTTTGGTCGCATCGGTTTACCTTTTCAGAGTGTCTACACATATGGCCTGATCGTATTGGTTCTATTCCTCAAGAATGCCCTGACCACAAAATTCCCCGCCCTGATAAACTGCGGATACGTCATCGATTGCAGGTTGGGTGCATTCGGCATCGATACGGGCGCGAAACGCCTCAGAGTTGTCTTTTGGCTTCCATCCCAAAAAGCCTGTCTCTCGATTGTCCCACCAGGATGCGTCGTTGTTCGAGGCACCGTAGATAATCGGACATCCCAAACGCGGAATTGTGAAAACACTCTCGATAAGAGATTTCAGATCATCGTAACTCAACCACGTTGCAAGCATGCGATGGTTCTTTGGTTCCGGAAAGGATGAACCGATGCGGACCAATGCTGTCTCGATCCCAAACTTCTCAAAATAGAGCCTTGCGAGAGCTTCTCCGAAGACTTTTGACACGCCATACAGACCATCGGGCCTTACCTGTGCATTGGCATCAAGCCGCGTTGTCTGTTTGTGAAAGCCAATTGCGTGGTTTGAACTGGCAAAAAATATCCTCGGCGTAACAGACGATTTACGGGCCGCTTCATAGAGATTGAATACACCGTCGATATTGGATTGTTTTATAGTTTCCCAGGGTGCTTCGATCGATTGTCCCCCCATGTGAACAATCCCGTCACACCCTTCGACCATGGCCTCAACCGCACCTTTGTCGGCCAAGTCACAATACACAATTTCTTCATTTTCTCCGGCAGGGCCCACATCTTCCCGCGCTCCAAGGCGAATGGTAGTGGCGAGGCCCTGCAAGCGAGATCGACAAACCGACCCTAGGTTGCCGTCCGCGCCCGTTATCAAAAGTTTGTTTAGCATTTTGAATATCTCACTTTTTGCAGGCGGCGATCACGTCGCTACAGATTGGAAACCGTAGAGTTCTTCGGCGTTTTCTACGAGAGCGAGGTGGCGCGCGCGGTCGTCTGGAAACCAGCTCAGAACAGTGTCGAGCAATGCGGCGTCGTTAGGGTAGTCCGAGGTTTTTGTCGCCGAATTGTGAGGAAAATTCGTCCCCCACACAATGCGCTCGGGGGCATGGGCTGCCATGATCCTCGAAACTTTAGCTACGTCCGAATAATGCGGTTCGCCTTCGATGGAGGACTCATAACAACCAGCAAACTTGAACCAGCATCTGCCACCGTCGACAAGGCGTTTGAGCATTCCGACTTCATCGCCATCAGGCGCAAGACCCCTTAAGAATTTGCCATGGTGGTCCAACACCCATCTGGACCGTAGTTTTGAGAGCCTCTCAACATGGTCCGAAATATCCGAGCCATCGAACTGAATCGCAATCATCCAGCCCGCGGCGAAAGCACGGGCATCAACCTCTTCGAGCTGGTTGAGACCAACCGCGCCCCCTGGCAGATCCACGATACGCGTCCCAACGGCCCCTACATCCTTGAGCATTTCAAGCTCTGCATCAGAGGTTTCACCGTCTATGGCGGCCACGCCGCGTGCTACCTTCCCGGTTTCGTTGAGCGCTGCCATCAAATTCGCATTGTTGGTCTGATGCGCATTTCCTTGCGTGATGACAAACCTGTCGATGCCAAGCCAGCCCATGAGTTGTCGGTACTCTGGTAACCCAGGAAGGCCCTCTGGCAGATCAGGACCTTCTGGCCGTGCTGGAAACCCGGAAAGATAGACGTGAACGTGTGTATCAATGGCGCCTGCAGGCAGCTTGATCTCAGGGGCACGGCCAGAGAAGCTGCGTTCGATCATTCAGGGTCTCCCATGGCGAACTCTGCCAATGCGTCACGATTTATCTCAATACCCAGACCCGGTTTGTTCGGAATTGCGATCACACCGTTTTCATGTTCGATCGGGTGGGTGATTATCGCCTGCCTGAATGGGTTGTGCGTCCGATCAAACTCAAAAATCGGTTCGATTGGATAGCGCCGTGGTGGGTCCGGTAGCAGGGCCGAAACAAACTGAAGGCTCGCAGCGATTTGCACTGCTGTTCCCCAAACATGCGGAACAACACGTACGCCATGAAGAGCCGCCATATCAACGACCCGGCGCATCTCCGAAAAACCGCCAGTGCCACACAAGTCTGGCTGGGCGATATCGATACATCCTGTTTCCAGGGGTTCGCGGAACGCGAACCTGCCATGCCAAGTTTCGCCACCAGCAACCGGAATAGGTTGACCGGCGCGTACGCGACGGTACGCGTCAAGTTGTTCCGGAATGACTGGTTCCTCGAACCAATCGATATCGAACTCTGCCGCACGGTTGCCCAGAGTGATCGCTTCTTGGGCCGAGTACCCGTGATTTGCGTCGATCATCAGACGAGTATGCGTTCCGATCGCTTCACGCACCGCCTGGATGACTGCAAGATCTTCTTCCACCCCAAAGCCAATCTTGATTTTAACTGCGTGGAACCCTGCAGCGACATGGGCTGCGCATTCCTCGGCATTGTCCGAAATACGATCGACCCCGTCGCGCCGAAATGACCCGGTCGCATATGCCTTTACTGTGTCCCGAACACGTCCCCCGAGAAGCACCGAAACCGGAACGCCAAAGTGGTGACCCTTGATATCCCACAAAGCGACATCAATTCCTGAAAGTGCGGTCATTGTGAGACCGCGCTGCCCTTGGTCTCGTAGGAGATTATACAGGCCTTGCCAGAGAACTTCCGTATCCAGCGGATTGCGTCCAATTAAATTGGGCGCATAGGCCTTTACGATCGCAGCGTTTGGCTGCGCTGGCCCCAAGCACTCGCCCCAGCCCGTTGTTCCGTCGTCACAGATAATCTCGACCAAAACATGTTGGCGTCGCGTGAAACGAGTTGCTGCGCTCTCGAAGGCGGTCTCAAGCTTGTAGTCAAGAAGATGTGTATGAACCTCGGAAATCTTCATTTACACACCTCCAACTGGGCTGCGTCCCGAGCCAGAGTTTCGATACCCGCCCAATCACCCACGGCGATAAGATCTTTGGGCGCCACCCAACTGCCTCCAGCACAAACCACGTTCTTCTGCGACAGATATGAGCCTGCATTCGCCGCGCTGACCCCACCCGTAGGGCAGAAGGAAACCTGCGGCAAAGGCCCGCCAATAGCCTTGAGTGCCGATACCCCGCCCGAGGCCTCGGCTGGAAAGAACTTGAGCATATCATAGCCTCGCGCCAAAAGACGCATCGCCTCAGACGCAGTCGCGGCCCCGGGCAGGAGCGTCAATCCTTCGGCTTCACAAGCCGCAAGAATTTCATCGGTTGCACCCGGAGAGACACCGAAGGTAGCGCCGGCCTCTTTGGCGGCCTTAACATCTTCGGGGGTTATCAGTGTGCCAGCCCCCACATGTCCACCCGGGACGCCGCTCATGACCCGAACGACCTCGAGAGCGGCAGGGGTGCGCAACGTGACCTCCAGCGCGGGCAAACCGCCTGCGATTAGTGCCTCGGCCAATGGTCGGGCTGTTGCGACATCATCAACCACCAAAACCGGTACAATTGGCGCGAGCGAACAGATTTCTCGGGCCCGTAAACTCGCTGCCTTTGGAGAAACAGTCATCTGGACAAATTATCCTTTAGGTGGGTGCATCGTGTAACCGATCCGACTGTGAAGCGGTACGAGTTGCACAGCGCGTTTTCTAAGCCAGACGAGACAGTTAAAATTTTGGCGGCGGTCGCCGAGTTGTCAAGCAAGCCGGATTCCGTAAATTCAAACGCTGCAACAGCTGTCTCTCTCGGCGACCCGAATTCTTTGTTAATCCGTTTCTGCCCCAGTTCATTGCAGTAATTTAAGCCCAACGCGACGATCCTCTTAGCGGGTGAAACCTGAGGGGAATTGAATTTGTCCCTGTTTTGGACAATGCGTGGCTGCGATTCAGACATCAGTCAGAGAGCCGTGCGCGCCAGACCTCAAATCGTTCAAGAACGTCTGGGTCGGTTGCAGGATAAAGCCCGATTACGGGGGTGTTTTTTCGCACCTCTTCCAGAACGAAGCGTTCGAACAGCTCCATTGGGCCTGCCTCGATCGCAATGTCATCGGCAAGGTGACGAGGGATAATCATGACACCATCGCTGTCACCCAGAACGATGTCACCGGGATAGACCGCCACGCCGCCACACCCAATTGGCAAACCGATATCAACTGCATGATGTTTCGTAAGGTTGGTCGGGGCAGACGGTTTTGCAGCAAAGACTGGCATCTCAAGTGCTGCGGCACCGTCGGCGTCGCGAATGCCACCATCCGTGACAACGCCCGCTGCTCCGCGCATTTCCAGTCGCGTTAAAAGGATCGAACCTGCCGAGGCCGCCGTGGCGTCCTGCCGACAATCCATTACCAATACAGCGCGTTCAGGACATGTTTCCACGGCCACGCGCTGCGGGTGATCTGGCTCACGAAACGCCTCGATCGGATCGGTGTCTGGCCGTGCAGGAATGTAGCGCAGTGTAAAAGCCGGGCCCACAAGGGTGGGCTTGCCCTTGCCCAATGGGGCAACGCCTTGAACATAGGCGTTTTGATAACCGCGTTTGTAAAGCAGCGTTGCCACGGTTGCCGTGCTGACCTTTGACAAGCGATCAAGCGTATCCAGATGCAGTTTGATCGTTTCGGCAGGCTGAGGGTTCGGCATGGGCTGGATCCTTCTGCTAGGGCTGTAGGCAACTGGCGAGCAGGCTTTGGTTGATCGGAACAAGTGCACCTTTGCCTTGCACGACATGCCCTGCCAGTTTGCAGGCCAGCGCTATGCTGTCAGGCAAGGGTGTGTCCGTTGCCAGCCCCGCCAGAATGCCAGCGTTGAAACTGTCGCCTGCAGCAGTCGTATCCACAACCGAGGCCAGAGGCGGAACATGGACTGAGCCCTCTGCGCCGCCGGTACGATACAGGACCGTTTCTGCGCCATTCTTGACAACGATCGTTTCCGCGCCCGCCCTTGCATAGCGCTGCAAAGTGGCCGCGGGTTCCTGGTCGCTGAACCAACGTGCCTCGTCCTCGAACGATGGCAAAGCGATATCACTAACTGCGGCGGCCTGCATGATGTTCTCGGTCATCTCAGAGGGACTGTCCCAAAGATGCGGGCGCAGATTGGGGTCGAAGGCAATCCGTTTTCCGGCGCGCCGCGCTGACTGAGCAACGTCGAGCAAGGCGGCGCGCCCTTCAGGGTTCAAGATTGCCAGAGTGATGCCCGAGAAATAGATGAGATCTGATTGCGTCATGGCGCGGGCAAGTGCTTGCTTGTCTTGGGCCAACAGGCGTGCGGCCGACTGGCCGCGCCAATAGGTAAAACTGCGTTCCCCGTTGTTTAGCGTGATAAGATACAACCCCACTGAACGGTTTGGCACGATCCGCACCTGCTGGGTGTTGACCCCGCTTTCGCGCATCGCATCCAGCATACGGGACGAGATGGCATCGTCTCCGACGGCGGTAAAATAGGACAAGGGCGTTTCGGGTGTGAGTTGGGCCAGATACCAAGCTGTATTGAACGTGTCTCCGGCGAACCCCATTTGATACGTGCTTGGCGCGTCAGTTGGGGCCATTTCGGCCATGCATTCACCTATCGCGAGAATTCGCATAATCCGGTTTCCAGTACTTCGAAGTTTGACAAACGGTAGCGTTCGACAATTAGGTAACCTGTTCTGCAGTGGTCACGAGAACAGCATCCCACCATTGATATCGACATTGGTCCCGGTCAGATAAGCCGAGTCCTCGCTTGCCAGAAATGCCACGAGGTTCGCAACGTCCTGAGACTGGCCTTGCCGCTTGAGCGGCGCAGCGGCTTCTAGCCCCCGACGGCCTGCATCGGGAGTATGGATGTTATGGAAATCCGTGTCGATCATGCCTGGGCAGATTGCGTTGACACGGATATCAGGACCCAGTTCTTTTGCAAGACTACGGGTGAGCGTCATGACCCCGCCTTTTGACGTTGCATAAGCCGACGCACCCGGGCCACCACCGTCGCGACCCGCCTGACTGGCGATGTTTACAATGGCCCCGGATTTCATATGCAGCAGTGCCGCTTTGACCATAAGAAACGTGCTGGTCAGGTTGAGATCCATGACAGCCTGCCAATGCTCAAGCGACATCTCGGCGATTTTCTTGCGCGCGATCAAACCTCCGGCATTGTTCACCAGAATGTCCAGGCTGCCATAGGTATCGACCGTCTTGGCGATCAACGCATCGACCTCTTCGGGTTTGTTCAGGTCGCCTTGCATTGCAAACGCCTGTCCACCGATCTTTTTGATCTCGGCTACGGTTTCCTCGGCGCCGGCACTACTGGCGAAGTAGTTCACCGCGACATTCACCCCTTCGGCGGCGAGTTTGACAGCGCAGGCGCGCCCGATATCGCGGCCACCACCCGTGACAATTGCGGTCTTTCCCTGAAGTCTCATGGTTGCTCTTTCCCGTTCAATTGGTGCTGCTATGCGTGACTGATGGATCTGACGCTAAAGCTTGGCAAAATAGTCGAAGATTTCCGGCACGTTGCCGTCGCCCAGGCCTGCGTCCGCGGCTGCCTGAAGGTTGTTCGCGGTTCCTTCAGCGATCTCGGCACGAGTGCCCACGTCCTCGGCCAGCTTCAGGAAGTATCCAAGATCCTTGTTGGCGTTGTTAATCGAAAACCCCAAATCGCTGACACCATCCACCGCGTAGTTCTTACAAAACTGCATAAAGGGGGAATTGGACGGTCCAGCTGACATGATGTCAAAAAGCTGCTGTTTGTTAACCCCTGAGCGTTCAGCCACGGCAAAGGCTTGGCTCATGGTGCAAGCTGTCGTCATGCCCATATAATTATTGATGAGCTTGGTCACATGGCCCGCACCCAGTTCGCCGAGGTGAAAGACATTTTCCCCCAGTACATCCAGGACAGGTTTCACCTTCTCAAAGGTGGCTATATCGCCTGCTGCCATGATGTTCAGCAAACCATCCTTGGCGTGCGCGGGTGTGCGTCCCAGCGGCGCATCAATCATACCAGCACCTTTTGCGGCCAAGTCTGCGCCGATTTTGCGTGTGGACGCTGGGATCGAAGTGCCAAAGTCAATGACCACAGCACTATCTTTGATGCCTGCCAGGATGCCGTCATCTCCGTAGATCAGGCTTTCGACGACATCCGATGTTGTTACACAAAGCATCACGATATCGCTGTTTTCAGCAAGCTCTCGTGGCGTTTTAACCTCTAAAGCACCGCGGTTGACTGTGGCTGCGACGGCTTCCTTGTTCCGACCCATAACAACCAGATCAAAACTGTTGTTTTGCAGGCACTCTGCCATGTTACCGCCCATAAGACCGAGGCCGATGAAACCGATGACGGGTTTTGTCATATCTGACTCCTTAAACTCTTTCCAATTGGGCTTCGCAGAGCGCCGTGACCCCTGCCTGCGCAACTTCGAGATCCTGAGCTGGCGAGCCCGAGCTGACACCGATCCCGCCAACCACCTGTCCGTCGACGGTCACGGGAAGGCCACCTGCAACGGTCACCATTCGTCCGCCGAGCGTTGAGGAAATTCCGTGTGCGGCCATGCCAGGCTGATTTGCTTCACCAAGAGCATCGGTTCCTTTTTGGATACCGGTTGCAGTGAAACTCTTGTCGATAGCCAAAATGATGCTGGTAATCTTGCCACCATCCATCCGCTCAAACGCGATGAGGTTGCCGCTTTCGTCTGTAACGGCAATACACATCGGTACACCGATTTCCTGCGCCTTGGCTCGCGCTCCTGCGATCAACTTGCCCGCGTCATCGATGTCCAGGCGTCTTATTGTCAGCATAGCCTCATTCTCCTTTGATTTAGGGACCAATGATCAAGTTCGGCAGTGTCAGCGATATTGCCGGTACAAAAGTGATCAGCATGAGCGCGGCAAAGATGGCGAGGTAGAAAGGCCAAATCGTTTTGACCGCTTTCTCCATCGGTAGTTTTCCAACAGCACACCCTACAAAGAGACAGGTCCCGACAGGTGGTGTGCAAAGACCAAGACCGAGGTTCACCAAAAGGATCATGCCGAACTGTAGCGGGTCGATGCCCAGCATGTTCATCACCGGCAGGAAAATCGGTGTGCAGATCAGGATCAACGCGGCCATGTCCATGATCATCCCCAAGAGCAACAGCACAGCGTTGATCATCAACAAGATTAGGATCGGGTTTTCTGTGATACCCAACAGGAATTCGACTGTTTTTGTCGGCACCCGGTTGAACGTCAGCATATAGGCAAAGGCACCGGCGCAGGCGATCAGGATCATCACCATAGACGTTGTGCGCACCGAAGAGATAACGGCGGTTTTGAAGTTTTCCCAGGACAGGCTGCGATAGACAATAAGCGTCACCACAAAGGCATACATTGCCCCGAACGCGCCGGATTCCGTGACCGTAAAGACGCCTGACAAGACCCCTCCAACAATGATCACGGCCGTCAACAAGCCAGGGATCGATCCAACAAAGGCGATGGCCAGTGCGGTCCAACCCGGAAACTGTTCGGCCTGATAGCCGCGCTTGACCGCCACGACATAGGCGGCAATCGCAAGGCAGCAACACATAAGGACACCGGGCACAACTCCGGCCAGGAACAGTTTTGAGATTGAAACTGCACCGCCTGTTGCAAGGGCAAAGATGATCATGTTGTGGCTGGGCGGGATGATGATCCCGGCAATTGATGATGTCACTGTGACGTTCACCGCATAATCGGCATCATAGCCTTTATCTTTCATCACCGGGATCAGGATCGACCCAAGCGCCGAGATATCGGCAATTGCCGATCCGGAAATGCCTCCAAACAACATGGACGAGAAGACATTGACGATACCAAGCCCACCGCGCACAGCGCCTACGGCGGCCTGCGCAAACCGAACCAACCGGATCGCGATTCCACCGTGAAACATCAGCTCGCCCGCAAAGATGAAAAACGGGATCGCCATTAGGGAAAAGACGTTGATCCCAGACACGATACGCTGGAACCCAACAAACATCGGCAATCCTTCAAACCAAAAGGAAGCCAATGCAGCGATACCAAGGGCGTATGCTACTGGCGCACCGATGATGACACATAGGGCAAAAACCCCCAACAGAATCATGAGTCCCATGACTATCCCTGATCTATGTTGTCTTGGCGTTCGTCTCGGCCCAGAAACAGGCGGATCAGATGGCCAGTGGAAAAAAGGAACACCAACGCGCCGCTGATTGTCAGTGGCAAGGAGCGCAAGCCCTCTGACCATTGGATGAGCGGGATCAAGGTGTTCCATTTGAATATTGTCAGCTCGATCCCGTACCAAAACATCATGCCACCGAAACCAGCCATCAGGACATCAGTGAGCACGACGAAGACCGTTCGCACAGTGGGTGGGACTAAATTGCGGAACACGACAACAGAGAGGTGCGTGTGATTGTGCACACCCGCAGCCGCTCCGAGAAACGCGATGACCATAACCAAAAGCAGTGAAACCTGCTCAACCCAAGTGGGCGTGTTGTTCAGAACGTAGCGACCGAACACCAGCCAAGCAAAGATCGCAGTCATAACGACAATGGCGATCCCAGACAGCAACATGCAAACTCGTGCGAGCAGATCAAGAATCCTGTCCATGTTGCGCATGGCGGCAGGGGCGGTATCGGGCTCTTGCATTGGATTTCCTCTGAGACAAAACGCCCGGCATCCAATTGGCGGAGCCGGGCGCTCAAAGTTGAACTGTTAAGACAACTTATTCAGTGGCTTGCGCCATTTCTACCAACGCTTTCATGTCTGGATTTGCAGCCAAGTAGTCTGCATAAACCGAATCCATTGCAGACTGGAATGGGCCTTTGTCGGCGATTTCATTGACGGTGATGCCGGCCGCTTCAACATCTTTACGCGCTTGTTCAGAACCAATTGCCCAAAGCTCACGCTGGACCAATGCGGCTTCTTCTGCTGCACCGCGCACAGCGGCTTGCAATTCAGGAGACAGCGCATAGAATTTGGCCGTGTTCACGCAGATGCACTCGGGGATAATCAGGTGTTCGGACAAAGAATAATTTGTGGTCACTTCATAGTGACCGACATTCTTGAACGACGGGAAGTTGTTCTCCGCACCATCAACAACGCCGGTTTTCAGCGCTTGCTGAACTTCGGAGAATGCCATTGGAGACGGGTTACCGCCCATAGCTGAAATCATAGATGTATAAAGATCGTTGTTCATCACACGGATTTTCAGACCTTCGACATCTGCGGGCGTGTTGATCGGCTTTTGGCTGTAGAAAGAACGCGCACCGGCATCAAACCATGCCAGTGGCAGAACGCCTGCTTCACCCATCGCAGCTGAAACAACCTCACCGGCGTCGCCGTCCAGCACGCGGAACATGTGCGGCACATCTTTGAAGATGAAAGGAAGCGATACAAGGTTAGCTTCTTTCACCATTGGGCCAATAGGACCGAGGTTGAAGTTACCGACCTCGATTGCGCCGATACGAACCTGTTCTAGGGCATCCGGTTGGGAACCAAGAACACCACCGTGGAACACATCGACGGTAACTTCGCCGTCTGTAGCGGCGTCAACCAGTTCGGCAAACTTGTCCATTGCAGCCGTGTTGGGATGGCCGTCGTTGTGGATATTCCAGGCTCGCCAGTTTTCGGCTGAAGCTGACGTTGCAATGAATGCCACAGCGGTCGCAGTTGCAAAGAACGATTTCGTGAAAGTCATGGGTTCTCCTCCCCGGTTATTTTTGGACAGGATTTGGCTTTCATGGAATTTCAGAGACCGTAAGCCACGTAGCTTTCGATTTCCCCCAAGAACCAGAATCGCTGCTGCCCTTAAAGGGACACTAGTATCCAAGTTATGTCAACCGTAGGCTTTTAGTATGTCAGATTGCTTGACAGTCGAAAGCGCAGGGCATTTGATAGGTGACAGGCCTACATTGGTTCACTCAAGCAAAACAAAATAGAATATTCTATTTGTTTCAATGCCATAACCGTGGATCTGTAATTTGAAACGTGACTAAGACAGAGGGCGCAAGCAACATACCGTGGAAGAAATTGTCAGACGAACCACAACCGATGCGGTCTATGAAGCGCTACACGACGAGATCGTTTCGCTTGAAATTCTTCCCGGTACAAAGCTATCCGAAACAGAGGTAGCCAGCCGATTCGGCGTATCACGCCAACCTGTTCGCAACGCATTCACAAGACTCGGCAACGAAGATCTGCTCTTAATACGACCACAAAAGGCGACCGTAGTTCGAGGATTTTCTATGGAGCGTGTGGCTCTCGCGCGATTGGTTCGAATGGCGGTGGAGCTAGAGATCGTCCATCGAGCAATGGAAGTTTGGGATGCAACACGTGAAACAAAACTTGAAGAAAATCTCGCCTTACAAGAGCAGGCGATCAGTGACGGTGATCTATCAGCGTTTCACTCGCTGGACTATGATTTTCACAAACTGATCTACGTGCTCAGCGGCAATCCGATGGCATTTGATGTAATGCTAGAATCCAAGCAAAAGGTTGACCGGCTTTGTATGCTCAGTCTTGAAAAGGGCAGTGCCGCAGACGCCATCCTCGCCGATCACCGAGAGATTGCAGAGGCCATGGCGGCAGGAGACCATGACCAAGCGCAAGCCGCTGTCAGAAAACATCTGTCCCGCCTCGACGAAACCATCGACTTCATTCACAAGACGCACCCAGGCTACTTTGAGTAACCGAGGCCATGCGATCTAGTCGTCTCAGGCCGTTCCTCGTTCCGGACGATCATTATCAATATTGAATTTCATGCCGTCCAAAAGCTCTTCCAAATCGGGACGTGCAGCAGGGCCGTTAGAGATATCGGCCAGCATCAGCGTCCCATTCGGACGGATGGCAAACGCGCCAGGTTCGGCGAACAGACCCGTCGTTTCTGCATCAGATAGAGGCGATGACACGTAAAGACCAAGCGCGCGCATTTGCGCTTCAGTCATTCCATAGCAAAGATCAAAATCCCAGCCGAATTCTGCTTTGTCTGCCGCAGCTTTTTCTTTGGTGTCGGCAGAGACAACGATAACGTCCATAACGTCAGCCCATGCTGACAGCGCCACATTCAACTTGTTCAAGAAGCGCTTGCAGCGAGGACAATGCTTGCCTCGATAAACAAACAACATGGTCCAGCGGTCTTTTTGTTGACCGATCGTAACCTTATCATCAGACCCCAGCCTTAAAAAACTCAGTTGCTCGATTTGCGCGCCGACATTTGGTTTGGCTGAGGTCATGAGTCGTTCCTTTCTACTACAAACAAGGCTTTGCGCGGATACCGTTGGCTTAGTTCATGTCACGTCAAGGCAATGATTGAAACCAAGATCGCGATATCATTGGGTGCTTGAAAGGCACGCTCGATCTAAGTTTGCTGTTAGTTAACGAGGAAACACCGATACCTACCCGCCGTCACTCTACGGCCCTCATTGCAGGCGGACGTCTAATGCCGCAACAGGTGTGAGCGCATCCAGCGTATCTGCATCGAATTCAACGCGACATGATCGCATTTGGCTCCAAGAAACCTTCACAATCGAGACAAGAACGATCAAACGACCAGCCTCGTGAAATCCACCACGTCACCGACAGCGCTTTACTTTAAACGCGAAGAACTGCTGCGTATTCACTACCTGCAACCGCAAAAGTCCGCTTAGGCTGCATTGCGGTCTTCGTCGACCCGGATCTCGAATGGCAGGTTTTGCGACCACCGCATGAATTGCAGCGTCCTACCGAAACGCAAACTTCACTGAACGGGTGTTATGTGAAGCGATCTCTGGTTGAGTGGTCCGTCCGTCCACAGCCTACCGGCCCAATCACCTAACACCACATTGAGCGGCTTTTTCCCGCCCCATTGATCTTGTTCGCCCAGTCCGATATTCAGGCCGGCTGCGTTTTCGGCCGTCTATCCGAGCCCAGCCCAAAACCAACGAGCCAACCGATGGAGGGTGCCATGTAGTTCAGAAACTGCATGAAAGGCCAATGACATGGCCCATTACAAACGCAAACGTCCCCGAACCGTGCTTGGGAACGGGTACTCACGCCTAGGTCTGAGCCGTCGTCTCGGAAAAGACCCGGATGATGTCCGGTGGCTTGGCAATTGGCCACGCTATCACGACATCACCTGTCACACGCGTCCAACGAGACGCAAATCCAAGGCTCTTGCGTTCGGCATCCTGAAAGGCGCTGATCCTGACGACCTAGTCTGGCCCGATGGGCGCAAGCCCCACCACTATTATTGGTGAGTATGTGCGGCGGAAGCATTCCATAACTCCGCCGCGCACTTTGGCTCAGGTGGCCGTTGAGACGGCCGAAGCAGTCTGGCCCGTTGCGGCCATCGGTAGATCACGAACCAAGTCCTGCTTCTTTTCTCACGATGTGCCGCAGCAAGTTATTGCCCTCGGTCATGAGGTCGTGGCGATCTTCGTTCTTTTTCACTACGGATGCCCACGCCATTTGATCGTGTATGAATTCATCAATGACCGCTATGCGCTGTCCACGACCCATTTCCTTGGTTTTGCTTTTTAAAGTCAAAAGCCTGTCAATGTGCCCTACTAGGTTGGGAGACAGGTCCTGATCTTTCATGAGATCATGCAGGTTCATGGGCGGTGGCGTGTCGGGTATCTGCCGGATCCACGAGATCGCCAAAGCGGGTCTCAGGATGTAGAAATACGTTTTGAAGCTCACATCCTGGCTCTCACCAACATGCTTGTCCCACTGTTTCTGTGCCAGGTTGCGATAATGGTGCAGACAGGATTCGCCGAAGGTCGTCTTGGCTGCGAAGGCAATCAGCCGTTCACATATCGCATCATTCCATCTGTACCTGATAGGACTGGATAACCATTCCAACATCACGGGGTTAGGTTTGATCAACAAACCAAGCGCTTTGCGAATATCCCACCCGTTAATGTCCCAATCGCCCTCGATCGGCAGTTCGATAACATCGCGACCGGGCTCAATACTCAGATACCAGTCTGGCCGATGTACGTAGATGAAGCGTACATCGTAATCACTGTCGGGAGACGGGAAACCCCATGCACGGCTACCGCTTTCAATGGCGAACAGCACCCGGACATCATGATCCGCTTCTAAAGCGGTAAGCTTAGATTGGATGACCTGCTCGATCTCAGGCGAAACGCTGGACGCGAAAGGTAGACGGTTCATGGTGTTTCTCGCAGTGTCAAGACGGCCATCTGGAACGGTAAATCATAGTTTTTGTAAAGGAGACCTAGGCGCGGCGATTGGGAGAGCGGCGAACCTGTCGGAACCAATCATGCTGAGCTAAACGCCCGGCAGGTTTCCCCAAAGTCTGTGCATGTGCCTCGGTTCAGAGGCGCGCGCAGACTGCTTTTGGTCAAACGCCTCACCATATTAAACCGCGAACATCACTGGACCGGTGTTATGTGAAGTTATTTCTGGCTGTATCATTGCCCATCTAGGTCCTCTTCACGCGAGTGTCCCAATTCATAAACACCCTGCTTCTTCATTCGGCGTACAAAAGCAAGGTAGTCAATCACCCTGTCGACCTCATCCATGTCTCCAGTAGCATAAGTGTCCGTCGTCAGGGATTTTGGGACAGATGGCGCTCTGATCTAAGAGAGGATGTGGCCCATCTGATTGGTCTGATTATGCGGCGGATTTG
>NZ_JBQFTN010000015.1:0-79374 GCF_056538665.1 Ruegeria sp. BF6
GCAAATCCGCCGCATAATCAGACCAATCAGATGGGCCACATCCTCTCTTAGATCAGAGCGCCATCTGTCCCAAAATCCCTGACGACGGACAATCTCCCGGACGAATGACCACATATAACCAGCCTCCGTTTCCTAAATAGATGAACCCATCGTCTCGCAACCCCTCAGAAAGACCATAAGCGTTCTTTGACTCGTCAATTGATCCTTTGAATTCTGGTAAATGCTCCAAGCAAACCACCTCGAATGCTTCCAGAAGACGGTGCGCTCCATCTTCCACCTGACTACCTTGGGCCGATGCGATTGATATGACGCTGAAGCCCAGTACAACGCTCAGCCAACAGCCACGTGCATACTTTCGCATTTGTCTTGATACCTTCCTATACGTGAATAGTTCGTCATAATCACAACTTAGGCTATTATTTTTGATGCTAGTAACATCCACGGCAAACTGAGCACGTAATGGAACGCGTTTCACGCTACTTTCACTCGTTCCATTTCTCTTACTTTTTTATATCCGCTTTGCTGATAACACCCGCTCAATACCGGATTACGCGCTGAGGAAATATTGGCACAAAAATCAACACCATCTTTCGGCATGTGACAGTAGTAATCCTTCTCGTGGAGGGGCACCGGTTAAACCGAACAACTCCAATTGTTCCCTTGTGACCGTGCATTCAAACCTATGGTAAGCAACACTTAAAGTTAAAGTCGCACGATCTCCCAACCTCGTATTTAAATATCGGTATTCTTTAAGCAGTCTATAGTCAGTGTTCTCATCGGCACTAATTAGATACTGCCATTTCGCAAGATGATCTACATCATCACCCATTCCTGCACTTATATAGTGGATGCCTGATGAGGGAATATCAGGTAATAGGGTTCGAAATTTCTTGGATAATTGTTCATCCCTGCCATCCACGTCCAAGTATACCGAGCATTCATCGCCCCTGGAAATAGTCACAGATTTAACAAAACTGCCAGAGTTGAGAGGTGTCCAAGTTCTGTCCTTTCGATCATCAAATGATGCTCCAAATTTTTCGGAAGCGTAGTCTTTAGATCGTCTGAAGTCGGGAAGCCCATCCAGGCAGATTTCTTTGAACATGTTGAATGCTTGTTGGAAACTTGCGCGCGCTTTCCCATTTTGCAGTTTCGAACCTTCCTCGCCATCAGAGGCTGACGCCGTCAGAAACGTTCCAAGGCTTGCTAAAATGATCAGTATGTAACATTTGCCGGTGATCGACACAGTTCGCACCTTTCATGAAAAAGAAAAAACTCAGCCCCGGATGTGGGCTGTTTAGGTGAATCTTATTGAATGAGAAATTTGAGTTTTGTCGTCATTGAAAGGATTGCCAGCAAGGATACTTTCGGTTTCAACCTTTAGGAGGCTACACTGAGCATTCTAAATCCACTTTAGAATTGCTTCGTTGCCTTCATAAAACTTGGTAACCGCGGTGTTGGCCTGATCAACACTGCAAACATTTTCCGCAGGATATTCGCCATATTGGCCACCGGCACAAATTTCAATCAGATCGTCCTTTGCCTCGGCATCGCTAGCAAGCGTCAAATTCTGTCCACCGCCCGTAAAGGTGACAATACAATGCTGTCCTCCTCCACCAACCATTAGTGTACTGCCGTCGGCGCGCTCAAAATAGGCAAGGGTGTGAACAGCACCATCCAACATACCAACGATGTTTGTTGCTTCGGATACCTGCGTAACTTCATAGGTTTGCTCAACGTTTTTTACACCTTGGCGTTTATCTAAGATCGCTTTCATTATCTTGGCCTGATTACTAACGGGCCCTCCGGCCCAATGACTGTAAGCTGGTTTAGGCCAAGTTGTTCAACCATTGACCTAATCCCACCATTTTGGTTGCATGCTGTACAGGGTGTACGGTCCACATATAGTGTTAAATCTTGACCACGTACATCAATCCCGCGTTGTTGAATTTGGTTCAGTGCATCGATTTCAGCATGGGTACGTGAAATCGCATTTACACCTGCCACAGGCTGTCCGTGCCCGTTGATGCCGTAAATCTGTTGGCCGTTCACTTCCACCATCGCCAATGTGCTTCGATCTGATGTCGAGCCTGCCGGCGGCAATCCAAGTTCATCCCTAAACTGCGCAAGGTCCTCAAACCCAGTTCGATTAACGACATTGGGTACAAACTGGTTTCCGTCGTCGAGATACCCAATGGCTCCATCAATATTTGTGACCAAAAAGCGTCCGGTGTCATCGACGGTCTGAGACACGGGTTTGAGGATGTTGCCGACATCGTCGAACACCGCGATGATTTGATCGCCGTGTTGCATTACTAAACGACCGCCTGTCGCAGCTGTCGCACCACCCACAGCAAAGAAGGTTTGACCCGCAGTGGCACCACTTAAACCCAGCCCTGCTTCACCGACGGCAGCGGTCAGATTGGTGAAGCAGAGAGGATTGGACGAGCAAGCTGCAAGTGCCGCAACAACCTCTGGCCCTGCAATAATTGCAGCTCCAACCAGCGCTGGGGCCGCGCCTGCGATCATCAGTGCCGTTGCGCCGTTTTCAAACTCCTCTTGTCTGTGTTTGGAAAACGATCTCAGGCAATCCGTGCCGACAGAGCAATTTGCTGCCGCAAACTCGTGATAGTCACCCAACAAGGTGCCATCAAAGTTACCCTTGTTGAAGGAAATGACGTAGCCTTGATAAAGGCCCTGATCATCCAGGCCGAGCAGACCTTCGACAAGTGCGTTGTCTCTTACATCCAGACCCGCGTCCGACAGTGCTTCTTCAAACCTATTGAAGGTATCCGCATAAACCGACTTCAAGTCCCTCAAATCGTCGAGAATACCTTGGACGCAGGCAATGTCGCTGCTGCTGATACAGCTGTTCAGCTCCAGGTTCTGAGCCATTGATGTGGCAGTGTATTCCAGCAAATGCTCTTCCACACAGGAAGTATCACCTTCACAGCTCTCTATGTTCGCAGTGAGTTCGGCCCATTGATCATGGGATAGGTAGTTGTTTTCGAGGCCACTTCTGGCAACGCTCGAAGCCACCACAACGTTGTCTGCTTCACCACCTGAGAAGGCAAACCCCGCCAACGCACCAATGACTTCAGAGTTTGCAAGCGCCTGCGCCCTCTCCTCCGGAGGCAAGTCTCCGAGCGTTCCTGCGTAAACACTCTGTGCGATTCCGCCTGCTGCACCAGCGGCGCAATCGGCGTCAGACGCCTCGGCAGCAGCGCAGCCTGCAAGGGCGTGGAGCAGTACATGCCCAGCCGAACCTTCCCAATTTTCAATGCCACTACCCAAATCACCGATCTCGAATTGAGCATCTGCCAGCGTCAGATTGGTGACTGTCTGTACAAGGCTTGCAGAGAACCCCTCAGCGAAGTCCGTCCCGTAGACGGCTGAACTCAGACCGGAGGAAATTGAGCCGTCCAACGCCCCTTCCAGAATGCCGGCCACCGTGAGTTGTGGACCTTTCGGATTACCAAGACCATTGATCAGCGCATCATTCAGGGGGCTGTTTTCGGGGATATTCAGGTTGATGCCTGATGTGAGTCCTGCTGATGCACCTGAGAACGCAGCTGCTTCCAAAATCGCGCCCAGGTCGAGATCTCCGGCTACGACACCATCCAACGTTTCGACGAGCGCTGTTGAAGTGAACGCATTGGCTCCATTGGAGACAGCTACCGAGGTCAGGTTTGGCAGCAACTCACCGACTAGCTGAGGCGCGACATATGCCGCCACCACAATTGACACCAGCGCCTTAAACGCAGGCGAGAGCTGCGTTTTCTCTTCATAGAAGTACTCATCTGCCAGTTCCTGGCTGATCAGTTCCAGCCCGTCTATGGCCAGAAGTTCCTCAGGATAGAGATCTTGCGGGTTCAGCGCATCAACACCTGCGGTTTGGTATACCACCAACTCAGCATCGCCACCGATGTCGAAATTCATGCCTTGTCCGGCAAGCAATTCGGTCAACACGGCCGTTTCCGTAAAGCTGGTCTCGGTGATCGTGGTCATGGTGACCAGACCCATGTCGGTCTCGAAAAACTCGGAGCGGTGACTGTCGATGGCGGCTTGAACCGAGAAATCACCACCTGTTGTGATGTTCAGGTTCTGACCAGCAGACAGCGTTGCGCCGACAAGCGTTGTGTCAGTGCCGGACACGATGCTTAGATCCAGGGCCGCCAACGCATCTGTGCCGGTGTTGATGTGATCGACCGTATGCAGTTGGCTGGATTTGCTCAGCAGCCCACCAAGGTAGCTCTTTTCTTTGACATGCGTCTCTTCGAACACGTCGGTGTAGGTGCCAACGAGGATATTGCCCTCAGTCGCAGTGAGGTTGATATCACCTGTGACGCTGGCAAGTTCTGTCCCAGCCGTGGTCAGGTCACCTGTCTCAGCGATAACATCTATGTCACTGCCAGCGGTGATCCCGACACCTCGATTGGTGACGGCAAGTGTGGATCGCGTTTCCTTCTTCTTCGACAAGAACCCGCTGCTGGTTTTGCGGGTTTCTGACTGGTAGATGTCTTGCGCAGCCGCAAGAACCACATCGCCAGCCGCTGCCAGATGTGCCTTTCCGCCCGCATCAATCTGCGTGCCGACCAGGACCGCATCACCACCCGCGTTGGCGATAAAGTCCCCACCTGTGGACAGTTGCGTAACCTGGGCGGTCAGGGTCAGGTGATCCGTGCCGTTTTTCGCATCGCCTTCGCTGTATTGAACACCAGACTGCTCGGCGAGCAGGTAAAGACTGCCACCTGCCGTCAGACGCGTGTCCCCTGTGACCTGAGCCTGAACACCGGCTAACGTCATGTCAGCAGAGGAGATGATCGACAGGTCACCACCCACGTCAAAGCGCGAGGCAAGATTCTCGGTGATCTTGGTGACGCTTGTATTGGTGTAATATTCTTCTGTCTGCGCCAGACCTTCGATAGTAACATTGCCAGCAGCAAATATTGAGGTGTCAGAGCTCGATCTGATCACCAGCGCCTTGCCTGAGAAATTCCCACCCGTGATGATGTCAACCAGATCACCACCAAGTTCGGTGTCCTCGAATGTAATGTTCCCGAAGGATGTCAGGGACAATGAGCCATTCTCAGAAATCAGCGACCCACCCGAACCGGTAATCCGGCCAGCAACGATTGTCAGATCACCAGTTTCTGAGGTGTTGGCTTTGTCCAGGGAAGCGAGCAAGCCTGTATCTGACAAGCCGAACCGGTCACCAAAGCCGTTGAATCCTGTCCCCGGACCCTGAACTGCGTCCCCGCCTTCATAGGAGGTTTCGTCGCTCGGATATCCATTCCATTCAGCGGGTCGATTGATGTTCTGGAACAGCTCATCCTGGATTTGCAGGCGATCCAGAAAATAGTCGGAAGAGATGAAGTCTTCGTAGGAAACCGGGGTTGTCCCGAAGTTTGTCCGACCCACTCCAATCAAGGTATCCAGGCTGGCCAGTTCCTGAAGCTCTGGTTGAACCGGTGTCAGAGACGCCCCGGGGACAACGAGGTCAGGCAATGGCGCGCTTGTCACGGCTGAACTATCGCGCGGCGCAACAACGTTCGAGGTTCCGGATCTGATATCGCCATTCGCCACAACTGATGTGCTGCTGATGTTGACAGCGCCGCCCGCCAGGATTTGGC
This sequence comes from Ruegeria sp. BF6, assembly GCF_056538665.1. Taxonomy (NCBI): domain Bacteria; kingdom Pseudomonadati; phylum Pseudomonadota; class Alphaproteobacteria; order Rhodobacterales; family Roseobacteraceae; genus Ruegeria; species Ruegeria sp. BF6. Next base: position 5,631 of record NZ_JBQFTN010000015.1, read on the forward strand.
CTATCTCCGACGTAGCTCCGTTGGAAGTCTCACGCGAGACTGGCGAATAGGTCACTCTTTCTGTGCGTGTGGTGAAGGCCGCGTCACTTCCGCCGCTACCCTCGTTGATCTCGATGGTCAGGTTTCTCGTGTATGTCGCAGTGTGCGTGACCCGGGTGTCCTGATACCCATTGTTAGCAAAACTCGAGCTTTGAACGTCGATGCCGCCTTCAGCAGAGATCAAACCAGCGTCGTTGCGCACAGTATCTGCCTGAATTGCAATGCCTGCGCCCGACAGAATTTCCGGCTTAGCCCCGGAAGCCGCAACAGACGTGCCTGTGCTCCATGTAACACCGCCCCTGTTCGAGAACACGCCGTCAAAGCTATAAATGGTTGCGCAGCTGCTCGCTCTATCCGCACCGCCATTCGACCGGCTGCTGGTGAAACAGCTTTCTAGTTCGAGATCAGCTGGATTGGTTGAAACCCTTCGGCTGGCTGTCTTATTGTCAGGATTTCCCGCGAATATCTCCACACCCGACGGTGAGGGTTCAGTCACTATGCTGTCGAAACGGTTGTCAAAAGTCTCTGCTTCGATAGCGAGGCCACCGTCCGCTTCGATGCGTCCAGATTGGTTGAGGACAGTGCCATCACGGGCCACAAGCTGCATTGTGTCACCGGACTTCAGCAGACCACCGCGGTTTTTCAGATCCGAACCGCTGCGCAGCTGAAGGTCACCGCTGGCTTTGATCGTGCCGCGGTTTTCCAGATCACCGCCAAGATCGAGCAGGAGATCTCCATCAAACAACACCTTTTCTGATGCGCCGACAGACAACCCACCTGAGTCCAAGGTGACGGCAAGCCCATCACCTGCGCGCAGCTGGTTGAAATGAGATGCATTGAGCCCGCCGTTCAATGAACCCGACTGAAACTCCAACACGGATTGACCCACCGCCAGTGCATCTGCACCTAAGCTGGTTTGTCCAGTCACCGCTACATTGGTGTTCCGCGCATTGATCTGCCCCTGAAGGTCGAGATCCCCCGCTGTCACCGACAGATTTGCCTGCTGCCCTGCGACCAGATCACCATCGATGATCGCCTGATCCTGAGCTGTCACCGACAGGCTTTCGACGGCAGCGATCTGGGATTCGTCGCTTGTCCGGATCTCGTCACCGGCTACGGTGACAGATTGCCCCCGTGACGATCCTGTGTGAACAACCGACCCGTCTGTCGCCTGAATGGTCAGCTCTTCAAGCGCCTGCGCCTGACCGTCAATCCGGGCGTCACCTCCGGTGAGAGCCACAGACTCCGCAATCAGTTCAGAATCCGCACCTGTTACAAGCTCAGTTCCGGCCGTCAGCGAAGCCGCTTCCAGGGCAGCGGCTTTGCCGTCGAACGTCAGCAGTGTCAGCGCATTCACATCAATGGACTGAGCGAAGACTTCGGAGTTGCCGTCCAGCCCCACAGAGCTTCCAGTTGATGCAGCCGCAAACGCGTTGCGCGCCACAATCGCGCCGGAAATGTTCAGCATCCCCGCGCTTTCCAGACGGATTGCACCGCCCGCTGCCTGACCGTTGAAGGTCAGGTCGCCATTGCTGGTTCTGATGTCGATCAAATCTCCGCTCTCGGAGGTGATCGCACCTTCCAGAAGGATCGGACCCTGGTTGCGGACCTGGACGCGCCCACCCGCACGGATCTGCGGTGTATGACCACCAGCAGGAGCGCCCAGCGTAAGCTGCCCATCAGCCCGCAGCGCAATGTTGGTTGAGGACGCCATATCCCCATTCAGACGCACGCCCACGCCATTTTCGGTGGCAATCAAACGGATTGCGTTGGCATACATGCCACCAAGAGCGGAGACGTCCACAGCCAATGCGGGGGCAGCCCCTTCACCGGCCTGCTCGGTGATCCCGGTCACCGCGCCCGTTTCCGGATCGTAAGACCAGTTATAGTCCACCTGGTTGGCACCGGCGACGACATTGAGCTGATCTGCACGCATCTTGCCGTAGATCGCTGCGGCACGGGCGATCACATCGACGCGGCTGGTGTCGGTCAGAGCAATCCTGTTCTCCGGGTTCAGACCTCCGGTGCCGATTGTGACCGTACCCCGGCGTACATCGAACCCGGTGAGCGCACCGTTGCCGGCAAATTGCGGCTTACCGGTCGTTAGGGTCGCACGGCCAGTGTTAATGAAGCCGCAGCCGTTGCAGGTGATGCCAAACTCGTTGGCGACCACCACGTCCATGCGCTTTCCGGCCACTTCCAGAATGCCGTTCAGCTGAGTCTGATTGCCCCCGACGACCTCACCGATCCAAAGATCGGCCTCTCGTCCAGGCCTCAGATTGCCGTTGCCCTCAATCACGCCACCGAGCTGCGTGTTGGTGATCGTGGCCGAGTTGTTCAGGATCAGATCGTCGGCCTGAAAGTCGGTGTAGACATCGTGACTGACACCCGCGCCATTTGGGGTCGAGATGTTGATGACCGTTGTGCCGTTTAGCGACTGGTCGACATGTGGGCGCGGACCTGTGTTCGGGCCGACAGGCTGGATGTTCTGCGCATGAAGCAAAGCAGGTTGTATCGTCAACGCAAGCGTCAGGACCGAAGAAACAACTTTCTCAAAAACACGACTACGCATGGTTACGGCTTCCCAAATTACTTTGCTCAACAAAACGCTTCATCAGAACTGCAACCTCAGACTGACATACCCAACGGTCTTGTCGGATTCGAAGGCTGGATTGGTGTTGGGTGGGGACTCGTCAGGTCGGCTTAACGCGTGCGCCACCTGCATCTGTAAGGTAACCTGATTGTTCATAATGATGTCTGCGCCAAGGCTGATACCTGCCAGATGATCCTGAGACCAGCGGAGCAGGGCCGACGGTTTGACATACCCGAAGTCGAGGCCCGCATTCATGCGCACTTCAAACCTGGGCGCCTTATAGGCTCCCCATTCGACGGTGTTACGCAGATAGATCCCGGTGTCGCCATAGAGGCTGTTGTCGTGAAAGCCCCGAACGGTGCTCCAGCCACCAATGCCGAACTGTTCAATACCCGGCAGGATATCGTCCGAGTATTGCCCGGCCAGCGTACCCCGATAGGTAAGCCCGCTTTTCCCTAGCGGAGCAGAGAAATCAGCGCGGAGTTTCACAAGACGGAATTCCTGATCGATGACGCTGAGTTCAGGAATGTCTGCCCCTAGCGCATCAAGCCCGGCTTTCACGCCTATGTTCCAGAACAGCCGACCCTGCCCGATGGTGCTTTCGCCCCGAAGGCCAAGCGAGGCAACTGTGAGGCGCTGGCGCTGACTGGTGATCTCGATATCGTTGATCGAGGTTTTGGTTCTGTTCAGCTTCAGATCACCGTAGGCATAGACCTTCGATGTCTGGTTCCGCATCAACAGTCGCTCAGTCAGCAGGATCAGATATTGGCTGCGTCCTTCTGTGACAAAGGACTGGTTGATGCCTTGGGTGATGAAGCGATAGTCGCTCGTTCCAAAATCCGCATTGAACAACCAGTTGCCCACCGGCAAGCCCCAGTTGACAGAAACAGAATCCGAATAGCGTTCACCACGTTCTTCAAATGGAGTGGTGGTGATTCCGATCCGCAGCTGGTCATTGAGGTTTAACCCGTTATCGAGTCCAAATGTGCTGGTGCCTTTGATCCGGCCGGTGGACTCAAAACCGGAATTGTCGAATTGGAAATCCAAGTACCATGGGCGTCGCTCTTGCACGTCAACCTGAATGAAGGACCCGCCAGGTGTTTCTCCGGGCACGAGCTGGAACTGGCCGCTGGCCGACCGGGGTGCGTTGATATTCTCTAACCCCTGTTCCAGATCGCGCAGGTTCAGAAGGTCACCACGTGCAGTCGGAAAGGCCGTATTCAGACGCGCATCCGCTGGCTGGCCGGTTCCATAGACATAGCCTTCTATGCGGCCCGGCACGATGGTGATCGCCAGAGACCCGTCTGCAATGTCCTGTTCCGGCACGTAAGCGCGGGTCGTGATGAACCCCAACTCCTGATAGAATGTGTTGATCAGGTTCAATGTCTGCGCGATGTCGGCTGCTGTCGCACAGGTGCCGATCAGATCGCGATAGCCTTCGGGTTCTCGTTTGAAGGCCTCAAAACCTTTGAGATCAATACTGCGGATCTCAAAGCAAGGGCCACCCGGGGGAGGAACATAGAGCTCCTCTCCAGTGGCTCGGTCCTGTACCACATCCTCACGTTCTTCGAATTCCCGGCGGCGTTGTTCCTGTTCTTCCGTTTGCTGGGTTTGCTGCTGAAGAATTTCGTTGCCGATGCGCTGCAAATCACCGGGTGAGACGCCTTGCGCTGAAACGGCTGCTGCCGTCAGCAGAAGCGCGTTGAGACCGAGTACTGAGGTCAGGAAGAGGGATCGCAAACCCATCAGTTGTCCCCCGCCGTTCTGAATTGATTGTAAGCGGCGGTGAACCCGCGCAGAGAAACCGGGAAATCAACCGCCTTGTCGCGAGCGGTCCAAACTCGGGCTTTGACTTCCAGCCCCCTCCGGAATGCCGCCAGGACATCTCCGTCCATCCGAAACCCCGCGTGGCAGCCAAGCTGATCGCAAACCTCATACAAGACTTTGAAGGGACGGCGTTTGTCCACGTGCAACTCGATGCCCGGAGCCAGATAGACACCAACAGGAACCGTTATGACTGCATAGCTTTGGCCCGTGTCTTCATCGTCAGAAACGCTAAGCAGAAAGACTGGCGGGCCATTCTCTTCGGCGGCAACGCTCTGCATCATATGGCAGGCGACATCCTCTTCCACCGGCTGGCACAATACCCGCCAGTCCGAAAACACCTCTTCCGCAGACTGGGGCTCAATCACTTGTGCCAAGGCCGTCGACTGGAAGAGGGCGAGACCCATACTCACGGCCAGCCGGTATAGAGATCCGCTCCTCATGCGCATTCAAACCTGTAGGTTATGCGAACATGCGGCGTGTTTACGGGAAAGCTCGCAGTCTGGACCAATTGCCCGGCAGCAGCATTCCATGTCTTTTGTGTGTATGTCGTTTGTTTGTCGAAAGGGGCCGACACTGAGCGGGACATGTTGGTCGCGGGTCCCGCACAAATCTCGTTGAATGCGTTCTGGCTGAACTTATCCTGCTGATCGGCATGGTTTGCGCGCACTTCTATGGAGGCCGTAAAGCCGCCATTGCTCGACGGAGAGACGCTATAGATTTCTTTCAGGCGCTCAGGCGATGCACCTGAACACCCGCTCAGGAGACACAGAACAGCAACCGTGAGAAAAAGCAGATTTTTCATAACAGATGAACCAATCTGAACCAACAAAAACTCGAAGACCTGAAAACGGGGACTACTGCGAAGCCTGATGCAGTGGAGTTGCTTGCCATTCGCGGGCAAAGCTCTGTGCTGCCTCCAGATCATCACGGTTCAGTTGTGTGTTCAGAGTGTCTCGCAGGGTGCGAGCTTCTTCCATGCCCCGCGCGGACGCCAAATTGGCATAGCCATGCGCTTTGATAAGATCCTTATCCACGCCGTTGCCTGACTGATAGGCTTTGGCCAACTCAAAGAGCCCCAGAGGATTGCCAGCTCCCCCGGTGCGCGAGAAAATCTCAAAAGCGGTCTCATAATTCTGCGTTACACCTGCGCCATCGCGGTAGGCCTGACCCAGATAGTTGATGGCTGCTACGTGGTTCTGCTCTGCGGCTTGCTGCCAGAATGCCACTGCGCTTGCCGCATCCTGATCTACGCCCTGTCCATCCGCGAATAGTAAGCCGCAATTGAATGCGCTGTTGGCATCGCCGGACTCTGCCGCCGCACAAATCAACTCCGCAGCGCGCTGATAATCCTGCAAGATCAATTCGCCATTCAAGTACATCAAACCGAGCCGGTTCTTCGCTAACGCACTGCCCTGATCAGCTGCCGCGCTATAGAGCTCGACAGCGCGGCGCATGTCGCGCTCAGTTCCCAGACCCATCTCAAACAGGCGCCCGATGAAGAACGCACCATCTGCATCACCATCGTCAAAACCAGCCTGAAACTCCTCGACTGCGCCCGAAACATTACCAGCTTCAAGGGCAGCAATGCCCGCAGGAACGTCGGCATATGCGGCACACGCGATAGATGCAAAAACTGCTCCGCCAAAAGCGGTTCTCAAAATACCCATTCCGTAACCTTTTGTTTATTTTATTAGCTTCTCGCTAACAAAGCTCACAGCACACGTTAAGGGGGAAAATCATATCGAACTTCACTAAAAAGTTATGCGCCTTTGGTCTGTGACCGCAATGTGGCAATTCGCGTCGATTGGAGAGGTGCATGGCCTGTTTGGCGCCACATTTGTATCCATGAAAACAAAATGTCTGAGCTTTTTAACTTTACCGAACTGACCCGGGAGACAGGCGATCCAGCTTCAGAGCTGCTAAACGACGAATCGATTTCCGAAAAAGTTACTTCGCAAGTGTGATGCGGTTATCGACAAGCAAAAATACAGTAGAATGTCGCGCTCGAGTTTCCAACGGGACAAAAACGCCTGCTGGATGGCTACAACGCATGTCGCTCGGAGAATGACTTGGCTGGAAGAGATAGTTTTTTATGAAGAAAACGTCAATTCTTGGGACCATCCTGCCAGCTCTCAAAATTCGTCCAACATCTCTTCCAAGTATGCTTTTACGTCAAAATCAGGATCGACCTCTCCGATCTCGTCCGCACGCTGCATAATGTACTTTAACCATCAGTAACTTGATGACTGATGGGTTCCTTAGTCCTGCGCTCACCAAAGGCAGATCTTCTCAGAGATGGAAAGTCGTCGAAGCGGCTTCGGTCTTCGAATTCGAAAAGGAGTACATTTCGGCAAAAGCGTTGGCCGCTGACCTTCAAAGAGACCCATCAAATATGTGTATAGAGCTTTATAAGCAGGGTGTTGAGCCATTGGCGATTAATGGGAACAACCGGATAGTATTCCGTCGACGCGACCTACACTAAACTCACCTCTATCTTTTGCAAGCCGGCGCACCGCCGGCTTTTTTTCTTTGCCGTCGGAAGGAAAAACTATGCTGCCAAAAAGGAAGGTCCGATGAAGTAATTGGCATAGTCACATTTGATTTTATTGAGTTTTTTCTTCGCAAAAAGGTAAACCTTTAAGGGGCGATCCACTAACTGGAAAATTCACCATAGTTCTTCCGTTAATCCGCGTGTTTCTTCCATTTTATGGCCAACGCGCCATTTCACACCCAGTACGTGACCCATCGCTGCATATATTCCGTTCGGGAGTATCGACCGGTTTGAAGCGGTTTATTGTAATTTTGAAATGCGGAATTTATTATCGATCTTGCGCCAGATGCGCAGCGTATCGGCAAGAAGCCGCACGGATACGATCGCGATTTTGGGTCAAACCGATCAAGGGCCAATTTGCCGTTCTATAACCGTGATTCAGCCCAGAGCAAACGTAACCAGAATGGAAGACTGGCGGCTCAATCGCCGCAACCACCGCCATCACCCGAACCACAGTCACCTGCATCATCGTCGGCAAACGGGTCGCCACTTTCAAAAATCAGCGTCATCTCACTTGTGGAGGTCAGTCCATTGAGGGTGAACACAAAACAGACGAGCGGTATGCTCAACCAAAGCGCTCCAAATAATAGATTGCCACTTTGGACGATAGAATTGCCGCCGACGCAAATGAACACCGCCAAGAAGATCAGCAACACGAAAGTTCCAAACCTGTCTTTTTGCTTCCAAATCCCTTTTGGGGGTGTTCCAAACAGGGCCGAATAAGCTTTGACTGTGGCTTTGTAGTCATCCAGATGTTGCGGGCCCGGACTGCCGGGATTGTGGTGCACGGGTTTGCCAAGCTTCTTGCAAAAGACATCCCAATAGTCGCGGCTGTGCTGCATATGCAAATGCCACACCAAATCGACCGCCTTCGAGGGCACGTTGCGCTCAGTTCGCGTGGCACAAAGATACATAAATTTTTGATATTCGGCGATCGCTACATTGGCGGTATCGCGAGAGATGCGGTTTTCGGCCATCAGTTGTTCAATGAACGGCGTGCCTGCGGCATCATCAGGCATTTTGTGCGTTTTAATCAGCTCCCATAGCTGAGTATTGAGAGAGGTCATCGGAGCCTCCTATGTTTTCTCTTTTTTCAGTTTTTGACTAGCGCACAAATATGACAAGTATGTGACACCTTCCGGAATCTGCTTGCAGCAAGAATGCCGGAGACGAATTCAAAGCAAAACTGGCCTCGCTAATGCGCTAAGCAACATCGCATCGAAGCCAGCAGCCAAGGGCCGCATCTTGAATATCTTATGAGACAGGGCGCGCTGGTTTCCAACGGGCGATACATGTTCCTGACCGACGACAGCGGTGTCGGATATGCACACAACGAACCATCGACGACATGTTATCGCGTGACCCCCCTCAACGACCTTATGGTTCGCGTCATTCAAAGCGAGCTTAAACGGCATCGCATCGAAGCATCGAGCCGGGACGTGATCCGCGAAGTTGGAAGCTATAAGAATGGAGTCTGTCTGAACTAGAAACATCAAAACAGGAACGGTTTCTACATCCAAACGGCCTCGATCAAGGCGCTGGGTCACGCTTCTTCGATGTGTCTGGCGGGTTGCCAATTAAGACTTCACTCCTGTTTGGATACCGATGGTAACCAAAGCGTCGGTCAATATCGGCCCACTCCGGAAGTTCGTCATGCTATTGTTATGCTGCAGTTGCAGCCCGCATTCCGGACATTCGTTGCGCTTCAAAAATCTAGATAAGCTCCAATTCAGGTTTCGCGGACCAACCGGCCATTCAATTTGTGATTCTGAGTGGTAAGTTCTGGCGTTTCGGTAACAACAAAGTATGGACCCCACCCGTGTTGTGAGATGTCCCACCACTGCGGTAGGGGGCGCGTTCGGGTCGCATTTTGTTTCTGTAGGCGTCAAGCCGACCCGCATCTATCCGGGGTCACCCAGGGAGAATGGTCACAACGAGCGGTTCTATGGCACGCTCCGCCCGGAAGTGCTCAATGCCGAATGATTCACCACAACCGAACGGGCCCAGATCATCATCAATCACTGGCACAAGCAGTACTATCATGCCCGCCCTCACCAGGTGCTCAACATGAGACCACCAGCTCCGGAAACCGTATTAGAGAAACGATAAATCAGTGACCTAGGAACAGGGGCTGGACACAGTGTTAACGCTCAGAAGTAACCTGGGAAGAAAGCACGAGCGGTAGTTTGGCAGATATCCACCGCATTTTCCCTGCTGAACTCATCGGGGTGGGCGTGAAAATCGGTCCACAACCCTTCCAGCAAAGACATGATTGCCATAGCTACTTTTTCGGGATCACCTTGAGTTCCGCAAGCCTCGCAGAGCACCTTGCAGCAGCCGCGTACATGATCATGCAGATCAGTTCCACGGGTCTCGATGTAACCTGATCCAACTGCCTGGAGATCAGGTTCAGCGCGGAAGGCGAAGGTCAGTCGTACGCTGCGCTTGTTCAGCACTGCTTCTGAAAAATCCGTCTCGAATAACGCTTGCAGACGGGCAGCGGCATCTTCCGGGATACACACTTCTTGTGGTGCCTGGCTGGTAAAGCCCTGCCAGGCCGCATTGTATTCCCGCGTCATGTGTATCGCGAGTTCGCGAATCAGATTGTCCTTTGACTGGAAGTGCAGGTTAATCATACCGCGGGAGAGACCGGATTCCTCCTGGATTCGGCTGATTGTCGCGCCGCTCACCCCATGGCGAAGGATCACGTTGGCAGCAGCTTCCAGCAGCACTTCACGGTGCAAATCTTTGTCCACCTTCCGCTTTTTTCTTGTATCTTCGATACTTGTCATTTGCCTGCCCTTTTCTTCTCCCGGCCGGGTTAGCGCCTTTAGGACACCTTGCCCAATATCGAAATAAATTTCCATCGACAATGAACGTACATTCATTTACATCTAATGAATGTACGTTCATTCATGACAGCAATAACTCCGGACAGAGGACCGTGATGACCAAACTTGGAAACGACTTCGAAGACTTCAAAACCTGGGACAAGGAAAATTACTTCCATCCGTGGGAAGGACTGGAAGTCCAAGGCGCCGGAAAAGCCGACAGGACGTTCAGCGAATATGCCGAAGGCATCTATGTATACGACGAGCATGGCAACAAGGTGATCGACGGCCCCGGCGGCATGTGGTGCATGCAGCTCGGCTACGGCAACACTGAAATTGCCGATGCAATGGCGGCGCAAGCCCGCAAGATGGCCTATTGTTCGCCCTTCAGCGAGGCAACATCGGTGAGCGCAGAATTCGCCCACGCCATTGCCCAGCTTGCACCGGGCGACCTCAACCGGGTCTATTTCACAACCGGCGGCTCAACGGCAGTAGACACCGCTATCCGCTTTGTCCACTTCCGCAATAATCTGCTGGGCAAGCCGTCCAAGAAGCGCATCATCACCCGGGCGCATGCCTATCACGGCGGCACCTACCTGACCGCCTCGCTCAGCGGCAAACCGAGCGAACGCCAGTGGTTCGACACCGACCAGTCCATCCCGCATTTCCTGCCTGACGTGAATGCCTTCCGCCGCCCCGCGGGCATGAGCATCGAAGACTTCCTCGAAGAAAAGGTGGCGGATCTGGAAAACGCAATTCTGGACCTGGGCGCGGATAACGTTGCCGCCTTCATCGCCGAACCGGTGTTGGGCTCCGGTGGCGTGATCGTACCGCCCACAGGCTACCACAAACGCTGCCTGGAGATATGCCGCAAACATGACGTCCTTTACATTTCGGACGAGGTCGTCACCGGCTTTGGCAGGCTTGGCTACTGGTTCGCTTCCGAGGAACTCTTCGGTGTCACTCCGGATATTATCACCTGCGCCAAAGGTTTGACTTCGGGCTATGCACCGATGGGGGCCGCGATCTTCTCCGACCGTCTGTTCAAGGACATCGAGGGTGATATCTCCAGGGACGTCTATTTCACCAGTGGCTACACTTATTCCGGACACCCGGTTTGTGCCGCCGCCGGTCTCAAAAACATTGAGATTTTTGAGCGCGACGGCATTCTGGAGCACGTCCGCAACGTGACCCCGCATTTCCAGAAGCGCCTGAGTCAAATGTTGGAGCTACCTCTGATTGTGGATGTGCGTGGAATGGGGTTGGTGGGCTGCATTGAATGCTCGCTGACCCGCGACGGCCAAGCCAGTACCGAGATTGATGCGAGCATTGGTGCCGTCATTGACGCTCGCTGCCAGGAACTGGGTCTGATGGTCCGCCCCTATGGCAACATGGCGATTTTCTCACCTCCACTGGTGATCACCGAGGCACAGATCGACGACATGTTCGACATGCTTACCGAAGGCGTCGAGCACGCTACTCAGGAATTGCTGGGTCAGGGGCTCGAACTGGAACAGGAGCGGGCCTGAGGTCCGCACCCCAAGAAAAAACGTAACCCCATCACGGGAGGAAACCATGAATACCAAGCTGACAACCAGCCTTATGGCCGGGGCCGCGATTATCTGGGGCATCGCCGCTGCGGCAGAGGGCGAACTGGTGATCTATAACTGGAGCGACTATCTCGACCCTGCGATCATCGAAGCCTTTGAAGCGGAAACCGGAATCGACGTCACTTATGACACCTATGATTCCAACGCGATGCTGGAAACCAAAGTGCTGGCGGGAAGTTCCGGGTATGACATCATAGTACCCTCCTCCACTGGCACCGCCCGGCTAATCTCGGCTGGAGTTTTACAGAAGATCGACAAGTCCAAGATTCCGAACCTGGAACATGTCTGGCCCAAGATCGCCGGGCTGATCGAGACCTTCGACCCCGGCAACGAATACCTGGTACCTTACAACTGGTGGACCTTCGGCATTGCATATAACACCGACAAGCTGGCGGAGCGTCTGGGCGAAGACCATCCCAAATCCTGGGATCTACTGTTTGATCCCGAGATTTCCGGCAAGCTGACTGACTGCAGTGTAATGATCGCCGATTCCCCGATCGACGTGATTGGTGCCGCGCTGATCGACATGGGCTACAACCCGAATACTAGCGACAAGGACCAGATTGCGGCAGCCGGAGCGCATATCGGCGCAATCCGTGACAATATCGCCCAGATTTCGACCGATGGCATGATCGGAGCGCTGTCTGATGGCGACGCCTGCCTCGGCTTGACCTGGAGCGGTGATGCCTACTGGGCTGCGGACGGCGCTAAAGAGGCCAGCAATGGCGTCAACCTGGAATACATCATCCCGGAAGAAGGCACGCTGCTGGATTTTGATGGCCTCGCCATTTTGGCCGATGCCAAAAACGTGGACGAGGCCCACGCCTTCCTGAACTACCTGATGCAGCCCTCGGTGTCGGCCCAGAATGCCAACTTCATCCGCTACGGCAGCGCCAACTTCACCGCCCAGGCTGAGATAGACCCGGAACTGACAAGCAACCCCGCCGTCTATCCGACCGAAGAGACGATGGAGATGCTGAATACCCCTGTGTTGCAGGACCGAAAGACCGAGCGGCTTTACACCCGCACATGGTCGAAAGTCCGTACCGGCGAGTGACCTGACGCACGGCTTTCGGGCCGCGTATCCTTAGCTCTGCCTCGGCACCCGCCCGGTCCGCGGCAGAGACCAGCGACAGAGGAACCTGCAGCAATGAACCTCTTTGATCCGGCCCATGCCGCCCACGCCGAACCTGCCAGTCCGGAGGAACAGCCCCGGACACCATTGATCCGCTTCGAGAATGTGACCAAGTCCTTTGGTGGCTTCACTGCAATCTCGGATCTGAACCTGGACATTCGGAAACGCGAGTTTTTCTCGCTCCTCGGCCCCTCCGGCTGCGGCAAGACCACGATGATGCGTTTGCTGGCGGGTTTCGAAGACGCAACTTCGGGCCGCATTCTGCTGGATGGGCAGGATCTTACAGGTATCCCGGCAAACCGGCGGCCGATCAATATGATGTTCCAGTCCTACGCGTTGTTTCCACATATGTCGGTGGCCAAGAACATCGGCTTCGGTCTCAAGCAGGAACGCTGGAAGAAGCACGACATTCAGGACCGTGTGGATGAGATGCTTGCGCTGGTACAGCTCGAAGGGTTTGCAGACCGCAAGCCGCACCAATTGTCTGGCGGACAGATGCAACGGGTGGCCTTGGCGCGCTCTTTGGCCAAGAAACCCAAAGTGCTGCTGTTGGACGAGCCGCTGGGCGCGCTCGACAAAAAGCTGCGCGAGGAAACACAGTTTCAGCTGATGGACGTTCAGGACCGGCTGGGCCTTACCTTCATAATCGTCACTCATGATCAGGAAGAGGCAATGACCGTTTCCTCTCGTATCGCCGTCATGAAGGCAGGCAAGCTCTTGCAGACCGACACGCCCGCGCGGATATATGAACACCCTGCATCCAGCTATGTTGCTGACTTCATTGGTAATGTGAACCTGTTGGATATCGAGCTGTCGGGCATGGAGGGAGAACTGGCGATAGCCCGTTGGGACGGCGGCACCCAACTGGTATTCCGCCCACAGCCCGGTGATGTTCTGACGCCCGGTGCTCGCAAGATCTTGGTGCTGCGCCCCGAGAAAATCCACCTCACCAAGGACCAACCGGCAGCAGCGCACAACGTGAACATGGTCGAGGGTACAGTCGAAGAAATTTCCTATACCGGCAGCGCCTCAACCTTTCTGGTTCGGCTTGACGGAGGCCTTCTGATCCGTGCGCAGGAAGCCAACCGGTTGCTGACCTCACGGCGCGAGATCGACTGGAACGATAGGGTCTGGCTCAGCTGGCGCGCAGGTGCCTGCGTGCTGGTCGATGCGTGAGGGCAGGATCATGATTACATCACGACGCCTGCTTATCCTCGTGCCCTACCTGTGGTTAACGCTTTTTTTCCTGGTGCCCTTCCTGATCGTCATCAAGATTTCCCTGTCGGATTCCGTCACCGCCAGTCCGCCCTATGCCCCCACCTTCAGCCTGGATGAGGGGCTTGCCGGGCTGCGTGCATCCTTCGCGGAGCTTGATTTCGAGAATTTCCTCTGGCTGGCCGAGGACGGCATCTACCTCAAGGCCTACCTCAACAGCGTCAAGGTCGCCGGCATCGCAACCCTCCTCGCCCTGCTGATCGGCTACCCGGTTGCCTATGCCATGGCCAAGGCTCCGCAGGAATGGCGCAAGACGCTCCTGCTACTGGTAATCCTGCCGTTCTGGACCAGCTTCCTGATCCGCATCTATGCTTGGATCGGCATTCTCAAGAACGAGGGGTTCCTGAACCTCACCCTGATGAAGCTCGGCCTCATCGACCAGCCGCTGGCCATCATCCACACCGAAATCGCGGTCTATATCGGCATCGTCTATTCCTACCTGCCGTTCATGATCCTGCCGCTATACGCCTCACTGGAGCGGATTGACGGCCGTCTGCTGGAAGCGGCCGAAGACCTCGGCTGCAGTGCATTTGCAGCATTTCGCCAGATCACTTTGCCGCTATCGCTGCCAGGGGTGATCGCGGGCTGTTTTCTGGTCTTCATTCCCGCAATCGGCGAATTCGTTATCCCGGATCTTCTGGGCGGATCCGGAACACTGATGATCGGCAAGACCCTGTGGCTCGAGTTCTTCTCCAACCGCGACTGGGGCATCGCTGCGGCCGTGGCCATCGTGCTGCTTACTATCCTGATAGTGCCGATCGTACTGTTTCAACGCCATCAGCAGAAACATCAGGAGGAATTGGGATGATCCGCCGCTTCAACTTGTTCAACCTGACATCGCTGACCTTAGGCTTTGTGTTCCTCTACCTGCCGTTGCTGCTGGTGGTGATCTATTCCTTCAATGACTCGCGCCTCGTTACCGTCTGGGGCGGCTTCAGCACCAAATGGTATGGTATCGTGCTGAACAATGAAGCTTACCTTGAAGCGGCCTGGAGTACGCTCCGCATCGCCTTTGTCTCTTCGACGCTTGCCACAATCCTGGGCACCCTCAGCGCCATTGTCATGGTACGTATGGGTCGTTTTCCGGGACGCACGTTATTATCCGGCATGATCTTCGCCCCTCTGGTGATGCCCGAGGTAGTGACAGGCCTGTCGCTTCTGTTGCTGTTTGTTGCCATTGGTCTCGACCGTGGGTTTTGGACCATCACCATCGCTCACGCGACCTTTTCCATGTGCTATGCTTCAGTGGTGGTCACCTCCCGGCTGTCAAGTTTTGACAGGTCGCTGGAGGATGCAGCCCTGGACCTGGGTTGCACTCCGTTTTCCGCCTTCCGTCAGGTGACCCTTCCGGTAATCGCGCCTGCGGTGATCTCGGCCTGGCTGTTGTCATTCACTCTGTCACTCGATGACCTGGTGATCGCCACCTTTACCTCAGGACCCGGATCCACCACCTTGCCGATGAAGCTCTATTCCTCTGTCCGGCTTGGTGTCTCGCCCGAGATCAATGCTCTTTCGACCATGCTGATAGGCGTCGTCGCCACCGGTGTCATCGCCGCGTCGCTCATCAACCGCCGACAAGAACGTCGCCAGAAACAGGAAACCCGCGCAGCAATGGCCGCCGCGTGACCTTCCCTCCAACCAGATCGGAAACGACAATGCAGTACAACATGTCCCAGTTCTATATCGGCGGCAACTGGACCACACCCTGCGGCAACAGCACTGCTGAAGTGATCAACCCTGCCACCGAACAGTCTCTCGGCCATCTCGCACTTGGCAAGGAAGCCGACGTCGATGCCGCGGTTGCTGCAGCCAAGGCTGCGCTGCCCGCCTTTGCCGCCACCAGCCGGGAGAATCGAATCGCGCTCCTTGAAAGAGTGCTGGAGGTCTACACCGCCCGCGTTGATGATTTTGCACAGGCCATCTCATTGGAGATGGGTGCCCCGATCTCCATGTCGCGTGAGATGCAGGCCCAGGTGGGCATCGACCATCTGGAAGCCATTATTGCTGACCTGAAAGCAATTGATTTTGAAGAGAGGCTGACCAATGGCGACACGCTGGTGCGGATGCCGGTAGGCGTTTGCGGGCTGATCACCCCATGGAACTGGCCAATCAACCAAATCGTGCTGAAAGTCGGGCCCGCGTTGGCGGCGGGCTGCACAATGGTTCTGAAACCCTCGGAACTGACACCGCTTTCCGCGGTTCTTTATGCTGAAGTACTGCATGAGGCTGGTGTACCTGCGGGTGTATTCAACCTGGTTCACGGCGAAGGCCCAGTGGTTGGTGCTGCGCTGTCACGCCACCCGGATGTCGCCATGATATCATTCACCGGGTCGACCCGCGGCGGTGTCGCGGTGACTCGGGACGCGGCGGAAACGGTCAAGAAGGTGGCACTGGAACTGGGTGGCAAGTCCCCGAACCTGATCTTTGCCGATTGCGATCTGGAAACTGCTGTCGCCGAGGGTATCGAAGCCTGTTTCATTAATACTGGTCAGAGTTGCGATGCTGCCACCCGGATGTTGGTAGAATACACCGTCTATGACCGCGCAGTGGAACTGGCGCAGGTGAAATGCGAGCGAATGACCGTCGGCAACCCCGCTGAACCGGGCGATCACATGGGGCCGCTGTCCAGCGCGCAGCAATATACCCGCGTGCAGGAGATGATAGAGGCCGGTATTGCCGAAGGCGCGCGGCTGGTCGCCGGCGGACTTGGCAAGCCTGAAGGATTTGAGACTGGCTACTATGCCCGTCCCACCGTTTTTGCCGATGTAAACAATGCAATGCGCATTGCACAGGAGGAAATCTTCGGCCCAGTACTGGTAATGGTCCCCTTCGACAACGAGGCGGAAGCTATCGCCATTGCCAATGATACGCCTTACGGCCTTTCTGCCTATGTGCAAACCGGCGACAGTGACCGCGCGGCCCGCGTCGCACGCGCCCTGCACGCGGGTATGGTCAATGTGAACGGTGCCTTCCTTGGCGCGGGCTCTCCTTTCGGTGGGATCAAGAGGTCGGGCGTCGGGCGAGAGGGCGGCCGTGAAGGTATTCTCGAATATCTTGAAACCAAGGTGATCGCAGCGCTCTGAAGGGGCGCCGCCGGAACGGACCAACGCCATGCCAAATCTTCACCGCATCTACGACGCCCACGCCTATGACACCGAGACACCGATTGGCAGCTATTGG
The DNA here is from genome assembly GCF_056538665.1 of Ruegeria sp. BF6. Classification (NCBI taxonomy): domain Bacteria; kingdom Pseudomonadati; phylum Pseudomonadota; class Alphaproteobacteria; order Rhodobacterales; family Roseobacteraceae; genus Ruegeria; species Ruegeria sp. BF6. Next base: position 22,672 of record NZ_JBQFTN010000015.1, read on the forward strand.
GAGGCTACGATGCCTGCCACGCCTGCCTTTCCGGCGCTGGACGGGGATCGGCGCGCGGGCGTGGCCATTATCGGTGCTGGCTACACCGGTCTCAGCACGGCTCTGCATCTCGCCCGCGACTACGGCGAGGCGCCGCTTGTAATCGAGGCCGCCCAGCCCGGCTGGGGGGCATCAGGGCGTAATGCCGGCTTCTGCGGCTTCGGCGGCGCCAAACTGGCAGATAGCGCGATCATCAGCCGCTTCGGCGAGGATGACCTGCGCTCTTTCTACAGCGCCCAGAAAGAGGCCGTCGCCCTGGTCCGAGATCTCACCTCCAGCGGTGGCATTGAGGCAGAGGCCCAGGTTGACGGAGAATACTGCCTGGCCCACAACGCCTCAGCCGCGCGTGCACTACCAGAGGTGGCGGAGGGTCTGCGCCGCTATGCCGGGGTTGATTGCCCGATTCTGTCAGCACAGGAGATGCAACAGGAAGGCTTGCACGGCGACGGTTTCCACGGTGGTTTTCTGCTGCCCCAAGGCTTCGGCTTGAACCCAGGCAAGTATGCTGCTGGTCTGGCCCGTCTAGCACAGCAGGCCGGCGCTGTGATTCACGGCAGCACCCCTGCGCTTTCGGTGCATGAAGAGCCGGGCGGGATTTACATCATCGAAACGCCTACCGGCAGGATTAAGGCTGATCGTCTCATCGTCGCCTGCAACGGCTACAGCAGCGACAACCTTCCGGACTGGCTGCGGGGGCGCTACTTGCCGGTGGTGTCACATATCATGGTCACGCGGCCATTGACCGAACTGGAAAAACAGACCCAGGGGTGGACGACCCGGCGCATCGCATACGACACCCGTAACCTCCTGCACTACTTTCGCCTGCTGCCGGACAACCGTGTGCTGTTTGGAATGCGCGGCACCAGCAACATCACAGCTGGCTCAATGCAGCGGATGCGGCGTCAGATCCGCCACGAATTCGAGGCCATGTTCCCGGCGCTGATCTGCGCGGAAACTGAGTTTCACTGGAGCGGTCTGGTCTGTCTCACCAGAGGCCTTATTCCTTATGCCGGGCAGATCGGAAACTGGCGACGCGCCTGGACCGGGTTTGGCTATCACGGCGGCGGTGTTGCAATGGCGACCTATACCGGGCGGTTGCTGGCAGGAATTGCGGCTGGCAAGCCCTACAAATCACCTTTGCCTTCGCTCATGCAACAACAGCCTGCGGCAATCCCTTTCCCCAGACTTCGCCGCCACAGCCTGCCGCTTGCATACACGTTTTACGGAATGAGGGATCTGGGTTGGTAGTTCCGGAAATTCCAATTTTGACAAATAGCCCAAACCAAACACGTCCTGTCCGCAAAGGGGCAGGGTATTGCCATTCGCTGTGATTTCAACCGTCGGCAGTTGAATTCAGAAACCGCGCTTTGCAAAGCTGCGAGAACGGCCCTTAAGAGACATTCACCACACACCACTGCTTCTGCGGCTGCAGCCCGCATTGTTGACATTCGCCGCGAGCGCAGAACTGTAAACAGATCAAACTTACATTCCGCGGGACAACTCCGCCGTTGCCGCTCCTGGAACCAACGGCTGCATTGTACGCTTTGCGTTGGCAGCGAAAAACAGCACGGGCGTATTTCGTTGAAAAACTCTTGCTTGATCGTGAGGTAAGTCGCTGATTCAATTCCGGTATGGATTGCGAGAAAAAGCGATGATGGGACCGAAGAAGGATGCTCAGGCGGCGTTGTTCTACGAATTCTCGCTTGAGCATCATGTTGCCCAAGATCACCTGCTGCGCGCGATTGATCGGTTTGTTGATCTGGCCAGTACGCCAGCGCATCTCGCCGACTTCCACAGCCACGCTGGCCGCCCATAGGTTGATCCGGAGCTGCTGATACTCATGCTTCTGTTTGGGTATTGCTTCGGCATTCGGTCAGAACGCCGATTGTGCGAAGAGGTGCATTTGAACCTGGCGTATCGCTGGTTTTGTCGTCTTGATCTGAACGACCGGGTGCCAGATCACTCAACATTTTCCAAGAACCGGCATGGCCGGTTCCGTGAGAGTGAGCCGCTGCGTCATCTGTTCAAGACGACTGTTGCGCGTTGCATCGCGGAAGGTTTGGTTAGCGGCCAGCGTCTGGCAATTGATGCCATCCTGATAGAGGCGGACTCTAACGAACAGAACTCGACGCCGAAGGAAGATTGGGACGCCTCCGACATCGACCCGACCGATGCCCCTCGCGCCGTTAGCGAGTATCTGGACACGTTAGATGAAGCCGCATTCGGTGCCGCCAGCGAGGTGCAACGAAAGTTCACCTCTCATTCTGATCCGGCCAGCCAGTGAACGGCGGCCCGTAAAGGCCCAGCATTCTTTAGCCATTCCGACTACTATCTGATCGACACCGATCACGGGGTCATCGTCGATGTGGAAGTCACACGGTCCATCCGACAAGCTGAAGTCGGATCAACCAAAACCATGCTGGACCGGGTAGAGGACAAGTTCGACCTGCATCCAGAATGGCTGATCGCCGACACCGCTTATGACACCGGGCCACTTCTTGGATGGCTGGTCGACCGCAAGATCGCGCCGCACATTCCTGTCTTTGATAAATCCGGGCGCAACGACGGTACCTGGACGCGCGCCGACTTCGAATGGGATGCTGAAAATGGTCAGTACATCTGCCCAGCAGGCCACGCGCTCAGGCAGTTTCGCCGCAAATAAGCTAAGATCTTTCCTGCACCGCAGCAAACGCGCAAAGCCTGACCAGAAAGGCGCTCGCGCTCTGTTCAGCGCCTCACTTTCTGCGCCGGCAACACGTTGCTTTTCAACAGAATCGGCGGATACCGGTCCTTCGCTGCATTTGCGAAAAAATTGAAATCCGATGTCGAAAGCTGACATTCAGATCATAGGAATTATGAGCAGTTTGCCGTAACTCCTCAATACGGCTTCGAGCAGCACCTTCCTTTCAAATACCCTCTCAATCAAGCGACAGAATTTAAACCTCCCGATCGCGTGCCTGTTCGCATTGGTCAGCCGGAGAATGAGTAGTTCCGAATTCAATAGACCTTCATTTGTGTCGGCTGGTGGAAGCACTGCAAGTGTTGGGCAGCCGTCTGGTAACACAAGTGTAAGGGATTTTTTTGAGGTCGCAGAGAAATGCGCCTGGAGAAGAAACCGCAAATACATCTCCAGCTATAGGTTCAAAATCCGCCCGGAAATGTGCGGTACTCTTAACGCAAATCACTGAATAGCTCTCAGGGTTTAGGCCGATATGAGTAAAATGTGCACGATCCAGACATTGATTGCGTAGGCTTGTGACAACAAGATCGATTTCGGCCTCTTGCCCAACTAACCGTAGCGCCGCCGTCTTACCAAGCGTTGCGACACCACCCCCATACATTTCTCCGGTATAGCGGCAAGTGCCGTCACTCAAAGCCAGAACCTCAAACTCTGCTATGACTGGAATCTGGCCAGCCAAATCGAACTTTGCGCCAATTGCCAATTCGACCAAGGCGCCCTCTCCAACCTCATGGGCTTGCCTTGCGCTTTGCGGATCATGGAACAAACCCATCAAGACACTCTTTGTTCCACCCTCAATCAGTGCTGCCAACAGTCCCGTGGTATCAGACGTCCCGCCTGCACCGGCGTTGTCCTGAACATCTGCGAGAACAATGGGTTTCTTCCGCCTTTGACGACATGTCGATACGGCTTCCTCCAGAGACAGCATCGAACAATCGAGGTCGGCTTCCCGGGACATAAACAAGGAGACGATTTCTTCTGCGGCAGCGACGGCTTTCTCGGCTGTGGATGCGTAGACAACGCAAGACGGGCCGGTGTCGGGGAAATCCGCTGCTGTAAATCCAAGAGCAATTTCGGCCAAGATTTCCTGCTGCTCAAATCTGGCCGGCATTTGATAAATTTCGTTGAACAACGCGGATCCGGTATGCTGCGAATGCAGGGGAATGAGATAAGGCACCGGTTGGAACGCCTTGGAAAGTGTTTCACCCGCTATTAAACGCTGCAGTACGGTTACGCAACGGGCGCCCGTTTCCGCCATATCCAAGTGAGGATAAGTCCTAAAAATCGAAAAATAGTCGGCGTATTCAACCATTTCAGCAGAGATGTTGGCATGCAGGTCCAAACTTGCGACCACTGGAATATTGGAGGCCACAGTTTCTCGCACACGACGTAATAACTCTCCTTCACCATCTGCAAAACTATCGGTGACCATTGCCCCGTGGAGGTCAAGATAAACGCCGTCAATGTGGCCCGCATCTTTGAGCCCGTCCAACAGCATCCCGCAAATCGTTTCAAAAGCATGATCGGTCACATGTGCGGACGGCTCGGCGGCGCACCACAGGATTGGAACGACTTCAAACCCTGCTGCTACTGCGGTCTTGGCAAAACCTGCGATCGGAAGGTTCATGCCAGTTGTTTCCGAAACCACCTGCGTTCCATACAACATACCGGGCCAGGAATCCGCCATTTCAAATTCGTGCAGACCGGCTTGCGTCACACCAAAACAATTGGTTTCATGCTGAAACCCTGCGATCGCAACACGCTTGAAGGTCATTATGTGTGCTCGATTTCTTGCTCGGCACCCGTGGCGGCAAATACACTTTGACCGTTGCGAATTGTTTCGAGCACTTGTGTATCGGTCAGGCGCTCCGGCGCGTGCAGTGGATTGCGCGAAAGAACCACGAAATCAGCGACTTTCCCCGTTTCGATGGAGCCGCGCTGATCTTCCTTGAAAACCTGCCAAGCGGCGTCGATGGTTTGGGCGCGCAAAGCTGATTGAACGCTGATTTTCTGGTCCTCACCCAGTACGCGGCCTGAAACAGTTTTCCGATTTACCGAACAATGGGCCAAGTGGATTGGACGTGTTGGCGTGACCGAGGCATCGTTGTGGATCGTATATCGCACGCCATACCGTTCAGCTGAGGCCGCTGGTGATATCCGCTCGGACCGCTCGGGCCCCAAGAAGGTGTCATAGTGGCGATCCCCCCAAAAAAAGACATGAGCGGGAAAGAAGCTGACTGTTATTCCAAGCTGAGCCATACGCTCTAACTGATCATCCCGCAGGGCCTGACCGTGGATAATGGTGTGACGATGATCTTGGCGTGGGTGCACTAGAAGCGCCTTTTCCACCGCATCTATGAACATCTCTGCGCCGGCATCGCCATTGCAGTGGCAATGAATCTGTAAGCCTTTGCCATGGAGCTTACTGACGTCGGCATCCAATTGCTCTTGCGAGGTGTATACCATTCCAGAAGGGTGATCCGGGTTGGTCGGCTTGAAATACGGGGCAGACAGATACGCGGTTTGCAACTGAAATGCCCCATCAGTGAACAGTTTGCGTGGACCCAGAGTGAAGTGCGAGTTTCCCGGCCAGTTCGTGCCGATCCAGTTGGCAGACAACTCAGGCTCCAGACTTCCGACAGGTAAGAGTTCTATGTCAATTCCCGGGTCCTGATCGGCAGAAAGGCTGGCAAAGTGATCCAACATGGTTTGCGAAGCCCAGGCATTTTGGGCATAAGTCACCCCATGGGCGAGGTATTCGTCACGACAGGCGTCAAAGCCTTGCCAGAACCTTTCGCGGTCAATCAGGAAGTCAGTATCGCCCATCTCTCCCATGGCCGATAACCCTTCTATCAATCCCGTCAGGGCTCCGGTTTTGGGATCACGGCCAAAGCGACCACCCTCTGGATCAGGTGTTTGACGATTTACCCCGCGCCTCTCGAGCGCCAGAGAATTTGCCGCGCCATTGTGTCCCGATGCGTGAATCACCCAGATTGGATGCCGTTGTGAAACTTCATCCAACTCAGCCCGTGTCGGCATTCGACCCTCGAGAATGGACGTATTGTCGAACGAAACCCCCATGACCCATTCACCCTCGGGCGTTGCGTCGGCCTTCTCTCGCAGCCTGTCCAGCGCCTGCGACATTTCCCTGCAATCCCCTAGAGGAGGCGACGACAGGTCGACTCGGAACAACCGGATAAACCCGGGATCTGGGAAATGCCCGTGCGGGTCGATAAATGCAGGCATCAGAGTACGACCCTGAAGGTTGTACTCCTGAGAATCCGCCGTCATGCGTGCGCGCAGATCAGCCTCGGCACCCACCGCCTGAATTCTGTTTCCTTCGGTCAGAACTGCCTCTGGCGATGAGTTCTGTTCATCCATCGTCAGGATTGTACCGTTGAAATAGAGTGTGCTTGGCATCGGTTTTCCTGCTACGACAGCGGGGCTAGACAACGCAGCCCGTGGCCACCGTCCACTTCCCATTCCGGGGTCTGGGTGCAGATGCCCTGGGCAAAGGGGCAACGCTCGCGGAATTCACACCCCGAGGGGCGTTTAAGCAAGCTGGGTGGTTCCCCTTTGAGGGCGATCCGTTCCAATCGCGCATCCGGATCTGGTTCCGGGTTGGCGCTTAGAAGGCAACGGGTATAAGGATGGCGCGGGTCGTTGAAGATTGTCTCGGTTGGACCTTCTTCGACCAATCGGCCAAGATACATGATCCCCATTCTGTCAGCCACATGACGCACGACGCTGAGGTTATGGGTGATGATCACCATCGCCAGCCCCAGCCGTTCGCGCAGATCGTTGAGCAGGTTCAGTAACTCACCCTGCACCGACACATCGAGACCGGCAGTCGGCTCATCCGCAAGGATCAGCTTGGGTTCCAACGCCAACGCGCGTGCGACGCCCACACGCCGTGCCTGACCTCCTGATAGCTGATACGGATAGCGATCTGCAAAATGCGTCGGCAGGTTCACCATTTCCAACAGGCGTCTAGCCTCGGCATCCAGATCGCGGTCTTTCATGCCCTGAATACGATAGGGTTCGGTGATCAGGCTGCGGATGGTCAGGCGTGGCGAGAGGCTTCCGACTGGATCCTGAAACATCATTGCCATGTCTTTGCGCAACGGACGCATGACACTTTCCGGGGCGCCACGAATTTCCTGACCCTCAAAAGTGACCGAGCCGTCTTGCGCAGGCGCAAGACCGGCAATGGCGCGTATCACGGTCGTTTTGCCAGAACCACTTTCACCGACCAGCGCGTAGGTCTCGCCGGGTTTTACGGTAAAGCTCACACCTGCCAGCACATTGACCGGCCCGTAGCTGGTGTGCAGGTCCACAACGTTCAGCAAGCTCATGTTGTGGCCTCCTCATGGTTCAGCCAGCACGCGGCGTGGTGGCCTTGTTTCAGTTGATCCAGTGGGGGTACTTCGGTGGCGCAACGGGGCATGGCCTGATCGCAGCGGTCGCGGAAGATACAGCCCCCCGGCAGGTTGGCCAGATCGGGCACTTCGCCTGGAATAGTTGGCAAAACGCGGGCGCGCTCTTTGATGTGACCGGGGTCACACTCGATCAGTCGACGCGTGTAGGGGTGTTTGGGATTGTGGAAAATCTCACGCACCTCTCCGCTTTCGACAACCGCACCGGCATACATCACCACCACCCGGTCGCAGAGTTCTGCGATCACGCCCAAATGATGCGAGATGAACAGGATGGCACAGTGAAACTCGCGCTGCAGTTCTTGCAGACGCTCAATGATCTGCACCTCAAGCGTCGCATCCAGCGCGGTGGTCGGTTCATCCGCGATCAAAAGATCAGGCTCGGACATCAAGGCCATCGCGATGGCGATCCGCTGACGCATCCCGCCAGAAAACTCATGCGGATACTGTTTCAGACGCGCCTCGGGATCGGGAATACCAACAGCACCCAGCATTTTGGCCGCGTGGGCCAGCTTATCAGCCTTTGACTGTTTGGAGCGGTGCTGAATGTCCAGCATCTGCTGCCCGATGGTCAGAACCGGATTATGGGTTTGCATCGGATCCTGAAAGACAATTGAAATGTCTGCCCCGCGAAGATCGCGCATATGACGCTCGGAAGCCTGCAACAGATCCTGCCCTTTGAACCTGATCTCTCCCTCACGGAACCGCGTATTGGGCGCGGTCAGCCGTAGGATGGATGAAATCAGGGTGGATTTGCCACAACCAGATTCCCCGACAATGCCAACGATTTCACCTTTGTTGACGTCGAATGTGATATCCCTCAGGGCTTTGAGATAGCCCCGCCCTGTTTCGTAATCGACGCTGAGGTGGTCGATTTCCAGAAGTGTATCGGTCATCGCTGTTTCCTCAGTTTCGGATCAACCACGTCGCGCAGGCTTTCGCCCAGGAACGTGAACCCAAGTGTTGCCAGAATGATCGGCAGGCCCCCGCCAACCACCAGCCAAGGGGTTTGACGGATCAAGGAATAGCCATCCTTCAGTAAGGCACCCCAACTAGGTGTGGGGGGTTTTACACCCAGTCCCAGAAAGGACAGTCCGGCCTCAAGCGCGATGACTGTAGGGATATCCATGGCTGCCAGCACTGCCAGAACGCCGATGATATTGGGCAGCATATGAACGCCCAATATGCGCGCCATGCTCGCCCCCATCGACCGCTCGGCCAGAATGAACTCGGAATTGCGCAGCGTCAGTGTCTGCGTCCGTGCAACGCGCCCATAGGTCGGGATCGAAGTTGCCATGACCACGAACACCACTGTCTGCAGGCTGGGCCCGACCAGCGCAACTACGGCCAGCGCGAACATTACGGTCGGAAAGGATCGAATGGTATCGAAGAACAGCATCAGTAAGTTGTCGAGCCATTTCGGCCCATACCCGGCTATCATGCCCAGCGTCAGACCAATCGCCATTGCGCCGAACACGGCCGGCAATGCCACCTTGAGCGCAACCTGACCCCCTGCAATCACCCGCGAAAACGTATCGCGCCCAAGTTGGTCGGTCCCCAGAAGGTGTGCAGCGGATGGTCCTTGCATGCGCGATTTAATATCCATGGCAATCGGGTCGTAGGGCACGATCCAGGCTGCGAATATTGCGCAGAACACGATGATGCCGACGATGATCAAGCCCATTAGGCCAAGCGGGTCGCGGGCGACCCCGATGATGATCTGACCCAATTCGGAACGAGATTTTTCCATCACTTTCCCCCCTCAATGAGCCGTACGTGCACGTGGATCGAGCAACGCGTTGATCAAATCTGCCAACGCGGTCGAAACCACAAACAACGCGGTGGATATGAGGACTGAGCCCATAACAATCGGGTAGTTTCGGGTCGTAATGCTATCGATGACCAGTTTACCCAGCCCCGGCCGGGCAAAAACGATTTCGGCAAAGACGGCCGAGCTGAGAAGAAAGCCCATCCCAACGCCGATCACGGTAACCACCGGCAGAATGGCGATGCGAAGCGCGTAAACCATGACCACGCGACGTTCGGCGATACCAAAAGCCCGGGCCGTACGCACATGGCTTTCGCCCATAACCTCCAGCATCGATGCCCGCACCAGACGGGCAATATAGCCGACCCAGCTGAGCCCGATCGCGAAAGCCGGCAGAACCAGATGGTTTAGGCGGTCCCAAAAACCTTCTCCCGCCCCGATGGCGGGAAACCATTGCAGATGGACGGCGAAAATCAAAAGCGACAAAAGCGCGACAACAAAAGCCGGAGCAGCGACAAAGCTGACAGATATCGCAGCAGCGATCCGATCAATCAAAGTATTGGGATGCGCCGCCGCATAAGCACCAAGGGCAATGCCCAGGCTTGCGGACCAAAGGATCGACGCAAAGATCAGCTCCAGCGTGAATGGCAATTGCTGGAACACGATGTCAGTCACGGACCGGCCCGAGAAAACATCGGTTCCAAGGTCACCCTGCAAAAGATTCCCATAGAAAATCAAAAGCTGTTTCCAGATCGGTTGATCCAGTCCCAGCGCCGCGGTGAGTTGGGCCTGAAGTTCGGGCGTGGCACGCGGGCCCAGCATGATCTGGACCGGATCGCCAGGCACGGCGCGGATCATCAGGAACATGACGGTGACCGCCACGAACAGGATAAGCAGCGACAGCCCGAAGCGACGGGTTGCGAAATTCAGCATGGCCAACTGGCTCCTTGTGGCTTGGTGGCGTTGTTTTTGGTACGGCGAGCATTACGCGCCCGCCGTACCTGGTCGACCTGGGGAGTTCAGGTCGCCTTGCCGAAATACCGAAGCAGGGACAGGCCATCTGGCCGCAATGCCGGAATGACGCGTGCGCTGTGAATGACCGGTGTCGCCTCGTGGGTAATAAATCGATAAGCACCGCTTTCTTCCATCAGGTCCTGAGCGCGCTGATACATTTCTGCCCGTTTTGCGATATCCGTTTCCGCAGCCGCAGTTTCATGAATTTCATTGAATTCAGGGCTGTTGAAGCGTTCCCAGTTCCATTTTCCGATCTGTTCGGGCGTGAACCACGACGTCGCATAATACGGGTCCGGAGTCATCGAATAGCGGTTCAGAACAAGCTGCAGGTTCTCATTGTCACCCGACGCCCAGAATGCCCCGGATTCCAGAACGTTCACCTCAACCGTGATCCCGATCTGCGCCAGCGTTGCCTGAATGATCTGAGCGGTTGTGGTGAAGGTCGTCTTGTTCAGCGTATCGAGGGTCAGCGTAACATTGGTCTCACCGGATTCTGCAAGCAACTGCGCCGCTTTCTCGAAATTCGCCTCAGGCGGCACCATCGAAGACGGCCGGTGACCGGCAAGGCCCGGTGCAATGATGCCGGTCGAAGGTTCCGCAGCACCAAAATATGCAGCCTCGAGAATGCTGGGTACATCCACCGCGTGCTGAATCGCCTGCCGCAGCTTCTGGTTCTGCAGCTTCGGATGCTCGACATTCATGCCCATCCAGACATAATAAAGCGAGGGTTTCTCAACCAATGATCCACCATTGGGAACCCCGGCGCGATACCGCTCGACCGAGCCTAGCGACACACGGGTTACATCCAGCTCGCCCGCCTCAAACGCGATCTCGGCGGTGTTTTCGTCGTCGATCGGATAGATTTCGACGGTATCCCAGGTGGGTGCGTCCCCTTTCCAGTCGGGATTGCGCTTGAGAACTGTCTTTTCCTTGGGGGACCAACTGTCCCGCAGGTAGGGGCCGGACTCTGCCACCGGATCAGCGCCGATCCGGCCACCAGCAGCTTCGACCGCCGCTTTCGACACAATGTTTCCGGTAATGTAAGGTAGGGCAATCGACCAGATCGGTGCGAACGGTTCATTCAGAACGATCGTCCCCTCGCGTTCACCGGTTACCTCAACATGGCTGAAGGGACCCAGGTCGGGTTTGTTCGGACTGTCGGTCGCGTCGTCCACGACCCGTTCCATGCTGAATTTAACATCCTCGGCAGTCATGGCGCCAAAACCGTTGGTGAACCCGATGTCGTCTCGCAATGCGAACTTGATGTGGGTCGGATCAACCTGTTCGATCATCGTTGCCGCATCCAGCTGCCAACCCCATTCCTCGCCTGGCTTATACTGGATCAGCTTGTTGTAGATGGAGGCATGAACCTCTTCTTCAACAACACCAACGGAATGGGCTGGATCCATATTCTGTGCATCACCATAAGCCCGCACCCGCAGAACACCGTCATCTGCCGCAAATGCGCGGTTTGCCCATCCCATCGGAAGAGCTGTGGCCGCCCCAAGCGCGGTTGCGCCTTTCAAAAACTTCCTGCGGCCAACATTGGCCTTTGTCCATTCGATCTTCATAATATCCTCCCTTGGACTAAGTCATAGAAGTCCGCGTGGAACGGTTTCGGACCATTCCTTCGTCAGAACTTCGGTTTCATCCGCGCCTTCAGTGGCGCGTAGTTTGCGGTAGAGGTAGAAATTCTGTGCATCACAACTCATGCGGCACTTGGTCGAGATGGCAACCTGCCAATCCGCCCGTTCAAAGGTGAAATTCCAAGCCGTCTCGAAACATGCGGTTGAGGGATCATCCGGATGAATGCCATAGTGCATGCGCACGTCGCTACCGACAATCAGATCGTGGTAGGGATCGCGCGTTTTACCGTAGTCATCAAACGTCTTCAGAACTATCTGGCCGTCTTCGCTCTCGATCTGTTCGGACTGCGATGCAGGTGACCGAAGTTGCTCGGCATCAAGAACCGGGTAACCTTGAGCTTGGCCAGGTTCAGAGGCTTGTATTTCGTGCGTAACTTCGCGCACAGGCAAGTGCAGAGTGCAATTCTGCAGGTGTAATGTCACCTCAACGGCATTCGGTGCCGGCCAGACGATCGGCCAGTAAGACGTCGACAGGGCCAGCCGCAGCACATGACCCTCACGCAAGCGGTGCGCGCATTCATTCAGGGCAATCTCGGCCTCGTAAATCTCTCCGGGCCTTAAGGTTTCGGGCGCTTCATGACTGCGGTAGTGACAGAGGTTCAGCGACCGATAGCTGATACGTTGTGATACACCGTCCGGCGACACATCGCACAATCGAGCAACAAGCTGGGCAACAGGCTGATCCACCGAAAACTGAAACTTCAGTTTAGCGCGCCCCAGCAACTCCATCGGCGCTTGCAATGGTGCGCTGTTAAAACAGAGCGACAAGGCGTCATCGCTTGACTGATCTCCGGGAAGCTCGTTGTCAATCCGCATGCCAGCACAGAAATACCCGCCTTGCATACCGACATGAAAAGGTGATGCGATTGCCAAGGAACCAGGGCTTGGGCTTTGGGAAAACCCGCCGGGAACCAAGTGCCAGATCTGTTCCTGTAGGTGCGGCGACGGCCAGCTAGCTTCCGCAATCCAACGACCTTGCCGAGGGCCATTTTGCGGCGCTGGGTTAAAGTGCTCCTGCATGTATGTCCGATAGGCAGGCAGGTCCTCTGCACCATTTTCTTGCCCTTTCAACCAGCGATCAAACCAGCCGATGACTTCGGAATGGAAATCCGCAGGATCAAGTTTCGAGATATGAGGATACCGATGTTCCCATGGCCCGATGACGGCCTTGCTCGGTGCCCTCAGATTTGCAGCCAAAGCGGGTGGAGCATTCACATAAGCATCTGCCCAGCCTGTGATCGCCAAAACAGGAACTTGAATGGCAGACCAATCCTCGCAAACAGAGCCATGCCTCCAATAGGAGTCACGGGTTTGGTGACGCAACCAATCTGCGGCAGAGAATGGGACGTTTTGCAGGCGAGCCAGCCAATCCTCTCGCCAATCTGCACGTAGGTCCGGATCGGCGGGGCGCGTCAGGTATGCAAACATCTGACTACCCCAGTTCACGTTATCACTCAGCAGGCACCCGCCCATAAAATGGATGTCATCCGCATAGCGATCCACGGTCGAGGCAACGCTGATAACAGCCTTCAAAGCTGGTGGTCGGCGAAAGGCTAGTTGCAAGCCGTTAAATCCGCCCCACGATATTCCGATCATCCCGACATGCCCGTCACACCAATCCTGCGCGGCAATCCAGGCTATGACTTCCTCGCCATCACGCAGTTCCTGCTCAGAGTATTCATCATCGAATTGACCTTCGCTGTCCCCGGTGCCGGTTATGTCGACCCTCACGCAGGCATAATCCGCCTCAGCGAACACTGTGTGTGTCGTTTCATCTCTCGGCGCTGTGCCGTCGCGTTTGCGATAAGGCAGATATTCCAGAATAGCCGGTACAGGGCTCGTTTCGGGTAACCAGAGTCGCGCAGCAAGACTCCGTCCATCCGAGAGTGTGATCCATGTGTTTTCGATGGTCTGAATTGGCATCTGGAGGCTTGTCTGTTGCGAGTTGATGCCGAAGAAGAAACCAATTTGCAGGGAAAACAAATTGTGCGATCTTGTGCGAATTGACGCTATCTGTCGTCCTATAGCGTCAAAACGCGAAAGGTTTTACCGGTGACAGAGAATTTTTCCACAAACCTAAAGTCGTTATGCGCAGAACACGGGAGCATTTCGCAGATTTGTCGTGACATCGGCGTCAACAGACAGCAATTCAATCGTTACCTGAATGGCTCTAGCCTGCCTTCGGCCCACAACATGCGCCGAATTGCGCGTCACTTCGATCTGACAGAAGCAGAGCTGTTCGCTGAAACTGATAACTTCGAACGAATGCTAAAGGGTGTCGTGCCACAAGTTGGCAAAACGCCCACAGACGCATTTCTTGATCCTTTTCGGGGTCAACAGAAAAACTTGAGGCGTTACGTAGGGTTTTACCATTCATATTTCTGCACGCCATCTTGGGAAGGAAAGATCTTCTGTTCATTGATCCGCATCCAGGAAGTTGATGGGCTTTTCACTATTCGTTCCAGGGAAATTGCCACGTCGACAGACAAAAGCATGCACCAGATTTCCCGCTATTCCGGCTTGGTGACAATGCGGGGAAACAGGATATTCGTGACAGAACACGAGCTTGCACGAGAAGGCAGCGTAGCCAACACCATCTTGTACTCCGCGCACCGGCAGCAACTGAAGTATCTACGAGGAATGACCATGGGCGTCGCCTGGCGCCCGTACCCTCATCCCTATGCTGCCAAAACTATCTGGAAACGATTGCACGAGCGCGTCACTGCGCGCGAGGCAATTGCCGCTTGTGGTATCTACCCATTCCAAAGCAATAAGATCGACCCAACTGTCAGGAAGCACCTGACCGAGGCTTGAATCGTCGGATCAACATAAGCGGCGGTGCGGTTTCCTTGGCGCGATATAAAGTTGAAAGGACACATTTTCATCCAGGCATTCCGCAATCAGCTTCGCAAACGTGCTGATGACGTACCCACATCACTGATGTTTGACTGGAGTATTTGAGGCCTGGGATCAAAATTCCCAACCATTGCAAGACGGCTCTGTGGACGCATCCAGGCCAATAGAGACCTGGAACTCACTGTGGTTGGGAATGACCGGTCTAAAGACATCAGCTGCAACGTAATGATATTCGTACTGCCCCTGCAAACTATTACTGCGTCGGCACTAGCAGCATGAGCAAAAGGCGGCTTTCGCTCCGTTGCCCGCGCTGAGCACGAACCACCTAATCCTACGAACGCGTTAAACGACGGGCAGGTGTAACAAAGGCAGAAATTGGCGAGGTTCGCATTTAGCCAAGTTGAATGCCTGCGGTGCTGGTGTGTCGGACAGTGGCGTGGGCGTGTGACATGATGGCTTTTATCTACCACGGTATTGGGCGAAGCCGACCTGCCTGGGCCCTGAAACGATAGGCCAGTGCGGATGGCCAAATCTAAGGGCTAGCCATCCGACTTTTGCATATTCAGAACGCCGCGAGATCTCGGAGGAACAACGCGATGCCCGGGAGAAATATCAGCAACGCCGTCATCAGAGCCAATATTGCGAAGAACGGCAAAGTCCCCCTGATTACTTCCAGATAAGGCCTGTTGAAGATTGCGATTGCGGTGAAGATATCGCAGCCAAAGGGTGGCGTAGCCGATCCAATGGCCATCTGCAGCGTGACCATAACGCCAACAAGAACCGGATCAAGCCCCGAGGTATCTACGATCGGAACAAAGATCGGAGTGAGGATGACAAGTACAACAAGCGAGTCGACAAACATGCAGCCCACGAAGAAACAAAGGGCGATGATGAAGAGAATGTATTCGTGGGACGCGCCTTCGAGGTTGAGCGGCTCCAGCAGGCCCTGGGGTATCTGTTCAAACGAGATATACCAGGAAAACGCCTGACCGACCCCGACAAGAATGAACACGACCGCTGTGATCAAACCAGTACTGAGTGCCGAATCCAATACATCATTGAGCTTCAGTTCTTGGTAGATCACGCACTCGACGATCAGTGCGTAGAGGACCGAAAACGATGCCGCTTCTGTTGGGGTGACGGCTCCGGAATAGATGCCGCCAACGATCAGTACTGGGAATCCCAAAGGAAGGACAGCTCTGCGGAAAGCCGCCCTGCGCTCAGCACTAGATTTCTTCGGGACAAGCGCAATCTGATCGCCTTGCAGCGCACTGTAGAAGTAGCAATAAATCGAAAACATGACCGCCAGAACAACCCCCGGTCCGATCCCTGCGATGAACAACTCCCCAACACTTGTATTGGCTAGTGTGCCGTAAAGGATCATTCCGATGCTGGGAGGAATAAGGAAGGCGATGTCGCTGGCATTGATGATCAGTGCCATGACAAAACGGTCCTTGTAACCCGCTTTCAACAATTTTGGCCTCATGATCTGACCGATCGAGACCACTGTTGCCTGGGTCGACCCCGAGACTGAGCCAAACAGCGTGCAACTGATGCAAGCAGTGATCGGCAAGCCAGCCCGGCGGTGCCCTACAAATGCTTCGATCAGGCCAAGCAGGTTGTTGGCAGTATGGCCGCGGGCCATAATATCGGCGGCAAATATGAACATTGGCACAGCGATGAGCGCGTTCGGTGAAATGCCGGTTACCATTTGCTGAATGATGACGCCGGTATCACTCTGAGAGAAATGTACCAGGCCGATCAGGGTCGCAACTGCCAAGGGAACGACCATGGGGTAGCTGAGAAACAGCAGCACAACCATCGCTACGACCAGCGTAAATGTGATGACGTAGATATCCAGCTCACCGGCCACGATATCCCCGAGAAATTCAAGGAAACCTGACATGTCAGACTCCAATCTCTACTGCGTCGCTGTCTTCGACCTCATAAGAGTGCCAGGCGCCGGCATGGCTGATGTTCATGATAAAAGCGATCAGGTACTGCAGGCTGGCCATGAAAAGGCCAATCGGGATCACCGAGTAGATTATGTAGACCGGGAATTGCAGCGCCGGGCTCAGGCGGTTCAGTTCTTTGATCTCCAAAACGTAGAAAACGGATTTATATGCCAGATATGCCAGCAGCAGGCTGGTGGTGATCGAAATCAGTGTCAGGACGGCCTTTTTTGACTGACGGCTCAGCGTATCGTAGAGCGCCGTCATACGAATATTCCGGCCTTTCCGGACCGCATATGCAAATCCGAAAAAGGTCACGCTGACGATCAGGAACTGGTTCAGTTCTTCGGAAAAGAAAAGGCTTTTACCAAAGGCATAGCGACCAATGGCGTTGGCGGTCGAGTTCATCATCATTAGTAGAATGGCTGAAATGATGACGAGCTTCTCAATGAATTCAGTGCCCTTGCTCAAGGCGAGCAGTAAGGTTTTCATGGACTTCCCTCCCTAGGCACACCGGTGGGCGCACCTCAAAACGAAGGACGCGACGCCTGAACAGGACGCCGCGCCCCCCAGCAATTTCAGCTTTAGTTATGAGGCGTTTTCGACCTCTTTGAGCAAGCTTTCGAGGATCTTCTGGGCACCATCACGCGCAGTGGGTTTCTCGGCGTCGTCATAGGCATTTTCGACCACGTCATAGAAAGTTTCGTGCAAGGTGGCGCTTTGGGCTTCGAAGACAGCGCGCTCTTCCTCGGTCAGGACAATGACCTGCAGATCGGGACGTTCCGCCTTGATCTTGTCCATGTTCTCAAGGTTGATCTTGATCTGGTAGTCATGCGCCGCCTGTTCTGCTTCGGCGATGGCTTTCTCTACCATTTCCTGCTGATCGGCGGGGAGACCGTTGAACCATTCGCTGTTGGTCGAAACGGTGCCGACATAAGGCAGTTGACCAGGGAAAATCAGGTAATCCTGAACTTCGTGCCACTTCGCGTTGTAGATGAAGTAGATAGGGTTCACCATTCCGTCGACGGTCTTCAGCTGAAGCGCGCCATAGACCTCGCCCCAGGACAGCGGTGTCGGGTTGGCGCCGAAAGCCTTGAAGGTTTCGACAGGAATGGTCGAGGTGAAAGTGCGGATTTTCTGACCCTCGAAATCGGCGGGGCTGCGGATCGCCTTGTTGGCGCCCCAGGCCATTTCGCCTTCCGAAATCATAGTCAGCAGCTTGAGGTTCACTTTCTCGAACTTCGCGCTCAGGTCTTGGTAGATTGTCGGGCTCGTTGTCAGAACCTTGCGGATCACATCGACATCTCCCCCAAGCACATAAGGCAGATCGAGAACCTGTGCCTCGGGCACATAGGAACCAAGGTGACCTGTGCCGACAGAAACGAACTGGACGGTGCCTTTCGATGTAAGTTCGACGATGTCGTTCTCGGTGCCCAACTGCCCGTAATAGTAGATGCGCACTTTGATGTCGCCGTCGGATTGCTCCTTGATGCTTTCGGCAAATGCCTGAGCGAAGATGTCCTGAACGTCTCCTTTGTCCTCTTCCGAGGCGAATTTCCACGTGTCCGCGAATGCCGCGGTGGACAGACCGGCGGCAAGCACTGCCGAAGTGAACAGCTTGCTAATGGTAGATTTCATTCTGTTGGTCCTTTCTTGCCCGCTCATGCGAGTCCTTCTGAGATGATAACAAGAGGGCGCGTTTCCTCTGCGTTCCCTTGTTCGGTGGTTCTTTTGCACAGTGCCCCGTAACCGGCCGCACCAGATGGTGTGGTCGAGATACCAAGGGCGGTGACAGCTTCGGCAGCTGCCTTGCCTTCTTCTTCGGAAAGCGTTTCGTATTTCACGTCGCAGCGTTCGAGCACGTCCCAGGCCACGATCGAGGGTTCCTTGCAGTCAAGGCGACCCATGTTTGAGTCTTGCCCGTCACTGCGGGATGGTTTCCCGGCCAAGTTGCTTGTTTTCAGGCAAGCGGCTGCACTGGGTTCGACGACGATCAATTCAGGTTGTTCTGCCCAATTCAGACGGATCATATGTGACATCGCGGCGGCAAGCCCGCCGACGCCAGCCTGAAGATAGACATGTGTTGGCCAGAGGCCGGAGGCTGAGAACTGCTTGCGCATCTCCTCGGCGATGACGCAGTACCCCTCCATCACCAATTTCGGAATCTCGGTGTAACCGGGCCAGGTTCCGTCGGCCAAAAGCGTGGCGCCGGTAGTTTCAGCGTCGGCGATGGCCGCCGCAACGCTTTCGTCATAAACGTCGCCTGAGCGGACCACTTCCGCACCAAGTACTCTGAGCCGATCGCCAAATCCTTCGGGCACAGTCCTTGCAAGGTGAATCCGTGCCCTAGCCCCCATCGCCCGCGCTCCGGCAGCAACGCCTATGCCGTGATTGCCCGCACTGGCGCAAACGAAAGTGTGGACTGCCGCAAAGTCTCGAAAATCTGCATCCCCCATCCGTGTTTGGGACAGCGTTTCACCCGTTTCTTTCTGCCATGCCTCCTCAAGAATGCGCGCAACGGCGTATGGCGCACCCAACGCTTTGAAAGCGCCAAGCCCCATTCGCTGCGTTTCGTTCTTGGCGTAAACGCTCAGACCACTGGGACCTTGGATTTCGAACAGCGGTGAAACAGCATAGTTCTCCTGTGCCTGAAAAAACTCCAGCGCGCGGGCAAAATCCGGCGCAAAATTGAGGTTGTCGGTACGTGTCATGTGCTATTCATCCGCTTTTACTGTGAGCAGAGATTTTGCATGACTCGCTTGTTTGTATTTTTCGTATTTGGCCATATTGTTGAAAAACAATTTCACTCTTGGCCAATGTGGAGCGGAGAATTTTCATGAGCGCCGACCTTGATGATGCAGACACCACAATTCTCAGAACGCTTCAGAAGGATTGCCGAATCGGACTTGAACAACTTGCGCAGGAGTGCAGCCTTTCGGTTCCGTCCGTGCAGCGCCGGCTAAAGCGGCTCCGGGAATCCGGCCTGATCCTAAGAGAGGTCGCCGTCCTCGACCCGTCGCGTTTCGATTACAAGATGACATTCGTTGTTCTCGTGGAACTTGATCGGGAATCGCTGCAGCAGCTGGATGTTTTTCGTAAGCGCGCCAGAAACGAGCCACAGGTGCAGCAATGCTACTATGTAACCGGAGACGCCGACTTTATTCTCGTCTGTGTCGCCCGGAACATGCAGGATTTTGAGGATTTGACCCACCGATTGTTCTTCGACAACTCTAACGTCCGCAGATTCCGCACATCTGTAGTGATGGATCGTACGAAAATCGGCCTAAACCTTCCGATTTGACCACTTTGGTAACTTCATTGACATTGAGCGCAGATTCGACCGTTTCCCAGAGGATAATTGAACTCCTATATGAATCCATCTGGATTCGCCGCTTTGGTGCAAGTTTTTCTGTCTACGGGGCGGAAACTTGATACAATTCGCGCATCGTCAATGTGTAAAACAAGATTGAATTACACGTGGATGACGGAATGAGTGATTTAGAGACCCGTTTAATCGAACTTCGGCAAGATCTGCACAGGAATCCTGAACTGGGTTTCCAAGAGACACGAACCAAGGCGATTGTTGCCGACCGATTGCGTGCTCTCGGGATCGAGGTGCACGAAGGTGCAGGCGTTGTCGGTGTGCTTCGGTCCCGAGATGGCAACAAGGCTATCGGGCTACGTGCTGACATGGATGCGCTGCCGATCACCGAAACATCCACGCATGACTATGCTTCAACATCGCCGGGAGTTATGCACGCCTGCGGTCATGATGGCCATACTACAATGTTGCTAGGAGCGGCGGAACGCCTGTCGCAAGATCCTTCCTTCGACGGCACCGTCGTCTTTCTGTTCCAACCGAACGAAGAGCATGGGCTTGGTGCTCGCGCGATGATCGACGAAGGGGTGCTTAAGCAATTTCCGGTCGACGAAGTTTATGCAATCCACAACCTGCCCGGAGCGCCCACCGGCCAGATTTCGACGCGTACCGGTATCATCTGCAACAGCGAAACACTCTTTGAGATTGATGTAAAAGGGCAAGGCGGCCATGCTTCCATGCCGCAGACTGGCGTCGATGCCATAACCGTTGGTGCTGAAATTGTTCTCGCATTACAGACAGTAGTGGCGCGAAAGCTTGCACCGGCGTCCGGCGCAGTCATCTCCGTCACCGAATTCCTGACTGACGGTCAACGAAATGTCCTGCCAGGTAACGCCACGCTTAAGGGTGATTTCCGGGCCAGATCCCCCGATGATCGCGTGGCCATCAAACGTTTCATGCGCCTGATTGTCGAAGGGGTGGCAGCTGCGCACGGGATTGAAGCCTCCGTGGCTTTTGACACTCAATTCGTCGAGACCATCAACTCAGAAGCACCGGTCGAAGCAGTTTACCGTGCCGCTGAGACGGCGGGTTGCGACCTGATCAGAGATCGCGACCCGATGAGTTTTTCTGAAGATTTTGCACAGCTGTCAGCCGCCGTGCCGGGCTGTTTTCTCTTGCTGGGCAATGGCGAGACCGGACCAAATGCCCAACCGCTCCATGCCTCTGACTATGATTTCAATGATGCCCTGTTGCCCATAGGTACAAAATTCTGGGTCAGACTGGTTCAAGACCGACTGCCCCTTCGAAAGGAACACTACTTATGATCGCCCCACGACGCGGCTTCGACAAAGAAGAATACGCCACGCGCACGGCGGCGGCACAGGCAAAGATGACTGAATCTGGAATGGCTGGCATGTTGCTGACCACCGAACCGGATGTGCGCTATTTCAGCGGGTTTCACACGCTGTTCTGGCAAAGCCCAACCCGTCCGTGGTTCCTGTTCATACCCGCAATGGGAAAGCCAATTGCGATCATCCCCGAGATTGGGGCCGATTTGATGCGACGCACCTGGGTTACTGATATCCGTACTTGGAGTGCCCCGGCACCCCAAGACGACGGTGTTGGGCTTTTGACCGATCTGTTGTCTCCCTATGCGGGACGGGGCGAGACAATCGGTCTGATGAAGGGACATGAAACCCATCTGCGGATGCCGCTTGGTGACTATGAACGGCTGATAACTGGCCTTGAGGGACTCGTGATTGAAGATGCTTCAGAGATCGTTCGCAGCTTGCGAATGGTAAAATCCGAGGCCGAGATCGAAAAGCTTTCACATATCTGTGCCATCGGTTCGCGTACATTTGCACGGGTGCCTGAAATCGCCCGCGAAGGTCAGCCTCTCGAAGACGTATTCCGGGCTTTCCGCCGTGAAGGGTTGGCACAGGGCGCCGATGACGTTCCTTATCTTGTCGGCGGTGCAGACACTGGTGGCTATCACGACGTTATCTCGCCCCCCTCTCGTCGCCCCTTGGCGCGCGGTGATATCCTGATGCTCGACTCTGGCGCCAACTGGGATGGATACTTCTGCGACTTCGACCGGAACTGGGCCATTGGCAGCGCGGATGATGCCTCGCGCCGCGCCTATGACGTTCTTTGGCGTGCAACCGAGGCCGGGATTGCCGCTGCCCGTCCTGGCGCTACTTGCCACGATCTATTTCATGCGATGCAGAGAGTGATCGCTGAACTGGATGATCAGGGCGGTGATGTTGGCAGGTTAGGTCATGGGCTTGGCATGCAGCTGACCGAATGGCCTTCGCATGCCATCTGGGATTCAACCGAGATTAAAGAGAACATGGTGCTTACCCTTGAACCTTCGCTTGGCTACGGTGACGGCCTGATCATGGTGCACGAAGAGAACATAGTTGTCCGCGCAGGTGGCGCGGAACTTCTGACCGAGCGCGCCGCGCCCGAGCTTCCAATCATCTGAGGTCCTCTATGAAGCTTGAATTCCAAACAGATGAAGGCATCGGTACACGTGCAAATCTCGGCGTTATCGTTCTTGAAACGGACGAAACGCTTGAGCAAGAGTTTTCGCGCATCATGGATCTCGCAGGGGTTGCGCTTTACCACAGCAGAATCCCAATGGTGCCCGAAATCCGGCCCGACACACTGGCTCGAATGGAGCAGGATCTGCCGGCATCCGCGCGGTTATTGCCGCCATCGCTCAGCTTTGACGCCATCGGATTTGGCTGCACCTCGGCCTCGACGGTGATCGGGTCGGAGAAAGTGGCTCACGCCATCGAAACCGTATTCCCTGACGCTTGCGTCACCGACCCGCTGGCGGCAATCATCGCTGCCGGTAAGCATCTGAAGGCCAAGCGATTGGGCTTTGTAACACCTTACATCCCAGAAGTATCTGCCGGGATGCGTGCAAAGCTTGAGGAAGCCGGATTCGAGATCGCGGGCTTCGGCTCGTTCGAGGAAGGCAATGATCGTGTCGTCGCCCGGATCAAAGAAGCGTCAATCCTTGAGGCCGTCGATAAAGTGTCCGCGCAAGCACCCTGTGACGCCGTGGTTGTGTCCTGCACGAATCTACGATGCCTAGATGTCATCGCTCGGGCGGAAGAAAAGACCGGGGTGCCAGTCCTTTCGAGCAACCAAGCGCTTGCCTGGCACATGCTTCGGCTGGCAGGCATCGAGGACACCAATACCCGGTTCGGGCGTCTCTTCGGATAGCATGGTAATGCTGGGCGTATCGTCGCCGACGGGGTGTCGGAATTTTCCCGCGTTTAAGCCCAGTGTTTATCAAGTGGCAGCCATGCCTGCCCTACTGTCATAAACGCAGCGGTGATTGGAGATGTGAAAAACTGATTTCCCGGGATTGGCCCGTCACGCGTTTGACGCGGAAGCAATTGATCCCCATTGCAAACGGCATCAATCCTCATTCACCCTCTTGGAAGCTTTGGTCGTAAAGCAGCTGCTCGTTCAATAGGATTATTCCAGGAACTAAAACTGGGAGCGACAGGCTACTACTGAGATCAGGCCAGCAGAGATTTTAACCGGTACATCGACAGAATTGGAGTGAAGACGATCAATACCTCGTTCCACTCTTTTCGCCACAACTTCAAAGACGCTTGTCGACACGCCGGTGTGCAACCTGACGCCAATGACATCCATTTGCGCCATGCGCTGCGCTGCATGGCTGGGCGCTATGGAGATGGCAACATACCTATGCCGTTACTTTAGGAAGCAATCTGTAAGCTGGGATTTAGAGATTTGACATTGGCGAATGTAGTGACACACCCATGACGCACGCCACGATAACTATCTAGCCGAGTTTTTAATGATCAGCCTAACTGTTCACGCATTCGTCTCCACTATTGCCCCTCCAGCGCAACTGAAAAATTGCTTCAATGGTGGGTCAAGAATTGTGCATTCTGTTGTCAGGTAGTTCCACTTGATGATCTAAGCCGCTACGATTGTAGTTGAGGCAACAGACAGGCTAACGTGATGCGAAGTATAATCTTCTTACCCTTAGCAGCATTTTTCCTAGGTGCTGTTTTCGAAGCGAAATCTGCAGCGGCGGCTCCTCTTGGACGATACGAAGTTTTTGGCGTTGAAGGCGGAGACATGCTGAAGCTGCGTGCAGGACCCGGAATAGGATTCAACGTAATCGTGGGCCTTCCAAACGGAACCGCTTTGCGAGTTCACAGTTGCGAACAGACCGGTGGCACCCGTTGGTGCCGCGTGTCCTTGCAACGCGCGCGTGGGCTAAAGGGGTATGTTTCATGGGCATATTTGCGAAAAATTTGATGTTTTAGAGGCTAGCACCTTCGTTTTGACGCTACCCACAAAATGCCAGTGGGAGACGTCCATTTAGTCCTATTGCACTCTTCATTTAGTGGTTTCATCAGGCAACTGGGCGCTACGAGTGCATTCGGCAAATCTCAACCCAAAGCGGACAATTCAAATCCGCAGGTCCGACGGGAAGCCGTCATTCGCTGCACCCGTGATATTTGCAGCACGAATTGAATGAGCCGACATTCAACCAACTGGAGTGTAATCACTTGGTCTGCGGTTGGTTTTCCTGCCATTTAAGACTTAGCCAAGTTTAAATTAGGTTCATTCTAGACACGCCAGCTTATTAAACTTGCAGTGAATTGTATGTGCCTTTTCCAAGCCGCTTGCCATCATGCATTACACGCAGCGGTGATGATGATCTCGACTTTCAGATCCGGCCGAGCGAGCTTTGCCTCACCGCAAGCGCGAGCCGGGGCGAACCCGGCAGGAACCCAGCTATCCCAAACGTCGTTCATCTCGCCAAAATCGGCCATGTCGGACAGCCAGATGATCGCTTGCAACATCTGTTCCCGCGACGAACCCGCTTTGTCCAGAAGCGCGTCGACGCGAGACAGGCACTCGCGGGTCTGCTCGGCCACTGTGGAACCTTCACCAACCTGCCCGCAAAGAAATGCGACGCCGTTGTGTTTGACTATCTTGCTCATGCGTCGGCTGGTGTTGATACGTTCGATCATCGGGCTTCTTTCTTAGTTGGTTGCGCTGTTCACCGAACCGCCCATCGCTGCCAGTTCGCCAAGAGTCACGGGTTTCAACGGTGGTCTGATCCGATAGTATCCGGTTTCATCCATCGTAGCGCTGTTCGCTTCGGCCAGCAGGCTGCTTACGGTCAGTCCGCAATACCGCCCTTGGCATGGTCCCATTCCGGCACGGCTGAAGGCCTTGGCCTGGTTCGGACCCGAGCAGCCGATACCGGCATGGCGACGAATGTCTCCTGCAGTGATTTCCTCGCAACGGCAGATGATAGTCGTGTCGACGGGCTTTGTGGCTTCGATTGCGGGTGGAAATGCCGTGTCAAGGAAAGGTCGCACCGCCAGTTCCTGCGCGATACTGCGCCGAATTGGTTTGGCGGCGTTGTCCCTCTCGATCGTCGAAGTCGCCCCCAGATCGGCGGCCATTTTCAATGCGGCAAGGCGGCCTGCCAAGGCGGCTACCTTCGCGCCACCGATGCCGGCGCCATCGCCGGCGATATGGACCGTTTCGACATTTGTCCCGCCCCAGTTATCAAGGTTAGGCACAAAGCACTGCTTCCGTGCGTCCCAGTGATGCGCCACGTCAATGGAGCGGGCCGCCTGTGTGTTAGGCACGACGCCGTGATGCAAGAGCACTGTGTCGCAGGGAATATGTCGGGTCTTTCCGCCCGCGGTAAAGCGGATGCCTTCGGCGGTAGTTTCTCCATAAATAGAAATACTCGTCGCGGAAGTGTAGCGGCGTATCCCGGCGCGGCGGATTTCCGTGAGCATCGTCAACCCCTTGAGCAGATATCGCCAGCCGCGAAGGGCCCCGCCCAGATGCGGAAGCGCACGCAGAAAATCCGCCCGTGTCTGCGTTTCGACCAGTGCCAGAGGCGGTGTGCCCGCCCGTATCATCTGCGCGGCGATCAAGTAAAGCAGCGGTCCTGATCCGACCAAAACCGCTTTTTTTGACAGGACGCCGGATTGTTTCAACAGAATTTGCGCCGCCCCGGCCGTCATCACGCCAGGCAAGGTCCAGCCCGGTAGCGGCATCGGGCGTTCCAGGGCTCCTGTGGCGATGAGGATGCGTTTCGCTTCGATTGCGCCCCCTCGTCCGTCAGCTGTGTAGAGAACCCGAATTCCCTCTTCGATCGCCCAAACCGCCGCTCCTCCGATATGGGTGATGTTGCCGTGATCCAGCTCTGCCGTGAGGGACAATCCGTCAGTGTAGTCATTACCAAGCATTTCGCCCCTGACCGGTGCGACCCGATCCACATCGCGGTAGATCTGTCCGCCCGGACGGCGCTGTTCGTCCAGCAGAATAACATGCAAACCAGCCTTTGCGGCGGTTGCGGCCGCAGCCATCCCGGCAGGGCCGGCCCCGATGATGACAAGATCAGTTTTCTGCATCGATCACGTCCTTTCCATTGCGCGGCATCGACAAACGCAACCCTTCCGTGACTTCAAGCATGCAGGCTTGACGGGTCACACCGTCAACCTCGACGAGGCAGTCGAAACAGGCGCCCATCATGCAGAACGGCGCGCGTGGAGCGCCCGATACCGGCGTGTATCTGAACGTCCCCACACCGGCGGCCAGCATCGCGGCCGCGAGATTTGAACCTTCGGGCAGCTGCAGCTCTTCGCCCTCGAACCATACTGGAACCTGTGGGCGCCCAACCTCCAACTCAAGAAATGACGAAGCGGTCTTCACTGAACACCTCCAAATCCGGGGCCGCGCCATTGCCTTCCAGCCAGTCGGGCAAGAAACGGGCGTGGGCCGCTGCAAGGGTTATACCGCTGTGGCAAGTCACCAGAAAGGCGCCGGCCATTTCGGGGCTTTCCTGGTAGATTGGCAGGCCATCGGGCGACAGAATTCGCAAAGCCCCCCAAACACGCACAAGTTGCGCCGTGGCGAGCACCGGGTAGGCCGCGATCGCCTCGGAGGCGAGACCGGAGAGGCCTGGCTGGGTGACGCCATCATTCAGACCCACCTCTTCGTTGGTGGCACCTATCTGGACGCCACCTTCATCGACCTGCCGTGCGATCAGCGAGGGGCGGTTGATTATTTTTGGCAGCTTCTCGGTGATCATCACTTGACCGCGCTGTGGCCGGATTGGGGCTTTGAACCCCAGTTTGGGTCCAAGTTCCATCGCGCCCAAACCCGCGGAAAGGATCACCTTGTCGGCCTGCACGTGGCTTCCGTCCGCGCAGGTGATAGTGAAACCATCCGATTTTCTGACGTCTGTAACAGTTTTTTCGTTCAGCACCCGCCCACCAAGTCGCCGGACGTCGTCGGCGAGAGACCGCAGCAACTTCAATGGATTTACATGGCCATCTTGATGATGAAGGATCGCACCAACGACTTTCGGGCCGATCTCCGGTTCCTCTGTGAGAAGCGCCTTCCGATCCAGAACTTCATATGGGTAGTTGCCGTCCAGCTTCGCCTTCAGCTCCTCGTATTGCGAGATTGTTTTCGTCAGCGTTTCTTCCGAGAAATGCAGGTCGTAGCCGCCCGTCTGCTCAAGCGACATGTCATATCCGGTCGCGTCAGCAAGCTCATCGGCAAACCCAGACCATGCGGCGGCGGATTGCTGGCTCCATGTGGCATAACGGGGTTGCTTGGTGCCCTTAGACTGCACCCAGACAAGTCCAAAATTTCCCCGACTGGCGCGAAAGCTGTCGTCGCCTCCATCAAGGACCAGAACGCGCTTGCCGCGTTTCAAAAGGCCCCATGCAACAGACAGGCCGACAACACCACCGCCAATGATTGCAAAGTCGGATTCCATGATCTCAGTTTCTGAACCTAGATTTGAGTAGAGCCGGGGCGAAGAAAAGGTGTCGCCCCGGATTTTAACAGAAGAGAGGCTGCTTACTTGGAAACCTTGTCCAGGATCGCCTGACCCCATTCCACACCCACGTCTTCGAGCACGACCGGCCAGACTTCCGCCTGAACCTTGGCCGACATTGCGGCCAGTTCTGCGTCACTTAGCGAGACGATGGTGGCTCCCAGATCGGCCAGTTTCTGTTCGTTGGCCTTTTGGTCGGCTTCTGCCACGGTCCAACGGGTCGCTTCAAATTCTGCCGCAGCCGCTTTCAGCGCGTCCTGATCCTCGGCGTCCAGGCCGGCAAGGGATTCATTCGAGATGATCATGTACCAGACTTCGAAATGGGTATTGGCCGGGATGTATGTTTTGGTCACGTCGCGGAACGAGGCATAGTAGCCTTCGGCACCCGAGCCGATCACACCATCAACAACGCCGGTCTGCACCGCCGTGAAAGCTTCGGAAAACGGGATAGGCGCGGGGATGTAGCCCAATGCATCGCCGGTTAACTGGAAGCTCTTGATGCCGGGCACCCGCACCTTGATGCCGTTGTCGACAGACGGATCGCCCGGCGACACTGCGTCGGTGTTGAGCGCGATGCCACCAAAGTAAACCGGATAGGCGGCCAGCATCGTGATGTCCTGCTTGGCGTAAAGCCCATCCATGGTTTCACGCACCACGCCACCGGGGCCGTAGATCGCGCGGGCCTGTTCCCAGTTTCCGGCGAGGTAGGGGAACGAACTGATCTGCATCTTACGGTCTGCTGCGGCGGCGGCCGGCTGTGTCGCCATGTCAACCGCGCCGACCGAGATACGTTCCTGCACTGTTGTATAGTCGCCCAACGCCGAGGCGGCATAAATTTTCACTTTGACGTCACCGCCGGTTGCTTCGTCCACGGCGGCGGCAAAGGCGTTCAACTCGACGTCGATCGTCGTACCTTGCGGGCGCACATGGCTCATCTTCAGGTCAGCCGCCATCGCGGTGGTCGACAGCGCCATCAGCGCGCCGGTTGCAGCAGTTATCATCATGCGTTTCATTTGGTTTCCTCCGTTTTGGGTTTAGTTAGTTCAGGATCAGTAGCCAAAGAGTCTGGGCAGGAAGAGCGACAGGTCCGGCCAGAGCGATGTCAGGAACACCACGGGCACATAACCGGTCACGATCAGGATCATCGCGGGCGGGATCACCTTGGTGACCTTCACGTTGCCGATCCGAGCCCCGAGATAGAGGATCGAGGCATAGGGCGGTGTCACGCCCCCCATCGCGGTGTTGACCCCCATGATCGCGGCGAACTGCACCGGGCTGACACCAATGGCATTCATCAGAGGCAAGAGCAGCGGCGCTATCAGGATGATTGCGGTGACGTCGTTCACGACCATGCCGACCAGAAACAGCATAATGTTGATCAGGATAAGCAGCAGAACCTTGTTGTCAGTGATCTCAAATATCGAGGCGACCAGCGCCTGCGGGATACCTTCCATCACATACATCTGGCTTAGGATCATCGAAAACAGGATCATAAGCAGAATTGCACCGACGGCGGTTGCGGACTCCTTACCGGCCATCAGGAAGTTTTCCCACCTGAGCCCCTTGTAGATCAGAAAGCCGACGGGCAGTGCATAGATCACCGCTACTGCGGCAGCTTCTGTCGGGGTCATGATGCCGCCATAGATGCCGCCCAGGATGATTACCGGCATCAACAGTGCGGGGAAGGCGTGAACGCCGCGTTTGGCAACCTCGCTACTGAGTTCGCTGAACGTGGGCTTTTCATCCAGTATCAGGTTGAACTTGCGCGACATCCATAGGTTCACCATTGAAAAGTTGAACATGATGAACAGACCCGGCCCAAGCGTCGCGAGGAAACAGGCGAGGATCGACGTGTCAGTGACCCAGCCGTAGATGATCATGGTGACCGAGGGTGGGATCAACAAACCAAGGATCGAGGAATTGGCAATCAGTGCGGTCGCGTATTCGCGGGGATAGCCGCGCTTTTCCATTTCCGGGATCAACAGCGGTCCGATCGCCGCGATACCGGTCAGGCCGGACCCCGAGATCGCCCCGATCACTGCACAGCTGACCGCCGCCACGACACCCAGACCGCCACGCACGTGGCCGATAAAGGCACTGACGAAGCGCAGCAGAGAGGCGGCAATACCGCTTTCGCTCATGATGGATCCGGCCAGAACAAATAGCGGAATGGCCAGCAAAATCGGGTTTCCAAGTTGCTGGAACCCCCAGAGCATGTTGCCCTTCATGGTGGCGCCGCCGATGAAATACATCACCATCAGCGCACCCCCGAAGCAATAGGGCAACGGCACCCCGAGGGTCAGCAGGATCACCAGGACAGCAACGGCAAGCAGGGCGACTTCAACCAAGGTGAATCTCCTCGTCAGTATCATATCCAAGAATGTGGCGGACCAGATGAATCGCCGTGTAGATCATCATCAGCGCCAGACCGATGGTCAGAGCCACCTCAGCATAAAATGTGGGAATGTAGAGCGTCGGGCTCTCTTTCCATACACGCCACGAATAGCGGGTGAATTCCCAGGACCAACTTAGCAGCCAGAGTCCGACAATCAGGCTGATCACTTCGCCGATAATCGCCAGAATGACGTGCTGGCGTGGCGTCTTCAGGAAGATCTCAAGCACATTTGCGCGGATATGAGTGTTTTCCCGCGAGGCATTTACCGCCCCAAGGACGTAGAGCCACAGCGCCGGATATGCCATGGTTTCCTCAAGCCCCATCACCGGTACTTGCAGAACATAGCGGGTGATAACCTGAACAAACTGGCCCAAAGCCACGATGCAAATAATGCTGGTCAGCAGGTATTTTACGAAACGCTCCATTTCCCCCCTCGCGACGTGATTGTCCGTCGTCGAAATACCTACTTTCTCCACTTCCATAGAAGCAAATTGGAAATTACGTTATATCCATAGTTTGCCTCTATGGGGTGCAATGGGGATCCAGCCACATGAACCTGACAATCCGTCAACTCACGACATTTCGCGAAGTGTTACGCACTGGGTCCATATCCGAAGCCGGGCGCACGCTCGGGCGCACGCAACCATCGGTCAGCGCGATGATTGCGGGCCTGGAGAATGAGATCGGATTTCGACTGTTCGAACGAGAGCATGGCCGGCTGACACCGACGCCCGAAGCGCATTATTTTCTGAAAGAGGCCGAGGCCGTCCTGTCACGGCTTACACAGTCCACGAACACTTTACAGGAGATATCGAACCTGAAGCGTGGCCGTCTGCGCGTCGCTTGCCACCCAGCCGCATCAGGGTTCTTCATGCCAAGTGTTCTTGGTCAGTTTTTGCAAGACAAGCCCGCCATCAAGGCGTCGTTGATGATGCGCTCATCCAAAGTCATTGAGGAACTGATCGCCTCGCAGCAATACGACCTCGGATTTACCGAAACACCTGAACCGCGAAAATCAATTCATCAGCAGGACTTCGATCTGGAGTGTCTTTGTGCCATGCCCTCTTCGGATCCGCTGGCTGCAAGATCCCTAATTTCAACAGAAGATCTGGATGGCGCAAATCTGGCAACACTTTTCTCAGAGCATCCGACATTCCTTCAGACCTCTGCGGCCTTTAAGAATACTGGAAAGAGTTTTGAGCGTAGATTCGAACTGCGGACTTTCTTACCGGGGCTGCAGTTTGTAAAAGCGGGTCTGTGCTATTTGATTTGCGATTTAATCACAGCTTTTAGCTGCAACGACCCCCTACACGGTACCGATGGTATCGTATTTCGCCGCTTTAGCCCCAGAATCAGCAGCAGCGTTTCAATTCTCACCCCGGCACATCGCCCGACGTCTCTGATAACTCAAAGCTTTAGCCAGAAACTGGCTGAGGACATAAACGCTATGAGGGCAACCGTTTTGCCCTGAACTCGGTTCGTTACCAGAGCAAAGTCCGGTTCCACAACCGGGCTTTGGTGCAGCTGTACCGAAAGTCATCTTCGTTGCGCTTTCTGTGAGTTCGCCAACCCGTAAGCTATGCCGGTGCGGCGAATGTCTGGATAGCGGGCTGTAACCACAGCATCGCGACCATCGGCAAACGGCAGCTTTGGGCCGCCCACGAAGACGGCCCTCAAGGATTAGATTTCAATTGCTTCCGCGATGGCCAACGTGTCTTCGAGTTCAATGCCTAGATAGCTAACCGTGATAACTATCTTGGTGTGTCCAAGTAGCAGTTATACCGCTCTGAAGTCGCCCGGTTTCTTGTAAATCTACGTCACCCTCGTCCGACGCGTGGAATGGGTTTCGTAAACGCTCGCCTTCAATCCAATCGAGGTGACTCAATCGCGTACGATCGGTGCGTACCGGAGTATGGAGATGTGCGAGCGTTTATGAAGTCGCCCAGGCCGCAGGTATTCGGATCCGACCATCAGCTCGTCTTCTATCCAATTCTCGATGGTGGCGCGTGTTCCCTCAATAATCTCGACCCGCACGAGCGTCTGCGTCTTGTTTTGCAGCACCGAGGCCCGTTCCCTGATTTGATCCGACGCAATGACATCAACAACCTTAATCGTCACCAGATCACAGCCCCAAAGCCTGCCGTCGATGGCCATGTTGAACTATGCGAGGTCGCGGTGGTTTTCAGCCAGTTCAAGGCAAACCCGGATAGCCTGGACGTGCATTGGCATCAGAGGGCGTTTCTTTACGGCGACCCAACCTTTGTTCCAAGCAGGCCGCAGCGCACGAATGGCAGGTAAGTTTGGTGTTTCCATGACTGATCCTCCGATCCACCACGCCCTCCCAAAACAACAACCCGTTGTTAACGCACCACGATATCGCGGAAACGCTGCGCGGCTCCGAGCCCAAAGCCGCCGTCACCCAAGCTTAGGCCTTGTGCGTGTGCGGCACGTCGCTTTCCGGACGTTCAAAACCGGATAACTATTGACGGGTGAGCGGATTTAGCAGCCAATAGCGTTAACCGACGCAGTGCCCGCAGCCAGAACATTAGGGGCATTCAGGCTCGCGACCCAGGGCTGCGTATGTCTCTCTCTTCAAGAGCAGTACTTGCACGCCTAAAAATAGGAATGCGGACGTAACGATCTGAATTATAAGAAAAATCAAGTAGTGTCCGCGACCACTTGTGCAAGCTTCGCGAGATTGTTGTGACGTTAATATCTGCGCTAATGCTCCACAGATCGTTGACCTAGGCTCACCCTCCCAGTTCACGGTCAGTCATGAGGCAAGTGCTGGGCAGTGCGCGAGTTGCGGCCAGACACCATCAACCGAACAGTTTGAGCTTGCGCGATTGGCGCACTGATCCATCGGTTGCGAGCGTTTTGAACATTCAGCACGGCATGCAGGTAAACCGGAGGGTCCGTCAGGCATCTGCACTTATCAATTCGCTTGCCTTTTCGCCTATCATAATTGCTGGAGCATTAGTATTGCCACTGACGATTTCCGGCATAATGGAGCAATCAGCTACCCGTAGGTTCATTATTCCATGTACATTTAGTTTAGCGTCGACAACAGACATGTCGTTGCTTCCCATCGCACAAGTGCCGGTGGGGTGATAGATTGATGTGGTGTTGGACCTGGCCCAATCAAGTGTGCCTTCATAATCATCGTGACTCAGGTCTGCCGTCGGTCGAAACTCTTCCGATATCTTCGAGGCCAGTGGATTCTGTTTGGCAATCCTGCGCGCGATATTCACACCGTCGACGATGGTTCGGCAATCTGTTTCAGTGGATAGGTAGTTCGGGATGATCTTGACATGATTGGACGGGTCCGGGCCGTTCAATCGCAATTCCCCCCTGCTTTCCGGGCGCAATTGACAGACCGACATTGTGAAGGCCGAGAACGGATGTACACCCTCGCCCGGGCTGTCAGCAGACCAGGGTTGGACGTGAAACTGTATGTCGGGTGTCTCTACATCCGGGCGTGTTTTCATAAAGCCGGTGGCAAGGCTGGCCGCCATGGTCATTGGCCCGGCACGGAACAGAGCGTATTTCAGAGCAATCCGCGCCTGATTGAAGAGGCTGCGGACTTCATCATTCAGCGTTGGTTCATTGCACTTGAATACCAATCGCGCCTGCAAATGATCCTGCAAGCCCTTACCGACGCCAGGCAGGGTGTGGACCGGTTCGATCCCGTTTTTCTTCAGGTGGTCAGGGTCGCCGATTCCTGACAGCATTAAAATCTGAGGAGAGTTGATCGCGCCGCCAGACAGGATAATCTCGCGCCGAACTTTCAGGGTTTGCTCGACCCCCGACCTATCCCGGTAAACCAGTCCGGTTGCCTTTTTCCCGTCCAAAACCACGCGTGTCACCAATGCCTTGGTGATGATGTTAAGATTCTGACGACTTCGAATGGGTTTAAGATAGGCCACTGCAGCACTACAGCGACGACCGTTGCGGGTGGTCAATTGGAAATAGCCTACACCTTCTTGTTCAGCGCCATTGTAGTCGGGATTGAACGGGTAGCCTGCGACCTGTGCCGCAGCGACCCAGGCGTCGCAGATAGGACGCTGAATGCGCATGTTCGACACAGACAAAGGCCCACCAACGCCGTGAAACTCATCTTCACCGCGTTCTTGATCCTCGCTGCGTTTAAACAGGGGCAGGACATCGTCCCACCCCCAACCTTCATTGCCCATTTGCCGCCAGCGGTCATAGTCCTCTTTTTGCCCACGAACATAGAGCAGTCCGTTCAGCGAGGACGAGCCGCCCAGAACCTTGCCGCGTGGCCAGTCGATGGACCGACCGTTCAACCCCGGATCAGGTTCGGTGCGATAGCACCAGTCAACCGAAGGGTTATGCATGGTTTTGAAATAGCCAACGGGGATGTGAATCCACGGGTTTGTATCGCGACCACCTGCCTCGAGCAATGCAACAGTTGTGTTGGGGTCGGCACTCAGCCGATTGGCAATGACACAGCCCGAAGACCCCGCGCCAACAACTGCATAATCCACTTCCATGACCGCCTCCTCACAACGTCGTTGAAAAAAACTCTATGCAAGATGCAAGAATTATACTAGCATTTTTTGATACAAAATGTCTCATTATTTGCGATCAGGGAGGTAAGCAATGGAGATTGGTCGGAAACTAAGTGGTATTTCGCGGCGGGATTTTTTCCGCGTGGCCGGGCGTTATGGAATGAGTTCGACACTGCTGGCGGCAGGCGGGTTTGGCGGCGCGATGAGCTTGGCGAATCTGGCGCAAGCAGCCGAATCAACCTATGAAAAGCGCTTTTCGAAAGAGCCAAAGCACACGCTGAAATTTGGCGCATCTGGCTTCAATACACGCAATCTGCTGATCGAGCGCGCGGGCGCAATCGAGTTTGCGCGGGATCTGGAAGAACGCACAGATGGTGAGATTCGGATTGAATTCATCGGCGACAACCAGATTTGCGGCCAGCTGAGCTGTGTTGAGAAGACCCAGCAGGGGATCGTCGATATTTATGCCGCCTCAACCCAGAACTCGGCTGGTGGTGCGCCCTATCTGAACGTGCTGGACTATGCCTACATGTTCCCCAGCCGCGCAGCGCAGTATCATTTCTTCTACAGTCCGGCGAGCCAGCGAATCCTGCGTGAACCGCTTGAAAAGCGGCACGGTCTGAAATTCCTGTTCACCCATTGTGAACTGCGCGGACTGCAAATGGGCTCGACCTTTTCAGACAAACCGACAGTCACAAAGCTGGAGGAGCTGTTCGGCACCAAAAACCGGGTAACGGGCACACAGTTGGGCCGGATTGCCATGCAGCTTCTGAATCTGAACCCGGTTCCGGTGGCGTGGGAGGAAACGTTGGACGCGCTGAAGACCGGTCTGATCGACGGCGCCGAGACATGGGCTTCTGCCGTGGCTTACGCCAACATGTCGCCCGTTGTGTCGCAGTCGGTGAACCTGAAATTCTTCTGCGGTACCGAGCACACCTCAATGTCCGCCAAGGTTTTCGACGGGCTGGGCGGTGAGTTGCAGGATGCAGTCATGGAGTCCTCGTACTTCACACAGGCGCTGATTCAAGGTGCGAATGAGGCTGCGCTGCTGAACACCGTAGGCTTCTCGGACCCGCAACTGCCCAACACAATCTTTGCCGAAAACGGTGTGCGCCCGGCCTTCCTGGCGGACGACCAGATCAAGCTGGCCGAAGAGATGTGTGCTCCGAATTACAACCCCGAGCCGTGGGCGCAGTGGCGTGAGCGCCTGAACAAGTGGTCAGGCGGTATCGATACATATCAGGAAATCTACGACATCGCGCGTGAAATTCCGGCTGACACACTGCCGGAAAATGTCGAGCCGCGCCGTTGGTGGAGAGGCGAAGCCTGATAAACTCAACCGAACCGGCCCCAAGCGGGCCGGTTCAACCAAATACCGACTGGGAGGATGGGATACATGTCTTTTTGGGCAGATATAGGTGCGATATTCAGCGCCTTTCTCAGCCAGGATTCGTTCGAGATTCAATCCGCGCTGGAATCCAATGCCACATGGGTGTTGGGGGCAGTGGTCTCGGCCCTTGGTGGGTTTGTGATCATGCTGATCTATCGGGCGGTGCCCTTTATCGAACGCCACCTGGAGCGGTCGGTTATGGTGTATTCCTATCTTGCCATTGCCCTGATCATTTTTTGGGGCGTGATTGACCGGTTCGTGTTCAACGATCAGGAGCCGTGGTCGACCACCATCCCGCCGCTGCTGTTCATGGTAATGGCGTGGTTTGGCGCATCCTACAACGTTCGTCTGCGCACCCATTTGAGCTTTAGCGAGTTTCGCACGGCCATGCCGCGCGGCGGCCAATTAGCCTGCCTGATCCTCGACGCGGTGCTGTGGTTCATCTTTGCGGTGATCGTCATTGTGACCACAACCCGGTTGGTGGCGTTGTCGGCGTCGAACTTTCAGATTGTTCTGGGTACCGACAATATCATGCAGTGGTGGTTCCTTTTGGCAGCGCCACTGTCGTTCTTTCTGATGGTCGGGCGCGTTTTTCAGAACCTCGCTGACGATCTGCATAACTGGAAAACAGGTGAGCCGCTGATCCAGCAGGCCGTGATCGGAGCAGACTGATGACTGATGGAACCATGGTTACACTGATCTCGCTAGGGGTCACCTTTCTATTCATGCTGGGCGTACCGGTGTTGCTGGTTATCGGCTATTGGGTCATCGGCTGTTCCTTCGTCCTGGGTCTGACGCTGGACAATATGGGCGCCGAGCTGTTGAACGTGTTCAACAAGGGCTTTGCTCTGTTGGCGATGCCGCTTTTCATCCTGACCGGAGACCTGATTAACAAGTCCGGCATCGCCCGAAGACTCAGCGATTTTGCCTACGCCTGTCTTGGTTGGATACGCGGCGGATTGGCGATGGCATCTTTGGGGGCCTGCGGATTGTTTGCTGCGATTTCAGGATCGAACTCGGCCACCACGGCGACCATCGGCTCGATGCTGCACCCTGAAATGGTCAAAGGCGGCTACGATGAACGCTTCAGCGCCGCGACCGCGGCAGCAGGCGGCACGGTGGGGATCATCATTCCTCCTTCGATTATCTTCATCGTCTACGGGTTCCTGATGAACCTGCCGATTTCCGAGCTGTTTGTGGCGGGCATTCTGCCAGGCGCGCTGATGGTTTTCGGAATGCAGTTTGCATGTTGGATCATCTGCCGAATGAACGGTTGGGGTCACCTGATCCCGCTGCAACTGAACCGCGTGCTGAAAACCGCATTCGGAGCATGGCTGGGCTTCTTCGCTATCGGGTTGGTTCTGTGGGGCATCTATACTGGCAAGTTTTCTCCTACTGAGGCAGCGGGTGTGACCGTTGGCTTCTGCGTGATCGCCGGTCTGGTCAGCTATCCGATCAACCGCATCATGGGTGCGCGAAACGACATATCACCAACCGAGAAGAGTTATGCCGAGATGTTCGTGGTTGAAGGGTTCACGATCCCCGAAATCCCCTCAATCGTTATCCGTTCGGCCCAGATCACAGGCATCCTCGCTCCGCTGATAGCTATCTCGGTGGTGATGCAGCAGATTCTGTCGCTACTCGGCGCGCAGCAAACCATTGGGGATTTCGTGACCTCGATGGGCGGATATCACGCGGTGCTGTTTACCTCGATGGTGATCGTCTTCTTCTCGGGCATGGTGCTGGAGAGTCTGCCGGTGACGATCATCCTGGCACCGATCCTAGCACCAATTGCGGCTTCAGTTGGGATTGATCCAATCCATTTCTCGGTGATCTTCCTTGTGGGCGCATCCATCGGCTTTATCACTCCGCCTTACGGGCTTAACCTCTACGTGGCTTCAGGTGTGACCGGCGTACCTTATTTCCGGCTGTTGCGGTACACAGTCCCATATCTGGTAGCTTTGCTGTCGGTGTGGATTTTGGTGTCGCTTGTGCCCGATCTGGCCTTGATCCTGCTGCCAAATAACTAGACTGTTGCGGGATGGCCGAGACGGAAACACAAGACAAAGAAACTCAGATACCGACCAACCTGCGCCTTCTTCTGATCCTCGAGGAAGTGGCGCGGCGCGGGGTCGCCGTCAAGCCAGCGGACCTGATTGAGACAATGGGTTTAGCCAAGCCGACCGTCCATCGCTTGCTGCAAACCGCTGAGGCTGAAGGCTTCCTGCAGCGCGATCTGGATGGTCGGTCGTACGGTCCGGGACACCGGCTGCGGCGGCTTTCGGTCAATATAATGTCGTCCGAGCACCTACGTACGGCGCGTCTGGCAATCTTGCGCAGTGTGGCAGAAGAAGTTGGCGAGACATGCAACCTCGCCATTCCTGACCGAGAGGGGATGATCTATCTCGACCGGGTGGAGACCAAATGGCCTCTGCGAATTCAACTCCCGGTCGGGACTCAGGTGCCCTTCCACTGCACCGCCAGCGGCAAGATGTACCTGTCCACGCTACGGCAAAAAAAGCTGGATGGGTTTCTTTCAGCAGGGCATCTGCAGCCACAAACCGAACGCTCACTGACTGATCCCAAGCTGTTGCGAGCCGAGATCCAACGTATCTCTCAGAATAGTTATTCCACAGATGACGAGGAATTCATGACCGGAATGACTGCCCTGGCTGTACCCGTTCAGGACGGGCAAGGTCGACTGGTGGGCACGCTTTCGGTTCACGCGCCTACACAACGTCATGACGTCAAAAGTCTGATGTCGTTTCTGGGCATACTGCAAAAAGGGGCGAATGGGCTTTCAGCTCTTTTGACCGAGTGACTAGGTTTCAGACTCCTTGATTTGACAATGGCTGCGGGCGCGATGGCCGAGAGGACGACTTTCGGGCATAGATCACAGCGAGTGGCAACACGACGCCCGCCCTTCAGGCGTCCGAACAAAATCCCGATCTTGTTGCGGCGTTCGTAGCGGCGCTTGTCGTACCGGACAGGCTTGTCGCGTGATTTTCGGCCTGAAGTGCAGGGCTTTTTTCCCTTGTCTATAAGGGCTTCACGGAACCTGCCCGCATTTTAACCACGATCACCCAATGACCATTCAGCCGATGGCAAGTCGTTCACCAAAGCCCTGGCCCCAGCACAATCGCCAACTTGGCCGGTGGAGATGAAGAACCGAATTGGGCGGCCAACGCTGTCGGTAATGGCGTGAAGCTTTGTGTTCATTCCACCCTTGATCCTACCGATCAGACTGCCACGCACCACCTTTTTCACCCGCAGGCTTGAGGCAGTGCGGTGCACTTTGAGGTATGTTGCGTCGATCATGATCGTCTTGTGATCCGTATCTTCAGCAGCCAATCCTTCCATGATCCGAGCGAACACACCCATGTTGCTCCACCGCTTCCATCGGTTGTACAGCGTCTTTGGCGGTCCATATTCGCGAGGTGCTTCGGACACCGCAACCCATTGCGGTTTATAAAGATAATCCCGCTCAGAGCACGCCGGTCGTTAACCCTTGGCTTGCCATGGCTCTTCGGAAAGCAAGGCTGAAGACGCCCCATTTGTTCGTCAGTCAGACAGAATAGATTGCTCAGTGCACACCCCTGAAATCCAAGGGCGTGATCCACGCAGTCGAGATCACGGCAACCAATTTAATGGGTCCAGAACCTAAACGTGATAGCGTTGCCGTCACTTTAGTCATTCGCACCAAAAATGATCCCTGCCAGGTAGTTTGACACATAATGATCATTTGCAATCGGCAGCGGCCGTTCATGCAGGACAACTAAGCGATACAGGCGCGGGACAAAGCTGCCATCTGGGAGGTTCGTTCAGATGGCTGCTTTGATTCTAATTCACGAAATGCAGTCGGTTGAACTCACCACGCCAGGCAGAGACCTCCGACAAAACAGGCTCACCGCTCAGGCCTCGCTTGATCAGGTCGGCCAAACGCTCTGCGTCACCAGAAGTCATGCCCCAGCGGACCAATTCGGGTGTGCCAATCCGGAGGCCATTCATGTCACCCTCGACCGGTTCGACGGGCAATCCAATGCCACAGGAGAGGAACCCGTTTTTGCGCAACTGTTTAGAAGCCGATTGGCCGCCGCCGAAGGGCTGTGCCAGAACCGCGAATTGGTGGGACTTGGTGAAGCCATCCCTGCCAGAGAAGACTGGAACACCTTTCATATGCAAAGCTTCGGCCAGAGCTTTTGACATGGCGATCATCTCGTTCGCGTAGGCCGGGCCAAAATCTTTCCAATCCAGCATAGTGACCGCGAGCGCGGCTGTCTTTGCCGCATCGAAATTGGCTGTCATGCCGGGGAAGGCGATGGCGTCCAGCGCCTTGGCGATGTCGGCATCGTTCGAAACGATCAGACCCCCTGCCGGACCGCCGAGACTCTTGTAGGTGCTCATGGTCATGAAATGCGCACCCTCTTTCAATGGGTTGGACCATGCGCGCCCAGCAATGATGCCGCATTGGTGGGCAGCGTCAAACATGACCTTTGCTCCGACTTCATCCGCAATGGAGCGCACCTCGGCTACGGGGTGTTCAAAAAGATTCAGACTGCCGCCAACTGTGATCAGCTTGGGCCTATTGGTCATTGCCAGGTTGCGTAACTGATCCAGATCGACGGTGTAACCGTCAGCATTTATGGGGGCCTCGATGGTACGCAGGCCGAAAAGTCCCGCGCAACCAGCCAAATGATGGGTCACGTGCCCGCCAATCGATGCAGGCGGAGCAATTATTGTGTCGCCTGGTTTGCAAGTCGCCATGAATCCGTAGAGGTTGGCAATGGCGCCTGAAGGCACCCGAACCTCGGCAAATTGGGCGTCAAAAACGTCGGCACAAAGTTTTGCGGCGATGATTTCAATCTCTTCAATTGCCTCCAGCCCCATTTCATATTTGTCCCCGGGGTAACCCAGTGAGGGTCGAGACCCGATACCTGAGGACAGAAGCGCCTCGGCCTTTGGGTTCATCACATTAGTTGCCGGGTTGAGGTTAAAGCACTCCTTTTCGTGAATGCGACGGTTTTCCTCTGCCAGACGCTCAATCCGGGCCAAAAGATCGCACGACGGTATCGAAGCGGCCTTTGTCGCGATGTCCTGAACCAAGGCTTCGCTTACAGCGGGCACCCAATCTCTTCGTGCAAGTGTCATCTGTCGATCTCCTGTTTTTCCCAATGTGACCGCAGCCGCGTGACATCGCAAAGCAGAATTGCTATTTCTTGGCGTAGAAAAACTAAGGCTAAAGAAATGAGCGTTGCTCCCAAACGCCCAAAGGGACCACCCCTAAACGCCATGCGCGCCTTTGAGGCAGCTGCACGCCACATCAGCTTTGCTGCAGCAGCCGAAGAGCTGAGCGTCTCACCGGGCGCAATTTCTCAACACATCAAAGCGCTGGAAGGATGGGCAGGTGCACCGCTCTTTCGTCGCAATGCCCAAGGGGTTGAACTTACACCTGAGGGGCATTCTCTTGTTGCGGATTTCACCTCGGCATTTGACCAATTGGCCGATGCCGCCCGAGCGCTGCGTAATCTCAAGCGCAAAGCCGATTTTCATATCGCCGCCCTACCCAGTGTAGCCCAACTCTGGTTACCCGAAAAACTGCGGCGGATCAGAGCGCAGCTTCCAGACGTCGTTTTTTCCGTCACAGCGATGGAAACCCCGCCAAGCCTGGAGCGTGAGCTGTTCGATCTGTCGATCTTTTTTGCCCCGCCGGACGGTTCGCCAAACCAAATTGTGGTCAGCCAGGATGTGATCGCTCCGGTTTGTGCGCCCATTCTTCTGGATCGTGCGCAGAGCGAAAAGGGTTTTGAAGACGTTCCATTGCTGCACGATCAGGTTTGGAAAGACGATTGGGCGGTTTGGTCACGAAACACTGGATGTCATCTGAACGATGATCAAAGTGGTCCTCAGTTTTCGCTCTACAGTCTAGCCGTCGAAGAGGCCAAAGCCGGCGCAGGCGTATTGATCGGGCATCTATGCTTGATCAAAGAGGCTCTGGCATCGGGAACGCTAACGCTTGCGCATACGAAATCCTGCCAAACAGATAGTTGTCTCGTGATCCAAGTGCCACGGCAATCGCGTCGAAGACCCGAAACAGATCAGGTCGTCGCTTTGCTATCTGATTGAATGAGCACCCTAAAGCTGACATTCGATCAGTATGCAACATCGCCGTTGCTATTAAGCCTGAGGATCGGACATTTCCGCTCCAGCTTTGCGAAAGAGCTTGAGGCTTTAGCCGACGCCCGACGAAACAGTTTGTCGATAAGTTGCTGCTTGTTACCGAAAATCTATTGGACCGGAGGGCCGCCGTAGAAGTGGCTCGCCAACAGATGCTTGCGCGTCCTCAACTCATGGAGAGCGGTCGCATGACTTGTTACTTCAATCCAAAATTGTCTGTCCTATGTACAGGTGAGGAATTACTCCATTTCTTAAAAAACGCGGCCGAGCTATATGACAAAGGCTCAACCGTAGGAACAAATATGAAAGTTTCCGTTCTCGGAACCGGTCGGTCCCTGCCGACAAATTCACTGCTGACTAGCGCGATAGAATTCGATTTGGGATTAATAGATCGCATCTCTTCTACCGGTGTAAAACGGCGATTTGTTTGTGACGACGAGACACAGATTGATCTGGCAAAGGCTGCTGGTCTCGCGTCGCTTGAAAATGCCGGTCTTTCTGCTGGCGACGTCGATTTGGTTATCTCAGGGTCCTCCGTGCCCTTTCAACCTATCCCTTCGACCGCGCCGTTGATCATGCGAGCATTGGGGATACCCGATGGAACCGCTGCAGCGTTTGATATCAACAGCACCTGTCTCAGCTTTGTTAGCGCGCTTGAGACTGCGGCGCGGATGATCGATGGCGGCGCCGCAAAGCGGGCGTTGGTGATATCGTCGGAAGTCGCCTCACGTGCGTTGCCGTGGAATGATCAGCCCGAAGTCGCAGCCCTTTTCGGGGACGGCGCTGCGGCGGTGGTATTGGGGCCATCTGGCGACGACAAACCCGGTGAAATCAAGGCAATCCGGCTCCGCAGCTTTCCCTCGGCATACGAGGCCTGCAGCATCGGCGCAGGTGGCACCCGGTTCGACTTTGAAACCGACCGCGACGCGTTTGTTGCCAACGCCAAGTTCGGGATGGACGGCAAGGCATTGTTCCGGCTGACATCGCAGTATTTCAACACCTTTGTGGATGACCTGCTAGGTCAGGCAGGCTGGACGCGGTCCGACGTAGATCTTGTGATCCCCCATCAGGCCAGCCCAGCGGGGCTTGAGCATATGATCCGACAGACTGGATTCGACCGGGATCAGGTCGTGTGTATTGTCGAAGACTATGGAAACCAAATTGCGGCCTCCATTCCCTTTGCTCTCGATATCGCCAGGGAAAAGGGCCGATTGGCCGAAGGCTGCAGGGTTCTTATGCTTGGAACTTCCGCTGGCGTCAGCATCGGCGGTGCCGCCTTGGTGACCTGAGATGGCGGAGCGCATTCTTGTCACCGGGGCCACCGGCTTTCTGGGCGGTGCTATTCTGCGTCGGCTGGGCACGCGGGGCATTGGCCAGGGGCGCGACACCGGGCGTCTGGCGGCACTCGAGGATCAGGGAATGCGCACCTTATGCTGGTCCCTGCCCGATCCGGCACCCGTTGCCCGGATACCCGATGACATTGCCGCGATTGTTCACTGCGCAGGCTTGTCCGCGCCATTTGGCCCGCGCCGGGCGTTTCACAACGCAAATGTTCTGGGTACGCAGGCAGTGCTGGATTTCGCGCGAAAACGCAGCATCAGGCGGTTGGTCTTTATTTCCAGCCCCTCGGTGTATTTCTCCCTGAACGATCAGTTGGACCTAAGCGAAGACACAACTCTGCCCCGCCCGTTTACAGCTTACGCGGCAAGCAAGATCGCTGCCGAGGGCCTTGTGATGGCAGCCCGAGAGGTCGGGCCTGTCGTACTGCGGCCGCGCGGCCTCTACGGGCCCGGTGACCGCTCGCTTTTGCCTCGGTTGCTGAACTCTGCAAGGGTACGTGCGTTGCCCCGGTTTCGTGATGGGCGGGCGCGGATTGACCTGACATTCGTGGACGACGTGGTTGAGGCGGTCTTGGCCGCCCTCCATGCCGGGTCTTCGGTTGAGCAGCGGGTTTTCAATATTTCCGGTGGCGAAGTGATCTCGATCAGTGAAATCGCCGAACGCGCTTGCAAGCGTGCCGGGATCACACCTCAGTGGCGAAACATGCCGTTGACGCCGGCATTGATTGCTGCCCGGGCGGCCGAAGCA
Organism: Ruegeria sp. BF6; assembly: GCF_056538665.1. Classification (NCBI taxonomy): domain Bacteria; kingdom Pseudomonadati; phylum Pseudomonadota; class Alphaproteobacteria; order Rhodobacterales; family Roseobacteraceae; genus Ruegeria; species Ruegeria sp. BF6. The sequence continues at coordinate 66,897 of NZ_JBQFTN010000015.1, forward strand.
ATAGCCCTGTTGCGACCCGGCCAACCTGAACCACCGATCACAAGGTATGCTCTCAGTCTGTTTGCCTTTGCGCAAAGCCTTAATATCTCGCGCGCCCAAAGCGAATTGGGCTGGGTCCCAAGAGTTTCCTTTTCCGAAGGTCTTGAGCGCACCTTTGCAGCAGGAGATGCGACATGAAACCAGTTTTTGCCAACAGCGCCTGGATCAGTGCACGCGAAAAGTTCATCTTGCGGACAGGCTCGTGGCGGAAGCATTGGTTAAGGGTCCGCTACGGCCTCTTTGTGCATCCTGATGCAGGGCCGGTTCTCATCGATACCGGCTACACCGCCCACAGCGTCCAAGGACCGGAACGGAGCGGGTGGCTGCGGGCTTACGGGCGCGCCTTCGCCCCCATACTGAACGACGATGCGCAGCCGCGGCCGTTCCTGAACCGCTTTGGTCTTGCCCCCCGGGATATCACCACTGTCATTGTCACCCATTTTCACGCCGATCATGTCTCTGGGCTGTCGGAATTTCCAAACGCGCAATTCATGTGCAGCATGGCGGCCTGGGCAAGTCTTCAACGCAACGGGAAATTTCAGAACATCCGGCACGGGGTTTTTGCAGAACTGCTTCCGGATGATTTTACCGCTCGCCTGACCCCGGTAGAAGAAAGGCCCAGTAAGAGCGTGCCGCACCTGCCGGACGGTCATGACCTCTTTGGAGATGGCAGTGTTCTGTCGGTCCCGCTGCCCGGTCATGCCGCGGGTCATTTCGGGCTTTTGTTCCCGCAATTAAAGGAACCGCTGCTATACGCCACGGATGCGCAATGGGTGATCGATGCCTTGCCTCGGGCCGCACGGCCCCGCCTGATGCCACGTCTCCTTTCCGACGATTACAATGCCATGCGGCGCAGCACCGATCATGTCCAAGCGTTTCGCGACTCCGGGGGCCTCGTCATGTTGTGCCACGATGATGGAGCTTCATCCTTTGATGTTGAAGAAGGGGCCCATTTTTGATCGCCCGGCTTCAGGCACCCATAAGCTTTGTGACGACGCGACGCCTTTCCAAGGCGGGGCTTTCGCGCATACGGTTCGAACAGCTGCAGACCCGCGCACTTGAACGTTGGCTCAACCAGTCAGTGCCACGGGTGCGCGCCCATGCCGATGCACCGGCCCGGTTGCAGGATCTGCCCGTGATGGACAATGCCCGGCTCATGGCCGATTTCGGAAGCTACAACGTGCCCGGCGTGACGGCCGAGCAAGTCCGCGACGCGATGGAGCGTGATTTTCGCATCGGTTCGCTCACCGTGGGCGCCAGCACCGGAACCAGTGGAAATCGCGGTTTCTTTGTCATCTCGGACGCGGAGCGGTACCGGTGGCTGGGGACCATTCTGGCAAAAACCATTGCCGATCTTCTTTGGCACCGGCAGCGGGTGGCGATCATCCTGTCCCAAGGAACCGGGCTGTATGACAGCGCCAACCAGTTCCGGCAAATCCAGTTGCGATTCTTCGATCTTACGGTTGGCCCGGACACATGGCAGGGCGCGCTGGAAGCCTTCGACCCCTCGGTGATCGTCGCCCCGCCGAAAGTGCTTCGCCACATGGTGGAACAGAGTTTTCGGGTGCAGCCGGCCCGTGTTTTCTCGGCGGCGGAAACGCTTGATCCGGTGGACCGACCGGTGATCGAAACAGCCTTTGGGGCACCGTTGGAGCAAATCTACATGGCCACCGAGGGGCTGCTGGGCGTGACCTGCCGCCATGGGTGTCTGCATCTGGCCGAAGATTCGATCCATTTTGAGTTCGAACCCGCAGAGGATGGGCTTGTCACACCGTTGATTTCATCCTTCCGGAGAAACACACAGATCCTTGCGCGCTACCGGATGAATGATCTTCTCAGGCTTGCGCTTGAAACCTGCCCCTGCGGCTCACACTTGCAAGCGGTGAAGGAGGTGGTCGGGCGTGTGGACGATTGTTTTCACTTGCCGGGCCAATCGGGGCGGCAACTCGTCACTCCGGACGTGTTGCGCAACGCCGTGCTAAAAGCAGACCCGCGGATTACAGATTTCAGGATCGTTCAGACGGGCGCGCAGGACATTGTCCTGACGCTGCCGCCGGGCCTGCCATCAGACACGGTGGATCGGGCCAAACACCAACTTGAAACCCTGCTGAGGCGTCGCGGACTTTGGGCAGAGGTCACATTGGCACGCAAACCGCTGGTGCTGGACGTGACGCGGAAACTCAGGCGGGTCGAACGCCGCTTTGCACCGAATGGCAGTGTATGATGGACAGCCCCGCCCCTGTTGCGCAGTTTGTCGACCTCTTTGCCCGACACCGTTCCGAAGCGCTGATTGCAAACCTGTCCACACGGGTTGAGCAGTTGGATATCGGTGAGTTGAGCGTTCCAATGACGGTGAACGATGGCAGATTGCAAGGCAATTGCTACATCTGTGATCCGGTGACGGGCTACATCGACTATGCCATCGAAGAGACCCGCAATTTTGGCAGCCGCCCACTGTTGCGGCACGTGTTAATCAGGTTGACCCATTGCGCGGCGCCTATCGTTCGTGCCACTGGGCTGGACCGCTCGGTGCAGGTGAACAATTGGCTTTTTTCCACCAACCCGGTGACGCAGATCGACCGCCCTACAGCCGCCGCATTGCGCGACCACCTGACGGCGCGGTTTCCGGGCCACGCGATCATATTGCGCTCGCTCAATACCTATGCGGACGCGTCTACGCTGGACGCTTTCCGGGCCGAGGGGTTCCATATGATCCCATCGCGGCAGGTCTACCTGTTCGATGGCCGCAAAGCGCCAAAGCTGCAAAAAGACATGAAAAACGATCAGCGCCTGCTGCAGAAAACACCGCATGAATTGGTCACCAACGAGGCCTTTGAACCGCGCGACTATGCGCGGTGCGCCGCGCTTTACCGCTTGCTATATCTGGAAAAGTACACCCCACTGAACCCGCAATACACTCCGGCTTTCATCGCTGAAATGCACCAATGCGGGTTGATTGAACTGGAGGGGTTGCGCGGCGAAGACGGGGAGCTTGCGGCTTTTGGCGGGCGGTTTCAGATCGGGCGCACCCTGACACAACCGCTGCTTGGCTACGACACCAGCCGCCCGCAAAAGGAGGGGCTATATCGGTTGATCACCGCGCTCGCACAGCAAGCCGCATTGGATCATGGTCTGCTGCTCAACATGAGCGCCGGCGCGGCGGGCTTCAAACGTCATCGGGGGGCCGTGCCCGCCATAGAATTCAGCGCCGTCTACGTCCGACATCTGCCCAGACGACAAAGAATGGCCTTGCGCGCGATTTCAACCGTGTTGTCAGGCGTCGGCGTCCCCCTTCTGCAAAGGTTCGAATTATGACAACTGACCTATGGCACGCTGTCGCCCGGTCCCGCGACCTGCGGCGCAAACCGATCCGCGTGCATTTTGACGGCAAACCCGTAGTGCTTTTCCGAAACGGAACAGGCATCTCGGCGCTGCACGACCAATGCCCCCATCGGTTGGTGCCGCTGTCGCAAGACCGCGTGGTGGGTGACACAATCGAATGCCCCTATCACGGCTGGCGCTTTTCGGGCGATGGCAAATGTGTCGACATGCCCGGAACAGTCGATCCCCTGCCCCGTTGCCGTGTCCCGCGCTATCGGGTTCTGGAAACGGACGGCGGGATTTTCCTGTCCAGCGGGCAGCCTCCTGCCCCGCCCTTTGTTCACCCGATGCAAGGGCAAGACATCGTTTCGCAGGTTGCAAAAAAGTACGACGCGCTCGACCCTGGTCGACGTGGCCGAGAACATCCTTGATGCAACCCATACCCATTACACGCACAAGGGCCTGTTGCGTGGCCTGTCAGCCAAACGCTACCGGGTTCAAGTCGAGGTGACGCGCGGCCCGGATTGGGTCGAGGCCGTCTATACCGGGGAAGAGCGCCAACATGGGCTGGTCAGCGCCTTGCTGGATGGGGCCCGCACCAAAGGCGTGGGCCGCTATCGCCGCCCGGGAATTGCCGAGCTTGAATATTGGGGGCCTCGGGGAATGGTTCTGGCCACCACCTTCCACCTGCGGCAGACGGATGCGGAAACGGTTGAGGGCATTTGCTGGCTCAGTGCCCCGCGTCAACATGGCTTGGGTCATCTCAAGGCGCTGTTTTTCAAGCCGATGTTTCGCGTGGCGCTGGAACAGGATCGACGGGTATTGGCATCGGCCTACGAGAACAGACGCGGCAGCACCCGCATGATCGGACCGCTGGACATTCTGCGGCGCGAGATTGAGCTGATCGAAGCGGGCCAGACCCTTACCCCCGGCGTGCAACGCTATGAGATGGAGCTCTGATCCTCTCCGTTCCATTCGATACCCCAGGTCGAGGCGCGCTCCAGACTGATCCGATGCCGCAAGGCGATGCTGGCAAACTCCGCGACTGATCGAAGCTGTGCCCCCAGCCCCACCCGCGTACCGGACCATCCCATAACATCGCCCGAGCGGCTCAGCGCATCCCGAAAGACACGCCGCTCCTTTCGCCGCAGCATCATTGGCAGGCCGTAGAGCCGTAACGCCAGCCGTACCGCCTGCGGGTCGGTGACGTTTGGCTTAACCTCGGCGTCATCCATGAACATGGCACGTACGAAAGCCGCCCCGTCGGTGAAAAAATGCAGCCCGCTTGTCGAGCGGGGATTACATTCGAGCGGGACTATCCGTCCATCGTCGGTCTGCATCAGGTCGAACGAAACCTGACCTGTCCATCCGGTCGCGCGGACAAAGCACTCCACGAAAGGGCGGACGATTTCCGCGTCGGCAGGTTCAAAGCAAACAGCCGCCCCCGGCCCGGCTCGCACCAATCCCCGATAGGCAGCAAGCGCAACAACTCGGCCCTGACGCGCCACGGCGTAGACGCATAGCTCCGCGCCTGATACGTGGCGCTGAGCAACCCAAGGCGTCGCCGCCGTAGGCTTTACCCGGCGCAGGCGCGCGGCATCAGGCCGGATCAGCACCTTAGACCCGAATCGCGACCACGCCGGCTTGAACACCAGATCCCGTGCAGATGCCGCGTAGGCGGCGCATTCGGCTTGGGTGGTCAGAAGGTGGGTATCGGGCGTGTCGAGCCCAATTTCCCTGCACAATTCTATGAAGGTAAACTTGTTGTGCACACGTTCGAGCAATGCAAATTCCGGTGCGAACAATGCGGCACCCATGAGGTTCTGCGCCCACATTGCGCCCAGATGCAGTGTTTCTTCGCAGGTGGATACGACAAGTTTGATGCCTTCGGACGAAATGATCTCCGACAGCGCCGCACGCGCTGCGTGGGGCTCAGTCGTGAACGTCGGAATGCGGTGATACCCGATGTCCAATCGGTTGGCCGCAGCAACTGGGTGTTTCAGGTGATCGACCAAAGTCACCGGGTGACCTGCCTGTGCAAACAACCGCGCCAGATGCAGCGCAACTGGCGCGCGCGCACCCGAAATCAATATCGGCACTGCTGATGCCATCACGCCTTTATCGAATTGACCGCCACAGGCAAAACCTCAGTTGCAGGATCAACCGACCCAACCGCATATCCACAGAGTTTACAAGCAGGCATTGATGCAAAGGCCGGGATGCAACGCTTGTGTCTCGACCGTCCTCGCGCCCACTGGGTCTTGGGGGACAATTTGACAGAACACAAAGTCGATGCTTACCTGAGCGCAGCGCGACATGGGTAATCTGAATTTCCAAGATTTATCAGTGTTCTGAGACGTCTTTCGGGGCGGCGTTAAGGCCAGACTTGCAACTGGAGAATTTGAGATGGAATTGATCACAGAACAGCTTCGCGCCTATCCGATCATGGCGCTGTTTCTTTGTCTGGGCCTGGGTTATGGCGTCGGTAAGTTCCGGGTTGGCAAGTTCGAACTGGGCGGCATAGCAGGGACCCTGTTGGTGGCGGTTTTTGTGGGCCAGATCGGCGGCATCAACCTGAGCACCGATGTCCAGAACGTCTTTTTCTCTCTGTTCATCTTCATGGTCGGCTACAATGGCGGACCACAGTTCTTTGCGGCCCTGAACCGAACCGCCCTGACCAAGCTGCTGGCCGCGTTCATGATGACCCTCTGGGGACTGTTCTTTGTCATCGTCGTCGCCAGACTGGCCGGGCTGGACAAAGGGTTGGCGGCCGGGTTGGCCGCCGGAGGACTGACACAATCCGCCATCATCGGCACCGCTGGCAACGCCATCGACCTTCTGGGGCTGGCGGCGGACGAGGCTGAAAAGCTCAAGACAAACATCGCGGTGGGGTACTCGGTCACCTATATCTTTGGTTCGATCGGCCCGATCCTAGCCGTCAGCGTCATCCCGATCATTATGCGCGTCGACCTGCGGCAAGAGGCGATCAAGCTGGCCCAGAAACTCAGCGGTGGCGGGCGCAAGCTTGAGGAAGGTGAATTCCTTCCGATGAACCGCTTCGACGCTCGTGCCTATCAGGTGAATGCCGACGCCACAATTGTGGGCCAAACTGTGAAAACCATCGAGGGCGTCTATGACGGCGACCTGATCGTCGAGAAGCTGTTGCACGACGGCACCCCAGTAGACCCGGCACCTGAAACTGTCGTCAACGCCGGGGACGTAATTGTCGTGTCGGCGCTGGTTGCGACCCTGACTCAGTTCGAGGGCACCGCAAGTGGTGAGATCGGAGAATACCCGCCTGAGCTGACCGTTGTAGAAGAGCGCCGCAACGTCGTCATCACCAACCGCAAGCTGGCGGGCAAGACCCTGTCGGAATTGCGCGAAGCATTGACGGCGGATCAACGACGCGGGGTCCATATCTCGAAGATCACGCGCATGGGGCATGACGTGCCTGTTTTGCACAACACCGAAATCCACGCGGGTGACGAGGTATCAATCGTCGGCCACAAGGACGATCTGAACCGGGTATCAAAGGTGGCAGGCTATGTGCCGCCATCGGCCTCGGTCACGAATTTCATCGCTCTGGGGATCGGCGTGGCCGTCGGCTATCTGATCGGTGAAATCAGCTTTGTCATCGCGGGCACCAAAGTGGCGCTGGGGTCTGGCCTTGGATGCCTCGTGACCGGGTTGATCATCGGGTACCTGCGTATCCGTCGACCCAAGATTGGCGGCATCAACCGGGGTGCCGCGAATTTTCTGCAGAGCTTTGGGCTTGCTGTATTTGTCGGGGTTGTCGGCCTGAACGCAGGCAAGCCCGCGCTGGAGGCAATTCAGGAATACGGCATTACCCTGTTGCTGCTGGGTGTCGTCGTCACGCTGATGCCGATGATCGTTCAGTTCCCGATCAACTATTTTGTCCTGCGCATCAAAAACCCGGTCGAGGCGTGCGCGGTGGTGACAGGGTCACGTTCCGGCAATCCAGGCTTTGCGACGCTGCTGGAAAAGACCGGGAACGCAACCCCGACACCTGCCTTCACCATGACCTATGCGGTGGCGAATATCTTCCTGACCCTGTGGGGTCCGCTGGTCGTGGCCTTCGTTCCGTAAGTCACATCAGCAGGATCACGATGACTGAGCCCCACAGGGCCAGCAGCACATTGCCAACGGCATAGCCTAGGCCATAGCCCAGCGTTGGAACCTGACTCTGTGCGGCTTCCTGCACGGCGGCCAGGCCGGGCGCCGACGTCCCTGCCCCGCAACAGGTGCCCGCCAGAACACCCTCGTTTATCCCAAAGACCTTGCGACCGACAAAGACCGCAGACCCATGGGCCAGTAGCACAATGGCCACCGACCCAAAGATCAGTGACGGGCCGCTTTCCATTACTCCCGTTACAAAACTGGGCCCCGAGGTGATGCCCACGCAGGCCACGAACACGCACAGCCCCAGCGAGTCGAAGATCCACAGCGTTGCCTCGGGTACGAAGCCAAACGTCCGATGGACCGAGCGCAGCCACCCCGCCACCAGTCCGCCCAGCAGCACCCCGACCGAGGTGCCCAAACCCAGCTCAATCGCGCCATATTTCAGCGCAGGGATGCCGATCAGCCCGCCCAGCAGAATGAAAAAGGCTACAAAGACCATGTCGGTCTTGGTGGTTTCGCGATCCAGATAGCCCAACCGCTTGGCGGCGTCTTCAATATGGCCACGGGTGCCCGACACGGTCAGCACATCGCCCTTGTGCAGGGTCACACCGCGAAAGATCGGCAGCCGCTCACCGCTGCGCATGATGCCACGCAGATAGATGGTGCGCGCCTCGGGGCGGGCCGACAGTTCGGCCAGCGTTTGGTTAACCACCTCTTTATTGGTCACGACGATATCGTTGGTCTGCACCGGCAGGTCCAGAAGTTCGGGGTCTTCGACCTCTTCTCCCAGCATGGCAGTGTGGTCGATCAGATAGGACCGCACGCCTGCGATGGCAGCGATGTCGCCCTCTTGCAGCACCATATCGCGCGAGGTCGGCAGGATCTTGTTCCCGCGCCGCACCCGGTCGAAAAAGGCGCGGACATGATCGGGAACGCGGGCCTCAAGCTCAGATATTCGACGGCCCGCAAACTCGGGGTTTATGCGATAGGCGCGGGCTTCAAAATCGCGATGTTCCGACACCATAGGGGCGCCGTTATTGTCCAGCTCAGCCTCATGTTCCGCGCAGGCTTCTTTCAATGACCGGCCATAAAACCGCGGGGCCAGTTGAGTGTGAAAAAAGATCGTGGCGATCACGCCTACAAAATAGGCCACGGCGAAACCAGTGGCGATCTCACCATCGAAAATCTGTTGCGCGGCTTCGTCTGCCCCGGTTTTGGCAAAGGCATCGATAGCCACGCCCAGCGTAGCACTTTCGGTCACACCACCCGCCAAAAGACCCGCGGCGATCCCAACCGACAGCCTCATCAGCGGGGCCAACACCGCGGCCACCACCAACGCCACGACACACAGCAGCACTGTGACGGCGATCTGCGGCAAGGCGTGCAGGTTCAGGGATCGGAAGAACTGCGGCCCGGTCCGGTATCCGATCGAGAACAGGAACAGCAGAAAAAACGCCTGTTTCAAGTCATCCGACACCACCACCCCGGTCTGGCCGACCAGCACTCCAGCCAACAGGCAACCCGCCACCGATCCCACGGTGAACGAGCCGACGGTGATTTTTCCTAGCGCATAGCCAAGGGCGAGGCTGCAGAACAAGGCAAGGGCGGGATGGTGGCCAAATATCGACCCGATCAATTCCATTTCGCCCCTCCCCCTGCGCCGTTATTCAGCCGTGCAACGGCAACCCTTTCGAGGCGCGATAGGCCTGCACATAGCCCACGGCCACCGCCCGTACCGCGCGACCAATCTGACGATAGGCGCTGTCATCGAGATTGGCGAAGGACACCCGTGCGGACCAGTTCGGGGCATCAAAGCCCGACCCGTTCAGCAGCACAATCCCGTGGTCCTGCGCCAGCTTGAACGAGATATCCAGCGGGTGGACGTTTTCCTTGATCCACGCGACCACCTCTTCGCCCACGTATTTGCGCAGCCAGAACTCAAAATCGATTATGCCATAATACCGGTCGAACAGCGGGTTGTCGGGCACTTCGATGCCCATGCCTTTGACCAGCTCATCAAAGCGGTGTTTCAGGATGCCCCAGCAGAACTTCTGGTAGCCTTTGTCCTCGTCCATCAATTCGACCAAAGAGAACAGCGTCATCATCACCTGCTGCGGCAGAGACAGGCCCGCAGTGTGGTTCAGCGCCACGTCGCGGCTGTCCGCGACAATCCGATCGATGAACTTGAACGAGGACGGGTCCGGGGTCAGCGTCTCGTATCGCGCGTTGACCACGGCTTTGGTCTCGTCCGGCGCTTCGGCGATCATCTTGTCGAAGATGTTGTTCTCGGCCACCAGTATCGCGCCCAGACGCCAGCCGGTGCAGCCGAAATACTTGGAGTAGGAATAGACCCCGATCGTGTTCTCGGGCAGGTGCCCCATCACTGACTGGAAGTTCGGAATGAACGTACCGTAGACGTCGTCGGTCAGTATGATCAGATCCGGGCGGCGGGTTTTGACGAACTCGACTAGCCGGGCCATCACTTTGGGGCTGATTGCGACTGAGGACGGGTTACCCGGGTTGACCAGAAACAGCGCTTTGACCTTCGGGTCGGCAAGTTGCTCAAGATCGTCATCGGTTAGCTGGAAATGGTCTTCCTCTTCCGAGGACACATCCACCACGTTAAGCCCATAGTCTTCCAGCACCGGCATTTCCAGATAGGGGGTGAAGATCGGTGTCCCCAACGCAATTGTGTCACCCGCGTTCAGCAGTCGCTGGTTCTTGAGCGCTTTAAAAATATAGCACATCGCCGCGGTGCCACCTTCGACCGCGTAAATGTCGAACTTTGCGTCGGGCCGATGCCCCGCGCACATCGCCCACATCACGTATTCATGAACGATCGCCTCATTGTGCTTCATGCAACGGTCCGGCATCGGATAATGGTCGCCAACGATACCGTCGGTCAGTTCCAGCACGAAATCATCTGGAATGAAGCCGAATTTCTCAATCGCAAAATCCACCACGGCGGCCAGAATATCCGCTCCCGGAGGACCGTTCTTATCTACTGAGTCCGTACAATACGCCTTGAGCCGATCATAGCAGCCCGGCCCCTGCGGCATCCCGGCCAGCCCGACCTGCGGTTCATTGCGGTGGCGCTGAGCCTCGGTCATTGCGAACTGGCCCAGCAGGAAAAACGCTTCGCGTGCCTTGGTGGCGATCCAGTTGGGATTGCCCCGTCCAGCATTCAGATAGGGCAAGGCCATCTGGCGCGCTTCTTTCTCGGCCAACTTAATGAGTTCGTCTTTGATTTGAAAAGGACTTAAATTCTCGAACTTGTGAAGGTCCAGTGTTTCTGACATAGCTTCAAACCCTTGCGTTAAAACAATCGGAAGAATTCAACCGGATCGTACGCAAGGATTTGTGCTTGTGTAAACTATGCAGTCAGAGCCTGACGCAGGGGCAACCACTGCCGGGGATCAGTTGATCCGGGCCGACGCCGCTAACGCACCAGCTAGGGCGTTCTGAATCTCGGCCGGAAATTTTTGACCTTCTTCATGAAGCCCTGCAGCGACCCAGCCCACCGTGTGCCCGCGACTGCCGATGTCATTGGCGCGTACCACCGTCGGAGATGTGCGCTCGACACTAACCAGCGCCATCGTGCGTTCAATCTCACTTTCCGTCAGGACCATTTTAACCGCGCTGAAAATATCCACAGACACCTGCAGGGTCTGATGCTCCAACCGATGCGCTGCATCCGTCAGCAGGCGCGTGCAAAAAGCGGACAAGAAATACCAGCGGAAGATGGAAAACACCCGGTTCTGCAATTCACCTTGCACTGAAACACCATCATTGGCCGCGTTTGCGATACGTTGGAACGCGGCCTCGGCTGCTTTGGACGCCTGACAAATCTGCCGCTCGCGCTTGGCAATAGAAATGATACGCGGCGCAAGTTCCACTGCGGCGTGCTGGGATTCCAAATTCATATCCGTCCTCCAACGTTAACTCCTGATGAGGACTTGGAAACTCTCGAACAAATTCGGTTGCGAATTAACGCCATTATTTACAGAAATTGTCCCATTCTTGGCTAAACAAAAATGACATAAAGCCAGTTCTAACGCAAACATAAGTGACAACAGGCGGCCAACATATGCCCCTTTAAGGTTTTTACACTTTTCAAAATGAGGCACGCGTAGCAACTTGGGCTGCAAAACACATAGATCTGACACGATCTCGTAATAGTTATGCCCATTTTTGCACGTACCAAAACTCAATCCTGCTGATCAGTTTACGAGTTTGAATTTAACGAGGGGGTACGAGCGGGATCAGGGGGTGAGCGCCTGACCAACTGGGCTCGCCAACGGCCAGAGCAGCTCCCCCCGCCGCCAATACTCAGCCCATTTTGCATTTTTGAGCATGTGCGTGGCGCTAAAACGGGACATCTACGAATGATGCCTGGGGCTTTCGGACTCGCTGCCAATGGCGATCCGCAGCGGCAATACCCGAGCATTGAACCATCTGCATAACGTGGATCGCCCTAGCCAGATGAGCGACAGCGATGGCCCGTCCTTATCCTTGGGCGCACCCAATCAGGTTCAGCATCACGTCGGCCACAAAGTTGCTGAGCGCAGAGTTTACTTAGTGGACCGCCTCCATGAACGTGTCACCGTATTTCCAGTGGCTGCTGCCTGCTCTCCGGAAACCAACCTCGACCAGAATGAAAGTGATGTTCGCGGCTGGCCCATCGGACGCTCCGAGTGGCTTGGCGCAGTCCAAGGTTCATGATGTCAACTTTTTGTATACATTTTGTATCTTTTTAGAATACAAATGGCGCGTCACAGCCACGCAGCGATTCGCGCCGCACGTTCGAGGAGGGACGGATGAGAGACGATGCCAAATCCCGCAAACCCGAACTGACCCGGCGACGGTCGATCTCAATCCTGAACCGGTCCCGATGATGTATGGGGCTGTTTTGCAGTTGGCGGCGAAGAATGCGACGGGTGTGCAGGTTGGAGCGCTCAAGGCGGCGCAGGAGGCGTTC
>NZ_JBQFTN010000016.1:0-71371 GCF_056538665.1 Ruegeria sp. BF6
TCGCGCAGGCGAAGACCGACCGGTGGCCGCCCTGATCGAGCTGGCCCGTCAATACGGCCGATATGGCTGTCGAAGGATCGCTGCGCTGCCGAGAGGGGCTGAAAGTGCAATGAAACAACCGAGGAAAGGTCGGCGTTCGCAGGCTCACCTAAATGACGGATCGTATATCCACAGCAGCACGAGAAAACCTGGGTTGCTAAGTGAGCTGTCCAAAATCCCGCAACGTTCCTTGGCTCCAAAGACAGAAAAACCCGTTTAGGTGCTTGTTTTTTATCTATTTTTTCTCTGAAAGGTTCGATTTCAAAACAGGTACTCGCCTAAACTGCTCTACGTTGACAACTGGCCGTATTGCGCCGCGTAGTGCGTCATTCCGCCCTTCGGCCCTGCGGGATGACTTCGTAGCCCGGTTCTTCCGGTTCGTCATCCAGCATCTCGGGCGGAAAGCCGGGTGCTGTGATGTCTAGGCCAGTGGCCTCCTCTAACCGCCTGATAATGTTCGGAGACAGTTCTCGTTCGCCAAAACGGGCGATGCCATCGTCGAAGATGCGGATCATCACCGGGTTGATTTCTAGCGGCACTCCGGCCCGGTCGGCCACGTCCTGGAACAACCCGATATCCTTTTTGACAAGGTCCATCGTGAAGGAGATATCGCGCGATCCGTTCAGGATGACCTGGCTTTCGGTTTCATGCACGAAGGATGTACCGGAGGAAATCTTGATCGCCTCATAGGTGGTGTTGAGGTCCATCCCGGCAGCCTTGGCGGTCACCAGCGCCTCGGCACAGGTGATCAGGTTGGCGGTGGCCAGATAATTCGTCAGCACCTTCAGGACCGAGGCCGAACCTAATTCTCCGGTGTGCAGAACTCGCCGTCCCATCGTGGTTAGAAACGGCAAAATCCGCTCGAATGTTTCGCGGTCGCACCCTGCGAAGATCGAAATGTTGCCGGTCGCCGCCCGGTGGCACCCGCCGGACACCGGGCAATCGACCGCGGCGCCTCCGCGTTCGACCACCATCGCGCCGAGACGCATAACCTCAGTCTCATCGGTGGTCGACATCTCCATCCAGATTTTGCCCGGAGCGACCTCGGGCAGCATCTCTTTCATCACGGTGTCCGAGGCGGCCGGGGACGGCAGACAAGTGATGACTGCATCACAATCCCGCATCATCTGCGCCGGGCTTTCGGCAGCTTTGGCGCCTTTGGCCACGTATTCGGCCACCAGATCGGGGGTGAGGTCATGGACCGTCAAGTCAATTCCGTTGCGCAGCAGTGAGCCGGACAGCTTGCCGCCGACATTACCCAAACCGATGAATCCGACTTTCATTTCACCCTCCCGAAGGTCGCCGTTTGTGCCGAGTATCCCTATTGCCTGCCGGAAACGAAAATGAATAATAACACGCGATATAGATAAAAATTTTTGGTGGTAAATGGATCGCCTTCCAAATCCCGTTTGGCTGCGCAGCTTCGAATCCGCTGCGCGCCATCTGAATTTCACCACAACCGCGCGTGAACTTGGCCTGACGCAAACAGCCGTTTCACTGCACATTCGGTCCCTTGAGGCCGAGTTGGGTCAAAAGCTGTTCACACGAAATGCACGGCGGCTGGAACTGACCGAGCTGGGGCAGTCCTATTCGCTGACGGTTCGGCGCGCTTTGGCCGACATTGCGCTGTCGACCAACAGTCTGTTTGGCCCGGCCTCGCGCCAGACCCTGACGATCCGGGCAGCAATTTCGACCGCGACCTATTGGTTGGCTGCCGAGCTGCCTGACTTCTCCGCGCAGCATCCGGGTATTCCGGTCCGACTTGTCTCGCACATCTGGAACGACAGCGGGACGCCCGGCGATGTGGATGTGGAAATCCGGCTGGGTTATGGCGACTGGCCGGGGGTGCGATCCCAAAAACTCACCGACGAAAAGCTAGTCCCGGTCTGTCGGGCTGGGGACGACTCAGCGAAGCTGATCTCCCTGCCGAACGGGCCACTGATTCACATCCTTGGATACGAGGACAACTGGGCGCGGTATCTTCAGGCCAACGGCATAGCGCCGCCCGACCAGCCGCCTCGGCATTCTGTGGACACCACGGTGGCAGCGCTGCAACTAGTGATGGCCGGTGCAGGATATGCCACGATCCTTGAACGGTTCGCAAAAAACGCAATTCGGCAAGGCGCACCGATTGCGATTGCGGGTCCGGCGATTCCCTTTGCCCAGTCGCATTATCTGGTCAGCGCTCAACGGGCCGCGCAATCCACGGCAGCGGCGGGTTTGTTTTGCGCGTGGTTGCAGGACCGGCTGGTGGCGGATGCCGCGGATTGACACAAGCTGGTCGCTTTTCTGTTCTATGGGGTTTCTACCCCTGTCTCGCGCTTGACAAGGCCCCTGCCCGTGCCGCATGTCGCTTGCGTTGGTGTCCATCCCAGGATGGATGAAAAGGGAATGCGTCAACGGCCATCCGTCAAACGCAGCCGCCCCCGCGACCGTGACCGGAGAGGGTGCCCATAGCCACTGGCCGAATTGGCCGGGAAGGCGGGACATCCGACAGAGGCCCGCCTCTGACATCCGCAAGCCGGGAGACCTGCCAGCACGCGAAGATGAAACCGGGCGGGGTGTTCCGGTGTCGGGTCCATGTCGCAACACGTGGCCCGCATGAAACCCCGTCCCCCGCAAGGAGGATTTGGGGGGATGAGAGACATGACCGAGACCGCACCTGTTGAGCTGCTGGTCTGTACCACGTGCCGCCGTGGCCTGCCCGTCGAGGACGACGCGCAACGGCCCGGCTCCCTGCTTCATAAAGCGCTGGAACAAGCGGAACTGCCCGAGGGCATCACGCTGAAAGCCGTGGAATGCCTGTCGAACTGTGATGAAGGTTGTTCCATCGTGCTGCGCGGCGGGCCGGATCGTTGGACCTTTGTCTATGAACACCTCAACGAAAACGACCATGTCGCAACCATTGTCGAAGGTGCCACCAAGTACCTCGCGACCGAGGACGGCCTGGTCAAATGGCGCGAACGCCCCGAACATTTCCGCAAAAACTGTGCGGCCCGCATTCCCCCGATTGGAGCCCTGAAATGAGCAATCTCGAAAAACTCCCCGTCACTGTGATCACCGGCTTTCTGGGCTCGGGCAAGACTACGCTGGTCAAACACCTGATGCAGAACCCGCAGGGCAAGCGTCTTGCCGTTGTGGTCAACGAGTTTGGCGATGTGGGCGTAGATGGCGATATACTGAAATCCTGCGCCATCCCGGATTGCCCAGCGGAAAACATCATGGAACTGGCCAACGGCTGCATCTGCTGCACCGTAGCCGATGATTTCATTCCCACTATCGAGGCCCTGATGGCGCTGGAACCGCGCCCCGATCACATCCTGATCGAAACCTCGGGCTTGGCCCTGCCCAAGCCGCTGCTGAAGGCGTTCGACTGGCCTGATATCCGCTCGAAGATCACCGTGGATGGCGTGATCGCTCTGGCCGATGCCGAGGCCGTCGCCGCCGGTCGTTTTGCCCCTAATGTCGAAGCCGTTGATGCCCAGCGCCTGGCCGATGACTCGATCGATCACGAAACGCCCCTGTCCGAAGTGTTCGAGGACCAGATTTCGTGTGCCGATATCATCCTGCTGACCAAGCCTGATCTGGCGGGTCCCGAAGGTGTGGCCAAGGCAAAAGAGATCATCGCCGCCGAGGCGCCGCGCTCCCTGCCCGTCGTCGAAGTGGCCGAAGGTGTAGTGGATGTCCGCGTTGTGCTGGGTTTGGAAGCAGCAGCCGAGGACGACATGGACGCCCGCCCATCGCACCACGACGGTCATCACGACCATGAGCATGACGATTTCGAAAGCATCATCGTCGAGTTGCCGGAACAGACCGATCCGGCCCAACTGGTCGCCAATATCGAACGTCTGGCCAATGAGTTGAACATCCTGCGGGTCAAAGGCTATGCCGCCGTTCAGGGCAAGCCGATGCGTCTATTGGTTCAGGCCGTCGGTGCCCGTGTACGTCACCAGTACGACCGCCCCTGGGAACCCGGCGAGGATCGTCGCTCGCGTCTGGTGGTGATTGCCGAGCATGACGACATCAAAGAGGCCGCGATCCGCGATATCCTCGTGGGCGTGACCGAGGCCGCCGAGTAAGCCATGCACGTCGTCTTCCGCGAAAGCCACGGGTTAGAAGAAACCGAGCCCCCGACCGATCTGGGCCAAAGCCCGGCGGATCTGGTTGTGCTGTCCTTTTCCGACAGCGACCTTGGTGCTTTCGCGGCGGGCTGGCATCGTGGTGGCGGTCCCGAGGGGCGGATGCCGACGATGCGGCTGGCCAACCTGACGGCGCTGAAACACCCTCTGTCTGTCGACACATATGTTGAACAGACTCTGGAGGGTGCAAAGGGCATCCTGATCCGCTTGATCGGCGGTGTTCCTTATTGGTCTTACGGCTTGCAGCAGGTTCTGGCGCTGGCGCAGGCCAAAGGCATCGCGCTGGCCGTTCTGCCTGCGGATGGGCGTGAGGACACGCGGCTGGATGATTACTCCACCCTACCGGTCTCGACCCTGCGCCGCTTGGCGCATCTGTGTGACACTGGCGGCGAGGTTGCAGCACAGGCTGCACTGGCGCAGATGGCGCTGGCGGCAGGTCTCTATGCCGGCCCGGTGATGGGCGCAAAGACCTTACCCGACTGCGGTGTCTGGTGCCCGGACCGCGGCGTGATCCCGGTGGACAAGGCGTTCACAAGCGATGCGAGACGTATCCTTGTCACCTTCTACCGCGCCTATCTGACATCGGCCGACACTGCTCCGGTCGCCGCCCTGATCCGCAGCCTACGGGACCGGGGACTGGATGCGATTGGCCTGTTCGCTCCTTCGTTGAAAGCGCCAGCCGCCGCTGAATGGCTGCGTGAACAGGTCGTTGTATCGGAGCCCTCAGCGATCATCAACGCCACCTCTTTCTCGGGCAAAGGCGCATCGGGCACTTCGCCCTTGGACGCGGCAAACGTGCCGGTGTTTCAGGTCGCCCTCGCCACCTCGCGCCGCAATGCGTGGGCCGAAGCGGAACGGGGCCTGTCGCCTGCCGACCTTGCCATGCATGTGGTACTGCCCGAGGTGGACGGACGGATTTCGGCAGGCATTGCCTCGTTCAAGGAACCCGGCAAGCGCGATCCGCATCTGGAATATTCCCGTTTCGCCCATCGCGCCGAGCCTGAGCGGATCGAAGCCATTGTCGACCGCGTCACCGGCTGGTTGAACCTGCACGACAAGCCCAAGGCGGATCAGGTTCCCGCACTGGTGCTGTCCACCTACCCCGGCAAGAACTGGCAGATGGCCCACGCGGTGGGCCTCGACGCGCTGGCCTCGGCCGAAGCAATGCTGTCTGATCTTCAGGGCGAAGGTTATGACACCGCGCCCGCGGAACCGATTGCCCAAACCCTGCTGGACGCCCGCATTTCTTGGTCACTGGAAGACTATCGCGCCGCGTTGACCGACCTGCCGGAACAACTGCGTGCGGACCTGCAAACAGTGTGGGCCGCCCCTGAGGGCGACCCGGCCTTCGCGGATGGCGCGTTCCACTTTACCGCCCTGCGCCGTGGCAAGGCACTGATTGCGCTGCAACCGGAGCGCGGCACGCCCGAGTTGCGCGATGACGATTATCACGACCTGTCACGCACTCCGCGCCACGGCTATGTGGCCTTCTATCTCTGGCTCCGCAAAGGATTGGGCGCGGATGCTCTGATCCATATCGGTGCGCATGGGACACTGGAATGGCTTCCGGGCAAATCGGTCGCCTTGTCCGCCGATTGCTGGCCCGAGGCGCTGATCCGCGATCTGCCGGTGATTTACCCCTTCATTGTCAACGACCCCGGCGAGGCCGCGCAGGCCAAGCGCCGAATCGGGGCCGTCACGCTGGGCCATATCCCGCCTCCGATGAAGGAAAGCGGCACGCCGGATCGGATGGTGCGACTGGAATCGCTGCTGGATGAGTTCTCGAACGCCGATGGCCTCGATCCCAAGCGCCGCGACCGGCTGCAGGAAGACATCCGCAACGAAGCACAGGCCATTGGGCTGGAAAACGACCTCGGCCTCGATCAGGCCACCTGCACCGCCGAGGCAATCACCCGCATCGACCGCTTTGTCTGCGATATCAAGGAAAGCCAATTCGGTGACGGTCTGCACATCTTTGGCCGTGTGCCCGAGGTGACCGGCAATTTCGACCCCGCGCCCTCGGCCCACGCAGAGCGCAACGCTCTGATTGACGCGCTGGCCGGCAAACGGATCGAGGCCGGGCCGTCGGGCTCTCCCTATCGGGGGCGGTCGGACGTGCTGCCCACCGGGCGGAACCTCTATACCACCGACCCGCGCTCGGTGCCGACCCGCGCCGCCTATGCCCAAGGTGTGAAACTGGCCGAAGAACTGGTCCGGCGACACCTGCAGGAGGAAGGCGATTACCCCAAGGGCCTGATCGTCGATCTATGGGGCTCGGCCACCATGCGCACGGCGGGTGAGGAATTCGCCATGGCGCTGCACCTGCTGGGCGTGAAACCGGTCTGGGACAAGGGGTCCGAGCGGGTCTCGGGCATCGAGGTGCTGCCGATCACCGACCTGAGCCGCCCGCGTCTAGACGTGACCTTGCGCGTCTCGGGTTTGTTCCGCGATGTGTTCCCGACGCTCTCGGCACTGTTCGGTCAGGCGGTAAGGGCGCTGTCAGAACGCGATGAAGCGTCGGACTGGAACCCCTATGCCGGTCAGGAACCCGCCGCTCGCGTCTATGGCCCGGCCCCCGGCAGCTATGGCCTGAACATGACGCACCTGTCCGAGACCTATACGGATGAGGCCCGAATACAGGCGGGCGAAGCGTGGCTGGAGGCCAGTTCCTTCGCGCTGGAAGGTGAGCATATAGCGCCGGACAAAGACGGCATTACAAAACGTGTCGCCAGCGCCGACAGTTTCGTGCACCTGCAGGACCTGACGGAAACCGACCTGCTATTGGCCAATGACTATGCCACGCATGAGGCCGGGTTTGCCGCCGCCAAGAAAATCACCGGCGGCACTGCGCAGCTCTACCATCTGGACAATACCAACCCGGAAAACCCGCGCGCGCGGACCCTGCCCGAAGAAATCAGCCGCGTCGTCCACGCCCGTGCCGCCAATCCTGGCTGGATTTCGGGAATGCAACGTCACGGGTTCCGGGGCGCGGCCGAGATCGCGGCAACGCTGGATCACATGGCATCGTTCGCGCATCTGTCCAACACAGTCGCGCCGCATCTGTTCGAACTCTACCACGATTCCACGCTGGGCAATGCCGAGGTCGATGCCTTCCTGCAAGAGGCCAACCCGCAGGCACATCAGGCCATGAAAGACAGGTTCCTTGCGCTGCTGGAGGCAGGGCTTTGGAACACGCGCCGGAATTCTATCCGGGCCAACCTGGAGGGCCTGGAATGAGCGCGCCAATCGTCCAAGGCTGGTGTCCCGGCGCCCATCGCCCGATGATGTCCGGTGACGGGCTGGTTGTACGGGTACGACCCCGGCTGGCCCGGTTGAGCGCCGCGCAGGCGCTTGGGCTATGCGAACTGGCGGAACGGTTCGGCAATGGCACCATTGACCTGACCAACCGCGCCAATCTGCAGCTGCGAGGGGTGAAAGAGCCCGACCATCAGCCGCTGCTTGCGGAGCTTGCAGCGCTGGACCTGCTGGATTCCGAACCTGGCATCGAAGTACGTCGCAATATCCTCGTGTCACCCTTGTATGACACAAGTGATCTGACCGCGCGACTGACCCAAGAACTGATCAACCGGCTGGCGGAACTGCCTGCCCTGCCCGCGAAATTCGGCTTTGCCATCGACACTGGCCCCGAGCGTCTGCTGGCTGGGGATTCGGCGGATATCCGAATTGAAACCGGTGCCGAGGGCCTGATCCTGCGCGCCGACGGCTGTGAAACCGGGTGCCGCGTGGCGGAATCTGAAGCCATCGACCAGTCGATCGCTCTGGCCGATTGGTTCGCTAAGAATTTCACGCCCGAAACACGCCGCATGGCGCGGGTGGTTGCGGCGCTGGGCTTGCCGCAGGACTGGCACGGTAGCGCACCAGCTGCCATCGGCGCGCCATTGCGACCCGGTGCCTGCGAACTCGGTGCACTTTATGGTGCGGCCTTCGGGCAACTGCCAGCACGGCGTCTGTTCGGCCTGATCGAAGACACCGGCGCGTCGGCTCTGCGGGTCACCCCGTGGCGGCTGATCCTGCTTGAAGGCGGGGCGGCGATACCCGCTTCCGCCTTTGTCACCGATGGTACCGACCCGCTGATGACCACCGACGCCTGCCCCGGCGCGCCGTTCTGCCCGCAGGCGCAAGCGGAAACACGCGACATTGCTCGCGCGCTCGCTCCGCGCGTCTCGGGCAGCCTGCACGTCTCGGGCTGTGCCAAAGGCTGCGCTCGCATGGGAACCGCAGATATCACTTTAGTCGGTGACAATGGACGATTTGATCTTGTCAAACAGGGCCGCGCGGGGGATGAGCCCAGCCAGCGCGGGCTGAGCCCCGAAACACTCAAGACCATGGACTTCACCTGATGCCATATGAATACGAAACCAACGGCGCGGCGATCTATAAGGAAAGTTTCGCCACCATCCGGTCCGAGGCCGACTTGGCCCGTTTCGACGCCGACGAAGAGCAGGTCGCCGTTCGCATGATCCACGCCGCCGGGATGGTCGGGCTGGAAGAGTTCGTACATTTCTCGCCGGGTTTTGTCTCGACCGCTCGCATCGCATTGGAAAACGGCGCGCCTATACTGTGTGACGCGCGCATGGTCAGCGAAGGGGTGACCCGCTTTCGCCTGCCCGCCGATAACGAGGTGATCTGCACGCTGCATGACGAGCGTGTACGCCCATTGGCCGCCGAGATGAGCAACACCCGCTCCGCCGCCGCTCTGGAGTTGTGGCGCCCGCATCTGGAGGGTGCTCTGGTCGCCATTGGTAACGCGCCCACCGCACTTTTCCATTTGCTGAACATGCTGGAAGACCCCGAATGCCCACGCCCCGCCGCCATCATCGGCTGCCCTGTGGGCTTTGTCGGCGCGGTTGAGTCCAAAGACGCCCTGTGGGAGGCGCAACCCGTGCCGTCCTGCATGGTCAAAGGCCGACTGGGCGGCAGCGCCATCACCGTGGCCGCCGTCAACGCCATCGCGAGCCGCGCCGAATGAGCGCGGGTAAGATATACGGTGTGGGCCTTGGCCCCGGTGACCCGGATTTGATGAGTGTCCGGGCCGACCGCCTGCTGCGCAATGCCCGCCACGTCGCCTTTTTTCGCAAACCGGGCCGCAGCGGTCAGGCGCGCAAGATTGTCAACGGCATGATTCCCGAAGGTGCGGTAGAATTCCCGATGGAATACCCGGTCACCACGGAAATCCCCGTGACCGACCCACGCTATAACGAACTGCTTTCGGCCTTTTACAAAAACTGCGCCGCGCATCTGAAATCCCTGTCAGATCAGGGTGAGGAAGTCGTGGTTCTTTGCGAGGGTGATCCGTTCTTCTACGGCTCTTTCATGCATCTTTACAGCCGCTTGCGAGACGAGGCTGATGTCGAAGTCGTGCCTGCTATCACCGGCATGTCCGGCGCATGGACAGCGACCGGCGACCCGATCACCTGGGGCGACGACGTACTGACCATACTGGTCGGCACCCTGCCCGAGGAAGATCTGGCGCAGCGCATGGCGCAGACAGACGCTCTGGTCGTGATGAAGATCGGGCGCAATATCGACAAAGTGAAACGAGCGCTGAAGACGGCTGGTCTATATGATCGCGCGTGGATCGTGGAATTTGCCCAGATGCCGAACCAGACGGTGACGAAACTGTCTGAGGCCTGTGACAAGGTCACCCCCTATTTCTCGATCATCATCGTGCATGGTCAGGGGCGGCGGCCATGAGCGGATGGGTCAAGATCGCGGGCCTTGGGCCGGGTAACGAAGATTTGGTGACACCCGAAGTGTCAACCGCGCTGGCCGAGGCCACAGATATCGTTGGCTATATCCCCTACGTCGCACGCGTGGCCGAGCGGCCCGGCCTGACGCTGCACGCCAGCGACAATCGGGTCGAGATTGACCGCTCGCAGCACGCGCTGCAGATGGCTGCCGAGGGAAAACGCGTGGTCGTCGTCTCCTCGGGCGATCCCGGCGTGTTTGCGATGGCGGCCGCGGTGTTCGAAGCGTTGGAGAACGGTCCCGCCGAATGGCGCGACATCCCCATCGACGTTCTGCCCGGGATCACCGCGATGCTGGCGGCCTCCGCCCGTGCTGGCGCTCCGTTGGGGCATGATTTCTGCACTATTAACCTTAGCGACAACCTGAAACCGTGGTCCCTGATCGAGAAGCGCCTGCGCCTTGCCGCGCAAGGGGATTTTGCGATGGCGTTCTACAATCCGCGCTCGAAATCCCGCCCCGAAGGCTTTGTGAAGACGCTCGAAATTCTACGCGAGGAATGCGAGCCCGAGCGTCTTATCCTGTTCGCCCGCGCCGTATCCCGCACCGACGAAACCATCCGGGTTTCGACCCTTGCCGAGGCGACGCCGGATATGGCCGACATGCAGACGGTGGTCATTGTCGGCTCCTCGCTGACGCGTGTGATAGAACGGAACGGCGCCCCGATCGTCTATACCCCGAGGTTCACACCGGAATGAACCAGCCAGTCCAGAACCTGAGCGACATTCGACAATTCGGTCCGCAGCGGCAAGGCCGGACGATCGATCATCAGCACCGGCACGCCCAGCGCCCGCGCGGCGTCCAGTTTGGCACGCGCGCCGGTGCCGCCCGCGTTCTTGGACACTACCAACTCTATGCCATGCTGCTGCATCAGCGCCCGATCATCCTCAACTGTGAACGGCCCGCGCGCGACAACTACGTTGCAGTTCGGCAGAGGCCGCTCGTCCGGTTCATCAACCAACCGCAGCAGATAGTGGTGGTGGGGCTGGGCGGCGAAATCCTCAAGATGCATCCGACCGACGGCCAGAAAAATGTGCTGCGGCTTGCCGGACAGCGCTGCGACCGCGTCGTTGATATCCGCGACGTGGTGCCACCGGTCGCCTTCCTGCGCTTCCCATGCCGGGCGGGTCAGCGCGGCCAGAGGCACTCCGGTCTCATGACACGCCGCGACAGCGTTGGCGCTCATCTGTGCGGCAAAGGGATGCGTGGCGTCGATCACATGGGTGACCGTGTTGTTCCGCAGATAGCTTGCCAGACCGTCGGAGCCGCCAAATCCGCCTACACGCACCGGCAAAGGTTGCGGGCGCGGTTTTTCAACGCGCCCAGCGTAGGAATAGGTGGCCGGAAGCCCCTGTTCAGCCACAGACTTGGCAAGTGTGTTGGCCTCGGTCGTGCCACCAAGAATCAGGAGATGTGTCATGCATGAAACTCCGTGGCTGACCGTTCTGGGCTTGGGCGAAGATGGACTGGATGGCCTGCCGCCCGCAAGTCGTCAAGTGCTGGAACGCGCCGAAATCATCATGGGCCCGCCACGCCATCTGTCGCTGGTTCCCGAAACCTCGGCGCAACGGATCGAATGGCCTGTACCGTTCGCAGATGGTCTGCCGATCCTGACCAAATTCCGGGGGCGGCCAACCGTTGTTCTGGCCTCTGGAGATCCGTTCTGGTTCGGCGCAGGCTCGGTCATCGCGCGTAATTTCGAGGCCGGGGAATGGGCAGCTCTACCCGGCCAATCAACCTTTTCTCTGGCAGCTGCACGACTGGGCTGGCCGTTGGAAAGCACGCTGACCTTTGGCCTGCACGCGGCCCCGCTGACCCGGCTTCGGCCGCATCTGTCCTCCGGCCTGCGCGCCATCCTGTTGCTACGCAACGGCGCCGCAGTTGCGGAGCTGGCAACCTATCTGACCGAGACCGGATTTGCAGACAGCGCCCTGCACGTGATGGAGGCTCTCGGCGGTCCCCGCGAACGCGCGCGGACCGTGTCGCTGACCGAGGCTCTGCTCGGTAGCTTTGACCACCCTGTCTGCGTCGGGCTTGAGGTCGCGGGCGCAGGGCGCGCTTTCCCGAAGGCCTCGGGCAAACCCGATGAGATTTTCGAAACAGATGGCCAGATCACCAAACGCCCGGTCCGCGCGCTGACGCTGTCGGCACTGGCACCGCAGCGGGACGAGCATCTGTGGGATATCGGCGGCGGCACCGGTTCGATCAGCATTGAATGGCTGATGTGCGACCCGACTCTGACAGCCACCACGATCGAACCCCGCGCAGATCGCGCAGAACGTATCCGGCGCAATGCCGATGCACTGGGACAGGATCGCCTGAATGTGGTGCACGGTACCGCACCGGATGCCTTGATCAAGCTTACCCTGCCCGATGTCGTCTTCATCGGCGGCGGGTTGAGCGCCGAATTGTTGCAGTGGATACATGATGCCCTCCCCGCGGGTACCCGGCTGGTCGCCAATGCGGTGACACTGGAAAGCGAGGCGTTGCTGGCGCAATGGCACGAGAAACTGGGCGGTGAACTGTTGCGGGTCGAGATGGCGCAGGCCTCGGCCCTTGGCCCCCGGCGCGGCTGGAAATCCGCTTACCCGGTGGTGCAGTGGAGCGTCACCCTATGATTGTAGCGGGTTTGGGGTTTTCTTCGGCGGCCACTTTGGACAGCCTGCGCGCAGCCTTCGACCGGGCCAGCGTCGATTGGCAGGTCGAAGCACTCGCCACAGTCATCGACAAAGAAAGCCACGCCGCGCTGACGGAATTCGCGGCATCCACAGGCCTGCCGCTGTATTTCATCGCGCCCGCCGATCTGGCCGGACAGCGCACCTTCACCTGCTCGAACCGCAGCCGCGCCAGCTATGGCACTGGCAGCGTGGCCGAAGCATCCGCCCTTGCTGCCGCCGGCCCCGGTGCGCGGCTGACCTCACCCAGACAAATTTCGGACGACCGGCTTGCCACCTGCGCCGTCGCCATCGGAGGACAAACATGACCGTTCATTTCATCGGCGCGGGACCGGGCGCTGCCGACCTGCTGACACTGCGTGGGCGCGATATCATCGCCTCGTGCCCAGTGTGCCTTTATGCCGGATCACTGGTGCCCGAGGAAATCCTGGACCACTGCCCCGAGGGGGCAAAGATAATCAACACCGCGCCGATGGACCTGGATCAGATCATGGCCGAGATCGAGGCGGCCCATAAAGCCGGACAGGATGTGGCGCGACTGCATTCCGGCGACCTGTCGGTCTGGTCGGCAATGGGAGAACAAATCCGCCGCCTGAAAGAGATGGGCATCCCGGTCAGCGTAACGCCGGGCGTGCCGTCATTCGCGGCTGCCGCGGCCTCGCTGGGAACCGAGTTGACCCTGCCCGGGCTGGCGCAATCGGTGGTTCTGACCCGCACCCCGGGCCGTGCGTCTTCAATGCCCGAGGGCGAGACGCTGGAAAACTTCGCCCGTACCGGGGCGACGCTGGCCATTCACCTGTCGATCGGCAATCTGGACAAGGTGATCGCCGACCTGACCCCGGCCTATGGCGCGGATTGCCCGGTCGCTGTCGTGTACCGCGCCAGCTGGCCGGATGAGCGGATCATCCGTGCTACTCTGGCCACGTTGAAAGAGTCGCTGGACGAGAGCATTTCGCGCACCGCCCTGATCATGGTTGGCCCCGCGCTGGCCGGTAAAGGATTCGACGAAAGCTGCCTGTATTCAAAGGATTACGATCGCCGCTACCGCCCACAGAGCGCCGACAGCCTGTGGTCGAGCTGGAGCCATGGTGATGACTAACCCTCCGGGTCTTCTGATTTCCGCGCCGTCTTCGGGCACGGGCAAAACCACCGTCATGCTGGGCCTGTTGCGAGCGCTGGCCGAGGACGGGCTGGCTGTTCAGCCGTTCAAGAGCGGACCGGATTACATCGACCCGGCCTTCCACCACGCGGCAGCGGGGCGGGCCTCGTTCAACCTCGACAGTTGGGCGATGGGGGACCCGCTGCTAGGCGCCATTTCGGCGCAGGCCGAAGGGGCTGATATCGTGGTCGCCGAAGGCTCGATGGGTCTGTTCGACGGCGTCGCCAAGCCCGGAGAGCTGGGCCACGGGTCCAGCGCCGAGACCGCATTGCGAATGGGCTGGCCTGTGGTGCTGGTGCTGGACGTTGGCGGTCAGGCGCAATCGGCAGCCGCCACCGCGCTGGGGTTTCGGATGTATAACCCGGATCTGCCGTTTGCGGGCGTGATCCTAAACCGCTGCGCCAGCCCTCGGCACGAGCGGCTGACGCGCTTGGGAATGGAGCGCGCAGGTCTGCCGGTTCTGGGCGTATTGCCCCGTCGCGGAGACCTGACCCTGCCCGAACGGCATCTGGGCCTGATCCAGGCGGTCGAGCATCCCGATCTGGAAAGTGCGATTGCCGGTTATGCAGCGTTTCTGCGCGAACATGTGGATCTGGAGGCGATCAAGGCGGCGGCTTCCTCAGGCCCAATGGAGCCATCGTCAGCCGCGCTGCCGCGTCCTCCGGCGCAACGAATCGCGCTGGCCCGGGATTCCGCGTTTTCCTTTACCTATCCGCATTTGCTGGAAGGCTGGCGCGCGGCAGGGGCCGAGATTCTGCCGTTTTCGCCGTTGGCGAATGAGGCCCCTGCACAGGATGCTGATCTGGTCTGGCTGCCCGGTGGATACCCCGAATTGCACGCCGGGACGCTGGCCGCGGCGGAGACCTTCCTGACCGGGCTGCGCAAGCACGCCGAAACCAAGCCCGTCCACGGGGAATGCGGCGGGTACATGGCGCTGGGTCAGGCACTGATCGACAAGGAAGGTGTTCAACACCAGATGGCCGGTCTGCTGGGACTGGTGACCTCGTATGAGAAGCGCAAGTTCAACCTTGGTTATCGCAAGGCGGAACTTTTGGCACCGATGCCCGGCTTTACGTCCGGAGCGGCTCTGCGTGGGCATGAGTTCCATTACTCGTCGATTGTCCAGCAACCGGATGCGCCGCTGGCACGGGTCTTTGATGCTGAGGGGGCCGAGGGTCCGCAGACCGGTTCGGTCCGCGGCAACGTCACCGGCACATTCTTTCACCTGATTGCGGAGGCCACGGCATGAACGGCTTCGTTTCCTTTATCGGATCCGGCCCCGGCGACCCGGAACTTCTGACGCTGAAAGCGGTCGACCGGATGCAGAAGGCCAACGCGGTGCTGTTTGACGACCTGAGCAGCGGTCCGATTCTGAGCCATGCGCACGAGGACGCTGATTTGGTTGGTGTTGGCAAACGCGCCGGGCGGCCCTCGCCAAAGCAGGATCATGTCAGTCGCCTGCTGGTGGATTATGCCAAGACCGGTGCCCGCGTGGTGCGGTTGAAATCAGGCGATGGCGGGTTGTTCGGACGGCTCGAGGAAGAACTGGTCGCCCTGCGGGAAGCCGGAATTGAATACGAGATCATCCCCGGCATTCCCTCGGCCGTGGCTGCTGCGGCGGCAGCCGGTATTCCGCTGACGCGGCGTCTGACCGCCCGTCGGGTGCAATTCGTCACCGGCCATGACGTCAGCGGCCAACTGCCCGAAGACCTGAACCTGCCCGCGCTGGCCGATCCGGATGCGACAACCGTGGTGTTCATGGGCAAGCGGACCTTTCCCTTGCTGGTCAAAACACTCCACGATCACGGACTGCCGCTGGACACACCTGCCTTGATGGCCGAGTCGGTCTCGACACCAGACCAGAAATTGCAGCGGGCGACCATCGGCGCGCTGTCGGAACAACTGGCAAACGAGATCGGCACCGCCCCGGCGCTGATCCTTTATGGGCCGCTGGCAGAGCTTGACGATGTATGACCTGACCCTGATTGGCATCGGCACCGGCAACCCGGATCACGTGACCTTTCAGGGCGCGCAGGCCATCCGCGATGCAGACCTCATCCTGATCCCTCGCAAGGGTGATGACAAGGCCGATCTGGCCGGGTTGCGCGAAGATATCATCGCGGCCGTGACTGACTCGCCACTTCAGATCGCCTATTTCGACATCCCCAAACGTCGCTCGGACGACGGCTACCTGCGCGGCGTGGACGAATGGCATGACGCGATTGCCCTGCGCTGGCATGAGGCGATCTCAGTGCACCCAGAGGCGCAGCACGTGGCCTTGCTGATCTGGGGCGACCCGTCGCTCTATGACAGTTCGCTGCGGATCGCTTCACGGCTGGACCCACAGCCGGAGACGCGAGTGATACCGGGCATTACGGCGCTGCAAGCGTTGACGGCCGCCCATGCGATTCCGATCAACGACCTTGGTGCGCCGTATATTGTTACCACGGGCCGGCGCATCCGGGACGAAGGTTGGCCTGTAAATGCCTCGAAAGTAGCGGTTATGCTGGACGGCGAATGCTCGTTCCAAAGCCTTGAGATGCAGGACTATGACATCTGGTGGGGCGCCTATGTGGGTATGAAAGAGGAACTGCTTATCAAGGGGCCTTTAGCCGACGTGGCGCAACAGATTCTGGAAACCCGCGCTCGCGCACGGGCTGATCATGGCTGGATCATGGATATCTATCTGCTGCAAGAACGCACGGGATTGTGAGTGCGCCGCCCCGTGTTCTCTGTCATCAATAGAGCCAATCATGGTGCTGGAGGTATCACGAATGCGCGCTCTTTGGGCTTCGCTTTGCTGTCTGGTCATGCCTGCCTGGGCCGAAGAACCCCTATCCGGCTGGGCGGTTTACCCGACTGACAAGAGTTATGAGGAACTCGTGGCCGACACAAAGGCTGCGGTGAAAGAAAACGGGCTGATCGTGGTCACTCAGGCCGGACCGACCAAAGCCGCGGCCGCGCGCGGCATCGTCATTCCCGGCAATCTGGTGATCGGGGCCTTCAACAACGACTACGCTGTACGTGTTCTGGAGACCTCGGTCCAGGCGATGATCGAGGCCCCAATCCGGTTCTACGTCACCGAAAACGAGGATGGTACCGCCACCCTATCCTACAAAACGCCCAGCTTTGTGTTTGCGCCCTATGTCTATGAGGGGGGCGAGCCCCTGAGCGACATTGCCGCCGAGCTTGATACAAAGTTTCAGGCAGTGGCGGGAGCCGCAGTCAAATAGTCACACTGACGTGAACCTGCTTGCGTCCGGGCGCGTCCTCCGCAATCTCCTGTGAAACACGTTTTTCGGAGCTTTCCTGATGCAGGACCTATCCCCCCGCGCAGCGGACCTATTGGCCCAACGTCTTTTCGAGGCCGGGTGCCGCCACGCCTTTGGTATGCCCGGTGGAGAAGTTCTGACGCTGGTGGATGCGCTGGAGCAGGCGGGGATCACTTTT
Organism: Ruegeria sp. BF6; assembly: GCF_056538665.1. Classification (NCBI taxonomy): domain Bacteria; kingdom Pseudomonadati; phylum Pseudomonadota; class Alphaproteobacteria; order Rhodobacterales; family Roseobacteraceae; genus Ruegeria; species Ruegeria sp. BF6. The sequence continues at coordinate 17,229 of NZ_JBQFTN010000016.1, forward strand.
CACCTGGCCAAGCATGAAAACGCCGCCGGGTTCATGGCTGAGGCCGTGCATCACCGCGACGGCGCGCCTGCGATTCTGGTGGCCACCCTCGGCCCCGGCGCGATGAACGGGATCAACGTGGTAGCCAACGCGCTGCAGGACCGGGTGCCGATGATCGTTCTGACCGGCTGTGTCGATGCGGATGAGGCGCTGACCTATACGCATCAGGTCATGGATCATGCGCAGGTCTACCGTTCTATCACCAAGGGGACATTCACCCTGACCGCGCAAGGCGCGGACATCGTGGCTGACAAGGCCGTGTCATTGGCTAACCAACCACGCCCCGGCCCGGTTCATATCGACGTGCCGATCTCGGTCGCGGATACGCGCGTATCCGGGGTGAAGCGCCGTCGCCTCACCAAACCCGCCGCCGTCGCGCCCGAGGGGAATTGCGTCGAAAAGGCCCGCCGCTGGGTCGCCGACGCTGAGCGGCCCATCGCCATCGTCGGCCTGGACGTGCTCTATGACGCCTCACGCAACGTGGTACAGGCGTTTCTGGAGCATTTCAGTATTCCCTTCGTGACTACCTACAAGGCCAAGGGTGTGATCCCCGAGGACCATCCTCTCTGCCTCGGCGGCGCGGGCCTGTCACCGCTGGCCGACAAACAACTGGTGCCGCTGGTTGAACAGTCCGATCTGGTGCTGTGTCTTGGCTATGACCCCATCGAAATGCGCCCCGGCTGGCGCGAAATCTGGGACCCCGAGGAAAAGCGGGTCATCGACATCTCTGCCGTGGTCAATGATCACTATATGCATCAGGCGGGACTGAATCTGGTGGCCCATACCGGTGCCACGCTGGAGGCCATCGCAAAAGGCAACCCTGCCCGCGCGACATGGTCGGGTGGTGAGCCCGCGCTGGTCAAGGCCGCGCTGGCGCAGGCCTTCCCAACCGATGACGATTGGGGCCCAGCGGCGGTGATCGCCGAAACCCGCGCCGTTCTGCCTGCCGAGACGCTGGCGACCGCTGACAGTGGCGCGCATCGCATTCTGCTGAGCCAGATGTGGGACTGCCACGAAGAACGCGGGCTGATCCAGTCCTCGGCTCTGTGCACCATGGGCTGCGCCGTGCCGATGGCCATTGGCCTGAAACTGGCCGAACCGGACCGTCCGGTGATCAGCTTCTCGGGCGACGCCGGATTCCTGATGGTAGCCGGAGAGCTGTCGACCGCCGCCGAAATGGGCGGCAACCCGATCTTTCTGGTCTTCGTCGATGCCAGCCTTGCGCTGATCGAATTGAAACAGCGGCAGCGGCAGATGGGCAACATGGGCGTCGATTTCGACCGCCACGATTTTGCCGCCATGGGCCGGGCCTTTGGTGGCAACGGCCATACCGTCAGCAATCGGGAAGAACTGCGCGCAGCGTTAAACGCGGCCGTCAAGGCCGACGCATTCACCGTGATCGCCGCCGAGATTGACCGTGGAGGGTATGATGGCCGTATCTGAGGGACCGCTGAAGGGCGTTAAAGTACTGGATCTTTCCCGCATTCTGGCCGGGCCGACCTGCACGCAACTGCTGGGCGATCTGGGCGCCAGCGTCATCAAGATCGAAAACCCGGCAACAGGTGGTGACGACACGCGGCAATGGGGTCCTCCGTACGTTGAGGATGCAGACGGCAACCGCTCGGACCTGAGCGCCTATTTCATGTCGACCAACCGCAACAAAAAGTCCGTTGCGATCGACATCACCACAGCTGAGGGTCAGGCACAGATCAAACGGCTGGCCTCGCACGCGGATATCCTGATCGAGAATTTCAAACCCGGCGGGCTTGCAAAATACGGGCTGGACTACGCGTGCCTGTCGGAAGAGTTTCCCAGCCTCGTCTATTGTTCGATCTCGGGCTACGGCCAGACCGGGCCGAACGCATCCAAACCCGGCTATGACCTGATGGCGCAAGGCTATGGCGGGATCATGTCGCTGACCGGTGACCCCGAAGGCGCGCCGATGAAGGTGGGCGTGGGCATCTCCGACGTGATGTGCGGAATGTACGCAACTGTCGGTATTCTGGCTGCGCTGCGCCACCGCGATCAGACCGGTGAAGGCCAGCAGGTAGACTTAGCACTGGTCGATACACAGGTTTCCTGGCTGATCAATGAGGGCGTGAACTATCTGACTTCGGGTGATGTGCCACAACGGCGCGGCAATGGGCATCCCAATATCGTGCCATACGACGTCTATGAAACCGCGGATGGTCACGTCATTCTGGCGGTCGGGAACGATGGCCAGTTCCGTCGCTTTTGCGAGTTCATCGACCACCCGGAACTGGCGGAAGACCCGCGCTTTGCCACCAATCCGGCGCGGCTGGAAAACCGTGACGCCCTGAATTCGGTGCTGCGCCCGGCGGTGCAGAGCCACGACACCGCCACCGTCATTGCCGAGCTTGAAACGCGCAAAGTGCCCGTTGGCCCGGTGCAGACGCTGGATCAGGTATTCGCCACAAAACAGGTCGCTGCGCGGGAGATGCAGATCGCCATGCAGGCCGCCCCGGGCGAGGTGAAATTGATCGGGAACCCGCTGAAACTGTCCCGAACGCCTGTAACATATCGCAGTGCTCCGCCCGTGTTTGGGGCTGACACTCAGGCCGTACTGAACGCCAAAAATCCATTCGAAGATTGAAACACAGTGCCCATTTCGGCGGCATGTTGCTGAAACATGCCGTTGAATCGGCGGTTTTTTTCACGTTTTCCACACACGGCATTTCACCAATTCGAGAGCAGCAGCGATACTGATACGACGCCGCCGAAGTCTCTGCTACATCGAATATGTAGAAATTTACAATTGGATCGGATCACACGCATGAAACAAGATGTTTTCGGACAGATGAACACCCTGAGCCAGCCCGCAAGCGTCGAGGCGTGGAATGGTGTTCTGCTTGGTTTCATGGCGCATTCGGCCAGCACCCCGCTACATCTGGGCAAAGTGCTTGAACTTGAGCCCGACTTTGCCTTGGGTCACGCGATCAAAGGTCTGTTCATGGTTTTGCTGGGTCGGCGTGAGATGACGGCGGTCGCGGTTGAGGCTCTGGCAGCTGCGAATGCGGCGGTGGAACGACAGCCAGTCTCCACGCGCGAGCGGTTGTATATCGAGGCGCTGGGTCTGTATCTGGCCGACCTGCCCTCTCAGGCCGTAAAGAAGTTCGAAGAGATTCTGCGCGCCGATGCTCAGGATACGCTGGCGATGAAGCTCAGCCACGCAACGCGGTTTGTTCTGGGCGATTCGGCCGGAATGCGCCGTTCGATTGAACGGGTATTGCCTGCCTATGAACCTGACCATGCCGGACGTGGATATCTGCTGGGCTGTCATTCCTTCGCGCTGGAAGAAACGGGCGCCTATGAGAAGGCCGAGATCGCGGGACGTCAGGCGCTGTGGATGGTATCCGACGACGCCTGGGGCCTGCACGCGGTGGCCCACGTGCATGAGATGACCGGCAACGCGCAGCTGGGTCTGGATTGGCTTGCCGGGCGCGAGGACGCCTGGACCCACTGCAACAACTTCCGCTATCACGTCTGGTGGCACAAGGCGCTGATGCATCTGGATCTGGGTCAGGTTGATCAGGTGATGGAGTTGTATGACAACTATATCCGTCAGGACAAAACCGACGATTACCGCGATATTTCCAACGCAACATCGTTGCTGTCGCGGATGGAACTAGAGGGTATCGATGTCGGCAACCGCTGGGAAGAGCTGGCCGACCTGAGCGCTGCCCGGACCGAAGATGGCTGCCTGATCTTTGCCGATTTGCACTATCTTCTGGCGCTGACCGGCGACAAACGTACCGACGCGACCAACAAGATGTTGCAACGCATCCAGAAGGACGCGCAGCGCAATCAGGGGGATACTCCGATCCGCATGTCCGATCCGGGCATTGCAGCCGCTAAGGGGCTCGAAGCCTTCGGCGATGGTCTCTACGGTGCGGCATTCGACTTTTTATCGAGTGCCCGAAATGGTATGCAACTGGCAGGTGGAAGTCACGCCCAACGTGATGTATTCGAGCGCATCACAATTGATTCTGGCCTGCGCGCGGGCCGTCTGGATGCTGTCGAGCACATTCTGGACGATCGCCGCGCCAAACGCGCCGGAGGCGAGGATAATTATGCACTGGCGCGCCGCGCATTGATTGACGCGGCGCGCGACAACGGAGACGCACAAAGCGTCCCGGCTGAATAACAAAACAAAAAAACCAAGAAGGACAGAATACGTATGGCGACAGCTTCGCCCGCTTCTGATTTTGCGCCTGTGGTGGCCTCGACGGCTGCCCCTGCGCGCACGCGCGACCCGCGGCTGGATTTCTATCGCGGCATAGCGATGTTCATCATCCTGATCGCGCATATCCCCAATGACCCATGGGCCAACTGGATTCCAGCCCGGTTTGGGTTCTCGGACGCGACTGAAATTTTCGTGTTCTGTTCGGGCATGGCTTCGGCCATTGCTTTCGGCGGGGCGTTCCTGCGCAAAGGCTGGTGGATGGGCACCGCCCGCGTCGCCTTCCGCATCTGGCAGGTTTACTGGGCGCATATCGCGCTGTTCTTCTTTGTCGCCATGACCATGGCAGCGCTGGATCAGAGCGGGCTGTTCGAGAAGAATTATATCTCGTCGCTGAACCTGCAGCATTTCTTCAACGACCCGGCGCCGCAGATCGTCGGGATGTTCACCCTGACCTATGTGCCGAACTATTTCGACATCCTGCCGATGTATCTGGTGGTTCTGGCGATGATGCCGCTGGTCATGGGCCTGTCTCGGATCGGGTTCTGGGCGGTTGCCTTGGCCTCGGTCACGCTGTGGCTGGTTGCCCAGACCGACGTTTTAGACCTGCCGGCCGAGCCGTGGTCGGACCGTCAGTGGTTCTTCAACCCCTTCGGTTGGCAGTTGTTGTTCTTCACCGGCTTTGCCTTCATGCGCGGCTGGATTCCCGCACCGCCGGTGTCCAAGACCCTGATCTGGGCGGCGGCGCTCTTTCTGATCTTCTCGATGCCATTTGGCTCGTGGAAAGTGTTTAGCTGGATCAATGCTGCAGTCCCCGATCTGGCTGACGAAATCCGTAAGGTCTGGCCGGTCACCAAGGAGTTACGCGACAAGACAGACTTTGGCCTGTTCCGGTACCTGCACTTCCTGTCGCTGGCCTATCTGGGCTGGGTCATCGCAGGCGAGCACGGCCACCGCCTGATCGCCACCGGGCACGGAGCCGCTGCCAAAGTCTGGCAATTTCTGCTGACCGTGATCACCAAGGTCGGGCAACAATCGCTGGCAGTGTTCGTATTTTCCATGGCAGCAGCACGACTTATCGGCGTCGGACTGGACCTGAGTGGGCGGGATGTTGCCAGTGTGTTCGTCGCTAACACAATAGGCTTTGCTTTGATCATCGGTGTGGCTTACATCGCCGCTTGGTTCAAGTCTCAACCTTGGAAAACAAAGACATGAATTTTACGCGTCGCGCATTTCTGGCCTCGACTTCGGCGCTTGCGTTTGCGCCGGCCACCTTTGCCACAGGAGGTGAGACTCCGTTCGATCGCAACGACGTAATCGCCATGGCCCGGGAACTGGCCAGCCAGCCTTACGCCGAACGCGAGATGGTGCCGCAGGAATGGCAGAACCTGACATACCAGCAATACCGCTCGATCCGGTTCCGTCTGGACCGTGCGCTTTGGTTTGAGACCGAAACGCCCTTCAACGTCGATTTCTTCACCCCCGGCCTGTATTTCCCGCGCACGGTGAAGGTGATGACGGTCGAAAACGGGATGGCCGCGCCTGTCGCCTTTGATCTGAGCATGTTCGACAAGTCCGAGGACGTGCCGGAACTGCCGATCGACGAGACGCTGGGTTTTTCCGGCCTGCGCCTGCGCACTGAAATGCACCGCCCCGGCAAGACCGACGAGTTCTGCGTCTGGCAGGGTGCCAGCTATTTCCGCGCGATTGGACTGCACGAGGTCTATGGCCTGTCGGCCCGCGGTCTGGCGTTGAAAACCGGTGACCCGGATGGCGAGGAATTCCCCGAATTCATCCGCTTCTGGCTGGAGCGCCCCAAGCCCGGTCAGCGCGGCATGGTCGTCCATGCGCTGATGGACAGCCCCAGCGTGACCGGTGCCTATCGGTTCAACGTCACCGCTGGTGCGGATAGCGTGATGGATATCGAGGCCACTCTGTTCCCACGCGAAGAGCTGACCCATGTCGGCATCGCACCCGGAACGTCGATGTTCCTGTTCGATCAGACCAACCACAGCCGGTTCGACGATTTCCGCCCTGCTGTCCATGACAGCGACGGCCTGCTGATCCGCAACGGAGCCGGTGAGGTGCTGTGGCGCCCGCTGGCCAACCCCACGCGCCTGCAGTTTTCGTCCTTTGTCGACATGAACCCGCGCGGGTTTGGCTTGTTGCAGCGCAAGCGTGAGTTTTCGGACTATGCAGATCTTGAGGCGAATTACCACAAACGACCCGGCCTTTGGGTCGAACCCAATGGCGATTGGGGCAAAGGTGCTGTCACGTTGGTCGAAATTCCGGCCGATCAGGAAATATATGACAACATCGTAGCCTATTGGCGCCCGATGGAACCCTATGCAGCAGGCACTCAGGTCGATCTTTCCTATCGACTGGTCTGGGGCGAAGAACCGCAGCGCACGCCGATGCCGCGCGTAATCAATACTGCGATGGGTGAAAACACCTTTGGCGAAGGGCGTCTGGCCGTCATCGACTTTGAGGAAAGCGAGCTGTTCGACGATCCCGAGGCGATGACGATCTTTGTCGACTCGCCCCATGCCGCAACCTCCGAGGGCGTGCTGCAACGCAACCCCGATACCGGTGGCCTGCGGCTGGCGTTTTCGTTTCAGCCGGGCGACCGCAACCACGTGGAACTGCGCGCGCAGTTGCTGAAAGACAAACAGCCGGCCTCTGAGGTCTGGCTTTATCGCTGGACCGCATGACCCAGGATTTGCACATCATGCCCCCGGAGGCGCCTTTGGCCATGCCCGCGCAGGATTTCAGCGCGGACTTCCGGGATGCGCAGGTACCCGGGGGCCAGCGGCCCTCGGCCGGGTTCTGGCGCGCGTTGGCGTTTTCTCCGGCGATGGCGGCCACGCTGGGCCTGCTGTGGGTCATGAGCGATTGGTTCGGGGCTGAAGGGATCAATCTGATCGAAGGCGTCTTGCTGGTGCTGATCTCGTTCAACTTTTTTTGGATTTCCTTTACGGTCTGCACAGTGCTGCTGGGCATGGTGTCCCTGTCGCGACAGGAACCGCCGAAACGCGAGACCCGACCGCAGCCGCTGCGTGTGGCGCTTCTGACGCCCGTCTACAACGAAGTGCCGTGGAACGTGCTTGGCAACGCCCGCACGATGCTGGAGGATCTGCGCGCGCGGGGGGGGCAGCACCATTACGCGATGTTCATCCTGTCCGACACCCGCGATCCCGAGATCGCGGCGCAGGAGCAGGACAGTGTCGAAGCGCTGCGCACCACCCTCGCCCCCGGTCTGGAGCTCTACTACCGGCGTCGTGAAGAAAACACCGACCGCAAGGTCGGCAACATCGCCGATTGGGTCAGCCGCTGGGGTGCCGATTGGGATGCGATGTTAGTGCTGGATGCCGACAGCCTGATGACCGGGCGCGCCATCCTGCGGCTGACGGACTCGCTGGCGCGTGACCCGGGTGCGGGCCTGATCCAGAGCTATCCGCAGCTGATCGGCGCACAGTCGGTCTTTGCCCGGATGCAACAGTTCGCCAATGGCGTCTACGGTATCGCCTTTGCCGAAGGTCTGGCCCGCTGGTGCGGGCAGGAAGGCAACTATTGGGGCCACAATGCCATCATCCGCACGCGGGCTTTTGCCACAAGCGCTGGCCTACCCAAACTGCGGGCTTATAATGGTCAGGAAAAGCTGATCATGAGCCACGACTTCGTCGAAGCCGGTTTGTTGCGCCGCGCCGGTTGGGGGGTGCGGTTCCTGCCGCGCATCCGGGGCTCGTATGAGGAAACTCCGCCCACTCTGATCGACCACGCCCTGCGGGATCGTCGCTGGTGCCAGGGCAACCTGCAGCACCTGAAACTGTTGGGCTCGACCGGGTTCCGAGCCGTGTCCCGCTTCCACATGTTCCACGGCGCGGTCGGCTATCTGATGTCGCCGCTGTGGTTTGCCCTGCTGGTTATGTGGGCGCTTATTGGTCAGGGTGAAGATGCCTCGGTCCTGCACTATTTCAGCCCCGACAACCCGATGTTCCCGCAGTGGCCCGAGATGTCGGAAACACGCCACGTGCTGATCATTCTGGTAATGTACGCGATGCTGTTGGCCCCAAAAGTGCTGGGTGTTCTGGCCCTGCCCCTGAGCGGTGTGCGCTATGCAGAGTTCGGCGGCGGGTCCAAGTTTCTGGCGTCATTTCTGGCCGAAGTGATCCTGTCTATACTCTATGCCCCGATCCTGATGGTACAGCAGATGATCGCTGTGTTCCGCACGGTACTGGGCATTCAAAAAGGCTGGTCACCGCAGGCGCGGGACGGCGGCACCTACAGCTTGCGCACACTGATCCTGTGCCACACGCTGGAATCTATCAGCGGCATCGCGCTGAGCGTTGGCATCCTGTCCGGCCTTGTCTCGGTCTGGTTGGCACCAATCGCGATCAGCCTTGCGCTGGCAATCCCTCTGTCCGCGCTCAGTGGTGTCTCGGCCGGGGCTGCGCGGCGTATGGTCGGGATGAGAGAGGATTTCCGGGAACCTGCGATTACTCGCTCGGCCCGGCGTCACCGGGACGAACTGAAGCGTCTGATCGAAGGCAAAGGCGTCATGACCCCTGCCGAGTAAAGTGCTTTGCGTTTCATGTGAACACCAGCAAGGAAATGCGCGTTCGTCCAACAGGAGAGTCAGGGCGTTTCGTTTCCAACTGAACGCAAAGCGCCTGGATCAACCACCCGGCAGACCTTCGTACCAATCGACCATCATGTCCGCCCAGCCCTTGGGCACCCCGTGGCCGCCGGGGAACAGCGCAAATTCCAGCGCGCTGCCCTCGGCGCATCCAGTCCAATAGCGGCGCATGAATTGGCCGGTGGTGGAAAACCCGCTGGGTTTGGTGTCGGCGCATTCGTTGGCAGCGCGCCAGATTTCCAGACCGGCAAAGATGTCGCCCTGGTGGAACCGGCCGCCCCCCAACAGTCGCCCCTCCAGCGGTACCACATTATCGGTCCAACCGTGAGTGTGAAACAAGCGCACCGGGCCGTCGCAGGCTACGGGTTGTGGGCGCCAGAAACCGCCCGAGACGGGCACATAGGCCGAAAACGTTTCCGGCGCGGCGCAGGCAAGGTAATAGACCATGAAGGCACCCGCCGAGAAACCACCCAACACCACCCGGTCAGCATCCACCCCGAACCGGTCCGAGGCATCCTGAACAGCCTCGGTCAAAAAAGCCGTTTCTTCGCGCCCTTCCCATCCGGGAAAGAAGTTCCAGCTTTGGCGGCCATTCCGCTGGGACCCTTCCGGGGCCATCACCGCATACCCCCGCGCCAGCAGAGGCTCGACCATGCTGCGATTCTTCAGCGTTCCCGTGGCGGTACCGCCATAGCCGTGCAGAAACACCACCAGCGGCGGGTTTTCCGCCTCGGGCAGTTCGATGTGATAGCCGCCTGTCGCGGTTTCGCACATGCCTTCCTGATCGGCACAAGCAGCAAAGCCCGTCTGGCCCGCCAGCGCCAGCCCGGTTGCCAACGTCATTTCCCGGATCATCCTGTCTCTCCTGTATTACGCTGCACAGGCAACCCGGCGCGCACCCATCCCGGCCCTGCGGCCGACCCCAACATGCCCTCGGGCACATCTATGACATTTGTGAACCCGACCTCAATCAACCGGTTGCTCAGACGGGCCGACCGCACCCCGCGGGCGCAAATCAGCGCAACCCGAGTATTGCGGTCTCCACCGACAAGCTGCGCCAGCGCCTGCTCAAAATCATCCCGGCGCATATCCAGCGGGTACGCGCCTTCAGCAACGCCCGTGGCCTTCCACTCGCGCGGGGTTCGGATATCCACCAACAGAACTTCGCCCGACAACGCCTGCTCATGTGCGTCTGCAACACTCAGTTTATCACCCGCGTAATCCGGGGGGATCAGGCGGTATTGCCGGATGGCGAAACCGGCGGCAAAGGCCGCACCCCCGCCAAGCAACACCCATCTTCGGGTCCGGTTCACCATTTCAGCCATACAGCACCCTCCTGCGCGGACAGGCCGGTTCTATCACAGTCGTCGGGTTGGCGCTGTGGTGAAATCCGGGCGGCAGATCAAGTTCGCGTCATTATTTCGCACCTGAAACGCTATCGGCGCGACGCTTCTAGAATGCAGCTAAAAACCTGCAATAGCTGGACAGTCAGAAAATTATCCTTACAAAATCAGGATTACTTTTGACCGCTCAGACCGGAGTATCGCACTTGTCCCTATTCCTCATCGCGGCCCTTCCCTTCCTCGGAGCTGTTTTTCCAGCCCTTCTGATCCGGGCAGGACGAAACGCAGCAGCATCAGCCGCCGGGCTGACGACATTTCTGGCGCTTATGGGGCTGTTGATTCACATCCCGTCGGTCATGCGCGGAGATGTCATTACGGCGCGGTTCGAGTGGATACCAGCGCTGGGACTGAACGCGAATTTCATGCTAGACGGTCTGGGGTTCCTGTTTGCCCTGCTGATCCTGGGGATCGGATTGCTGATCATCCTCTATGCCCGGTTCTACCTGTCGCGCGAGGACCCGATGGGGCAGTTCTATACCTATCTGCTGCTGTTTCAGGGCGCGATGGTCGGGATTGTCCTTTCTGACAACATCCTTCTTCTGCTTATATTCTGGGAGCTTACGTCGCTTAGCTCATTCCTGCTAATCGGCTATTGGAAGCACCTGCCCGAAGGTCGTCAGGGCGCACGGATGGCGCTGGCCGTTACCGGTTCCGGCGGGCTGGCGATGATTGCCGGGATGCTGATCCTTGGCAATATCGTGGGGTCTTATGACCTGAGCGTGATCCTGCAAAACAAGGAACTGATCCAGGCGTCGCCCTATTACACGCCGGCGCTGATCCTGATCCTGCTGGGCTGTTTCACCAAATCGGCGCAGTTCCCGTTTCACTTCTGGCTGCCGCACGCGATGGCCGCACCAACGCCGGTTTCGGCCTATCTGCACTCGGCCACGATGGTAAAGGCCGGGCTGTTCCTGATGGCGCGGATGTGGCCGGTTTTGGCGGGGACCGATGCCTGGTTCTATATCGTTGCGACAACAGGTCTTGTGACCATGTTGATCGGCGCCTGCATCGCGCTGTTCAAAGACGACCTCAAGGCGCTGTTGGCGTTTTCGACTGTGTCGCATCTGGGGCTGGTGACGATGCTGCTGGGCTTTGGCACCAAGATTGCCGCCGTGGCCGCTATCTTCCACATCATCAATCACGCGACTTTTAAATGTGCTCTGTTCATGACCGCCGGGATTGTGGATCACGAAACCGGAACCCGTGATATCAAGCGATTGGGCGGGCTGCGGCAACTGATGCCGATTACCTTTACCATCGGCACGATTGCCGCCCTGTCGATGGCGGGCCTGCCGCCGCTGAACGGGTTCCTGTCCAAGGAAATGATGCTGGAAGAGACAGTCCACACCACGTGGTTGAACTCGCATTATCTGGTTCCGGGGCTGGCGTTGCTGGCGGCGCTATTCTCCGCGGCCTATTCCTTCCGCTTTGTCAGCCATGTCTTCCTCGGCCCACAACGCACCGATTACCCGCACCACCCGCATGACCCACCTGTCGGGCTTTGGCTGGCTCCGGCTTTCCTTGTGGTGCTGGTTGTATTGATCGGGCTGTACTCGGCGGCTATCGTCGGGCCTCTGGTCGCGGTTGTGTCCAGCGCTGTGATCGGTGGTGAGAAACTGCCCTATTACTCGCTGAAACTGTGGCACGGGTTCACGCCTGCGCTGTATATGTCTGTCGTGGCCACGCTGGGCGGTCTGTTCCTGCTGGGGCTACGCCGCCGGGGAGAGGCACTTTGGAATGCCCTGCCCCGCCCCGAGGCCAAGACGATCTTTGAAGCCGTGATCGGCGCCTTGACCACGCTCAGCCGGTGGGTCACCGACACGTTGCACAATGGTGTGATCAGCCGCTATGCCATCATCCTGATCGCCTTCACCGTCGGGCTTGGCTATTACGCCTATACAACCGGGACAATTGGTCCGGAAACGCGCGAACCGCTGCCTATACAGATCATCCCGTTCATCGGCTGGATTTGTTTGGTTGGTGCAACGCTGGCGATCATGTGGTTCCACCGCAATCGCTTGCTGTCGCTGGTGCTGATCGGTGTGGTCGGCCTGATCGTTTCGATGGCATTTAACTATCTGTCGGCCCCGGATCTGGCGCTGACGCAGATCTCGGTCGAGGTGGTGACGATGATCCTGTTGCTGCTGTCGCTGAATTTCCTGCCCACGGATACGCCGTGGGACAGCAGCGCCGCACGGCGCTGGCGAGATGCAGCTATCTCGGTCGTGGCAGGTCTTGGCACCGGCGGCTTGATCTACGCGCTGATGCTGCGGGACTTTGCCTTCCCGACGATCTCGGAATTCCATCTGGCGAATTCGTATAAAGGCGGTGGCGGCACCAACGTGGTCAACGTGATCCTGGTGGACTTCCGGGGCTTTGATACCTTTGGCGAGATCATCGTTCTGGGCATAGCCGCACTGATCATCTTTGCCCTGACCGAGGCGGTTCTGGGCTCGAACGTCCGCGCCTATCTGCTGAACCGAAAACCGCACTGGCCGCAATCGGGGGATTCCCATCCGCTGATGATGGTGGTGGCGACCCGCGTGATGATGCCCATCGCGCTGATGGTTGGTGCCTATATCTTTTTCCGGGGACATAACCAGCCAGGCGGCGGGTTCATCGCGGGCCTGATCGTAGCTATTGCGTACCTGATGCAATACATGGCCAGCGGTTATACATGGGCCATCGAGCGGCAGCGCTTTTATTACCATGGCACAATCGGTTGGGGTGTGCTGATCGCTGCCGCGACCGGTTTGGGTGCGTGGTTCAATGATCGCCCCTTCCTGACCAGCGATTTCGGTTACATCCATTGGCCGCCGCTGGAAGAGTTTGAATGGGCCACCGCTATCCTGTTTGACACTGGCGTGTTCCTTGCGGTTCTGGGCGCGGTGATGCTGGCGCTGGACAGCCTGTCGCGGTTCGCGTGGCAGCCGGGCATGGCGCAGGAATTTCCGATGGATATCAACCCGCTGCGGGACGACCTGAAAGAAGACGAAAAGAAGGAGCAGGCCTGATGGAAGCGCTCGTAGCCTCTGCCGTAGGCATCATGACCGCCGCCGGGATTTTCCTGATCCTGCGCCGCCGGACATTTCCCGTGATCCTGGGCCTGTCGCTCATCACCTACGCGGTGAACGTGTTCCTGTTCGCAACCGGACGGCTGGCACTGGATGCACCGGCCGTTCTGAACAAATACGAAGACGTTCCTTACACCGATCCCTTGCCGCAGGCGCTGGTGCTGACGGCCATCGTGATCTCGTTCGGGATGACAGCGGTGATCGTGATGATCGCGCTGTCCGCCTATCTGTCCTCGAAAGATGACCATATCGACATGACCGCGCGGGACAGCGTGGACGGCGCAGGAGAAGACGCATGAACCATTGGATCGTAGCGCCGATCGTCCTGCCCGCGATCCTGGCTCCATTCATCATCATGGTCCTGCGATACCACCTGGACCTGCAGCGCATCTTTTCAGTTGCTGGTGTGGTGGCGCTGCTTGGCATTGCCCTTACCATCACCGCGCAGGCCTCTGGCGGCGATATTCAGGTCTATGAACTTGGTGACTGGCCTGCGCCGTTCGGTATCGTGATGGTGCTGGATCGACTGTCTGCCATGATGGTTTTGCTGACCGCTCTGCTGGCCCTGCCTATTGTGCTCTATGCAATTGCGTCGGGTTGGGATGACAGAGGTAAGCACTTCCACGCGCTGTTTCATTTCCAACTCATGGGTGTCTGCGGTGCGTTCCTGACCGGTGACGCGTTCAACCTGTTCGTGTTCTTCGAGGTCCTGCTGATCGCGTCCTACGGTCTGATGACACACGGTGGTGGTGCGGTGCGCCTGAAAGCAGGTGTGCAATATGTAGCCTATAACCTGCTGGGCTCGACCCTGTTCCTGTTTGCGCTTGGGACGCTTTATGGCGTGACCGGAACGCTGAACATGGCGGACATGGCGCTGCGCGTGGCAGAGCTTCCGGCTGATGACACAGCGCTGCTGCGTGTTGGGGCCGTTCTGTTGCTGCTGGTGTTCTGTATCAAGGCCGCCGTTCTGCCGCTGCATTTCTGGCTGCCCGCCAGCTATGCCAATGCGCCCCTGCCGGTGGCCGCCCTTTTTGCGATCATGACCAAGGTCGGGGCTTACTCGATCCTGCGGATGTACACGTTGGGCTTCGGCCCCGAGGTTGAGGCGACACAAGGACTGGTCGGCGCATGGCTGCAACCCGCAGCCTTGGTGACGCTGGCCGTTGGCACCGTCGGCATTCTCGGCACACAGCACATCGCGAGGATGGTCGCCTTTTGCGCCATCGCGTCGATGGGGACGCTGTTAATTGCCATTTCGCTGTTCACGGAAACCGCCACCGCTGCGGCGCTCTACTACATCTATCATTCAACCCTTGCGACGGCATTGCTGTTCCTTGTGGCCGATCTGGTTATGGAGCGTCAGGGCGGCTCCATCGAACCCAAGACACCCATGCCGCAGAGCGGTCTGATCTCGGCCCTGTTCTTTGTCGGTGCTATCGCGCTGGCGGGGATGCCGCCGCTGTCGGGCTTCATTGGCAAACTGCTGGTTCTGGACGCATCCCGCGACGCGCCGGATGCAAACGCGATCTGGGCGGTCGTTCTGATCGGGTCGTTTGTCACCATTGTCGGGCTCGCGCGCGCGGGTTCGCTGATTTTCTGGAAAAGCCACGACGCCCAACACAACCCTGCGCCCGAAGAAGATGAAGAGCCCCCCGTCCAACCCGCGCCCGAGCCAAACGCTGGGCTGGCCTTCTCGTCCGTCTTTGGGCTGGTGCTGGGCCTTGTCATGCTGACCCTGTTCGCAGGTCCAGCTCTGAATTATGCTGGCAAAACAGCCGAGCAGCTGTTCACACCCGAACACTACATCTCGGCCGTTCTGGGAGGAGAAGAATGATGAGACTTCTGCACCGGATTTTCCCGCACCCCCACCTGACCTTCCTGCTGACGATTGTGTGGGTTCTGCTGGCCAACAAACCCTCGCTAAACTCGCTCGTATTCGGCCTGATCCTTGGGATTATCATCCCGTTCGTCACCCAGCCCTATTGGCCCGACCGCCCCAAGCTGCGCAACTGGCCGATGGTGGTGGAATATATGCTGGTGGTGCTGTGGGATATCGTGATTGCCAATATCACGGTGGCAAAGATCATCCTGTTCAAACGCGATGCCGACCGGCAACCCAACTGGATTTGCGTTCCGCTGGAACTGCGCACGCCCGAGGCAATCACGGTTTTGGCGGGAACCATCACGATGACCCCAGGCACGGTCAGCTCAGACCTGTCTGCACAAGGGCATAACCTGCTGGTTCACTGCCTGGATGCTCCCGACCCGGACGCGGTACGGGATCAGATTAAACAGCGATATGAACGTCGCCTGAAGGAGATTTTCGAATGATCGAGGTTGCGATCTGGTTTGCCTTCGCCTGTTTTGGAACGGCCATAATGCTATGCCTCTATCGGATCATCTCGGCCGAAGGCGTCGGCACCCGGGTTCTGGCGCTGGATACGATGGTGATCAACACCATCGCGTTGTTGATCCTTTACGGGCTGCACTTGGGCACCGAGATTTTCTTCGAGGCCGCGATGATCATCGCCATGCTTGGCTTTGTTTCAACCGTGGCCTATGCGCGCTTCATGCTGCGCGGCAATATCATCGAGTGAGGGCGACATGGAGTTCCTTTTCGAAATTCTGATCGCGTTCTTTCTGATCATTTCTGGCATCTTCGGCTTTGTCGGATCGTTCGGTATGATCAAACTGAAAGACCCGATGTCCCGCCTGCACGCGCCCACCAAGGCGACCACGCTGGGCGTGGGTGGTGTGTTGCTGGCGTCGATTTGCCACTCAGTCCTGATCGAGCAGCATCTGTCGCTGCACGAACTGCTGATCACACTTTTCCTGTTTCTGACTGCGCCGATCACGGCACTGTTCATTGCCAAATGGCACATTCACCGCCATGAAAAGCCCAACGATCTGCCGGACGCGGGCGAGGATGAACTATGGGCCACTCACGCGGTCGAGCAGGTCGAGGATGTCCCTGACCACACTGCGAATTAAATCTCATGCATCACCCTCCGCTGCCCCTGACCCGTGATCTGGTTCTGATTGGCGGCGGGCATACCCATGCGCTGGTGCTGCGCAAATGGGGGATGAACCCGCTGCCCGGCGCGCGGCTAACGGTAATCAACCCCGGTCCTACTGCGCCTTATTCCGGTATGCTGCCTGGCTATGTCGCCGGACACTATGACCGCCGGGAATTGGATATAGATCTGGTGCGCCTGGCCCGGTTTGCCGGTGCGCGCGTCATCCTTGCCCCGGTCGAAGGGATCGACGTTGGTCGGGGTCTGGTCCATGCACCCGGCCGCCCTCCGGTGGCGTTCGATGTGGCCTCGGTCAATGTGGGGATCACCTCGGACATGCCCGCCCTGCCCGGTTTTGCCGACCATGCGATCCCGGCCAAACCGCTGGGGCCTTTCGCGGCGCGTTGGGCCACGTACCTGCAGGGCACCGGCCCCGCCTCAGTGGCGGTGATCGGCGGCGGCGTGGCGGGGGTGGAACTGGTGATGGCCATGGCTCACTCCTTGCGCGCCAAGGGCAGCGCCGCGCGGGTGACCCTGATCGACAACGCCCAAGCCCTGACTGCTACAAAGCCAAAGGCGAGCGCGACCATTCGGAAGGCAATGGCTGATCTGAACGTTGATCTGATCGAAAACACGCCCATTTCCCGCATCGAGGCCGATCATGTTGTTCTGGAGGATGGCCGTGAAATTCCGGCCGCGTTCGTGACCGGCGCCGCCGGTGCCCGTCCCTATGACTGGATCGCCCAAACGGGCCTTGATCTGCAGGACGGTTACGTCCGCGTGAACGGGTTCCTGCAATCCAGCGACCCCGTGATCTTTGCCGCCGGGGATTGCGCCCATCTGTCGGAAAACCCGCGCCCCAAGGCAGGGGTGTATGCGGTGCGAGAGGCTCCGGTCCTGTTCAACAATCTGCGCGCCGCTTTGGGTGCAGGACGGATGCGGCGGTACACACCGCAGAAAGACTATCTGAAGCTGATCTCTCTGGGCGGAAAATCCGCACTGGCCGAACGGTTGGGCACCTCTTTCAGCGGGCCTTTGATGTGGCGCTGGAAGAACCATATCGACCAGACTTTCATGAACAGGTTCCGCGACCTGCCCGAAATGGCGCGCCCTCCAATGCCGCGGTTTCACGCGGCCGGACTGCATGAGGCACTAGGTGAAAAACCCATGTGCGGCGGTTGTGGCGCAAAAGTCGGGCGCGGCGCGCTGCAGGCTGCACTGCGCGACCTGCCCGCGCCTGAGCGCGCAGATATCACCTCCCTGCCCGGAGACGACGCCGCATTGCTGACGACCGGTGAGGTGCAGCAGGTGATGACCTCGGACCATTTACGCGGTTTCACCTATGACCCGGCGCTGATGACCCGCATCGCCGCCGTTCACGCGCTTGGGGATATCTGGGCCATGGGTGCCAGCCCGCAAGCGGCAACGGCAACGATCATCCTGCCCCGCATGTCCCCCGAATTGCAGCAACGGACCATGGCCGAGATCATGACCGCCGCAACCGAGGTCATGCGCAAAGCCGGGGCTGAAATCGTGGGTGGCCACAGCTCAATGGGCGATGAGATGACCATCGGCTTCACCCTTACCGGCTTGTGCGAGACCGACCCGATCACCCTGGCGGGTGCCCATCCGGGCGACGCACTGATACTAACAAAACCTTTGGGCAACGGCGTGTTGATGGCCGCCGAAATGGCAGGCAAGGCCCAGGGCGAATGGGTTGTCGATGCCTTCCGGCAGATGGTTCAACCGCAAGGAGAAGCCTCCCGCATTCTGGCAGGCGCTCATGCGATGACCGACGTGACGGGCTTTGGTTTGGCCGGGCATCTGCTGGGCATGTGCGAGGCTTCGGACTGCGGTGCAACTCTCGATCTGGAAGCAATTCCGCTGTTGGCCGGCGCGCTGGCGTTGAGCACCCAAGGCGTCCGGTCAACAATATTCGATGACAATCGGTCGATCGCTCCGGATTTGCCGTTTGGCGACAGGACCGACCTGTTGTTCGACCCGCAAACAGCCGGAGGGTTGCTGGCCGCCGTCGCGGCTGGCCAGGCGCCGGGGCTGTGCGAACAGCTGAGGCACGCGGGTTATCCGGCGGTCATCATCGGACACATGTCCGACACACCTGGCCTGCGCCTTCAAAGCTGATCCAGAATCCGTTCGATCCGCGCGGCCGCGTCGTTCAGACCCGCGCCGTCAAGCGCTGTCGCGTTTACCTTTGCAACAACCTCGACGCTGCTAACGCGGCTGGATTTGGCATAGGATGGGTCATAATGCTGTTCCATCAGCGCCCGTGTCAGCGCCTGTTTGTCGCCCGCGTCGATCAGGGAAAACCAACCATCCACAACCTCATGCCCCCGATGGAACCGCAGCGGAGAAAGCCGGTCGCGCAACCGCTCTGCATCCGACAGAATGTCGTCATAGGCGCGGGTAAGATAGGCGATGCGCGCCTCGATTGAGGCCTGGACCTGAATACGCGGCGCGTTGCGCAAAGCGGCCCATACGCTTGGTGGCAGGATCAACGAACCGATCTTGGAGGACTCGGCCTCAACCACAACCGGGCGCGCCGGATCGAGCCCGCACAGCGCAGCGGACAGAGCGGATTCGAACGCCTTCTGGCTGGGTTGCCCGCCTGGCATCTCGCCCAGCAATGAGCCGCGATGATTGGCCAGCCCTTCCAGGTCCAGAACCTGAACACCACGCGTTTCAAGACGGGCCAGAAGGTCGGTCTTGGCCGTGCCTGTGTAGCCGTCCAACGCGATCAGACGATGGGGTAAGGGGTCCTGGTACAGAAACCGGTTCACCAGACGACGATAAGTGCGATACCCGCCCTCGACCACCTCGGCCCGCCAGCCGATCTGTTGCAGCATCCAGGTGAAAGACCCCGACCGCTGCCCGCCCCGCCAGCAATAGACCAGAGGTTTCCAGCCACCTTCGTGGTGTGACAGGCTGTGTTCGATGTGGTTGGCCGCGTTACGGAACACCAGCGCCGCGCCCAGCTTGCGGGCCAGAAAGGGGCTTTCCTGTACATAGATCGTCCCGACTCGCGCGCGTTCTTCATCGTCCAGAACCGGCAAGTTAATGGCACCGGGCAGATGATCTTCGGCGAATTCCGCCGGGCTGCGCACATCAATAACCGTATCGAAATCATGCGCGTAAAGGCTGGGCAGATCGGTGAAGTTCAAAGCCATATCAAGGGTCTATCCTGCAAAGGCCGCATTGAAAAGGCGCGCTGTCATGCCGGGATCGGCTCGATCAGTTCGGACCCGCTGGCGCGGTTCGAATTCACAGCTGGATCGACACGGTAAAAGTCCAAAACACTCTCGGCGCCGGGTCGCAACAGACGCGCGGCCCCCTTCCCGGCCTCACCCAGCCAGAGCGGCCAGTCATCGGGCTCAAGGATCAACGGCATCCGGTGGTGGATGGCACTGAGATGGGTGTTTGCGGGTGTCGTCACGATGGCACAGGTACCTTGCCGAGCCTCATCCTGCCCCCAGTCTTGCCAGACTCCGGCAAAGGCGATCGGCGCGCCATCCTTGCGGTGAATATACCAAGGCAGGCGCGTGCCCTGATCGGTCTTTGTCCATTCGTAGAATCCGGTCGCTGCGATCAGGCATCGCCGTTCGCGACAAGCCGCACGAAATGCAGGTTTTTCAGCCAACGTTTCGGCCCGCGCATTGATCAGCAGGGGTCCGGCGGTTTCGGTCTTGTACCAATGCGGCAGAAACCCCCAGCGTAACGGGTCCAACCTGCGCCCGCTCTCTCCGGCGCGGACCACGTGCACCTGATTGGTCGGACAGACGTTGAAATTCGGCACCGCTGGCAGCGTGTTCGCCGGTCGCGCAGAAAACAGCTGCGCCATCGCATCATTGGGAAGGGTTATTGCAAACCGTCCGCACATGGGTAATGAACCATCATTAGTCGTTTCATACAGGCACAGGATGTCCCGGGGTCTCATGCAAAATCAAACAGCGAAAACCCTCAAAGGCAAGGCAGTGGCCGCTCTGGAGGCAGGCAAGCTGCAACAGGCGCTAAAAAAAGCTCAGCTCGGCGTCAAGAAATTCCCGAAGGATTCAGATTTCCACGCCATCTCGGGCTTTGTGCTGACCGAGATGGAACAGTACAAGAAATCCATCCCGCATTTTATTGAAGCGTCCCGAATGAAACCGGACGATCCGCAATTCGTGGAAAACTTGGCCAATGCTTTGATGCAGACCGGGCAGATCCCCAAAGCGCTGGATTATACAGAGCAAAAGCTGGAACAGTTCCCGAATAACAAAGAACTGAACCGCGTCCTGGATGAGATCCACCTTAAGGGCAGCAACTGGCGCATGATCATCGAACATGCGAGCAAGAAGCTGGCAAGCGAACCCGACGATGTGCATCTTCTGGCCAAGCGGGCCCGGGCCTACGCGAAGATCGGGTTTGTCGATGACAATTCGCGTGACATTTCCCGTGCCTATGAGCTGGATCCGAACAATTCCGTAATTGCATTCGACAAATCAGTGAACCTGCACCAGAGCGGTGACAAGAATGGTGCCCGAGACATCCTGCTGCGCATTCTGGAGACAAACCCAGAACATATTTCGGCGTTGCTGCAGCTTTCCACAATGGCCACCAAAGAGGAGGCTCCGGAATTGCTTGAGGCCGTCGAAACCGCCATCAGCAACAGAGACGGTGATCATTTGGAGCTTGAATTCGCCAAGGCGCATCTGATCTCAAAAATGGATGGCCTGGACGCGGCCATGCCACAGTTCCTGCGGGCCAACGCGATACAGCATGAGAGCAACCCCTACGACGCGGACGCCGAGGAGAAAAAACTGGAGCGGATCACCGGACTTTTCCCCGCCGGTATCGGGATACCTGACTCTGGGCTAAGCGATACACCTGTTCCGGTCTTTGTTATCGGACAACCCCGATCGGGCACCACGTTGATGGAAATGATGCTGAGTTCGGCCCCTGATATTGCCGGGTGCGGGGAACTGACGCTGGGCGGCGATCTGTCCCGTGAATTCGTAAAAAATGATCAGAGTTTCGATGCGGCAAACTTCGCCGAATTTGCCTGTCAGTTCCGCAAACTGATGCCACCGGTCCCTGACGGATCTGTCGCCTTTGTCGACAAGTTGCCGCACAACTACCAGAATGTTGGTTTCCTGTTGTCCGCCTTCCCCAACGCGAAGGTAATTAACATGCTGCGAGACCCCCGTGACGTCGGGCTGTCCAAATGGATCAGGCGGTTCCCGGCAGGTGGAATGCGCTATGCTTCGAATCTTTCGGCCATTGCACACTCGGCGAATTTGTACCGCCGCTATATGGCCCATTGGGATGCCGTGTTCGGAGACCGCATTCTGACCGTTCCTTACGAAAAGCTGGTCGCCGATCCGAAAAGCTATAGCCAACAGGTCGCTGCATTCTGCGGTATTGAATGGCATGAAACGATGATGCGCCCAGAGGAAAACAAAAAGCAGGTAAGAACCGCCAGTATCGATCAGGTCCGCAACAAGATCTCGACCAAATCGGTCGGTGGATGGCAGAGCGTGTCCAAACACCTGCAACCCATGCTGGACGGTTTCGACCCGGCGCTCTGGCCTGAATATGACCTCGGTTGAGCAAGCCGTAAAAACAAAGGCCGCATCGGGCGATGCGGCCTTTTTGATTACAGGGGCACAAGATTATTTCTGCTTGATGCGCCCGTCCAGATAAGGCTGATACGGCGCGTTCTCGGCGAGGTATTCCGCCGTTACATCGGCCAGATCAGGACCAAAATCGTAGGCGTTCTTGTCGTCACCTTCGAACATGGAATAACCGTCACCGCCGTTGCGGACATAGTTGTTGGTGACCACCAGATAAGTGGCAGCGGGATCAATCGGAACGAAACCATCCCCCTCGGCGACCATCACCTCGGCGATCCGCCCTTCGTTCGGCGCAACCGACGGGTCCCAGGTGAAGGTCAGGCCCGCGACCTGCGGGAAGCGGCCCTTGACCTCTTCGACCTGACTGACGCCGTTTTCCAGCGCGTCGATGACCGTCTGACCACTGATCTCAAAGGTTGAAAGCGTGTTCTGGAAGGGCAGCACGGTCAGCACCTCACCCATAGTCACCTCACCAGGATCGATCGAGGCCCGCAACCCGCCCGAGTTGGCAATCGCGATCTGCGCGCCCTGATCGGCAACCCTTGCCAGCATGGCGTCAGCAACCAGATTGCCCATCTCACATTCCTGCACACGGCAGACTGCTCGGTCGCCCTGGATAGCGTCAGCAGAATTGGCAACAACGCGCTTTTTCATCTCTTCAATCGGGGCGCCCATTTCGGCAACACGCGCAGCGATGTCTGCATCCGGTTCAACCGAAGCATCCAGCAAAATGGGTTCGCCTTCAGCCGAAATCAGGTTGCCGTCGTCGTCAAAAGTCAGCGTGACGTCGCCCAGATATTTGGAATAGGCATAGGCCTGAACAACCGGCACATCGCCGACCATCAACGGGTATGAACCCGCCGCGCCTTCCTGCGTGTTGGACAGCAATGTGTGGGAATGCCCACCGATCACCAGATCAAGGCCGGGCACCTTCTCGGCAATCTCGATATCCTTTGCCAGACCAACATGGTTCAGCGCGATGATGATATCGACGCCTTCGGCCTGCAGCGCCTCGACATCGGCGGTCAGGCTGTCGATTTCATCCTGAAAGACCACGTCCTTGCCGGGGCTGGACGTATCGACCGTGTCCGTTGCCAGAGCAGAGACGATGCCGATCTTCTGATCTCCAACCTCAAGCACAAGATGGTTTTCAACCTTTCCGTTCAACTCGGCCGAGGACGAAAGATCGAGGTTGCCCGAAATGACCGGAAAGCTGACGGCGTCGATGAACGCAGCCAGACCTTCGGGGCCATCGTCGAATTCGTGGTTGCCGACCGCCATGGCGTCATAGCCGATAGCCTCCATAAATTCGGCTTCGGCCGCGCCTTTGTAGGTTGTATAGAACAGCGATCCCTGAAACGGGTCACCGGCATCCAGCAACAGCACATTCTGATCCGCCAGTTCATCCCGCTTGGTGTCCACAATGGTTTTCAGCCGGGCAACACCGCCAAAGCATTTGCCTTCGGCTTCGTCCTCGGCGTCGCAGGTCGAGTCGTATTTGTTGATCGACTCGATACGGCTGTGAAGGTCATTTGTGTGCAGAATCGTCAGCTTATACTCCGCCGCGGCCATACCTGCGGTCAGGCCCAGAACGGCCACTGACGCCAGAAAACGGGTGAACATATTGATACTCCCTGTATTTGTTTGCCGCGATGGTGCGCTCAGCGACAAGAAGAGTCAAAGGGGGAAATCCGGCTTGATTCTGCCTGTTCCGCGGGGCATCACCTCCTCATGCTGATTTACAAGATTTTCCGGGCCGATGAATGGGCTATTTTGCAGGATCAGGGGGCCACTGACGGTGCACCGATTGATGTTGCCGACGGCTTTGTCCATTTCTCGACCGCCGAACAAGCCGCCGAGACCGCAGCCAAACATTTTGCCAAGGCCGAAGGGCTGACCCTGCTGGCCTGCGACGCGGATGCGATGGGTGACGACCTGAAATGGGAGGTATCGCGCGGCGGCGCCTTGTTTCCGCATCTCTACCGCCAAATTCGCATGACGGATGTGGTCTGGTCGCGCGCCCTGCCCTTTGACGGGCAGGCGCACCAGTTCCCGGCAGAGATGGTATGACCGCGTTCATTGATCCCGACCGTGCCCAGTTCGAAGTG
Source organism: Ruegeria sp. BF6 (assembly GCF_056538665.1). Taxonomy (NCBI): domain Bacteria; kingdom Pseudomonadati; phylum Pseudomonadota; class Alphaproteobacteria; order Rhodobacterales; family Roseobacteraceae; genus Ruegeria; species Ruegeria sp. BF6. The sequence continues at coordinate 41,331 of NZ_JBQFTN010000016.1, forward strand.
TTCAAGGCACTGGACCGCGATCACCCGATTGAGATGCTGAATCTGGTGAAGTTTCGCGACAAGGCCGCATACCTCGCTGGGCACGAACTGGCCAAGGCCGGGCTGACCGGCGCGCAGGCCTATCGCAACTATGGGGTCGAGACCGCCCCGATCATTGCACGGCTGGGGGCGTCGATCCTGTGGCGTGGCGCGTATCAGACCACCCTGATCGGTCCGCAAGATGAGGTATGGGATGAAGTGTTCATCGCCCGATATCCATCGGCACACGCGTTCCTTGAAATGGTGACGGACCCGGTTTACCAAGCGGCGGTCATACATCGACAAGCGGCGGTTGAAACCTCGCGCCTGATCCGATGCGCACCGGCAAATGGCGGAGAGACTTTCGGATGAAATTGACAGAGAAACTGGGGCTTGCCGTCCTCCACAAGTTGGACCCGGAAGCCGCCCATGGCATGTCGATCAAGGCGTTGCGGGCCGGTCTGGCCCCTATGCCGGGACCGGTAACCTCGCCTCGGCTGAAAACCCAAGTAGCCGGCCTGGATCTGCCCAACCCAGTAGGACTGGCCGCGGGATTCGACAAGAACGGAGAGGTTCTGACCCCTCTCTCTCGCACTGGTTTTGGTTTCATCGAAGTTGGCGCAGTCACACCGCGCCCGCAACCCGGCAACCCGAAGCCCCGTCTGTTCCGCCTGTCCGAAGACAAGGCCGCCATCAACCGCTTTGGCTTCAACAACGAAGGCATGGAAGCCATGGCAAGCCGCCTAGCGGAGCGCCCCAAGGACGCAGTGATCGGCCTGAACCTTGGCGCGAACAAGGACAGTGACGACCGGCCCGGCGACTTTGCCAAGGTTCTCGCCCATTGCGCGGCGTATCTGGATTTTGCCACGGTCAATGTTTCGTCCCCCAACACTGAAAAGCTGCGGGATTTGCAGGGTAAGGCGGCGCTTGGCGCGCTGCTGGGAGGCGTGATCGAAACGCGCAATACGCTGCCGCGCCCAATCCCGGTTTTCCTGAAGGTCGCGCCCGACCTGACCGAAGCGGAATTGCGGGACATCGCCGAAGTCGCCTCAGAAACCTGCGTGGACGCGGTGATCGCAACCAACACCACCCTGTCCCGTGACGGGTTGCGCAGCGACCACAAGGGGGAAGCTGGCGGGTTGTCAGGCGCACCCTTGTTCGAGAAATCGACGCGGGTTCTGGCCCGGCTCAGCCAACTGACCGAGGGGAACATCCCCTTGATCGGCGTGGGCGGCATCAGCAATGCGGAACAGGCCTACGCCAAGATTTGTGCCGGGGCCTCTGCCGTGCAGTTTTATACGGCGCTTGTCTATGGTGGGATATCTCTGGCCGCTGAGATTGCGCAGGGGTTGGACGAATTGTTGGCGCGAGACGGGTTCAACTCTGTCACGCAAGCCGTTGGAAGTAAACGAGAGGACTGGCTGTGATCGCATATTGGCACAACCCGCGCTGTTCGAAATCCCGCGCCGGGCTGGCGTTGCTGGAAGAGAACGGCGCGCAAGTCGAAATTCGCAAATACCTTGAGGACGCGCCTTCGGCCGACGAGCTTCGCAGCGTGCTGGATCAGCTGGGCATTGATGCCATCGACATGATGCGGACGGGTGAAAAGCGGTTCAAAGAGCTGGGTCTGACCAAGGACACGTCTGCAGACGACCTGATCACCGCCATGGCCGAAAGCCCGATCCTGATCGAGCGCCCTCTGGCCATTGCAGGCGACAAGGCGGCCATCGGGCGCCCGCCCGAAAACCTGCTTACGCTGCTTTAAGCCACCTGCGCCTCCAACCGGGGATAACGCCAGCCCAGCGTGATGCCGCGCGCGATATTCAGAACCATCAGCGCGGCCCACAGTCCGTGATTGCCCAGCGTCGGCACAAGAATGAACAGCGCGCCGACATAGATTACGACCGACTGAAGCATCGCATTGCGCATGGCGCGGGTCCATGTGGCCCCGATATAGATGCCGTCGAACATCCAGCTCGCCACTCCGATCGCCGGGGCCAGAGCGGCCCAGATCAGATAGTCCCGTGCGGCGCCCCGCACTTCGGGCGAAGTGGTCATCAGGTCGATCAGGGTCGGTCCGGCCAGGTAGAATACAGTACCCAGAGCAAAAGCTCCGCCCACGCCCCATTGCGACGCCATGATCGACGCACGGCGGACCTGATACCGGTCGCGCGCGCCCACGGCGCTTCCGACCAGGGCTTCGGCCGAGAAGGCAAAGCCGTCCAAAGCAAAGGCGGTGATTTCAAGAAACTGCAACAACACCTGATTGGCCGCAAGATTCACATCGCCCAGATCGGAGCCGACAAACAGAAAGGTAGTGAACGCTCCGGTCAGCAGGACCGAGCGGATCATAATGTCCGTGTTCACCTGCATCATCCGCCGCAGCCGGGCCGCATCGAATATGCGCGGCCAGTCGCACCACTGGCTTCCCTGAAACGCGCCGCGGCACAGCCAAAGACCCAGTGCCAACCCGGTCCATTCGGCGATCAGAGTGGCGATGGCGACACCTTCAACGCCCCAGCCAAGACCAAGCACGAACCACAGATCCAGCAAGATGTTCAACCCATTCATCCAGACCTGCAGGATGAACACGCCGCGCGTTCGCTCGACCGCGATCAGCCAGCCTGTTACCGCATAGAGGGCAATTGTCGCCGGTGCGCCCCATATGCGTATTTGCAGGTAGTCCCGCGTCAGCGCCTCGACTTCGGGGCTGGCGGGTGACAGGGCGAATGCGCCCCAGAACACCCAGATCTGCGTGACTATAAAAAACAGCCCCGCCGCACTGCCCAGCAGCAGACCGCGCATCAGCAAGGCGCCGGTCTCAGCAGTGTCCCCGGCCCCGCGTGCCTGCGCGGCAAGGCCAGTGGTGCCCATGCGAAGGAAGCCGAAGATCCAGTAGATTGTCGCCAGAATAACCGCGCCCATGCCAACAGCGCCGATGGGGGCCGCCTGCCCCATCTGTCCGACGACACCGGTATCGACAGCCCCCAGAATGGGCACCGTGGCATTGGACAGTACGATCGGAACCGCGATCTTCAACACCCGTTTATGGGTGAGTGGCGCCGAGGCGGTTTGCACGGTGTTCTACCCGGCGACCGGTTTGGATTGCGGCATCAGGAAATGCCCCGTCGCCTGCGCAATCGGGCGCGCGTGATTGTCCTGCCATGCCTCGACCCGGACCGAGGCGTAACGCCGGCCAGAGCGGCTGACAAAGGCGCGCGCATAGGCGTCGCGCGGCAGGCCCGAGCGCAGGTAATCCACCGTGAAATCTACGGTTTTGGGAAACCGCACCGAGTCGGCCTTGAATAATTCCTCCGCTTCTATCTCGCCACTTTCGATCTTGGGAAAGAAATATTCCCAACTCAGCGTGATGACGGCGGTGACCTCAAGGAATGCCGCCGTAACCCCACCATGCAGTGCAGGCAGTAAGGGGTTGCCGATCAGCTTGTCGTCGAAATTCAACACTCCGGTCAGTTCGTCACCGCGCCGGTCGAAAGTGATATTCAGGAACCGGATATACGGCACGCCTTCGACAATTGCGTTCAGGGCCGCATCGCGGCGTTGTTTGACCACCTGCATCGGTTCGGGACGGGGCCGCGCCATCACAGACCCTCCACCGTAAAGGAACCAGCGGCGGTTGCGACCGGCAAGTCCTGATTCTCGTCCATCGCCGTAGCCCGGACAAAGGCAACATTGCGAGTGATGTGATAGCAGGTGGCATGAGCGGTGATGCTCTGCCCCGGCGTGGCGGCGCGCATGTAGTCGATCCTCAAGTCAATTGTAGCAGTCCCGCCAGGGGCCGATGGGTGACACATGACGGCCGCACCGCAGCAAGTATCCAACGCGGCAAATACCGCGCCACCATGGATGACACCGGTTCTGGGGTCTCCGACCAGATCGGCGTTATACGGCATGGAAATCGCGGCCTCACCATCGCTGATTGTAGTCAGCTTGAGCCCAAGCGCTTTGGCGTGTGGAATCGCCTCGATGAACCGGCGCGCAATTTCTACTTTGTCGACCATGCGTGGTGCCCCCCCTAATTTCCTTCTTTATGAGCCTGTGCCTTGCAAAAGAGCAAGACCGCCTGTTGCGCTTGCCGCCACGACGGCCTAGTTTGCAGCCAAGGAGATCGAAAATGACTGACAACCGTTTGTCATTAAACGAGATGTGCGAAGAGTTCGACGTAACCAAGCGCACCTTGCGTTACTACGAGTATATCGAGCTTTTGCAGCCGGAACGCGAAGGCCGCAGCCGGTATTACGGTCCGCGTGAATGCGCCCGGATGAAGCTGATCATGCGCGGTCGCCTGTTTGGATTCTCACTGGAAGAGATTCGCCAGTGGCTGTTGATCTATGAAGATCAGGGTAATCAGGCGCAGATGGCCGAGTTCGTGAAACTGGCTGACCGGCAGATGCCCGAACTGCAGAAGCAGCGGCAGCAGCTGGATGAGGCGATGGACGAACTTCAGCGTCTGCGTGACCAGACCGCCAAATCGCTGCGCTGAACATACTCACTTCCTTTGCTGATACCTGAAGCCCGCGCGTTGCAGCCTTGGGCTGGCCCGTTGTGGTTCCGTGTCAGATAGCCAACGCCCTCTCCCGGCTGAAATTCCGTAACGTCAATTCCAAAAACCTGCGCATCAGGCACCTTGACGCGAAAGGATGCTACGTCAACTTTCAATGTGACGTAGCGTTTGCATTACGTGAACGTCATCTACGTGTTGTAACGTGCGCATCGACTGCGCACCTGACTTTTTTAGACGCCAGTGACGAGAGTGCTGAAACCATGACCGAAGACCTGATGACCATCCGTGAAATGTGCGAGACCTACGATGTCACGCCGCGCACATTGCGTTTTTACGAGGCAAAGGAACTTTTGTTCCCGATCCGCGAGGGCCAGAAACGCCTGTTCACCAAACGGGACCGGGCGCGCCTGAAACTAATCCTGCGCGGCAAGCGTTTCGGCTTCAGCCTGGAAGAGATCCGGCAATTGCTGGATCTGTACCATGTGGGTGACCAACAAATGACCCAGATGATCCGTACGATTGAAATCGCACGTGAACGCCTGTCGGACATGGAAGCCCGCCGCGAAGAGCTGACGCAAGCCATTGACGATCTGAAAGAACAGCTGCGCTGGGGCGAGAAAGTCATCGCCTCGATAAACAACGAGAAAAAAGCCGCCGGGTAACCCCAGCGGCTCAATCCCCGGACATCTGAATTTAAGGGAGCTTCAAATGCCCGTCTACAACGCGCCGACCAAAGACACTCAGTTCATTCTGCACAATGTACTGAAAGTCTCGGAATCCGATATTCCAGGCTATAGCGAACTGGAGGCCGAATTTACCGGCGCGGTTCTGGAAGAAGCCGGCAAGGTTGCCACCAACGTTCTGCATCCGCTGAACGTGGTCGGCGACACCGAAGGATGCCGGTTGGAAAACGGCATCGTCTACACCCCCACTGGATTCAAGGATGCTTTCGAGCAGATGAAGGAAGGCGGCTGGACTGGTCTGGACATGCCGGAAGAGTATGGCGGCCAGAACATGCCGTACGTACTGGGAACCGCTGTGGGCGAGATGTTCTCGGGCGCAAACCAGGCATTTGTGATGTATCAGGGCCTGACCCACGGCGCGGCCTCGGCCATTCTGGCGCACGGCACCGAAGAGCAGAAGAACACCTATCTGCCCAACATGGTCAGCTGTGAATGGACCGGTACCATGAACCTGACCGAACCGCATTGCGGCACCGATCTGGGCCTGATGCGCACCAAGGCGGAACCACAGGGTGACGGCAGCTTCAAGATTTCGGGACAGAAGATCTTTATCTCGTCCGGTGATCACGACATGGCCGACAACATCATCCATCTGGTGCTGGCCAAGATCCCCGGTGGCCCCGAGGGCATCAAGGGCGTATCGCTGTTCATCGTGCCAAAGTTCATCGTCAATGAAGACGGTACGCCAGGCGAACGCAACGGCGTTTCGGTCGGCAAGATCGAAGAAAAAATGGGCATTCACGGCAACTCGACCTGTGTCATGAACTATGACGAAGCCACCGGCTGGCTGTTGGGCGAAGAGCACAAAGGCATGCGCGCCATGTTCACCATGATGAACGAAGCGCGTCTGGGTGTGGGGATGCAGGGCCTGTCGCAGGCCGAGGCCGCGTTCCAGAACTCTCTGGAATATGCCAAGGACCGTCTGCAGGGCCGCGATGTAACCGGTGTGAAGAACCCAGACGGCCCGGCCGATCCGCTGATCGTACACCCGGACATCCGCCGCAACCTGATGGATCAGAAAAGCTTCACCGAAGGCGCACGTGCGTTCATCCTGTGGGGCGCGACCATGATCGACAAGGCACACCGCTCGGGTGACAAGGACGCAGACGGGCTGATCTCGCTGCTGACCCCGGTCATCAAGGGCTTCCTGACTGATCAGGGTTATGACATGACCGTTCAGGCGCAACAGATCTACGGCGGCCACGGCTACATCGAAGAATGGGGCATGTCGCAATACACCCGCGACGCCCGGATCGCGATGATCTACGAAGGTGCGAACGGTGTGCAGGCACTGGACCTTGTGGGCCGGAAACTGGCACAGGATGGCGGTAAGCACGTCATGGCCTTCTTCGACATGGTCAAAACCTTCTGCAAGGAAAACAGCGGCAAGGACGAAGCCTATGACAAGGCCTTCATCGAACCGCTGAAAGCCGCGTCCAAGGATCTGCAGGCAGCTGGAATGTACTTCATGCAGGAAGGTATGAAGAACCCGAACAACGCACTGTCCGGCTCTTATGACTTCATGCACATGTTCGGCCACGTCTGCCTGGGGCTGATGTGGGCACAGATGGCCAAGGCCGCGCAGGACGCGCTGGACGATGGTGCGTCGGACAAAGAATTCTACGAAACCAAGATCAACACGGGCCGATTCTACATGGCACGTCGCCTGCCTGCCACGGCAATGCACCTGGCCCGCATCCAGACCGGAGCGGACACGGTCATGGCTCTGGAGGCCGCGAACTTCTGATCAATCTCCGGTTTCGGGGCCCCGCCCCGGAACCGGCTTTTCGGAGGAGACACAATGCCAAAACGCTTTCACCTGACCCGTCGAATTCCGGTCGCCATGACCGAGGACGGTTACCGCAGCTCAGGGCTTTTGCCCGCGATGCCGGGCTGGACGAAGGTGAAGCACTGTCGTTTCTGTTCGAGAACTTCAACAGCGTCATAGATGAGGAGAACCTGACGCGCCGGCTACGAGAATTCAATACCGAGCTTGAGGCGCGCAAACGCTGACGGCTTTACTCGCACCCGTTTTGGGCGTGCGTGTTTTCAGAAAGACGAACCTCATATCGACCAGACCGGTTCGGCTTTCTCGAAATACGCAGATTGCGGCACTGCACCATGCGCCTTGGGAGGGGCGATCGCATGACCATAAAACTTCACTGTTTCGGCGAGAGCGGAAATTCTTACAAGGCCGCACTGGCGCTGGAAATGTCCGGGCTGGACTGGGAACCGGTCTTTGTCGATTTCTTCAATGGTGAGACACGCACGCCCGAATACCGCGCCGAGGTCAACGAGATGGGTGAAGCCCCCGTCATGATCGACGGCGATTTTCGCACCACACAATCCGGAGCGATACAAGCCTATGTAACCGAGAAATCGGGCAAGTTCGGCGGCAAGGATCGGGACGAGAATTACGATATTTTCCGCTGGGTGCTGTGGGACAATCACAAGCTCAGCTCGGTGGCAGGGTTGACCCGTTTCCTGATCCACTTCTTGCCCGAAAAGCACCGCAACCCGGATGTCATCGCTTTCAATCAAGGGCGCTTGAAGGCGGCCTATGAAACTCTGAACAACCACCTTGCAGGCCGCGATTGGATCATCGGAGACGGCGTGACTAACGCCGATCTCAGCTGCTGCGGCTACCTCTACTACCCCGAACCATTCGGCTTTGACCGGGGCGACTGGCCCCATATCGACGCTTGGCTGTCTCGCCTCAGCGAACAGCCCGGCTGGAAACACCCATATGACCTGATGCCCGGCAAACCGTCGGATCGAGCTTAAGGAGAAGACCCATGACCGAAGCTTACATTTATGATGCCCTGCGCACGCCGCGCGGAAAGGGCCGCAAGGATGGCAGCCTGCACGAGGTAACCTCGGTGCGCCTGTCCGCCCTGACCCTGAACGCGATGAAAGAGCGCAACAACCTCGAAGGCCACGCCGTCGAGGACGTGATCTGGGGCAACGTTACGCAGGTGATGGAGCAAGGCGGCTGTCTGGCACGTTCCGCGGTTCTGGCCTCCGAACTCGACCAGTCGATCCCTGGCCTGGCCATCAACCGTTTCTGTGCCTCGGGTATGGAAGCCGTGAACCTGGCGGCAAATCAGGTCAAAGGCGGCGCAGGCGAAGCCTATATCGCCGGTGGTGTCGAAATGATGGGCCGCGTGGCCATGGGCAGCGACGGTGCCGCGATTGCTGTCGATCCCACGCTGGCGATGGACACCTATTTCGTTCCGCAAGGTATCTCGGCCGACATCATCGCGACCGAGTATGGTTTCAGCCGGGATGACGCAGACGCGCTGGCCGTGGAATCCCAAAGACGCGCAGCAGAGGCTTGGGAAGACAACCGGTTCGAAAAATCGGTCATCACCATCAAGGATCAGAACGGCCTGACCATTCTGGACCGCGACGAATACATGCGCCCCGGCACCGACATGCAGAGCCTTGGATCTCTGAACCCGTCCTTCGCGATGATGGGTGAGCAGATGCCGGGCTTCGACAAGGTGGCGATGCTGAAATACCCGCACCTTGAGCGGATCAACCACATCCACCACGCGGGCAACAGCTCGGGCATTGTGGACGGTGCCGCCGCTGTTCTGATCGGCAACAAGGAATTCGGTGAGAAATACGGCCTGAAACCGCGCGCCCGGATCAAAGCGACCGCCAAGATCGGCACTGACCCGACTATCATGCTGACCGGCCCGGTTCCGGTGACCGAGAAGATCCTCGCCGACAACGGTATGAAGATCAGCGATCTGGACCTGTTCGAAGTGAACGAAGCCTTCGCCTCGGTAGTTTTGCGCTTCCAACAAGCATTCGAAGTCGATCCTGCGCTGGTAAACGTCAACGGCGGCTCGATCGCAATGGGCCACCCGTTGGGTGCGACCGGCGCGATGATCGTTGGCACGCTGCTGGATGAGCTGGAGCGTCAGGACAAAGAAACCGGTCTGGCCACGCTCTGCATCGCATCCGGCATGGGTGCGGCAACCATTATCGAGCGGGTCTGATGCCCAAGCTGGATCTCTCTCAGATCCCGTTTCAGGGCGGCTCGGCCTATCCCGGCAAGCTGGCCGAGGCGACCGCAGGTCGTTTCGCCCAGCGTGTGGGTGACGCGGGCGGGCTGACCCAATACGGGGTCAACATCGTGCGGCTCGAGCCGCAAGGCATGTCCTCGCTGCGCCATTACCACATGGAGCAGGACGAGTTTGCCATCATGCTCAGCGGCACCTGCGTGCTAATCGATGATGATGGTGAGCATGAGATGCAGCCCGGCGATTGCGCGGCATGGCCAGCTGGTGAGGCCAACGGCCATCACCTTGTGAACAAAACCGATGCGCCTGCGACCTTTCTGGTGGTGGGCACACGGACCCCGACTGAGACCGGCTATTACAGCGACATAGACATGATGGTGAAGGATGACGAGAACGGATTCGCCTTCACCCGCAAGGACGGCAGCCCGCTGACGGCTGACCAGATTGGAGATGACAATGACTGATTTCACTCTGACCAAAGACGCGGACGGCGTCGCCTTTGTTACCTGGGACGCTCAGGGCAAATCCATGAACGTGATGACCCGCGAAGCGTTTGAACTTGTCAGCACGCTGGTTGACCAGGCGTTGGAAGATGACGAAATCAAAGGTGTCGTCATTACCAGTGGCAAAGAAGGTTCCTTCGCTGGCGGCATGGACCTGAACACGCTGGCCACTATCCGGCAGGAAGCAGGTGATGAGCCGGCACAGGCGCTGTTCGACTTCGTCATGGGTGGCCACCACATCCTGCGTAAGCTGGAATTGGCGGGCATGGACCCCAAGACCAAGAAAGGCGGCAAGCCTGTGGCCTGCGCCATCAACGGCACCTGCGCAGGGATCGGAACCGAGATAGCGCTGGCCTGTCACCACCGCGTCATGACCTCGAACCCCAAGGCCAAGATCGGTCTGCCGGAAATCATGCTTGGCATCTTCCCCGGCGGCGGCGGCACCATGCGTTTCAGCCGTATGGTTGGCGCGATGGCAGCGGCCCCGGTCCTGCTGGAAGGCAAGATGATGGACCCGGCCAAGGCCAAGGGCGCACAGCTGATCGACGCCGTGGCGGACGATCCGGTTGCGGCGGCGAAAGAGTGGGTTCTGAACGCCAAAGACGCTGATCTGGTCAAACCTTGGGACGCCAAGGGCTACAAGATGCCCGGCGGTGCGCCCTATCACCCTGCCGGTTTCATGACCTTCGTCGGCGCCAATGCAATGGTGAACGGCAAGACCCAAGGCGCTTTCCCGGCGGCCAAAGCCCTGCTGAGTTCAATCTACGAAGGTGCATTGGTAGATTTCGACACTGCTCTGCGGATCGAAGCGCGCTGGTTCACCAATATTCTGATGAACCCCTCCTCGTCGGCAATGATCCGCTCGCTGTTCCTGAACAAGGAAGCATTGGAGAAAGGCGCGGTGCGCCCCAAGGACGTGCCAGATCAGCGGGTCAAAAAGGTTGGCGTTCTGGGTGCGGGCATGATGGGGGCCGGCATTGCACTGGTCTCGGCGCAGGCCGGAATGGAAGTGGTTCTGGTCGACCGCGATCAGGAAGCTGCCGACAAAGGTAAGGCCTATACCGAGACCTATCTGGACAAGGGTATGAAGCGCGGCAAGGTCACGGTCGAAAAGAAGGAAGCCATGCTGGCCCGCATCACCGCGACGCCCGATCTGGAGCACCTAAAAGGCTGCGATCTGATCATCGAAGCCGTGTTCGAAGATCCAGACGTGAAAGCAGAGATGACCGAAAAGGTCGAGGCTATCATCCCCGAGGATTGCATTTTTGCTTCGAACACCTCGACCCTGCCGATCACCGATCTGGCCAAAGCATCCGCACGGCGTGAGCAGTTCATCGGCATCCACTTCTTCTCACCGGTTGAGAAGATGTTCCTGGTCGAGATCATCAAGGGCAAGGAAACTGGTGATCGTGCCGTGGCCAAGGCGCTGGACTATGTCCGTCAAATCAAGAAGACGCCAATCGTGGTCAACGATGCTCGGTTCTTCTACGCCAACCGCTGTATCATCCCCTATATCAATGAAGGTGTGCGGATGATCGCCGAAGGTGTGAACCCGGTGCTGATCGACAATGCCGCGCGTCAACTGGGGTTCCCGGTGGGGCCGATCCAGCTGACCGATGAGACCTCGATTGATCTTGGGGCCAAGATTGCCCGCGCGACCAAAGCAGCGATGGGCGATGCTTACCCGGAAAGCCCCTCGGATGATCTGATCTTCTGGATGGAGGAACTGGGCCGTCTGGGCCGCAAGGCCAATGCGGGTTTCTTCGACTATGACGAAAAGGGCAAGCGCACCGAATACTGGAAAGGCCTGCAGGAGAAATACCCGCATGCCGAGGACCAGCCCGACTTGATCGAAGTACAGGAACGCCTGATGTTCGCGCAGGTTCTGGAAGCGGTCCGGGCGCTGGAGGAAGGCGTTCTGGAAGACATCCGCGAAGGCGACGTAGGCGCGATCCTTGGCTGGGGCTTTGCACCTTGGTCGGGCGGCCCGCTGAGTTGGCTGGACATCATCGGCACGCCTTACGCGGCCGAGCGTTGCGATCAACTGACCGAAGCTTACGGTGAGCGCTTCGCCTGCCCGCCACTGCTGCGTGAGATGGCCGAAAAGGGCCAGAGCTTCTACAGTCGCTTCGCACCCGAAGCCAAGGCTGCCTAAACAAAAACGCTGGCGCATGCCCCCAATGCGCCAGCGTCACCTTGTAGTTTCAGATAGCTTCCCGTTCAGATCATCATCACAGGCCGACCCGGCCGCCCGGGCCGACGCGCACCCCTGACCGGCCGCACCGGAACGATCGGATGATCAAAAACCGGCGCAGGAACCGAGCCCAGCGAATTTGCCAGAACACCAATATCGCCGCGCCTTGTCGTCAGATATATCAAATCCGCAGCGGCTTCGCCCGCGACGACCTCATACGAAGCACCACCGGCAAGGCTGATCGATCCAAAGCGACCCGCGGGACAAAAGGCCCGAAATCCACCCTCGATATAGATCACTTCATCCCGATCGAAGAACAGGGTGCTGATGTCGAAATAAGTCGCAGGCACATCCGAGGTTATCCGGAACATGCCGCTCAGTAGTCTGGCTGAAACAACCGGCAGGCTAACGGGCAGTGTGATCGGATCATGACCCAGCTTGGTGTTGTCCAATGCGACGCCCTGTTCGGGCATCAGCCAGACCGGACGCCCATTATAGGCCGCGTTTGACGGCACTCTGACCGGCATGCTTTCCGAGTTGTTTTCTCCGGTCGGCACCGTGATGCAATCTGTCGCAACGCGGTTTATCGGTTGGAAACCATTATCCAAAGTTCGAACAAAGTCACCGGCCCGCAACTCTTCGACCAGCTTCCACCCACCCTTTGTCGCAACCTTTGTACCGTGTACCAGCCCACCCCGGCGCGCGTTCAGCGCTACTTGCGGCTCAGCTCTCCCCTGGTATTCGGACCCTTCAGCAAAATCTATTACACTCTGTACCTTCAACAAGAACCCACCCACCTATTACACACAAAAACTAAGTCTTATGAGTATCACAGGATCAGGCGGTGCGACTTATTTTTGACATATTATGGCCCAATTTGGGTCATTTCAGGCCCATCAAGCCCTTGAAAAATGAACAACAACGAAAATCCAGATATAATTAGAATCAATCTGGAAACTATCTGCCGCTGGCCGGATCAAATGCATACCCGAATCTGGCGATGTCCTCGGCACAGGCTTCGGCAACCGCCGCAGCCGTATGGTCAGAATAGTAGCTGCGGTAGTCCGCACGCCGCCCTGACCGGTTGAGACGGGGCAAAGTCACATGGAATCCAAGATGGTCATCCAAGGGGGCCGCGTCCTGTTCGAAATGCTCAAGTCGGATGAAAAAGCTGCACTGCTCGACCCCGTCGGCGCGTGTCACGTACCGGCGGGCAGGGTTCAGACGGAACGATTGCCCAATATCGGGGTGTTGCGCAAACCCATCGAAGGGCAAGGACTTTGCCAGCGAGACCGACGCGTGATCAAAGCTCTGCTCGCGTAACCAGTGATAGTAGCTGACGATCCGGTCCCACGGGTTACGCACCAAGGTGAACACGGTCAGCACCTGCAGTTCTTCAATCGAAAGAACCCCGTCGATATCCGCCAGCGTGGAATGTTTCCACAAACGTCCCCTGCCAGTCAGAGCCTTGGCGCGCCTGCGGCGCTTGATGGCCTTGGGCGTGTCTCCGAACAGGATGTCATCCTTCATCGCCCGCTGTTCTAACGCTTGCGACAGTGATGTACCGCCCGTTTTAGGGATGTGAACGAAAACATAGCCGCGCCCGCGCGAGATGATCATGCCGTCTTCCCCAATGCGGCGGCACGCCGTGACCGCCAGCCCAGCAGTGCCCCAGCAAGCGCGATCAGCCCGATCCCGGCAATCTGCATGACGCCGATCACCTGACCCAGCGCGACCCAGGCGAATAATGGGCCGAAGATCATCACCGAGTATTCGAACACCGCGACATAAGAGGTCTCACCGATCTGATAGGATTTGATCAGCATGAAGACTGCAATCGTGGACCCAACCGCCTGCACGGCGATCCAGGGCAGCGCCGGTTTCATCTCCCACACCATGCCCCGCGTCACGAAACCATCCGCAAAGGAATGTGGCAGGGTCGAGAACACGGCCAGCCCAATCGCCCCGGCTAGCCCAAGGGTGGCGATCATCGCTGCCAGCAGCGCCACAGTGCTTTCCTGCGCGCAATGGCTGCGCGTGATGATGGAACTGAGCGCATAGAAGAACCCTCCGGCCACCGGCAACAGGGTTTGCGCGTCAAATTCATAGGGGTTGGGCTGCAGCACACACAGGATACCGACAAACCCGATTACAACAGCCAGAATGCGCCACGGGCCTATCCTCTGCCCCATCGCAAGGGCCGAAATCAGCAGCACGAAAATCGGCGAAGTGAACAACCCCGCCAACGCCTGTGCTATCGGCATCAGCGCCAGCGATGCAAAATAAAACAACATCGCCAGCGTAATCAGAACGCTGCGCAGGATAACCGGCCCCAGCCGTCGCGGGCGCAGACTGCCCAATCCTAGCAGCGACAGACCAACGATCAGCGGCAACATCAGCAGGGCTCGGCTCAGGTGGAACTGCCACAGGCCAATCGTTTCAGCCAGCAGGATCACCACGTTGTCGATCACTCCGATGATCGCCATGGCGCCGACCATTAGGGCCGAGGCCAAAACTGGTGAGGTATGACTGTTCGCCTGCATTCATAGCCCCGGTTACAAAGTGTTGTGCAGCGGCGTGGTTTGCCGCGCATCATGCTATCCAGCACATTTCACAATCCGCGCGCAACAGGTTTGCGCCCTTGGATTTTACCATGCTAAGCTAAGTCAAAATAATCACGAGCATACCTCACCTTGAAGACGGCACTTAAACAGTACCAGCGGATCGAAGCCACCGGTCTGTGGCGCCCCTCGCCCGACGTGCAGCGGCGAGAGGTCGTGGTGTCGCTTGGTGAAGCCACGCTGACTATATCGGACTTCAATGAACAGGCTCTGACCCATTGGTCTCTGGCTGCACTGGAACGGCAAAATCCAGGTGTGTTTCCGGCAATCTTCAACCCTGACGGTGACCGGGACGAAACGCTGGAACTGGCAGAATCCGAAACCACGATGATCGAGGCGATCGACCGGCTGCAACGGGCCATCGAACGGGCGCGCCCGCATCCGGGTCGGTTGCGCTGGTTCAGCGTCGCCGGTGTCGTGGCTGCCGTAGCGGCGCTGTTGCTGCTGTGGCTACCGTCCGCGTTGCAGAACCACGTTGTCGCGGTCGTACCGGACATCAAGCATCAGGATATCGGCAACACAATTCTGCACCGGATCGAGCGAGTATCTGGGCGGGCCTGCGCCTCCGAAGACGCAGAGGCGGCACTGGATCAACTGGCCGCCCGCACCGGGGTTCGGAAGGTCATCATTCTTCCCGCCGGGGTGCAAACCAGCCTCAGCCTGCCGGGCGGCATCGTGCTACTGAACCGAGCCCTGGTAGAGGATCACGAAGATCCCTCGGTCGCTGCGGGCTACATCATCGCCGAACGCGCAAGGGCCGAGGCGCAAGATCCGCTGGACGATCTGCTGGACCGCACCGGCGCTACGACAGCCTTCCGCCTGCTGACGACCGGAGAGCTGACGCCGGAGAACGTCGACATCTACACCGAGCAGGTTCTGTCAGAACCACGTCCCACCCTGCCCGAGGATGATTTGCTTGAAGTCTTCGCCCAAGCCGCGCTGCCATCGACCCCCTATGCCTATGCAATGGATGTTACCGGCGAGACGGTGTTGGGCCTGATCGAGGCCGACCCGATGGCGGGTCGCCCCCTGCAACAGATTCTGCCCGACCGTGATTGGGTCCGGCTTCAGAATATTTGCGGCGAATAGCTTACTTGGTGCCGAACATCCGGTCGCCCGCATCGCCCAGACCAGGCATGATGTAGCCTTTCGAATTCAACTCGCGATCCAAAGACGCCGTCACAATTTTCACATCCGGATGCGCCTCTTTCATGCGCTCTACACCTTCGGGCGCGGCCAGCAGGCAGAGGAAACGGATATCGGTCGCACCCGCCTGTTTCAGCAGATCTATCGCTGCGGCCGAGCTGTTGCCGGTGGCCAGCATAGGATCAACGGCTATAACAAGACGGTCCTTCAGACCTTCGGGGGCCTTGAAGTAATACTGCACCGGTTTCAGAGTCTCTTCGTCGCGATACAGGCCGACAAACCCGACGCGCGCCGAGGGCACCAGCTCAAGCACGCCGTCCAACATTCCGTTGCCCGCACGCAGGATCGACACCAGCGCCAATTTCTTGCCGGCCAGAATGGGGGCGTCCATCTCCTCCATCGGAGTTTCGATGTGGCGGGTGGTCAAAGGCATCTCACGCGTGACCTCATAGGCCAGCAGCAGCGTGATCTCGCGCAGCAACTGACGGAACTCAGCGGTCGAGGTGCCCTTGTCTCGCATGAGCGTCAGTTTGTGCTGCACCAGCGGATGGTCAACGACGGTCAGGTGTTCGCTCATGTTCTCTCCAGTCTTTTCTTGACCCGCGCTCGGGTGTTTTCATCGCAGAAGGCCGCGTTCAGGGCCGTATCATTCAGAGCAGCAAAATCTTCGATCTCCCAGCCGAAGGCTTGGCTCAACATCTCATATTCGCGCCGCATGGTGGTGTGGAAAAACGGCGGGTCGTCGGTTGAGATAGTGACGTTGACCCCGTGGTCGCGCAACCGGGCAATCGGGTGCGCTGCGAAATCGGGGAACAAGCCCAAAACCACATTAGAGCCCGGACACACCTCGAGCGTGATTTCACGATCGACCAGTTCGCGAACCAAGTCAGGATCTTCGATGGCGCGGACGCCATGGCCCACACGCACCACACCCAGATCGCGTACCGCGTCGCGCACGCTTTCCGGCCCGCCGAATTCACCGGCATGAGTGGTTAGGCACAACCCGGCCTCGCGGGCGCAGTCGAAGGCCCATTTGTAGTCGCCCTGCGTTCCGACGGATTCGTTGCCACCCATGCCAAAGCCGGTGATCCAGTCTCCGGCCGTCTCGGCGGCGCAATGGGCGCTGCGTTTTGCCTGTTCCGGTCCGAAATGGCGGACACAGGTGACAACTCCGCGAAGGGTGATATCAAACTTGCGCTCGGCCTCATCCGCTGCGTCTTGAATGGCGTTCAGATAGTCACGCCAGGCGTGCAGGTCTCCGCCGCCGCAGAAATCAGGGCTAAGGAAGGTCTCAGAGTACACCACACCATTGGCGGCGCTTTCCTCAAGGATCGCTAACGTCAGGCGACGGAAATCCTCGGGCGTTTTCAGCACCTCGCAGGCGGCCTCGTAGACGCTGAGGAAATGGGCAAAATCGCGGAAGTCATAGCTACCGTCTGGCTTGAAAATCCCGCTCAGGTCGATGCGCTTTTCATGCGCCAACTGGCGGATAAAGGCGGGCGGGGCCGCACCTTCGTGGTGCAGGTGCAACTCGATCTTGGGCAGGTCTGCGACGGTCATAGAAAGCTCTTCCCCGGTCCTTGCGCCGGAATGTTCAGATGGTGCGCAATGCTGGCGGCGACGTCAGCGAATTCGACCGCACCGATCTGCCCAGTGCCGCGTCCGGCGATCAGCACCGGCACTTGTTCGCGCGTGTGGTCGGTGCCGATCCAGCTGGGATCATTGCCGTGATCGGCAGTCAGCAGCATCAGGTCGCCGGGACGCAAGCGCGTCAGGATCGCACCGATCTCATGGTCGAACCACTCCAGCGCCCGGGCGTACCCGCTGATGTCACGGCGGTGGCCATAAAGGCTGTCGAACTCGACGAAATTGGCGAAGGTCAGGCTGCCCTCTTCGGCCTCATCCACCAGGTCGGACAGGTGGCCCATCAACTCGGCATCCGAGCCTTTTAGTAGGGTGTCGATCCCCTGCATCGAGAAGATGTCGCCAATCTTGCCCACCGCATGAACACGCCGCCCGGCGTCCTGCGCCCAGTTCGTCAGAACCGGCGCAGGCGGCAGGATGGCAAAATCCTTGCGGTTGATGGTGCGGGTGAAACCCTGTTCCGGCGAACCGACAAAGGGCCGCGCGATGACACGGCCCACCTTCATCTCATGCAGTCGCGGGGCCAGTGCCTTGCACATGTCCAAGAGACGATCGAGACCAAAGCTCTCTTCGTGTGCGGCGATCTGGAACACGCTGTCAGCCGAGGTGTAGCAAATCGGCCAACCGGTTCGCATATGTTCCGCTCCCAGTTCTGCGATGATGGCGGTGCCCGAGGCGTGGCAGTCGCCCAAAATACCCTCAGTGCCGGCGGCCTCGGCGGCAGCTCGGCTTAGGTCGGTGGGAAAAGATGGCGTGGTGTCCGGGAAATAGTGCCAGTCCCACGGCACCGGCAGACCCGCCAGTTCCCAATGCCCCGAAGGCGTGTCCTTGCCCCGCGAATGTTCGCGCGCGCAGCCCCAAAAGCCCGTTGGCGCTGCCTCCAACCCCGGTGTTTTCACGCCCGAGGCCAAGCGTGTGGCAGCGCCCAGACCCAGCGCATCCAGATAGGGTAAATGCAACGGTCCCGAACGCCCATCCTCGGCGCGCCCCTCAGCGCAGGCCTGCGCGGTATGGGCCAGAGTATTGGCGCCGGTATCGGGCGTTTCGCCATTAAAGAAACGGTCCGCATCCGGCGCACCGCCGATACCGACAGAATCCATCACCACAAGAAAAGCGCGGGTCACGGTGTGATCCTCTCGTGAACAAGCGTCAGCATCGCCCCTGCATCCGGACCTATCGTTATGGCATTCTTCACTGTATCAGCCGCTTGCCGGGCGGCATCTTCACGGGAAGCGTGGACCACCGCCAACGGTGCGCCCTTTTCGATCCGGTCACCCAACCGAACAATGCCCGACATGCCAACCGCCGGGTCGATCACGTCATCCTCGACCTGCCGACCACCGCCCAGCGCAACCACAGCCAGGCCCAGCGTCTCGCCATCCATTGCGGTGACATAGCCGCTGATTTCGGCGGGAACCTCAAGGATCACGCTGGCTTCGGGTAGATAGCGAGACCAATTATCAACAAACTGCAACGGCCCTCCCACGGCAGCCATCATGCGGCCAAACCGCTCGGCCGCGCGGCCATCGCGGATGACGTCAGTGATCTTGTCGCGCCCTTCATCAGCGGTTGCGAACATACCCGCATCGGCCAGCAGCATCCCGCCCAGTTCGGCCGAGATTTCGGCCAGTGGTTCATAATGCGCCTTGGTAAGAACGTTCATCACCTCGGCCACTTCCAACGCGTTGCCCAGCGAAGGGGCCAGAGGTTGATGCATATCGGTGATCACCGCCGATGTCCGGCACCCCGCTGCGTTGGCCGTTTCCGTCAGGGCCTGCGCCAGACGTCGTGCATCCTCCAAGGTCTTCATGAACGCGCCAGAGCCAACCTTGACGTCCAGCACCAGTGCCTCGGGGCTGGCCGCCAGTTTCTTGGACAGGATCGACGCGGTGATCAGATCCAGGCTTTCCACCGTCGCCGTTACATCACGGATCGCATAAAGCCGCTTGTCCGCGGGCGCTATCTGCCCCGTCGCACCGACAATAGCCGCACCGGTGTCGCGCAGGATCTGGGTCAGACGTTCCTGCCCAATCTGAGTACTGACGCCCGGGATGGATTCCAGTTTGTCCAGCGTGCCGCCGGTGTGACCCAGCCCCCGGCCCGAGATCATCGGAACATAGGCACCTAGTTCAGCCAGCGCAGGCGCCAGCACCAGTGAAACGCTGTCACCGACCCCTCCGGTCGAGTGTTTGTCGATCACCGGGCCATCAAAATCCCAACTGAGTACATCGCCGCTGTCGCGCATGGCCACTGTCAGGTCGGCACGCCCCTGCGCACCCAGCCCGCCCATGCAAACGGCCATGGCAAAGGCCCCGGCTTGCGCATCGCTGACGCCGCCATCGGCCAGACCTTGCGCGAACCATATCAGTTCCTCACCGGTGGGCACGTGCCCCCGGCGCAGCTTTGCGATGATCGAACGGGCGTCCATGGGCTCAGACGTCCTCCATATGCGAAGCGTCGAACGCCCCCGGCAGCAGGTCTCCGATCGTGGTTTCGAACTCGGCCCCATCGACCGTTGCCAGCGTCACCTTGACGTCACGCTTGCCAAATTCAGCCAGTTTCTGACGGCATCCTCCGCAGGGCGGCACGGGTTGCGGAGAAGAAGCGACCACGTAAACCTCGGTCAAAGTCTGCTCGCCTGCGGCAACCATTGCGGCGATGGCCCCGGCCTCGGCACAGGTGCCTTCAGGATAGGCCACGTTTTCAACGTTGCAGCCGAAATAAACAGCGCCTGAAGTCGACCGGATCGCCGCGCCGACTTTGAAGTTGGAATAGGGTGCGTATGCTTTTTCCCGGACAGACAGTGCGGCGTCTTTCAAAGTCATAGCGATTCCCCAATTTTTGATCATCTGGTCAGAAAGACATACCCTAAATGAAACAACCCGGGGAGTTGAAGCCCCGGACAGAAGATTCCTTATCCCAAAGCGGTTTTGAACCGACCCGGCAGCGTGACCTCGAGCAATTCAATATCGTCCGAGGGGGCAGCCAACCGAGTGCGCATACCGGGCGGGATGACAAAGGCATCCCCCTGTTCAAGCCGGAAGGGATCGCGGCCTTCGCCTTCCAGCGTGACTTCCCCATTCATGACGAATGTAAAGTGGATATCCGTGTCATGGGTAGCCCAGACCGGATCGCCCTGCCCTTTGCGCACGACCTGCACCCCTGCAACGCCCGTGGTATTCTCTGCAATCGTCGTGTCGCGGCATATATAGCCCGGCAGGCGAAACGGGCCCCACTCGGCGCCTTCCGCTTGATTGAAAACGAACCGCTGGCCCTGCCACTCCCGATCCGGGCGGTACCGAGGTGTGGGAAGTTCCATCTCATGATCGATCTCGGTTACATGTTCGGCGGGGACACCGATCTCGATCACCTGCACATTGTCGGATGCTTCGAGCACACGGTGGCGTATTTCCGGCGGCTGGATAAAGCAGTCGCCCGCCGTCAGGCGCATCTTGTCGCCCTGGTCTTCGTAAACCACATCGACCCAACCATGGATGCAGAAGATCAGCTGAAATCCGACTTTGTGGAAATGCACCATATCGGGAACAGGGCCACCGTCGGGAATACGAATATGGCTGGCGATGATCGACCCACCCAGCCGATCCGGCACCAGATCACGGTAATGCATCCCGGCCCGACCAATGATCCAAGGCGCCTGGTCCTTTAGCCTGCGCACCACGAAAGAATGAACCGTTTCCGGCATGACCAAGGGTGGGTTCAGTTCGTCAATCTCAACCCGGGTACCATTGGGAGCCACAAGGCTGCGCTGACCACCCGCGAAGTCGTCGGGGTTGTCCGTCAGAATACGCAGCGTTCCAGGTGTTTCGGGCGCATCCTTCTCGACCCGCAGGCGCAAACCGTAACCAGAGAACACAGCAATCCGTGGATCATCAGCGGGATAGATCATATCCATCCGCATCCCCAGAACTCTGGTGTAAAACGGAATATCGTCGCGCAATTCCTGCGTTGGCAGGCGGATTTCAGCTTGGGTCTGATTGTGCGGTTTGGTCATTGGTGGTCTCATCGGCCTTGGCTTTCGGCCATCCGATCAGAACGGCGGCCAAAATGCCAATCGAAAAGAACATCTCAAGCGTTTCTTCCAGCACGAACAGACGGGTCGCCATGACGTCC
Source organism: Ruegeria sp. BF6 (assembly GCF_056538665.1). Classification (NCBI taxonomy): domain Bacteria; kingdom Pseudomonadati; phylum Pseudomonadota; class Alphaproteobacteria; order Rhodobacterales; family Roseobacteraceae; genus Ruegeria; species Ruegeria sp. BF6. The sequence goes on from NZ_JBQFTN010000016.1 coordinate 62,887, forward strand.
GTCATTTCGGTGCCTATGGCACTGCTGACTTCTTCCAACCCCTGCGCGACAACGGCGCACATACCGGCCAGAAAGAACACCAGTAGAAACGGAGCCCGTTCCTTCATAGCCCGCCAGGCGTTCGGCACCCCATGCCAGACAACCCCACCCAGAACGATCACGGCCAGTACTATCCGCACCATTGTCATATCCAGCAGGACATCCAGACCGTGCAGAATAAAATAGGGTGTGCTGTCCACGGCATAAATATCGGCCTCAAGCTCTCGTTCCGCCAGCAACAGCAGGACCACGCCAATATACAGGCGGCTGATCCCGCGATACCGATAGAGCGCTATCAATCCGGCGGCCAGCAAAGCCGCAGCCGATCCGGTTTCGATCAGACCGCCCTCTTGGTTGAACACCGCCGCCTGCATCGGCCACAGCGAGATGGCACACAGGATCACAATACCCAGAACAATGACTGCGCTGAACGTAGCACTAAATCTGCCTTTTTTCGACGAGAGGGCCGCGACCGTCTCGACGTCTTTCTGATAGCTCATGCCGGTTTTCTCGATACAAAAGGGGGTGGGTTCGAAAGTTGCGGGAATTTAAATGTTTTGCGACGGAAATCAAGCACAGCGGCAAAACGGCCCGCTCTGAGTTCTTAAGTGACGCAGCGTAGCCAAGCTGGAAAAATTAGTTTAGGGCTAAATCAAATTTCAAAATGGAGCTGAATCTCGATGTCGGATACACCCAGTCTGCGGCAGGCCGCACTTGAATATCACGCCCATCCAAAGCCCGGGAAGCTGGAAATCAAGGCGACCAAGCCGATGGCGAACGGCCGTGATCTGGCGCGTGCCTATTCACCTGGTGTCGCCGAGGCCAGCCTTGAGATCAAGGCGGATGCAGCCAATGCTGAACTGTATACGGCACGAGGCAATCTTGTGGCCGTCGTTTCGAACGGAACGGCAGTTCTGGGGCTGGGCAATATCGGCGCGCTGGCCTCGAAACCGGTGATGGAGGGCAAGGCGGTTCTGTTCAAGAAGTTCGCTGGCATCGACTGTTTCGATATCGAGGTCGATCAGCCTGATCCGGAAAAGCTTGCCGATATCGTCTGCGCGCTTGAACCGACCTTTGGCGCGATCAACCTGGAAGACATTAAGGCCCCCGATTGCTTTATCGTCGAAAAGCTGTGTCGCGAGCGGATGAACATCCCGGTCTTTCACGATGATCAGCACGGAACTGCCATCGTGGTGGGTGCGGCCGCCAAGAACGCGCTGCATGTGGCCGGAAAGAAGTTTGAGGATATCAAGGTTGTCTCAACCGGTGGCGGCGCGGCGGGGATCGCCTGCCTTAGCATGTTGGTAAAACTGGGCGTCAAGCGCGAGAACATCTGGCTGTGCGACATTCACGGGTTGGTCTACGAGGGCCGCGCCGAGGATATAAACCCGCACAAGGATCAGTTCGCGCAGAAATCCGACCTGAGGACACTGGATGACGTGATTGGTGATGCTGACCTGTTCCTTGGCCTCAGCGGTCCCAATGTGCTCAAACCCGAGATGGTTGGAAAAATGGCCAAGCGCCCGATCATCTTCGCGCTGGCCAACCCGTCGCCTGAAATCCTGCCCGATGCCGCACGAGAGGTCGCCCCGGATGCGATCATCGCCACCGGCCGAAGCGATTTTCCCAATCAGGTCAACAACGTGCTGTGCTTCCCCTTCATATTCCGGGGTGCGCTGGATGTTGGGGCGACCGAAATCAACGACGAGATGCAGATCGCCTGCGTGGATGGCATCGCCGAGATGGCCCGCGCCACCACCAGCGCCGAAGCCGCCGCAGCCTATAAGGGTGAACAACTGACCTTCGGTCCGGACTATCTGATTCCGAAGCCGTTTGACCCGCGTCTTGTCGGTGTCGTTTCTTCATCAGTGGCCAAAGCCGCGATGGACAGCGGCGTTGCCAAGCGCCCGATTGACGATATCGAGGCGTATAAAGAACGCCTGAACCAGACCGTGTTCAAATCCGCCCTGCTGATGCGCCCGGTATTCGAGGCCGCCGCCGCCGCATCGCGCCGGATTGTCTTCGCCGAGGGCGAGGATGAACGTGTCCTGCGTGCCGCACAGGCCATTCTGGAAGAAACCACCGAAACGCCCATTCTGATCGGTCGTCCTGATGTCATCAACGCTCGCTGCGAGCGGCTGGGCCTTACGGTCCGCCCCGGCGAGGATTTCCAGATCGTGAACCCGCAGGACGACCCCCGGTATTATGACTATTGGAACTCGTACCATGAGATCATGCAGCGCCGAGGCGTGACGCCCGATCTAGCCAAGGCGATCATGCGTACGAACAACACCGCGATTGCCGCCATCATGGTGCACCGGGACGAGGCCGACAGTATGATCTGCGGCACATTCGGCGAGTACCGTTGGCATCTGAACTACGTGCAACAGGTTCTGGCCGACGGCGACCTGCGTCCCCATGGCGCGCTGTCATTGATGATCCTGGAAGATGGCCCCCTGTTTATCGCCGACACCCATGTGCGGCAATTGCCAACGCCTGAGGAACTGGCCGAATCCACAATCGGGGCTGCGCGCCACGTGCGCCGTTTCGGGATCGAACCGAAGATCGCGTTCTGCTCGCAATCGCAGTTCGGCAATCAGGCCGAAGGGTCGGGCAAACGTCTGCGCGCTGCGCTGAAGATTCTCGATTCCGATCCGCGCGACTTTACTTATGAAGGTGAGATGAACCTCGATCTGGCGCTGGATCCGGAGCTGCGGTCGCGGATATTCCCGAACTCACGTCTGGAGGGCGCGGCAAATGTTCTGATCTTTGCCCATGCGGATGCGGCCAGCGGTGTACGCAATATCCTGAAGATGAAAGCCGACGGTCTGGAGGTTGGGCCGATCCTGATGGGGATGGGCAACAAGGCACATATCGTGACCCCATCCATCACGGCTCGCGGCTTGCTGAACATGGCTGCCATTGCCGGAACCCCGGTGGCGCATTACGGCTAACGCCCGTAACAGATGCTCGGGTGCCCGCGTCGGCATCCGAGCGCAAGCTGAGCGTCGGTGATTCTTTGCATGTATAGATTTGCAGATTTGCAAAAACTAAAGCTCGTTACGCGCAACTTTGCTATACCAAATTACTTTGCAAAACTTTGCAGGCGATTTTAGTACATTCTGCAAATATTTTGCGATAAAGTGACGCCCCGTCATTCCCCTCGCTTGTGCGCAGCCCCCTGCCCACCTTACACACTGCACAAGGGATTTAAGGAGGAGACCAACGTGGCATATCAGGACGTTTACGAAAGCTGGAAATCCGATCCAGAGGCATTCTGGATGGAGGCCGCAAAAGGAATAGACTGGGTTCAACCTCCGACCAAGGCATTGTTTGACGACAATGCGCCGATGTATGAATGGTTCTGCGACGCCAAGGTCAACACCTGCTGGAACGCAGTGGATCGCCACGTCGAAAACGGCCGAGGAGAGCAGACGGCCATCATCTATGACAGCCCTATAACCCACACCAAGCGCGAGATTTCCTATGTCGAGCTGCGCAACCGTGTCGCCAATCTGGCCGGGGCGCTGCGCGCCAAGGGCGTCGAAAAGGGTGACCGGGTCATCATCTATATGCCGATGATCCCCGAAGCACTTGAGGCGATGCTGGCCTGCGCCCGTCTCGGTGCCGTGCACTCGGTTGTTTTCGGCGGGTTTGCCAGCAACGAACTGGCTGTCCGCATTGACGACGCCAAGCCCAAAGCGATCATCGCCGCCTCGTGCGGGATGGAACCGGGCCGGGTAGTGCACTATAAACCCCTGCTCGACGGCGCCATCGAGATGGCCAGCCACAAGCCCGATTTCTGCGTGATCTTCCAGCGCGAGCAGGAAGTAGCGCAACTGATCGAGGGGCGTGACTATAACTGGCACGGGTTCCAATACGGTGTCGAACCAGCGGAATGTGTACCAGTAGACGGCAATGATCCGGCTTATATCCTGTACACCTCGGGCACCACTGGCGCGCCAAAGGGTGTCGTGCGCCCGACCGCAGGCCATCTGGTGGCGCTGAACTGGACGATGAAGAACATCTATGATGTCGATCCCGGTGATGTATTCTGGGCGGCGTCTGACGTGGGCTGGGTCGTGGGACATTCCTACATTTGCTATGCCCCGCTGATCCACGGCAACACCACCATTGTCTTTGAAGGCAAGCCGGTCGGCACCCCCGACGCGGGCACCTTCTGGCGGGTGATTTCCGAACACAAGGTTAAAAGCTTCTTCACCGCCCCCACCGCTATCCGCGCCGTAAAGCGCGAAGACCCCAAGGGCGAGATGCTGGCAAAATACGACCTGTCCAGCCTGCGTGCCCTGTTCCTGGCAGGTGAACGTGCCGACCCTGATACGATCGAATGGGCGCAGGACGCGCTGAATGTTCCGGTGATCGACCACTGGTGGCAGACCGAAACCGGCTGGGCCATTGCGGGCAACCCGCTTGGGATCGAGGAACTGCCTGTCAAGCTGGGCTCACCGGCCAAGCCGATGCCGGGTTATGACGTGCAGATCCTCGACGAAGGCGGCCATCCGATGAAGCCGGGTGAGCTGGGTGCAATTGCAGTCAAACTGCCGCTGCCTCCGGGCACTCTGCCGACGTTGTGGAACGCAGAAAAGCGGTTCCAAAGCTCGTACCTGAACCACTTCCCCGGTTACTACGAAACCGGCGATGCGGGTATGATTGATGAGGACGGCTACCTTTATATCATGGCGCGCACCGATGACGTGATCAACGTGGCGGGTCACCGCCTGTCCACTGGCGGGATGGAAGAGGTTCTGGCCGCCCACCCCGACGTCGCCGAATGCGCGGTGATCGGCGTGACTGATCAGCTCAAAGGTCAGATGCCGGTTGGCTTCCTGTGCCTGAACGCGGGCTGCGACCGCGACCATGGCGAGGTCGTGCAGGATGTGGTCAAGCTGGTCCGCGAAAAGATCGGCCCGGTGGCAGCTTTCAAGAAGGCCGTCGTGGTGGATCGCCTGCCCAAGACCCGGTCGGGCAAAATCCTGCGCGGTACGATGGTGTCGATTGCGGACAGCCAGGACTACAAGATGCCCGCGACCATCGACGATCCGGCCATTCTGGACGAGATCAGCGTGGCACTGAAATCCATCGGCTACGCCCAGTAAACGCACCGCGGGCGGTCTATGGCCGCCTGCCTTGCGCCTTTCCCTTGCAACCGGGAACAGGGCCCCTACTGTCTGACCAAGACAATGAGGCCGCATGACACATTCCGACATCTGGCGATTGAGCGCCACCGACCTGACCGCCCTCACCCGCAGCGGAGACCTGAGCGCCGAAGACGCGGTGCGCGCATCCATTGACCGGATGCATCAGGTCAACCCGGACCTGAACGCGGTAGTCGAGGACCTGAGTGCCGAGGCGCTGGAGCGTGCGCGCGACCTCGATCAGGCCCGGGCTAACGGAACGGTTCCCGGGCCGCTGCACGGCGTGCCGGTGACGATCAAAATCAACGTCGATCAAAAGGGACATGCAACGTCGAACGGTGTCGTGGCCTTGAAAGACGTGATTGCCCCCGATGACGCTCCGGTCGTACGAAACTTGCAAAACGCCGGGGCGGTGGTGATCGGGCGGACCAATACGCCCGAGTTTTCGTTCCGCGCCGACACTGACAACCCTCTGCACGGGCGCACGCACAATCCGTGGGGGCGGCACATCTCAGCCGGCGGCTCTTCGGGCGGTGCCGGTGCAGCCGTAATGGCCGGGATTGGCGCGCTGGCGCATGGCAATGATATTGGTGGCAGCCTGCGCTTTCCGGCGGCTGCCAACGGTGCAGTCACGGTAAAGCCCGGTCTTGGTCGCGTACCAGCTTGGAATCCGAGCCAACAGGCCGAGCGCGGAATTCTGGCGCAATCCATGTCCGTACAAGGACTAATCACACGCTGCGCCGCCGATCTTCACCTGTCGATGCCCAGCCTGATCGCAGGTGACCCGCGCGATCCGTTCCACGTGCCGATGCCTTGGCGAGGAGAAACGCAGGACGGCCCCATCAAGGTTGCCTTTACCAAGGACACCTTTGGCTATGCCTTGCACTCCGAGGTCGAAAAGGCATTGGACACAGCGCGCGATGCTCTGGTCGATGCGGGTTATCAAGTCGAAGAGATCAGCCCACCCGATGTTTTTGAATGTGGTCGATCCGGATACCGCACGCTGATGGGCGAGGTTCTGACCCTGTTGAAAGGCGACATCGAGTCTGCGGGCTCCGAGACCATTCGAAATATCTTCGACGTATACTTCCAGGAATTCCCGCCCATCATCGGCACCGATCTGGTTCGGATGCTGGCCAATCGCACCCGCTATGCGAGGGAATGGTCGCTGTTCATGCAGGACTACCCTTTGATCCTGTCCCCTTTCCTGCCGCAACCGTTTTTCAAACCCGACCGAGATACCGAAGGTGTCGAAGGCGTACACGAGGTTCTGGGCTGCGCGGTGTATTCCTATGCGATGAATTTTCTGGGCTTGCCCGCCGCCAGCGTTCCCGCGCGGCTGGCCGATCTGCCGCAAGGACCGCAACCGATCAACGTCCAAATCGCCGCCCAACGCTGGCGCGAGGACATGACAGTGGACGCCGCCGCCGCGATCGAGGCCCGCGTGGGTCAGATGTGCCTGCCGCTGTGGGATAAGATGGATGCGACCAAACCGGCCGAACCAACAAAATAGACCCCGGGTTTTTTTGCCCGGGGTCCTCTTGCTTAAATAAACCCGGAGATCGGTCAACGAGCGTAGCACCACCTACCCTCGCCGGCGCGAAAACTGCGCAATCATTCGACAACGCCGCTTGGTGGCCACTCACTCCCACCTAGGCGTGTTCTCCGGGCAAGTTTAGGTTAGCAAAAGATGAATCAAACGCCTGTGAACTGGGTCACATAAGCCGCGAAAAGCACGGGTTCCGAAGAATCAAGTGAACTGTTCCGAGATCAGGCGCTCTTCCAGCCCGTGCCCAGGGTCGAACAGGATGCGGTGCTGGATGGAGGGTTCCGAACGAATCTCGACCCAATCGATATCTGCGAACGAAACCGAATCCGCATCAGCCATGACCGGGCGCTTGTCGGCATCCAGAACGTCAAAGCGAACCTTTGCGATCTTGGGTAAAAGCGCCCCGCGCCACCGGCGGGGGCGGAATGCGGCGATCGCTGTCAAAGCCAGCACGTCGGACCCGATTGGCAGAATCGGCCCGTGCGCCGAATAGTTATAAGCCGTTGATCCGGCGGGCGTGGACAGCAAGGCACCGTCACAGACCAGCTCGGCCATCCGCACCCGCCCATCGACGCTGATTTTCAGCCGCGCAGCCTGAGGACCGGCGCGCAGCAGCGACACCTCGTTGATGGCCAGCGCCTCGTGCAGTTTGCCGGACTGATCCATGGCCTGCATTGCCAGAGGGTTGATGACCTCTTCTTCCGCATCAGCCAGACGCTCCATCAAGTCGGCTTCGTGGAATTCATTCATCAGGAACCCGATGGTACCCCGGTTCATACCATAAACAGGCGTATCAAGATGCTGCATGTTGTGAAGCGTGTGCAACATGAACCCGTCACCGCCCAAGGCGACAACCACATCCGCATCCCGGGGGGCCGCATTGCCATACAGTTTCACAAGGCCGTCCCGCGCGTTTTGCGCCACTTTGGCGTCACTGGCGAGAAAGGCGATTCTCTTTGTCATCTTTTCCGGTTTCCGGTCTTACACATTTGGTTCCGAAACAAACATACCTTTCCCCGATAGGCGAGTCTTGACGCCACAGCGGGCCAAATCGTCGCTTTACAGCTTTTGGATATCCATCGTTTCCGATAGGAAATCCGCAAGATTTACCCCAGCAATCTGGAGCCCCTATGAACGCCAATCTTCGTGATACCGGTTTTTTCACCCAGTCCCTTGCCGACCGTGACCCTGAGCTGTTTGGCTCGATCACATCCGAGCTTGGCCGCCAGCGCGACGAGATCGAGCTGATCGCGTCCGAGAACATCGTCTCTGCCGCCGTGATGGAGGCGCAGGGCTCGGTGATGACCAACAAATACGCCGAAGGCTATCCCGGGCGCCGCTACTATGGCGGTTGCCAGTTCGTCGACATCGCCGAGAACCTGGCCATCGACCGCGCCAAGCAGCTGTTCGGCTGCGAATTCGCCAACGTGCAGCCGAACTCGGGCAGCCAGGCCAACCAGGGCGTGTTCCAGGCGCTGATTCAGCCCGGCGACACCATTCTGGGCATGAGCCTGGATGCCGGCGGTCACCTGACCCACGGCGCCGCGCCCAACCAGTCGGGCAAGTGGTTCAAGGCCGTGCAATACGGCGTGCGTCAGCAGGACAACATGCTGGATTACGATCAGGTCGAGGCGCTGGCGAAGGAACACCAGCCCAAGCTGATCATCGCAGGCGGCTCGGCCATCCCGCGCCAGATCGACTTTGCCCGGATGCGTCAGATCGCGGACATGGTTGGCGCCTA
>NZ_JBQFTN010000017.1:0-71089 GCF_056538665.1 Ruegeria sp. BF6
CCGGTAGCTCGTCAGGCTCATAACCTGAAGGTCGCAGGTTCAAATCCTGCTCCCGCAACCAAACTAAACGGTCGGAAAACAAACACTTAGCGCCCCAAGGGGCGCTTTTTGCGTTCTGGACTCCAACGTCCGGTGCTACAGCGGTGCCACGCCAGAAAGCAAACTACGGTAAGCGTTGCATCTGACCCCCAAATTGGCGTCTTCCGGCATAGGCATCTAAAGCCTATATTGGCGCTACGCGCCAATACGGAAACTCATATTTGTGTCCTTCGGCCCTTAGCTGCCGTTGGTCGGTCTCTGTGGTTTCTGCAGTCGCTGCCCGCATTCCAGACATTCGCTGCGGCCGCTCGGTTTGTGGGGAGCTGGATGACTGGATGGCGGACTTTGTTGCCGTTCCCGGCGCTGACTGATGGGTCCGTATTCTGCGCAAAGCTGCCGCTGACCAGATGCGGAACCTCGCACACGCAGCAAGGTTTTCGGGTGTCGTGAACGGCTCGCAGCGGACTTCTAGGATCAAGAACTGAAATGCGTTTTTCGCGTGATGTCGTTCTTGATTTGCAACCGCGCCTTGCCGCCGCGCCGCGCATCGACGGCTAAAAATCCGCAACGCTTGCTAAGATGTATGAAGGCACCCAAGCGTAACTTTTTATGGACAATTGATACCACGTCACTAATTCTGACACGATGTCAGGAAATCAAAAATCCAATCTCGTTCGGAAACAGACGGCGGCAAGGGCTTCGGCACCGAGCAAGGCGGCGCAGACGCGTTCAGCAATTCTGGATGCTGGAAGGGCTTTCTTGGCACGACATCCTTTTCGAGACCTCACAGTCGGTGGCCTGATGGCCGACACCGGCTACAGCCGGTCAGCGTTCTATCAGCACTTCAATGACCTGCACGGGCTGATGGAAGCCCTGCTTGATGAAGTAAAAGGGGGCATCGTCGAAGGTGCGCAACCCTGGCTCGGTGGAGCTGGAGACCCGGTTTCTAGTTTGCAGAAAAGTCTGACCGCCCTTGTAGATGTCGGCCACGAGCACGGATCAATCCTGCGCGCTGTGGCGGATGCCGCGCCCAGCGACGACCGGCTCGAATATGTTTGGCAGTCCTTTCTGGGATCGTTTGACGAGATCGTCGCTGCGAGAATTGCCGAAGACCAGGTGGGCGGGCTGACGCCGGACTTCGACCCCATGCCCGTGGCGCGTGCCCTCAACAGGATGGATGCCAGTTATCTGATCATGGCTTTTGGTGGACCCGAGAAGTCGGACAAGGAAGATGTCCTGTCGGCCATTCGCCGAATCTGGCTTTTGACCCTGTACCCGTTCGATACCGCATCCGTTTTCTTGACCGGAACAGCAAAGGATCCTCCGGAACGCGCCGATGATCACAATCGAAACGACAAATTATGACTGGAAAAACAGGACAATCAGGGAGTTTCCGAAAATGAAAACCATGCAAAGGCTGATAACTCCAGCCATCACCGCAGCTATATTGAGCGCGTCGACGACCGGCATTGTGTCGGCTCAGGATGCTACAGTGTTCGAGTTTACAACGGAGATCCCGGACGGGATAACGACGCCGGACAACATCGAAACCCGGCTCGGTGAACTCAACTTCTTTGACGGCGTGCCGGATGCAGTGTCGACCGAGAAGATCTATAACCTGCTCGATTTCCACCATGCCCTGGAGGCTTATCTCTCCGGTATCAAGATCGCCTCCATGGATGCGATGCGGCGCGGGATCGAGGACTATGGCCCAGCGAACACTACGGTTCTGCAATTCGCGGATTTGATGGACTCTCGGGCGCTGTTCCTAACCCCGAACACCACAAGCGTCTATCAGACAGCGTGGCTCGATCTTGGCGAAGAGCCGATGGTGATGGAGACACCGCCAAATGTGCTCGGCCTGGTCAATGACGGCTGGTTCAAATACGTGGCCGACTTCGGCAATCTCGGTCCCGACGAAGGGCAAGGTGGCAAGTTCCTGATCGTGCCGCCAGGCTACGAGGGCGAGGTGTCCGAGGACGGCTACACCGCCGTGATGCGTCCAAGTACCTTCGGCAACTGGCTCTTGTGGCGAGGCTTTACCGTCGATGGTTCAACCGAGCAGGCCGTGACGCAAACACAGGAGATGTTCAGGCTGTATCCATTGAGCCAAGCTGACACACCGCCGGAGATGACTTTCGTCAACGTGTCGGGCGAGAATTTCAACACGATCCATGTGATGGATGCTCGGATGTTTGAAGAGATCGACACCGTGATCCAGAATGAGCCGCTCGACGGAGAAAGTCCCGAAATCCTCGGCCATCTCGCCTCAATCGGCATCGTCAAGGGCGAGGAGTTTGCCCCGGACGAACGGATGGAGGGCATACTGGACGCGGCCGCCTCCGCAGGGAGTGTGATCGTGAAAACGCTGGTGTCGAAGCCCCGTGACGAACGTGCATTGTGGTATCCCGGCGAAAGCTACTGGCAGAACGCCTTCCCTGGAGGAGCCTACACCTGGATGCTTGACGGAGTGACCCTGCATGATTTCCGCTCGATGTTCCACTTCTATGCAACAGGGATCACGCCGGCGATGGCTGTGAAAGCAGTGGGCAAGGGGTCACAATACGCGTTCACCTATCGCGACGCCGACGGCAATGCGCTCGACGGGTCGAAGTCCTACAAGGTTATCGTGCCGCCTAACCCGCCCGCAGAAGACTTCTGGTCGTTTACCCTCTACGACAACCAGACGCGGTCAATGTTGCAGACCGACATGCAGTTTCCCGCCATTGGAAGCAACACGGCCGGCGTCAAGCAGAACGACGACGGCTCGACCGACATCTATTTCGGACCGGAAGCGCCGGAAGGCTGGGAAAGCAACTGGATTCAAACGATCCCGGGTCGAGGATGGAACACGATCCTGCGCCTCTACGGTCCGCTCGAACCTTGGTTCGATCAGACCTGGCGGCCGGGCGAGATCGAACTTGTAGGAGAATAATCACCATACTCGGGCGCTCCGTTTCTCAATATCGGAGCGTCCGTATCGCTGTTTGCCGGTTTAGGGTAGCTGCCCTTTCGGAAGTTGTCGCGATCTCCCACGCGGTCCCACAAGCAATCACTGCGACGACTTTTTTGCCCATTGGTTGCGTGGGGGCTGCAACATTCGACTAGAAGTACTTGGTGTTCGAGCCATCGGCGAAGGATGACTGCTGGCTGCCGTTCGTACCATCTGTTGCATCCGAGTGAGTTCGGATTTCGCGCTCGCAGCGAACGGCAGCAAGGTCGGCAATCTACCAGTTTGATCAGACCGCAGCATTCGTGACTTTGGGCTCGAAGCCGTCGCTACACCATGCGCAGCATGTCGCCCCATCGCGGCGACCGCCAAACGTAAGGACGGCCCAATCCGGACATCTACCACGTTGCCTAGATGCCGCAGTTGCAGCCTACATTCCGGACTTTCGTTGCGCCTATCAGGTGCAAGGGCTTGCACCCTGCGCCGACAGCCTCAAAGTGGTTGCAATTATTGGTTGAGCAAATTTGAGGCCCCAAATGGCTCGAAGAATAACGGACGAAGAAATTGGCTTGATCAAAGCCTTGTTGGCGCGCGGTGAACGGAACGTGGACATTCAATTCTATTTCAATCGCCAAGACCGCCCAGTTAACTCGGGTAGAATCAGCCAAATCCGAAACGGGACCTACGGTCCCAAAATTCCATCAGCAACGGATCAAGAGCTTGATGCGTTCCTGAACGACTTCAAAGCTGGCGCAGTCGGAGTCGCCATCAACGAACAAGACGCGAAACCACCCACAATCGCTGAAACTGCCATTGCGCTATTTGAACAACATGCTGACGGAAGTTGGAGGCAACCCCGTACCCGTGCCCGTGCCAAGGCGTGACATGGCATCTTCCACAATGATCGAATGGATGTTCTATCGCTCAATGCCGGAAGATGAAACGTTGCTAAATTGCCTTTCCTACTACCGGGAAGGATTGAATGTTGCAGAGGCTGAAATTGCATCACAGGAAGTCCTGAGTTTCTTCAAAGTCTTCGAAATGAGGCGCGACGCTCGGAAGGCAAAGAACTGGATAAAGCGCGTATTCTCGGATGCTTGCGCCGATGTCCATGACCGTACTTTGGAGCAGTTTCATTCAGATAGAAAAGAACTCGAAATTGAGGATTATTGCTACAATAGTCGTGTCGCAGCCGGTCATGTCTCCAAAAAATTCAAATCCGATGCAGATATATCCGCTGAAACGCGTAGGTTATCAGTTGCCGCCGAAATCACGCGGGCTTTGGCAAGGCACTATATACGAACGAAATATGGCTTCTCGGAGACTTACTTGAGCGAATAAAGATCGATAGCCGCCATTCGCGCACATGCCAGAATCGATCAGTTTAGGCTAGGAGCAACCACTGTCTACAGTGGGTACAGATAGGTGGTTTGAGCCCAGAGTTACGCTGTTTCTGCTCTGCGGCCAATGACCGCTTTTCGGAAGATGCTAAGAAATAACACAAGGACTTTCGATCCAGATTTTCTCTTTTTACCTACGAGAACAAGTTCTTTGAAACCTGCGTGCCCACAAGGTAGCGTGGCGCAATGAGCATTCGTATCCGGCCCACTCTTTTCCTCTGCACCAAAAATAGGATGATAGAGCGATACGGGCGCACTGGGCCAGATCAACCTGCATTTGAACTGGATAACTGGACTGTACAGGAAGTAAGGTTCTTAGCCGCAATGTACTTAGGACATGGGGAGAGCTCAGGTGTCAGGCTGTACCCACTACCAATTTTTAGAGACATCGATGAGTGCTCTGTCGATGCTGTCGTAGAAGATGGGGCACTGCTCAAACCGCTTCTTAAAGCAGCGGCAACTGATGACTACTTTATGTCCGGAAATCATGGCTTGCTGCCGAGCAAACTTGCTCAATATCAGTTCTTCGATTGGGATTATCGGCGTTTAGAGCAAGCAACGATCTTTTTCAGAGCAGTCGACGTCGATGATCCTGTACTTATCCGTGGACTTCATGCGCTACTAAAATCGGAAATGCTGTTCAATCACTTCCAATTTCGGGACGCTTCTTTGGCTTCTTCGCATATCGCACTGGACGCTGCTTACAGCGTGATATTGCAAAGACTGAAAAAGTCGGGTGCCAAAAATCCCAGTTCTCATGATGCGCAGGCGTATAAGGACGAGCTCTACGGGGTGCCACACACGAAGCGCAAGTTCTTCGAGGACTATTATTCAGATCGGGTGCGTAACTTTCATACGGACAGTAGATACGGTCCGGAATCAATTCCCTTCTTCAGCATAGATGACATCTGGCATCTGAATTCCGCGTTGAAGGGGCTATTCTACCTTCTAGCAACTGGCGAACTTCATGATGAAAACAGATGGGATCGAGACCAGTACCTAAAACACAACATGATTGAAAACGGACCTTGATCTCCGAATTATGAACGACAGCCATGGTCCGCCAACCTGCCTTAGGTCACTAGTAACACTAATGTCCTAATTGACCCCGTTCACGACTTGCTGCTTGGGCGAAGCCTCAAAGTGCGGTGAAGTTCTGGTAAGGGCTCAGGGCTGCCCACGAACACATAGCTGCGAACGACTGTTAAGGGGCGGACCACAGGGGTGATTTAGGGGGTCAAATGCAACGCTTACAAACTACGGCTACGTATCACATACGAAACTGAGGCTGATTCTTTTCCTAATGAAAACCAATGCGCCTCCACCGTCAGTGCTGTCAGCACCGTCAGCCAAGTGAAACTGCAATACCCGAAGACGTACACATCGGGGTTTTCTCCCTTCCCAGGGTATACGCGGGGCCGGGTATACCCCAGGTAGGGAGAAACTACGGTCCAAGACGATATCTCGAATCGCGGCTGCGAGCCCATACTTCCCGATGCTGCGAGACTTTTGAACGTCTGCTGATCAGCCCCACCTGAGTGGTCCAATTTGATTGTTAGTGCATGACCGGTCTTTGTTCGATCTGGACGATGGTTTCGGGTGCCGGAGGGCGGTAGCCCAGAGCACTTTGTGGTCGTTTGGTATTGTAGTGCTGTCTGACGTGCGTTTTGCGCGTAGTCTCGGTAACAGTGGCTCCAGACGCGCTATCTGAACTAGGATACGACCGCTTCCTCTTTAACCGGTATGTCCAGCCCGCTAATCTGTCCAAGAAGAGTCACAATGGAATCAATGCCCTGTCTCTGCCGCAGGGATGAGAACACAAACGGCCTCCCGTTTCGCATGCGGGTGGCGTCGCGGTCCATTACCTCAAGCGAGGCACCGACATGGGGGGCAAGATCTGTCTTGTTGATGATCAGGACGTCGGATTTTGTGATCGCGGGGCCGCCCTTGCGGGGAATCTCTTCGCCAGCTGCCACGTCGATCACATAGAGCGTGACATCCGCCAGTTCGGGGCTGAACGTGGCCGACAGGTTGTCGCCGCCGCTTTCAATTAGCACCACCTCTACATCCGGGTGCCGCTTTTGCATTTCAGCCACTGCAGCCAAGTTGATTGAAGCGTCCTCGCGGATTGCCGTATGCGGGCAGCCACCTGTTTCTACACCGATGATCCGGTCCTGAGGCAGGACCTGCATACGCATCAGCGCTTCGGCATCCTCGCGGGTGTAGATGTCGTTAGTGATCACTCCGATCGAGACCCTGTCACGCAGCGCCTCGGACAACGCTGCGGTCAGGGTGGTTTTGCCTGCGCCCACCGGGCCGCCGATGCCCACGCGCAGTGGGCCGTTCATACTGCTCATGTTCGGAACATCCTTGAGTATTGAGTTTCGTGTTTCATCGACGCGATGTCGGACAGGAAGGCGGTTGATCCCAGATCGTCCAGCCCTGTCTCAATCGCTTCGCTTGCGGCCCGCTGGCAGAGCGGCGTCAGATCGCGGATCAGCCGTTGTCCATCGGTTTGGCCCAGCGGCACCAGTCGTGTCGCGCAGGCCATCAGATTGGCCATGAAGGCCTGTAGATACATTTGCGCCGTCAGGCCAAGTGGCAGGTCCAGGACGTCTGCGGCATGACCAATGGCGACAGGGTAGGTCAGGCTGCCCATATTCACCGCCCAGACCTCTGAGGTCACACCGCAAAACGCCTCGCCCAGCAGGCGTAACTCCATCAGCCGTTCAGACGAGGCGGAAAACGCCCGCGCGGTCTGGTCGATTTCTGCCAGCGTATCGTAAGAGCCAGCCCGATACGCTGCGGCCAAAAACACACAATCGTTGCGTCCTGATCCATGCTCGATCACGTCCGCAATCCAGTCGCCCGTTTCTGCAATGCACTTAACAGTGCCGCTTTCAATGGCCCATTCCAGCCCGTGCGAATAGGCGAACCCGCCCACCGGGTAAGCGGGTGACAGCCATTGCGTCAGAGTCAGGATTTCAGCTTCAGTGAGAGTGGCCATGGGTCCTGCCGTGGCCATACGCTCCACCTTCGGGAGTGAAGGGTTCGACGGTTTCCCGGATTTTGGCACCGAGTTTCACCAGCATGTCGCGGATAACATGGTCTACCTGGATAAGCAGGCGGCTCTTTTCAACCTGGCAGGGCGTGTGCCGGTTGCCGATGTGCCATGCAATGCGGGTCAGATCGGGGGCAGTAATCTCCAATAGCGCCTCGGGGGCGGCCTGAATTTCGATTTCTCGCCCGTCTTCGAGAATTAATACACCGCCGTGATCAAGAGATGTCGTGTTAGTCAGATCGACAAGTATTTGCTCACCACCATCGCAAGTCAGAACCTTTCGGCGCAGGAAACGGTCTTCATAGGTTAGCGAAAGGTGATCCGCCGGATCTCCGTGCATATGATTGGAATACTGACGAGCAGTGCAAAGAAAGGCGTTCATGCGCACGCCTCCCTCGCAAAGTGAAGCGCGCCAGTCAGATACCCATACGGTCGGCAAACACGTGATGAACAATCCGATCGCGTGCGATACCACGTTTGGCGAGTTCGTCGTCGCTCAGTGATTGCAGGAACTCGATCTTCTTCACGCGAGACTGAGACTCGGCTAACTGCTCTAAGGCCGAATAGATTGACCTTCCGACTGCGGAAAGAATACCGGCAACGGAAAATCCGGAAGTGGTTTGATTTGCTGTATGTGCCATTAGGACCCTCGAAATCTTGAGTTACGTTGGTCCTCCCATGGGTTTTATAATTTGGCATTTCGGTCTCACTGTATAGAGGGTGATTGGTCATGGCCGGGATGCGCATGCTGCAACGCGGCGCAAATTTTGATCAAAATAGAAAGTACCTCTGCGCCATCGGCAGCACTTTGGCGGGATGGCAGATCAGCAGTTCGCCATCGGCGCGCACTTCGTAGGTTTCAGGGTCAACCTCGATATGGGGGGTCGCGTCGTTCAGCAGCAGGTCGCATTTGCCGATGTTGCGGGTGTTTTGCACGGCGACGGTTTGCTTGGCCAAACCAAGTGTATCACCAATCCCCTCGGACTGCGCAGCCTCGGAAACAAAAGTGATCGCCGAATTTTCAACCGAGCGGCCATATGCTCCAAACATCGGCCGGCTGTAAACCGGCTGCGGTGTTGGAATCGAAGCATTGGGGTCTCCCATCTGGGCACATGCGATGGTGCCACCCAGCAGAACCATTTCGGGCTTCACGCCAAAAAAGGCCGGGTTCCACAGGACCAGGTCAGCCCTTTTACCTTCTTCTATACTGCCGATCTGATGGCTGAGACCGTGGGCAATGGCCGGGTTGATGGTGTACTTGGCGATATAACGGCGGACGCGCAGGTTGTCGTTGTCGCCGATTTCTTCAGGCAGGCGACCGCGTTGTTTCTTCATCTTGTCAGCGGTTTGCCAGGTGCGGATCAAAACCTCTCCGACCCGCCCCATGGCCTGACTGTCCGAGGCAATGATCGAGAATGCGCCCATGTCGTGCAGAATGTCTTCGGCTGCAATCGTTTCACGTCGGATGCGGCTTTCGGCAAAGGCGACGTCCTCAGGTATGGACTTATCGAGGTGGTGGCAGACCATCAGCATATCCAGGTGTTCCTCGACCGTGTTCACGGTGAAGGGACGCGTCGGGTTGGTCGAGGAGGGCAGAACGTGGTTCTCGCCGCAAATCTTGATAATGTCGGGGGCGTGGCCGCCGCCTGCTCCTTCGGTGTGAAAGGCGTGGATAGTGCGGCCTTTCATGGCGGCCACGGTGTTTTCCACGAAGCCAGATTCGTTTAGTGTGTCAGTGTGGATCATCACCTGAACATCCATCGCATCCGCCACCGAAAGGCAGCAGTCGATGGCGGCGGGCGTCGTGCCCCAATCCTCATGCAGTTTCAGAGCGCAGGCGCCTGCCTTGACTTGTTCTTCCAATGCTGCTGGCAGTGAGGCATTGCCCTTGCCTGCGAATGCCAAATTCATCGGGAAAGCATCAGCGGCCTGCAGCATCCGCCCGATATGCCAGGGGCCGGGGGTGCAGGTGGTCGCCAGTGTGCCATGCGCGGGACCGGTGCCGCCGCCCAGCATGGTAGTCAGGCCGGAATGCAGCGCGTCCTCGATCTGTTGTGGACAGATAAAATGGATATGGCTGTCGAACCCCCCGGCGGTCAGGATGCGGCCTTCACCGGCAATGGCCTCGGTGCCAGGGCCAATGATAATGTCGACGCCGGGCTGTGTGTCCGGGTTTCCGGCCTTGCCGATCTTGGAAATGCACCCGTCTTTCAGGCCGACATCTGCCTTGTAGATGCCCGAATGGTCCACGATCAGCGCATTGGTGATGACGGTATCCACAGCCCCCTCGGCGCGCGTGACCTGAGACTGCCCCATTCCGTCGCGGATCACCTTGCCGCCACCGAACTTGACTTCTTCACCATAGGTGGTCAGGTCGCGTTCGACCTCAATGACCAGATCGGTATCGGCCAGCCGC
The DNA here is from genome assembly GCF_056538665.1 of Ruegeria sp. BF6. Classification (NCBI taxonomy): domain Bacteria; kingdom Pseudomonadati; phylum Pseudomonadota; class Alphaproteobacteria; order Rhodobacterales; family Roseobacteraceae; genus Ruegeria; species Ruegeria sp. BF6. Next base: position 9,867 of record NZ_JBQFTN010000017.1, read on the forward strand.
AGCTTGTCACCCGTGGTGGGACCGAACATGGCGGCATAGTCAGAGCGTTTGATTTGTGCTGGCATCAAAGCTCCCCCATGACCTTTTGATTGAACCCATAAACCTTGCGTGCTCCGCCGATCGGGATCAGCAAAACTTCACGCTCTTGTCCTGGTTCGAACCGCACGGCGGTGCCCGGTGCGATGTCCAGACGAAGCCCTCGAGCGGCGGTGCGGTCGAACTCCAGAGCCGGGTTGGTTTCGGCGAAGTGATAGTGCGAGCCCACCTGCACCGGGCGGTCGCCAGTATTGGCAACCATCAGGGTCACCGCTTCGGCGTCGGTGTTCAGGGTAATCTCGCCCTCGGCCGGGAAAAGTTCACCGGGGATCATTTCGGCAGTTTCAAAATCAGGATGGTTGCAGCCAATGCGATCACCGCCAGGCCAAGGCCCAATGCGGCATAATCAGTGCCATGGGCGTGGATATGGGCGTCGGTATGAGCAGCGGCGGGACCAGCGAGGATTAGGGCGGGGAAGAGCATACGGATCATGTCTGTGTTCCTTTTTCAGCGGATGGGGTTGTGGACGGTTACCAGCTTGGTGCCGTCGGGAAAGGTGGCCTCGACCTGAACTTCTTGGATCATCTCGGGCACGCCTGTCATGCATTGCTCACGGGTGATCACATCGGCCCCGGCCTGCATCATGTCGGCGACCGAACGCCCGTCGCGTGCTCCTTCGACGACGGCGTCGGTGATCAGGGCGATCGCTTCGGGGTGGTTCAGCTTGACGCTGCGGGCCAGCCGTTTGCGTGCGACCTCGGCGGCCATGGCGACCAGCAGTTTATCTTTTTCTCTGGGGGTCAGGTTCATGTCAGATCATCCAGCATCGGGGAAGAGTGTCGTTGTTCAGGTGCAGTAGCACCGGCATCAGCGCGCGGCGCAGGGCAAAGCTGTTTTTGGCCAGCAGTCGGATCACCAACAGATCGTTCTGGATCAGCGTTGCACCAGCACTGTCGGGCAGCATCCGGCGAACCGGCGCCAACTGCCCCTCTGCCGTGGTAGAGGCAAAGACGACCAGCGCCATGGCTCCGGCACCATTGGCGATATGGGGTTTCGCCAGATGGGCATTCAGGTCACCTTCAAACCGCATGGCATCCAGAAAGACCTGCGCGCCGTCGCGCCTGATCTCGATCCGGTCGCGCAGGCGGATATTGGTCAGCGTCTCGCCCATGGCGTTGCGGCCAAAGACCAGCGGCTCAACCATCAGCGCAGAGGCGGCCGGGGCCAATTCGATAAGCAAGCGCCGGTCCAAAGCGCTGCCGTTGAACAGAATGGTTTCCTGCGGCAGCCAGTTCAGCCTGGCAACAGCATCGGCGTGCAGGTGGTTGGTGATCTGGCCCTGAGAGCCGGGCTGCGCCTTGTAGGCACGCTCGCAGGCTTGGGTCGTCAGGGTTACGGTCGTACCCGCGGCGGCGTGCCCGGTGAACCGGAAAGAGTCGCCGCCGGTAATCCCACCCGCTGTGTTCAGCAGAACCGCATCCAGGCCGGTGTCGTCAGACCGCGGGAACAGGCACTTGAAAGACCCCGACTGGCGAAACCCGTCCAGAACCGATCTGTCGCCCAATTGCTTGGCACTCAGACGAATCGCGCCCTTGGCCCTCGGCGGCATCACGCCCTGCTTGGGCAATATGGAGGCAAGTTGAGTAATGGCGCACCTGCAGAATTCAGACTTCTGCCACTTGTTTCACCGCTGGGGCGTCGGAACTCTATTCCGGGGTGCCGCATTTGGGAGATTTTCCGATGCGCGTGATTAAATTTTAGACGCGAACCTCGCCGGTAGGTCGAAAATTAAGCAGATGGGGTCAAATTTACGAATTGGCAGGGTCTGCAATTTGCCAAGTTTGCCGCAATGCAGAAACCGTATGGGTGCCCGCCGCGGGGACGAACCCAGGGGGTGTGTGACGGCTGCGCGAATTGGACCTCGGACACAACCGCCACACGGAACGCAACAACAGTTGCGGGGATCAGGTAGAAGAAGAATGCGCCTATGCGCAAGCCTTCTGCCACGGAACCCGCCAGGAGGATTAAATGAAATCTCTCAAAGCCACACTCGCCGGTTCGGCGGTTTTCGCAGCCATGGCGACAACTGCCCTGTCGGCCGAAGACACCATCAAAATTGGCGTTCTGCACTCGCTGTCGGGCACCATGGCGATCTCGGAGACCACGCTTAAAGACACCATGCTGATGCTGATCGAACAGCAAAACGCCAAGGGCGGCCTGCTGGGTAAACAGCTTGAGGCCGTTGTGGTCGACCCTGCTTCAGACTGGCCCCTGTTCGCCGAAAAAGCGCGCGAGCTGCTGACCGTGCATGAGGTGGACGTGATTTTCGGCAACTGGACCTCGGTTAGTCGCAAGTCGGTCCTACCGGTGATCGAAGAGTTGAATGGCCTGCTGTTCTATCCGGTTCAGTATGAGGGCGAGGAATCCTCGAAGAACGTGTTCTACACTGGTGCCGCGCCGAACCAACAGGCGATCCCTGCGACCGACTATTTCCTGGACGAACTGGGGGTCGAGAAGTTTGCGCTGCTGGGCACTGACTACGTTTACCCGCGTACCACCAACAACATCCTCGAAAGCTACCTGAAAGGTAAGGGCATTTCGGACGAGGATATCTTCGTCAACTACACCCCCTTTGGTCATTCCGACTGGTCCAAGATTGTAGCCGACGTGGTCGCGTTGGGCGCGGATGGTAAGAAGGTCGGAGTAATCTCGACCATCAACGGCGACGCGAACATTGGCTTTTATAAAGAGCTTGCCGCCGCAGGTGTTTCGGCGGATGACATTCCGGTCGTGGCCTTCTCGGTCGGTGAAGAGGAACTGTCGGGGCTGGACACGGCCAACCTCGTTGGTCACCTCGCGGCATGGAATTATTTCCAGTCGGCGGATACCGAGGCCAACGCTGAATTCGTCGAAACATGGAAAGCCACAATGGGGGACGAGCGCGTGACCAACGACCCGATGGAGGCGCATTACATCGGCTTCAATATGTGGGTGAACGCTGCGACTGAGGCTGGCTCGACCGAAGTCGACGCCGTGCGCGCCGCAATGTACGGGCAGGAATTCCCGAACCTGACCGGTGGAACCGCCGTGATGCTGCCGAACCATCATCTGGCGAAACCGGTTCTGATCGGTGAGATTCAGGAAGACGGTCAGTTCGACATCGTCAGCGAAACCGACGTTGTGCCGGGCGACGCCTGGACCGACTTCCTGCCGGAATCGGCGGTTCTGAAATCGGATTGGAAAGACCTGGGCTGCGGTATGTACAACACCCAAACCGAGACCTGCGTTCAGACCCTGTCGAACTACTAATCCTCTCGCAAGGCGGGTGTGACCACCCGCCTTGCCCCAAAGACATTCGGGTTTCTCCACATGTTACGACTTTTCCTTGCGGGCCTCGCAATCCTGTGCGCCTGCCTGACCGCCAACGCGCAAGAGGGTGGGCTGCAACCGATCCTGCAAGAGCATCGGGAGATCATCGCCAAAAGCTCGCGCAAGACGATCAAGCCGGCGATTGATGCGATTGCCGCCAGTGGTTTGCCGCAGGCGCAAGTGATGCTTGAGACATGGGCCGCCAAGAACATGTGGATGCGCAAGTCGGATGGTCACTATTTCGCAGGCACAAAGGCCGAGGGTCGGTCGTATGAATTGACCGACTTCGATAGCGGCGAGGTTGTCGGCACATTTGAGAAATCCGACCTGAAACAGATGAAACCCAACAGCGGTGTCCGTGCGATGATCGGCACCGCGCTGGTGCAGTTCCAGCTGATGGACCCGAGCCGCGCCAAGCGTTCTGCGGCATTGCGTTCTATTCAGCGTGATCCTGATGGGGCCTTACTGGAACCTCTGCGGGCCTCGATCAACGATGAGCCCGATGCTGACCTGATAGCGCGGAAACAACGGCTCGAGCGGCTGCTGACCATCGGTTATGACGAAGATACGACGGCGCGCGTAGCTGCGATTGAAGAAATGTCGGGCGATCTGGGCGTTGACGTCCGCGCGGCTTTGAACCCTCTGGTTGTGACCAAACGGCAAGTCGCTGTCGAGATTCCAACGGATGCCAACATCTCCGCCATACTTGTGCCGGGCGCAGACGCGCTGAGCGCCGCCGAGGCTTATGACCTGTTGGTTGCGCGCGATCTGGCTGCTCCGCGGGTTTCTCCTGATGATATTCGCATCGCGTTGTCCGCCAATATCGACGGTGGGCGGGTCGGAGGCATCCCTGTCGCGCAATTGAACTCTGACGCATCACGTACGCAAGCCTATACAGCGCTTGCTGAGGCCGGGGTGGTGCCCGATCTGGTCACGCAGGCCGATATTGACACGGCGCTGGGCACGCATGTGTTCTTTGAAACTTATGTGGAGCCTTCGCCTGAAGTCACCGCCGCCGCCGAAAAGGCGCTGGAACAGATCGAGTTGAAGGTCGGCCTGAACCAGACGCTGGACCTGACGCTGGACGCGATCTCACTGGCTTCGATCTATTTCCTAGCCGCTATTGGCCTCGCTATCACCTTCGGCGTGATGGGCGTGATCAACATGGCTCATGGCGAGTTCATCATGATGGGCGCGTACACAGGTTACGTCGTGCAGCAGTTCATCCCCGACCACACGCTGTCGATCATCGTAGCGATCCCGATGGCCTTTGCCGTCACCTTCGCCATGGGCGTCGCGATGGAGCGTCTGGTGATCCGTTGGCTCTATGCCCGCCCGCTGGAAACGCTGTTGGCGACGTTCGGCATCTCGATCGCGCTGCAGCAGTTAGCCAAGAACATCTTTGGCACGCAGGCTCGCCCGCTGACCGCGCCCGGCTGGCTGGACGGGGCATGGGTTCTGAACGATGTTGTCTCGATCAGCTATATCCGTATCGCGATCTTCGTGCTGGCGATGATCTTTTTGGGGCTGTTCCTTTACATTATGAAACGTACCCGGCTGGGGCTTGAGATGCGCGCCGTGACGCAGAACCCGCGCATGGCTGGCTCGATGGGCATCAATCCGGGACGGGTGAATATGCTGACCTTCGGCCTTGGTTCCGGAATCGCCGGAATCGCCGGGGTTGCCATCGGTCTTTTTGCCAAGGTCACCTCCGATCTGGGCAGTGATTATATCGTGCAAAGCTTCATGACCGTGGTCGTGGGCGGTGTCGGCAACATCTGGGGGGCGCTGGCAGGCGCCGGGATGATCGGCTTTCTGCAAAAGGGGATCGAGTGGATGAACCCGTCGAACACCCTTGCAGCCCAAACTTACATGATCATCTTCATCATCATTTTCATTCAATTCCGGCCAAGGGGGATCATCGCCCTCAAAGGCCGCGCGGCGGGGGATTGAGCCATGGAACGCAGCTTTGTCGCCAAGAACCCGTCCGTGTTGGTCTTTCTGGCCATCCTGTCGCTGTTCACGTTGGGCGTAACCGTCCTGTCCGAAGGGTTCGGGATCGGCGTGATCTCGACCAGTTTCGTCAAGACGCTGGGTAAAACTCTGTGCCTGTGCCTGATCGCCGTGGCAATGGACTTGGTCTGGGGCTTCACCGGTATCTTGTCGTTGGGCCATTTCGCTTTCTTCGGGCTGGGCGGTTACATGATCGGCATGTGGCTGATGTACGAACGCACCCGCTTGATTGTAGTCGAATCGTTGTCGCAGGCCGAAGTCCCACCAACACCGTCCGAGGTTGTGGACGCCATCGGAACGCAGATTTTCGGCGTCGTCGGATCGTCGGAATTCCCGCTGATTTGGGCATTTTCCCACAGCCTGACGCTGCAATTGGTGCTGGTCGTATTAGTGCCGGGCCTGCTTGCGCTGATCTTCGGGTGGCTGGCCTTCCGCAGCCGCGTAACGGGCGTGTACCTCTCGATCCTGACACAGGCGATGACCTTGGCATTGGCCCTCTACCTTTTCCAGAACGACAGCGGGTTGCGCGGCAACAACGGACTATCGGGACTTCAGAACTTACCTGGGGTGGCCGCCTCACAGGACGTGGTGTCGATCTGGTTCCTATGGGCCTCGGCGCTGGCCTTGGGGCTGGGCTATATGCTGGCCGCGTGGATCGTGTCGGGCAAGTTCGGCTCGGTCATCCGCGGCATCCGCGATAACGAGGCGCGGGTGCGCTTCCTGGGGTATTCCGTCGAGGTCTACAAACTGGCCGTCTTCACTCTGACCGCCTGCATATCTGCCATCGCGGGCGCGCTGTATTACCCGCAGGCGGGCATCATCAACCCCGAGGAAATGGCCCCCATCGCCTCGATCTACCTCGCCGTCTGGGTCGCAATCGGCGGACGTGGTCGCCTGTACGGAGCCGTCATCGGTGCGGCCTTCGTCAGTCTGCTCAGCACCTGGTTCACGGGCGGGCAGGCACCGGACATCCCGCTGGGGTTCTACACGATCAAATGGGTCGACTGGTGGCAGGTGATGCTGGGTGTGTCCTTTGTGCTGGTCACACTGTTCGCGCCGCAGGGTATAGGCGGGCTGTTCGTTCTGTGGACCAACCGTCGCCATCCGGACCGCCACGGCGCCAATCTGGGCCCAGACGACGGCGCCCTGCGTGAGAAGGAAGCCAGCCAATGAGCACCCTGCTAGAAGTCAGCGGCGTTTCCGTCACCTTCGATGGGTTCCGCGCCATCAACAACCTGTCTTTCCAGATCGGTGAGGCTGAACTGCGCGCCGTGATTGGCCCGAACGGGGCAGGCAAGACCACCTTCATGGACATCGTCACCGGCAAGACCCGACCCGATGAGGGCCGGGTGATCTGGGGTGAGAAATCCGTCTCGCTGGTGCGGATGAGCGAGGCCAAGATCGCACAGGCGGGCATCGGGCGGAAGTTCCAGAAACCTACCGTGTTCGAAGATCAGACCGTGCAGGAAAACCTGCTGATGGCCTTGAAAAACAAGCGCGGCTGGCTGGGGGTGCTGTTCTATCGCCCCTCATCCGAGGATCTGGAAAAGGTCGAAGAACTGGCCGCCGAGATAGGATTGAATGATGAACTGACCCGCAAGTCCGGCGAACTCAGCCACGGTCAGAAACAATGGTTGGAGATCGGAATGCTGCTGGCACAGGAGCCGCGGCTTCTTTTGGTTGACGAGCCCGCGGCGGGCATGACCCCGCAGGAGCGCGAGCACACCACCGACCTGCTGGTTCAGGCCGCCAAAACCCGCGCGGTTGTGGTCGTCGAACATGACATGGAGTTCGTCCGCCGTCTGAACTGCAAGGTCACCGTTCTGCATGAAGGTGCGGTTCTGGCCGAGGGCTCGCTTGACCACGTGACATCAAATCAGGACGTCATCGACGTCTATCTGGGGCGCTAGGCGATGTTGACACTGAATGACCTGACCCTGCACTATGGGCATTCGCAAATCCTCTTCGGTATCTCGATGGAGGCCGCGCAGGGCGACGTGACCTGCGTGATGGGCACCAACGGCGTCGGCAAGACCAGCCTGATCAAGGCGATTTCCGGAACCCATCCGCGCTCGGGCGGTAAGGTGGTGTTGAACGGTGAGGAACTGGGCATCCTGCCTGCGCATAAGATGGCGTGGAAAGGGGTGGCCTATGTTCCGCAGGGGCGTGAGATTTTCCCGCTGTTGACCGTACGCGAGAACCTAGAAACCGGGTTTGCCTGTCTGCCCGCCAGCGAGCACTTCATCCCGGATGAGATATTCGAACTGTTTCCGGTGCTCAAGAAAATGCAGAATCGGCGGGGTGGGGACCTGTCGGGGGGGCAGCAGCAGCAATTGGCCATTGCACGCGCCCTGATCACCAAGCCGCGCCTGCTGCTGCTTGACGAGCCGACCGAAGGCATTCAGCCCAATATCATCCAGCAGATAGGAGAAGTAATCCGCCATCTGCGAACCCAGGACGAAATGGCTATCGTTCTGGTCGAGCAGTATTTCGACTTCGCCTATGATCTCGCCGACCGGTTTGTCGTATTGCGGCGCGGGGAGATCCTGATGTCAGGTCTCAAGGCGGACCTTTCACGTGATCAGGTCTTGCAGGGAGTTTCCGTTTAGAGATCTGCGCGTCGGGCAAAGAGCGCACATTCTGAAAAAATGGTACTGAGTTGGTCCGCCGAACTGAGTACCGTGATCGGGTTTGCCCGAGCGCAGTTAATTCTTCGATCTGGCGACTGGTCCGTTCCAGCTTTGCCCTTGGGATCATTGCGGCAGTATTCTCATTCCTGCAACTCGCGCAGATTGCGCCTCGGGTTGGTTGGTCGCTTCTGCGGTTTTGCGAACTGTTCCCCTAGGCCGGACGATCGCCGCAAACAGGAAGGTATTTTCTTTCGGGCGGCGCGCAGCAATGCTTGCAGAGGCGTCAGGCGGGGTCGTGTCCACCCCGCCATTTTCTTACCGGAGAGGGCATTGCCAAGGAGTTTTCTGATTGCAACCCGATCCGAGACACAAAAAAGCAAAAAATTACCTCGCAATTTCAACGTCCTTTGACGGTCTACGGGAAACCCCCAATACCGGGAAATGGGGTAATTCGTTAACTATAACTTATTGATCGGATCATTTCGAACGATACCACTTTTCCCCTATGAGGGGCTGGCTACATACCCCCTCGGCCGGCCCCTCAGTAAACTGATACAAACCGTTCCGATCCCCCAAACCTACCTACGCGTTTCCCCCAGCGACTGCAGAACGTGCGTGACAAGTGCCGGAAGCTCTGACGCATCGCTGTAGCTGGCGGTGTGCGGAATCTCGGCGACCGGTGATTTGCGATAACCTTCGGTGAACAGAAGAAACGGCACCTGCGCACGGCAGGCCGTTTCTGCATCTACCTCGCTGTCACCCACGAACAGTTGCGGACCAGAGGAGGTGACGGCGGCGAAACTGGCCTCCAGATGAGCCGGGTCCGGCTTGCGGGTGTGCAGGCTGTCGCCACCCAGAACAGCGTCGAAATGATGCGCCAGGTTCATTGCCTCGAGCACATGACGCGCAGGGGTCTCGGGTTTATTGGTGCAGACACCCAACACGCAGCCCATATCGCGCAACTGTTCCAGCGCCCGCATCACGCCGGGATAGACGACGGTTTTGTCACTGGCCGCGGCGTTGTAGTGTGTCAGGGTCTGTCGGGTCAGATCTGCGTGACGGTCCATTGAAAGGTTACAATGCAGGATCACACGTTCCACCAGTTTGGGCAGGCCGTTGCCTACGAATTGTTGAACCTGTTCCAAAGGCAGGGCAGCCACGTCGTTGTCGTGCAACATCCTGTTGGTCGCTGCGGCAATGTCCGCAACGCTGTCCACCAGCGTCCCGTCCAGATCGAACATGATTGTCGCGCTCATCGGCAGCCCCGTCTGATTAATGTCTCGCAAATGACCTCTATCCCGCCTGATTTTTTGACACAATCACATTGGGTTGGAGATTCTGTAAGATCTTGCTTGACATACCTGAGTAAAATAATCAGATTAAACGGGAAGTGAGCAGCCAACCCCATTTCGGGTCAGCCAGATCGAGAAAAACGCGAACAGATCAAGGCATTTCGCCTGAGACCACTTGGAGTTGTCCTGATGAATATGCAGAACCCGAATCCCAGCCAATCCTACGCCGTGTCCTTGCTGCCTGCCCATAAGGCTGAGGACCTGACCAAGGGTGGAAACCTGGCCCATATCGAGCTAGGCGACCAGCTGTACACCCTGCGCATCACTCGCGCCGGCAAGCTGATCCTGACGAAATGAGCGGACGCCACCCTCGCGGCGGGGCGGCCGTTGGTCGCCTTGCCGATCTGAGCCCGGTCGAAGCCGGCGCCGTGTTGTATTTGCGGCTCTGGGGTGACGGTGCGCAGGGTCGCTCGGACGCCGCAAGCGACTTTCAAATCGCGCTGGGCACAGAGAGCGGACACGCCGCGATGATGACGCTGGACCAGTTGTGTTCCTTATGCGCGCATCACGGGCGCCGCCCGCTGATCCGTCACGGGTTGGGCTGTTCCTGTCTGGGCGCGGATGAGAATTGCTTTGCGCAGATGATCGCAGCGGCCTCGGAAGGGGATCGCGAAGACGCGATGATGATGGCATCCCTGATTGTGCGGGCGGATTTCGCGCCCGCGTTGGCCTCATTGTCCGAAGAGCTTGGACTGGCACTGCGTCGCATGACAGCGCTTGTTCCAATGCCCACGACCGGGCACCAACCTCCCGCGGCCATGCTGCAATAAGCAGCAGCCAAGCGTAAAATCCCGGCCTTCCTCGTGCCGGGGTTATTCTTGTCAGCAGCACCCGCATCCGGCGTGGTGGTGATCATGATCGAAGGTCGGGGCAGGGGCATAATCGCCGACTTCGGCCAATACATCCCGCAGCACCCAGAGGATCATGTCCACATCCTCGGCCTCAATGGTCAGAGGCGGGCGGATCTTCAGGGTGTTGTCCTTTGGCCCTTCGCTGCCGATCAGGATGCGGTGATCGCGCATTCGGTTCTTGACGTACTTGCAGATCTCGGTGCCCTCGGACCCGTCGGGGTTGATCAGTTCGACGCCCAGAAACAGACCCATGCCTCGAACGTCTCCGACGCAGCCGAAATCGGCCTCGATCTGGCGCAGGCCGTCCATCAGGAGCGCGCCCATTTCACGGGCGTTGTCCTGCAGGTCTTCGTCATCGACGATATCCAACACCTCTTTGCCGATCCGGCACGAGAGTGTGGAACCGCCGAAGGTCGAGAAGAACTCGATCCCGTTGTCAAAGCTGCGGGCGATCTCTTTGGTCGTCACCAGCACGCCCAAAGGGTGGCCGTTGCCGATGGGTTTGCCCATGACAACGATATCCGGCAGGGCGCCCTGATGTTCAAAACCGAAATAGTATTCGCCCAGACGCCCCAGCCCGGTCTGCACTTCGTCGGCGATGCAGATGCCGCCGGCTGCCCGGATTTTCTCGTATACCGCAGGCAGATAGCCCTTGGGGGGAATGATCTGACCACCGACCGAGGGGAAGGTCTCTGCGATGAACCCGGCCACGCCCTGTTTCTTGTCTTGCAAGGCGGCAATCGCCGGGTCTACGAGGTCAGCGTATTTCCGGGCGCGGTTGGGATCGTCACGTTTGAACGACCCCCGATAATCGTCCGCTACTTCGACCAGTTCGACCCAGTCGGCCTGACCGATCCCGCCCGGCTTGTTGAACTTGTAGGCCGAGATCGCAACCGCCGCGTTGGTGTTCCCATGATAGCCGTGATCCGGCGTTACGATCCCCTTGGCCCCGGTATGGGCCCGGGCCAGCCGGAGGGCCAGTTCATTGGCCTCAGTGCCCGAGTTGACGAAGAAGCAGACATCGAAATGATCCGGCAGTTTCGACAACAGCTTGTCGGCAAACGCGGTTTGTGCCGGGTGCAGATAGCGGGTGTTCGAATTCATCCGCTTCAGCTGATCCGCCGCGACTGCCTGAATGCGCGGGTGTGCGTGCCCCACATGCGGGACATTGTTGTAAGCGTCCAGATAGGGGCGACCCCATTCGTCAAACAGGTGGTGCTTCCATCCGCGCATCAGCATGACCGGATCGTCATAGGTTAGGCTGAGATTGCCCCCGAAGTGATCTTGCCGCCCCTGCAGGATCGTGTGCTTGTCGGTGGGGCGATAGAACACTTTTTCATCCGGCAGGTTCAGCAACGCTGCCGGGTTGGGGCAGATGGCGTGCCACAGCTCTATCTCATCCGGATCGCCGACGCCAGGCCAGTCGTTTTGCATTCCGTCCGTGGTCAGAGCCAGTTGGAAATGCACATGCGGAGCCCAGCCGCCGTTCTGGCTGGCATCGCCCAGTTGGGCAAAGGCCGCGCCCTGTGCCACCGGATCACCCGGGTTCAACCGGTCGCAGACTTCGGGGTCCAGATGACCGTAGAGCGTATAGAACGGATCACCCTCGGGTGTTTCGTGATGCAGGATCACCACCCCGCCATAATCCAGATGCCCTTCGCGGTTCTCGATGGCTTCGACGCGTCCACTCATAGGCGCGTGCAGGACGGTGCCCGCCGGGGCAAACACATCCACCGCCAGATGCACAGTGCGCCGGTCCGACGCCTTCCAAGGCCCCTTGCGGAACCCGGGTTCCGCATAGATCAGCCGGGGTTCGTTGTAGTAACCCAGCCACAGGCCCTCTCCGAACTCCTCACCCACGCGTGCGGCTTCTTCCAGCGGCATGTGAAATGGGTTCTGCGGCCAGGTCGAGCTTTCGACCGACAATGATCCCATGGGAACATCGCTCAGATCCTGGCCGAACATTGGCGCAAACTGGCCGCGATGCTCGGACAGGTAGGCGTGGATGCGCTCAGCCCCGTCTGTGACGGGGAGGTTGCAAGCGGTGCGCAGACGAGCAGGCATCAGGTCACTGTTCAAGCCCGTATTCTCAAGGAACCGCCAGGCCGGGGCCTGGCTGATGGTCACGTAAGGATCGTCCGGGTTATCCTCTGCCATCAGGGTAGAATTCACCACGGACACCGCCAGCCGCATCCGCAGCAACGGCCAGATCAGATCGACCTCATCCGCGCGCAACCGGTTAGACGCGTGATAGCCATGCACCAGCGCCGCCAATGCGCGTTCGGGTTTGGGATGGTCCAGAACGACATAAGCGCCAGCAATCGCCAGATCGCAGATACGCGGGGCCGCGCACATGTCGCCCAGATCAATCAGCCCCGAGATGCTCTGGCGTTGCCCCAACTCACCCTCGACCAGAATGTTATAGTCGTTGGCATCGTTGTGGATGGCCTGTTTGGGCAAGCCCGACAGTTGCCCGGAAATCGCGTCGAATTTGCCGCAAATCTCAGAAAGCAATTCACGGCGCAGGGGATCAGTAATCGCATCCAACTGATCGGCGATCCAGCCCGCCTGCGTCAGGTCCCATTTGAAATCCGCGCGATGCAGCCCTTTATGAGAAAACCGCTCCAGCGCTTTGTCGGTCGCGCCCAAAACACGACCCAGCTTCAGGATCAGTCCTTCAGATTTGGGTGCCGTTTTGGCATAGCACCGCCCCGGCAGGCCTTCGAGCAGCCACGCCAGCCGTACCTCTCCGTGTTGATCGGCGATCTCGGGCAGCAGTAATCCGTTCAGGTCCGGGAAAACCTGCGGGAACGGCAGCCCTGGTGCTTCGTCCGCAATATGCGCCAACGCCTTGACTTGCAGGTCCACAAATTCGGCCTCGCAACCCGCCCGCATGACCTTGAGCACGTAATCCTGACCGTTCGTTGCCCGAACCATAAAGTTCAGGTCGTATTCGCCATCCAGACGCTCCAACTTGGCGTCCAGCCCCCAATGCTTGCGCAGGGCATTCGCCCAGAATTCCGTCATGCCGCTCATGCGATTTCCAGTTCCTTTAATGCCGGGGGCCTCTTCCCCGAGCCAAGAGGGGGCAGACAGCCCCTTGCCATCAGTCCAATGCGCGTAACCGTTTGATCAGCGACGACGTATCCCATCTGCCACCGCCCAGCTTTTGAACATCCTTGTAGAACTGATCGACCAGAGCCGTCACCGGCAGAGACGCCCCGGTCTCATTGGCCGTCTCAAGGCAGATCCCCAGATCCTTGCGCATCCAGTCGACCGCAAAGCCGTGATCGAAGTGGTCGTCCAGCATGGTTTCATAGCGGTTTGCCATCTGCCAGCTGCCTGCCGCACCCTGGCTGATCACCTCAATGACCGAGCGCCCGTCCAGTCCGGCTTTCTCAGCAAAATGCAGCGCTTCGCTGAGGCCCTGAACCAGACCGGCAATTGCGATCTGGTTGCACATCTTGGTCATCTGACCTGCGCCGCTGTCGCCGATCCGGCGGCAGATTTTGGAATAGACCTGCATGATTGGCTCGGCCGCATCATAGGCGGCCTGATCGCCGCCGCACATAATCGACAGCACACCATTCTCAGCGCCTGCCTGTCCTCCCGAAATCGGTGCGTCCACAAAGGCGATCCCTTGCGCCTGCCCTGCTGTGTACAATTCGCGGGTCACCTTGGCGGAAACGGTGGTGTGATCGACGAAAGTAGCACCCTCGGCCATTCCTTGGAATGCGCCATCTTCACCTGTGCAAACCATCCGCAAGTCATCATCGTTGCCAACGCAGGCCATCACGAATTCGGTACCCTGTGCGGCCTCTTTCGGGGTGGCGGCCATGGCGCCGCCATGCTGGGCCACCCAGTCCTCGGCCTTTGCTGCGGTGCGATTGAAAACTGTCACCTCATGACCCGCCGCCTGCAGGTGGCCTGCCATTGGATAGCCCATGACGCCCAGGCCCAGAAACGCAACTTTTGCCATTTGGTGATCCTCTCTGCTGTCCGGTCCCATTTCGTTAAGCAGGCCGGAGTGTTGGGCAGAGACAAAGCAAAGCTGCGCCCAAAGAGCAACCCCGCGTCAGGGCTTGCCGCCCAAATCCCGAAGGATCGGGCAATCGGGCCGATCATCCCCGGCGCAGGCGTCGATCAGATGGCCCAGCGTGTCGCGCATGGCGTTAAGGTCGCTGATCTTGGCCTCGATCTGCGTCAGATGTGCCCGGGCCACCTTTTTGACATCGGCGCTGGCGCGGGTTTCATCTTCGTACAGGGCCAACAGGGTGCGGCAATCCTCGATCGTGAAACCCAAGGCGCGGGCACGGCCCAGAAAGTTCAGCTTGTGCACGTCCTGTGCGCGGAACCGTCGATAGCCGTTGTTGTCTCGCAGGGGTTTGATCAGACCGATATCCTCGTAGTACCGGATCGTCTTGGCAGGCAGCCCAGTTTGGGTTGCTACATCTCCGATATTCATGGCGTGACCTCATGCGTTTCAGGGCCTTGCAGTACCTCAGGCAGGCTGGCCCGCACGCGACGCAGGCGCAGAGCGTTGGAAACCACAAAGACGCTGGATAAAGCCATCGCCCCGGCAGCAAGGGCAGGGGAAAGAAGATGCCCGCTGAACGGATACAGAACGCCCGCAGCAACCGGGATAAGCAGAATGTTATAGCCGAAGGCCCAGCCGAGGTTCTGACGGATGTTGCGCATGGTGCGGCGGCTGATCTCAACCGCATTGGCCACACCGCGCAAATCGCCGGACATCAGCACCACATCCGCCGTTTCAATGGCCACGTCGGTGCCAGTGCCAATGGCCACACCGATATCCGCCGCCGCCAGTGCGGGGGCGTCGTTGATCCCGTCGCCGACAAAGGCCAGCGTGCCGAATTGATCGCGCAACGCGGTGATTGCGGCCAGCTTGCCATCTGGCAGGACCTCGGCCGTGACGTGGTCGATGCCCAGCCTGTCGGCCAGGGCCTGCGCCGTGCGGGCGTTGTCGCCGGTCACCATCGCCAGCGTCAGGCCCATCTCGTGGAGGCGCTGCAGCGCTTGTCGCGTGCCGGGTTTGATCGGGTCCGAAACCGTCAGCAGCGCCGCAGCCTGACCGTCTATCGCGACAAACAGCGGCGTGGCACCTTCGCTGGCGCGCTGGTCGGCCTCGGCGGTCAGGTCGGACAGGTCGACCCCGTGCTGCGCCATCAGGCGGGGCGATCCGATCAGGATTTCGCGGCCTTCGATCGTTGCCTGAACGCCCAGCCCGGTCAGAGATTGGAACTCTAAAGGCGATGGCAAATCTGTCGGTCCTGCGCGGCTTATGGCGGTGGCAATCGGGTGCTCGGATTGCGCCTCGACCGCAGCGGCCAGTCGCAGAACAGTGTCGCGGTCAAAGCCGTTTGTGATGGTGATGCCTTCCAGTTCGGGCCGCCCCAGCGTCAGCGTTCCGGTCTTGTCCAGTGCGATCACCTTGGCCTGTTGCAATTGCTGCAATGCGTCGCCCTTGCGGAATAACACGCCCAGCTCAGCCGCGCGCCCGGTGCCCACCATGATCGAGGTCGGCGTCGCCAACCCCATGGCGCAGGGGCAGGCGATGATCAGGACCGAAACTCCGGTGACCAGCGCCATCGGCAGGGCGGGTGCAGGGCCAAAGATCAGCCAGACCGCGATGGTCAGCAAGGCCACGGCAATAACCACCGGCACAAACCAGGCGGTGATCCGGTCGACCAGCCCCTGAATCGGCAGTTTGGCCCCCTGCGCCTGTTCTACCATGCGTATGACCTGCGCCAGTACGGTGTCGGCCCCAACCCGCGTGGCACGGATCCGCAACGCACCGGTGCCGTTGACCGTACCACCCACGACCTGATCGGCGGGCGCCTTGCCAATGGGCACGGGTTCGCCCGTGATCATGCTTTCATCGACATAAGAAGTCCCGTCGAGCACGTCTCCATCCACCGGTACCCGCTCACCCGGGCGGATTTGCAGGATATCTCCTACCGTGATGTCGGCAATTGGGCGATCGATGATGGCTCCATCCATTTCAACCCGCGCAGTCTTGGGCTGCAGCCCCACCAGTTTACGGATCGCGGCGCCGGTGCGGCCCTTGGCGCGCGCTTCCATCACCCGGCCCAGCAGTATCAGGACCACAATGACCGAGGCTGCCTCGAAATACACATTGGCGCTGCCTTGCGGCAGAAGCTGCGGCGCAAAGGTCGCGGTGACCGAGAACAGGTAAGCCGCGCCCGTGCCCAAAGCCACCAACGCGTTCATGTCCGGTGATCCACGCAGCAGTGAGGGGATACCCTTGTCATAGAACACACGTCCCGGTCCCAGTAACAGCAGTGTGGTCAGAGCAAACTGAATGAAATGGCTGTTCTGCAGCCCGATGGTGGCGTGTACCCAATGGTGGAAGGCCGGGATCATGTGACCCCCCATCTCGAGCACGAACACGGGCAAGGCCAGAACGGCGGCAAGTGCCGTCACTTTGACCAACGTGTGGGCTTCTTCGGTTTTTGCATGGTCGGTCGATGTGCCAGCGCTATCCGCCACACGGGCCGGATACCCGGCGTCTTCAGACCGTTTCGCCAGTGCCTGCGGGTCGGTTGCTCCGTCAATATAGGTGATCGTCGCGCTTTCTGTGGCCAGATTGACCTGCGCCTCGATTACGGCTGGATCAGCTTTCAAAGTGCGTTCGACTTTGGACACGCAAGAAGCACAGTTCATGCCGCCGATCTTCAGCGTTGTTTCCCGTGTCGCTGCCGGGTAACCGGCGAGGCTCAGCGCTTCGGTCAGCGCCCCGATCTGACCGTCATATGTCACCTGCGCGGTTTCGGTCGCGATATTGACCGAGGCCTCTGACACCCCCGGCACGTCGCGCAGCGCGGTTTCCACCCGCCCCACGCAAGACGCGCATCCCATGCCCGAGATTTTCAGCTGAATTGTCTGCGGCGTGGCCATCCGACTCATCCTGTAGAGAACTTCTCCCTCCAGATGGGGGTTCCAGTCACGGGAAGGTCAAGGGGTCATGTTAGATTTATAGGAAATTTACTAGCGGGGGAGTCAGCGGTCGAAAAGCTGATCTAACAGCAGGGAATCGTACATCATGGGCAGAGAACTGCGCACAGATTCCGGCGAGGCAAAGAAGGCCAACGTCAGGGCCGCGACCAATAGCAGAGCGCCAATCGCGCAAAAGCTGGCAATGTTCAACGCAGATCGCAGCATGTGTAGGGCTCCTTACATTTGTTGTGACCAGTCCAGTCAGGGAGTCAGGACCGCTGGGCCAATTGCTGTTTCAGTTTTTCGTTCTCGGATTGAAGCTGCGCCAGTTGCTGCCCAAGCGCGTTCAGATGCGGGCGCAGCTCGGCCTCGGTAAAGCGCGGAGTGATGTGGCGCGGGCAATTCCAGTCCAGCGCTTCCACCCGGATGAGGGCGGCACGCTCGGCGGGGGCTTCGGCACCGTCGGGGTACAGGCTTGCCGCTGCGGCCTCACCCTCGGAGAACTCTACCCGGCCAAGTATCTTGAGCCGCCGTTGGTTGGCATAGTCCATAAGGATCAGCGCAATCCGGTCGTTCCCGTCCAGATTCCCGCGCGAGATATACTGTTTGTTGCCGGAAAAATCTGCATAGCCGATGGTTTGCGGGCCCAGCACCTTCAGGAATCCGACAGGCCCGCCACGGTACTGGACATAAGGCCAGCCGGTTTCGGACACGGTGGATTGATAAAAACCGTCGCGCGCCTGGATGAATGCCTTTTCGGTCGGTCCGATCTGATGCCCTTGCTGAGGGCCGCCTTCGATGAACTTGGCGTAGGTCCCGGCCGAGCCCATCCTCTCCTGATGCGCCCGGACGGCCGGGGTAAAGGTCAGTTCGGAAAAGGCGCGTGGCATGTTCTATCCTTTCACAGGCCTAATTCGGTCAGGCTGGGGTGATCGTCGGGACGGGGACCCAGTGGCCAATGGAACAGGCGGTCGGCCTCCGAAATTGGAAGATCGTTCAACGAGGCATGACGCTTGGCCATTCGGCCATCCTCGGCGAATTCCCAGTTCTCGTTGCCGTAAGAACGGAACCACTGTCCACTGTCATCCCGCCATTCATATGCATAGCGTACGGCGATGCGGTTGCCGGAAAAGGCCCAAAGTTCCTTGATCAGTCGGTACTCCAGTTCTTTGTTCCACTTGCGGGACAAAAAGGCGTGGATGTCAGTGTGACCAGTCAGGAATTCGGTGCGGTTCCGCCATTGGCTGTCATCTGTATAGGCTGGCGTGACCACGTCAGTGTTGCGGCTGTTCCAGGCGTTTTCCGCCATGCGGACTTTCCGAGTGGCGGTTTCCAACGTGAAGGGGGGCAGAGGGGGGCGGTTCATTTTTCAGTCTTTCATGTCAAAACGGCTGCAATCATCGCCAGGGCCAAAATGACCGGGACATATTGAGAAGAGAAAAGGCTGGAATGGCGTCTCATCTGATTACTCCAAAGTTAACAGATCGGTACATCTTGCACTCAATATGTACCGATCGGTAAACTTTTGCAAATATTATTTTGAAACCTTGCGTAGGCTCTCTCGGAGGTTGTGATTTAGGCAATCGGTCATTATGTACTGACCTGTACACTCAGGAGTTCGTATATGCGCCCGAACAAACGTGACGAACTGGTCCGCAAAGCCCTGCAGGTTTTTTACCGTGATGGGTTTCATGCCACCGGAATGGACAAGCTGGTGGTTGAAACGGGGGTGTCCAAGACCTCGATGTACAAGCATTTTCGCACCAAAGAGGACCTGATTCTTGCTGCGTTGCAGCTGCGGGACGAGAGCTTTCGCGAGGATTTCCTGCACCGTATCAGCGAGTTGTCCGACACTCCGGCCGGGCAATTGATCGCCAGTTTCGATGCGCTGGGCGAGTGGTTCAGTGAGGAAGAATATCGCGGCTGCATGTTCATCAAGGCCGGCGCAGAATACCAGGAGGAGGATCATCCGATCCACAAACAGTCGGCGGAACACAAGCAGATATTGCTGGATCATTTCACGGACCTGGCCCACAAGGCCGGTGTGCGCGACCCGGAACATCTGGCCTGTCAGATTGTGCTGTTGCAGGAGGGCGCGATTGTCGCGGCGGTGTTTCTGAAATCCTGTGATCCGGCACACGATGCCAAAGCGGCCGCACAGGTTCTGTTGGAAAACGCGCTGGTCTGAACCGGGCCTGATCATCAAAGCGACGTTGCGTTGCGTTGCCTCGGGGCGGATTGGAATGCGAAACCTCTAAAGCTAGGCTGTTCAGGCAAAAGCAAGGGAGGGATGTCGTATGCCACTGTTTACCACCACCGCAGGTTGGGTGACTGAAGAGCATCAGATGTTTGCCGAAATGGCGGACCGGTTCATGGGGGAAGAACTGACACCCAATCTCGACCGCTGGAACGAAAACGGCGTTGTTGATCGTGACATGTGGCGCAAGGCGGGTGAAATGGGGTTGATGGCCGGTGCGATTCCGGAAGCCTATGGCGGTGTGGGGGGTGGTATCGGGTTTGATGCGGTGACGCTCTACGCCCAGGCCTCGCACGGGGATTCAGGGTGGGGTTATGCGATCCAAACCATCGTCGTTCACTACATCAACGCCTATGGCAGCGAGGATCAAAAGCAGAAATGGCTGCCGCGTCTGGCCTCGGGTGAGATGGTCGGTGCGCTGGCCATGACCGAGCCTGGAACCGGCTCGGATGTGCAATCCATTCGGACGACCGCAGACAAGGATGGCAATTCCTACCGGCTGAACGGGTCCAAGATTTTCATCACAAACGGTCAGTCGGCGGACCTGATCCTTGTGGCTTGCAAGACCGACAAGACGCAGGGGTCAAAGGGTGTCTCTTTGATAGCTGTGGAGACCGAAGGCGCAGAGGGTTTCCGCAAGGGTCGAAACCTGAAGAAACTGGGGATGAAGGCCAATGACACGGCCGAGTTGTTCTTTGAAGACGTCAAGGTGCCGATGACCAATCTTCTGGGCGCGGAAGAGGGGCAGGGCTTTTATCAGATGATGAAACAATTGCCGTGGGAACGTCTGACCATCGGTATCGGGGCGCTCGGCGCGATAGATTTCGCCATCGCGGAGACGGTGAAATACACGCAGGAGCGTAAGGCGTTCGGCCAACGGGTGATGGATTTTCAGAACACCCGCTTCAAACTGGCCGAGTGCAAGACCAAGGCCGAGGTCCTGCGCAGCTTCGTCAATGACTGTATCGCGCGGCTCGAGGCGGGAACGCTTGATGCTGCCACGGCCTCGATGGTGAAGTATTGGGGATCGGAAGTTCAGAACGAGGTCATGCACGAATGCCTGCAACTGTTCGGCGGTTACGGGTTCATGATGGAATACCCGATCGCCCGCCTTTACGCGGATGCGCGGGTTCAGATGATCTATGGTGGTACCAATGAGATCATGAAGGAACTTATCGCCCGGTCTCTGGATACTTAACAATTCCGGGGGTTTTCCCGTCCGTCGCCAGTGTTTCTGGCCCAACGGAAGGAGAACGCAAGGCCGAAGGCCGCGCTGGGAACTCCAGTGCATATCTTACAACTGTGGTACTTGATCAATTTGACCTTGCAGCCACACGCGAAATGACCTGAGCGGTTCGGATTCCGCGCGCGATTGCGGCCAGACAAGATAGAAATCCCCAAGGCTCACCCCCGGTCCGCGCCAGGCCGGTACGAGTCGACCCGCCTCTAGGTCTGCTTCGATCAGGTAGCTTGGTAGCAATGCCACGCCTAGCCCGTGTATTGTTGCCTGCCCCATGGTCGAGAACTGATCGAACAACATACCGTGTATTCCGGTAGCCTCATGGCCTTGTGTGGTGAACCACCTTTCCCAAGCGTCCGGGCGTGTTTCAAGGTGCAGCAAGGGGGCCGCCGTCAGCCATCCGATGTCATCGGCGTCATCGGGCAGCAGGTCGGGTGAACACACCGGCAGCACATCTTCTCGCATGATACGCAGGTAATTCACACCGGCCCAGTCGCGCTGGCCGAAGTGGATCGCGGCGTCGAAATGCTCGGCGTCAAAGTCAAACGGGCGCAGGCGGGTGTTCAGGTTCACCGTGACCTCCGGGTGGCGACGAGCGAAATCTTGCAAGCGCGGGGCCAGCCAGTGCATGCCGAAGGCGGGAAGGATCGACAGGTTCAGCGATCCTCCGGTGGGGTTGGCTTTCAGCTTCAGCGATGCCTGCGCCAGATGGGTCAGTGCAACGCGCGCAACTTGCACGTATTCTTTGGCCGCTGGTGTCAGGTGCAACCGCATTTGGCTGCGCTGGATCAAGTCCACACCCAATTGTTCTTCCATCGACTTGAGTTGCCTGCTGATCGCGCTTTGCGTCAAGGAAAGCTCTTCGGCGGCGGCAGAGGCGCTGCCGAGGCGGTCAACAGCCTCAAGCGCAAGCAAAGACGGGATCGAGGGCAGGAAGCGACGCGGGGCGATCATATGACATATCCTCATACCTTTCGGATGGAATATCACTGGCATTTGCCGCGCACCAGCCCGATACACATACAGGCTTTTCTTTTGGGTGACCGGTTAAGAACCCGCGTGCTATCCAAGATGAAACCGCCCACCTGAAGAATTCGAAGACCGGGGAACAGGCCATGGATCGCGCTCAGATCGTTCACGAAAACTTCCTGACCCGGGTCACGAAACGTGACTATCCCAAGGGTGCGCCGCCTCGTCCTGGCCTTAGAAACACTGACGCGGTATCGCTGTTTCGCTCTCAGGTTCTCAGCCGGGCGCTGGATCGCACCAGCCGAGCAATGCAGAAGGCGGGGCAGGGGTTCTATACAATCGGCTCATCCGGTCATGAGGGGATGGCGGCTGTGGCCCATGCCCTGCGCCCGACCGATATTGCGTTTTTGCACTATCGTGATGCGGCGTTTCAAATCGCCCGGGCCGAGCAAGTGCCGGGTCAGCAGATCGCCTGGGACATGCTGCTGAGTTTTGCGTGCTCGAAAGAGGACCCGACCTCGGGCGGGCGGCACAAGGTTCTTGGCTCCAAGGCGCTGATGATCCCGCCGCAGACCTCGACCATTGCCAGCCATCTGCCCAAGGCCGTTGGCGCGGCCTATAGTCTGGGCGCCGCTCGACGGCATGATCCTGAACATCGGGAGTTGCCCGAGGATGGAATTGCAATGTGTTCCTTTGGAGATGCTTCTGCCAACCATTCGACGGCGCAGGGGGCAATCAATACCGCTGGGTGGACCAGCGTGCAATCCACGCCGCTTCCTCTGCTGTTTGTGTGCGAGGACAACGGGATCGGGATCTCAGTCAAAACGCCCAAGGGCTGGATACAGGCGTCGATGGAGCATCGCCCGGGTATCAGGTATTTTCAGGCCAACGGGTTGGACATCTATGAGACTTACGCCGTGGCGCAAGAGGCCGCCGACTATGTGCGTACCCGCCGTAAACCTGCTTTCCTGCACCTGAAAATCGTGCGGCTTTATGGCCATGCGGGGGCGGATGTGCCGACCACCTACCTGTCGAAGTCCGAGGTTGAGGCGGACGAGGCTAACGACCCCTTGCTGCACTCTGTACGTTTACTCGACCAGGCTGGTGCACTGTCCCCGGCCGACGCGCTGAAAATCTATGAAGACACTTGCGCCCGCACGGACCGGGTCGCGGCCGAGGCAGCAACGCGTCCGCATTTGGCCAATGTAACCGAGGTGCTGGCCAGCCTGATCCCGCCGAAACGTCCCTGCAAGCGCACCAATGGCCCCAGCGCCGAGGCCCGAGCCAAGGCCTTTGGCGGAGATATGCGCGCGATGGAAGACCCTCAACCCATGAGTCGCCTGATCAACTGGGCGCTGACCGATCTAATGCTACAGCATTGTGAGATCGTCTGTATGGGTGAAGACGTTGGCCGCAAGGGAGGCGTCTACGGCGTGACCCAGAAATTGCAGCAAAGGTTTGGACCGGACCGGGTGATCGACACGCTGCTGGACGAACAGTCCATTCTGGGGCTTGCCATCGGCATGGGGCATAACGGGTTCATTCCGATCCCCGAGATTCAATTCCTCGCATATCTCCACAATGCCGAGGATCAGATCCGGGGCGAGGCTGCGACCCTGCCGTTTTTCTCGAACGGTCAGTTCACCAACCCTATGGTGCTGCGGATTGCCGGGCTGGGCTATCAAAAAGGGTTCGGCGGGCATTTCCACAACGACAACTCTCTGGCCGTGCTGCGGGATATTCCGGGTGTGATCATTGCCTGCCCCTCTACCGGCGCGGACGCGGCGCAGATGCTGCGTGAATGCGTGCGGTTGGCGCGGGAAGAGCAGCGGGTGGTGGTGTTTCTGGAGCCGATTGCGCTCTATCCGATGCGAGATCTGCATGAGGCCCAGGATGGCGGGTGGATGACCACCTATCCCTCACCCGATCAACACATTGCGCTAGGTGAGGTGGGTGTGCACGGGGATGGTGCCGATGTGGGCATCGTGACCTACGGCAATGGGCATTATTTGTCGAAACAGGCCTTGCCTGAACTGGAGGCCGCTGGCGTGAAGACCCGGATCATTGACATGCGCTGGCTCGCGCCTCTGCCGGTTGAGGCCCTGCGCGAGGCCACCAAACCCTGCGCTCATGTTCTGGTCGTTGATGAATGCCGCCGCACCGGCAGCCAATCTGAGGCGCTGATGACGTTCTTTACCGAGGAAAGCCCCGATACGCCAACCGCCCGCGTTGTGGCAGAGGATTGCTTTATTGCCACTGGCCCGGCCTATGCCGCTCCGTTGCCGTCGAAAAACGGCATTGTTGCCGCCGCGTTGGCTCTGACCGGAGGCCGCGCATGACCCGCACCGCTGTCGTTATCTGCCCCGGGCGGGGGACATACAACAAACCCGAACTGGGTTATCTGCACCGTCATCACAGGCAGCGGATGGGTCTGTTTCAGAGCTTCGATACCATCCGCGCCGAAGCGGGGCAGGAGGCCGTGACCGCGCTGGATGGCGCCAGTCGTTACACTGTCAGCAAGTATTCCCGCGGAGATGTGGCCTCGCCCCTGATCTATGCAGCATCGCTAGCCGATGCACAGGCTGTAGCCGAAGACATCGAAGTGGTCGCGGTCACAGGCAATTCGATGGGTTGGTACATCGCCTTGGCCGCAGGTGGTGCCCTGTCACCGCAGGACGGGTTCCGCGTGGTTAACACGATGGGCACGCTGATGCAGGACCAGCTGATCGGTGGGCAGCTGGTTTTTCCGTTCGTGGGTGAAAACTGGGAAGACGATGCCACCCGTAAAGCTGAATTGCTGGCCGACGTGGCGCGGATCAACGCGTCCGATGGGTGCGATTTGGCGCTGTCCATTGATCTGGGCGGGATGCTGGTTCTGGCGGGGAATGAGGCAGGGCTCAAGGCATTTGAGGCTGCGCAGCCAATGATACAGGACCGTTTCCCGATGCGGCTTCCCAATCACGCGGCCTTTCACACTGCATTGCAGGCTCCGGTTGCGGCCGAAGGGAAAGCCCGGTTGGGCGCTGAGATGTTTGGCCAGCCAGAACGTCCTCTGATCGACGGGCGCGGAAAAATCTGGTGGCCGGGTGCCACGGACACGCATGCACTTTGGGATTATACGCTGGGCCATCAGGTGACCGAGACCTATGACTTTACTCGCGCGATCCAGACCGCCGCGCGCGAGTTCGCACCTGACCTATTCATTGTGACAGGCCCCGGTGCGACTCTGGGTGGGGCCGTGGCGCAATCGCTGGTTCTGGCCGACTGGCGCAGTATGTCCGACAAGGCACCATTCCAGAAACAACAGGACGCGCAGCCTTTCTTGATTGCGATGGGCCGCGACGATCAGAGAACGCTTGCAACCGGCTGATCCAGCCCTGATGATCCGCGCGCATTCAAGGAGCCCCGCGTGAGCGACCACAACCAGCCCCTCTGGCTGAACACCTGTATGGAGCAGTTCGATAGCCTTCCCCTGACCGACGACCTGACCGTTGATCTGGCGGTGATTGGAGGTGGCTATACAGGTTGTTCCGCAGCGCTGACGGCCGCTCAGGCCGGGGCATCAGTGTGCCTGCTGGAGGCGGAGGAGATCGGTCATGGCGGCTCGGGCCGCAACGTTGGGCTTGTGAACGCGGGGTTGTGGCTGCCGCCCGACGACATTCGTCAGCATCTTGAGGACGAAGCGGGGGGAAAACTGATTGAACTTCTGGCCGCCGCGCCCGGTGAAGTGTTTGATCTGATCGAAAGGCACGACATCAACTGCGGACCGGTGCGGAATGGCACCCTGCATTGTGCGCATTCCGCCTAAGGGCAGCGTGACCTGAAGACCCGGCACGCGCAGCTGTCCGCTGCGGGTGCGCCGGTTGAATTACTGTCTGCAGACCAGACGGAACAACGCACCGGCAGTACGGCGTTCCATGGTGCCCTGTTCGATCCCCGCGCGGGGACGATCCAGCCGCTAAGCTACGTCCGGGGCCTTGCCCGCGCCGCTGCCGAGGCCGGGACGCAGATCGCGACCCAAAGCCCGGTGCAGTCCATGCAGTACAGCGATTGCGTTTGGACGCTGAAAACCCCTAAGGCCACCGTACGTGCGAAATCGGTGATCCAGGCCACCAACGCCTATCATCAGGGGCTGCAGGCATCGGCACCGGAATATGTGCCGGTTTATTACTTCCAGTTCTCGACCGCGCCACTGTCGGACAATCTGCGCGCCAGTATTCTGCCGGGCGGAGAGGGGTGTTGGGATACCGGCCTGATCATGACCTCGTTCCGGATGGACGCCGCGGGCCGCTTGATCATCGGCGCGATGGGCGATCTGGGTCAGGCGGGCCGCGCTGCCCATACCGCCTGGATCAGACGCAAACTGTCCGAGCTTTTCCCGCAACTGGCCGGCCAGCCGCTGATCGAGGGGTGGCACGGGCGGATTGCCATGACCTCGGACCATATTCCCAAGATCACGCAGATCGGCCCCAACGCCCTGTCGGTTCATGGGTATTCCGGGCGTGGGATTGGGCCGGGCACCGTGTTTGGCCGTCTTATGGCAAAAAGTCTTCTGCAGGATGATCTGTCGCTGCTGCCTGTTCCTGCGGTCGCGGAATACCACGAAAGCTGGACAGGCCTGCGCCGTACCTATTTCGAAACCGGAGCGGCACTGACCCATTTCGTCAAGGCGCGGTTCTGGTCACGGTGACTCAGCCCTGCAATTTCGCGGCAACTGCCTCGATCCGGTCCCGCAACCAGCGATGGGCCGGATCGTTGGTCGAGCGCTGATGCCAGACCATGTAGATCGAGACCGGGTCGCAATCGAACGGCAAGGGCGCGCAATCCAGCGCCGCCAACGGCCCATGTTTCATCAGCAATGTGTCGGTCGAGATCAGATCGCTGCCCTTCACGAAGGAAGGTATTGCGTTGAAATGCGGCAAGGTAACGGTGGGTGGTCGGATCTGGCTCTGGTCCACGCCGCGCATCACTGCGCGGGAACTGCGCCCGTCGGCAAAGCGCACTTCGACATGTTCGGTTTCGCAATAGCTGTGCCAACTGTCCGGAGTATTGCGCCGCGCTGCGTCGTAGAAGATCATCAACGGGCTGATCAGCACGCGTTTTTGGAAAATGTCCGGCCCATCGGGGGGCAGGGGGGTCAGCATCAACTGGCACCGGTCACTGCGCAGCAAGTCCGGGTCAGGGACGCCTGAGGGGATGAATCCCAGCCTCAGCCTGACGCCTTCAGCCCTAAGCGCGTGTAGCAGTGGTGGAAAGATCAACTCTCGCGGCATGTCGTTGGTGGCAATCTGGATACTGATCTCTTCGGCCAGAGGGTCAAACGGGCGGTCATCGGTCAGTGCGCGCATACCGTCCAGCACTTGTTGAACGGGCTCTTTCAAGGACAGGGCGCGTTCAGTTGGCGTCAGCCCCTGACCCGAGCGCACGAACAGCGGATCACCCAGCACCTGTCGCAGCTTGGCCAGCGTATGGCTGATCGCAGACTGCGTCACGCCCAGACGGTCAGCGGCCTTCGAGACCGAGCTTTCCTCGAGGATGGTCAGAAAAGTCCGCAGGACCTTGCCGTCCAGATCGGTGAAATCAGTTTTGCTCATACCATCTATGACTAGTCATGAATGGATTCGCAGTCCAGCGCGCATTAGGTGACAGTCATCATCAGGAGGCACGCGATGGGAATCCGCTTTTTCTCGGACAAAAACCGGCCGGTCCATATGGGCCCTTATCCGCTTGAGCGGTTGGCGCGGCAGGCGCTTCTGCCTGACTTTTCTGCGGTGAAACCGATGCAGACGATCGGCTTTCATCGTGCGGATCACCCCGAAAGCATTGTTAACGCGATGGGTGAATTCCAGGCGATGATGGACACGATCCGCGACGGGTTTGTGAACCCGGTGGTCTCAGAAATCCCCGACGATCCGTCACAGCGTGCCAATCACCTCAAGGCGTTTGGCTATTTCAATGATGCGTCCATGATCGGTTGTGGTCCCCTGTCGCCCGAAGCGATGCTGCCCGAACCCCGCCGTAATCCCGATATCGACCGTCTGGCCCATGCCTTGAAAACGCGGCAGACCAAGACGCTGGCCTCGGGGATCGACCTGATCATGGCCGATCTGAAAGACAGCATGGAGGCCGCCCCCAAGTCGATGAACACGCATCGCCACGCCATCGTCTTCCTATATGAACACAACCGCGACCCTGATCCGAATGAGCCCGGCGCGGAGTGGATCATCGACGCGCAGGATCATCGCGCCTGTCTGCTCGCGACCGAGAACGCGGTAGTCATCGCCAACTATATCCGTCTGCTGGGCTTTGACGCGCGGGCGCATACGGCAATGTCATCCGACGTTGATCTGGGCAAGCTGGCGGTGGCGGCGGGTTTGGCCTCGGTCGAGGATGGAGACATCGTGGCCCCGTGGTTGGGCAGGCGGTTCGGTCTGGCCGCCGTGACCACCGAGATGGAGATCGCCCATGACCAGCCCCTGCAGCCGATGGCGCAGCAACCGTGGTTCCGGACAGAAGGACCCGCCTGGTGGCTGGGCGCTGGGTTTGCCAAGAATGCGCTGAACCGTGACCCCTATGCCAAACGGCGTTACGAAGACGGGGCGCATCCGTTCGAGAACCTCAAGCGGGTTGATGCGCCGACCACCTATATCGACGAGGAAAACGTGGCCCGTGTGCCCAAACGCGCCGACATGTTTGCGCGGGCGCAGTTTGGCGATATGGGCAAGCCCCTGCAGGATGCGGCGAAGGGTGGATATTACGTGCGCAAGTCCGCCCCAAGTTGCGCGCAGCGCCGGGCGCTGGGCGCGTTTGTATTGCTGCAGGACGGTGAGAGCGCAGACGCCGCGCCCCCCACCAATGCCGCGCGCAATACCGCTAATATCAAGGCAACGACCTATTTCCTTGGTGTTGATGCAGTTGGCCTCAGCCGGTGTCCGGACTGGGCATGGTATTCCCATGACGCAACGGGCGAGGAGATTACCCCTCCTCACGATCAGGCCATCAGCATGATCATTGATCAGGGCTATGAAACGATGGAAGGCGCCAGCGGTGACGACTGGATCAGCGTCGCCCAGTCGATGCGCGCCTATCTGCGGTTCTCGCTATTGGGTGGCGTGATCGCGCAGCAGATCCGCAACCTCGGCTACAAGGCCAAGGCGCATACTGTAATGGATGGCGAAGTACTGCAGCCTCCGCTGTTGCTGTTGTCCGGGTTGGGCGAAGTCAGCCGGATTGGAGAGGTGATCCTGAACCCTTATCTCGGTCCGCGCCTGAAATCTGGTGCAGTGACGACGGATATGCCGATGGTGCACGACAAGCCGATCGATTTCGGGCTGCAAACGTTCTGTGAAAGCTGCAACAAATGCGCGCGCGAATGTCCTTCGGGGGCAATCACCGCCGGGCCTAAACTGATGTTCAACGGCTATGAAATCTGGAAGTCCGACAGCCAGAAATGCGCCACCTACCGGGTAACCACTCTGGGTGGAGCAATGTGCGGGCGGTGCATGAAGACCTGCCCGTGGAACCTTGAAGGCATCTTTAAGGAACGCCCGTTCCGCTGGGCTGCGATGAACATCCCTCAGGCCGCGTCTGCGTTGGCGAAACTGGATGATGCGGTTGGCAATGGTGACTTGAACGACATCAAGAAATGGTGGTGGGATATCGAATTGCAGTCAGATGGCGCTTATCGCCCCACCGAACACCCGCTGAACCGGCGCGGTCTGCAAACCGATCTGGACCTGACATACCAAGATCAGACACTGGCCGTCTACCCCGCTTATCTGGCGCCACACCCTTGGCCCTATCCGTTTGCCATGGACCGCGAGGCTGGGATCGCCGCCTATCAGGCAATGGTCACGGCCGAAGAATACAAGACCCGAAAGGCTGCAGGCGATATGTCAGTCATCCACCGCTATACCATCGCCGGGGATGCGCCCGTCATGCAGGTTGAGCTGACCAAGGTCGACAAGATGACGGCGGATGTGACCAAGTACGAATTCTCGGCGCTTAACGGAGCGCCGCTTCCGGAATGGACCGCGGGTGCGCATCTGGACGTGCTGGTCGCGCCGGAATTCCTGCGGCAGTATTCCATGTCGGGCGATCCGTCTGACCGGACGACCTATCAAATCGGTGTGCTGCGTGAGGATGAAGGGCGCGGCGGCTCAGCGCTGTTGCATCGTATCTTCAACGAGGGTCGCAAGGTCTTCGTCTCGAAACCGATAAACCATTTCGAACTGGATGAAACGGCGACCAAGACATTCCTGATGGGCGGTGGCATTGGCATCACCCCCATGATCGCCTTTGCCCACCGCCTTCACGCGCTGGGCAAGCCATTCGCATTGCACTATTCCGCCAGTACCCGCGACGCGGCGGGGTATCTTGACGATCTGGCTGCAATGCCTTGGGCGGAACACGTGCATTACCATTTCTCGGACGAAGGCACGCGCGCTGATCTCGACTCGATCCTGTCCGGCTATGAGGACGGCTGGCATGTCTATACCTGTGGCCCGGACCGCTATATGGACGGCGTCATGCAGGCGGCGGAACGGCAGGGTTTCCCCGAGGATGCGCGGCATCTGGAGTATTTCTCGGTTCCCGAACAGCCGGATTATGAAAACCACCCGTTCACCCTGAAGCTGGCGCAGTCGGGGCGTGAGCTGACGGTGCCAGCCGAAAAAGATGCCGCACAGGTGTTGAACGAGGCCGGAATTCACGTGGACGTCAAATGCTCGGACGGCATTTGCGGGGTCTGCAAATGTGGTGTGGTATCCGGCGAAATCGAACATCGCGATTTCGTTCTGTCAAACAAACAACGCGAGAGCGCTATCATCCTGTGCCAAAGCCGGGCTGCGCAACCCGATGGCATGATCGAACTCGACCTCTGACATAAGGTCAGGAAACGACATCCGATAACAGAAAAATTGGTCGCTCCTGCCATGGACGTCGGGGGGTTGCTGCACTAACGTCCCCTGCGAACCCAGTGAATCCTGATCAACAGGTGCGAGGTATTTTCATGGATTATCACAGCCCCGCCAGCTTTGCCGAGGCGTCGGCTCTGGCCGCAAATGCGACGGGCATTACACGGTTTCTGGCAGGCGGCACCGATGTTCTGGTGCAGCTGCGCTCGGAGTTAGTGACGCCCGATACGCTGATCGACATCAAGAAAATTGACGGGGTGCGCGACATCACCCGCAACGCCGACGCCAGCTGGTCGCTGGGCGTCGCCGCAACGGGGGCCGAGATGAGCGAGCATCCCGATCTGGGTCGCGACTGGCCCGGCGTGGTCGAGGCGATGGACCTGATCGGCTCGACGCAGGTGCAGGGACGCGCGACGTTGACGGGCAACCTGTGCAATGGCTCTCCGGCCGCGGATTCAGTGCCAGCGATGGTGGCGGCGGGCGTGACTGTCACCGTGACCGGCCCCGAAGGAACCCGCGAGGTTGCCGTAGAAGACATTCCAACCGGCCCCGGCAAGACCTCGTTGGCGAAGGGAGAGGTGATCTCAGCCGTCAACATCCCCGCACGGGGGGAGAATGGCGGCGACGCTTATCTGCGGTTCATACCGCGCACTGAAATGGACATTGCCGTGGTCGGTGTGGGGGTTAACCTGCGTCTGGACGGCGATATCATTACCGAAGCACGCGTCTCGCTGGGGGCCGTTGCCCCAACCGTTTTGCTTGCTGAAGGCTGCGCCAAGGCCATCATCGGCAGCACGCTGGACGATATCGCACTGGACGCACTGGCTGCTGCAGCGTCCGCCGCCTGCAACCCGATCGACGACAAGCGCGGCACCATCGCATTCCGCACCGAGGTCGCTGGCGTTCTGGCCAAGCGCGCCGCGAAAATCGCCTATGCCCGCGCCAAGGGAGAGCAAGCATGAGCAAGTTCCACGTATCCACCACCGTGAACGGGGACGCGGTCGAATACCTGTGTGACCCGCGAGAGACCCTGCTGGATTGCCTGCGCGACAAGCTGAACCTGACCGGCTCGAAAGAGGGCTGCGGCACTGGCGATTGCGGCGCGTGTTCGGTCACAGTCGATGGCCGTCTGGTCTGTTCCTGCCTAATGTTGGGTGTTGAGGCCGATGGCAAAACCATCGAAACTGTTGAAGGTATTGCGGATGGGGACGTTCTGCACCCGCTGCAGAAAAAGTTCATCGAACATGCTGCCCTTCAATGCGGTATCTGCACGCCGGGGATTCTGATTGCGGCCAAGTCGCTTCTGGAGAAGAACCCAAACCCGACCGAAGAGGAAACCCGGTACTGGCTGGCAGGAAATCTCTGCCGCTGCACCGGTTACGACAAGATCATTCGCGCTGTGATGGAAACGGCCGAAGAAATGCAGGAGGCTTTGTAATGGCTTTGGATGATCGTAAGTCTGAATTCACTTTCGTTGGCACCCGTCCGGACCGCCCGGATGGGCTGGATAAGGTAACAGGTCGTGCCAAGTTCGGGGCCGACGCCTATGCGCCTGGCATGCTGCACGGTGCCATCCTGCGGTCTCCACACGCCCATGCGCGGATCGTAAAGATCGACGCGTCCAAAGCAGAGGCGCATAAGGACGTCAAAGCTGTCGTGACACGCGCGGACTTCGCCGAAGTGCCGTTCAAGCCCGGTCTGGAAGGCGAGTTCTGGAACGTGCTGGAAAACGTCATGGCGGGCGAAAAGGCGCTGTATGACGGGCACGCGGTGGCAGCCGTTGCGGCAACGTCGGCTCTGGCCGCGCGCGATGCGCTGAAGCTGATCGAGGTCGAATACGAGGTCCTGCCCCATGTTACTGATGTAGACAAGGCAATGGCTCCGGATGCGCCTGTCATCCGCGAAGGTGCGGCGGACTATTCCGTGCCCGAAGGGATGCACCCGAACGTGGTCCGATATCATGAAAGCGGCCATGGCGACGTCGAAGCCGGTTTTGCCGAGGCCGATCTGGTGATGGAAGACAGCTTTGTGACCGAAGCGACCCACCAGGGTTACATCGAACCGCACGCCTGTCTGGGAATGCTGGGAAATGACGGCAAGGGTGAGTTGTGGTGCACCACCCAAGGCCATTGGATCGCGCAGAAAACCTGTGCGGCTTTGTTGGGCATCGAGACTTCGCAACTGCGCGTCACGGCTTCGGAGATTGGCGGCGGTTTCGGCGGCAAGACAACCGTTTTTATCGAACCCGTCGCGCTGGCGCTCAGTCGCAAGGCCAACCGCCCGGTCAAACTGGTGATGGCCCGGTCCGAGGTGTTCCGGGCGACCGGCCCGACCGCCTCGGCCTCGATGGATATCAAAATCGGCATGAAGAAGGACGGTACAATCACCGCGGCCCGTGGCGATTTCCGCCTGCAAGGCGGTGCGTTTCCGGGTGCTCCGGGCGATATGACCGCCATGTGTGCTTTCGCAGCGTACAACCTGACCAATGTCAAACAGATCGGCTATGACGTCATGGCCAACCGCCCCAAGCAAGCCGCCTACCGGGCACCCGGTGCGCCAATGGGGGCCTTTGCCGTTGAGTCGGTCATTGACGAGATGTGTAAAAAGCTGGGCCTGGACCCTATCGACGTCCGGCTGAAAAACGCAGCGCACGAAGGCACAAAAGCCAGCTATGGCCCGCGGTATGAGCGCATCGGCCTGGTCGAAACGCTTGAAGCAGCCAAGGCGCATCCGCATTACACTGCCCCGTTGAAACCGGGGCAGGGTCGCGGGATCTCTTGCGGGTTCTGGTTCAACCACGGTGGCGAGACGTCGGTGTCGCTGGCCCTGTCCGAGGACGGCTCGGCCCAGCTGATGGTTGGTACGCCGGATATCGGTGGTTCCCGCGCGTCGATGGCGCTGATGGCAGCCGAGGTTCTGGGTATTCCCTACGAGAATATCCGCGTCACCATCGCCGACACCGCAACGCTGGGCTACAATGACGTCAGCCACGGCTCACGCGTGACCTACGCGTCGGGTCTGGCGACAATCAAGGCGGCTAAACACGCGGTTGAGAAACTGTGTGAACGCGCCGCGGCCAAGTGGGGTATCCCGGTGGATGCAGTGAAATGGGAAAATGGCTGCGCGGTGCCTTCGGGGCCCAATGCGGGCGATTTCGACCCGATGCCGCTGGCCGATATCACCTCTGATATGGGCGTAACCGGAGGCCCGATCTCGGGGCATTTCGAGGCCACCCCCGAGGGTGCGGGCGTGTCTTTCGGTACCCATATCGTAGATGCAGAGGTTGACCCGGAAACCGGCAAGACATCAATCACCCGTTACACGGTCATTCAGGATGCGGGCAAGGCGATCCACCCGACATATGTGGAAGGCCAATACCAGGGTGGCGCCGCGCAGGGTATCGGCTGGGCGCTGAACGAGGAATACATCTATGGCGAAGACGGTCGCCTGCAGAACTCGATCTTCCTCGACTATCGCATCCCAGTTGCCAGTGACCTGCCGATGATCGACACTGTGATCGTCGAAGTGCCGAACCCTGGCCACCCGTTTGGTGTGCGCGGCGTGGGCGAAACCGGCATCGTGCCGCCTCTGGCGGCCATCGCCAACGCGGTGTCTCACGCAGCGGGCGTTCGCATGAAGCAGCTGCCGATGTCGCCACCGCGCATTCTGGCGGCGCTCAAGGACAATGGTTGAGGTCCACCTCTGGTCCGGCCTTCGGTCCTTGACCGGGGGCCAGCAGGTGGTGGAGGTCGAGGCCAAAACCACCGGTGAACTTTTGCGGGCACTGGTAAGGCTGCACCCGCAGCTTCAGGGGCCAGTAGATGCGGGTGTATCCATCGCCATTGACGGGCGCGTCATTGCCAGCGGATTGACCGAACCGATCCCCGAAGGCAGCGAGGTTTACCTTATGCAGCGTCTGAGGGGCGGTTAAGCCTCGGGCGACCACGGTTCGCGCCCGACCATGCGGTCGGCCTCGGCGGTAATGTCGTTCATATGCTGCTCAAGGCTTTGACGCAGCTCTTCGATTTGCTCTTCGGATGCTTTGCGCGGCACGGTTTCGGTCCACTCGCGGCATAGAAATACGCCCTTGTTCCGCCAGGGACGGGGCATCAAAAGGCGATCCCATGTACCCGCTTCGCCGCCATATTGCGCGGAAAAGGTGATGCCGAAAACCCGTTTGCCCGAGGTGCGCGCCCATACCAGCGGTACCGTGGAAAGCACACGCTCCGGGCCACGTGGCCCGTCGGCGGCGATGCCGATGGAAATCCCTTGCTTCATCTTGCCGAGCACTTCTCGCGACACGGCAACGTTGCTCTTGTGTTTGCTGGCCATGGCGATCGTGTCCATGCCAAACAGTTTCTGCACCCGGCCTACCATGCTGCCTGCTCGAGCAGACGAAGTGATCGAGCAGATGCGCCCTTTGTCCAACGGGAAGAAATACGGCGACTGCGCCAACCGTTGATGCCACAGAACCACGATGATCGGCTCACCCTCTTCGGCCAGTTGATCCAGTTCCTCGTACCCGATGCGCTGCCACGTAGTGTTGCGGTTGACCATTCGGATATAGCTCGCAATCCGTCGAGCAGCCCAGTTCAGGACGGCTTCGCTGTCGGCAATCTTTTTGCGAATGCTCACGGTTGGGGTCCTTTGTGCTGACCAAACCGTGTCTTATAGAACTCAACGCCGCACGCAACTTGTTTGTCGGGGGCATTAGTGGCGCGGAATCTGAAAAAGCCTCTTGAGTCCGCCGCGCGGCTGGCATATCTGAGGCGCACCTTAGGGGTATAGCTCAGTTGGTAGAGCGACGGTCTCCAAAACCGTAGGTCGCGGGTTCGAACCCTGCTGCCCCTGCCATTAAAATCAATCACTTACATGAGTATCGGTTTTCAAGCGCCAAGAAAATTGTGCGTTCTTCTGAAAATGCGTGAATCGGGCAGTTGCTCTGGGCTGAGCAACTCGTTTTGCTGGACGCTAGAATCCTGACCATAACAGAGCGAATGCCAGGTTTTTCATGTCGGTCCTCAAATGCAGGATGAACCCCAACCCTCACCGACAAGCGGCAAATGAACCCTGGTTCTTTCCATGGTACTGGAAAGCAATTGCATTCCTGGCTCTGAACATAAACTGCCTGACAGTTGGGTTTTCACTCGCTTTTTCCCGTTGGAAAATGACGCATTGCCCATTTTTTTGGTAGATGCTGGCCAACGGCAAAATCCGCTCTGCTGCCAAACTCGAACGATGCTCTGAACCCTAGAATCCCATCAGTAGCTGCCGCGATAGCAAAAAAGCCAGATCCACTGTAGGGCGCATAGGTTACCGTGACCGGTTAATGAAACAACTGCCCGACAAAGTACTGAACCGGTAATAGGTTCCTAGTGTGAACTGCTGGCTCTTCGCGGGCAATGCGATCCTGTGGAATGCGACCTTGCGCCAGACTCATTCCCCTGCATCATCAGCAAAGCCCGATGTCCACAATGCGCAACGAACCAAACATTCGACCGACAACGCCGATTGTCTGGTTCAGGGTAGCTGGCGTCACTCGCGTCCGGAAGTATCCCACCAATGCGGTTGCATGAACTGTGGGATCGCCTTTGTTTTGCCGTTCAGGCTGTTGAGCGTGCCAGCTGTAAGCTCAAGAGACATCCATGCTTCATGCGCCGTCAACAGGTTCGGGTACGGCGTCTGTTTGTCGGTCGGGGCAAAACCATACCGAGGGTAGAAGGTCGGGACGCCCAGAACGAATACAGCGTCTGTTCCAATGGACTTAAGGTGTTCGATGCTGGTTTCTATCAGTTCCTTGCCGACGCCTTGACCCTGATACTCCGGCGATACGCCACAAGGGGCGAGCAGGTAGCATTTTTTGTCTGGGTGGTCCTCAAAGACAAACGGGGTGAATAGCACATTAGCTACAACCTGCCCTTCTCGTTTGACACTGATCGAAATCGTGTCTGGGTGGTCAAGGAAGTCTCTGGCGAGTTGGGCAGTTTCTTTGCCTTCTGCTTCACCAAAAGCCTGTCTGTGGACTTCCGAGATTGCGTCAATTTCTGTTCGATTCATATTACATTTCTTTTATTGTTTCATTTGTCGGCGCACCAGAACGCCACCCCAGGTCGGAGGCTCGTTTTGCGGTGTGTTAAGCATAGTTTCGTCGCCTGGGTTTATGAGAGCTCGGCTTTATACTTGCTCGCTTGGATGCCCCCGCATGAGCGGCACAGAATATGGGCCGGTCACGCTGGATGTGCTTTCTCCGATGCCATCCAAAGCGCCCGGAGTCAGCTCGCGCGCAAACCAACACTCAAGAGGGGCCTGCGTTCTTACAGGCGGCAGGACTTTGTGGGGGTTGTTGTATCTGTTCCCATAGTGGAAAGGTTCACCCATCACAAAGATAACATCAGCATCAAGTTGCCGTTCTGCCTCTTCCATCAGGCGCGTGGCATAGCCC
This sequence comes from Ruegeria sp. BF6, assembly GCF_056538665.1. Taxonomy (NCBI): domain Bacteria; kingdom Pseudomonadati; phylum Pseudomonadota; class Alphaproteobacteria; order Rhodobacterales; family Roseobacteraceae; genus Ruegeria; species Ruegeria sp. BF6. Next base: position 46,919 of record NZ_JBQFTN010000017.1, read on the forward strand.
TTTCTTTGATATTCGGGCAGCACAGCTAACGGAGCGAGAACAAAGCACTTCAAGTGTGGTGCCTTGTCGATTGTGAGCGGGGTATAGCAGGCATGTGCAACCCCCTCATACACGATGGAAAAGCTGCCATCTTCGATCAGGTCATCCGCAAAGTCGGCATACAGTTTGGCATGACGTTCATCGTACAGGCCTCCGGCAGCAGCGAATGCCTCGTATTGGATTTGATGGGGCGTTTTCATAGAAAACCCTCCTTCTTGATTGGTTTATCGTTGGTTCATTTGCGCGCGAACGGACTGGTTCCCTAAATGGGTGATCCGATAGGGGCGGCCATTTTTCGATTTGATGAAGCGCTTGTCTTTTAGGCGTTTGAATACGTCCATCGTGCAGGCAGGGAAGACAAAGCCGTCACGAGTGTAACATTCGACGGACTGCACCTTACCATTGTCGGCGCGCGCGTATTTTATCTCACCACCTAAGGCGAGTTCATGCAAAACACGTTGCTCGTGCTTTGAGATGTTCATTGGGATGTCTCGATATTACGAAAGTACAGAAACAGGACACTCAGCGTCGCGCGTGAGTGTGCCTATCAATGTTGGTGTTCCTGAATTTGCTTCGCCAGGAACGGGCGTTAGGCCCGGGTCTCTTTCATAAATTCTCCATTGCGAGAGGCGACTAACCTCAAGCGTGCGGCTTAGTTAGTCTTCGATTTTAGAAACGTCAACCGACGTAGGGCAAGGTAGGGATGCATTGCGAGTAAATCTCGTCAGTGAAAGCGGGAGAAATAGCTGCGGTGCGGGTTTGCGTGGGTTCGAGGGCCCGTAGATTCTCGAAGAGCATCCCCATTATGTAACTTTCGCATCTCATTGTTGATGCTGTTTATCCGAACTAGTCACCACCAGCCGATTGAGGCTGCTCGCATCTCTCCGAAATTCACCGCGTTTTGTTTGAGGTTGATATAGTGACTGTGCCGGCGGAAAGCCGCGCCCTTTTCACAAGTGTCTAGGTCGCTGAGAACCAACCGAACCTCGACTGATTGATTAACGCAGAAACTTTCTCAAGCCTCGAGTTCTCATATGATTTCTCAAGTGCCTCGGCATTCAAACGAGGGACGTTTCTTGCCAAAAGCGCCAGTGGTGCTATTGCCAGGTCGGCTTGAGGAATTCAGTTGAAAGTCTTCTTCAAAATTTTGTCTCCGCTTGTGTGACCCGCATCACTGACGGTCCCGCCAGATCAGCCAATACTGACTACAGTTAATGAGTTGGCGTTCAAGGTATTATAAGAGCGCAGTATTTTTCATTATCCTCCCTGCGGACTGGGCGCGCTGAAATCATGCGCGCCCCCTTTTTTTAGTGATCGATCCACCAAGCGGGCAACACGCCCGACGATACAATGCGGCTACACGTCAAGCATCAGACGCCGAAACAAACACCGCACGCAGCTCCCGCTTTCATGGCATGGGCAAATATGTGCCGCCAGCGTAGCAAGTTTTCGCTACGTAAGCATGCAGCGACTATGCAAAGCGCGAAGTTTGACGTACTCCGAGGAAACCATTTTGATGGGGCTCAAAATGAAACTCAACGCACTTGAAGTTTGTTGCATCTTACTGGCCAGCGCAGTGGCCGTGGCCGGGTTTGTCGAAGCGGCAAACGCTGTGATTTCTGCCATCTGAACTTCTCAAACCCTAAGACCCCTGATGGCATCCCCAGGGCTAGGACACGCTTATTTATGTCTGGTGGTGTGATTCACCGTTCAAAAAACGAGCGGTGAAAATGTCTGATCCTTTCCGGCTGACAGATGTGCGGATAGCACGTCGTGAGCCCTGTTTTCCGCAGTCCCGCGGCAGACTTCGCGTAGATGGTCGGCGTGTAGTGAACGGAATTATCCTTATTAACCGTGGTGGTTTACGCTAGCGAGATGCACCCAAGGAGTACGGACCGCTCGGGGATAGAGGCTGCGATGCCAATTGCCTCAGAGAAGCCCTGAATTGGGACACGCGCATGTGCCCCTGGCCGGAAGCAACGCAAGGCCACCGACAAATATGACGAACACTCTACAAGCGGCATAACCGGATAGAGATCATGTTCGGCAGGCTCAAGGGCCGGAGGCGTGTCGCAACCAGACAAGATAGGTGCCCAAAGGTAATCCTTTCCGCCATCTCTTTCACCGCAACTGTCATGTTCTGGCTATGAAACAAGAATGAGTCCGAACCTTAGCCGCTAATTCACCTGTTGGCGAATACGTTAACTGCAGCCTACTGCGAGAAGGCTAACTTTGCTGGAATCAATATGGCTTGGGAAAGGACAGCTTTTCCGTTCGAAGTAAGACGTTGGATGGTGGCGGGTCCATGGAAACTTCATGCCGCGCGAAGTGGCAATAGGTAACGCTTACCGCTTCCCTGTATCCGCCTCATATCGGATCTATGGCCAAATGACTCAATCGATTCCCCCGTGACTTCCACAAGGAACTAGAAACCCGCCCAGTCGACGATTGGTAGGCGGCGTTGCACGTCTGGGCAAAGCATCACGGGTTCGGGTTGAAGCTGCAATGGTGGTGACCGTTACCGGGCGTAACCGGCGACTTGAATTTGAGACGGTACAACGCGCGAACCTAAGATCATTGGGCGGCGACTTAAGATTGGATAATGCGCAATACTGTCCTTAGCCGGAAAATTGTAGGGATGGTCTCAGAAAAAAATAGGGGCTGGACGAGGGGGTAAAGCCAGCCCCTATCTTTTTCTCAAGGGGGTGTGTGGTATTTATGATTCTAAAATACCCAGTTTACGCAAAGCCCGATATTGGGGGTTTCCCGTAGGGACTTGGATTCTAGCGAATCGAGCTGTTTCCGGGATGCGAACGGTGAGTTTCACAATGAACCGTGGACACAATTTAGACACAATGCGATCTTGGCAACGTGGGCGGCATGTCTTTATTTTAGAACGTTCTGGTTTTTCAAACTGGATTAGAGGGGGTTAGTTAGTTCGGCATGTCGCCCCACGAACGCTGTAGTTCTCTGAAAATTGATCGAATTGCGGGTTTTGAATGCTGGTGCAACGCTGCATTTTTAATCTAAGCGTCGCAATTGGAACAAGTAGCTCTGGCATCAGTTTCGAGCGGCGCGCCTTATAGGGGTTTGCGATTTCAACGAGGGGGTATGAGTTCGGCGCGTCGCACCCCAAACACGCGCAGTCAAACTCACTTGGCACCCCGGAACAGGGTCACACTCGCCCCAATTCTCTTTCCTACTTGCGCGCCCGTTCGATCAAAACGGCGCATGAATTCAACGCCGGTCTCACCTTCAGTTCGAACCAAGGTGACAGTTTACTTGAAACCTGATTACGCACCAGTTTATAGGACCGGGGGGGCCACTGAGTTCTACTTGGCAACACCAAGCAAATCTGCTGAGCGCAGTGTTTTGTCGGCGGCTCCAAATCGGAGGAGGCTCAAGCTGGTGCGCCAATAGTTGGCTATTGCGGCATGGCCGAGGGGGAATGTCCGGCTGCGAATGTGCCCGTGAATGGACAGACGGACTACCAATAGACTGATGGCGTCTTACGCGTTGCAACAAATGGACAGCCAAGGGCATTCGCAATCGGTCGCGTAAATCTCAGCCCCTTCATCGGCGGATGGAACCCGGTCTCGATTCCTCGCTTCTGCACCAACCTTGAGCCTTTCCCAATGATTGCTTTTCAGCACACCACGCCCAGAATGGGCGCAGCTAACTGACCACAGCACCGACCCCGGATCGGCGACGACTTTTTGCTGACGTGAGACTGGAAGTCCTGACCGTGATGGAAAGAAAGCTCGGTCGCCCGAAGGCGCCAATGCGGTACTTTGCCCAAACATCCCAAACAGATTGTATGTCATGCCAATCCCGCAACTCGTCCTCTCGCGCTGAATTATAGGCGCCGAACGATTCTGAAATGGTTTTGGTGCTGTTGTCTGAGCGCACGGTACGAGTTTGTGCTTTGCCTTCCTCAGCCGCCTTGCGGGCTTCCTTCACGCTGATATCCGGGAACGTGCCAAGGTTTTAACGATGGCGGCGCTGACCGCGCGGAATAGCTACTTCTCAGAAATATTTGCTGCGCTTGCCAATTCTCAGGACCAGCCCGCGTACAACTTTGTCGCGGACTTCGTAACCCTTATCCTCGGACTTCAGGACCTCTGGTTTGCTTTCGCTCAGACAGAATTTGATCTTTTTTGTGCGTTGGACAGGTATGCCCTCGACTAGTCACAGAAAGCTAAATCCCGCAATTTCATACTGTTAGGTGCGGGCAGATATCCAGCGGTAGATAATTCCCGCAAACTCCAAAACCGTAGATCGCGGGTTCGAACTCTGCCACCCCTGCCATTCCACCAGTCCCATGGAAATAGCATTGCCTGCAGGGGCAGGGGGCATTGCGTAGTGCGTCTGGAATCTGTGTTAATCAGTACCGCCCTGGTAATGAAAAACTCAAACTCAGAAATTTTCACCACAAAGAGGCTGGCCACCTTGTTCCTCGGGCCGGCAATGCCAGATCCCCGACGCTTGTGTCATGCCGTGAGGGCATTGTATTCGCGTCCTGACCATCGATTGTCAGAGAGAGGTCCTTGTAGAAAACCTTGCTGTCGAACCGCCTGCGATGGGATGTGGTTCTGCTGCGTTTTCCCTCCGGAACATCGCGCTTGTATTGTGCGGCGCAATAACGTGGACCTTGGGTTTGGGAGACATCCCCAACAGTGGCAATATACCGTCGTCAACAAAATGGGGTTCGACTGTTTTGGCGTCGTCCCGATCCCGGTCATAGGTGTGAAGTGATCCATCGCTGGGCCAGTCACACGCAATGACCGCGCCATAGTAGGCATTGGGCCTGACGCCGGATTCTGTTTTCTCCAAACGATCCAGCATGTCCTTCTGGCTGGTGTTGAAGCCGTAAACACAGATCAGGCCCGCCTTGTCTCTGCCTTGTTAAAGCACAAGGCCTAGCCATTTCGCCTTTTGACTATGCTGCCCTTGCGAATGCTGCCATCCGCGTTCTTTTTCGTAATGTTGACGTATCTCGTTTTTACCGCTGGTTTCAGAGTGAATTTTTTCTTCTCGGAATTGTAAGTGCGGTGGGAAATAACAGTGCCATATAAAAACTCCATTCTGCGTAATCCCCAAATTCTGACACGAAAGGACGTTTCCGCAAAATCCCAGGCGTTGAGCGTAACAGTAGAGAAAACTGCCCGGTTTCGTGCAACGGGCTGCGGAAACGCTTAAGGGGTAATATCGGTTGGCGCGATCCGGCCAATCCCGGTTTCCTCTGCCACCGGAATGGCATAAGGTCCTGCCCACTACGAACACGCGGATGAGGATACATGTCGCGCTTTGATGGATACTTCCTGCGGCAATTGCTGATTCTGTTCGGCTTTTTCACCCTGGTTCTGGTCGGCGTATTCTGGATCACCCGATCCGTCAGCCTGTTTGATCGCGTGATCAGTGGCGGGCAATCGGCCATGGTGTTTTTGGAATTTACCGCCTTGACCTTGCCGACGCTGATCCGGACGGTGATGCCAATGGCAGTGTTCGCCGCTGCTGTCTATGCCACCAACCGTCTCAGCCGCGAAAGCGAGATGACGGTGATGTTGGCCACCGGCTCAAGCCCTTGGCGTCTGGCGCGGGCTGTCTTTCTGTTTGGTCTGGTGGCCGGGTTGATGATGGCCGTCATCAGCGTTTTTCTACGCCCGGCCTCGGTCGAGCAGCTTGAACAGCGTCAGGCCGAGGTTGCCGGCGACGTCACGGCGCAGTTGCTGAACGAGGGCGAATTTCTGCACCCCGCCTACGGTGTCACGGTCTATATCGGCAAGATCGATCTGGACGGCACCTTGTCCGAAGTGTTTGTCTCGGACCGGCGTGATCCGCTGAACCCGGTCAGCTACTCATCAAAGACGGCGTATCTGGTCAACAACGATACCGGCATTCACCTTGTTATGCTGGACGGGATTGCACTGCGTCTGGATCAGCAGGGGCTGACCTTGTCCTCGACCCTGTTCGAAGACGCCTCGTACGATATTTCCCAGCTGACCAATTCCACCAATATGGCCAAGCGCAGCCTTGAAGCCATTCCAACGATCGAGCTTTTACAGGACCGAGATACCATTAGCGCGGCAGAAGAGTTCACCAAAGGTGAGCTAATCGACGAATTGCACCAGCGGTTTTCCTGGATTGCCATCTGTATTGCAGTTGCGCTGGCCGGGTACGCAACGCTGATGCTGGGCAGTTTTTCACGTTTTGGACTGTGGCCACAGATTTTGGGCGCTTTTACCATTCTGGTCCTGCTTGAAGGCGTGCGTGGCTTTGTTTCGCCCGTTGTGATTGACGATCCGAACCTGTGGGGCTTGCTGTATCTGCCGGCGGTCATTGGTATAGCTATCTCGAGCCTGTTCCTGCTGATCGCGGGGCGACCTTTGATGCGCAGACGTTACAAGGATGCGCCGGGCGCGCTGTCCCGGGGTTAGTTCGTAGCGCGTAGATCGGTTAGACAGTTCAGGATGTCCTCGCAAGTGGCGCTGTCGTGGCGGGTCACCAGGTACAGCGGCAGCATCAGGTCGATGGCTCCGGTTACCGGGATCAACTCACCTGCCGACAGGTGATCCCTTATGACATATTCCGGGAAATAACCGGTCCCGCCCCGCCGCAGGACATAGCGCAAGGCCATCAGGCAATTGCCCAGAAACACGGTTTGCCCCGCCGCTTGACGCGCTGCCGCGCGTACGTGATCCTGATACACCTCGCCCAGTTCTAGATTGATAAAGACCGGATCGCCCGTGGCCGGGGTTTCAACCAGCATCAGACGTTCGGGGTTCAACTCGTGCGCCTGAATGCGCGGGTCAGTGGGCTGTTCGTGGGTCAGCGCTGCGTCCAGAACCTGGGTGGCGACCGCGTCTATCATGTTCAGGTCGTGATCATAGTTCAGCGTCAGCAACAGATGCCCAACGCGCTTTTCGAACCGCACGGCCAAATCAACCAGTAACGGGTCCCAGATGCTCAGCTGCGCTCCAAGGCGCAGAGCCACCCGGTTCTGCGTTTGCGCGGGCAGGTCATTAGAGGCAAAGGACCACAGCGACAGCATCTGTTCCGCATAGGGCCGGAACTGTCGCCCGAAATCGGTCAGACTAGTGCCACCGGCGCCGCGCGTGAAAAGCGGCTTGCCGGTTTCCTCTTCGATAAGCCGAATGCGGGCGCTGACGGCCGTCTGGGTTACGTTCAGCTTGCGGGCCGCGGCGTGAAACCCACCGGTCTCGGCCACGCATAGAAAGGTCTCGATTGCCTTGAGTTGCATATCGAAAGTATTTTTTCATCAGTCTGATAAAATCAATTTATTTTTTTGAGTATCAGATACGAGCTATTCTGATGCCAACCGATTAGCCAAAGGACCGCGCCATGCTGGACAAAAGCCACAAACCCACCTGGACCAGTTTTGAAGAGGCCACAAAGGCCGACTGGGACGCCGTTATGGAGTATGAAGAAAGCTTCAACGCCGCCCTGCCAAACCGGATTCTGGATGCGATCCGCTCGTTGGACGAAGACTGGACGCCCTATCCGGTCAACCGTTATCAGCACAGTCTGCAGGCCGCGACCCGTGCCTATGAAGACGGAGCGGATGAGGAACTGGTGGTTGCGGCCCTGATCCATGACACTGGCGATATCTTGTCGCCCTATAATCATGGTGAGCTGTCGGCGGCGATGATGAAGCCCTATGTCAGCGAGAAGACCTACTGGATTCTCAAGCATCACTGCGTGTTCCAGGGCTACTACTACAACCACCACCTTGGCGGTGACCGCAACGCCCGCGACAAGTACCGCGACAGCCCCTATTGGGAGGACTGCCGCTATTTCTGCCATGAATACGATCAGAAAGCGTTCGACCCGAACTACCCGACCAAACCGCTTGAGTTCTTCGAACCCATGCTGCGCCGCATCCTGAACAAGGGCGAGGGGCACATGGAACTCAATGAGATCGCCGAAGATTAACAGGCCGCCATCAGGCGATAGACGATCTGAGCTGCAGTGAAATCCCAGGCGGCATTGCCGTCCGGGGCCAGCTCGACCACGTCGAAGCCTACGCATTTGCGGCCCTTCAGGGCGTGCTCGACCAGCCGCAGCGCCTGGTAGTAGCCCAGCCCGCCGGGGACCGGTGTTCCTGTGGCGGGCATCTGTGACGGGTCTAGACCATCAACGTCAAAGCTGACGTAGACCAGCGCGGGGAAATCCTCGGGCAGGTCAACGGCGTGGATGTTGCCGGTGACCAGTTCCTCGGCATCCACATGGAAGACGTGGTTCTTCAGGCGGCTTTTGGCCTCTTCAGTGGAAAAGGCGCGGACGCCGAATTGCGCCAAACGGACACCTTCCTCGACCAGCAGATGCATGACTGAAGCGTGAGAGTGTTTTTCACCCTGATAGGCATCGCGCAGGTCGGCGTGGGCGTCGATCTGAACGATGCCGATCGGCTGGTTCAGAGCGCGGGCCACCCCCATGACCGCGCCGTAGCTGAGCGAATGCTCACCGCCCAAAGTGACTGGCACCTTGCCCGCGTGGATAGCGGCCTCGGTGCGCTGGGCGAGGCGCTCCATGATTTCGGACAGCGACGCATCACAATCCACGGGCTCTTCGGTAAATATGCCTTCGACACAGGGCTCGGCATGGCCGGTGATGCGTTCCAACTCGTTGCTCGCCTCGAGGATGGCTTCGGGGCCTTTGGCCGTGCCCGAGCCGTAGGACACCGTGCGTTCCAGAGGCACCGGGATCACACGGAATTTTGCGTCTTCAGTACGCTCGGACGCAGCCAGTTCACTGCCGAGGAAAATGCTCATGAGAGTCGGTCCCTAAAGTCGTCATAGCCGAACTGTTTGATGATCTTCAATTCGTCCGTTTCGCTGTTCCACAGGGCAATTGTAGGAAGCGGAACGCCGTTGAACGTGTTGGTCTTGACCATCGAGTAATGCGCCTGATCGAGGAAGGCAAAGCGCTGCCCGATATCCAGCGGCCTGTCCCATGTGTAATCGCCGATCACGTCGCCAGCCAGACAGGATGGTCCACCCAGACGATAAGTGTGACCGGCATCCGCCTCGTCCATCAGCGCGGGGCGATAGGGGGCCTCGATCACGTCGGGCATGTGGCATGTGGCCGAGATATCGGTGATCGCGAGGGTCATGCCATTGGTGGGCAGGTCGAGGATTTCTCCGACCAGAATTCCGGCATCCAGCGCCACGGCCTCACCGGGTTCCAGATAGATATCGATGCCATATGATTCACGGATGCCCTTGATGAAAGCGACCAACCCGTCGCGGTCATAGTCATCGCGGGTGATGTGGTGGCCTCCGCCGAAATTCAGCCATTTGAGCTGGCCGATATAGGGCGCAAGTTTGGGTTCCACTGCGGCCCATGTGCGCTGCAGCGGTTCGAACCCCTGTTCGCAGAGTGTATGCATGTGCAAACCGTCAACTCCGATCAAGGTCTCGGCGGTCAGTTGGCTGACCGGCATGCCCAGACGCGAGCAGGGAGCGCACGGGTCGTATTTCGCGACCTCGCCCTCGGAATGTTCCGGATTGATGCGTAGGCCGACCTGGACACCGGCGGCCTGAGCCTTGGCGAGGAACCGGTTCTTTTGTGCCGGAGTGTTAAAAATGATGTGGTCGGACAGCGACAGGATTTCGTCCATGTCGGCGTCCTTGTACCCGGCGCAAAAAGTTGCGACCTCGCCGCCGTACTCCTCACGGCCCAGACGCGCCTCGTAGATGCCGCTAGCGCAGGTGCCGTCGAGGTGCTGGCGGACCAGCCGGGCCAGCGAGAACATGGAAAACGCCTTGAGCGCACTCAGCACATGCGCGCCGGATCGGTTGCCGATATCGGCGAGAATTGTCAGGTTGCGTTCGACGGCCTTTTCATCGACCACGAAACAGGGAGTGGGCACGCGGCTGAGGTCGAAATTGCGGAAGGCTCCGGCATCCCCGGCCTGTGTGGTCATCATATCTGCCATAATCGGCGTCTCCGTCGAGTGGAGAGGCCGGGGGCTTTGCCCCCGGACCCCCGAGGTATTTGGGGCCAGATGAAGCTGGGCGGATCAGAAATCGACCGGGCCGTCGAGTTCGTGGACCTGCCATGGGAGCCCATGGGTATTCAGCATGTCCATGAAGTCATCGGGGTCGAGCTGTTCCATGTTCCAAACGCCAGACTCGGTCCAGTTGCCCTTCAGGACTTGGGCTGCACCGATCATGGCGGGGACGCCGGTGGTGTAACTGACGGCCTGTGAGCCGACTTCACGATAGCACTCTTCGTGGTCGCAGATGTTGTAGATGTAATAGGTCTTCTCGCCCGAGCCGTCCTTGGCCTGACCCGTGGCAATGTCACCGATGCAGGCTTTGCCCTTGGTTTCCGCGCCCAGATCGCCGGGGTCGGGCAGCAGGGTTTTCAGGAACTGGATCGGGATGATTTCCTTGCCGTCATGCATCACCGGGTCGATGCGGGTCATGCCGACATTTTCCAGAACCTTGGCGTGGGTGATATAGGCGTCGCCGAAGGTCATCCAGAAACGGGCGCGTTCGATCTCGGGGAAGTGGGTGCTGAGGCTCTCCAGTTCCTCGTGATACATCAGGTACATGTTCTTGGGGCCGATGGCGGGGAAGTCGAACTCGACCTTATGGGTCATGGCGGGGGAGTGTTTCCATTCGCCACCTTCCCAGTGGCGCACTTCGGCCAGCACTTCGCGCAGATTGATCTCCGGGTTGAAGTTGGTCGCAAACTCCTGATCGTTCGAGCCGCCATTTGCGTCCAGCACGTCAATCTGGCGGATCGTTTCCAGCTTGTGTTTCTTCAGCCATTTCGCAAACACGCTGGTCACACCCGGATCAAAGCCCGAGCCGAGGATGGCGGTCAGACCAGCCTCTTTGAACCGTTCCTGATAGGCCCATTGCCAGTGGTATTCGAACTTGGCCTCGTCCTCGGGCTCATAATTCGCGGTGTCGAGGTAGTGAATGCCGGCCTCAAGGCACGCATCCATAAGCACCAGATCCTGATAGGGCAGGGCGAGGTTCACGAGGATCTCCGCACCGGTCTCTTTGATCAGCTTGACCGTATCCTCGACCTTGTAGGCGTCCAGTTCGGCGGTTGCGATATCGACGCCCACACGCTCTTTCACTGCTTTAGCGATAGCGTCGCATTTCGACTTGGTTCGGCTGGCCAGAGTGATCTCGGTGAAGATGTCCGAATTCATCGCCATCTTGTGCACAGCGGCGTGGGATACGCCGCCCGCGCCGACAACCAGTGTTTTTCCCATGGGGTAATCTCCTCTCAAGGGGTTATTCGTAATAGGTGTAGCCGTTGATCGAGTCGCGATAAGCGCTCATCAGGGTTTTGCGGTCCTTGGCTTTCAGAGTATCCGTCGAGATCGCCTCGTCCACCATTTTGCGGAAGGCGGCGACGCAATCTTGCGGGTCAAACTCGACATACGACAAGACCTCGGAAATCGTGTCGCCTTCCTGTTCGTGCAGCAGGTCGAAACCGCCATCGGCACGCAGGTCGATGGTGACGACGTTGGTATCCCCGAACAGGTTGTGCAGATCGCCCAATGTCTCCTGATAAGCGCCGACGAAGAAGACACCCATGAAATACTCGCCTTCCTCGGGCAGGGAGTGCACCGGCAAGCTGGGTGAAACGCCATCTGCCAGGATGAACCGGTCGATCTTGCCGTCGCTGTCGCAGGTGATGTCGGACAGCACCGCGCGGCGGTCCGGCGTCTGGTTCAGGTTTTGCAGCGGCACGATCGGGTGAAGCTGGTCGATTGCCCAGACATCGGGCAGGGATTGGAACAGCGAAAAGTTGCAGTGATAGATATCGGCGACCTTCTCAAGCTGGTCGTCCACATCGGTTTCCATCTCGTCGCTGGCCGCCAAAGCCTTGATCCGGGCCATCAGGGACAGATAGATGCGCTCGCCCCGAGCCATCTGGCGCAGGTCGACATAGCCGCGGCGGAACAGGGCGCGCAGTTCGTTGCGATAGAAATTGGCGTCGTTCCAGCATTCCTGAAGCCGGTCGCAGGACAGGTAACCCTGCACTGCCGCCAGGTCCGAAAGGATATGGTGATCGTCGGTCTCGACATCCGGGGCGGTTGCCGCGTCATAGAGCGTGCTTTCCAGCACGTTGAAAACCAGCATCGAGGATGTGGCCACCACCGCGCGTCCGCTTTCGGTAACAAGCGTTGGGTGCCCAACGTCCGCCTCGTCCATCGCGTACGCGACGGTTTCTACCACGTTGGCGCAATATTCCTCGACCGTGTAGTTGATCGAGTTTTCGGCTGCCTTTTTCTCGCCCGTATAGTCGACGCCCATACCGCCGCCGAGATCCAGATGGGTCAGCGGCACGCCCTCACGGGTCAGTTCGGTGTAATACCGGCATGCCTCGCCTACCGCGCGGCGTACGTCATTAACGTCCTGCACCTGCGATCCAAGATGTGAGTGCTGCAGCTTCAGGCAATGCAGCAGGCCAGCGTCTTTCAGCTTGTCCACGGTTGCGACCAGTTGGTCGGTATTCATGCCAAAGGCCGAGCGGTCGCCCGAGCTTTCCTCCCACTTGCCGCTGATCTGGTTGGTCAGCTTGACCCGCACGCCTAGCAAAGGTTCGATGCCCAGCTCGTTATAGACCCCGATCACCGTGTCGGCCTCTTTCGGGCTTTCCAGCACGATGACCGTGTTGAAGCCGATCTTGCGGCTGAGGATCGCCAACTGGATGAACTCGGCATCCTTGACGCCGTTGCAGACGATCAGGGCCTCGCGCGACAGGCGATGGGCGAGGGCGATCACCAGTTCTGGTTTGGATCCGGCCTCCAGCCCGTATTGGTATTTCTTGCCAAACTCGACGATCCTGTCGACCACCTGCGCCTGTTGGTTCACCTTGATCGGAAACACACCGCGATAGGTGCCCTTGTACCCGGTTCGGGCGATGGCATCACGAAAGCTTTCGTTGATATGGGCGATCTCGTTTTCCAGATACGAGCTGATGCGCAAAAGCATCGGCGCCTTGATGCCACGTTCGTTCAGGTCGTGCAGGATACCGGGCAGGCTGATCGCCGCCGCTTCAGGTGCCATTGGATTGCGCAGACCGATCTCGCCATCCTCCGTCACCTCGATGAGGCCCTTGCCCCATTTTTCAACCCCGTAGATGGAATGCGGTGCGTCGGGCGTCTGTTTCAATCAAGTCGGTCCTTAACGTAGGAGTGCCAGTTTTGCGCCCGCCAATACGGCAGCAGTTCGATTCGTCCAAGTGTAATCTATGTGACGGGTTTTGCCGAATTTAGGCGGTCGGGCGAATTGGTATCAGATGATTGTCCCATTGGCAGTCCGGGCGGGCGGAGATTTGGACCCCAGAGGTCAGCTCGCCGACGATTCCGGTGCCGGTGGTGAAGACAAAACCTTTGGGTCCGGGGCCCAAGCCGCAGACGTCCTCCAGCGGGAAGGCGCCGGTTAGCTGGCCGCTTGCCACGTTGAATCGGTGTAGGGCGCTGCCACGGGGACAGGTGATGGCAACGGCCTCTCCGTCACCGGAAAAGGCGATGCTGCCGGCATAGCCTTGCAATGTGCTTTGCTTGGCGTCAGGGGCCGACAACAGGCGCGGTGCTTGGCCGCGACGGTGCAGGCCCAGTAACGGCGGATGTTGTGCCTTGTCCCCCTGCCATTGCATCGCGAACGCCACCAGCCCGTCTTGGCGCACGGCCAGATGCCGGATCGAATTCTTGTGCAGGTTCTGCGACAGTTCCACCTGTTCCAGAACCGTACCGTTCAGGTCCAGATAAGACAGGCGCGGTTGCATGGTCGGCAGGTTCAGTTTGGTGCGGCCGGTTTCGGGGTGGGTTTCGATGCCGCCATTGGCGATGACCAAGGTCTCCCCGTCGGGCATCAGCCGCATGTCATGCGGGCCAACGCCGCCCGAGGGGAACTCACCCAGACGTCTATAATCGGAGGTGTCCCAAATGCCGATCACGCCCTCTCCGGCCTCGTAGTTGTTCTCGGTTGTGAAAAGCTGCGTACCATCGGGTGAGAAAACGCCGTGACCAAAGAAATGGCGGCCTTCTGCGGCGGTTAGCCGTGTGAGTTCGGTGCCTGTGGCGCAATCAATGACCAGCGCGAAGGTGCCGGGGCGACGCGCAAAGGCCACTGCTTGCGCGCGGTAAGGATGGGCCGCAGCCGCATGGCCGCGCGCGGGCAGGGGAAGAGAGAACAGGACATCTCCGCCCGTAGTCAACCCGGCCAGACGGTAGCTGCCATCCGGAGACAATGCAGCGGCCAGATAATCCGGTGCTCCGACCGAAGCCCAGCCGCGCAGAGGGGCCAGGCTGCTTGCGGCCAGTCCGGCCAGAAAATGTCGGCGGCTTGGCATGGGTCAGTCCCCGTCCAGCGAATTGAATCCGGCGCTGATGCCCAGCGTCGGACCAAGATCGGACGAGGCGATCTCGCGGATGTCGTTGATCGACTGCCGCAGCGCCTCGACCCGGAACCGGCCCTGCGGATCGGCCACGCGTGCAAGGGTCGGATCATCCAGCGACTGCGCGCGGGTGATGGCTTTGTCGAATGCGCTATCGAGATCAGACGTGATATCGGGGTGATCGGCCGACAGGTGTGCGGCCAAGTCACGCAGCGCAATCAGGGACAGTTCCACATGGCGCAGGGATCGTTCGGAGCGACGCGCCTCGGCCCGGTTGGGGCGGGGGCGGTCGAATGTGCCCATCGGGCGGCCAAGCCGGGTGTCGCCGGTGAATTCCAGACCGGTGACCAGCGCCTTGTAGAGCTCTTGCATCGCTTCATCGCCGGATCGGTAGGGGCTGTTTTCGCCCGGTTGCGTCAGAGCGTTTGCGAAGTTTGCCCAACCTTCATCCATTGCGCGGGCGTTCAGGTCGATATCGGTGGCTATGGCCTGAATCAGCGCGCAGCGATAAGCGTCGCTGCCCTGATCTGAAAAGCGGGGATCGAAAAGCATCTGTTCCAACGCAAAGAACCCCCGTCCGGCGATCGAGGTTTCCGCAAAGGTCGCGGGGGTTTTGACGGCGTCGTCTTCGATGGCGATCAGACCGGACAGGGCCTTGGGCGTGAAGCCTTTGGTGTCAGGCCAGAAGGCCAGCGCAAAGGCCCGGTCATCGGTTTCCGAGGGGCCAAATCGCATGTGGCTGACCGAAATCCAGTCGTCAAAGGCGGTGTGATAGGCCGCGCGCAATTCGGGCGACGTTGCGGTGCAATTGGCCTGCGCCACTTGCGCCAGAGCTCCGGTTGCGCCGGAAAGCGCTGCGAAGCCGGGCAGAATATGTTCTTCGACCGTAGCGTTCAGGATCGGACCGCGATCTTGTGCCAGCGCAGGTAAGGGCAGCGTCAAGGCAAGGGCAAAAGCTAGGAACCGCACTAGTCAGAGGCTTTCGAGGAAACGGATCAGAGCATCACGGTCGGGCTTGGGCATTGCCACAACCGTATCGCGGGCGGCCTGAGCTTCGCCTCCGTGCCACAGGATGGCCTCGAGCAATGTTTGCGCGCGTCCGTCGTGCAGGAACTGAGTGTGGCCGGAAACCGTTCTGGTCAACCCAATCCCCCACAACGGCGGTGTGCGCCACTCGCGCCCGGTGGCGCGGGCCTCGGGGCGGTCATCGGCCAGCCCTTCGCCCATGTCATGCAACAGCAGGTCGGAATAGGGCCAGATCAGCTGAAAACTGTGTTCGGGCCGGTCTTCCATGCGATGGGTGACAAAGGCAGGTGTGTGGCAGGACGTGCAACCGGTGCCGTAAAACACTTCTTTTCCGCGCAACACCTTCGGATCATCCACATTTCGCCGTTCCGGGACGCCAAGATTGCGGCTGTAGAAGGCCACCAAATCCATGCCGATTTGATCGACTTCAAATACGCGGGTGTCCCCATCGCCATGCGGGGCGCTCACGCAATGCACCTGGGCATCGGTGCAATCGCCATGACCCGCAGGGTAGAGCGGACTAGATATACCGATATCGCCGGAAAAGGCCGCTGCCGACTGCTCCATAATCGTCGGCATCCCCGCTTTGAGTCCGAACCGGCCCAGCATCGGCACATCAAATTCCTTCGACCAGACGATGTTCGGGCGTCCGGAGATGCCGTCCCCGTCGGCGTCATCGGGATCGGCGTTGGCCAGCAAGTCCTCGACCGGGATCGCTTCGAGCAGACCCAGACCGATCATCTGTGGTGCCACGCGCGGGCTGATCATGGCCTCGGGGTGCAGTGGACCGTATCCCAAATCCACCGCCTGATAGATCGGCTTGCGCAGGGTGACGGTTTCACCATCGGAAAGGTTTACGGGGACCTCATCATAGGTAATGTCCAGTCGGTACTCCGCCGCGTGGCCGGGCAAGGCCAGGTCCTGCATCTGACCACCATAGTTAGGGTCGGGCTGCGTGGCGATAAAGTCCTCAATCTCTTCGTAGCCATCGCCGCCCGGGATCGAGACGCGCAGGAACATGGAGGTCGCATTGTCGCCAGGCCCGGCGGGCGTGTGGCCGCGCCCGTCCTTGATGTGGCAGCGCTGGCATGAGCGCGCGTTGTACAGCGGCCCCAACCCGTCCGACGCCAGGGTCGACGCGGGCGAAGATACCCAGATTTTCTTGAACAACCCGTTGCCGACCTTGAAGTCCAGCTCCTGCTCAAAGCTCAGGTTGCCGGAAGGTTGCGAGAACGCATCCGCACCGGTGCGCGCGCGGACGGTGGCGGCCCCGGCGGGCAGGTCCTCGAACCGTTGAGGCGCGCTGAAATCAGTGGGTGCCACGATGACATTGGCGATCCGAGTGCGCTCATCCTCGGTTCTGGGTTCGAAATTGAGGTGAAGATCCTGCAGTTCGGCTGCGCGGGGCTGGGTGGCCGCAAGCGCGGCTACCGACAGGACGGCGAAGCTATTCGCTATCGTCCATTTTCGATGCATTAAGTTGCGCATAATTGGCTTTGCCAATCCTTTCGTACAGGTCGAACTGTGTTTCGAGGAAGTCGATATGTCCTTCTTCTTCCTTGAGCAATCCCTCGAACAGCGACATAGAGACGTAGTCGCACACCTCGCGGCAGAACTCGCGTGCCTCGGCATATAGGGCACGAACGTCTAGTTCCGCGGCGACGTCGCAATCCAGTGTCTCCCTGGGGGTCCCACCGATTCTCAGCGGGTCAAGTTTCTGCAGGTTGGGGTGGCCTTCCAGAAAAATGATCCGTTCGATCAGCTTGTCCGCGTACTCCATTTCCTCAATGGACTCTTCGCGGCACTTCTTAGCCACATGACCCAGGCCCCAATCCTCTTACAGGCGGTTGTGCAGCCATTCCTGGCTGACGGTCGACGACTCATGCCGCAGAGATTTGTTTAAGTATTCTATGACGTTGGCGTTGCCCTTCATCTGGATCCTTCGGTTTGGCCCCGGTGCGTAACGCGCGGAGTTGCATGGGTACTTCCAAATTATCGTTCGATCGCATGGTGTCTAGAAAAAGCGGCATGCAGCCGCCACAATCCGCGGATTTACCGAGGGCGTGATACACCTTTCCGGGGGTAATAATTGCCTGAGCGTCTGACGCCCGCATCCAGTCAATCGCTGCGCGGATTTCGTGGTCAGTGATGTTGGTGCAGTGGCAAACGATCATGGCGATTCAAAGCTCGATAGGTTTCTTACTGTTTTAGTAAGTTATATTCTTCACGTCCAGACACAAACTTGCGTGATCAGAGTAACCGGAAGCATGAATTCGCCCATGCTTCCTGCCAGGGATAAGTTCAATGGAAAACCGCGTCCGGGTTATCCAGGCTTTCCGAACCTTCAAAATCGATTTGATCCAGTTCCAACACATTCACGATGCGCTCGATGGTCTTGGTCTGATCGACCAGACCTTCAACGCCGCCCATGATCAGCAGCTCACCGCCTTCATTGCCGCGTTCCAGCATCTGATCGTAGGCGAAACCGGCTTCGGCGGTCGATTTCAGACGACCCAGCGCCTGCATGGTGTTGGCCAGCTTGACCTTCATCTCAGCGTCCAGCGACGGATCGGAGGCGATCACCAGTTCCGACAGCGATGCGCCGGAAACCGGGGTGCCGTCGATGCGGGTGTAACTGCCCAGATAGACGTTCTGAATGCCCAGCCCATCATAGTAGTGGCTGTTATGGGTGTTGTCCGAGAAGCAATCATGCTCTTCCTCGGGATCGTTCAGCATCAGGCCCAGACGCATCCTCTCACCTGCCTGCTCACCATAAGAGAGCGAGCCCATTCCGGTCAGGATGGCACTCACGCCTGCGGTTTCATCTGCAGAAAGGGCAGCGCGTGCTTCGCCGCCTTCTTTCCACTGGTCTGCCATCCATTCCAGATCGCTGATCAGCAACTCTGTCGCGGCGCTCAGGTATTGAGCACGACGGTCGCAATTGCCGCCGGTGCAGTCGTCCCCCTGGGCGTAATCGGTATAGGGGCGGTTGCCCGCACCGGCACCGTGGCCGTTCATGTCCTGCCCCCAAAGCAGGAATTCGATGGCATGGTAGCCGGTGGCAACGTTTGGCTCGATCCCGTCGGCTTCGTGCAGGGTTTCGGCCAGGAGCTCGGGGGTGATTTCGCTGGCGTCGATGGTCGTGCCTGACAGCTCAAAGCTGGCGTTGGCGATCACGTTCAACGCGGCGAACTCGTTTTCATCGGTCGGGCCGCCGTAATTGGCGTCGACATAGTCAATCAGGCCTTCATCCAGCGGCCATGCGTTCACCTTACCCTCCCAGTCGTCAACGATGGCGTTGCCAAAACGGTAAACCTCGGTCTGCTGATAGGGTACGCGCGCGGCAACCCAAGCGGCCCGTGCCGCGTTCAGGGTAGCATCGGACGGTTCGGCGATCAGGGCGTTCACGGCCTCGTGCAGGGCTTTGGCCGCGATCAGGCTGTCATCATATTTGGCTTCGGCAATGTTCGCGTAGGTGGTCAGAACATCAGCTTTCGACGGTGCGTCGGCTGCACCGGCTGCGGACGCGATGCTAAGGGTCAGGGCGCTGGTGGCAGCAAAAAATCGGGTCATGGGGGTGACACTTTCCTGTCTGGTACAATTTCACAGACGCCGCCTGTGCGACGCATATGGCGCAAAAGCTGAGTTATTTAGTCAGTTATGTCAACCTGAGTTTTATACTCAGATTAGCTGATCTTTGCCCTCCCCATATTTGGCGGGGCCGCTGGCCCCGAGCCTAGATTGCGCCGCTTTTGAAAAATACTAAGATAAAACCTGTGATTCCCTGGTAGGTGGTGCCTGTTTATGAGATGCGCAGCTCTCGCCCTGACTTTGGTTCCTGCGGTCGTTCTGTCGCAGACGCAAGCCGGGATTGAGCACGAACATGGCACGGGGCATCTGGATATCGCGGTCTCAGAGGCTGAGTTATCCTTGTCGCTTGCGGTGCCTGCTACGGATATCATCGGCTTTGAGCGCCCGGCGCAAACCGACGAGGATCGGGCCATGGTCGCCGGTGCGATTTCCGATCTGTCCAAACCGTTGGAACTGTTTGTCCTGCCGGAAGGCGCGGCCTGTTTCACGGCAACGGCCAATGTCACACTGCTGGCAGAAGGGCTTGGTCCCGAGGCCGACGTCGCCGCGGCAGCAGATCAGGAACAGCACACCGAATTTCAGGCCGACTACCGGATACAATGCCAGGCGATCGATCTGATCGATGCTATCAGCTTCTCGTATTTCGAGCGGTTTCCGAACGCCCTGAAACTGATTGTCGAGATTGATCGGTCCGGCGAAATCCAGGTGCACGAGGTTACGCGATCCATGTCGAACCTGTCCCTGTAGGCAAACGATGCAGCTTGGAAGTGGCGGGCAAGGTATCCATCGTTATTTAGGTCAGATTGAACTCACTCATCTGGAGATCCCGGAATAACGATCAGATCGCAGAGTTTCCGATCAGCAACGCTGTCACCGTTGCATTCATTGAGAAAACTCTTTGCTTTTCCATGTCCCAAGCACTGTCAGCGGCGGGCTGACGAATGGGCGCTGGAACGGTGCGGGCGTTCTCGGGAGTTTCAGGGTGGGCGAAGTTTGCGTACCAAGGGCAGTCTACGAGGGGCGCTATCGTGGTGGTGGCAGCGATCTGAACGGCGCCTGGGGCTCAAGCCGTGGATTGGGGAGCGAAACTGGCCAGTCGGCTTTGGCTGGATCGTCCCCAACGTCAACGAAGAGTCCGATGCGATCGCTGACCTTGCAACCCTTACTCGGCCTGCAGAGACCTCTAGTGGACTTTCTCGGCAACGATCTCTTCGCCGATGCGCACCACGTCGCGCAAGAAGCCGTCAATGTCCTCGTGCCTTGTGCGGTGGTTGTTAAAGGCGCAACGGAGGCCATGCTTGCCCTGCACAGTCGTATCTGATGGGACAGCAAGGCCGCGTTCCTGAAGCCGCAACATGATCTCGGTGTTGAGGTTCTTGGCCGTATCCTCATCCGCCGCCGTATAGCGGAAGCAAACGATGTTAAGGTCTACCGGAGCAACCAGTTCCAGCATCGGATGCGCTTCGATCTGACGCGCCATGTACCGCGCGAAAGCAATGTCCTGAGAAATAAGGCGTCCGAACTTGGCGGCACCCTGTTCCTTGAAAGCCATCCAGATTTTCAACGCTCGGAAACCACGACTGAGTTCCAGGCCATAGTCGGCAAGGAACTTACCTGCGAGCATCCCACGTTCCTGGATTTGAAGATAGTCACCATGCATTTCGAAGGTTGCGAAATGCGCCTCGGGATCCTTGATCAGAACGGCTCCAGCCTCAAAAGGTGCGTGTAGCCATTTATGTGGATCGATTGCGACAGAGCCGGCCCTCTCCATGCCGGACACAAGATGCGCGTGGTCCGGGGCAAGACGCAGAACACCGCCAATACACCCATCCACATGGAACCAAAGCCGCTCTCGTTCACAAAGATCGGCAAGTGCGGTCAGGTCATCAATTGCGCCGGTGTTTGTGGTGCCCGCCGTCCCGATGACGCAGGCTGGCTGCAATCCCTGCGCGCGGTCTTCGGAAATTGCTGCCTCCAACGCATCGAGTCTGATCCGCTGGTGGCCATCGCTCGGGACCTCCACAAGTGCTTTTGCGCCAAGGCCAAGGGTTTCGAAGGCCTTTTGATGACAGCTATGAACCTGATCAGAAGCATAAAATCGCAGCGGCTTTTCCATGGCGGCGATGCCTTCCGCGCGCACATCATAGCCGGCAGCGAGGTTCCGGATGACCGTATGCGCAACGAGGTTCGCCATGGACCCGCCGCTGGTCAGGGTTCCACTGGCATTTTCAGGAAAGCCAGCGATTTCCTTCAACCAATCGACAACCTGCTGCTCGACCTGCGCCGCACCGGTGTTACCACCCCCGAGATTGCTTCCCTCCACAGCGGCAAGGAAATCACCCAATGCTCCTGTGAAGTTGCTGGCTCCCATGTACCACCCCCAGAAACGGGGATGGATATTTCCCATAGGATAGGCACGCACGAGCGCAAGATAGTCGCTATAGACCTGTTCCAAAGGGCAGGGGGCGTCTGGCAAGCCAGCCTTGAGACGAGAGCGAACGTCGTCGGGCATTGGGCGCCAAACGGGACGCTCGCGCACCTGCTCCAAATGATCGATGGCCTCATCCACCGCGATATGCGCGAGCGCGCGGGCTGCCTCCCAATCGTCAGGATCGAGCGTTTCCTCTTTGATATTGCCCATTTGCCGCGCCCCCCCTCTCGTCAATTGGAGAGTGCGGGAGATTTGCCTTCAGAGCAATCTCTTCTTGGCCCAGGTGTTCCGCTCGGACGGCTCTGGCCCGATGCAACAGTGTCGGAAAAGCCTGAGTGCTAGTTGGTCGGATGGCAATTCTAAGCAGTCGCGACCGTTGTGTAACTTACAACCTAAAAGGAGACCCTGATCAATCGCTGTACGATCTGCAGAAAGTACTTGAGATCAGTTTTGCGGCAATTGATGAGAAGCGTATTCGGGGCAACGAACTCGAAAAGATGGGGGCATTCGTTGAAGGTGGGCAGCTTTGGATGAAGAAAAGGCAATTGACTGAGTGGCGACTGCTCCGACGCTCAAATTAGAACGAGGTGTAGGTATTATGATGGTAGGGCGAGGTGGATTTGGAGAATCCCTCAATCAAATCAATGCTGCAAGACGTATTTGGTGGCTGAGGTCCGTTTAGCACACAAATTCCACACGATAACACTCTGTAAAACAAAGGTTCCTCGGCCCTCGAGACGACGACGTGGTTATTACTCGTGGCGATCCACCGGTTTTTGGCCGGACTGTTCAAGTTGCAGGAAGTCTATGAACTACAAATCTCTCTGTTTTGAGGGCTACAATAGCTCTTGAGCTGCCTCGAACGTCAGGGCGCATCGAGTATTGCAAGTCGCGACCATCACCAATGCGGAAAGCGTCTCTCAAGATACTTAACGATGCGAAATGAGAAAAGCCTTTTGACTGAGGTTCTAGCTGCGATGGTGGGTGTCATTTTTGCAGGGCTTCCGTCTTGCGGATCGTATCCGATTTTTCTTTTTGTTTCGGTGTTATCCCAACACATGCCGGGGTTGTCTGACATAAGATGTAAGGCCGCAAACGCGACGTCTTTGGTGTCTATCGCTGCACGCATGCCGTTTAGAAAATCCCGATCGCTCAGCCACATCTCCTGCCCCCAACGACCCATCGCCATATGAGGTCCAGGCTTGTTGTCATGGGTCCATTGGGTCCAGCCGATGCGCAGGCAGATAACCGAAAGCCTATGATGCTGCGCGAAGTAAGTGCCGGTCCGTTCGCAAAACAACTTTGACATGCCGTAGGCGTTCACCGGCCCCAGAGGCGTGTCGCTGTTTAACTCATCCATGGTGAAACGCTTGTCCCCGTGGACCCAGTTCGAACTGGCAAGAACCACACGTTTGACGCCCATCGCGACTGCATGGTGGTAGAGCGTTTGGGTTCAATGCCCCACAAAGTCGCGCTTGCGTTACTAAAGAGAATTGTCACAATTCGGCATAATCTGTCCGGTTTGGGCCATGGCAATACTCAACTCTTGGCTAAGAACATCCCACATTTGCTCCAAACCTGCCTCTCCGGCAGCTGCGATAGCAAACTTCAGTATCCTTCCAACAAAGACAAAGTTGGCCCCAAGTGATAGGGCCTTAAGAACGTCTTCTCCTGACCGTATCCCGCTGTCGTAGAAGAGGGGAAAACCCGACCCCAGGTCTGAGCGAATACTTGAGAGCACTTCTATCGGCGCGGGGGCTGCTTCCAGCTGCCGCGCACCGTGGCTTGAAACTTGAATGGCATCAACGCCTGCAGACATCAACGCGCGGGCGTCCTCGCTGTCCAGCACCCCTTTCACCACCAGTTTTCCAGGCCAGAGATCCCGCAGCCGGGCCAGTGTGTCCCATGTGGCTCGGGCTCGGCTCTCGGTGCGGTCGAAGTCATAACCCTCCATCTTGAAATTCGCCATTTCCGGCCTGCCTGCAAAAAGCGTCTTAAGCGACCAGCCGGGATGCATGGCGAAGTCGAAAAACTGCCTGGGGCCGATACGGAAGGGCATTGTGAACCCGTGGCGCAGCTCACGCGGCCGACGGCCGACTTCGGGAACATCGACTGTCAGCACAAGGGTTTGGTATCCGGCAGCCTTGGCGCGTTTGGCCAGCTTGAAAGTGCCGCTGCCGTCGCCGCTGAAGTAAAGCTGGAACCAAGCATATCCTTGTGCCGCCTCCAGGATGGTTTCAAGCGGGGTGGAGGCAACGGTTGAGACGCCATGAGGTACACGGTAGCGCGCCGCCAGCCGCGCCAGCATCAGGTCGGCACCTGGAGCGGCCAGATTGCACATACCCATGGGTGCGATGCCAAAGGGGCGGTCGGCGTCGGCACCGAAAACCTGTGCCGCCAGGGACCGTCGGCTGACGTCGCGCAGGATGCGGGGCCGTAGGGTGATGGCATCCAGCGCCGCACGGTTGCGAGCCGCTCCGGCCTCCTGCCCGGCGGCGCCATCGATATAATCAAACACCATCCAAGGGAGCCGCCGCTGGGCAAGGCGGCGAGCATCCTCAGCCGAATGGATTGCGCCTGTGCCCATCAGCCGGCCACGGCCTTCATGAACCGGTCGCGGATCACGACCGGATCCATGGTGATCACCGGCATCTTGGCGTTGCCGCTTTCGCACTTGCTGACGATGATGG
>NZ_JBQFTN010000018.1:0-64834 GCF_056538665.1 Ruegeria sp. BF6
GAACGCCTCCTGCGCCGCCTTGAGCGCTCCAACCTGCACACCCGTCGCATTCTTCGCCGCCAACTGCAAAACAGCCCCATACATCATCGGGGCCGCCAGAAAGAAATCCCGTAAGGTCACATGTGACATCTCGCTGACCCGCGCACCCCGGTTCTCTCGCAGATCGACATAGCCCTGACCCGCCAATTGACGCAAAACCTCGCGCAATGGTGTGCGCGATAGCTCAAACTCCTCTGAGAGTTTCGACTCGTCCAAGTCCGCGCCCGGGCGCAGCTCAAGCGTCATGATGGCCGTTTTCAGGTAGTCGAAAAGCTCCGTCTTTTTGCGCTTGGACGCATCCTTCATTCCAATCTCCATCGTTGCATCTGAACCAGTCAGGTCAAGATGGCGCTGTTATTAAAGCTGAGCAACCATATTGCGCAAATTGTGCTACAATAAAATACACATTGTGTACAAGAAAAAATTGTGCTGTATGCATGAAATGTTCTTGAGGGGGAGAGTCTGGTGGCCACACAATCGGAAGAGGCCGTGATCGATTGCCGCAACTTGTGGAAGATTTTTGGTTGCCGCGCTGATGAGGCGATGAAATCCGTTCAGGAACAAGGGCTTGGAAAGCTGGACGTTCGCGATCGCTTTGACTGCATCGTCGGAGTTCAGGACGCGAGTTTCACCGTCGGACGTGGTGAAATCTTCTGCATCATGGGGTTGTCGGGCTCGGGTAAATCGACCCTGATTCGCCATGTGAATCGGCTGATAGAACCCACATCGGGCCAATTGTTCATTGAAGGACAGGATGTCAACAAGCTGTCCGCGCGGGATCTGCGAGAAGTGAGAGCCGAGAAGATCGGCATGGTGTTCCAGAACATGGCGCTGATGCCTCATCGCACCGTGCTGGACAATGTTTCCTTCAGTCAGGAAGTTCGTGGCCACGACCTGAAAGAGCGTCGCGAAAACGCGATGCGCGCGATTGACGCGGTGGACTTGAATGGCTGGGATCAAAAATACCCTGATGAACTCTCTGGCGGGATGCAGCAGCGCGTAGGTCTGGCCCGGGCGATTGCAGCCGACCCCTCGATCCTGCTGATGGACGAGCCGTTCTCGGCCCTCGACCCTCTGATCCGCCGTCAGTTGCAGGACAAGTTCATGTCCCTGTCCGCGGAGATGAAGAAGACCACGCTGTTCATCACCCACGATCTGGACGAAGCGATCCGCATCGGGGACCGCATTGCCATCATGAAAGATGGTGCGCTTGTACAGGTCGGTACGCCCGAGGATATCGTCACCAATCCCGTCGACGATTATGTGGCCGACTTTGTGGCCGGCATCTCGAAGCTCGAACTGATTTCCGCTGGCAAGATCATGGAGCCGGTGGAAGCGTTCGAACAACGGCGCGGACCAGTTGATCCCGAGGCTTGGCCCGAAGCCCATCCGGACCATTCCCTTGACGACCTAGTCAACCTGTCCATTTCGACCCAACACCCGGTTGTGGTCAAGGCGGACGGCAAAGCGGTTGGGATCGTCACCAAGAACGCCCTGCTGCGTGGCATTCAGGGTGATGTCGACGACCCGGCAACAATGAAGCACTGAGAGGGCATCATGGCAGAGAAAGAATTCAGTATACTCGATCCCTTCTCGTCAGTGGATCTTGGTATCGCCGAAAGCGCGGATGGCGTCAAAGGTTGGGCCATCGCCAACAGGGGTATCATTCAGCCCATCAAAAACGTTTTCAACGAAATGATTGTCAGCATCGACACGGCTTTGAACGCGGTTCCGCCGCTGATCATGCTGATTATCATCACGCTGATCGCATGGCAGGCGGCAGGGCGGCGCACGGCCATTCTTGTTGCGACCGCGATGACCGTGCTGGGCTTTTTGTCACCCAATGCGTGGGGTCTGGCAATGACCACGCTGGCAATCGTCGTGTCAGCGGTAATCCTGTGTTTCTTCATCGGTCTTCCGTTGGGCATTCTTGCCGGAAAGAACGACCGTTTCGAAGCGGCCATTCGCCCCATTCTGGACACCATGCAAACCATCCCGGCCTTTGTGTATCTGGTACCGGTGGTCATGTTGATCGGCATCGGCAATGTCTCGGGCGTGGTGGTGACAATCATCTTTGCCTTGCCGCCCCTGATCCGTCTGACCTCGTTGGGCATCCGGGGCGTGAACCCGTCGGTGGTTGAAGCCGCCCGGGCTTTTGGCGCCAATCCGCGACAAGTTCTGTTCAAGGTCGAGTTGCCCTTGGCCACCCCGACCATTTTGGCAGGGGTGAACCAGACCATCATGCTGTCGCTGTCAATGGTTGTGATCGCTTCGATGATTTCGGTCAAAGGACTTGGCAACGAAGTGCTGCGGGCCATGGGCAGGCTGGATGCCGGCAAGGCTCTGGTTGGTGGTCTTGGGATCGTGATTCTGGCCATTGTTCTGGACCGGATCACGCAAGGCATGGGCCAGTCGGGTCGCGAGCGCGGCCATCGCCATTGGTATGAAGGCGGCCCCGTCGGCGCAGTCATGCGCCTGATCAAAAAACCACAACCCGAAGAAACACCTGAACCACAAAAAACGCACTAATCAACAGTGAGGATCCTAAAAATGGTCATCAAGTCCACGTTGGCTGCTTTTGCCGCCGCAAACATCCTGAGCACGGCTGCCTTTGCCGACGGTCACCTGCCCGGCGAAGGCGTCACCGTGCGTCCGATCATTCAGCCGATCACCGAAGAGCTATTCCAGCACCGAATCCTGTTCAAGGCTCTGACTGATCTGGGCTACGATGTTGCGGAACCGGAAGAGGTTCAGGCGCAAACGCTGCACCTGGCCCTGGGAACTGGCGACGCGGATTTCACCGCGGTCCATTGGAACGGTCTGCATGACACGTTTTTCAAGGAATCCGGTGGCGATGAGGTTCTTGAAAAGGTTGGCACCCTGATCGATGGCGCATTGCAGGGCTATCTGGTCAACAAATCCGCCTACGACGCTGGTGTGCAAAACCTTGGCGATCTGGCCGACCCCGAAAAAGCTGCGCTGTTCGATGCCGACGGTGACGGCAAGGCCGATCTGGCAGGCTGTGTTCCCGGTTGGGGTTGTGAACGCGTGATTGAGCATCAACTCGACGAGTTCGGGCTGCGAGACACGGTTAACCATAACCAGGGTGAGTATAACGCGATTATCGCCGACACGATTGCACGCAACGAAGGCGGCGAAAACGTGCTGTATTATACCTGGACCCCATATTGGGTGTCGGGCGTTCTGATCCCGGGCGAAAACGTCGAGTTTCTGGCTGTGCCTTATTCTTCACTGCCAGATGGCGCGACAGCCGAGACCACCTTTGATGGCAAGGACCTAGGTTTTGCCGTCGACAGCATCCGTGTCGTGGCGACCGATGACTTCCTGGAGGCCAACCCTGCAGCCGCGAAGCTGTTCGAGGTTGCCAAAATTGACATCAACGATATTTCGGCGCAGAACAAGATGATCGCGGACGGCGAAGACAGCTCGGATGACATCGACCGCCATGTTGATGAGTGGATCGCGGCAAACAAAGCTGCGTACGACGGCTGGCTGAAGGCTGCCCGCGGCGCTGCGCACTAACCTCAGGGAATATCCCTGCTATTGAAACTGCGCGGTTCGTTCCGCGCAGTTTGCTTTTGAACCGATGACCACCATGTCCAATCCACAGCACTTTGTTTTTCTGCTCATCGAAGAGTTTTCGCACCTGGCGTTTTCCTGTGCGATTGAACCTCTTCGCATAGCAAACCTTGTGCAGGGTGAAGAGCTGTATAAATGGTCGATCTTGTCCGAAGACGGGGAATTCGTCACCTGCTCGAACGGCACTAAAACGGTTGTGGATGGCGGATTAACAAGTATTCCAAAATGTGATCGTTTGTTCGTTTTGTCAGGCATAAACATGCAGGCACATGCGTCGCGTTCACTGCTGGCCGCACTTAGACGCGAGCGTGCCGGGGGCACTCGGATCGGAGCGTTGTGTTCCGGAGCCTGGCTACTGGCAGAGGCAGGCTTTCTGGACGGCACTGATGCGGCTATTCACTGGGAGTACCACGACAGCTTCATGGAGGCCTTTCCTGAGGTCAATCTTGTGCGCAGTGTGTTTACCGTCGATAGCAAATTCATAACTGCATCCGGCGGTACGGCCACCGCGGACCTGATGCTATATCTGATTGAGAAGGATCACGGCCATGATCTGTCCGTCGCAGTGTCTGACCAGATGGTTTATAACGCCGTTCGCAATGCCACGGCAGAACAGCGTGTTTCGATCCAG
Source organism: Ruegeria sp. BF6 (assembly GCF_056538665.1). Lineage (NCBI taxonomy): Bacteria > Pseudomonadati > Pseudomonadota > Alphaproteobacteria > Rhodobacterales > Roseobacteraceae > Ruegeria > Ruegeria sp. BF6. Next base: position 4,271 of record NZ_JBQFTN010000018.1, read on the forward strand.
TCTCGAAATGGAATGCGAAACGCCCATTTGGCCAAAGCGATCCAGATTATGGAAAAGTCGATCGAGGCACCGGTTTCGCCGTCTAAGATAGCGGCGGAAATTGGGATATCGACGCGTCAGCTGGAACGTTTGTTTGGAAAGTACCTCAATGCGTCCCCCAAAAAGTACTTTATGGAGATGCGACTAGACCGAGCGCGTAAGCTGCTATTGCAAACAGAAGCCTCGGTTACGGAAGTTGCATTTGCCTGCGGCTTCGAAAACCCTGGCCATTTCGCGCGGGTGTACCGTGCCCATTTTGGGATTACCCCACATTTACAGAAGAACAAGATCGGATGAATTGCGATCTTATCGATAAAACAGCCAGCTAGCAGAGTTGCCGGGTACAAATCGACTACTCCGGCTTCTTATTGCCACAGGTCGCATCGCGTGGGTTTCTAACCCGAAAGCGCCGCGGACACGCATTTTCCACCCTATACATCCGGTTGTTCTCTCGGTAAGAGCTGCGCTTCGATTATGATCCGTGTGTTGGACGCTCTGAGGGTGACAGCATCACCCAAGAAAGCCGAGCCATGAAACAGACTCTCGCAGATGCGCTGAAGCGCAAAGGATATGACACACTGACCCCTGTCCAAGAGGCCGTGACTGCGCCAGAGCTGCAGGGCCGGGACATGTTGGTATCGGCGCAGACCGGATCGGGGAAAACCATCGGGTTCGGTCTGGCCATTGCGCCGACCATTCTGGGCGACGCGCAAGCCTTCGATACCGCGGATGCGCCTTTGGCACTGGTCATCGCGCCGACGCGAGAGCTTGCCATGCAGGTCAAACGCGAATTGGGATGGCTTTACTTCGATGCGGAAGCTTTCATTGCCTCATGCGTTGGCGGCATGGACATGCGGGATGAACGCCGGGCGCTGGCCCGGGGGGCGCATATCGTTGTCGCAACGCCGGGGCGGTTGCGCGATCATATCATGCGCGACTCAATCGATCTGACCGCCGTGCGTGCGGTGGTTCTGGACGAGGCCGACGAAATGCTCGATCTCGGGTTCCGCGAGGATCTGGAGTTCATTCTCGAGCAAACGCCGACCGACCGCCAAACGCTGTTGTTCTCAGCCACGGTTCCCCGCGCCATTGTCAGCCTTGCCGCCGGGTATCAACGCGATGCCGAGCGGGTCAGCACTGTCAGTGAACGGACGCAGCACGCTGATATCGAATACCGCGCGATGAGCGTGGCCCCTCGTGATGGTGAAAACGCGATCATCAACGTGTTGCGGTTTTATGAGGCGCCAAACGCCATCGTGTTTTGCAACACGCGCGCCATGGTCAGCCGGCTGACGGCCCGACTGTCGAACCGCGGTTTCTCTGTCGTGGCGCTGTCCGGGGAGTTGACGCAAAGCGAACGATCCAACGCCCTGCAAGCCATGCGTGACGGGCGTGCCCGCGTCTGTGTGGCAACCGACGTCGCCGCCCGCGGGATTGACCTGCCAAACCTGGATCTGGTGGTCCATGCCGAGCTGCCAAATAGTCATGAAACCCTTCTTCACCGCTCGGGCCGAACAGGGCGCGCCGGGCGCAAAGGGGTCAGCGCTTTGATCGTTCCCCCTGCTTCGTTCAAAAAGGCTCAGCGTCTGCTGAAATTCGCCAAACTGACGGCCGAATGGGGGGCTGCCCCTTCTGCCGACGAGGTCAACGCGCAGGACTTGCAGCGGATGTTCGGTTCGGACGATTGGCTGACGGAAATAACTGAGACCGAACGCCCATCCATTGATGAGCTGGTGGCAAGGTTCTCGCCGGAACAACTCGCCGCGGCCTATGTCCGTCAATACCAGCGGCAGCATTCCGCACCAGAAGAGTTGAGCGACGTCAAGGACGCCAGTCCAAAGCCAAACGCGCCCTTTGGCCCGAGCGTCTGGTTCTCACTGTCGGAAGGGCGCAATGACAATGCGTCTCCGCGTTATCTGCTCCCCATGATTTGCAAGGCGGGGAACATTACCAAATCTGATGTCGGCGCGATCCGTATTGCTGACGATGTGACCTATGTCGAAATTCGCGAAAGCAGCGTTCCCGGGTTGTTGGACGCGATCGGGCCCGAGATGAAGATCGAGGGCACAAAAGACATCGTGAAGCTGGATGCCGCACCCGATTTTTCAAACCCTGCCAAGACAGGCCCCAAACGGGGCGCAAAAGGCAAAAGAGGTCCGGAGAAAACCGGGCAAAAACCGCCTCGCCTTACCAAACAGAAGCCTGCGAGGGCGCAAAAAAAGACGGAACCCAAGACTTCTGACAAGGTGAAAGCTGAACCCAAGCCCAAACGCGACAGCCTCAGCGGCCCTGGCAAAAAACCGAGCCGCCGCCCGAAAGGCCCGCCGCCACCCAAAGGTAAGCCAAGCAGCAAGAAAAACCGTGCTCGCGCGGCCGCCGCTAAGGGTGGTAATGCTATGCCAAGGCGCCCGAAATAGGCGAAACGTTTGCCAAAGTTCAATGGAGCATGCTTTGCTACACTGTTTTCGGATAGCTGCTTGAAAAGAGAGATTTTTTCCAATCCGGCAGCTGATCTGGTCAATGCCACTATGCCGAGGATGGTTAGTGTTTTCTTCACAGGCAGATGCGACGCTTCCTCCGTAAGAATGAACTCAAGCTTCCGTGAGGCCGCCCTCTCATCGTTGCAAGTAGCGACTGCCGTGCAACAGGTATCTCATTCGCCATCGTTCCCATTTATTTGAGAATGTTGGCGAAGAGCTCTTTCCGGGCGTTGGTGGCATTTCTTTTTGGTTCGCACGGCAAGATGCAAGTTAGTAAGTGTTGACCAGTTTTCGAGTTTGAACAACCAACAGGTCGGAAAAAACTTGGCTTGTCGGGGACGGTCAACTGTCGCGATTATTCAACATTACGCTAGGTGTCACCTGAGCCTATCCAACTGAACTGGTCCACCACTATGTTTAGGAAACGGAGGACCGATTATGGCAAACACGCTACCGCGCTAATCAGCTATTTCCTTTATCAATCGTGTCTCAAGCAATTGGCCATTCCGGTACAGAACTGGGTACGCAACAGACGCGATGTGACTGTTGAATTCACGAAACGCTCGTAACGTTTCCAGATGAATATCGCTGGTCTCAAAGCTTTCCGTTGTCCCGTGTTGCAACCGGCGTAGATGTCGTTTCCGGCTCTCGCGCTCCACCCGCTTTATTTCGGTTTTCTCTAAGCTGAGAAGCCGCGCGCTTTCCAGATCGTCTGAGATAAGTACGTTCGATGCCAGCTTCATATTAGCCAGAATACCCTCGTGCATCTGAACCAGTTCCGACCAGCCTTCCTGCGAGAAACTCGAGCCCTTGGCACGTAGTTCACTTGCCAACACGGTTAGGCGCTTTGCCACAACGTCACCCGCCGTTTCAAGCCGGATCGCAAGTTCCATAAGATCGCGCGCGGTTTTTGCATCCTGTTTTTCATAAAGTTCCGCCGGCATTGCGGCAACGAATGTCCGAATACCTGACAGGCACTGGTTTACGTCTTCGTCAATGGCCCGAACAGACCGGATCTGTTCTTTGTCTCCGCTGCGGTACAGTTCAAGGACGGGGCGGAACATGGTCTCGACAAGATCGCTCATCCGCAGCAGTTCTCGTTTGAGGCTTGGTATGGCCTGGCTGGGAATCGCGGTACTTTCCATGTCCAACGCACTAACCGGTCTTGTGGGTTGAGCACGCGGTTCTTTCTTCTGATTTGGCAAGAGCGTTTCTAACAGTTTCTGCAAACGGGCACAAAACGGAAGAGCCAGAACCAGAAGCGACAGATTGAAGGCAAGATGGGTGTTGACGAGCATCTGGCCCCCTTGCGGGTTGCCCAAAAACCCGGTGCGTAGGGTCAGGTTTGCAGCAAACAGGGTAATCAAAGCCCAGCTGCCCCGCAGCGCGAGATTGGCATAGGGTATCCGCCTGGCCGTCGCAGGCATCCCACGTGTCAACCAGATCGGAATGAAAGCTGAACCGAAATTCGCGCCAAAAACTAGCGACATGCCCGCGGCAAACGGGATCGCGCCAATCTGTACAAGCGTCACGCACATAAGAATGGCCGCTACTGACGAGTGCATCACAAATGCCAATGCTCCGCCGACGAGGAAGGCGGTGACATAGTCCCGGGCCAGATAATCGGCCACGGCAGGCAGAAACGCGCTATCGCGGATAGGATCCATCGCCTCTCGCAGGAACCTAAGTGAGATCAGGATAAAGGCCACACCCATCAGGATACGCCCCAGCTGTCGGGCTTTCTTGGCTTCGGTCTTGACGAACAGATAGCCGCCGACGGCGAGCAGCAACGGAACAAGCCAGTCCAGTTTGAACGAAAGGATCTGAATGACTAGAGCCGAGCCCAGATCGCCACCCAGCACAATGGCCAGCCCAACCGGAAAGCTAAGCATTCCGCTTGCAGCAAATCCCGAGCTTAACAGGGCTACCGCAGCCGAGCTTTGCAGCACCATTGCCATCACCACGCCCACCAGCGAAGCTTGCAAGTAACTGCGTTGCTGCGTCATCACCCGCTGGAAGGACGCGCCATAGCTGCGTTCGATCCCGGTACGCACCATGCGCACCGCAAAAAGCAGTAGCATGGTTGCCCCGGCCAGACTGATCAGAAAGGTGACAATTGCCATACTTCACTCCGCCTGCAAACTCGGCTCAGGTCATCGCAGTTTTCATTCGAGACCCTGTAAATAGTGTTTCTTCCGACACGGCATCGCGCGCGGGCGTTCCAGTCGATTCTTTAGTGCTGCTTTCATTTAGGCACTGATCCGTATGGCTGCCGCTTTTTCGTTTAATCCTACAATGTGCGGCGGATGTGGCTCAGCGGGTCAAATCTCGTCTTCGATTGCAGCAACAACGATGTCGATCGCCCGGTCCAACTCCGCTTGGGAAATTATCAGCGGCGGCGACAGGGTCAGTACGCATCCCTGGCTGATCTTGTAGCTTAGCCCCGCCTCAAGGCAGGCATAATAGATCCGTTCCGCGCGGGCGTTTCCCGGCGCCTTCGTGGTGCGGTCTTCGACGATCTCGATCCCGAACATAAGGCCACGGCCCCGGATATCTCCGACGATGGGAACATTCTGCAGTGCGTCAATAAGGCGGGTCATTGCGTGTTTGCCCAACTTTGCTGCGCGTTCGACCAATCCCTCATCCTCGATGATCTGCAGCGTGGTCAAGGCGGCGCGGGCGGTAACGGGGTTCTTTTCGTGAGTGTAATGCCCGATGGCAAAATCCCCGCACACATCCAGGTTCTTGCGTGCAATGCAGGCGGCGATGGGCAGGATACCTCCGCCCAATGATTTTCCGATGGTGACAATGTCGGGAACGATCTCGTCATGCTCGAACGAGAACAACTGCCCGGTCTTGCCCAGCCCGGTCGGAATCTCGTCCAGGATCAGCAACGCGCCATGGCGGTCGCAGATTTCGCGCACTCGTTTCCAGAAATCCGGAGGCGGCACTATAGGGACGGCACGCATCGCTTCGGCCACCACGGCGCAGATGTCGCCTTCGCGTTCCAATACATAGTCGATCATGTTGGCACAGGCCTCGGCGCTGGCCTCAAGCGTTGTGTGCCCATAGGGGCAACGGGTAGGGTGGAATGGGGCCACGTGCTCGGTTCCCGGCAATAGTGGACCTGCGATGTGGCTGCGGAACGTGGCCTCTCCACCAATGCTTGCCGCGCCAAAACCTGCGCCATGGAATGCGTCCCAGAAGCTCAGCGTTTTGAACCGGCCTGTTGCGGCGCGGGCGATTTTCAGGGCCACTTCATTGGCGTCCGAGCCGCCGGTGGTGAACAACACCTTGCCCAGATCACCGGGGGTGATGGCAACCAGCTTTTCGGCCAGTTCCACCGCCGGGTCATTGGTGAAGCGGCGTGGGGCAAAGGGCAGGTCGTCCAGCTGATCCTTGATCGCCTGCACTAACCGAGGATGACCATAACCGATGTGATGCACCGAATTGCCATGGAAATCCATGTATCGGTGGCCATCGAGGTCCTCGATCCAGATGCCTTTTGCCTGGGCAATCGTGCTGACGCAGGGGCTGGACAAGGATTGATGCAGAAAAACATCCGCGTCACGCTTTAGCAAAGGTGATGATTTGGGCCCAATGGACATCTTCAGCCATGCTTTGCGGGCTTTCGAAGTATTTGATTCCCCTTCGGTGTGGACAATCTGTGGCATTTCCGCTCCTCGCTGTCGCTTTGGAAAAGATGCGGACCCAGAAAGGTCCGCAAGTTCCAGGGAGAAATTTTGAGACCCCTTCCGAGAACGGAAAGGGTAGGAGTGTCAGCCTGGCCATGGCAGGGAGTATGTTTTGACGTTTGTGAAGAATTTCATCGCTTCGATGACGCCCTCTTTCACTCCGTTGCCGCTGTCCTTGATGCCGCCAAAGGGGGACATTTCGATCCGGTACCCCGGTTGTTCCCAGATATTGCAGGTGCCGACGTCCAGCCCGTTGATGTAGGCAATCGCCCGGTTCAGATCATTGGTACATACACCCGAGGACAGGCCAAACTCGGTCGAGTTCGAGATTGCCATCACCTCTGCGTCATCGTCCGGCACGCGCACGATGGGGACGATGGGGCCAAAGGTCTCTTCCATCACCAATTCGCTGTCATGGGGAACCTTGTCGACCACGATGGGCGGCAGCAGCGCGCCCTGACGACCGGGGTGATAGAGGATTTCCGCGCCTTCTTCCTCGGCCATGTAGACGCGTTTCTCGAACAGCTCTGCCGCCTTGTCGTGGATCACACAGCCCAGTTCGGTTTCAGGGTCCTGCGGGTCGCCGAACTTGATCTTCTTGGCCTTCTCCAGCACCAGCGGCACGAACTTGTCCGCCACGCTTTCCTGCACCAAAATGCGCTTTACCGCGGTGCAACGCTGGCCGGAATTGCCGGTGGCACCTGCAACTGCAATCGTGGCGGCTTTGTCCAGATCAGCGTCGCTGAGGTCGTTGAGGACGATCAGAGGATCATTTCCACCAAGTTCCAGCGCCTGGCGTTTGTAGACGCCTTTTTCGGCAATCATCTTGCCCACAGGCACGCCGCCGGTGAAAGTGATGATGTCGATATTTTCGTTAGTGATCATCTCATCCCCGATGTCAGCGGGCCAGCCGGTGACAACCTGGAACATCTCGGGCGGTAAACCCGCCTCATACAGAATATCCGCCAGCGTCAGACAGGTCAGCGGGGTCAGTTCCGTCGGCTTGCAGACCATGCAATTGTTGGTAGCAATCGACGGCGCGATCTTGTGGCTGACCATATTCAGGGGATGGTTGAATGGCGTGATCGCACTGATCGCCTTCACCGGCTCACGCGTGGTGAAGATTTTGCGGGCCTTGCCATTATGGGTCAGGTCGCACGAAAAAATCTCACCATCATCTTTCAGCGCCTCCGCTGCCGCGAATTGATACACATCCTGCGCCCGCTTGGTTTCGTAGATCGCATGCTGGTGGCAGATGCCCAGTTCAAGCGTCAGCCATTTGGCCAGATATTCACGCTTTTCGCCGATCAGTTCCCCCGCGCGCTGCAGAATCTGGCTGCGTTCATACCGGGTGAGTTTCGGCTTGTAGTTTGCCGCAATCTCGAAGGCTTTGCGCGCGTGCTCGGCGGTGCCGGCCGGGACATGACCCACCACCTCGTTGGTGTAGGGGTAGAGTACCGGAACCGTTTCGTCGGTAAAGACAATCTCACCGCCGATCCGCATCCCTTCGTTTCGTGTTTCGATGTTCGACATGGTCTGATCTTTCATGACTTACTGTGCCGCCGCTGTGGTTGCGTAGAAAAAGGCGTCGAAGTTGCGCAAAACCGGTTGGTTCGGAAGGTCGATGACGCGGTTCACGATGAACGGAACCTCTTGTTCGGTCAAACCGCCATGGCTGCGAAGTGGTTCCTTCAGGGCCGCCAGATCATGACGGTGCTCGGACGTGCCAATGCAGATGTTCTCGCCCGAAACCATCACGATGTCGCCAATCCGGTCGCCCGGCAGCTCGAACTGCTCGATGGCTTCGGCCTTGGTCAGCACGTGGGTTATACCCTCGGTCGCCCTGAGTTTGGCAATGATGTCATCCTGATCTGCGCCTTCGGGAAGATAGGCAGTCGCGAAAGATCCCAAAGCGCCGTGATGCACGACGTAAGGATCGGTAATGGGCAGGATGACCCGCGCGGCGTCCTTGCCCAGCCATTCGTCCATCAGATCCTGTGCATAGACAACGGCGGGTGATCCGTCAGGCAAGTGTTTTGGCTTCATGCCGTGATCGGCGGTCACCACGATAGCTGCACCCAGCGCGTCCAGTTCGCCCAGATAGCGATCGAACATCGCGTAGAAATCCAGCGCGCCTTGCTGTTCGGGCGCGAATTTGTGCTGAATATAGTCGGTAGTCGACAAATACATCACGTCGGGCTTGAACTCTTTCAACAGCTTGACGCCCGCAGCAAAGACAAACTCAGACAGTTCGGCCGAATAGACCTCGGGCACGCACATGCCCAGCCATTTGCTTGCATTGTCAATACCGTGCTCGGCCATCGTCGTCTCGCCCGAGCGTTCCGAAGAAAAGGCGACGGCCCGACCTTCGTCGAATTTCAACCCCGCACCAAGCAAGGCGCGGAGTTTGTCCTTGGCGGTGACCATGGCAATGCGGAACCCTGCATCGTAGAATTGCGAGAAAATGGTCGGCGCGCGCAGAAAACGCACGTCATTCATCATCACCTCTTCTCCGCTGTCTGGGTCAATCAAGTAGTTGCCGCAAATACCATGCACGATGGGAGGGCGCCCGGTCGCGATTGACAGATTATTCGGATTGGTAAAGGACGGGATCACGGAATGAGCCAGCCGGTCCGTGCCTTCTTCTCTCATCCTCTTGAGATTGGGCATCAGCCCCTTGGCTATTGCGACTTCCAGATATTCTGGTTCGCACCCATCCAGGCAGATCGCGATTGCGGGCACTTTCGGCGTCGGATAGACGCGCTCGTTGGCTACGACAGGGGTTTGGATAGTCATCTCGATACGTTCCTTGATAGTTATGCGGCCAGTTTGGCGCGTTCTTCCAATGCCCGGAGGGGCGGTGCGGCGTTTTTCACACCCATCTCCTCCAATGATTCTTTTGCAGCTGTCACAACTTTGCGCATGACCTCTTCATTCATTTGGCCAATACATCCGACTCGGAAGCTGTCAACGACCGTCAGTTTTCCCGGATAAATGATGAAACCCTTTGATTTCATAAGGTTATAAAATTGATCGAACACGAAGTTTTCGTCCGCCGGACAGAAAAAAGTGACGATGATTGGGCTGAGCCAGCGACTGTCGAGTAAGGTCTCAAAGCCCAACTCGCGCATTCCCGCGACCATGACATCACGGTTGCGGGTATATCGCTCGCCGCGGCCAGGAACGCCCCCTTCGGCGGTATGCGCCCTAAGTGCCTCGATGAACGCCGCAACTACATGGGTGGGAGGGGTGAACCGCCACTGACCGGTCTTGTTCATATGTGCCCATTGCGCATGCACGTCCAGGCTCAACGAATGGCTGTTGCCCTCAGCGGCCTCAAGCTCGGATTTTCGGGCAACTATGAAACCAAATCCGGGCACGCCTTCGATACATTTGTTGGCCGAGGACACCATTGCCTCATACCTGATCTCGCTTGGTTTCAACTCGATCGCACCGAAAGCAGACATCGAATCAACCAGAAGCTTGCGCCCGGCGGCATAGGTGGCCTCGGAAATCTCTTCGACGGGATTCAGAATGCCCGAACTGGTTTCACAGTGTATCGCAACCACGTGCGTGATATCGGAATCCTTGGCAAGAATGCGGGCAACTTCGTCGCCGCGGGGCGGCAGATAATCGCCCTTGTCCAAAACCACATGTGCGCGGTTCAGATACTCCAGGGTCTTCGCGGAGCGTTGACCGTAGGCACCATTTGCTAGTACCAGCGCCTTACCATCGCGCGGAATGAATGATGCAAGCATCGCTTCGACTGAAAACGAACCACTGCCCTGCATTGGGACGCAGTCGAAGTCATCAGCGCCCTTGCCAAGCAACGCCAGCAGACTGGACCGGACCTCGCGCGTCATGGCGCGAAAGTCATCATCCCAACTGCCCCAATCCTTTAACATAGCTGCCTTCACGGCATAGGACGTCGTCAATGGACCGGGCGTCAGAAGGTAAGGTTCACCGAGGCGCGGTTGTTCGATTTTGGGGTTGGAAGGCGTCATAACCAGGCTCCAGAAAGGTATTTTTAAGAACACAATTGCAGCAAACGTTTCTATATGTGAAATTGCAAATATCAATCTTATTATAAGCACAGCCTATGAGCTGGCATTGGAGGACCGCTATGCGACACAGCCAGCTCAAAGCCTTTCATTTTGTAGCCAAGCATGGTGGGTTTTCGCGTGCGGCAGAGGCTCTTTTTCTGACGCAGCCGGCAATTTCGGAGCAGGTGCGCAAGTTGGAGCTGGACCACGATCTGTTGTTGTTCCAGCGCGAACGCAAACGTGTAACCCTAACCCCCGACGGTGAGCAGCTTTATCGATTTACGAAGCAATACTTCGAGATCGAAAGTCAGATCGAAGATTACCTTTCTGAGACCAAGGCTTTGATCGATGGAGAGTTACGAATCATCGCCGACTCAGCGCACCACCTGACCGCGTTTCTGGGTCCCTTTCAGAAGAAAAATCCGAATGTCACGATCAGCGTGCGCTCGGGGAATAGTGAGGAGATTCTGGAAGAACTCAGGGCTTACAACGCGGAAATTGGCGTAGTGGGCAGCCTGTCTCCAGGCAAGGATTTGGATGTCTTGAGCCTTGGTTCCACCGAGATCGTGGCCTTTGCCGCACAGGGTGTTCTTTTGGCGTCGAAACCCACTCTGTCCCTGGAAGAGCTGTCAAATCTGCCGCTTATTTTCCGTGAAACAGGTTCGAAAACGCGCCAGAAACTGGAAGACGAGGCTAAAAAACACGGGATTACGTTGAAACCGGCGATTGTGGCGGAAGGACGTGAGGCGATACGGGAACTTGTGGCCTCGGGCGCAGGTATAGGCTTCGTCTCGCAGGCGGAGTACGGTCATGATGACCGCCTCCGACAGATCAAGCTTAAAGGCATCAACCTGCAGATGGGTGAGAGCATCATATCGCTGTCGCAGAGGCGAGAAGTGAAGATCATCCGCGCCTTCACAGAGTTTGCGCAGCGTACCTTGGAAGAAAACCCCGCCAACGCCTGATTGGCGGGGCAGGGTGCCAAGAATGGCAGCTAGCGACTGCGCCAGGCCTGGGTGCGTTTCAGAATTCCCTTGGACGCTGTCAGGTGAATGATCCGGGCGAGAGCATTTGTATAAAAGATCATCATCCCCATCGCCGCAGCCGGTGCGATGTCCCCGGCATCATCCATGTTCAACACCGCGATGGACGCAAGCGTGGTCTTGGGCGAGTAGAGGAACACCACCGCCGATACGGTCGTCATTGCGTTCACGAACAGATAAATGGATATGTCCAGAACCGCAGGCAGACATACAGGCACCGTAACCCGCGCAAAAAGTTTCATCGTCGGCTGTTTTAGCGAGGCCGAGACGGACTCAAATTCGCGGTCCATTTGTTTGAGTGCGGTCACCGCCGTCAGGTGCGAAACTGTGTAAAAGTGCGTCACCGTACAGATCACCAATATCGCCATAGTGCCGTAGATGCCGTTCAGCGGGTTCGAGGGGTTGTTGAAGAAGAAGATGTAGGACAGCCCCAGCACCATTCCCGGAATTGCCATTGGCAGCATCGCGAACATCTGAAAGACCGACCTGCCAGTGCGGAACCCTTTCGATTTTTCCACCAGGTAAGCGCCGAAGAACACAACAGTGGTTCCGATCATTGCGGTCAGCAGGGCTAACCGGATCGAATTGAAATATGATCCCCATCCGCCGCCATCCATCTTGTCGAACTGATAGTTTCGCAGGCTAAGGCTTAAATCGTAGGGCCAGAATTTGATCAGCGCCGCGAACTGGCACACGGCCAGAAGGCCGACGATGAATACCCCAATAAGGCTGCAATAGACGAGGAATAGGCGGTCAGCTTTCGGGTTAGGGGTTGCTTGATACGGCACTGACCGCGCCGACAACAGTGCCACTTGTTTGGACTGGACCATGCGGTCGATGGCAAAGGCGAGGATTGCCGGGATCACCAGAACCACGGATACAACAGCGCCCATCTCAAAGTTTTGCTGGCCGATCACCTGTTTGTAGATATCCACCGCAAGCACGTTGAACTGCCCGCCGATGACTTTGGGCAGGCCAAAATCGGTAATTACCAGATTGAACACCACGAAGGCGGCTGAAATCAGGCCATAGCGGGCACCCGGAACCGTGACCGTCCAGAACGTGCGCCATGGTGTTGACCGCAGACTTACCGCAGCCTCATAAAGCCGCGCATCCGAGATTGCCAGCGCTGTTGAAATAATCAGGAAGGCGTGTGGGAAGGTGAAAAAGACTGATCCGATCACGATGCCGATTGGGCCGTATATACTTGCGCCAAACAGCAATTCCTTGATCATGCCCTGATTGCCGAACAGGTATACCAACGCAATACCTGGTAACAGTGAAGGGACCAAAATCGGCGCCATCGCGATCAGGCGAAAGACGCCCTTGAACCGCATACAACTGCGATTGAGCGCATAGGCGAACCAAAAGGCCAGCGTCACCGTCACAATAGTGCTTACAATGGAAATCCAAAGCGAGTTTTTGATTGAATTGAAAAGCGCAGGTGTCGAGAAGTAGTTTACAAAGTTATCCAGACCCCGCGATTGAACTGGCCGCAACTGAACCCGGCGGAAGGTGTTGGAATCAAGCTCGACCCAGTCAGTGCCGTCATGTAACTTTGATCCGACCAAAAAGCGTCCGGTGTCGCTTGCATTACGGATCTGGTACATGACCGGGCTGCGGAAGCTGAAATCCGGAAACAGACCCGTCACCGGCAAACGCCCGTCCGAACCAGTCACAAGATCGGTGTCTGCAAACGTCTCGGTCTGACGGTTCAGAGCATCTCCAGACAAGATCGTCCCGTCATAAACGCCCGCCTCATCGCTGACCTGGAATTCGTATTGCGACAATTCCACCCGATAGGTGGAAAATGACTTGGACAGCATTGTGTAAAGCGGCAACGCCAGGGTCACGATCAGATAAAGAACGATGACCATCATGCTGCCGCGCATGAGGATGTCATCGCGGCTGAGCTTGGGCTTGATGTTGGCGCCAGGTGGCATGGTATCGCTGTTGGTAGAGATCGTGCTCATGCCTCGGTCTCCGGAACATCAAAGGCCATCAGGCGGTTTTCAGGAAGCTCAATCACCATGCTGCGTCCCTCTTCCAATTCAAGACGACGCACAGCATTGATCGAGAAATCGGCAATCAGTTCCGATGATCCGAACCGCTCGTTGCTTAGACGGCAGCGCCAGAATGAGCCCAGAAACTCCATCTCATCAAGTGTGACTTCGATGCAGTTTCGGTTGCCACCCGTATCCAGATACCCAGCTTCATGGGGTATCACATCTTCTGGCCTGATTGCCGCCACAACCGGCGTTCCGTCGTTGAATTGATGGCCTAGGCAGGCAAAAGTTTTTTCGCCCACGCTCAGCCGCCCGCCCTTTGTTACTTGAGACTGAACCTGGTTCATTTCACCAATAAAATCAGCCACAAACAGGTTGGACGGTTCCCTGTAGATTTCTGTGGGAGGACCTACCTGCTCAATAACCCCGTGATTCATGACCACGATGCGATCAGCCATGGCCAGCGCCTCTTCCTGATCATGGGTCACCATCACGGTGGTCACGCCCAGCTTGCGCTGCAATTCCTTGATTTCGTGCCGCAAATGGACGCGCACCTTGGCATCCAGCGCCGACAGGGGTTCGTCCAGCAGCAACAAGCCGGGCTTGGACGCGATCGCGCGCGCAAGTGCAATCCTTTGCTGTTGCCCGCCCGACAGCTGCGCCGGGTATTTCTTTCCCTGATCGGGAAGTCCGACCAGATGCAACAATTCGTTTACACGGATCGCAATTTCAGACTTGCTGCGACCCGAGTTTTCCAGACCAAAGGCGATGTTCTTTTCAATTGTGAGGTTGGGAAACAGCGCATAGGACTGAAACACAATCCCGAAATCACGTTCGGACGGGGGCAGGTTGGACACGTCCTTGCCATCCTGCATGACCGTGCCTTTGGTTTGCAGGTCCAAGCCTGCAATGGCCCGCAGCAGAGTAGTTTTTCCGCAACCCGACGGACCCAGAAAGCAGACAAACTCACCTTCGTTGATTTCCAGCGATATGTCCTTGAGTGCGAGAAAGCTACCGAAGGCTTTCCACAAATTTTGGATACTGAGATACAGTTCACCGGGTGGCGTTTTCTGAAGCACGGGAGAGGCCCTCATATCTGCACCTCGGGCACGGCCTTACCTGGCCGGTCTGAACCGGGTGAGTAGGTTGTATTTGGGGGAACAAGACTGTGGTGCGCAGGAGGAGTGCAAACGCCCCTCCTGCCAATAGGATTACTTCGCTTCCGACTTTCCGTCATAGCGAGACTGCCATTCCTTCAGGATTGCCGCGCGATTGTTGGCGGCAAACTCAAAATCATTGTCAATCATTGCATCCAGAAGGCCCTCTGGGAAGTGTTCGACCGGTTTTGCGACGCCGGGATAGGCCACAACCGCATAACCGCTGTTGTACATCTCGTTGGCTTCTTTGGTGACCGAGAAATCAACCAGTTTCTGAGCGGCTTCCAGATTTGCCGTACCGGCAACAATTGCGGTTGCCTCCATGTCCCAGCCGACGCCTTCAGACGGAACGATGATTTCAAGCGGGGCGCCGTCCGCCTTTGATTTAGCACCGCGGAAGGCAAACGAGATACCGATCGGGATTTCGCCAGCAGCCGCCAGTTTGCAGGGCTTCGAACCCGAATGGGTATATCGCGCGATGTTTTCGTGCAGCGCATCCATGTATTCCCAGCCGCCGTCTTCACCAAACATCTGCAGCCAGCTTGAAACATCAAGGAAACCAGTGCCTGATGAATTTGGATTCGGCATGATGACTTGATCCTTGTACATTGGATCGGTGAGATCCTTCCAAGATGTCGGAGGTGTCAGCCCGGCCTTTTCAGCCTCGACCGTGTTGTAGCAGACGGATGCAACCCAGGCATCCATGCCTACCCAAGCCGGCGGGTTGTCATTGTCAACAAATTTTGGATCCAGGCTATCGACCCCGACCGGAGCGTAGGGCTCCAGCATGCCTTCAGATTTCAGCAACAGCAGTGACGTGGCCGCTAGCCCCCAGACAACGTCAGCTTGCGGGTTATCCCGCTCAGCCAGCAGCTTTGCGGTGATGATGCCGGTCGAGTCACGAACCCAGTTGATCTTGATATCAGGATTGCTTTCGTTGAATGTCTCAGCATACCGGGCCAGATCTTCTGCCTCAACGGCAGTGTAAACTGTCAATTCCGTTTCTGATGCCGCTACTGTCGCGGTCAGTGTGCCGATGGCCAGAGCGGTAAGAAGTGATGTTGTGTGTTTCATTGTTGTCCTCTGTCGGAAATTTTTGATGGGTTCGCCATTCTCATGCGGCGTTGTCATTCAGATTAGTGTCGACAGTTTGACAGATATTATCTTCAAGAAAAATCGATTATACCTTCAACGTCATAAGCCAGCCCTATGGATAAAGCTTCCGCTCAACGCTAAGTGTTGCGATCAGTATTGGGTTCGCAGCAGGGTTCTAGACGTTTGAAATATGGGTCTTGCTTGATTTGGCATCACCCGTTCTTATCTCCTCCGGCACGCACAATTGTCTGCGCAAAGGTCGGATCGGCATTTCATATGCGTTGATTTAGCATCTTACGGGTCAAGTGAAGGAACATTGGCGTGTTTTCGTGTGTAACATGCTCGATCCAACCTGCCGTGAGCATGGCCGAACACACGTGGAATGTACCCCACTTGTTGCATAGCGCGCGCCAGTTTCGGGGTATCGTGCCGCTGTGGGGTGCCATTTTGAACCACCAGAAAATCAAAAGAAAATTGTTCGCAAAACAACGAAGCTTTCCCTGAGCGCGGACACCGTACCCAATGGCGCGATTGTCCTTACGTAACGTACAAAACCATAGGCCAAGCAACAAGAAGCACCATTTTCAACGATGGGCTGAAACTATACGATCTATGTCCTACTCGATTACGGTGTGATTGGCGCCGATAATTCTCAGCGCGTTGTCAGGCTCATAGAAAAATCAGAAATTGGTTCTGACGGTTCTCGTTCTTTTAAGTGCCAGTATTAGCTGTCATTGCGATAACGTCTTAGGGTCGGGACTCATAACCAGTAAATGACGAGTGCCGCCAGCGCGAATGCGGACAGGAAAACCTTTGGGCTTTGAGATATGCTGCTTCGATCATGACCGTCTTCTCTTCACCACGACCAGCGGTCCAGCATCTCGGCGAAAATGCCTTTGCCTCTCTACCGTTTCCAACGATTGCAGAGCGCCTTGCGCGGATCGTATTCCATGGGCGCATCGCGCCATTGTAAACCACGGCGATTGATGAAGATAATCCCACTCAGGACACGCCGGTCATCCGCCCGAGGTTTGCCACGGGACTTTGGAAAGAAGGGGGCCAGACGAACCATTTGCTCGTCACTCAACCAGAAAAGGTCAGACATATTCACCGCTTGTTTTGGGCACGGTGAATCACGCAGTACGCTAGAAATCAAAGGGTGCTGAGCCTAAAGGGCTGCTCGACTGGTCCCGCTGAGACTGTTTGGAATTTGTCTGGCAGCACCTTTGGGTCAACAATTTACACTTATAGCGATTTGGGGCGATTTCGAGTATACTTAGCTATTGGTATACGGAGATTCATGTTTTGACATATACCAAGTTTATATCGTTTTGTTCTAGTCTTGCACCAATTCTATTTGTTGCGTCATTGTCGGGTGCTCAGAACGCTGCAGGCCCTTGCAGCGATCTTAGACCTGTATCCAACGCGCTCGGTTATAAAGTTCGAGAAGCCAATACGCGCTGTGAAGGACTATATGAATCTACCGTACGTGCTATCGGCCTCGAACTCGTAGGAGTGATGTTAAATCGGTCCTTTGATTTTTCAACCGATACAGTACAGATCGTTGGACCGGAAACGGCGAGCTTACCGCCACACATGAATAGGCAGATAAGGGTTCGCGCCGTCGCTCTTCCACTCAAGACCTATTACCAGATGGATGGGGTCCTTGATGGCAGCTCGCGATTGCACTGGCCAATCGGGGACGTTGTAAAAGCAGCGGGTTTGAAACCGCGAAACCTAGGTCTTTACGGATGGATCGAAACAGGAGGGGAAAAAACCTTCGTTCCTGTTCAAATCGTTGCCAGCGATTCGCATAACACGACGTCCGACGTGATCACGCTCATGTTTCGTGTGTCAATGAATGCAGAGGAAATCTACTGGCGTAGGAACGAAGGTGGCGTTGAGACAGAGTGGCTAAGCGTCATCGATAGTCCCGTCAGTTCTGGCAAAACTGTCTTTGTTAGCCTGCCCAACGGGCCACCGTCCGAAATTCGTATAGATGTCGCGGCAAAGAGAGAAAACAGCGACAAATGGGCAAGAATTCAGTTCAACGTTCTGCGGGTCAACCAATGAAAGCCTCGGAACGACGCCGGATCGTCCAACAACGGGAAGCCGAGTTAAGCGCAGCTACAGCCGCTGTTTTGTCAAACCCAGATGCGAATATAGCGGCCGAGTTGAGACGAATACGCGAATATGATCGATTGTTGGCTTCTGACACAGAAGGACCCGGGCGCGAGCGTTTATTAGCCGTCGTGATTGGCATTCTTTGCGTTACTATCGTCGGTCTTGGGCAAGTTATTCGAATGCCTGTTAGTAGCCTCAAACTGTTTGTGGAAAGTGAAAGTACCAAATTCGAGGTCTCAAGTGACTGGTCATGGAACGCCTCGATCGGTGAAATCGACCGTCTGCGCTTGGTTGGGTTCGAAAGCGTCGAGCTTCCGACCGCAATTTCTGCAGGGGATTTGGAAGAGCAACCAGAGAGCATTGGACTGAAAGGTGGGCAGCTAACGTTTGAGGCACTCATGGTTGGTGAGGGCGGTCGCGTTACAATAGACACTGACACTGTCTCAACTGATCTATTCGCAGAGGCTGCTGCTGTGAGCGGGCAACTGACTATGAACAGCGCGACAAGTGTGGACGTTGGTTCAAGCTATGTTGCGGCAGACCCTCAGTTGGACGGGCCAATTTCCAGCATTCCTGACATCCCTGAGATTGTTACGTTTGCCGCTGAACCAAGTTTGGCTGTGCCTGTTCACATTCGCATTGAGGGTGGAAGTAGAAGCGGAATTGATAACGTTCAAATTTCGGAACTGTCTTTTGCGCGGAAAATTTCGTCTAGCCCCGGAAATTTCGAGTTTGAGTCCACGATAGTCTCTGGTCATCTGTCGTTTCCACAAGCGCGAAAAGAAGTCGTCCTCCACCGCGGTGATCACATTGAAATACGCGAGGCCACCGAAGCACGACTGGTCAGCATCTCGTTGGACGAGCGATTGATGATCACCTTCGAGGGCAAGGCAAAAGTCATCAAGATGGTTCAGGCTGGAGAGCCCATCGACCTCCGGCCGACCGTATTGGAGTATATCTTTTACAATAACAGAATGACGTTTTTGTGGAGTGCCCTTGGGATCGTTTGGGGCTTTGCCTGGAGTATTCGCAGAACCGTATTCGGATGAGGAGGGGAAGACGATGCTAAGACCTGTTCTGTCATTGTTGGTCAGTGCTTTTTGCGCGTTTGTTTTTGTCTTTGGGGACAACGAAGCGAAAGCGCAGCAATTCTCTGGTGAATCTTTCGCCCGTGACTTCAGAAGTCTCGTGGTGAAAGTCAAAACCACATGGGAGTCCGGTCTGCAACAAGACGGGTTTGGCTTTGTCGTAGGTCACAATTCAACAGGCGCGTACATCGTCACGGCTAACCACGTTGTTCGAGGTAGGGGACCAGGCGAAGTCGCGAAATCGGTCGAGGTCACTTGGTTTCACCGTCGGGGTGAGCAATTCCCCGCAACGCTGATCGGGACGGCTGACGCAAAGCGCGACATTGCGGTGCTGCGGACGGAACTACCAGTAGGTGTGACCATCTCGCCAGACTTACTGATCAGCCCGGCCGCGCCGATTCAGCGAGGAACAAAGGTTTGGTTCATTGGCAGGGCAGGAGAATGGTACGTTCCGTTCCAGTCAGGGATTGTAAACAGTGTCGATCTGGACGATCAAATCCTGATCGATGGACTGAATGTTCAGGTAGGTACATCTGGTGCACCGCTCACGACGGCTGAGGGTGTGGCAGGGATCATAATTGAGGACGCCGGTGGTGTTACTAGGGCAACGTCAATCGGGTTCATCGCCCGCGCATTTCAGGCCTGGGCCCATCCCTGGGATATCAAAACAATCACCCCCACCGACGATCCCCCACCGACGCCAGAGCCTGAACCTGCGCCCGCACCTGCAGGCGCACGCTCGGAGTGGTTTGTTTTTCTCGGCTCGTTCCCTCACAGCGGTCTGAGCGATGCGCGAAAGCTCAAAAACCGGGCAGAGCAGTTTTTCCCCGGTGAGGCTATCATCATTGATACGGATTTGTACTCGAACCTGACCAACGGTCTGTATTCGGTCGTAATCGGCGCAGGCAGCCGTAGTGAAGCTCAAGAGATTAGAAAGCAAGCTCAACGTCTGGTGAGTGATGCGTATTTTAAGCAGGCTGGAGCCTATAGCGGTCCGTAATGCTGGGACCGAAAGTGTTCGCCTGATGAACTAAGGGAATGGAGGAAACAACATTGCATTCTCCGCGTCGTAATTTCTGTGTATCGTTTTTGCTCTCTTGTGTTGCATTCCTGTCTGCGCGAGTTGCCAAGGCTCTGGAGATCGTGTCCAGGTCTGACTGGCGTGCGAAGGACCCCGCTGGTCAGATGAAGCGCCACAATCCAATGCGAATTACCATTCATCATAGTGCGACAAAGCGGCGGCCAAGTGTCCCGCTCGATCAGAAACTGAGATCCTTGCAGGCGTTCTCGCAAAGCGAAGGTTTGTTGGCAGACGGAAGGCAAAAAAAACCTTGGGCCGATGTGCCTTACCACTTTTACATCGATGCGAATGGCGTCGTCGCTGAGGGTCGGCCGGTTGCCTTTGCCGGGGATACAAACACCAACTACGATCCAACGGGCCATATCGGAATTGCGGTGGAAGGAAACTTCGAGAACGAAGTGCCATCGACATCTCAGTTAGACGCCCTTGTCGAACTAATTCAACTACTTCTCGATGAATACGATTTGGAACCCGACGCCATTGATCATCACGGTTCGTTTGCAGCTACTGCGTGTCCTGGCCGCAATCTTGCAACCTACTTACCAGAATTAAAATCACGTGTGTCGGGTTATAATGGAAAACCTGAACGCGGATTAAAACTCCCGAAACCCGAGAAAAGACCAACTTCGCAAGACAGTCGGTAACCGTGACGATACTGTCGGCACTGCCAACTTGTTTACGCGTTCTGAACTGGTTCCGCGTCAGGCATGAACTTCCAACCGCATAGCTCGGGATGAGCAATCTGTCGAACACGAACAAACGCTGGTGCATCTATCTTGTGCGGCTGTGGCAATTGCATTGAGCATCTCAGTTGAACTCATTTTTTGGTCAACTTGTCCGAATTTCAGGGGGCGCAAAGCTTCGTCGCCAAGGTCTGGATTGGACTGTGAGCAGCCGATCATGGCCACCGCGGAGAACGGCGATACTGAACCCAAATCACCGGATGCTGCGACAAGCACGAGACGCAGTGAAGCTCAGTAAGCGCGCATTGCGTATCTGCTGAGTATTGACCGGGTCGTTTGAGAGCTAGATGAGGCATCATCAAGAGAAGAGTTCCGATTCAGCCATCCCAATTATGTCAGTTCTGAGGGGCTTGAACTAACCCAACACCAATAGAGTCTGCGTCAGAGGCAACCAACGACGATTTGACTGCTAACGGTACCAGGAACGAGGATTGAACCATCTTCGCGCAGCTTCTGGGTCCACAAAGCGGCTGAACCGGCGACGTGTGGCGTTGCCACACTGGTGCCACTCATAGCCGTCCAACCGCCACCAACTTCAGCAGAAAGAACAACTACGCCTGACGCTGCCACCTGAGCCCGGCCATTCGAGAACGGGGCGACATCCCAATTATTACCCACTAACCCCGCGGCACCAAACGAGAATAACTCAGCGGCAGGCAATCCTGCGTCCAACACAAAACCCGGGCGACTGCCTTCATTTCCTGTCGCGACAACCATGGCTAAGTTGGGGGACTGAGATTCCAAGAAAGCGCGCAGCGTCGCGATACCTTTGATAATGTCCGCCTGTTGCCGCATCGCCGCCGTGGCAGCAAGTGCAGGATCATCGTCCTTGGCAATCAAACGATTGGTATTTCCGGCGAGATCGTAACCAAGTGGCATAGACACTTTGCTGGCCTTTTGCTCCATAAGGCAGCGTCCAGCGCGGGGCGGTCTTCGAAGGTGCCGATGGCAGGTTCCATACCGTGACTGGCGACCAGATTTGCTTTCTCGGTGTCTCCGACCAAAGCCCGCACTCCTGACGCACTCCTTTGCCCGAGAATGCGAAGTGTCTCCATTCTGGTGCTGCCCGTACCACCGGTGATGAGAATGCTCATTCCGCTACCGCTGCCCAGATCGCCAGTTCGTTGCCGTTGGGATCGATAAAATGGAACCGCCTCCCACCGGGGAATGAATAGATGTCTCGAATGATGGTGGCGCCAGCCTCTTTGACTTTGGCCAAAGATGCTTTGAGATCATTGGAAAAGAGTATCACCAAGACGCCTGGTTTTTGCACTGGCGTCTTGTCCTCGCCGTTAAAGCCCCCGTCAATGCCTGCACCGCTAAAGCTCAGATAGTTTGGACCCCATTCCTGAAAGTCCCAACCAAAGACTGAAGCATAAAATTGCTTTGTGGCTGACGGGTCCGTGAGTGGAAATTCGATGTAGTTGATTGTGTTGTGTCCATGCGCCATCAGGCCAACCTCTTTTACCTTGTTGGCAGGACAATAACATTTTCCTATTGTGAAGAGATCAGAAATATCGGGATTGCCCTTCCAAATATGGAAATATGATGGCCAGCTACGACGCGATTGCTATCTTTGCTCAAGTTGCAAAGTCTCTCAGCTTCACTGAAGCCGCTAGGGTATTGGGAATGCCGTTGTCATCGGTGAGCCGCAAAGTATCCGAGCTGGAGGCTGATTTGAACACCCGCCTGATCGACCGGAACAAGCGTCAAATCCGCCTAACCGAGGCGGGCCAGACTTATCTTGAACTCTGCCGCAAGGGGCTCGAAACGATCAGCTATGCCAATCGGGTAATGACCGACAGGCATAGCGACACGGCTGGAACGGTCACAATCACGGTGCCGCCGAATTTAGTGGAGGTGCTGTTTCTGGAGGCCGTCGAAATCTTCCAACTGCACTATCCAAACGCGCGGCTGCGCATTCTAGTATCGGAACGATTGCTCGATTTTGTCGATGATGGAGTGGACCTTTCTTTTCGCGTTGCTCCACCAGAAGAGCCTGACCTGGTAGTCAAGACATTGCTTAGATACCGACACCGGTTGCTCGCCTCGCCAGGTTACGTTGCCGCTAATCCGTCACTTCGCCAGGCAACGGATCTGCAAGATCACAAAATCATAGGTTTCGGGTTCCACTCATCCCGCGATGTGAACTGGATGCTTTCCAGGCGGGGGCAGGTTGAAAACATCCGCTTTGAACCCGACCTTTCCATAAATGACTACGCCGCTATCAGGGCGGCGGTTCTGGCGGGCCACGGCATCGGCGAATTGCCGGAGCCGCTGTGCCAAGAGGAGTTGCTGACGGGGCAATTTATCGAAGTGCTTCCGGAGTGGTCTTTTCCAGAAATCAAACTCTTCGCTGTTCATGCAGGAAATGCGTCTTTGTCGAAACTTGCACGGCTGTTTCTAGATACAGTGATTGTAAGCCTGAAGAGATGAGTTGAGTACAACACGTTACTCAACTGCACTTTCTTCTCCGAAAACGCTGAACGAACACAAGCCGGTTCGACTTCTGCGAACGGCTTACCCGCAACTCGAAAACTGCAAAGTCGAGTTGTGAATGTCCGTTTTGGGCTGCGACCTGTCGAATGCCACTGCATCATGTTGGTGGAACGGCATTTGTGGCTCAGGGCTCTTAAGACCGCTTAGTGGACGTCGCAGAGAAAGTCGGCTGCGAGCCCAAACTGACCCCTTAGCGGCGCAAGACACCCGGTCGTTTTACGTTTCAGTAGTCGGCAAAAGCCTATGTCGAGAGACGCCGCGTTATCTGAATCGGGAACAAGATATGAAATCGCAATCTACATTGTCCTTGACCGAAAATGGACAGTTCGAATTGTGGGTCAACGAAGCGGGCCGAGACAAGTTTCTTGAACTTCTCCAATCGCTTGACCGAGATGACGAGCACTTTCACATAGCGCCAGAAGGTTATGATGGGGACTGCGCTGTTTCAGAAATCCCTTATCGCAATACAGACCTTGTTCTTTCTTGGGGAAAGGCGTTGTTTCGCCCAGATGAATGGGATCGACAGTATTTTCCACATGTAATGGGGAAAGAAACCTGAATAACTGTTTCGCCTGAAGAGCTTTCATAAACCATTGCAAATAGGGGGCCGCAGCGCCGAGAGTTCGCTCTGAGCCCTATGCGCCGTGCCTGAGGTGATTGCAAGTTTGGCAACCCAAAATGCCCTCAGCCTGAAGATACATCTAAGCCGTCGAGTCGGTGACGATAGAACGCGCAACTAACTGTCGCCTCAAGGTGACTGGATGGTTGCGTTCGGATTCGAGTTTTTGTTCAAGATATTTAGAATAACAGGTCATGCAAAAACAAATGGACCAGTAAAGCAATCCAACAAACAAAAACAACTCCCAAACAACGCCATTCCAAACTACTTCGGTCCTGATTGCCTCCAATATTCCGAGTGGGTCAAAGAAACCCATCGCCGCAACAAGTGTCGTGTCCCGAAACACCCCAACAGCGGCTAGAACCATCCATGGCGACAGCGCCCTGAGTACTTCGGGAAGAACGACTAACCAGATAGTCTTCCTTTGGCTAAATCCCAAAGCACTCGCCACCTCCCATTGCCCTTCAGGGATTGCTATCAGCCGCTCGTGGATTGCCCCCGCTATCCGAGCGCCAGTGTGAAATGCAATCACGGCTACTCCTCGAAGTATCTGGTCAACGTAAGCTCCAGGGGGCAGGAGGAGGTTGGTCAATAGAAAAACCCCAAACAGCAATACAATGAGCGGAACGCCTCGAGCAAACGCGATGATAGACGCGAAAGCGGCTCTACAGGGTCGAATGAGAAACCGTCGTCCCAATGCCAGTGCGATACCGGTCGGGATTGCTAGAGTGATCCCAGAAACCGCGAGAATGAATGTGAGCAACAGGCCACCAAACTGGCGAGAATCAACAACTTCAATCCCGAGGCCGCCACAAATGAGGTAGTAAGCTATGACAGGATACAGGGCGGAAAAATATAGCATCTGACGTGGCAATGACTTGAAAACAAACGGAGCGAGCGCTGCGAACAGCAGGACCAGTGCTGTGATTGGCCGCCAGTAAAGCTCGGATGGATAGAAGCCGAACAGAATTGCGCCAACTCTTCCCTTGAGAACCCCCCAACATGCACCATGCGCCTCCGGACCATGGGCAACCTCGACAATCTCTTTACATTCGGCAAGAGACTCTGCGTTCCAGACACCATTGAGTCCCGCCCAAACAAAAAAATTCCACAATAGGGTCACTATGAGAGCGATTAGACTTAGCGACAGCAAACTGTTGGTTACACCGTCAAACAAGTTTTGTCGTAGCCAATAGCGAACGAAGGTGATTGAAAGAAATTTTTTAGATGGTGATTTTTGCGCAGCAGTGATGCTTGTCCTGTTGGGTTTGTAAATCATGACGGAACATTCTCCGCAAAAGGCGATGTCCGCAAGGTTCGTTTTGTCAGCTCACCTGCAATTTGACATCTGGTTCTGAATGTCCGGAATGCGCGACAAAGCAGACCTTCAACATGGATTGGGAGCTCGCTCACTTGCCTGCGAAAGAGCACCCCAAAGATTTCTTTTGAACGCGCTTTGCAGCGTGCGCTGTGATCCGCTGAAAGCCATTTCGTCATTGCCGGTTGGAAAACAACTCAGCCGGAAGCGAGCTTACCTATGTGGATTCCTTGAACCATCTAATCGAAAGCCTGACCAAGATGCGTAGAGCACAGACGGTTTTTTACACCTCTGTCAAGTTGACCATGCGTCCAGGTTTCGCTGAACGAATTGATCGATGGAAGTTGGCGCCGAGCCGGTCAATTTGAGCACGTTATTGGTGACGCGATCCTCCGATCCGCCCGCGATTGCACCGTCCATAGTGGCCAGCGTTTTTGCATACTCTTCGGGTAGCCCGTGCTTCTGATGACGTTCCGCCAGTTCGTCGACGGTTAGGCGATGGTGGATAATCCGCCGTCGCAATTGACTACTTAGCGTCTTAGCAACCACATCATAGGAAATCGCTTCGGGACCGGTAAGTATATAGTCTTTGTATTTTATAGCCGGAGTGACCAGCAAAGCCGTTGCGCAGGCTGCAATATCGCCCGCATCGATAAAGCCAACTCGACCGTCACCTGTCGCTGTGTAAATGGTAGACTCTTCGCGAATGTGATCGCGGTGTTGAAGTTCCGAGAAGTTCTGCATGAACCATGTTGGCCTCAAAACTGCCCATTCTGGTGCGTTGGAGCGCAGCCAGGCGTGCACTGCTCCCATCATGGGTCCGCCTTCATCCAGCGACGAAGCACTCAGCAACACAAAGCGCGTGACGCCTGAAGCTAGTGCTGCCTCCAGCCCCGCCTGCATTGCTCCCAATGAATCCACAGTGTCCGTGGGTGCTACGAGATAAACGGTACCGACACCTTCGAAAGCATCGTCGAACGTCGAAGGGTCTTTCCAATCGAAGCGTACCTCATCTTTGTTTTGAGGATTGCGCGTTCCGGCGCGAGGGGAGAGCTCCATTGCGCGCAGCTGCTTGACAACGCGGCTGCCAGTCTTTCCTGTGCCGCCGGTGACAAGAATGGGCTTAGTCATCGATAAAGTCCTCCAGCTTCGATTTCAGAGTTTCGATCCCTCCAACGGCATTCAGCAGAACCAGAGGGTTCCAGTAGTCGCGGTATCGCACGATGCGTCCGTTCCTGACCTCAATGACCGAGAGGTAATTCTGGTCATAGCGCCCGGCCTCGCCTTTACCTTTGCAAGAGAACTCCAAAACGTAGGTTTCACCGTCTTTGCAAACGTGAGTGATTGCAGGGCTCATGGACTCAAAGCTGATGAGGCTGCCAGCCTTCGGTAGATAGGCCGCCATTATGTCTCGCCCTTGTAGCTTTCGCACAGATCCTTCTGGTGAAAACGGGAACTCGAACACAATCTCTTCGTCACACATGTCCAGGAAGTTCTCGTCAGCGTCTGCGACGATTGCATCCCCGAGGGCATTGCGCAGCATCGCTCCAAAGCTTGGTATCGTGTTTGTCTCAGACATGTTCTCTCCTAACCTTGTGTTGATCCCGTATTGGAAGGGTTTCGATGTGAGTGGTGACTGGGGTCATGACTCTTTTCCAAGCTGCATGATGAGAACACCTGCAATTGACAGCATTGCACCTGTGATGCGGAAGAAATCTGCGGGTCTAGAGTCGTTCCCCAATAGACCGTTCTGATCGAGGATAAGCGCCATCGTCATTTGTCCGGCGACAACAGCTGCAATAAAAGCGGCAGCCCCAAAGCGTGGGATCAGAACCATGGTCGCCATCACGTAAACGACACCGATCACGCCTCCGACCCACGCCCAGGGAGGAGCCGCATAAAGAGAAGATAAGCTTGGCAATGTCGGGCGAAGACAGGCAATACCGACAACCAGACAAACGAATGATATTCCAAACGACAACAGAGTTGCCCAAAGGGGGTGGCCGGCAGCACGGCTAAGCTCAGCATTCATTCCGGCATGAATGGGTATCAAGGCGCCGCAAAGCAGAGGCGCAAACCACAGAAGAGCGATTTTCGGATCCATCTTCGCGTCCTTTCTGCAAATGCCACAAACGGGTTGCAGTATCGCTCGGATTGCTTCAATCTGCGACGGAACGATACCGTTTCGTCCTATATAAGGGAGAATCACGATGGAACGCAAGTGTTCCGACGTAAAAAATGTTGATCGCCCACGTCGGAAGCCCGCCGGGGCCGCCGTTTTGCAAGACACGGTAACGGAAGCCATCCAACGCGCCTTGTTCGAGGAGTGGGCGGAAACGGGGTATTCCGCTCTTCGTATGGAGCGCATCGCGGCCCGCGCAGGTGTCGGGAAGGCGGCGCTCTATCGACGGAGCAAATCCAAGTTTGATCTTGTGACCGAAGCGGTGAAATCAACGGCGACGCGCATCACCCCAATTCCGGACACCGGGTCCTTTGAGGGTGACGTCGCCATGCTGTTACGCCGGATGGCTGCAACCCTGCGGCATCCACTTGTGCGCCGCATTCTGCCAGACCTGCATGCAGAGCACGCACGTTCTGATGAGCTTGCCGAGTTGCTTGAGAGTGTGACGCGTGATCGAAGGGCCCAAGCCATGATCATGCTGGACAGGGCATTTGAGCGCGGTGAGCTTTCCCAAGACACGGATCGGCAGATGGTTCTCGATATGCTTATCGCGCCGCTCTACTGGCACGTCATTGTCCAGCACCGTTCAACCGCTCCGTCTGATTTAAAAAGGTTCGCAGGTATCGTTCTTGGCGTTTCGAAGTGAACACCCGAATTGGATTGAGCGCTACTCAGCACTCCAAGCAAAATCATTTGTGTATTATGGAACCAAGTTTTGGTGGGCGATCGCATAATTGAGCGCCTCCAGATCCTCAGCCAATTGGCTGAATGAGATTGGCCCGCCAAGGCAAACCCTGACCGCTTCTTCAGGTGAGCCTGTCACGGTAAAGGCGTTGCTTGGCATAATCCCCACTTGTCGATTGGCCATGACGCTCATCACATCTGCACGAGTGGAACCTTGGGGCAGTTTCAGCCAGATATTGAATGCCTCATTGCTGCTGTTGAAGCTCTGATTGCGCATGATCTCAGCAGCAAGATTTTGTCGGCGCTTCGCTTCAACTCGAATGAATTTTTGAACGGCTGTCGCGGTTCCATCCTCTATCCATCGGCACATCAGTGCCGTCGTGATAGGCGAAGCCATCACATTTGATGCTTGCAGCACCCGTGAGAAGTGGCCTTTCGTTACACCCGACGGGGCCACGGTGAGTGCCAGCCTCAAACCTGCGCCCAGGCATTTGGAAAGACCGGCGATGTACCATCCTAATTCTGGTATATGTTGCGAAATTGGTGGAGGTGCATCTGAGGACACAAATCGATTGGCGTCATCTTCGACCAATGGCAAACTGTGTTTCTGCAAAATGGACGCGATTTGCTCACGTCGACCTTTTGGTATCGTAAGTGTGAGGGGGTTTTGCAGGGTCGGGTTCAGGTACAGCGCCGAGGGTGCGTGTTCCTGAATGGAGGCATCCAGCTCTTCCGGGAGTATTCCGCTGTCATCTGATCTCACTCCTACAAGCCGGATGCCGAGCTGGCCCGCGATTGCACGAATGCCCGGGTAGGTCACGCATTCGCAAAGCACTGTCTGTCCGGGTTTGGTGAGCAATGTCAGGATCGAAAGAAGGCTGGAATGTGCTCCAGGCGTGATAGCCAATTGATCCGCCGCCACGTCTATACCATTGATACTCATCCATCGGGCAGCAGTTTCCCGGTCCTGTCGGCTGCCAATGACGGATTGGTAGCGGAGTAGGGGGACAAGGTTCGCCGCAACATGCGCAAGACCCTGTTCCATTCGAGCCACCAGAGCTGGATCATCTGGCTCTGGTGGCATGTTCATATTTGGGTCTTCTTCAAGCGCACGTCGGGGATCCGCTTGTTCTGTTGTCTTTTCTGGTTGCCGGACAAACGAACCGCGACCGACAAACGTGTCGATATACCCTCGCTTTGCCGCCTCTGAATAACCGCGTGAAACGGTTGTGAAATCCAAACCGACAGTTTTTGCGACACTGCGCTGGGGCGGAAGCCTGTCGCCTGCTTCAAGAACGCCTGTCTCGACATCGTGCCTAATCGCCTCAGCGATCTGAATATAGAGCGGTTTCCCGTTGTCGCTGAGATTCGGCGTCCAGGTCTTCAAAGATGCATTCCAGTCATTGCAGCAGATTGATGCAGACACCTTCGCACGAAAATTAGATATATTTCAACGCAATATCGATAGAGGAGCATTATTGATTGCTTATTGATTGCATTTTGATTGGGCATGGGTTATCTGGAACGCCAAAGAAGGAGATCAAAGATGTCCGAACTTACATGCGACGGCCACGGTGACAGCGAAGATCGTCCGATCAAGCCCGCGATCATCAATGGGATGAAGTTGAAGTGCCCCAAATGCGGGGAAGGCAAGCTGCTGCACAGCTACATCAAAGTGAATGATGAATGTTCGAGTTGCGGCTTGGATTTGAGTTATCAGCGGGCAGATGATGGGCCGGCATATCTTACGATCCTGATCATCGGTCATATCATGGGGTTCGCACTGCACATAGCTTGGGTGACATGGCGGCCGGAACCGTGGGTGCTGGCACTCAGCATGTCGGTGATCGCAGTCGCCAGCGCCCTGGCTCTTCTGCCGGTAATGAAGGGTTTGATTGTTGGCTATCAATGGGCCAAGCGCATGCATGGGTTTTAAGAAAGTTGGGCACCATCTGGTGCAGCAACCCAATGCATTGAAATGGCCGCTCCAGGTGGGAGCGGCCATTCCCTTTGTCGAGTTAATTCAAGTTGTTTGAAATGGTACTTTAGGCTGCCAGCGCGACCGAGTCCTTTCCTGCGTGGACTCTTAGTGGGCAGGTGCTGTCCGTCACCGCTCTCCAGATTGCCTGAACGACATCTTCTGCAAGAGTGAATTCCTTCCCCTCAGCGTTCATGAATGCACCCATAATATGCTCGACGAATGGTTTGTAGTCTTCGGGCGTGTCATTTGATTCAGCCATCAGCGCCATCGCGTTCTTGCCGAAATTCGTTGTTGGCGCCTGACCGGGCAGAACGATATGGGCGCGAATACCCAAAGCGGCCAATTCAAGCGCCAGACATTCGGTGAAGGCGTTTACCGCGGCTTTACTGGCTGTATAGACCGGAGCCAGCGGCAACGGTTTGAGAGTGACGCTGGACGAAACGTTGACGATCGCGCCAGAGCCTTTGGCGCGCAATTGTGGCAGTACGGCACGAATCATTTCTATAGTGCCGAACGTATTGGTCTCAAATATCCGGCGCAGGTTTTCTTGGGATGTTCCTTCGAAGGGGGATAGCCAGCCAACACCTGCATTGTTCACCAGGGCGTCGATGGGGCCGGCAGCTTTCACGGCCTTTTCAATACTTTCGCTGTCCGAAATATCCAGTCGCAGGATTCTCAAACGATCCG
Source organism: Ruegeria sp. BF6 (assembly GCF_056538665.1). Lineage (NCBI taxonomy): Bacteria > Pseudomonadati > Pseudomonadota > Alphaproteobacteria > Rhodobacterales > Roseobacteraceae > Ruegeria > Ruegeria sp. BF6. The sequence goes on from NZ_JBQFTN010000018.1 coordinate 34,835, forward strand.
AGGTCGGCAAAAGTGTTTCGTCAGGTTTGCGCATTGTAGCAATAACGGACCATCCCTGTTCGAGGAAGTAGCGCGCGGTTTCAAGTCCAAAACCCGAAGAACATCCTGTGATCATTACAGTATTCATGGCAGCATCTCCTTTTCGCCAATGGTACTAAGGTAGACAGCCAGATCAGTACTTTATATAATCCAAAATCCAAAAAAGGTTACTTTTAGTCCAAAATGGTAGATCCGTTCTCCGAAATCATCTCCCTCCTTCAGCCAAAGGCGTCGTACTCAAAACTTGTGCATGCGTCTGGACCGTTCCGGGTGCCCCGGGACGATGTGAATGAAGCTTTTTACTGCTCACTTCTTACAGGTCGAGCTTGCCTGGAAGTCGAGGGAAAAGAGCCTTTAGTATTGAATGCCGGAGATTTTGCCCTGGTCCCCGCGGTCAAGTCATTCACCTTCTCCAGTTTGGACCCACTTCCGGCGACTGACCTACTGAGCCGTCCGGTGGAGGGTGAAGACGGAATCTTCAAGCTTGGACCGCCCGACGCCGAACCAGTGGTTCAGCTACTCATAGGACACTGTACCTTTGCCAGCCCGGATGCAGAGCTTCTGGTCGCACTATTGCCAGACCTGATTTTTGCGCGAGGTGAGGGACGACTGGCGACTCTCACAGAACTTGTCCGAGATGAAGCACGCGCGAACAGGCCGGCGCGAGATGTGATCGTCGAGAACTTGTTGCAAGTCTTACTGATTGAAGCCTTTCGTTCTGGCGCTGAACCGGGGCCGACGGCAAACCTTTTATGCGGTCTAGCGGATTTGCGAATTGGTCCCAGCTTGCGCGCAATGCATTCGGCACCGGCTCACGGTTGGACCGTTCAAGCGCTTGCGAAGGAAGCAGGGTTGTCTCGCTCCGCATATTTCACCCGGTTTGAAAAACTAATGGGGCATCCCCCGATGACTTACTTGCAGAATTGGCGAATGACGCTGGCAAAGCATATGCTCCGCACGGGCGAACTCAGCATTGCAGAAATCTCCGCCGAAACGGGATATGGGTCTTCCAGTGCGTTCAGTACTGCATTTTCCCGTCGCGTTGGGTGTCCTCCCGCTCGCTATTCAAAAACCTCTGCAGAGTAGCTTTTCTTACCGCTCCTGGGAGTGATGCAGGCAGCGCCTCGTGTCGCGACCTGCCTATTGGTTTGACTCAATCCTTGGCGCGATACGCATCCGGTATCACAAACACTTCGTCTGCGCGGCCGTATCCACCGTCTTTCACCTCTTCGATCAGGACCATCGTGGTCGGGCGCACAATCTCTCCAAAGAAGCTGACCATCAGGTCTGTTGTTTTATGGATAAGGTCCTCTTTTTGATCTTCTGTCAGCGACGCCTGCGGGAGTTTGTAGTTGGCAAATGGCATTGGATTATCCTTTCAGGGAGGTTTCAGATGACGCCGCCATTAGCGCGAAGTGTTTGACCACTGATCCAACGGCCATCAGGCCCGGCCAGAAGTGAAACAACGGCAGCGATATCATCGGGCGTTCCAAGTCGACCAAACGGATTCGATTTCTTGATGTTTTCGATCATCGCTTCGGGTTTTCCTGTGATGAATAGGTCAGTCTCAACCGGCCCCGGCGCGACGGCATTCACGGTGATGCCGCGCGGGCCCAGTTCTTTGGCCAGCACATGAGTCATTGCTTCCACCGCGGCTTTTGTCGCTGCGTAGATACCGTATTCCGGTTGATAGAGACCAACTACGCTGGAGGAAAGGCTGACAATCGCGCCACCTTCGTTCATGCGGTTGGCTGCCTCTCGCATACCACGAAACACACCCCCAATATTGATGGCGCAATGCGCTTCCAAGTCGGCATCAGATGTGGATCCAATCGCATCGAGGCGCATAATGCCCGCGTTGTTAACCAGAACATCGACAGAGCCGAATTCTTGTTCTGCAACATCGAACAACCGCGGCATGCAGGAAGTTTCGGAAATGTCACCTCGGACTGCGATTGCTTGGCCGCCCGTGTGTTTGATTGTGTCTACGACCTGGGTCGCACCGGTTTCATCGCTTGCGAAATTGACGACGATTGAATGGCCATCTTGAGCCAAGCGGAGTGCGATCGATGCGCCAATCCCCCTGCTGGAACCGGTCACAATTGCGGTTTTCTGTCTATGTGTCATGTCAATCTCCTTTCTGTTCCCAGCGAAGATAGACGTGAAGATTGACCAGATAATCAGTCTTGATTAGGAATGACAGTTCGATAAAGGCGAACAATGATTGACAGACTTGATACCATGCGCCTGTTTGTTCGAGTGCTGGAACGCAGGAGCTTCACAAGGGCAGCAGCCGATCTCAGTGTTCCCCGGTCCACCGCAAGTGAAGCTATCCAGCGGTTGGAACGCGACTTGGGGAGCCGATTGCTGGATCGCACAACCCGCCATGTGGCGCCAACGCCGGATGGGCAGGCGTACTACGAAAGATGTGCATCTATTTTGGCAGACCTTGAAGATGCCGAGGGCGCTTTGCGCGGGCACGAACCTTCCGGCCTGTTGCGCGTAGACGCTCCTGGTACTCTGACAAGGGTTTTCTTGTTACCGCACCTCGCCGACTTCCTGACCAGGCACCCGAAGATCACGCTTCAACTCGGACAGACCGAGCGACTGGTTGATCTGGTCCGCGAAGGAGTCGACTGCGTTATCCGTGCAGGAAACCCCGATGACAGCGGCATGATCATGCGGCACCTCGCAGATCTCCCGGAAATCACCTGTGCCAGTCCTGGCTATCTAGAGAAATTCGGCGTTCCCGAGTCGGTGGGCGATCTGGTAGGTCACCAGATGGTTGGCTTCCTGTCTTCGCGCACTGGATCCGCAATGCCACTGGAGTTCAAAGTCGAAGAGCGGTTTGAAGAAATTTCGTTGCCGGTATTGGTGACCGCAAATGACGCCGACACTGTACACCATTTGACCCGAGAGGGGTTTGGGATTGCGCAAGCACCTAAGTATCGATTTTTGGAAGACTTGGAAGATGGGCGACTCGTCGAAGTCTTGCCGAATGCACCACCGGCGCCGACTCCGTTGGCCGCCTATTATCCGCAAAACCGGCAACTCTCACCGCGTGTCCGAGCATTTCTGGATTGGATCATTGGCATTTTCGACGAAGCCGCACTTTGACCTAGGTTTCAGACTCCTTGATTTGACAATGGCTGCGGGCGCGATGGCCGAGAGGACGACTTTCGGGCATAGATCACAGCGAGTGGCAACACGATGCCCGCCCTTCAGGCGTCCGAACAAAATCCCGATCTTGTTGCGGCGTTCGTAGCGGCGCTTGTCGTACCGGACAGGCTTGTCGCGTGATTTTCGGCCTGAAGTGCAGGGCTTTTTTCCCTTGTCTATAAGGGCTTCACGGAACCTGCCCGCATTATAACCACGATCACCCAATTACCATTCAGCCGATGGCAAGTCGTTCACCAAAGCCCTGGCCCCAGCACAATCGCCAACTTGGCCGGCAGAGATGAAGAACCGAATTGGGCGACCAACACCGTCGGTAATGGCGTGAAGCTTTGTGTTCATTCCACCCTTGGTCCTACCGATCAGACTGCCACACCCCACCTTTTAAAGCGCAGGCTTGAGGCAGTGCGGTGTGCATTGAGGTATGTTGCGTCAATCATGATCGTCTAGTGATCCGTATCTTCAGCAGCCAGTCCTTCCATGATACGAGCGAACACACCCATGTTGCTCCACCGTTTCCATCGGATGTACAGCTTCTTTGGCGACCCATATTCGCGAGATGCATCGGACACCGCAACCCATTGCGGTTTATAAAGATAATCCCGCTCAAAGCACGCTGGTCGTTAACCCTTGGCTTGCATGGCTCTTCGGAAAGTAAGGCTGAAGACGCCCCATTTGTTCGTCAGTCAGACAGAATAGATGGCTCAGTGCACACCCCTGAAATCCAAGGGCGTGATCCACGCAGTCGAGATCACGGCAACCAATTTAGTGGGTCCAGAACCCAACTAAACTATAGCTATTCAGACAGAAGTCTTTTTAGCGTTCATGCTTATTGTCTCTTGGTTTTAAAGAAGGGCTACCGGCCGCTTTGGCGATCAATTCCACAAATAATTTCGCGACAGATACACAAGTTTGGTTTTCTTGCACCGCTAACCAGTATCAGTGAGATATTCTCACAGGGCTTGCGAATGACCGGTTTGGTGAGTCTGAGCAGCAGGGATTGATTTGGCTGTGAAGGCTCGGAAAGGGCCGCTTGCGGACAAAAACGATGAGCAGATGAACTAGCAGATTATATTTTCTCTTGAAGGAAATTAGCGTTCCGATTGTTGACAGTTAACGCTTCAATGATCAGGATCAGACCCATGAGAGCATCCACATCCACCCAGTCCGCAACCCAAGCGATCAATCAACGTAAGGCGAACACTATTACGTCAATTGCTGTCGATGCGATAGAAGAAATGATCGTATCAGGAGAGCTGGTTGCGGGCGACAGGATCAACGAAAGTACATTGGCCGAGCGACTGGGAATTAGTCGTGGACCTATTCGCGAAGCTTGCAGAAGTCTCGAACAGGCCGGGCTTTTGACCAGCAAGGTTAACCGGGGCATGTATGTGCGTGAGGTATCTCTGGATGAAGCGCGAGATTTGTATGAGCTTCGAGGAGCCATTGCCGGGCTTGCGGGGGAGTTGATCGTAAAGCGTGCAGATGATGCCCAAATTGCCGATTTAAGTGCTCTTGTGGACAGGATGCAGATGGCTGCGGATAAGAGCGACACAGCGGGTTACTACAAACTGAACTTGCAGTTTCACGACGCGCTGGTCCTGGCGGCCCGAAACAGCGCGCTCGAGGACACTTATCGAAAAATTGTTAATCAACTTCACTTGCTGCGAAGACGCGGGCTTGTCCAGGAAGGGAACCTTCAGGTTTCAAATTCCGAGCATAAAGAAATTGTCGACGCGCTTAAGAAACGAGATGCCGCTGCAGCAAATAATGCGCTACGCGAACACGTTTCCAACGGCCTCACCCGTCTGATTGCATCTCTTTAAAGCCGTCTGAAAACGGGGAGCGGACTTCTTAAATTGACAACTGTTGACAGTTTACAGTTTGTAATGATACCCATCGAAGTCAACGGCCGTAACCGGCTGGGCGAAAATCTATGGGAGGAAACCATGAAAACACTTTCGCGTATCGCTGCTGGTGCGATGATCGTGGCGGCGCTGGCCACATCGTCGGCTGCAGAAGAATACCCGTCGCAGCCTATCGAGGTTGTAACCCACGCGTCTGCTGGCGGCGGCACCGACACAACCGCACGCACAATGCTGATCCGTGCGCGTAAGGAACTTGGTGTGGATGCCTTTGTTCAGATCAAGAAGGGGGGTGGAGGCGCCGTGGCCATGAGCTATGCCTCGGGTAAACCGGCCGACGGTCACACCCTGATGGCAATTACCCCCACGCATCTGATCACGATGGCCCGAGGTCGCGCGCCAATTGGAATTGATGATGTCAAAGGGATTGCCCGGTCGACAGATGACCCGATTATTGTCGTCGTGAACAAAACCTCTGGAATAGAAAACCTTGAGCAGTTGATCGAAGCGTCCAAAACTTCTCCGATCAAATGGGGCGGCACGCAGGCAGGCGGAATAGACCACATCGCGGCAATGACATTTGCCAACAAGTCCGGAGCCAAAGTGGCCTACGTCCCCTTTGATGGTGGCGGTGCCATGATTACGAACCTGATGGGAAAGAACATTCAGGCCGCTGGCTTGAACTATGGTGAGGCCGTGGATGGGATCGAATCCGGTGACTTCGTGCCGCTGGCCATCATGGCGAAAGAACGATTGGGTGTGCTTCCTGATACGCCAACTATGGCAGAGCTGGGCATCGACGGCGTGAATTTTTCGACCGTACGTGGCGTGATTGTAATGGCAGACACCCCCGTGGATCGGGCGGCGATGCTTGAAGAGAAGCTGATCAAAGGCATGGAGCACGGCACGTATCAGGCATACCTGGAAGGCATTGGCCTTGATGCAAGTTCGGTTGCAGGCTCCGAGGTCTGGGACGCTCAGATCCGCGAAATGTACGACAACATCTACGCGACCCTCGAAGAGCTGGGCTTGCGTAAGTAAGGCCGCCTTCTGACCGTCCGCCGCAATGGTGGGCGGTCACTCGTTCCATCGGAAGGGAACCTCATGAAACTCTCTCGCGACCTCGTCGCAGGCGGGCTGATCCTTGTCCTGTCGGCAATCCTTTGGTGGGTCACGACCACCTTTGACTCGGACCCACTTGGCATGGCGCAGGGCATGCCAGCCACGCACATGCCCCGCCTGATCCTTGGCGTGATCGCTGTGCTTACCGTCATCATGATCCTGCAAAACACTACACGTGGTGGAGACGCCTTGGGTGGAATGCCCCCTTGGCAAATGCCTGCAACCGCAGCGGTGCTTGGGCTCGCCGCCATTCTGTTTCCAGTTCTTGGCGTGCCGCTGGTGTTCTTCTGCATTTGTCTGATTTTGCCGGTGATGTGGGGTGCACAGAACTACGGTGCCATCGTCGCTTTTGCCTTTGGTGTGCCGGTCGCAATCTACGTCCTTTTCAAAATGCTGCTCGGCCTGCGGTTGCCCATGGGTCCACTTGCGGCACTTGGGCTTTGAAGGGAGGAAAACATGGACGTTCTTGGCGGACTTCTTGAAATTATTCAGCCCACGACCTTGCTGCTGATTATGGTGGGGACAATCGTAGGCGTTCTGGTCGGTGCTCTTCCGGGCTTGTCGAGCTCTATGGCCGTTGCGTTGTTGCTGCCATTCACCATCTATCTGGAGCCGATCCCTGCAATCGCGATGCTTGCAGCGCTGTATTGCGCCGGCACGTTTGGCGGCAGTATCACAGCGATCCTCATCAATGCTCCGGGTGCGCCACCTGCGGCAGCGACCGCATTTGACGGGTATCCGTTGGCCAAGAAGGGCGAGGCAGGCAAAGCCCTCGGCATGGCTGCGGTTGCAAGCGTCGCGGGTGGCATTTTCTCTCTGATCGTTTTGATCCTGGCTGCCCCCGCACTGGCAACGATTGCATATCGGTTCGGTCCGCCTGAGTACTTTGCCCTTACGGTATTTGGTTTGTCGATGCTGGCGTCAATCAGCGGCAAATCCGCGGTCAAGAACTTGATCGGCGGCGCCTTCGGCGTCTTGCTGGCCACTGTTGGCGTCGACCTGACGACTGGCGTCGAGCGGTTCACCTTCGGCGTGCCCCAGCTTTACGAAGGCATCAGCTTTATTCCCGTATTGATCGGCCTTTTTGCCATGGCGGAACTGTTGGATCAGGCCGGGCAAAAAGACACGCCGTTGGAACGGTTTAACATGTCAGCGCTGAAACTTCCGACAATCGACGACTTCAAGCGCGTTTGGAAGACCATCCTGCGCAGCTCCGGTCTGGGCACTTTCGTGGGCATCCTGCCGGCCGAAGGTTCGACGGTTGCTGCGATGATGGGCTACAACGAAGCTAAGCGCTGGTCGAAGAACAAGGACAATTTCGGCAAGGGCGAGATCGAAGGTGTTGCCGGGCCCGAAGCCGCGAACAATGCTGCAACCGGTGGGGCAATGGTTCCAACTCTAGCGCTTGGGATTCCCGGATCAGCCACGGCTGCCGTCATTCTGGGCGGCTTGCAGATCCATGGCCTGCGTCCGGGTCCATACCTGTTCGAAAACCAACCGAACCTGCTGTATGCAATTTTCTTCGCAATGCTGATCGCGAACTTTGTCTTCCTCGGTTTCGGACTGATTGGCGCCAAGTATTTCTCGCGCATTTCGCTGATCCCGCGTCAGTTCCTCTGGCCAACCGTGTTCTGCTTGTGTGTTGTCGGTGCGTATGGTGTCGGACAGTCAATGAGTGATGTCTATATCATGCTGGTTGCCGGTCTCGTCGGGTATTTTTTGAGCCGTGCCGGATTCTCGCCCGCTCCGATCATCATGGGTCTCGTGTTGGGTCATTTGGTCGAGAACTCTCTTGCCCAGTCCATGATCCTGTTTGACCAGGACATGAGCCAGTTCCTGACGCGTCCGATTGCGCTGTTCTTCTTTGTTCTGGCTATCCTCAGCATCGCGTCTTCACCACTTAGCAACTGGCTAAAGGGCCGTCGTCGTGCGGATGCCCCTGTTTACAAAGACTTGAACGAGTGATCCTAGGCGATCTCGGCATAACTCGGGCCTTTGTACTAGTCCTGTTGCCCGCCGCGCTCGGGGGCAGCCTTTGGGAGGCCTTTGGCCTTCCACTTGGCTGGCTGATGGGTGCGGCGGTGGCGACCGGTAGCTTTGCCATGTGCAATGTCGAGATCACCGTACCCAAGCCGCTTTACAGTGTCTCGCTGGCGGCTTTGGGAGCAGGGGTCGGACTGTCCATTACACCGGATGTTGCTGCTGCATTGCTGGTCTGGGCACCTTTGATGCTTCTCGCGTCGTTTTTAGGCGTCGCGGCCGCCGTAGTTATGACTCCTGTTCTGGCACACTTCGGGCGGATGGATCGCGGCACCGCGTTTTTCTCGCTCCTGCCCGGTGGCGTGATCGAAATGGCCAATGTAGGCGCAACCCATCGTGCCGACCGGACCATTGTTGCCTCAATGCATGCGGTACGTGTTGCAATGGTCGTAGGTCTTTTACCTTTGGCGTTGTACGCGGTTTTCCCGACGTCAGAAGAGATATCAACAGACGCAGCGGCACTGAGCTTGCCTCCTCTGGCTCTTGTCCTGCTTGTCGGGGTGGCGGGTGGATGGACCGCCACCCAACTGGGGCTGCCCGCGGCGTGGTTGCTTGGCGCACTGATTGCGGTCGGGTTGCTGTCGTCCTTCGGCTTGTCAAGCGGGCGGATGCCTGCACCCCTTATGGCCGTCGTGCAGGTTCTTGTCGGCATTTCGCTGGGCGCGAGATTTCGGCGGGATCGACTCTCTTCCATCCCGAGGGCGCTTGCCGCGGGTGTGCCCGTTCTTCTTGTGATCATGGTGGGAATGGCAATTGCCGCCGTATTTGCGAGTTTGATTACACCCCTTAGCCTGCCAACTCTCGTCCTCTGTTTCTCGATTGGCGGGATGGCAGAAATGGTTCTGACCTCGAAGGTTCTAGGTCAGAATGTTGCCCTCGTCGCGGCGTTTCAGGCGGTTCGTGCTGTCTTGGTCAACGCCAGCGCCGGAGTTGTCTGGCGCATTTTACTCTCGAAATCAGATTCTCCCCATACCCCGAAAGGATAACAACCATGTCAGCTGTTCAGAATGCATTCGCCGAAATGCCCCAGGATACCAACATCACGGCCGAAGCCGCAGAATTCGTGGAAACAGTCCGTTTTGAAGACATCCCCGACGAGGCATTGCGTATCGGAACACGCTGTATTGTCGACGGCATTGGCCTTTATGTTGCCGGGTCTGAAGAACACACGATCGACATACTTGTAGACGAGGCACTGGATTATGGTGGGCGTGAAGATGCACTGCTGCTCGGACGCAACGCCAAGGTCCCTGCACCGATGGCGGCGCGTGTGTTGGGAACGGCGGGCCACGCCCATGACTGGGACGACACTCAGGTTAGCATTGATCCAGCCCATATTTATGGGCTGCTGACGCATCCAACCATTCCGCCGCTGACAGCCGCTATTGTTATGTCGCAAAAACAGGGCAACGTGTCGGGCAAGGACTTCATGTTGGCGTTTCTGACCGGCTTTGAGGTGGAGTGTAAAATCTCGGAATGGATGCTGCCCCAACACTATATGCAGGGTATGCATTCCAGCGGCACAGTCGGGCATTTCGGAGCATACGCGGCAGCTGCGAAGCTCTTGGGTCTGGAAGGAGATGCTCTCCGCCACGGTTTCGGAATAGCTGCCAGCTTCGCTGCTGGCATTCGTTGCAACTTCGGAACCATGACCAAACCCTTGCATGTGGGTCGCGCCGCCGAGAACGGGATCACCGCAGCGCTCTTGGCTGCGCGTGGCTACACAGCCGATCCACAAGCGCTGGATGGCCCATGGGGGTTCATGGCTGTTCAGGGTGGCGGTGCCAGCCCGGAGAAAATCTCGCAAGGATTTGGCAGAACCTGGACCATCGTCGAGCCCGGCGTTTCGATCAAACCCTATCCGTGTGGCGTGCTTACTCACCCAACGATTGATTTGATGTTGCGACTTGTCACCGACGCAGACATCAAATCCGGGGATATCGACACGGTGACGGTCTGCGCAGGCACCAATATTCTCAAGCCCATCCGCTATCCCATTGCGTCAAATCACCTGCAGGCGAAATTTTCTCTGCCTGCGGCACTGTCGATGATCGCGCTGGCCCGCAAAGCCGGCAAAGTCGAGTTCTCGGACGCATTTGTCGGATCAGAACCGATGCAAATAATGCAACGCCGGGTGCGGACCGAACTAGATTCCGAGATCGAGGCGCAAGGGTTCGACAAGATGCGGTCTCGTATCACGATCCGCTTGAAGGACGGTCGTGAAATAGCAGGTTGGGCCGACGAACGCTATCGCGGCGGACCGGAGAACCCGTTGACCGACACTGAAGTCGAAGCAAAGGCGCGGTCGTGCTGCGCGGGTGTCCTCACCAAAGATGAACAAGATCGTCTGCTGCGCGCGGCCTGGGGCGTTCTTGAACTTGATCGGCCCGGAGAGGCCCTCGCAGCGGCGATGACACCTAACACTTGATCAAGCACAAACAACTCTTCTGTTTTGGACGGCAAAGAAAATGAAAAGTATCTTATCCACAGCGACCGCATTCATCATCTTGTTCTCAAGTTCAGCATATGCTGAAGATCTTCGATTTAAGCTCTTTAATGACAGCAGCGAGGATCTTGTGGAATTCAATGTATCGCCCGCCTCTTCGAATAGCTGGGAAGGAAATCTACTAAGAGGAGGATACCTCGCACCCGGCTACGAAGTGGATGTCTTCATTGAAGACGGCCTAACCACATGTGTTTATGACATTCGGGGTATCTTTTCAGATCAGTCTGCATCTGAAGACTACAACTTGGACCTATGTTCTATTGGGGAATACACCTTTTCAGACTGAGGACCTGAATTTGATTTGCCGGTCCCTCCTTCAGCGTCGAAAGTAGGTAGGAACGCGAAATGAGGAATTTGACCAGCGTTTTTTATTGATAGTCACTAGAAGGCGCTTGGAAATAACTTCACAGATTTCATTTGTGGGGTGCACTAGAGAACTAGATCGTAGTTCAATTAGACTCCAATCTGGTCGTGATTTCGGAAAGTCGCGACCACGATTGGAGTGCTATCGGAAGTGCAAGCGCCGCTTCCGCGAATTCCCAAGTGTAGCTGACAATCGAAAAGATCTTACCCGGTGAGGACTCCAGATATTGGGTTGCGAACCAAAGATTGAACAGGACCAGAGCAATCAACTGGATGAAGATCGTTCCATACAAAACGGCCTCCGTATCCGAAAGCTTTACTTCGAACTTGCGTAGTCGTTTGAGGTGAACCAGCATCGAACGGTGACTGCGTTCTTCCAAGATGCTGACTTGCCGTTCCATTTGATGGTTAAGGGCCCGGTTCCACTCCCAGAACGTAGTATGGAATATTGCGTATACGCTTATCATGCCAACGAGCACGCCACATGCGGACAAGGCCAGTACCGGCGAAAAATAGAAGAGCAGGACTGCAGAAACAGCAAATTGAACGGTGCCTGCGATCGCAGAGGGCAGGACATCCTCGAGAAAATCCGCCAGCTCGCGTCCCATTCCAATTCGGGCATTGAGCGACGAAACAGGAAGGGTCGAAAACCGGGATGCCAGCGCCTTGCCTAATTCAACGCGGATTGTTCCATAAACCCGCGTGTCATAGATACGACGGATTACACCGATCATAGTTAGAAAAACTAGTAACACCCCAAGATGTATTAAGGGTTCAGTTCTGCCTTCCAGCAGCCCATCGATTGCGAAACCAATGTATAGCGGGATCAAAACAGTAAACACGGTCTCGGAAAGAATCAGACACCATGTAACCGCGACACGCCAACGAAAAACCCTTAGTAACGTGCCAATCGTCAGTTTTTGGTCTTTCAGCATCTGATGCTATTGGTCGTAATGAATACGAACGCGAACGTCGCCCGGCCAGACAGATGCGGCTTTGAAATCAGGTTCGTCGTCGGGGTTCGGCGCCCCGGTCGATCCGACACCTTCGAGAAACTGCGTTTCAGTCATGTTCAGGTCTTCGTCCCTGTTTTCGTCATGAAACAACAAAACAGCATAAGGACCCGCATTCAGATCAGCAAAACTGTGGCTTACGCTGCCTTTGCGCGAAGGAATCTGTGCATAGTCAACAGCGCCCCAGACATCCAACGTCTCAAACGTACGAGCCTTGTCAAACACTAGAATTACGATGTTCCCATTGGCGTTTCGGACGCCTTCAACAGTTACATTCAGGCTCTCGGCCGCGGCCGGCAGCGCCATTGCAATAGTTGCAACCAAAGTGTGAATGATTTTTCCACTCATGAGTTCGTCCTTTCCAGTTTCGGATGCCGTGGAATGGGCTTGAAGACTGCCAAGGCATCTTCAGTAATCGCGATCAACACCGGCACCAGCAGCAGCATCAAAGCTGTGCCAAAGAGTTCGCCGAAAGCCAGCGAGATCGCAGCGGGGATCAGATACTGCGCCTGTTCCGAGGTTTCAGTGAGCAGAGGCAGCAGGCCTATTACGGTTGTCGCGGTTGTCAGAAAGATGGCCTTGAAACGGCCCACTCCCGCAGTTTGCAATGCCGGATCTATAGGTTGGCCCTCATCCCTTGCCTGATTGTAGCGAGTGATCATGACGAGGCTGTCATTCACGATCACACCGGTCAGGGCCAACATCCCAAAGAATGAAAACAGCGACAACGAAACACCCATAATCAGATGTCCGATGGCGGCAGCAATAAAACCAAACGGGACGATCGCCAGAATGACAAAGGGTTGCCAGTAGCTTTTGAGCGGCACAGCCATCAACACATAGATCAGAACCGCTGCAAGCAGCAGCGCGCGCCTCAACCCGTCGCTGATGTCCGACATTTCCTCCAGTTCTCCTGCCGGCAGGACCGCTACGCTAGGGTATTTTGCGCGGAGTTCCGGAACCAGCTGATAAAAGACCGCCTGCCCGATTTCCTCCGGCGCGACGAGATCGCGGTCGATGGAGGCGGCGACAAGGTTCATGCGCTTGCCATCGCGGCGGTTGATGATGCCCGATGTGTAAGTGCCTTCGATTTCGGCGACTGTCTCCAACGGCACCCAGGCACCTGATGTGCTGCGCAATCGAGTTTGCATCAAGTCCGTCAATGTATCGCGGTTTTCCTGCGCGTTCTGCACAACGACCCGAACTTCAGACCCATCGCGCCTGACCTTAGTTACCTCTGCCCCACCGAATCCAAATCCAATCTGACGGGCGAGGCTTTCGGCGTTGAAGCCAAGATGCCGAGCATCAGAACGCAAGCGCAGCCTGAGTTCCGGTTGCCCTCCAACAAGACCGTCGCGGACGTTTGCAACGCCTTCGATGTTTGACAGAAAGTCTTTCATCTCGTCGCTCGCTTGCCGCAAAAGGTCTTCGTCTTTCGAGGCCAACCGGATGCTGAACCCTCCGGCAAGGCTCTCCGAACCGGTAAATTCTAGTTCGGTCGCGCCTTCTACCGCGCCCACACGGTCGCGCCATTCTCGCACCACGCTCAGGATCGGAACATTCGGGCGATCGATAACTGGGATCATCTCGGCATATAACTGCGCACTGCCTGCACTGTTGATTATGGTGAATACGGTTTGAACAGGTGGCGTTGTCATATCTGCGCTGTCGGCAAGTTCGGTATTTAGATCGTTCAGGATTCTTTCCATTCGATCCACATTGGCGCGGGTCAACGCGAATGGTGCGCGGGCATCCATCTCGAGGTTTACGGTAATGATCTGACCGGGGACTTCAGGGAAAAACACAGTTCTGATCTTGCCCTTGTACATCAAGCCAAGACCCAGCATTGCGGCGGAAATGAACAGGATCAGCACGGCGTAGCGATGGCGCAATGCGACCAAAAGCACGGGTTGATAAAGGTGATCTCGAACCCAGTTCAAACCGCCTTGCGCGCCGTCCTGCACGCGGCCCCAAAGGCGAGTTATCAGGTAGCGCCGTTTCTGCCCCATCGGAATGTAAGCCAAATGCGCAGGCAGAATAAACTTGCTTTCAATGAGCGAAAAAACGAGTGCCAGAATCACGATGCCCGAAAAGCCAGCCAGCACTTTGCCCAGTGGATTGTCGATCAACAGCATCGGGAAAAAAGCGGCGATTGTGGTCAAAACACCGAATACGGTGGCAACCGCTACGCGGTGCACACCGCGCTCAGTATCCGTGATCGGATCTTTCCCTTTGCGGCGCTCTTCGAACACGCTCTCACCCACTACGACAGCGTCGTCAACGAGGATACCCAATGCAATGATCAGACCGAATGTAGTGACATCGTTAAGCGAATAATCCACCCATTTTGATCCTGAGACCGCGATCGCCCCCATGACCGAGATCGGAATGCCCATCGCCACCCAGAAAGCAAGGCGCACGTTCAGGAACACTGACAGCATTAGGGTCACAAGGATCAAGCCCTGCACACCGTTTGATCGCAACAAGGCAAGCCTGTCCGAGATATAACCTGCGCTGTCGCCCCAGACTTCTATGTGGACTTGCGAAGGTAGCTGACGGCTGAACTCATCCACGGTGCTACGCACAACTTCACTGATCTTCAGAAGGTTTTCTTTCTGCCCAACCAAAACCTCCATTCCGACGGTCGGCTTGCCGTTCAGGCGAAACAGATACTCGCCGTCTTCAAAAGCGTCCTCGATATTTGAGATATCGCGTAGCGGCACAAAAGAGCCATCGTCGCGTTGAATTGTGGGAAGATCACCATATTCCGGCGCGTACCTTGCCCTGTCATCAGCCCGCAGGAGTATTGTCCCGCCTTCAGTTCGCAAACGACCGGCCTGGAAGGTCAGTGAGTTTTCCCTAATGGCGCGTGTCACATCTGAAACCGTCAGTCCGTAGTGGCGCAGTTCCGCCGGATCGATTTCGATGCGTAACTCTCGCGGGATCAGTCCCCAGATCTGCAACCGCGACAATTCCGGTTGCGCCAGCAACTCTTCCTTCAGACGTTGCGCCAGGCTCTGCAGCGTGGCTGCGTCGGTTTCACCGTACAGGTTGAGGTAGAGCGCTGGGAAATCAAATTCCGAAGCTTCGATTACGGGTCGGCGCGCAGTGTCGGGGAGATCAGTCAGCCCATCAATACGAATACGCACCCGATCAAGAATGTCTTGCAGATCCTCACCACCGGCTCGGCGCACTGATACGAAGCTGAGGTCGTTTTCGGATTGCGAAGTGACACTGCGCACTCCGTCCAATCCTTCAAGGGCTTGTTCTACTTTCTGCGTTACAAGCTCATCCACTTGTTCGGCCGTAGCGTCCGGGAATTCAATCGAGATTGTAACGCTTTCGGGCGGAATACGAGGGAACCCTTCGATGCGTATGCCCAGCAGGGTCTGAACACCGAGGAACAGAATTAGCGCCATCATTAGATTGGCGGCGACGGGGTTGCGAATGAACCAAGAGGTTAGGGCATACATTTGTCAGCCCTCATCCGGCAGCGGTGTTACCCGCTGACCCGGCAAGAACGAAGCCAACGGTGTCTTGGCAATCCGCCAAAGTCCCGGTTCTTCCGGAGCGGAGATTGTGACGAGGCCTTCGTCGCGGAATATAATATTGGGGCTAATCCGTTGTAGGTGATCATCCTCACCCACCAGCCAGATGTGCCCTGTTCTGGTCACGGTGCTTTCAGGTAAGGTTAGCGCATTCTCAATCGTGCGCCCCGGCAGTCGAACCTTCAGAAAGTCACCAGCAAGGATCCGTTCATCAGGTGCGGTGACATCTAAAAACACGCGTACTTGTCGCGTGTTTTTGTCTAAGAACCCGCCGCCGTGGCGTACCAAAGCTTGGCCTAGGTGCCCCCCGGAACGATCAAACAAATCAGCCGTTGTGCCAGAAATCGGATGATCCAGAAGAACCCAGTCAGACTGGCTATACTCAGCAACCAACTCGAAATGCCGGTTGTCAGAAAGGTGAAGGAGTGCCTCACCTGGAGAGACCGTCTGTCCAAGGCTGGCCAAGCGAAGGGTGACAAAACCTGAAAACGGAGCAATGACATTAGTTTCTGCCAATTCAGATTGTGCAGCATTCAATCGAGCCTTGGCTGTCGCAACAGATCTCTCTGCAATACGTAGCTGAGGCAAGTTGAGCGCCAAGTCATTGGGAGGACTCGCGCCATCTCGTTCAAACTGGCGCCGCGCAACAGTAACATTATTCTGCGCGCGAAGCAGGGCTAGTTCTGCTTCTTCAAGTTCCATTTTGGAGGCTGCAACAGCGCTCTGATAGGGTGCGTCTTCGATTGAAAACAACAGTTCCCCGCGCTTGACCTCTGAACCAGCCAACGCTGCGTCGTGAACTTTGACAATGCGTCCGGACACGGCTGACCGCAACTCGGCATCCCATCTTGGCCGAACTTCAGCAAAGGCTGAAATTTGGGCCTCTACTTCTTGTTGTTTCGCCGTGATGACAGAGACCACTGGTGGAGGCGGAGGAGACTTGGACACGTGAACGTCGATTGTGTCCTCAGTGCCGAAAAGCAGGACAACAACCGCAACAAGAAGCGCCAGCGAAACTCCAATCCAAAGCCAACGGTAAGCTGGTTTTCTTCGATTTTCGTTTGAATAGTTATTCATGACTCCGAGATTTCCTGAACAATCGAATCCGCATCAACTTGCGATATTTACCTGAATGCCATATAATATGAACGTACGTTCGTTCAATACAGAAAATTGAAGATGGCAGAAACTGACAAACATCCGCGCACTTCACGTGAAAGGGCTACGGCCCAACGACGCAATCAAATACTGGAAGCCGCAGTAATGTGCTTTCTCGAACACGGATATCATCAGACTGGTGTACGAGATATCGCGGAACGCGCAGGGGTGAGCCTCGGAAACTTGTACAATCACTTTCGCAGCAAACACGATGTGCTTGTAGAAATCGCAATGTTGGAACGAAGTGATTTGGAACAATTCCTCGACGTTCTGGCCTTGGGATTACCTGCACCGAAGGTATTGAAGAAATTTGTCAGGGCTTACGCAAAATATCTGGCCGCACCAGAGAATGTCATACTGACGCTCGAAATTGCGATTGAAGCCATTCGCCAGCCAGACATTGCAAAATTGTTTTTGGAAAACCGGGCAACGCTGACCAAGGCGCTCGAGGCAGTTATTCGCCGTGGGATTGGCGAAGCTGACTTGCGAGCCGTTTCAGATCCTCTTCAGGCTTCGCAGTTGGTGATCGAGCTCTTGGAAGGTAGTGCTTACCGAAGCGCTCTGTCGGGGGCACCCATGTCTGAGATAATAGAAGGCGTGGAAGATTTTATTCAAAATGCATTGCTGGCGCGCAGATGATGCATCTTTGCATTTCAATGAATTTGGTTGTTCCGGCCTACGCACACGAGAAGCATTGAGCACGGAGAAACACGACCGCCTAGTGAGGCATTTGTTTAATATGGCTCACCAGATTTTCTCATGCTGAGTATATCAGAAAAAGTGAATCCCGGTTCCGAAGTTTGGATCGGTGATGAAGAATTAGCGTTTCTTTCTGTTTCTTTTTCTTTCTTGGACATCATTTTAGCGACTTATCTTCCCATCGCAAAAGCACATAAGATCAAGTCGCAAAATAGGAGTCTCATCTTTAATGGTTTTGTACAAATAACCCAACAAAACCTCCAATACGGGTAATCATGATTATGTTAAATACAAGCCGTAACTAAACCACAGGTTTGGAGTTTTGTTTGCCAACATGGCTCTCACATCCAGCAATGCCTTTCGCACAGCTTTTTCAACCGTCTTGGCCGATCATCTTGATCGCAGCCAGAAGACGGGAAATCTCCTGTTCGGTGTTGTAGTGGCAGAACGAGATACGGATACAATCTGCCAGGCCGAGTGGCGCAAGAACGTTACCAGAGTAATGGTCGGCCTTACGCGTGTGGGTGCGAATACCTTGTTGGTTCAGAGATTCAACCACGTCTTCGGAAGGCGTACCCTCAACCACGATAGACACAAGCCCCTCGCGCGCGGGATTGTCGGCCCCACCCAGAATGGTGACGTGGTCCATGTCGCGTAGGCCCGGCAGGTTGCCGGTGCCGTTGATGGCAGTGTTGGTTAGATAGGTCTCATAGGCGTGGATGGCACGGCTTGCGGCTTCGACCCGTTTACGGGTGTCGGTCTCGTCCGAGACCTCACCCCCCAACCAGTCAAAATAGGATACCACGTCCGAAACAGTTGCATAGGACCCGGTGTCGCGGGTGCCAAACTCCCATCCGGTAGCGTGGGCATCGATCAGCATGTCATGTGGCGCAGAGCTGAGCCGGTCCGAGATCCACGCGATACCATAACCGTGGCGCGAAAACACCTTATAGGGTGAGATCACGTAGCCGTCGACGTCATAAGTGTCCAAATCCACCTGCCCGTGCGCCGCGTGCTGGATGCCGTCGACGATGATCATGCAATCCGGCGCCACCGCCCGGATTGCGTGCGAAATTGCCGCAACATCCATACCCATCCCGGTCACAGGCGAGGCGTGCAGGATCGTTGCCACCGCCACATCCGGGGCCAGCAGGGCAGTGTAGTCCTCGGCCGTGACCAGGCCGGTTTCGGCGTCATGGGGTACGTTCACATAGTCCAATCCGGCAATCCCAGCCCAGCGGCGCGCGGCGCTGCGGGTGGCAGGGTGCTCGATAGACGACCCGATCACCTTGGTCCCTTTTGGTGCGGCCAGACAGGCGGTGCGGATCAGGCGAAACAGCAATTCAGTGCCGCTTTCACCTGCAAAGAACTGACCGGTTGAGGCATTCATAAACACTGCCAGATCGTCTTTGGCCTTGTTGATCACTTGCTGGGTGCCCTGCCCCGCCGGATTGATGCGGCCCGGGTTGTCTGGGATCGCAGCGTAGAATGCCGAGGTCTCGGCCACTGATTTCAGCGTCAGCGCGCCGCCGGCGTTTTCGAAGAAGATGCGCTCGCCCTGAAACGGGCAGCTTTCAACATGGGCAAACCGGTCGCGGATGGCGTCGATCAGGGCGGGATTGTTCTGGATCATGGGTCGGTCCTGTGAGGTTGCATGGCTCGCGGCGCAGGGTCTTCGACGATCATCGTCACTGGCAGGCGGGTTGCAATCTTGTGCATTGCCGACATCGGATAGTCTGCCACCGTCATCTCGCTCATTGGTCGCCCGTCGGCAAAAGGGTGCCGCTAGGGCAACCAATGCACCATTGGCGTTCTTGTTTTGATATAATCAGTGGAAGAATTGAGGGTGAACCGAAGCAGTCGGCACTTCTTTAGCCGCAACTGCGCGTTTCATGAGTCTTTAGATCAAGTGGCAGAGGTTTCGCGCAATGAGCTTAGAAGAACGGCCCTGCCCGGGTGGCTCATACGCCTCAGGAGTGTTCTATGTTTAAAGATTTCTGTCAGGCAACCGTATTAACAACCGTGTTGCTGACCGGTTCCGTAGCAGAGGCGGACGAAAATGTGATGGTCGTGTTTGATGGCTCGAATTCCATGTGGGGCCAGATCGACGGCACGGCGAAAATCGAAATTGCGCGGGACGTCATGGAAAACCTGCTGGGGGAATGGGTCGAAAACCGCAATGTCGGGCTGATGGCTTATGGTCACCGCCGCCGGGGTGATTGCGGCGATATCGAGGTTCTTGTCGAGCCCGGCCAGCAGGCGCGCAGTGTTATTCTGGACCAGATCAATGCAATTTCACCGATTGGCAAAACCCCTCTGACCGACGCGGTCGAGATCGCAGCTAAGGCGCTGTCCTACACCGATAAGCCGGCAACCGTGGTGTTGATTTCCGACGGATTGGAAAGCTGTGAGCGCGATCCTTGCGCGCTGGCGCAGGCGCTGGAACAAGGGGGCGTAGGGTTCACTGCGCATGTCGTGGGGTTTGGTCTGGGCGCGGATGAGGACGCAAGCTCGTTGGCCTGTATCGCAGAAAACACCGGCGGTCAGTATATCACCGCCAAAAACTCCCAAGAGCTGAGCGCTGCTCTTAGCGCCGTTGGGACCGCCGTGGCACAGGCAGACCCCGAGCCCGAACCCGAGCCTGCGCTGCAGGATGTCGTTGTAAAAACATCAGAGACCGCTGTGGGCGGGTCGGATCTGCAGGTCAGTTGGACGCCGACGGTTGAAGAGAGCGATTATATCAACGTTGTCCCCGTTGGCTCCGACCCCGGTGTTTTTGGCAGCTACGTGCGAATTGGTGACGCCAAAGAAGTTAAAATCACTGTCCCCGGGGGTGAGGGTTTGTACGAGGTCCGGTATTTGCACAACCAAACCAAAGAGGTATTAGGACAGGCCACGCTTGAGGTGACCAAGCCCGAGGTTGAGTTGACTGCGGCTGGGACGGTGCTGACAGGTGCGAAATTCAAGGTTGCGTGGTCACCGGCAATCAACCGGCGGGACTATGTGGCGATAGTGCCAGTGGGGTCCGACCCCGGTACGTTCGGCAATTATCAGTCGGTCGGCGGCGCGACCGAAAAGTCCCTGAATGCCCCGGCCGATCCGGGCCTCTACGAGCTGCGCTATATCCTGAACGTCGACAAGCGCACGGTGGCGTCGCAGCAGATCGAAGTAACCGATCCCAAAGTTGTTTTGCAGATCCCCGAGACCGCTTTGACCGGGTCCGTGTTCGAGGTTGCCTGGGATGGCACGGTCAGCGCGCAGGACTATATCAACATCGTTCCGCACGGGACGGACGAAGGCAAGTTCGGCAATTACATCACCGTTGGGGATGCCTCGAAAGGCAAGTTGAAGGCGCCAGCGGAACCCGGCATTTACGAAGTGCGTTACGTTTTGCGCGAAAGCAGCAAAACGCTTGCACGCGAAGCGATGGAAATTACCGCCCCAGAGGTCTCGGTTTCGGGTCCTGGTCAGGTTGTGACTGGATCAAAGTTCGAGGTGTCCTGGACCGGCCGGGTCAACGCTCAGGATTACGCTGCCATTGTCCCTGCAGGGTCGGATGACGGGGTCTTCGGTAATTACGCCGTTGTGCGGGACGGCGATACCGCTGTGCTGACCGCTCCGGCCGAACCGGGCCTGTATGAGCTTCGCTATATCTTGCGCGAGGGCTCGAAAACGCTTGCGACCGCTACGATCGAGGTCATTTCTCCGCAAGTTACAATCGACGCGCCGGAGACGGTTATCGCGGGATCGAAATTCAAAGTCGCCTGGACGGGCACCGCAAATACCCAAGACTATATCAACATCGTTCCGGCAGGCACTGAAGAGGGTAATTACGGCAACTACATCGTAATCCGTGACAACAACAGCGGCGACATTCAGGCCCCGGCGGAACCGGGGTTGTATGAAATCCGCTATGTATTGCGTGAAGGCTCCAAAACCATCGCAACGGTCAAGGTTGAGGTGACCGAGCCCGCGGTGACCATCCAGACGGTGAACGAGGTGCGCGCGGGCGATAAATTGCGGGTATCCTGGACCGAGACGGTCAGCACGAATGACTACATCAATCTGGTGCCGATGGGCACGCCGGATGGTGAGTATGGCGTGTA
This sequence comes from Ruegeria sp. BF6, assembly GCF_056538665.1. NCBI lineage: Bacteria > Pseudomonadati > Pseudomonadota > Alphaproteobacteria > Rhodobacterales > Roseobacteraceae > Ruegeria > Ruegeria sp. BF6. The sequence continues at coordinate 56,468 of NZ_JBQFTN010000018.1, forward strand.
TGCGCAGGTACGCGCGCAGTCCGAACTAGATCTGAAAGCACCGGCCGAAACCGGTCTGTACGAGGTTCGCTATCAACTGCGCGAAGGCAATCGGGTGCTGGCCCGGCAGGCGGTTGAGGTTTTGGTTGCGGACGCGGCGCTTGATACCGGCGCATCGCTTGAGGCGCCCGACATTGCCCCCGCGGGCAGCAGCATTTCGGTCGGTTGGCATACTGACAGTCAAAGCGCCGACCAGCGCATAACGCTGGCGCGCAGCGAACAGGCTATTTTCACTTGGATCTCGGCTCAAAAGATCAACGGCGATCCCCCAATCGAGATCACCTTGCCGAAGGAGCCCGGTGTTTATGAAATTCGGTTGCTGGACCTTTCAAACAAGGCGGTGCTGTCCCGAAAGGTGATCAAGGCAGAATGACGTCAGGCACGTTGCCTAGCCACCGCTCAATTGCGACGAGTAATAATAAGCAATCGCCTGGGTCCGGTTCTTCACCGACAGTTTCTCGTAGATATTGGACAGGTGAAACTTGACCGTGTTGGTCGAGATTTGCAGTTCTTTCGACAGGTCCCGGTTCGACATGCCCTTTGCCAGCGCCTCGAGAATGGAGCGTTCTTTACGGGACAGACTTTGGATCGGGTCCTGCTGCATTTTGCGGACGTCAATGAACGGGAACACCATTTTTCCCGCTGCCACTTCAGCGCAAGTATCCAGCAGGCCCTCTACCTCGCCGGATCGCGCGGCAAAGCCTGCTGCACCGGCCTGCATCGCCAATCGCGGGGTTTCGCCAGTCGTTTCCCCATAGACGACAAACCGTGGGGCATGAGCCTGTTCGCGCAATACTTCGATCAGTTTCGCAGCCCCCAGAACCGGAAGGTTCCAGTCCAAAACGCCGACCTGAACAGGCACCCGCATCACAGTTCCCAAAAACCCTTCGGCTGTGGCCGAGGTCGCGACCAGCGAGAATCGCGGGTCCCGTTCAAAGATTTCGGACATGGCAGACAGGACCAATGGATTGCTGTCCGCCAGCATGACATCGATCGGAGCGTTAGCGGTAGCAGCCATCTGATTCACCCTGTTTTGCCGAAAACCACCCATTTGGGTAGGTAATAAAACGGTATACTTTTGTATTTTTACCTAGATGGATAGGTTTTACCCCATACTTTTAGCCATCCTAAAGCAGTAGTAAGTTACGTTGCGTTACAGGGCAAGTCCGCGTTTTCTATTCGGCAACATAACACACCTGGCCGCAGTGCCCGAACAACCGCCGAGGATGTCTAACAATGACTTTTCAGATTTTCCCACCGCTTGAAATTCCCGAAACGCTTGCTGCGGGTCCGGGGCCAGGCAATACAGACGCCCGCGTCCTGCACGCTTTTGCCAACGCAGGCGTTGCGGATCACATGCAGGGCGATGTTCTGCGCGGTATGATCGAGTGCAAGCATATGCTGCGCAAGATCTGGGGCACAGAAAACGCCTATACTTTCGCCGTTGCCGGCACTGGTTGGAGCGCGCTGGACACCATGTTCTCGGCTGTCATGCCCGGTGACAAGGTAGTTGCCTTTACCAACGGCACTTTCTCGGGCATCGATGCACTGACCTTGCGGATCAAGGCGGCGACGCCCGAAGAGCACGCCGCCAACCCGCTTGACCCGCAGGCCGCCAGCGTCACCGTGATCGAGGTTCCGCATGGCCAGCCGGTAACAGGTGAAATGGTCGACGCCGCCCTAACCGAGCATCAGCCGAAATGGGCCTTCATGGCGCATTGGGAAACCGGCTCGGGCCGCATCAACGACCTGCGCGGGTTCTCGGATGCATGTGAACGACATGGCGCGATGGGTCTGATTGATGCGGTTTCGTCGCTGGGAGTCGATGACTTTTCGATTGATGGTTTCCCGGGCGTTGCTGGTTGGGCCTCCTGCCCGCAGAAAGGCTTGTGCTGCCTGCCGCTAACCTATGCGCCGGTCAGCTTCACCGATGCCTATATCGAAACCCTGAAGGCAACCGGTGCCTACACATACGTCCACAACCCGATTTTCGAGGCCCGCCACTGGGGCGTTGTCGATGGGCAAGATGTGGAGAAAGGCACCTATCACCGCACCCACTCGGGTTACGCGGTTGCGGCCTTCCACGAATCCCTGCGCCTGACGCTGCAAGAGGGTCTGGCCAAACGCTCGCTGTCCTACCGGACCCACGAAAAGGTCTTGCGCGATGCAGTGCTCGAAATGGGGTGCGAGGTGACTTCGGATATGCCCAGCCTCGTCGTGCTGAACCTGCCGCCGGCACTGGCGGGCCGTGAGATGGAGCTGGTGCAGAATTGCCGCGCTCGCGGGTTCGGCATCTGGCCGACGCTCAGCGCACCGGTACAAGTTCGTATCGGCATCCTGAACCAACTGAACCGACAGGCCGTCAGCCGCATTGTACGCCTATTTGCCGAGGCCCTGCATGAGCTGGGCGGCGAGGTCGATCACGACGCAATCGAAGCTTTGCTGGAAAGCCGATACGGCACGTCGATCGCTGCTTGATCACACTGCATGAACGGGAGGATTGCAGATGGATATCCATGAATACCAAGCGAAAGAGCTTCTTTCGAATTTCGGTGTCGACGTGCCCTCGGGCGCGTTGGCCTATAGCCCCGAGCAAGCGGCCTATCGGGCGCGCGAGCTGGGCGGTGACAAGTGGATTGTCAAGGCACAGGTCCACGCAGGCGGGCGAGGCAAGGCCGGAGGGGTCAAGCTGTGCGACACCGAGCACGAAATCTATGAAGCCTGCGACGACTTGTTCGGCCGCAAGCTGGTCACGCATCAAACTGGCCCTGAAGGCAAGGGCATCTACCGCGTCTATGTGGAATCGGCGGTGCCGATTGATCGTGAAATCTATCTGGGTTTTGTTCTGGATCGCTCCAGCCAGCGGGTGATGATCGTGGCCTCGTCCGAGGGTGGGATGGAGATCGAAGAGATCTCGGCCGAGCGCCCCGACAGCATCGTGCGCTCTATCGTGGAGCCGGCGGTGGGTCTGCAGGAGTTCCAGGCCCGTGAGATCGCTTTCAATCTCGGCCTTGAACCCAAATTGGTTCAGCAAATGGTGCGCACCCTGCAGGGTTGCTACGCCGCCTTCAGTGAGCTGGACGCGACCATGGTCGAGATCAATCCGCTGGTCATCACCGGTGACGACCGCGTTCTGGCGTTGGATGCGAAGATGAGCTTTGACGACAACGCCTTGTTCCGGCATCCGCAGATCTCGGAACTGCGCGACAAAAGCCAGGAAGATCCGCGCGAAAGCCGCGCGGCGGACCGTGGCCTGTCCTATGTGGGTCTGGACGGCAATATCGGCTGCATCGTCAACGGCGCCGGTCTGGCGATGGCCACGATGGACACGATCAAACTGGCGGGGGGTGAGCCAGCCAACTTTCTCGATATCGGTGGTGGGGCATCACCGGAACGTGTCGCCAAAGCCTTCCGTCTGGTTCTGTCCGACAAGAATGTTCAGGCCGTATTGGTCAACATCTTTGCCGGAATAAACCGCTGCGACTGGGTTGCCGAGGGGGTGGTGCAGGCTCTGAAGGAACTCGACCTCGATATACCGGTGGTCGTGCGACTGGCCGGAACAAACGTCGAGGAAGGTCAGAAAATCCTTGCGAAATCCGGCCTGCCAATCATTCGCGCCACAACATTGATGGAAGCCGCAGAACGCGCTGTCGGCGCATGGAAAAACGACCTTACTCAAGGCACCAAGATGAGGGCTGTGTAATGAGCATTCTTCTCGATCGTGACTCGCGTGTCATCGTACAGGGCATCACAGGCCGCATGGCGCGATTCCACACCAAGGACATGCTGAGCTATGGCACGAATGTCGTAGGTGGTGTCGTGCCCGGTAAGGGCGGAGAAACCGTCGAAGGTGTTCCAGTCTTCGACACCGTCAAGCAGGCCGTCGAAGCGACAGGGGCAGATGCCAGCCTCGTGTTCGTACCGCCACCGTTCGCTGCCGACTCAATCATGGAGGCCGCAGATGCTGGTATCCGCTATTGCGTCTGCATCACCGACGGTATTCCGGCGCAGGACATGATCCGGGTGAAACGGTACATGTACCGCTACCCCAAGGATAAGCGCATGGTTCTGACTGGGCCGAATTGCGCCGGCACGATTTCGCCCGGTAAAGCTCTGCTGGGGATCATGCCCGGTCACATCTACCTGCCGGGCAATGTTGGTATCATCGGTCGATCGGGTACGCTGGGCTACGAGGCCGCCGCACAGCTGAAAGAGCGTGGGATCGGCGTCTCGACCAGTGTGGGCATCGGCGGCGACCCCATCAACGGTTCGTCCTTCAAGGACATCCTGCAGCGGTTCGAGGAGGATGAGGACACCCATATCATAGCCATGATCGGTGAGATCGGCGGCCCGCAGGAAGCCGAAGCTGCCGAGTATATCCGGGACCACATCACCAAGCCCGTAGTGGCTTACGTTGCGGGTCTGACGGCACCAAAAGGCCGGACCATGGGCCATGCAGGGGCGATCATTTCAGCCTTTGGCGAAAGCGCCAGCGAGAAGGTCGAAATCCTGTCGGCCGCCGGCGTGACCGTGGCCGAAAACCCTGCCGTGATCGGTGAAACGATCGCCCGTGTAATGGAGGCTGCGTGATGGTCAAACCCTCGGTTCTTGTTACCCGTCGTTGGCCTGCCGCCGTCGAGGCGCAGCTGGCCGAGAACTATAACGCCGTACTTAATACCGGGGACAAGCCCATGTCCCCGGCCGAAATCCGGCAAGCGTTGAAATCCTATGACGCGGTGTTGCCCACCGTCACTGATACGCTCAGCGCCGAAGCTTTGGATGTGCCCGGTGCGCAGACAAAGATCCTCGCCAATTATGGTGTCGGCTACAGCCATATTTGCGAGCCGTCGGCGCGTGGGTTGGGCATGACCGTGACAAACACACCCGACGTGCTGTCCGAATGCACCGCTGACATCGCCATGACGCTTTTGCTTATGGTGGCACGTCGCGCTGGTGAAGGTGAGCGCGAATTGCGCGCCGGCAACTGGACCGGCTGGCGTCCTACCCATCTTGTCGGCACCAAGGTCAGTGGTAAGACGCTGGGCATCATCGGCTACGGCCGCATCGGTCAGGAAATGGCGCGCCGCGCTCATCACGGGTTCGGCATGGATATCCTCGTCTATAACCGCAGCCCGATTGCTCCGGACGTGCTGGCCAAGTGCAATGCGACCCAGGTCGACACGGTTGATGACCTGTTGCCGCAATGCGATTTTGTCTCACTGCACTGTCCCGGCGGCGCCGCAAATCGCCACCTGATCAACGCCCGCAGACTAAACCTGATGAAACCCGATGCGTTCTTGATCAACACCGCACGCGGTGAGGTAATCGACGAATGGGCGCTGATTCAGGCACTGATGTTTGAGATGATCGGTGGCGCGGCGCTGGACGTGTTCGACGGCGAACCCCGCATCAGCCCGGACCTCCTGCAATGTGACAACCTCGTGATGCTGCCGCATCTGGGCAGTGCTACGCGTGAAGCGCGCGAGGCTATGGGGTTCCGTGTGCTGGATAACCTGAGCGACTTTTTCCAAGGCCTCGAGCCGCGCGACCGGGTGATCTGATGCAAGCGCTGGCCCGGCATACTCAGTCCACCACCGACCCTTCGAGCTATGCCGAAGGATTGCGCTCGGAACTGCGTGCGTTGTGGCGGAACATATTGCTGAAACGGGCGCCTCACGTGTCGACGTGGGCCGAGGCAACGCCGTTGCGTCCCATCCCCACCGGGCCCGAGGCAACGCCGTATTTGCAGGCCTTGTCTATCTGGTTCCAACTGTTGCGCATCATTGACGAAAACGCCGAAGTCCGGAACCGCCGCCTGACAGAGACCCAAAGTGGGGCCGAAGCGGTCGAGGGCGGATTTGCCGAGGTGTTGTCCGACCTTTCCCTGACAGGCAGCCAGACGGAAAAGCTGACCGCTGACCTATGTGCCGGTCCCACCCTGACCGCACATCCGACCGAAGCAAAACGGGTCACCGTTCTGGAAATTCACCGGCGTATCTACCGCAACCTCGTCAGTCTTGAGACGCAACGCTGGACCCCGACCGAACGCGCCGAGTTGCTGAATGGCCTGGAAGGCGAGATCGATCTCTTGTGGTTGACAGGCGAGCTGCGCCTGTCGCGCCCCAGCCTGCACGATGAGATCGAGTGGGGGCTACAGTTCTTTCGCGATGCAATCTTTGACGCCGTCCCTCAGGTGATGGATCGGTTCGATCAGGCTTGCTTGCATGTGCTGGGCCAGACGCTGAGTGAAACACCCGATATCCGCTTTCACAGCTGGATCGGCGGCGACCGGGACGGCAATCCGAATGTCACAACCGAGATGACCGCACTGGCCCTGAAACGCGGACGTGAAACGGTTCTGGGTCTTTATCGAAAGGCTCTTGATCAGGCCGCGAGCAGGTTGAGTATCAGTGCACTCATATTACCGCTGCCCCTGCCCCACAGGGCGCGTGTACAAGAAATAGTCGATCGGGCACCTGACGCTGACCGCAATCGGAACGAACCGTTCCGGCAAGCTCTCAGTGCCATCGGCCATCAGTTGACAGGTGGCGGCTATAATCACATCTCGCAATTCGAGAGCGATCTTGATGCGCTTGATGCCGCATTGTGCGCGGTCAACGCCGATATTCTGGCGCGACGGCATATACGACCTCTGCGCCGGGCTGCGTCGGTTTTCGGGTTCCGAACCACAACCCTGGATATCAGGCAGAATTCAACCGTCACAACCGACGTTCTGGCCGAAATCTGGTCGCAATCCGGGCGGGCTCCCGAATATGGTGCACACGAATGGTCTGCCCGTTTACGGGCCGAACTGGCGGATCAGAACCTGCCTTACCAAAACCGTGATGCGCTGAGCGATCAGGCGCAGGAATTGCTCGCCCTTCTGGCGCTGGTCCATAGCGTGCGATCAGGGCCGGACCCAAGGGCAATCGGGCCATTCATCTTGTCCATGACCCGTTCTGCCGATGACATTCTCGGTGTCTACCTGTTGGCCCGTTATGCCGGGTTCGGGTCCGAGACACTGGATATTTCGGTGGTCCCGCTGTTCGAAACGATTGCTGATCTGCGCAACGCCCCAGCGATCCTGCTAAATGTACTGGGCGTTCCTCTTGCTCGCCGCAGCCTCAAAACCGATAGCAACGTAATAGAGGTGATGCTGGGGTATTCGGACAGCGGTAAGGATGGCGGCTATTTCTGTTCAACATGGGAACTCGAGCGCGCCCAGAGACGGATCGTATCGGCGCTGGCATCGCAGGGCTTTCAAGCCGCGTTCTTTCACGGTCGTGGCGGCTCGGTCAGTCGAGGTGGCGCACCCACCGGGCGCGCCATCGCCGCGCAACCCAGCGGAACAATTTCCGGGCGGCTGCGCGTAACCGAACAGGGCGAGGTTGTTTCGACCAAATATGCCAACCGAGGTACGGCCGCAGCGCATCTCGAACTGCTGCTCTCAAGCACGTTGCGCCATACTGCAAACCCTGGGGAATCTCCTGCCAGGCCCGAATTTGGCGACGCGTTGGATGCTTTATCGGAACTGTCGCAGACGGCTTATGTTTCGCTTTTGCAGATGCCCGGCTTTCTGGATTATTTTCAGCAGGCTAGCCCGGTCGAGGAACTTGCTCGCCTGAAAATCGGATCCCGCCCGGCGCGTCGGTTCGGCGCAGCCAGTCTGGATGATCTGCGAGCAATTCCATGGGTCTTTGCATGGTCGCAGAACCGCCACCTGATCACAGGTTGGTACGGGTTTGGTGCCGCGATGACCAGCTTTCGAAAGTTCCGTGGTGCGCGCGGCGATGAAGTGCTGCAGGACATGTTTCGACACTCCCGCCTATTTCGCCTCGCCGTCGATGAGATGGAGAAATCGCTCTATCAGGCGGATATGGGTATCGCCGCGCAATACAGCGAATTGGTGCACGATGAGAAAACCCGCCAAAGCATCTCGCAGGCGATCAAAACGGAATACGATAGCGCCTGCACCGCAGTGCAGTTTCTGACCGGTGGCCAGACCATCGGTCACCGTTTCCCTCGTCTGTGCGAACGGTTCGAACGCAAGCGCTCTGAATTGGCCCGAATTCACGCGCTGCAAGTCAGACTGCTGCAACTAGCTCGAAACGAACCACAGTCAGGGTCAGTTCCCGTGCCCTTGCTGCAATCCATGAATGCCATTTCCGCTGGCCTTGGCTGGACCGGCTAACCCTTTTAGGAGGTTTCAAAGTGAACGCCCCGCACCGTACCGACGATTTTTTCACCCAGTCCCTTGCCGACCGTGACCCTGAGCTGTTTGGCTCGATCACATCCGAGCTTGGCCGCCAGCGCGACGAGATCGAGCTG
>NZ_JBQFTN010000019.1:0-64785 GCF_056538665.1 Ruegeria sp. BF6
CATCGCCGAACCAATGATACCAAACGCGTGTTCAATACCGTGAAGCTGCAGAACCTTAACAAAGGCCTCTTCCGTCGTCATTTTCATCTGTGTGTTCTCCGCGCAAAGCTAAGTGGAGCTGAGCCACCAGCCCAGCGTTAGATATGGTTTAGGCGCAAGGGACCGGGCGGCGTTAGGGCCAGAATTTGCGGCGGAATAGGTCCAGAGGCGTGTCAGCTTTCGCGAATGGCTTCGGCGATCAGCTTCACACCCGGCTCGATACGGTCCTGCCGGATCGAAGAGTAGCCGAGGCGGTAGAAATTCTGCGGGCGATCCGGTCCAGAGAAGAACGGCACGCCGGGCTCGATATGAACGCTCTGGTCCTGCAAGGTGAGTGCCAGCCGGGTTGTGTCGATATGGTCGGGGGCCGACATCCACAGCGAGGACCCGCCCAGAATGCCGCGCCCGGCCACGGTCAGCCCGTGTTCTTCGACCGCGTTGTCCAGAGCTTCGCGCCGTCGTGCCAGAACCTTGGACATGCGCCTGATCTGCGCATCGTAATGGCCCAGCGACAGGAAATAGGCCGCCGTGCGCTGGATATGTCCCGGCGGATGACGCAGCACCAGCGACCGCAGCGCGCGCGCCTCGCGGATAAACGGCTCGGACCCGACCATGTAGCCAAGCCGCAATCCCGGGAACAATGATTTCGAAAAGCTGCCCACATAGATCACTCGCCCGTCCCGGTCCATCGACTTCAACGCCGGGGAGGGCGCGCCCAGAAAGGCCAATTCGAATTCATAGTCATCCTCGACCACCATCGCGTCCAGTTCCCGTGCGCGCTCCAGCAATCTGTGTCGACGGCTGACAGGCATGGTAGAGGTCGTCGGGCTTTGATGGCTGGGTGTTGTGAAGATGACGTCGGTGTCCTCGGGCAGCGCATCCGGCGGCAGCCCGTCGCGATCAACCGGCAGTGGGGTTACGTCGCAATCCCAGTGCTCCAACAGGTTGCGCAGGGCGTAGTAGCAGGGGTCTTCGATCACGGCTGTTCGGTTGTGAGTCAGCAAGATGCGCGAGGCCAGCCACAGCGCGTTCTGCGCACCCATGGTGATCAGAATCTCTTCGGGGCGGGCGGCGATACCGCGGCGGGGCAGAGTGTGGCGGGCGATGAACTCGACCAGCAGCGGATCATCCTGATCGACGTAATCTGCGGTCAGGGACTCGAAATCCTTATGACCCAGCGCCCGCACGGCGCAGAGGCGCCAATTGGCGTGGTCAAACAGGGTCTGGTCGGCTTGCCCGTAGATGAACGGATAACGGTAGTTGCGCCAGTCGGCCGGTTTCGACAGCACATCGCCCCCTGAGAACCGCCGGGCCAGCGCCCCATCCCAATCCACAGTTTCAGTGCCCCGCTGGACGGGAGTGTATTTCGGCGGCACCGGCGCGTTTTGCGAAACGTAATACCCCGACCGGCCTTTGGCTGTCAGGTAGTCATTGGCCAGCAACTCGGTATAGGCCAGCGTCACCGTGATCCTGCTGACGCCCAGATGGGCTGCCAGTTTGCGGGACGAGGGCAGCTTTTCCCCGACATGGAACCTGCCGGACAGGATGCCCTCGGCAATCATCTGCTGGATCTGCGCCTGCAGTGTGCCTTGCCCGTTCAGCTCAAGAAAGAAGGTTTCGACCGATATTGCCATAGGGTCTTATAGGTTGGACTTATGGGGTGAGCAATCTGGACTTACGAATTTACCGAGAATTCGTGATGCAGGTAGTTGACCCTATGGTTGGATTTGATTAAATAACCAAAAATCTAGTTTAATGGAGTAATTGCGATGTGGGAGACCGCTGCAGCAGGATTTTCGGCCATGGGGTCCGAGGCCCGGCTGAAGGTTCTGAGGACGTTGGTACGGGCCGGGCAGGCCGGACTGACGGTTGGCGAGATACAGGAGCGGACGGGGATCGCCCCGTCGACCCTGGCGCATCACCTGCGGTTTCTGGCTGCTGGCGGCGTGGTTGAGCAAGAGAAAGTCGGGCGCAGCACAATCAATCGCGCCTGCTATGACGAGTTGAGAAATCTCGCGCAGTTCATCCTTGCCGAGTGCTGCGCTGACGAAGTGGGAAAGGCCGCGAACGATGGCTGAGTTGACACAAAACCCTAAGGTTTCGGCCAAGGCCGCCCTGGATCTGATCAAAACGCCTTGGGCTTTGATCGTAGCAATCCTTGCCGCCGTGGTCGTTCTGGACCCGGGCAACTGGGGTGACGTCGTAACCTTTGCGGGAAAGGCGCTGGCGCATACCGGTCAGTACATCCTGTTCGCAGTCCTGTTGCTGTCCTATCTCAAGGCGACCGGGGCCGAAGTCATGGTTGCCCGCGCTTTTGAAGGGCGCGAAACGCGGATGATCTTCCTTGCCGCAGTGTTCGGCGGGTTGGCCCCGTTCTGTTCCTGCGAGGTTATTCCGTTCATCGCAGGGCTGTTGGCGCTCGGCGCGCCTCTGTCTGCTGTGATGGCCTTCTGGCTCAGCTCTCCGTTGATCGATCCACCGACCTTGCTGATCACTGCGGGCGCATTGGGGTGGCCGTTTGCCATTGGAAAAGCCGTTGCGGCTGTCGCGCTGGGTCTGTTCGGAGGCTTCATCGTGCGTGGTCTCATGCGTTCGGGGGCATTCGCCCAACCTCTGCGTGAATACAATCCGGCTGGGTGCTGTGGGTGTGGTCCGAAGCAGGATGACAAACCGGTCTGGTTGTTCTGGCACGAGCCCGAACGTCGTCAGCGGTTCCGGTCCGAGTTTGTTCACAATGGGTTGTTCCTGCTGAAATGGCTGGCGCTGGCCTACGTGCTCGAGGCACTGCTGGTCAGCTATGTTCCGGCCGATCTGATTGCACGCGTGGTCGGTGGTGAAGGCATCGTTCCAATCGTGATCGCTGCGTTGGTCGGGATGCCGGCCTATCTGAACTCTTACGTCGCGCCGCCACTGTTGGCGGGGCTGATGGAACAGGGGATGAGCGCGGGGGCGGCGATGTCGTTCATGATCGCCGGCGCGGTCAGTTCGATCCCGGCGATGGCGGCGGTCTGGTCGCTGGTCAAACCCCATGTTTTTGCAATTTATCTGGGGTTGGGGATCACAGGTGCCATAATCGCGGGGATCATCTTTCAGGTGATCTGAAGGAAAAACCGCCCGGTGTGACCACCGGGTGGTTTTGCTTATTTGTCAGCCTCGCAGAGGCTCGGCAGTTTGAATCGGTACCGTGCCTCTCCGCTTTCGACGTAGACGCGTTTTTCCACACAGGCTGTGGTGCCGACGGTTCGGGCGACATGCTCTTTGGGTTCATTGATGGAAGTGGCCGACCCATCCGGCAAACGGACCGAGGCGATGACACCGTTTTTAAGGTCGCCGTTGATCGGTGTTGCCGACAGGACCGCAACGGTGATGAAAGAGTCATGCTCGTGCTTGCCATCGTCATTGAGTACCAGCAATGCGGTCGCCACCATGATGGTGCCAACGATTGCAACCACCAGCAAACCCCAGGTTTTCAGGAAAGCGTAAATCGATACGGCACGGTGCGGGCCGAAGATTTTGGACAGGATGGACAGCATGGTTTTCTGCAAAAAAAGACCCCGGCCTGTTCTGCCGGGGCCATCTGAGCGTTAGGGGCGCAGATCGTCTTCGTCTTCATCCTCGGCCCCGCCCTTTGGCAGGTTGAAGAAGCTGTCGGCGTCGATGATCGGTTCTTCCTCGGCCTCTTCTGCCGGGTCGTCAGACAGCGAGAAAGTTTCCAGACCTTCGATGGCGGTCGGAATCTTGGGTGCGGCGTCCATTTCGAGCGACTGCTCGGTGGAAACCAGCTTGCGGCGCTCGTCGTCAGACATCACGCCACCTTCTGCTGCCTTCTTGGCAGCGGCCTTCTGAACGATCGCGTCCAGTTCCGACTGTTTGCAAAGGCCCAGCGCAACCGGGTCGATCGGCTGCATGTTCGAGATGTTCCAATGGGTGCGCTCGCGGATCGACTGAATGGTTGGTTTGGTGGTACCCACCAGCTTGGCGATCTGACCGTCGCTGAGTTCCGGATGGAACTTGACCAGCCACAGGATCGAGTTCGGACGATCCTGTCGCTTGGATAGCGGAGTGTAACGTGGTCCACGGCGCTTTTCTTCGCCCGACGCAGCCGGGTTGAACTTGAGCTTCAGCTTGTGAAGCGGGTTGTTCTGGGCGGTATCGATCTCGTCTTGCGTCAGCTGGTTGTTGGCGATGGGGTCAAAGCCTTTCACGCCTGCCGCGACGTCGCCGTCTGCGATGCCCTGCACCTCAAGTTCGTGCATGCCTACGAAATCCGCGATCTGCTTGAAGCTGATCGTGGTGTTGTCCACCAGCCATACGGCTGTTGCCTTGGCCATAAGCGGTTTTGCCATCAGCCCGTCTCCTATAAATACATCTATCCCGTCGCCGGAATTCGGCGGCCCCTTGGTCTTGGGGCAGGTTTCCGTTGTCGGGGAACTTGGGGCCTATATAGTCGCGCAAAGGCAAGAAGGGAAGAGGCGAATGCGCTGGGTAATTTTGTGGGTGTTCAGCGCTGTGGCAGCGCTGGCTGATGGCGAAAAGGCGGGAGAGTTCGACTATTATGTTCTGTCTCTGAGCTGGTCGCCCAACTGGTGCGCGCGGGAAGGTGATGCGCGTGGATCGGACCAATGCGATGCGCGCCATGACCACGGATGGGTATTGCACGGGCTTTGGCCACAATACCATCAGGGTTGGCCGTCTTATTGCCGCACATCAGAGGCACCACCTTCGCGGGCGATGACCCGCGAAATGACCGATATTCAGGGCAGTTCCGGCCTGGCATGGCATCAATGGAAAAAGCACGGGACCTGCTCGGGCCTCAGCGCGACCGACTACTATGCTCTGTCCCGTCAAGCTTATGACCGCGTCGAGCGGCCACATGTGTTCCGCAAGCTGGACGCCACGGTCAAATTGCCCGCATCGGTCGTGGAGGATGCGTTTCTGAAAGCCAATCCCGTGCTGGAGCGGGACATGATCACCATCACCTGCAAACAGGGCTACATTGAAGAAGTTCGCCTGTGCTTGTCCCGCGACCTTGAACCGGTGCCTTGCGGACGGGACGTGATCCGCGACTGCACGGCCAAGGACGCGCTGTTCGATCCGATTCGTTAGAGCTTTTTGTTCTGGCAATCCCGCGCATAGTCCAGCGCTTTGGCGGTGCCATTGAGATCGATCGCCATCACTACTTCGCCTGCCGGGTTGTAGACGGTCATCGTCTTGTTCTGAGCGATGGCGTTAACGAAGTTCCGGTCAGTGAAAAACACCGTCGCGCCCGGTACGTCGCGCTGATTGAAGCCGATGGCGGTGGCGTCAAAGCTCTTTCCGTCCAGCTCGAACCGGATCGGATAGCTTTTGCTTTGCTCGATATCGCCCCACGCCTTGTTGTAGACGGCGAAATACCCGCGATTGTCCAAAGCGTCATAACCGATGCGCACCACCGAGAGGTCCTGATACACCGTCTGGATCAGACACCCGTTGCCAAGAGCGGGGTCCATCATGATGTTCCAGCCTTCGACGAAGCCTTTGTCGATGAGTTCTTGCGACAGGGCGGCGGTTGCGGTGAATGCGGCGAGGGTGAGGGCGAGAAGGCGGGTCATAATCTTTATCCAAAATTCAATTGTAGATCAGCCCGAACTCTATTTGACAGGTAACGCTAAACAAAGAGCTCATTAGGTTACGATGCAGTTTTTTCCATTAACTTACCTGATTTAGATGTGAGGCTTTTTTGACTTAATGCTGATCTTTGATGAGCCGGCAAATGTACTTCGAACTTTAAAGCTAGGGTGTTCGCATGCTGATTGTCAGGAACGTTTTTGTGCTTGTTGCTATTGCCGCAGCAGCAGTTTCGTCTGCCTCAGCAGACTCTGAAAATTACAAAAAGTACCTACTGGGACCCAAAGAGTATTGCGAAACCTACGAATGCCGAAGGGGGCCATCTCTGCTGGATCCACCAATCTGGGATCAAGAGTGGAAACCGTTTGAAAGTTTGGATCTTGCGGTCTGGGGCGCAGATGTCTGCTTGGGTTACTTCCTGACCAAAAGTGACAGTGCTTGGAATAGCGGGACGCCTAATGGCGAGGTCGGAGACCACTACGGATTCTATCTTATTTTAGGTGATTTCGCGGCCCGGTTGCACGTTTTTGACTGGCCCTACGCAACTGAGGGCAGCCCATATGCGGGATATGGTGTTTTTAATTGCGAGAACACAAGCTCTCCCGAGCTGGTATTGGACGAGACACGCGTTGAAGAACTAAAGAAGTGGGCGGAGCACAGGCTGTCCGAAGCAAACGGGTGGGTCGGCAGTATTGAGGGCTTTGATGGGTACATAAAGGGTTCGTTTAGAAACGAAACGCTTGGTCTGTCGTTAAGGGTCGAAAACTTGGGCGGCGTGAGGGTCAGCTTTACGGCGGATTATTTTGGGCCGCCAATCATCATGGATGGACCGGGCGGTTTGTATTGACGCTTGCCTCTCACGGCCGGTTACAATTCCTTCCGCGCCCGCAACGCTGCCGTAATCGTCCCGTCATCCAGATAATCCAGCTCGCCCCCAATCGGCACACCCTGCGCCAGTGAGGTCAAGCGGACCTGCCCCTCCAACTGATCGGCGATGTAATGGGCGGTGGTTTGGCCATCGACGGTGGCGTTCAGGGCAAGGATGACTTCGGTGATCCCTTCGGCCATCACTCGGTCTTTCAGACGGGGAATGCGCAACTCGTCCGGGCCGACACCGTCTAGTGCCGACAATGTGCCGCCCAGAACGTGATAGCGGCCTTTGAAGACCCCGGCGCGCTCCATCGCCCAGAGGTCGGCGACGTCCTCGACCACGCACAGTTCTCCGGTCGCGCGGGCCTCGCTGTCGCAGATGTCACAGATGTCGGTGGTGCCCACGTTGCCGCAGTTCAGGCATTCTCGGGCGGTGACGGCAACCTGCTGCATCGCGTCAGATAGCGGTGTCAGCAATAGGGCGCGTTTGCGGATCAGGTGCAGCACGGCGCGACGGGCCGAGCGGGGCCCGAGGCCCGGCAGCTTGGCCATCAGGTCGATCAGATTGTCGATATCGCTGTTCGAGCTCACCGCGAATGCTCCTGCAAAAGGGCCGGGCAGGGGTGCCCGGCCGGTTTTCCGTCAGGAGTGTCTATCAGAACGGCAGTTTGATGTCTGCGGGCAGACCCATGCTTTCGGTCAGTTTTGCCATCTCGGCCTGAGAACGCTCGGCCGCTTTGGTCTGCGCGTCTTTGATGGCGGCCAGGATCAGGTCTTCGACCACTTCCTTGTCGTCGCCATTGAAGATCGACGGGTCGATGTCCAGACCTTTGAGCTCACCCTTGGCAGTGGCGGTCGCCTTGACCAGACCTGCGCCGGATTCGCCGACAACCATCAGGTTGTTTAGCTCTTCCTGCATATCCGTCATCTTGGCCTGCAAATCCTGCGCTGATTTCATCATCTTGGCCATATCGCCCAGACCGCCGAGTCCTTTGAGCATTGTTCTTTCTCCTAATTGCGGGGGCGCAGAGCGCCGTGAATGAGTGTGGCACATATCGCAATTGCCAGCCCAAGGAACAAGAGGGGAGATCCAATGCAACCTTCGCGCATTGCTTCCCATCTGACATCGTCCAATACGGGGCCATAATAATCCCCGCTAACCACAATGGCAGCAAGGAACCACAGCGCGGCGATCACCCACTTGATAACACGTCGATTTCCTGTGATCGCGATCAGGCTGAGACTCACAAGAACTACGATCAACGGGTTGAGGGCCAGTGCCACGAACTCGTCAAGCATGGACGCAGGTCCTGACGTCGGGTCCCACAGCGGTCTTTCTTTATCGCATACCTCGGCCATCGCACTTGAAGCTGCAAAAGAGAGGATCAATCCTCCTCGAAGGGATCCCATTCGTCTTCCACCTCGGGCAGGGCTTCGGTTTCGACCTTGGCAGCGCGTTCTTCCGGTGTCTCAATCCGTTTAATGCGCGCTTTGGGAAACTGCATCAGGACGGCCTGCACCAAAGGGTGCTGCTCGGCCTGCGCCTTCAATGCCAGATCAGCTGCGTCACGGACCTCGGCGATGGTTGCCGCTTCCCCATCGGCGACGATGGACACCGCCCAGCGGTTTCCGGTCCACCGCTGTAGTGCCGAACCGATCCGGGCGGCCAGATCGGTGGGGGCGTTATCCGTCGGTGTGAACTCGATCCGGCCGGGTTGGTAGGATACGAGGCGGACGCCATTTTCAACTTCGACCAACAGTTTCACGTCGCGGTTTGTGCGGATTAGTTCCACGACATGGTCAAAGCTAGGATAGCGCGCAAGGGCTGCTTGGGTGTCTTGGGCCAGCGCGGCGGTGGGTGCGCCAGCAGGGCCGCGCGCTGTTGTGGTATACGAAGCAGGAGCTGGCTGTGCAGGCGCATGAGACGGTACGGCCATGCCGCCACCGGGGCCTCCGTTCGGCGGGGGCGACGGTGCGTCTTGCAGCCGTTTGATCAGTTCTTCCGGGCTCGGCAGGTCGGCCACGTGGGTCAGGCGGATCACGGCCATCTCGGCAGCCATCATGGCATTCGGAGCCGCCGAGACTTCTTCGAGCGCTTTCAGCAGCATTTGCCACATCCGGGTCAGCACGCGCATAGGCAGGGCCTCAGCCATCTGTTGACCGCGGGCGCGCTCATCCGGTGAAACGGTCGGGTCCTCGGCTGCATCCGGGGTGATCTTGACCACTGATACCCAGTGGGTGATCTCGGCCAGATCGCGCAGCACCGCCAGCGGATCGGCCCCTTCGGCATATTGAGCGCTGAGTTCGGTCAGTGCGGCGGCGGCATCGCCGCGCAGGATCATGTCGATCAGGTCCAGTACCCGGCCCCGATCGGCCAGACCCAGCATGGCACGCACCTGATCGGCGCTGGTCTCGCCCGCCCCGTGGCTGATCGCCTGATCCAGCAGCGAGGTTGCGTCACGGGCAGAGCCCTCGGCAGCGCGGGTGATCAGCGCCAGCGCGTCCTCGGCGATCTGTGCGCCCTCGGCATCGGCGATCTTGCGCAGCAGTCCGATCATGTCCTCGGGTTCGATCCGGCGCAGATCAAAACGCTGGCAGCGGGACAGCACCGTGACCGGCACCTTGCGGATCTCGGTGGTGGCAAAGATGAATTTCACATGCTCGGGCGGTTCCTCAAGCGTCTTGAGCAACGCGTTAAAGGCGCTGGTCGAGAGCATGTGGACCTCGTCAATGATGTAAATCTTGTAGCGGGCCGAGGCGGCGCGGTAGCGGACACTGTCGATGATCTCGCGGATGTCGTTGACGCCGGTGCGGCTGGCGGCGTCCATCTCCATCACGTCCACATGGCGGCCTTCCATGATGGCCACGCAATGTTCACACTGGCCGCAGGGTTCCGTGGTCGGCTTGCCCTGGCCATCGGGGCCGATGCAGTTCATGCCCTTGGCGATGATCCGCGCCGTGGTGGTCTTACCCGTGCCGCGAATGCCGGTCATGATGAAGGCCTGTGCGATCCGGTCGGCCTCGAACGCATTTTTCAGCGTGCGAACCATCGCATCCTGACCGACGAGATCGGTAAAGGTTTCGGGGCGGTATTTGCGGGCAAGAACCTGATAGGCGGGGCTTGGCGTGTCGTTCATGTCTGCTCTGTCGGATTCGGTTCAGGAATGCAGCGTAGAGACCCCTGCCGCCCGCGTCCACCGCCGCTGTAGTCGAAATTCGGTTTGCAGGACAGTTTACGCATCGTAGAAACGTTCGCAGGAGGGCCACCTTTTGAGACTCTTTGCGATTCACGCCGTGCAGGTGGGAAATGGCACGGTTGCCCTTTCACCAATCCCGGGGCGCGGTGGCAACTACCTGCAGGATCTTCGTACCATCCGGGACTGGCAGCCGGATTTGGTGGTTTCCATGACCACCGAGGTTGAGATGCTGGAGGAAGGTGCCGCCGGATTCGGTGACGATCTTCGCATCGCCGCCATCGGGTGGGCGCATCTGCCAGTCGCGGATTTTGGCGCGCCACCGCCAGAGGTTCGGGCCGCATGGGCCGAGGTCAGCGCAGCGGCGGCACAAGTCCTGTCCCGAGGAGGGCGGGTGTTGGTGCATTGCCGGGGTGGCTGTGGCCGGTCTGGCATGGTCGCTTTGCGCCTTATGGTCGAACAGGGCGAACAGCCCGAGGCAGCGCTGAAACGTCTGCGCGCCGTACGGGCCTGCGCCGTTGAAACCGACGGCCAGTTGCAATGGGCGGCGCAGGCGGCCAGCGCCCGAAAGGGCAGCTAGCTTAGAGCGCCGCGTGCTGCTCCGGTTGCGCAACCGGACTTGCGGCCAGCAATAAAACCTCGAGCATCGCGCAGGGTGGGCTGGCCATAACATCGGCGGGCAGAGAGCTGAACACATCCGCGAACATCATGTCGGCATACCTATCAAGTGAATCGGTGGAAACGTCGGAGTCCGTGCCGCAAAAGATCCGAATCTGATCAGGCCGTGCGCAAAATCGGGCGGTGCAACCTTCGGGGCAATGGGTCAGTTCACTGCTGCCTTCGACCTGAAAATCGGGGGTTGTTGCAGGTGCGGCGGTCTCTATCGCCTGTGTAATGACACGCGCGACCCGTGCCAAAGCTGGGCAGGTCTTGCCGGTTCGCTGGCATACGGTGGCCGAGTATTCGTGGGTCTTTGTCTTCCAGATCATTGTGCGCCCTCCGCGCGTAGGACGGGGCGTAGATCAGGTGTGACAGCATGCTGACAACCTGCCCGGACACCCCGCCCGAGTTTCGGTTTCGGTTCGATGGCAGGTCTCCTGACTTGCGGGTCATCGCGTTGCCGACCTTCCCAGCCTTTCGGCCAGTGGTATTTCGGCATTGCTCACCGCTTACAGTTGCGGGGGCAGTCGCGGCCTTGGTTCGTTCCGGTATAACCGGGGCAGAACCGCACCGTGTTCCCTTTTCATCTCGCCCCGCGATCGGGGTCGAGAACCATCACGCCATCGCTAGCGGGTACGGGCGAGCCGAGTCAAGCGGGCAATTTGCACGGCCAAGCGGACGTGTGGTCATGTACGGTCACTGTTGACTTGTGGCGAGAAACACTGCGGACTGGAGAAAGTGAACCAATCGGTTCAAAATCCGGAGACCGAACCATGCTGGACACTGCACAAACCGATTCGACCGAGGACTTTCAGTTTCCGTCCGGCACGGGTTCCTTGTCGGCGCGCCTTTATCTGCCAGCGTCCGCGCCCCGGGTGGCCGTAGTCATTCACGGTGCTACCGGCGTACCGAGAGATTATTACCAGCATTTTGCCCGCTGGCTGGCTGCCGAGAGGGGGATGGCCTGTCTGACTTACGACTACAGCGATTTCGGCCATTCTCTGAACGGGTCGCTGAAAGCATCACGGGTCAAGATGGCCGACTGGGCCTTGGTCGACATGCCCGCGGCCCGGGCTGAAATGCGGCGCAGGTTCCCCGATGCGCAGCAGTGGAGCATCGGACACTCAGTCGGCGGGATGCTGGGGCCGATTCAGCCCGACGTCGATCAGATCGACCGCATGATCTGCGTCTGTTCTGGCCCTGTAACGGTATCGGATCACCCCTGGCCGTATCGGGCGCTGGCTTTGCTGTTCTGGTATGGTCACGCTCCCTTGGCGGTGAAAGCCCTGGGGTACCTTCCTGGCAAGGCGCTGGGGTTCGGGGCGGACCTGCCGGCATCGGTATATTGGCAGTGGCGGCGGTGGTGCACCGCACCGCGCAACTACCTGCCCGAGATCGGGACCTCCTTGCCTGATGCGCGCTGGGCGCAGTCAGGGACGCCCGTGGACCTGTTTACCTTCGAGGATGATGATGTGGTGCCACCCAATGCGGTGTGGCGATTGGCCGATCTGTACGGCCCAGATGCGCGACGTCACCTGTTGTCACCCGGTGAATTTGGCTTGTCGGAAGTTGGGCACATCGGCGCTTTTGCCCGCCGCAACGCAGTCCTTTGGCCACGGCTGATTGCATGACTTCGCCGATTCTGGCGCTTTACGTTTGCTACAGGGAGGAAGTGAGAGGTTGGACATCGACCCAAGCGGGGCTCGTTGTGGCTGCTTCCTTCCGGACCTGACCAGGTTGGCGAGGCGCTCGCCCGCGCCAACCTCTCAACGCACGATATAGGCAACAGACGCGGAAATGACAACCCGTCAGAGTGTCAAACGGATCAGCAGAAAGCCGTCATCGTCTGCACCGATCAGATGTGGGGTGT
Source organism: Ruegeria sp. BF6 (assembly GCF_056538665.1). Classification (NCBI taxonomy): domain Bacteria; kingdom Pseudomonadati; phylum Pseudomonadota; class Alphaproteobacteria; order Rhodobacterales; family Roseobacteraceae; genus Ruegeria; species Ruegeria sp. BF6. Next base: position 12,241 of record NZ_JBQFTN010000019.1, read on the forward strand.
ATTCCTCTAGTTCAGCAATGTGATCGCGGGCCTTCGGACCGGTTCTGAGCAAGGTTGTCGCGCCGGGAAATGGAGCAAACTGAAAGGCGCGGGGCGCTTTTTCCAGCGGGTCCCGTGGCAGGGCACCCGAGACGTAGTCTCGCAATATGTGCTGAACGGGTTGTGCAGGCAGCGGGATCGGCTCGGCCTGGTCGACAAAAGGGAAATAGCCGCCCCCGCTGGCTCGGTAATTGCTCACCGCAACGACAAAGCGCTTGTCGGGTGTTACGGGACGGCCCTCTAATCGGATGTCGTGAACACGGCGATGTGCAGAGGCGCTCAGATGACCTGAGGCGTCAAAGCGTGGAGGTTGCGAGAGGTCGATCTGATAGCTCAACCCTTGCAGAACATCGAAATTATGCCCGGCCCGGCTGGGGTCGACCAGGTCGGTTTCGAACCCCGGTTTGATCTGGTTGAACACGCTTGCCGACATTTCCAGCCAATCGCCGATCTGCGCGCCATTAACGACAACGGCCTGCAATTCGTTGGGAAAAACATACAGGTCGTTGATATGACGCAGGAATACCTGTCCAGGTGGCACATCCGTATAAAACCGCGGCCCGGCGCGTCCTCCGAATTTTGAAGGCGCCATCGCGGACAGAACGGGCAACTCCGCAACGGGCGATCCCTGCAGATACGGGCGCAGAGCCGCCGCCTGCGCCGCTGCGGCCAAAGCAAGCCCTCTATCCTCAACGCAAAAGCTGAAATAGCTGTGCAGGTGCTGATCGGTTCGGCCCACCGGTTGAGCCGTTTGACGGCGCGTTTCCAAATGGCCTTTGGCGAAAAGCCGCAGTAATTCAGGGTCTTCCGCAACCGGATGGGCCTCTCCGCCAGACCGGGTCGGGCAAACCGAGCGCAATTCGGTGCTGTGGTCTTTTATCGTCCACGTACTGTCATCCGCCTTGCGGAGGTTCAGGTCAATCACCCCCAGATTCGATCCGGCCGGGCCCGGCATGACCACCGGTTTCCCGTGTACCCGCCCCCGGGCTGCATCGACATTGTTCAGCCCCTCATGCACGGGACCGGGCAGAGTCAGGTGGGAATGCCCGGCGATCAGGACGTCGATGCCGTCGATGGCAGCCATCGGGATGATCGCGTTTTCCAAATCGGGTTCCGCAAAGGGCGATCCCAACCCCGTATGCGCCAGCGCAAGGATCAGATCACAGCCCTCTGCGTGCAAGTCCCGCACCTTGTTGCGGGCGCAGGTCAGGATATCGCCAACGGTGACCCGGTCCTGCAACCGGTGCGCCTCCCATTTGGCGGTCTGAGGGGGAAGCACTGAAAGCACTCCGATTTTCAGCGTAACCTGCTGGTCCTGGTACGGGACTGTACGCGTCAGGATTGCATGGCTGTGCCAGAGAGGATCGGCATTCCTTCTTTGCACATTGCTGCACACCACCGCGCAGGGAGCGTCGGCCAGAACTCGATCCAGAACCTCTAGTCCAAAGCCGAAATCATGGTTGCCCAGCCCGATGGCGTCATAGTCCAGATCACCAAAGGCCTGCATCAGAATATGCGGCGCATTGGCCGGTTCCGCAGCCCATTCCCCGATTGGTGTGCCTTGCAGCGAATCTCCGTTGTCGAACAGCAGAACCAGCGCGCCAGCCGCCACCGCCTCGTTCCGCGCAGCCCGGATCAGACTGGCGGTGCGCGTAAACCCAATCGTGGGTTCCGGGGCGTCAGAGTAGTAGTCGAAGCCGCTCAGATTCATATGCAGATCGGAGGTTGCCAATATCCGTATCTTCAAGACAGGGCGCGGCAGATGAATGGGGTGTGACAAATTTCTACTTTTGGCAGTTATATGTAAAGCATTTTCCCCAAAAAGTATATTAGGCGCAACATTTAAGGTGTGACTGCGATCATTTGACGACCGCAGGTTTCCGGCTGTTTGGAATTGCCATTGCAACGCGGCTGCAGCCGTGGCAGCCCTGTGCCGACGACCCAAAGGAACACTTATGAAACATGCGGAACTTGTGACGTTTGGCAGCTCGGGCCTGGATCGTGCGGCGCATATCCGGGGGGACGCGGACCAGCTTGCGCGGATGCGCGCCCATCCGCAGGCGTCCTGCATGCTGCTGTGGCGAGGAAAGCCACTGGTTCGGGGCAAGGCGCTGGATCGGCTGGGTCTGATCCCCATGACGCACGGATTGGTGCAGAACGGACCGGGCGGCAGAGTGGAGGAACCCGTGTTTCTGGGTCTCTCGGACGGAGATCCGGTTTTTGCGCTCGATATCTCGAACTGGTCCCCCGAGGGGCTGGACATGTCGCAGTTGGGAGCATTTGTTGATCGGACAGAGCAGCAACATCCCGACTTGCCCCGAGGCCATGTCTTTGCCGAACTGCGCCGGATCATGACGCGCCTGTCCGCCCGGGACGCGGAACTGGCCGCAGCTGCCAAGGCGGTGATCGGATGGCATGAAACCCACCGGTTCTGTGCACGCTGCGGTGCCGCCAGCGAAATATCACAAGCCGGGTGGCAGCGCAGTTGTCCGTCCTGCGGCGGGCAACATTTCCCGCGCACCGACCCGGTAGTCATCATGTTGATCACGCACGGAGATTCGGTGCTGATTGGGCGATCTCCAGGCTGGCCCGAGGGAATGTACTCACTGCTGGCGGGCTTCGTCGAACCCGGAGAAACACTGGAGGCGGCGGTCCGGCGCGAAGTGATGGAAGAGGTAGGCGTGCCCGTCGGTGCGGTCAGTTATCTGTCCAGCCAGCCCTGGCCGTTTCCGGCCTCATTGATGTTTGGCTGCGCGGGTGAGGCGCTGTCGCGCGAGATCACCATTGATCCGGTGGAAATCGAAGATGCGATGTGGGTAAGCAAGCCCGAGATGATGCAGGCCTTTGCAGGAGAGCATCCGAAGCTGCTGCCAGCCCGCAAGGGCGCCATTGCGCATTTCCTGTTGCAAAACTGGCTTGCGGATACTCTTGACTGACAGATACTAGGCTGGAAGCAAAGAGAACCACGAACCGTCATGCAGTTTACCGCGCGCGAAGACATCGAAGCTCCGATCAATGCTGTGTTCGAAATGGTCGCCGATTTTGAGCGGTTCGAGCGTATGGCCATGCGTCGCGGAATCGAAGTGCGGCGCCTGTCGGGCCATATGGGGGTGGTGCCGGGTACGCAGTGGGAAACCGAGTTCAAGCTGCGCGGCAAGCCTCGCCAAATCGCGATTGAGATGGCCGAATGCGACCCACCGTCACTATTGCGGTTCGACGCGGTGAGTAAGGGCATGAACGGGGTGACGATCATCGAATTACTGGCCCTGTCGCAGCGCCGCACCCGTCTGAGTGTCGACATGTCGCTTGCGGCCAGATCCCTGCCTGCGCGGCTGTTGCTGCAATCGTTGCGGTTGGGACAAGCGCGGTTCCGGCGGCAGTTTCAGTTACGGCTCAGCGAGTTCGCCCGTGAGATGGAAGAGCGCCATTTGCATGGCGGCTGAAAAGGGCAAGGCGATGGAAAACCTGATTGTCAGGCAGGCGGGTGTGGATGACGCCGAGGGTATCTCAGAGGTTTTGCGGGAGATTGCAGCCGCTGGTAAGCGCAGTAAACCTTGCGATCCGGAATTCGCTAAAGCGCATTATGTGGCCCACCCGGAACAGATAAAATGCCACGTGGCACTTTCAGGCGCGCGCATTCTGGGGTTTCAATCGTTGAAGCGAGCGGTGGAAAACAACCCTTACGGTGCACCTGTCGATTGGGGTGTCATCGGAACGCATGTTCGCCCCTCTGCCGCGCGCCAAGGCATTGGGCGATGCTTGTTTGAAGCGACACTGGAAGTGGCAAGAGCAATAGGACTTCCTGCGATTGACGCGACCATTGCCGCAACAAATTTAGAAGGTCTGGCCTATTATGCGGCCATGGGTTTCATCGACTACAGGTCGCACGACGACTCTGTCTGCAAGACCTACAGTATCAGCTGATATTTCAAGACTTATCCGCGCGGATGCGCCGCGGGGTAAACGCCCAGCACTTCAACATTGGTGGTGAAGTGCTCCAGCTCGTCCATGGCCAGCTGCACATTGTGGTCGTCTGGGTGACCGACGATATCGGCATAGAACTGCGTAGCAGTGAACGATCCATCGACCATGTAGCTTTCCAGCTTGGTCATGTTAATCCCGTTTGTGGCAAAGCCTCCCATCGCCTTGTACAGCGCCGCCGGAATGTTGCGCACTTGAAAGACAAAGCTGGTGATCATGCCATAGGGGCCACGCTGGGACAGGTCCGCCTGCCGGGACATGACCAGAAAGCGGGTAGTGTTGTTGTCCTGATCCTCGATGTGACGAGCCAGCACGTTCAAGCCATAGATTTCGCCGGCCAGTTCGCTGGCCAGCGCCGCCGAGTGCAGTTCACCCTGCTCTGACACCTCACGCGCGGCGCGGGCGTTGTCGGGGCTGACCCGGCCGCGGATGTTGTGTTTCTTAAGAAACCCGGCGCATTGCGGCAGCAGGACCAGATGCGAATGCGCCTCGGTGATGTCGGTCAGCGTAGCACCGGGCACCGCCAGCAGGTTGATGTGCACACGCACGAAGGCCTCATCAATGATATGCAACCCGCTGTGCGGCAACAGGCGGTGAATATCGGCCACCCGGCCATAGGTCGTGTTTTCGACCGGCAGCATCGCCAGATCCGCCTCGCCCGCGCGCACCGATTCGATCACATCTTCGAACGTACGGCAGGGCAGGGCCTCCATATCGGGGCGCGCATTGCGGCAGGCCTCGTGGCTATAGGCACCGGGTTCCCCCTGAAATGCGATACGATTGGTCATTTGATCGATTCCGTGCAACAAGTTCCAGAATTGGGCGTTTAGTCGCGGTGTCTATACCTTGCCTCTTGCGAGGGGAAGCCTTAGACACCCCGCAGACAGCTGAAATGGACTCGCGATCAATGTTCGACACGATGACAGTTACCAAGGCCGCCGCAGGCCTGTTTGGCACCTTCCTGGTGCTGCTTCTGGCAAAATGGGGCGCCGAGGCGCTGTACCATGCCGATGGGCATGGCGAGACGGCCTCATATATCATCGAAACCGAAAGCGCGGGTGAAAGCGCCGACGGCGAAGAGGTGGTATTCGAAGACATGCTGGCCGCTGCCGATCCGGACAAGGGCGCAAAAGTCTTCCGCAAATGCTCGGCTTGCCACAAGCTTGAAGATGGTGCCAACGGCACCGGCCCGTATCTGTACGGCGTTGTGGATCGTCCGGTCGCGTCGGCGAACGGCTTCGGCGGTTATTCGCCCGGGATGCAGGCTCATGGCGGCAACTGGACACCCGAAGCTTTGGACGCATTCCTGGCCAACCCGAAAAGCTATATCTCGGGCACTTCCATGAGCTTTGCCGGCCTGAAAAAGCCGCAGGAGCGCGCCGACCTGATTGCTTATCTGCAGACCATCGGCAACTGATCCTTTGATCGACCGCACCGAGTTTCAAAGCCGCTGCCCCGCGCAGCGGCTTTATTTTTGCCTAACGACATCTTCACAAAGCGTTCACGCATTCTAAACTTGAACCTGACAGTGCTGGTCATTTAGCTGGCGCGCGCAAGATATAAACTGACCGGATAATCAGGAGAGGCAGCCATGGCGAAAAAAAGTGTTTCGGGCGCGGGGTTCCAGATCGACCGCAGAACCACGTTGCAGATGCTGGGCGGCGGCCTCCTGACGTCAACGCTTGCGCCAGTGCCGGGGTTCGCAGCAGGTGCGGCGGAACCTGAAATCATTCGCGCGCATGGGTATTCGTTCTTTGGCGACCTCAAATACCCGCCGGACTTCAAGCATTTCGATTACGTGAACCCGAACGCTCCGATCGGAGGCGAGATTTCGGTTGCTTCGCGAGGAACCTTCGATGGCATGAACCGCTTCAACTGGCAGGGCAAAGCGGGTCTCTACTCCGGATTGATCGCGGAAAGTATGTTTGGTGACAGCCCATTTGGATCGGCCTCGCCTGCAGACTCAATTACAGAAGCCTATGGTCTGCTGGCGGAAGCCGTCGAATACCCCAGCACCAAGGAATGGTGCATTTTCTATATGCGGCCCGAGGCTCGTTTTGCCGATGGCACACCGCTGACAGCGCATGATGCAGCGTTCACCCATGACCTGTTCCTCGATCAGGGCATTCGCAGCTATGCGCGGGCCGTTAAGCAGCGCATCGAAGGGTACGAGATCATTGATGATCACACGATCAAGTATAATTTCGTTGACGGTATCTCGCGCCGATCGCTTATCTCGCAGGTCGGCGGAACGCCCGTTTTCTCGAAAGCCTGGTACGAAGAAACCGGCGAGCGCTTGGATAAGCAAAGCCTCGTGACACCGATGGGAAGCGGACCTTATGTGCTCGATGATTATGAAATAAACCGCTACATCGTTTATCGTCGAAACCCCGACTATTGGGGTTGGCACCTGCCGATCAACGTTGGTCGGCACAACTTTGAAACCGTGCGGGTCGAATACTTTGCCGATGATTCCGCCGAGTTCGAAGCGTTCAAAGCTGGCATCTACACATTCCGCGAAGAAGGCAGCACCAAGAAATGGGCCACCGGGTACGATTTTCCGGCGGTGCAGAACGGTTATGTAAAGCGTGAGAGCATTCCCGTTATGACGCCTCCTTCGCCATCGGGTTTCATCTTCAACATGCAACGTGCCCCGTTTGACAACATCAAGGTCCGCGAGGCGCTTGGGCTGGCGTTCAACTTTGAGTGGACGTCCGAATCCCTTCAGTTTGGGCTGACGGAACCGCGCCATTCATTCGCCGAAAACTCGGAAGTCGCGGCAGATGGTTTACCCGACGAGATGGAAACAGCTTTCTTGCGGTCTTTGGGTGATATCGTTCCCGAAGAGCTTTTCACGCAAGAGGCGGTGCTTGCCCATACCTCGAATGCGGATCGTACAGTGGACCGCCGCAACAAGCGAAAGGCCCTGAAGCTGTTCGAAGAGGCCGGTTGGTCGGTGTCGAGTAGCGGTAAACTGCAGGACGCGGACGGTAATCCGCTTAAGATCACTATTATGCTCAACGCCTCGTCGTCAGACACGGCCGAGGCCATTGTGACGACTTACGCAGCAAGTCTGGAAAGCTTTGGCGTAGCGGTGACAGTCGAAAAAATCGACAGCGCACAGTGGATTCAGCGGTACTACGACAAAGATTTCGACATGATCTTTTTCCGAAACCAGCCGTTTCTGGAAGCGGGCACCGGGTTAAAGCAAGCCTATGGGTCTGAGACCGCAGTTGTTTCTTCCTATAACCCTCAATCCCTGCAGGAACCGCTTGTAGACGCCATCATAGATGCATCCCTGGACACGAAATCCCGTGAGGAAGAGATCGCTGCGCTGAAATCTCTGGACCGTGTTTTGCGGTATCTCCGAATTCAAGTCCCAACCGGATATGTCTCGGACACGTGGGTCGCTTACTACGACATGTTCGAACATCCCGAAGTCCTGCCGCCGCTGGCAGTCGGGCAGTTTGACTTCTGGTGGTTTAACGAAGAGAAGTACCAGAAACTGAAAGCTGCTGGCGCGGTGAGGTAACCGATTTGGGCGCGTATATTCTTCGCCGGCTTTTGCTGGTCATACCGACGCTACTTGGAATCATGATTGTGAACTTCACCCTGGTGCAATTTGTGCCGGGCGGCCCGATCGAGCAGATATTGGCTCAGATGCAGGGCGAAGGTGACGTGTTCGCAGGTTTCGCCGGAGGCGAGGGTGCGCCGGCCGAAGAGACCTTTGGTTCGGACAGCGAATATATCGGCGCCCGTGGTTTGCCGAAGGAATTCATCGAAGAACTGGAAAAGGAATTTGGCTTCGACAAACCTCCGGTCGAGCGGTTTCTCACAATGATGGGCAACTATATGACGCTGGATTTTGGGCAGAGCTATTTCCGCTCGATCAGCGTGATTGATCTGGTGCTGGAAAAGATGCCGGTGTCGATTTCGCTGGGGTTGTGGTCGACGCTAATCGCTTATCTGGTGTCGATTCCGCTGGGTATCCGTAAGGCGGTCAAGGACGGGTCACGCTTTGACACCTGGACCAGTGGCACCATCATCGTGGCCTATGCGATCCCCGGCTTCCTGTTTGCCATTCTGCTGCTGGTGTTGTTCGCCGGCGGCTCTTACTGGCAGATTTTCCCGCTGCGGGGGCTGACCTCGGACAATTGGGACAACCTCAGTCTGTTTGGCAAAATTGCCGACTATTTCTGGCACATCACCCTGCCGGTGATTGCCCTGACAATCTCTGCTTTTGCGACGCTGACCCTGCTGACCAAGAACTCGTTTTTGGACGAGATCAAGAAACAATACGTCATGACCGCCCGCGCCAAGGGCCTGAGCGAGGGCAAGGTGCTGTACGGCCATGTTTTCCGCAATGCCATGCTGATCGTGATTGCGGGCTTTCCGGCGGTGTTTATCGGTGTGTTCTTCAGTGGCTCGATCATCATCGAGACCATTTTTTCGCTGGACGGTCTGGGCCGTCTGGGTTTTGAAGCCGCCGTTGCGCGGGATTATCCGGTGATCTTCGGAACGCTGTTCATCTTTGGCCTGATGAGCCTTGTCGTCGGCATAATCAGCGACCTGATGTATGTGCTGGTCGACCCGCGTATCGATTTCGAAAAGCGGGAGGGGTAAATGGCATTGTCCCCCCTCAACCAGCGCCGCTGGCGCAATTTCCGGCGCAATGGTCGGGCGTTCTGGTCGCTGATCATCTTTTCGGTTCTGTTCGGCTTGTCGCTGTTTGCCGAGTTTATCGCCAATGACAAACCGATCCTGGTCAAATACCGGGGTGAGTTCTATACGCCGATCTTCAACTTCTACCCCGAGACCGAGTTCGGCGGTGATTTCCAGACGGAAGCGATCTATCGCGACCCCGAGGTACAATGCCTGATCGACAGCGGCGGGCTGGAATCGTGTTTCGACGATCCCGAAGGGATCATCGATGACATCAAGGCAGGCACATTCCAGGCGGATGGGTTCGAACGTGGCTGGTCCATCTGGCCTCTGATCCCCTATTCCTACAGCACGAGCGTGGATCGCCCCGGTGCTGCGCCTCTGCCACCCAACGGGCAGAATCTGCTGGGCACGGATGACACCAAGCGGGACGTGCTGGCGCGGGTGATCTACGGCTTCCGCCTGTCCATTTTGTTCACCCTCGTCGTCACGGGTGTGGCCAGTATGATCGGCATCTTCGCGGGCGCCATTCAGGGGTTCTTTGGCGGCTGGCTGGATCTGGTGTTCCAGCGGATCATCGAAATCTGGTCGGCCACACCATCGCTTTACGTGATCATCATCATGTTCGCCATTCTGGGGCGCAGTTTCTGGCTGTTGGTGGCGCTGATGATCCTGTTTGGCTGGACCGGTCTGGTGGGTGTGGTGCGGGCCGAGTTCCTGCGGGCGCGGAACCTGGAATACGTGCGCGCCGCGCGGGCGCTGGGCGTGGGCAACATGACGATCATGTTCCGGCACATGCTGCCCAACGCGATGGTGGCCACACTGACCTTTATGCCGTTCATCGTGACGGGTACCATTGGCGGCCTGGCCTCGCTGGATTTCCTGGGCTTCGGCCTGCCATCTTCGGCCCCGTCGCTGGGGGAACTGACGCTTCAGGCGAAACAGAACCTGCAGGCGCCGTGGCTGGCCTTCACCGCCTTTTTCACCTTTGCCATCATGCTGTCGCTTCTGGTCTTCATTTTCGAAGGCGTCCGCGATGCGTTTGATCCCAGAAAGACCTTCTCATGAGCCTGCTGGAAGTGAACAACCTCAAGGTCTCGTTCCGGCAGGACGGACAAATCAGCGCGGCGGTCAAGGGTGTGTCCTTCACCGTTGATCGGGGGGAGACAGTGGCTCTGGTGGGCGAATCCGGCTCGGGCAAATCCGTCACCGCCCTGTCCACCGTCTCGTTGCTGGGCGACAGCGCCATTGTCGAGGGATCAGTGAAATACGATGGCGACGAGATGATCGGTGCCTCGCAAGACAAGCTGATGAATGTGCGCGGCAACGACATCAGTTTTATCTTTCAGGAACCGATGACCTCGCTCAACCCGCTGCACACGATCCAGAAGCAAATGGCCGAGTCGCTGGCTCTGCACCAGGGTTTGACCGGTGACGCGGCGCGCGAGCGAATTGTGGAACTGCTGACCAAGGTCGGTATACGTGATCCGCGCGAGCGGCTGGACAGTTATCCGCATCAGCTGTCGGGTGGGCAGCGGCAACGGGTCATGATTGCCATGGCCTTGGCCAACAAGCCCGACATTCTGATCGCGGATGAACCCACAACCGCGCTGGATGTGACCATTCAGGCGCAGATCCTCGAACTGCTGGCCGAGCTCCAGAAATCCGAGAACATGGGGATGCTGTTCATCACCCATGACCTTGGTATTGTGCGGCGCATCGCTGACCGGGTCTGCGTGATGAAGGACGGCAAGATCGTAGAAACCGGCGCTACTGCCGAGATTTTCGACAACCCGCAACACTCCTATACGCGTAAGCTGCTTGGGGCCGAGCCCTCGGGCCATCCTGACCCGGTCGCGCCAGAGGCAGAAGAAGTTGCCCGGACTGACCACCTGAAGGTCTGGTTCCCGATTCAGCGCGGATTTCTGAAGCGCACGGTCGGGTATGTGAAAGCTGTCAACGATGCGACGCTGAGCGTTCGTGCAGGTGAAACGCTTGGGATTGTCGGTGAAAGCGGCTCGGGCAAGACAACGCTGGCGTTGGCCATCATGCGGCTGATCGCGTCCGAGGGCGGGATTACCTTCCGGGACCAGGACGTGCGCCGCTGGTCCACGCGTCAGCTGCGGCGGCTGCGCAAGGACATGCAGATCGTGTTTCAGGACCCGTTCGGCAGCCTCAGTCCGCGGATGACCTGCCAGCAGATCATTGCCGAAGGGTTGGCGATCCACAAAGTCGACCCGCACCGTGCCCCGCGTGAGTTGGTCACTGTGGTGATGAAAGAAGTGGGGCTCGACCCAGCGGCGATGGACCGCTACCCGCATGAGTTCTCAGGAGGGCAACGCCAGCGCATCGCCATCGCGCGGGCCATGGTGCTGCGGCCCAAATTGCTGGTGTTGGACGAACCGACCAGCGCGCTGGACATGACGGTGCAGGTGCAGATTGTTGACCTGCTGCGCGACCTTCAGCGGAAATACGGTCTGGCCTATCTGTTCATCAGCCATGACCTGAAGGTCGTCCGCGCCATGTCCCACAGTGTGATCGTCATGCGGAACGGTGATGTGGTCGAAATGGGAACGGCCGAGGATTTGTTCGAAAACGCCCAGACTGATTATACCCGCGAACTGATCGCAGCGGCGGGGTAGGGCGGGTAGTGACCCGCCCGGCCAGAGATCAAAGCCCCAGATCTTTTTTGATCTTGTTGAATTTGCTCTTTTGGGTGTCGCCTTTGACCTGTTTTTCGTACTTGTGCTTATACCAATCTGATTTCTCAGGAAGGTAACGTTCCCAAATGGTTCCGTCTGGCGCTGTCACGAACTCCCAGCACTCATTGTACAATTCTGACTTTGTTTGACCGTTCTCAGGCCAATACCAAGTTGTTTCGTTGCACAGTTTTCCTTTGTTGGTGACGTACCATTTACCGATACCGATGGAGTCTCCACTCTTGCCGACGCCGTGCATGACACCGTTGGGAGCCCAATAAAACTTGCTGCCACGGCTCCAGTTTGACGTTTTGCCGGAAAATAACTGTGCAATTTGCTGGGGATCAGTTGCCAATGCACCCTTGGGTTTCCCTTTCGCAAGGCTTTCACCGGCAAGTAGTACCAAGGAAACTACGGCAGCTGTGCTCAGGACGGATTTTGCATACCCCATAACAAAGACTCCTTTCTAACTCGTTCTTAAAAAAAGGGACGTGGTCCCGGAGGCCCTCTGACCGGCGTGCCGATCAGAGGAATTCTGGAAATGTCAGTGTGCGTTTGCCGTTTCGCGCGATGCAGATTTCGGCACTGGTCCACGCAACTCCTCGTAGTGATCAAAGCTCAGCTTGACCCAGCCAGTGCCGCGTGTGGCGCTGGCGAGAGTGCGGTGCAGTTCATCCTCGGCCACGGCGGGCAGTTGAGCGTTGAAAATCTCCCAGCCCGAGGCGTTGGGGTTACCTTCAAATCCCAAAACCTGACCCTGCAGCGAACTGATGGTCGGAACCAGATCGCCGACGAAATCCGAGGGTAGGTGAATTTCGGCGTTTAGGATCGGTTGCAGGACCACCGGTTTGGCTTGCGGCAGGGCCTCACGAACGGCGTTTTTGCCAGCTGTGCGGAAGGCGTAATCCGAACTGTCCACATTGTGGTGCTTGCCGTCGCTGAGCGTGACTTTCACATCGACCACCGGGAAACCCTCGGGGCCTTGTGCCAGCGCGTCCTTGGCGCCGTGCTCGACCGAGGGGATATAGTTCTTGGGCACCGCGCCGCCCTTGACGATCTCCTCGAACTGGAAGCCCGCACCCCGCGGCATCGGCGCGACCGAGATCACCACGTCGGCAAACTGCCCCGCGCCACCGGATTGCTTGCGATGGCGGTGGCGATGTTCGACGGGTGCGCGGATGGTTTCGCGATAGGCGGTTTCAACCTGCTCGGCCGCGATCTCGATGCCGAAATCCTCGGCCAGCTTGGCGGTGACGCGCCGCATGTGCTGCGGACCCTGCGAGCCCAAAACTGCATGGCCGCTTAGTTCATCCTGATCCAGATGCAGGCCCGGGTCGATCTCGACCAGACGGTTCAATGCGTTCGACAGTCTCACGTCATCGCGTTCATGCGCGGGGGACACGATTTGACGGAAGGCGATGGGACGGGACGACGCCCATTCCGGCAAAGGCGTCGCCTCGGTACTGTCATAGAGATTGCCGGGGTTCAGGTGGTCGGATTTTACCGCCAGCCCGATTTGCCCGGCGGGCAGATCGGATATCTGGGTTTTGGCGTCAAGCGTGGTCAGGTTCCCCACGGTCTCACCGCCCAGATTCTCATGCGCTTTTACGCCATCGCCCAGCCCGCGCAACACGACGATCTTGCCGATATGCTTTTTGACATCAGCAAATCCGGCAATGGCGCGGGCATTCTCGGCTGCTTCGTCACGGTCGGCAGCGATATCGAATTCGGGTGCCTCATGCCGCAGCGCCTTCATCAGGCGGGTCAGGCCGTTACCATGGCTGGCCGCGCCCAGGCAGGCCGGGATCAGTTGATGGTTTTGCAGCACCTGCGCGGCCAGGTCATAGACCTCGGCGCTGGGGGGTTGCTTGTCCTCGATCAGTTGCTCCAACAGGTGGTCATCGAAATCTGACAGGGTTTCCAGCAACTCGGTGCGGGCCTCCTGCTCGCGGTCTTCGACCGATTGCGGCAGTTCGATCAGGGCCGAGGGTTGCCCTTCCTGGTACTTCCAAGCCCGTTCCGAGATCAGGTCGACCGCGCCGATGATCGTGTCGCCTTCGCGTATCGGCACCTGTCGCAGGGCGATGTGCTGGGTACAATAGGTCTGAAGCGCCGCAATGATGTCGCGGATGCGTCCATTTGGATTGTCCATGCGGTTGATGAACAGGAAACAGGGGATTCCCGCCTCTTCAACGAGCCGCAGGTACGGGGCGCATAGGACGGCGGCGTTCGGGTCGGGCGGTACGACCACTACGGCGGCGTCCGAGATTGCCATGGCCGGGCCGACATAGGCCAGATTGTCGCCGCCGCCATCCACGTCGATGGCGCACCAGGGCTCGTTCAAGTAAGAAAAACCGTGCAAATGCACGGTTCCGGATACGTCGAATGTGGTGGGCCGGTCGTCGAGGCGGCTTATAGCCTCGACCAGGGTGGTTTTGCCCGATTGGCTGGGGCCGAGGACGGTGAAAACGCGCATAGGTGCTGTCCCTCTTTCAAATTGCAGATCAACTGCACGAAAAGGAAAGCCTTACGCGAATGCGTCGGCGCTATTGTCTGTTACTCGGCCTGCCTCAGGTGCGGGCGAGATGTCGCCCGCCCTGCAAGTGTGTGAAAAACCGACCCGTCGCGTCAAGCCCTGACCTCTTGGCGGGTCAGATTGCTGAGCTGTGGCCGGCTTTACTTAGATCATAGGCGTCGAAACTGCGCGCGATCATGCGGGTCAGCGGACGCGCCTCGGGCGGGATGAACAACCCGTCCTCGGTGATGCGCAACAACCCGTCAAAGGCGCTGTTGGCGTCTTGATACATGCTTTGCAGTTCGGCAGCGGAGATATTGTGGTCGCGCAGAATCTCGGCGCTGTCGATCTGGAAATCGCACATCAACGCTTCGATCAACCGGGCACGCAGGATGTCCTGCCCTTTGAACAGGTGCCCGCGCGAAGTTGAGAAGCGCCCCTCGCGGATTGCCTTGGTATGGGCGGAGGTCGCGGGTGCGTTCTGCGCATAGCCTTGCGGGAAACGCGAGATCGAGCTGGCGCCGACACCGATCAGAACTTCGGCCTGGTCGTCGGTATAGCCCTGGAAGTTCCGCTTGAGCCGCCCGGCTTTCAGCGCATGGGTCAGACCATCGTCCTGCGTGGCAAAGTGGTCGATGCCAATCTCTGCGTAGTTGTCCCACATGAACAGGCGGCGGGCGGTGTCGAACAGGTCCAGCCGCTCTTCGGGGGTGGGCAGGGCATCGGACGGGATCAGCTGTTGCCGCTTGGCCATCCACGGTACGTGGGCGTAACCGTACAGCGCCACCCGATCCGGGCTGAGCGACAGCAGTTTCTGCACGCTTTCCGTCATCCGGTTCTTGGTCTGATGCGGCAGGCCATACAGGATGTCGGCATTAAGGCTGTTGATCCCGCGCGCGCGGATCATGTCCACGGCTTCGCGGGTGGTGTCATAGCTTTGTATACGCCCGATGGTCTTTTGAATCTCATCGTCGAAATCCTGAACCCCGATCGAGGCGCGGTTCATGCCAGCCTCGGCCAGCGCGTCCAGACGGCCTTCGTCGATCTCGTTCGGATCGATCTCAACCGAGAATTCGGCGTTCGGCCCCAGCGGCACAACCTCCAGAATCCGCGCTGCCAGATCGCGCATCAGATCCGGGTTCAGCAGGGTCGGCGTACCACCGCCCCAATGCAGGCGCGACAGGGTGACACCTTCGGGCAGGCGCTCGGCCAGCAGGTCCAGCTCGGCCTTCAGTACATCCACGTAAGCGATGACCGGGTTGTCCGTCTGCGTGCCCTGCGTGCGGCAGGCGCAGAACCAGCACAGCCTGCGGCAGAATGGGACGTGGATATACAGCGATACGGAACTGCCGGGCTTGAGGCCGGAAATCCAGTCACCATAAAGACTTGCCCCCACATCATTGCTGAAATGGGGAGCAGTGGGGTAGCTTGTGTAACGCGGGACTTTCGCGTCAAATAGTCCAAGCTTTGCCAATTGTGGTTTCACTATCATGGCGATACGTTTAAGGGACGACCCGGCCAGATGCTTTGACCGAGATCAAGTGGAAACGCGCATGACACCGATATTCAAGATCGACCATACGAACTGTGGAGACTGCCCTATCCGGCATCGCGCAGTGTGCGCGCACTGCGATGCGAATGAGCTGGAAGAGCTTGAAGGTATTAAGTATTACCGCAGTTTTGAAGCGGGGCAGACGATTATTTGGTCCGGGGATCAGATGAACTTTGTCGGCTCTGTCGTGTCGGGTATCGCATCGTTGACACAGACAATGGAAGACGGGCGCACGCAAATGGTCGGCCTATTGCTGCCCAGCGACTTCGTCGGTCGGCCGGGGCGTGATTCTGCGCCCTATGACGTGCTGGCGACAACTGATCTGGTCATGTGCTGTTTTCGCAAAAAGCCATTCGAAGACCTGATGAGCAAAACGCCGCATATCGCGCATCGTCTGTTGCAGATGACTCTCGACGAACTGGACGCGGCGCGCGAATGGATGCTGGTGCTGGGGCGCAAGACCGCGCGCGAAAAGATCGCCAGCCTGCTTTCGATCATCGCCCGCCGCGACGCCTCGATCCACCAGAAGGGCAATGCCGGCCCGATCGTGTTCGACCTGCCCCTGACCCGCGAGGCGATGGCGGATTATCTAGGCCTGACGCTGGAAACAGTCAGCCGTCAGATCTCGGCCCTGAAAAAGGAACAGGTCATTCTGCTGGAAGGCAAGCGCCATGTCACGATCCCGGATATGGGGCGCCTGATGGAAGAGGCGGGAGACGACTCGGATGGTGGGTTTCTGGTCTGACACGCTTGCGGCGTGACTGAGGCTGCACACCGTGCTTTACTGGGTCCGGGTGAAGCGATCCTCAGGAGTGAACCATGGGATTCAGTAGCATTCTGGCGATGCTGTTCATCGGCGCAATCGCCGGGTGGCTGTCGGGCAAGATCATGGAAGGCCGTGGCTTTGGTTTGATTGGCAACATCATTGTTGGCATCGTCGGTGCGTTTCTTGCAGGATTGATCTTCCCGGCGCTCGGATTTGCCGTGGGCGGTGGAGTGTTCTCATCGATCTTCTTCGCCACGGTCGGGGCAGTGATCCTGCTGTTCCTGATCGGGCTGGTGAAGCGATAGGAAAACCGCCCCCGAGGGACGGCTATTGTGATCACCTTTACCTCAATGGGCCAGGAAAACCGGCACCGAGGATTGTTCCAGCATGTTCCGGGTCGCACCACCCAGAATGGCTTCACGGAACCGAGAGTGGCCGTAAGCGCCCATGACGATCATGTCCGCTTCGGTGTCCGCAGCGTGCCGGTTCAGGATATCCGACACGCGGGTCATGGTCTTGCTTAGCACGTCAATCTCGCATTTCACGCCATGGCGGGCCAGCATCTGTGACAGCAAACCGCCAGGGTCAGACCGGTCGGGGCCGTGGCGTGGCGGATCGATGACGACGATGCGCACCAGATCGGCTGCGACCAAGAACGGCAGGGCGCGGCGAATGGCACGCATGGCCTCGACGCTTTCGTTCCATCCGATCAGGATCGTGCCGGGTCGTGCAAAGGGAGTGGCGCCCTGCGGTGCGATCAAAACCGGCGCGTGACCCTCGAACATAGCGGCTTCGACGATGGGTTCGGCCTCGGCGCCGCGATCCTCTCCATAAGGTTGTGGCAGGATGACGAGGTCGGAGAATCGCGCACGATGTGCGACATGGCGGCCGATGTCCGATATCTGCGCTACACCGCTTTCGGCGGACCAGCGGGTGTCGGTCTTGCCCAGATAGGTTTTGGCGTAGGACAGGATTTCCTCGGCTTCGGCATTGGCACGATTTAGCGTTTCCTGAAGAATCAAGGCGTTAGCACCGGCGTAGTAATAGCCGGTCTGGCTGCGGTCGACACCGAGGCAGAGCGCTTCGATATGCGCGTCCTGTGCGGATGCCAGCGCCGCCATTTGGGCCAGAGCCGGATCGCTTTGGCTTGTGTCCGTCATGACGGTGAGAAGAGATTTGTAAGCCATTTTGACCTCGTGCCTGCAAAGCGTCTGACTGCGTCCTGATGACCCAGCCGCCAGAATACGATTGTCACAGAAATCAGGCTATTGTCTTGACACAGATCAAAGCAGTTCTGGCCTCTGTCGGACAAAACAGCAGCCAGTCAAATAAGCCCTGCGACACAGATAGAATCGCGCGGGGCATGGCAAAGGGACGCAATATGTCAAATTACATCAAGCTGATCGTGCTTGGTCTGATCGCGATATTCGCTGCGATCGGAACCAATTATGCACGCGATTTGGCGTATCAGGTGCACGCAATTCTGGTGATGGTGATCGCCGTTGGTTTGTTCATCTGGACGCTCAGAAATACCGATGAGCCAGATATTCTCGTGGATCGCTCGGGCGAATACATGGATGGAGTCGTCCGCTTCGGCGTGATCGCAACCGCCTTCTGGGGCGTAGTCGGGTTCCTGGCGGGAACCTTTATTGCGTTCCAGCTGGCCTTTCCGGTGCTCAACTTCGAATGGGCCCAGGGCTATCTGAACTTTGGGCGTCTTCGCCCGCTGCACACCTCGGCGGTTATTTTCGCATTTGGCGGCAACGCGCTGATCGCGACTTCGTTCTACGTCGTGCAGCGCACCAGTGCCGCGCGCCTGTGGGGCGGTAATTTGGCGTGGTTTGTGTTCTGGGGCTACCAGCTGTTCATCGTGCTGGCCGCAACGGGCTATGTGCTGGGCGGTACCCAATCGAAAGAATACGCTGAGCCTGAATGGTATGTTGACTTGTGGCTGACCATCGTCTGGGTTGCCTACCTGGCCGTTTTCCTTGGCACAGTGGTCAAGCGGAAAGAGCCGCACATCTACGTGGCCAACTGGTTCTACCTGGCCTTCATCGTCACCGTAGCGATGCTGCACCTGGTCAACAACATGACCATCCCGGTCAGCATCTGGGGTTCGAAATCGGTCATCGTCTGGTCGGGCGTACAGGACGCCATGATCCAGTGGTGGTACGGCCACAACGCTGTGGGCTTCTTCCTGACTGCAGGCTTTCTGGGCATGATGTACTATTTCATCCCGAAACAGGCCGAACGTCCGGTCTTTTCGTACAAGCTGTCGATCATCCACTTCTGGGCGCTGATCTTCCTGTATATCTGGGCTGGTCCGCACCACCTGCACTATACCGCGCTGCCAGACTGGGCTTCGACGCTGGGTATGGTGTTCTCGATTGTGCTGTGGATGCCGTCCTGGGGTGGTATGATCAACGGTCTGATGACCCTGTCGGGCGCCTGGGACAAGCTGCGCACGGACCCGGTGATCCGGATGATGGTGATCTCGGTCGGCTTCTACGGCATGTCCACCTTTGAAGGTCCGATGATGTCGATCCGCGCTGTGAACTCGCTCAGCCACTACACCGACTGGACCATTGGCCACGTGCACTCGGGCGCGCTTGGCTGGAACGGCATGATTACCTTTGGTGCGCTGTACTTCCTCGTGCCCGTCCTGTGGAAGCGTGAACGTCTGTATTCGCTACAGATGGTCAGCTGGCACTTCTGGCTCGCCACCATCGGCATCGTGCTCTACGCCGCGTCGATGTGGGTGACCGGTATCATGGAAGGCCTGATGTGGCGCGAAGTGGATGCCAACGGCTTCCTGGTGAACTCGTTCGCCGACACCGTGGCGGCCAAGTTCCCGATGTATGTGGTGCGTGCTCTGGGTGGCGTCCTGTTCGTCGCTGGTGCTGTGATCATGTGCTACAACCTGTGGATGACTGTGCGGAAAGCGCCGGCCAAAGAGGCCAGCCTGACCGTCGCGGTCCCGGCTGAATAAGGAGGGCCGGAGCTATGGCAATTCTCGACAAACATAAGATCCTCGAGACCAACGCGACCCTCCTGCTGATCTTCAGCTTTCTGGTCGTAACCATCGGTGGCCTGGTGCAGATCACCCCGCTGTTCTATCTTGAGAACACCATCGAGAAGGTGGAGGGCATGCGCCCTTACACCCCTCTCGAAATGGCGGGCCGTGAGATCTACATCCGTGAAGGCTGCTATGTCTGCCACAGCCAGATGATCCGCCCGATGCGGGACGAGGTCGAACGCTATGGGCACTACTCGCTGGCGGCCGAGTCGATGTATGACCACCCGTTCCAGTGGGGCTCCAAACGTACAGGGCCTGATCTGGCACGCGTGGGTGGCCGTTATTCGGACCAGTGGCATGTGGACCACCTGCGTGATCCGCAGTCGGTTGTGCCGGAATCGGTGATGCCGAAATACGGCTTCCTCGAGCACCGCAAGATCGACGGCAAGTATATCGGTGATGTAATGGCGGCAAACGCCGTAGTGGGCACGCCCTATACCGAAGAGATGCTGGCCAACGCCCAGGCGGACTTCCGTGCGCAGGCTGATCCGGACAGCGACTATGACGGGCTGCTGGAACGCTATGGCGACAAGGTCAGCGTTCGCAACTTCGACGGTCAGCCCGAACTGACCGAAGCGGATGCGCTGGTCGCTTACCTGCAGATGCTGGGTACGCTGGTCGACTTTTCGACCTTTACCCCAGACGCGAGCCGCTAAGGAGGGTGTGATGGAAGAATATACTCTCTTACGGCAATTCGCGGATAGCTGGATGCTGTTGCTTTTGTTTGCCTTCTTTGTTGGCATCGTCATCTGGGTTTTCCGCCCTGGCGCCAGCAAGGAATACAAGGACACCGCCAACATCCCGTTCCGGCATCAAGACAAACCGGCCACATCCGAGGAGGCGCGGCAATGAGCAAACCATCTGAAAAACTGCCGGGCGATCCAAATACAACCGGACATACCTGGGACGGCATCGAAGAATTCGACAATCCAATGCCGCGATGGTGGCTGTGGACCTTCTACGCCACCATCATCTGGGGCGTGATCTACACGATCATGTATCCGGCTTGGCCGTTGGTCCATTCGGCGACTGCAGGTGTTCTGGGCTGGTCCACACGTGAAATCGTGCAAGAGGATATGGTGGCGTTCGAAGAGGCCAACGCACCGTGGAATGCCAAGCTGGTCGAAACGCCGTTAGAGCAGATCTCGGCTGACGCTGAGTTGCAGCAATACGCGGTGAACTCGGGTGGTGCTGTGTTCCGCACCTGGTGTGCGCAGTGTCACGGCTCGGGGGCACAGGGTGCAACTGGCTTCCCGAACCTGCTGGACGATGCCTGGCTGTGGGGCGGTACGCTCGAGGACATCGAGTTCACCATTGCCCACGGTATTCGGAACGAGGAAAGCGATGATGCGCGCTATTCCGAGATGCCGGCCTTTGGCGAAATGCTTGAACAAGACGAAATCACTCAGGTGGTTCAGTATGTCATGTCGCTGACCAATGCGCAGACCGACGATGCGGCGGCGCAGGCGGGCAAGGTTGTCTTCGAAGACAACTGTGCGGCTTGCCACGGCGAAGACGGCAAAGGCGATGTCTTCCAGGGCGCGCCGAACCTGACCGACGCGATCTGGCTCTATGGCGGCAGTGAAGAGGCTCTGACCGAAACGGTCACCTACAGCCGTTTTGGTGTGATGCCTGCTTGGGAAAACCGTCTGACCGACGCGCAGATTCGCGCTGTCTCGGCTTACGTCCACCAGCTTGGTGGTGGTCAGTAAGGTTTAAAGAATACCTTCGGACGGTTCGCCGCCGAAGGTTGAGGCACCGGCTGTTCCATCTGTTCGCGCGTTTCCTGAACAGCCGGTGCTACATTTCCAGGCCAGTAATCCAAAATGTACCGGTCCAGTGCACCTATTACTTGGAGCACGAACCTGTGACGCGCAAGCTTTTCTTCCACCAGTGATCATCAGAAAGCCACTTTGGCTTTGGCGGTTCGTCGCGCGGCTCGGTTTGGGTGGCGACCATGAAAGTTCTGGCAAGAATAGACAGCATCTGATCTCTCCTGAATGTGGGTCCAACTGGATTCAAGATTGATCTGCGGGCGCGGAAATGCGACTCAATTGATGTGTGAAAATGTAAGGTGGACTTACATATGGATTGGTTGAAGATGCCACCGCTTGCGTCGCTGAAGGCCTTCAATGCCTTCGCGGAAACGAGAAATGTGGTGCAGGCGGGTACAAAGCTGAATGTCAGTCACGCTGCCATCAGCCAGCAATTGCGTGCGTTGGAAAAGCATCTGGGTGCCGCGTTGCTGGACCGAAGCGGAAAATCCATGACCCTGACCCCCGAGGGCGAGAAACTGGCCCGTGCCCTGCATCTGGGATTTGGTGCCATCGGTGATGCGGTGGCCGACCTGATGCATCTGGCCGAAGATCGTCCGGTTCACATCTCGCTGACCGCGTCTTTTGCGGCCTCGTGGCTGATGCCGCGCCTGCCTGCCTTTCAGCTCGACCATCCCGATATTCCTCTGGTGCTGGACCCCTCCCCGGAATTGGTTAGCCTGCGCCCGGGCGGGGTGGATGTTGCGATCCGGTACGGGGATGGGAACTGGTCCGGTATGACATCGGAACTGTTGCTGCAAAGCCCGATCGTGATCGTCGCTGCGCCCTCGCTGCTGCAGGGCAGGGCGTCGATGACCCCGGACGAACTAAGCCAGTTGCCCTGGCTTGAAGAGCTTGGAACCACCGAGGCGACCTCGTGGCTTAACCGACAAGGGGTGGAACATGGCCCCCGCGCCGGTCGTATCGTGTTGCCGGGCAATCTGGTGCTTGAAGGGCTGCGGGCCGGGCAGGGGGTGACCGTCACGGCGCGGCATTTCGTTGAACCCGACATAAAAGCGGGTCGCCTTGTCGAACTGTTTTGCGAACCGGGCGAACGAGGCTATCATATTGTAACCGGCGATGCACCGCTGCGGCCTGCCGTCAAGGTTTTTGTGGCTTGGCTCAGGCGGCAATCTGGTCGCATGTGACAAAAGGTGTCTGTGCGATGCGCTTTTGACCCATGTCAAAGTGGGACACGTTGTGATTTGGGACAAGACGCCTAAAAAACAGCCACATCTGGAGCCAGCTCGTGAGCGATTCCGACCCCGCCCCCAGCCTTTATGCTGCTAGGGAGCCCATTTTTCCCCGGCGCGTGTCCGGTCCTTTTAGAAACCTGAAATGGATCATCCTCGCGGTCACATTGGGGATTTACTATCTGACGCCATGGATCAGGTGGGACCGCGGTCCCAGTCTGCCGGATCAGGCGGTACTGCTGGATCTGGCGAACCGGCGGTTCTATTTCTTCTGGATCGAGATTTGGCCGCACGAGTTCTATTTCGTGGCGGGTCTACTGATCATGGCCGGTCTTGGGTTATTCCTGTTCACTTCGGCGCTGGGGCGCGTGTGGTGCGGCTATGCCTGTCCGCAGACCGTGTGGACGGACCTCTACATTCTGGTTGAACGCTGGATCGAGGGAGATCGAAATGCCCGCCTGCGTCTGCATCGGCAGGAGAAACTGGATTTCCGCAAGGCTCGGCTGCGTCTGACCAAGTGGACCGTGTGGTTGTTGATCGGCGTGGCTACTGGCGGCGCCTGGGTGTTTTATTTTGCCGATGCGCCGACATTGCTGCGCGATCTGGTCACCGGCAACGCCCATCCGATTGCTTACACCACCATTTTGATTCTGACCGGCACGACCTTTCTGTTCGGTGGCTTCGCCCGCGAGCAGATTTGTATCTATGCCTGCCCGTGGCCGCGTATTCAGGCTGCGATGATGGACGAGGATACTCTGGTCGTTGGCTACCGCGAATGGCGGGGTGAGCCACGCGGTAAGGGCAAGCGGACAGCGGATTCCGAGTTGGGCGACTGCATCGACTGCATGGCCTGTGTGAATGTCTGCCCCGTGGGTATCGACATTCGCGACGGCCAGCAGTTGGAGTGCATCACCTGCGCCCTGTGCATCGATGCCTGCGACGACATGATGGCCAAGATCGGCAAGCCACGCGGCCTGATCGACTATATGGCTCTCAGCGATGAGACCCGAGAACGCGCGGGGCATGCACCCAAAAATGTCTGGAAGCACATCCTGCGGCCTCGGACGATCATGTATACGTCCCTGTGGTCTCTGGTTGGTTTTGGCCTGCTGTTTGCGCTGTTTATCCGTTCTGACATCGATCTGACGGTGGCGCCGGTGCGCAACCCGACCTTCGTGACCCTGTCCGACGGTACCATCCGAAACACCTATGATGTGCGTCTGCGCAACAAACATGGAGTGAATCGGCCGTTCGAACTGACACTGGCCGGTGATCCGGCGCTGCAGCTGCAAATCGAAGGGATCGAGGGCAGCACTGTTAATGTCACCGCAGATACGGCACAATTGACACGCGTCTACATCATTTCAGAACAAGGTACCGGACCTGCGGCCGCGGCTTCCACGCCGGTGCGTATCTGGGTCGAAGATGTGGAAAGTGGTGAGCGCGCCTATAAGGACACCACGTTCAACGGACGAGGAAACTAAGATGGCCGAGCGTCAGTTTACCGGAAAGCACGCCCTGGCGGTGTTTATCGTCGCCTTCGGCGTGATCATCGCCGTCAACCTCGTCTTGGCATATAGCGCGGTCAAAACCTTTCCGGGGCTCGAGGTGAAGAACTCCTACGTCGCCAGCCAGGAGTTCAATGAGCGCCTGCAGGAACAGCAGGCGCTGGGTTGGAACATCCGTGCCGAGGTGTCCGGTGGGCTGTTGATCCTGCATATTACCGACAAGACCGGTGCCCCGGTCGAAGTGTCGGAACTGCAGGCCGTAGTTGGCCGCGCAACCCATGTGAAAGACGACTTCGCGCCCGATTTCACCTTTGATGGTCAGGCCTATGCGACCCCGGCGGTTTTGGGCAAGGGCAACTGGAACATCCGACTGGTGGCCAAGGACAGCTCGGGCGCCGAGTTCGCGCAGCGTGTGCCGCTGTATGTGAAGGGGTGAACGGATGGCGGCGCAACTGACATCCGGCACGGCGGCCTGTCCGGGATGCATTGCCGGCCCGGCGGAACCGGCGCGGCCCATTCCGCAGGATGTGCAGATCGCGCTGTCGCTGCCGGGCATTCACTGTTCGGCCTGTATCGCGACGGTCGAGCGAGAGCTGAACGCCCACCCCGGCGTGGAAGACGCGCGGGTGAACTTGACCCTGAAACGCGCGATGGTCAAAGCGGCGCCAGACCTGCGGGCCACCGACCTGATCCCGGTGCTGGAACGGGCGGGGTTCGAGGCCCATGAGCTGGACCCCGGCGCCTTGTCGGCCACGCAGGCGGACAAGGCGGGCCGCGATCTGCTGATGCGGCTGGCGGTGGCCGGGTTTGCCTCGATGAACGTGATGCTGTTGTCGGTGTCTGTCTGGTCGGGAGCATCGGATGCCACCCGCGACATGTTCCACTGGATATCGGCAGCCATTGCGCTGCCGGCGATTGCTTTTTCCGGGCAGCCCTTCTTTGCCAACGCCTGGAGCGCCCTGCGCGTACGCCGTCTGAATATGGACGTACCGATTGTACTGGCCATCGTGCTGGCGCTGGTGACGTCGCTTTGGGAAACCGTACTCAGCGGTGAACATGCCTATTTCGATGCAGCGCTGACGCTGACCTTCTTCCTGCTGGCCGGACGGTATCTGGACTACCGCACCCGTGCCGCGGCCCGGTCTGCGGCCGAGGA
The DNA here is from genome assembly GCF_056538665.1 of Ruegeria sp. BF6. Lineage (NCBI taxonomy): Bacteria > Pseudomonadati > Pseudomonadota > Alphaproteobacteria > Rhodobacterales > Roseobacteraceae > Ruegeria > Ruegeria sp. BF6. Next base: position 37,202 of record NZ_JBQFTN010000019.1, read on the forward strand.
ACTGACGGCGCTTGAAGTGCCCCGTGCCGTAAAGCTGGTCGATGGGTCAGAAGAAGAGGTTGCTGTGGCCACTCTGACCGTCGGTGACCTGATCCTTGTCCGGCCCGGGGGCCGAATGCCGGTGGATGGCGAAATCGTCTCTGGCCAATCGGAACTCGACCGGTCTCTGCTGACCGGGGAGACCTTACCGGTCTTCGCCGAGGCTGGCCTGACCGTAAGTGCCGGTGAGGTCAATCTGACCGGCCCCCTGACCATCCGGGCAACGGCGGTGGGCGAGGATACCTCACTGCATCGCATGGCCGATCTGGTCGCCATCGCTGAATCGGGCCGGTCTCGCTATACCTCGCTGGCAGACAAGGCGGCCAAACTCTATGCGCCGGGCGTGCACATCCTGTCGGCGCTCAGCTTTCTTGGCTGGTACATCTATTCCGGCGATATCCGCACTGCGCTGAACATTGCCGCCGCCGTTCTGATCATCACCTGCCCCTGCGCGCTGGGTCTGGCCGTGCCTGCGGTGACCACGGCGGCCTCGGGGCGGCTGTTCCGCAAGGGGATGCTGATCAAACATGCCACCGCGCTGGAGCGTCTGGCCGAAGTCGATACGGTCGTCTTCGATAAGACCGGTACGCTGACCTCGGGCACGCCCGAGCTGACTAATCTGGGTGATCATTCCCGTGTGGACCTTGAGGTCGCTCTGGCACTGGCCGAGGTGTCCTCGCATCCGTTGTCCGTCGCTCTGACCAAGGCTGCGCGCGACGCCGGGATTAAGCCGGCCACCCTTAAGGATGTCACCGAAGTTCCGGGCTATGGCACAGAGGGCAGTTGGCATGGTCAGCGCGTGCGCCTTGGCCGCGCTGCCTGGACCGGCGCGGAAGAGGGCAACCAGACAGCGGCCTGGCTGTCGGTTGGCGGACAAGCCCCCGCAACCTTTCTGTTCTCGGACAGACTGCGCCCCGGCGCGGCCGAGGCGGTTCAGGCCCTTCGGGATGCGGGTAAGGACGTTGTCCTGATATCCGGCGACACGCAGGGCGCGGTTCAGGTACTGGCTGCAAAACTGGGGATCGACAACTGGGTCGCGCAGGCCCTGCCGCAGGACAAGGCGGCCCGCGTGCAGGAATTGAGCGAGCAGGGCCGCCACGTCCTTATGGTCGGCGATGGCCTGAATGATACTGCCGCGCTGGCAGCGGCGCATGTGTCGATCTCTCCGGCCTCGGCGCTGGATGCGGCGCGGGTGGCGTCGGATATCGTACTATTGGGTAATGATCTTGCCCCAATCGCAGATGCCTGCGATACGGCCGTCAAAGCGACGAAACGGATTCGTGAAAACTTCCGCATCGCAACCGTGTATAATATCATCGCGGTCCCGTTGGCTGTCGTTGGCTTGGCCACACCGCTAATCGCGGCGCTGGCGATGTCGACCTCGTCCATCACCGTGTCTCTGAATGCCCTGCGCCTGAGGTAGTTGAATTGGAAGTTCTGGCCTATCTGATACCGATTTCCCTGCTTTTGGGCGGGGTTGGCCTTGTTGCGTTCATTTATACGGTGCGGTCGAACCAGTATGATGATCCCGAAGGCGATGCGCGCCGTATCCTCAGCGATGAATGGGACGACAAGCCCAAGCCCTGACGGCCCTTGAAATTGCCGCAATGCCCGGTTATGTCCGGCCCATCCGCTAGCAGAGAGAACCAAGCCAAATGGCAACTATGAATCCGATCCAGTTCATTCAGCAAGTCCGCGCCGAAGTTGCAAAGGTCGTCTGGCCGACCCGGCGTGAAGTTCTGTTGACCACGGTCATGGTGTTCATCATGGCGGCTCTGACGGCCGTGTTCTTCGCACTGGTCGACCTAGCCATTCGCGGCGGGCTTCAGGCGATCCTGGGCGCGTTCAGCTAAACCGGCTCGGGCGGGCGGAAACACCACTGCCCCCTTGCACCGCGCGCGATGTCAGAGTAGGTGACGCGGTACTATTCGGAATGGGCGTGCGGCGATTCGGGCTGCGCGCCGCTTTTTATTCCGGGTGATGCGATAGAATTTCAATGACGGTGCTTGCGGCCATCCGTGCGCACCGAAGAAAAACAAGGACGACAGGTTCATGGCGAAACGGTGGTACTCGGTCAGCGTTCTTTCGAATTTCGAAAAGAAGATCGCAGAGCAGATCCGCACGTCCGTGGCCGAGCAGGGCCTTGAGGATGACATCGACGAGGTTCTGGTGCCCACCGAAGAGGTGATCGAAGTGCGCCGGGGTAAAAAGGTCACGACCGAACGCCGTTTCATGCCCGGCTACGTGCTGGTTCACATGGAAATGTCGGATCAGGGCTATCACCTGGTGAACTCGATCAACCGCGTCACTGGCTTCCTGGGCCCGCAAGGCCGCCCAATGCCGATGCGTGATGCCGAAGTGAACCAGATCCTCAACCGCGTTCAGGAAGGCGAAGAAGCGCCCAAACTGATGATCACCTTCGAGGTTGGCGAGAAGGTCAAGGTCAACGACGGCCCGTTCGAGGATTTCGACGGCATGGTGGAAGGCGTGGATGACGAGAACCAGAAGCTGAAGGTTTCGGTTTCGATCTTTGGCCGTGAAACCCCGGTCGAGCTGGACTTCACTCAAGTCACGAAGCAGAGCTAAAGGGCTCGCCCACTGGTTTTTCGACGCCGTGTTGCGATCAGCAACGCGGCGTTTTTGTATTGGCGAGCCAAATCTAAAGCCTGCAGGTGAAGGATGGCGCCTACGCTGTGAAAAGCTTTCGTTATGGCCGACCTGGAAGCAGTTCTTTTTGCTGAAGAACTGTCAGTATGTCGAGAATTGTTGACGGGCTTACATCAACGGATCCGTCAAGAAAAACACCTAGGCCACCCTCTCCGATTTCGCGCGGGCCGCCTTTATCATACACTGGATCAAGGGACGCTAGCTCCGCCGGCAACTCCGGGCACAATGGGGTTTCATTGAGCACAAGATCCACAGCAGCCAACATCAAGTCTTTTACGGATTCCAGTGTATCGTCTTCCAGCAGTTGCTCTCGCTGAGCTTCGGGAGCCGTTAATGTAAGGTCTTTGAGTTTAAAATAGGCACAGTTGTCACGCAGATCGACGGTTGCTTCGGTGGACATGTTGGCCAAGATAGCTCTTTTTTGTTCGCCCCGCTGAAAGTCACGTTCACTGGTGCGGCTGCATTCAAAGTTCGTGACTGTTACTTCCCCGTCCAGATCGATCACATCGTCCTTGGCATGAAAACTCATACCATCAAGCCTGATTTGCAGGCCGCAATTGTCGACAATTGCATTATCAGCCAAACGCTCAGGTACGGTTTTTTGTATTTCACGCAAATCCAAAAGTGCGCCCACCCCGATCCGAGTGGGGGCTACTGCCGTGAGGTTCAGGTCAAGCGTGTACGGCAATTCCGTGTCGCGAAAGGGCAGTGACGCATTGATAACGAAGTTCACCTGTTGTGCGCTTGGGGCCCGGGCGTCCAAAAAAGCTGCCATTAAGACCGGGAATACTAACCAAAGTCTCATTCAGCGAACTCCAAATCACCAAGCTCCTTCAGTCCCCCAAGGACTTTGACTATTGTCTCTGCGCTGACATCAGCCGATCCGACAACAGCTGCTCCCAGCCCGCCAGGAGCAATTTCACGTGTGCCGCCGGACTCGTAAATCGGGTCGAGAACAGTGAATTCTTCGGGCAAGGGTGGGCAAACCGGATGCGCTGCCAAAAACTCGCCGCCCTTTTCGAACACGGCTTCGTTGATCCGGTTGGTCAGGCCAAAGAGATTGCTGACGGCTCCGATGAACCCACGCGGGCTAAGGTTAACCTTTTCGATACTGAATGTGAGGCATTGGCCTTTCACTTCTGCCTTAGCGACAGCAATTGCATCTACGGTCGCCCCAAAATAACGAATACCCGGTTCTTCTCGTCTGTTACACCGCGTGAACTGGGCACGGGCTGAACCCTCGACCTTTACGGTGTCGCCTATGGCGGTGACGTCCCGGATTTCGAGGTAAATCTGGCGTTTGCAGCTTTCTTCAAGTGGGCCTGTCAGTATACGGGGCGCTTTTTCCTGCAATCCACGCAAATCCATGAACGCTCTCAATCGCAAACGGGTCGGGCTGGATTCTTCCAGTCCGCTATAGACGGTGAAAGGGACGGGAATGTCACGCAGGGGAACTTCTTTGGTTAGCTTGATCTGGAACCGGCCTGCATAAGTGGCGGGGTCAATCCCTGTTGTTGAGGGCAAAGAAGTTCCGTTGCCGCCGTCGGTTTGGGTGGCCGTTTCGGAGCCAGCGCTCTGATCTTGCGCCTTACTGCCGCACCCCGGCAGCATCGCAATCAGAATGCAGATCAGCAGTCCCTTGTTCAGCCGAGATGATGCCATCCCTGACCACCTCTTTTGTAATCAAGCTGTGCAAAGATACCCACCTGCGTCTCTTTGGCAACTTATGTATTCAAGTAATCTGTTCTGTTGCTCAGTTCCCATATTTGACTGTGGGCCGATTGCGGTGCAAATAGGTCCCTTGGGATTATGAGCCAGCCACTTGCCAACCTCCACATTCCCCTGTAAACGCCGCCTCTATCGTCTTCGGGCGAGATTCTCTCGTGGGAGGTTGCTGGGATCGCGATCCCGGATCGGACCACGCAACATATACCGGGTGGGACGCGTCCCATTCACGTTGAAAGGAAAACCAAATGGCCAAGAAGCTTGCTGGTACAATGAAACTGCAGGTTCCTGCAGGTCAGGCGAACCCGTCGCCGCCAGTTGGTCCGGCGCTGGGTCAGCGCGGCATCAACATCATGGAATTCTGCAAGGCGTTCAACGCCAAGACCGCAGACATGGAGCCCGGCGCTCCGTGCCCGACCGTGATCACCTACTATCAGGACAAGTCCTTCACCATGGACATCAAGACGCCGCCCGCGTCTTACTACCTGAAAAAAGCAGCTGGTCTGAAGCCGGTCGGCAAGCGTAACCGCCCCCGTGGTGCGGAAAACCCCGGTCGTGAGACCGTGGCCACCGTGACCTCGAAGCAGGTTCGCGAAATCGCCGAAGCCAAAATGAAAGATCTGAACGCCAACGACGTCGAAGGCGCAATGCAGATCATCCTGGGCTCGGCCCGCTCCATGGGCATCGAGGTGAAGTAAGATGGCAAAACTCGGTAAACGTACCCGCGCTGCGCGCGAAGCTGTCGCCGGCAAGGAAAACCTGTCGGTCGAAGAAGCAGTTGCCCTGGTCAAAGCCAACGCAACCTCGAAATTCGACGAGACCATCGAAATCGCTCTGAACCTGGGTGTTGACACCCGTCACGCGGACCAGATGGTTCGCGGCGTCGTCGGCTTGCCGAACGGCACCGGCAAAGCGATGCGTGTTGCTGTTTTCGCTCGTGGCCCGAAGGCTGACGAAGCGAAAGAAGCAGGCGCGGATATCGTTGGCGCAGAAGACCTGATGGAAACCATTCAGGGCGGCACCATCGAATTCGATCGCTGCATTGCAACCCCTGACATGATGCCAATCGTTGGCCGTCTGGGTAAAGTTTTGGGCCCACGCAACCTGATGCCGAACCCCAAAGTTGGCACTGTGACCATGGACGTGAAAGCGGCCGTGGAAGCAGCCAAGGGCGGTGAAGTTCAGTTCAAGGCGGAAAAAGGCGGCGTTGTGCACGCAGGCGTTGGCAAAGCGTCCTTCGACGAAGCCAAGCTGGCTGAAAACGTCCGTGCTTTCGTTTCGGCTGTGGCCAAGGCCAAGCCGTCGGGCGCCAAAGGCACCTACATGAAGAAAATCGCACTGAGCTCGACCATGGGCCCGGGCGTGACTCTGGATGTGGCAGCTGCGGCGGGCGAATAAGCCTTTACGCAAAGTTGCGAAGAATTGGTCCCGGGTGGTGCGAACTGCCCGGGATTTTCTTTTGAGCCTTTGGGTTTTTGATTTGCCAGGTCCCGGTGTGTCAGTCTGGCCGGTGTTCAAAGGCGTTTTTTGCAAAAGGTCTCAGCGTTCTCAAAGTGCGTTGTTGGGCAATACTCCGAGCACTCTTTTTTTGCGGAACGCGGGTCAGGGTCGCCAGCAAACGCGGGTAGATCAGAAAATTGACGCTGGGGTCGTCGGGTCCGACAAGAGTGTAGCCGTCAAAGAAGGCGCGCATTACGTCGCTTGATACGATCTTGCCGGGTGGGACAGTCCGCAGATTTTGAGCGATGGCCGCAAAATCCAACAGGACTTTGGCGATGTCATACCCAACGGGCTCAACACGATCACTTGAGATATCGAGCCCATAAGTCTTTGTTCCATCGAAAACGAGGTTGCCCATGTGAAAATCGCCGTGATGGGCGGCCGCGATGGTTTCCCGCCCTTCGAAATGCGGCGCAAGCTCGGAAAGGCGGGCAATTCCGTTTAGAAACATCTGTTTGGCGGCCACGCGGGTTTCCCCGGCCAAGATCCGGGTTCTCAGGTCGTGATAATACTCTAGAGTGCGTTTTGGCTGAAACACCCTTTGCTCTTGGCTTAGGGTGCGATGAAAAGCATCCAGCCACGCACCAGCGTGTGACAACAGCTCCAGCTGCCTTATCGTGTTGCCCTCTGCCAGCCGAACGAGCTTTCCGATCGTGCGCCCCGGAACATACTCCATCAGGCTGGCCTGACGTTTTTTGGATACATAGATCGGCTCGGGCATGGCCAGGTTGTCATGATGACCAAATACATTGAAAAACTTTTGCTGGCGTTCGAATTGGGCAACGAAACCGCCCTGTCCCTCTGGCCTCATTTGGTACTTGTAGGCAAGGTTCTTACCGGACGGGTGCTGCAATAGCAGGACTATACAAGACGTGTCAGCTTCGTCCCGGCGATATAGCCGGGTCATCTTCCACCCCCTTCGGGGCAGTCCGGCTTCGGCCGCTATCATCGGCCATGCTTTCAACGCGGCTTGGTCAAGGTCCGTGTCTCTGAAGTTCAACCACATACAGAAAGCCGTCTTTTGAGTTTTAACCAAGACACCCGGTTGCGGCGATCATGTTCACTTTGGTACCAGAACGCAAACCGGTTCAAATTGGCTTCGGTTTTCCTGCCGGTCTGAAGCGTGAGTTGGGTGATTTCAGCGGTGTTGAAACGCGATCTTCAGCCGGTCCCCCAAGCGCCGCCGCCTGTCTTCCTCGTAGGGGCTGCAGCTATGGTCGATGTGCCACGACGCAAGCCAGTCTTTCAGCAGGCGTCCGCGGATGCAGAAATCCAGTATCCCCATATGGATCGGGTGGCGGTAGCGGCGAAAAAACATGTCCTTGTTTGGTTTTAAGATACCGCTGCGGTCTACATCGGATGGGCTGGTATCGCGGAAAACATCCGACTTGAGAAAATCGACGATGTCATAGACGGCCAGTTTCTCCCGCGCCTCGGTGAAATCCAGACCGATCATCTCACCCTTGCCCACTATCAGGTTCTGTCCGTGGAAGTCTCCGTGTGAAAACACCCGTGTATCCGGGATGCCCTTCAGATGCCGGGCTGCGGTTTTCAAGCTCTCCACCATCGGCTGACTTTCTTCTTTGATATGCGGCGGCACGGAGTTCAGCAGCTCTTTGATGCTGAGAGTCATCCAGCGTGGGCGAAATTCGTATTCCGCGGCGGGTTGAAAGCCATGAAGGTCGTGCAGCCACGCCCCGGCGCGGCGATAGACCTGGGCAACCTGATCGTTATCCCCGCTGTTGTGGATCACGTCCACGGCGGTGGGTCGGTCGATGAACTCGGAGACGAAGAACATATTTCCGGGCGACACGTAATAGGGGCGAACCACCCGTGACGTCTCGTGTCCGTCAAAATACCGCGCCAACCGGGTCAGAATATCGAACTCTTTCTTCAGCCGGCCGGATTTGGGCGAGGCGGTGTCAATCTTCACCGCATAGTCATTCGCAGGCCCCTGAACCCGCAAAACCAGGCGGGTGTCGGGAAAGCCGTGCGACCGGTATACGCAATCGAATTGTAGCTTCCCGCGCAGCCCGGCATGGCGCGAAAACTCCTCGACAAACTCAGTTGCGCGCCTGTGTTCATCTTCGGTGAGGATTAGCATAGGATAAGCAAAAGTCGGTCGTGAAACAAAGGGGTTGGTTGACAGGACCCCAGCGCGCAAGCCATGTCAATCGCTGACTTGCGCCGGAGTGCGGTGGCTTGGTCTTGCCAAACTACCGGAGCGGGCAATTTACCCCTTGGAAACCCCGGCCATCTGCCCTAAAGAGAGCTGCGTAGTAAAGCGTGCGATTCGTCGTGCGCTTTATTTCGTTTCGTCCAAGACGGTGGGTGGGTCCATTCGGTCCCTTAATTCCCTGCCTGAGACGGGTAAGACCAAAGAATTCTGAGGGTCACGATCCTCGGGCGAGTTTTGGCCAATCCCGTAACAACGGACCTGAACGCCGGGGCGCAAGCCGCGGCAAATATGAGCCGGGGTGAGATATCATCCCAAACTTGGAGAGAACTGTGGATAGAGCCCAGAAAGAGAAAGTGGTCGAGGAACTCGGCCAAATCTTCGAAAGCTCTGGCGTCGTAGTGGTTTCGCACTACGCCGGTCTGACAGTTGCCGAGATGCAGGACCTGCGTTCGCGTGCGCGCGAAGCCGGAGGCTCCGTGCGTGTTGCCAAGAACAGGCTCGCCAAAATCGCCCTTGAGGGTAAGCCGTGTGAAAGCATGGCCGACCTGCTGACAGGGATGACCGTTCTGACCTATTCCGAGGACCCCGTGGCAGCAGCCAAGGTGGCCGAGGACTTCGCCAAGGATAACAAGAATTTTGAAATCCTCGGCGGTGCAATGGGTGAGAACGCTCTGGACCGCAAAGGCGTCGAAACAGTATCGAAAATGCCGTCCCGCGATGAGCTTATTGCCTCGATCGTTGGCTGCATTGGCGCACCTGCTTCGAACATCGCTGGCGCGATTGGCGCACCTGCAAGCAACATCGCAAGCATCCTTTCCACCATCGAAGAGAAGGCGGAAGCTGCGTAAGCGGTTGGCACTGAATGATCTGCGTGGGGCATTTGCCCTGACGTTGGAACACACACTGTAAAACGGAAAGAGCTAATACAATGGCTGATCTGAAAGCACTCGCAGAAAGCATCGTGGGTCTGACCCTGCTGGAAGCACAAGAACTGAAAACCATCCTCAAAGACGAATATGGCATCGAGCCCGCAGCTGGCGGCGCGGTTGTCATGGCAGCCGGTGGCGACGCCGGTGGCGCAGCTGAGGAAGAAAAAACCGAATTCGACGTCGTTCTGAAGAACGCCGGCGCTTCGAAAATCAACGTGATCAAAGAAGTTCGCGGCATCACCGGTCTGGGCCTGAAAGAAGCCAAAGAGCTGGTCGAAGCTGGCGGCAAGATCAAAGAAGGCGTGTCGAAAGACGAAGCCGAAGAAGTCAAAGGCAAGCTGGAAGCAGCTGGCGCCGAAGTCGAGCTGGCCTAAGTCAACCGACAGGTGCATCGCTGATGCGCCGAAAAATTTGGCTGGGTCCGGAGAAATCCGGGTCCAGCCGAACCTGTCTTAGAAAGGGCCTCATGGGTTGGGGCGTTTTCTAAGACGCGGTTCGCGGATCGGGAGGCTGCCTTCGGGACGGTGGCCATGAATTGATCCGGACGTGTCGTCTCGAATGTGCAAGATGCCGGGGCCCGACGGTGTCTTTGCCCGCTGAGAACATCGAAAGGTGACATCTGACATGGCTCAAACGTTCCTTGGCCAGAAACGTCTTCGTAAATATTACGGCAAAATCCGTGAAGTGCTGGAGATGCCGAACCTCATTGAGGTCCAGAAATCTTCTTATGATCTTTTCCTGCGCTCAGGCGATGCAGAGCAGCCCACCGACGGCGAAGGCATCAAAGGCGTGTTCCAGTCGGTTTTCCCGATCAAGGATTTCAACGAAACCTCCGTTCTGGAGTTCGTAAAATACGATCTGGAAAAACCCAAGTACGACGTCGAAGAATGCATGCAGCGCGACATGACCTACAGCGCGCCGCTGAAGGTCACTCTGCGTCTGATCGTGTTTGATGTCGATGAGGACACCGGCGCCAAATCGGTCAAGGACATTAAGGAACAGGACGTGTTCATGGGCGACATGCCCCTGATGACGCCGAACGGGACGTTCATCGTGAACGGTACCGAGCGTGTGATCGTGTCCCAGATGCACCGTTCGCCCGGTGTGTTCTTCGACCACGACAAGGGCAAGACCCATTCCTCGGGCAAGTTGCTGTTTGCCTGCCGCATCATCCCGTATCGCGGCAGCTGGCTGGACTTTGAGTTTGACGCCAAGGACATCGTCTTCGCCCGTATCGACCGTCGCCGTAAACTGCCTGTGACAACCCTGCTGTATGCACTGGGTCTGGATCAGGAAGCGATCATGGACGCGTATTACAACACCGTGTCCTACAAGCTGGACAAGAAGAAGGGCTGGATCGCGCCATTCTTCCCCGAGCGTGTTCGCGGTACCCGCCCGACCTATGATCTGATCGACGCGAAATCCGGTGAAGTCATTGCCGAGGCGGGCAAGAAAGTCACCCCGCGCGCGGTCAAGAAACTGATCGAAGAAGGCGTCGTTACCGACCTGCTGGTTCCGTTCGATCACATCGTCGGCAAGTATGTCGCAAAGGACATCATCAACGAAGAAAACGGCGCGATCTATGTCGAAGCCGGTGATGAGCTGACCCTGGAATACGACAAGGACGGCGACCTGATCGGTGGCACTGTCAAGGAACTGATCGATGCGGGTATCACCGACATCCCGGTTCTGGACATCGACAACGTCAATGTTGGCCCCTACATGCGCAACACCATGGCTCAGGATAAGAACCTGAACCGTGAAAGCGCGCTGATGGACATCTACCGCGTTATGCGTCCGGGTGAGCCGCCCACCGTCGAAGCTGCGTCGGCCCTGTTCGACACCCTGTTCTTCGACAGCGAGCGTTATGACCTGTCCGCCGTTGGCCGCGTGAAGATGAACATGCGTCTGGCACTGGACGCGCCGGACACCCTGCGCACCCTGCGCCGCGAAGACATTGTGGCCTGCATCAAAGCGCTGGTGGAACTGCGCGATGGCAAAGGCGACGTGGACGATATCGACCACCTCGGCAACCGTCGTGTGCGTTCGGTCGGCGAACTCATGGAGAACCAGTATCGAGTCGGTCTGCTGCGCATGGAGCGCGCGATCAAAGAGCGTATGTCGTCGGTCGAGATTGACACCGTCATGCCGCAGGATCTGATCAACGCGAAACCGGCTGCGGCTGCTGTGCGTGAATTCTTCGGCTCATCGCAGCTGTCGCAGTTCATGGACCAGACCAACCCGCTGTCGGAAGTCACCCACAAACGCCGCCTCTCGGCGCTTGGCCCCGGTGGTCTGACGCGTGAGCGTGCGGGCTTTGAGGTTCGCGACGTGCACCCGACCCACTATGGCCGGATGTGCCCGATTGAAACGCCTGAAGGTCCGAACATCGGTCTGATCAACTCGCTGGCCACCTTTGCCCGCGTGAATAAGTATGGCTTCATTGAAACACCTTACCGCGTTGTTAAAGACGCCGAGGTGACCGATGAGGTTCATTACATGTCCGCGACCGAGGAAATGCGTCACACAGTGGCGCAGGCGAACGCGACTCTGGACGCTGATGGCAAGTTCATCAACGATCTGGTGTCGACCCGTCAGGCTGGTGACTACACTCTTGCCCCGCGTGAGAATGTTGACCTGATCGACGTGTCGCCGAAACAGCTGGTTTCGGTCGCTGCATCGCTGATCCCGTTCCTTGAAAATGACGACGCCAACCGCGCTCTGATGGGCTCGAACATGCAACGTCAGGCGGTTCCGCTGCTGCGCGCCGAGGCACCGCTGGTCGGTACCGGGATCGAGGAAAAGGTTGCGATCGACTCAGGCGCTGCTATTCAGGCGAAACGCGCCGGTATCATCGACCAGGTCGATGCCCAGCGTATCGTTATCCGCGCCACCGAAGATCTGGAACTGGGCGACGCTGGCGTTGACATCTACCGTCTGCGCAAGTTCCAGCGTTCGAACCAGAACACCTGCATCAACCAGCGTCCGCTGATCAAGGTGGGTGACACCGTCCAGAAGGGCGAGGTCATTGCCGATGGTCCGTCGACCGATATGGGTGAACTGGCGCTGGGCAAGAACGTGGTCGTCGCGTTCATGCCGTGGAACGGTTACAACTACGAAGACTCGATCCTGATCTCGGAACGTATCGCGCGTGACGACGTCTTCACCTCGGTTCATATCGAGGAGTTTGAAGTCGCCGCCCGTGACACCAAGCTGGGCCCGGAAGAGATCACCCGCGACATCCCGAACGTCGGTGAAGAAGCGCTGCGCAACCTCGACGAGGCGGGCATCGTTTACATCGGTGCGGATGTCGAGCCGGGCGATATTCTGGTCGGCAAGATCACTCCAAAGGGCGAAAGCCCGATGACCCCGGAAGAAAAGCTGCTGCGCGCCATCTTTGGTGAAAAAGCATCTGACGTGCGCGACACCTCGTTGCGCGTGAAGCCGGGCGATTACGGTACGGTCGTTGAGGTCCGCGTCTTCAACCGTCACGGCGTCGAGAAAGACGAGCGTGCGCTGCAGATCGAGCGTGAGGAAGTCGAACGCCTGGCTCGTGACCGGGACGACGAGCTGGCGATCCTTGACCGCAACATCTATGCGCGTCTGCAGGGCCTGATCTTGGGTAAAACTGCTGTCAAAGGCCCGAAAGGCGTCAAGCCGGGCTCGGTGATCACCGAGGAGCTGTTGGAAACCCTGACCCGTGGTCAGTGGTGGCAGCTGGCGCTGGAAGGTGAGCAGGACGCACAGATCGTCGAGGCTCTGAACGAGCAGTACGAAGTGCAAAAGCGTGCTCTGGACGCCCGTTTCGAGGACAAGGTCGAGAAGGTCCGCCGTGGCGACGACCTGCCGCCGGGTGTGATGAAGATGGTCAAAGTCTTCATCGCCGTGAAGCGCAAGCTGCAGCCGGGCGACAAGATGGCCGGTCGTCACGGGAACAAAGGTGTGATCTCCAAGGTTGTTCCGATGGAAGACATGCCGTTCCTGGCCGATGGTACTCCGGTTGACTTCTGTCTGAACCCGCTGGGTGTGCCTTCGCGTATGAACGTTGGTCAGATCCTTGAAACCCACATGGGTTGGGCCGCGCGCGGTCTGGGTCTGAACATCGACGACGCACTGGGTGAATACCGCCGCTCCGGCGACCTGACCCCGGTGCGCGAAGCAATGAAGCTGGCCTATGGCGAGAATGTCTACGAAGAAGGCATCACCGGTCTGGACGAGGATGGCCTGATCGAGGCTGCGGGCAACGTGACCCGCGGTGTTCCGATCGCAACCCCGGTCTTCGACGGTGCCAAAGAGGCTGACGTCAACGACGCGCTGGTGCGTGCGGGCTTCTCGGAAAGCGGTCAGTCGATCCTGTTCGACGGTCGCACCGGTGAGCAATTCGCACGTCCGGTGACCGTGGGCATCAAGTACCTGCTGAAACTGCACCACCTGGTGGACGACAAGATCCACGCGCGTTCGACCGGGCCGTACAGCCTGGTCACCCAGCAGCCGCTGGGTGGTAAGGCGCAGTTCGGTGGCCAGCGCTTTGGTGAGATGGAAGTCTGGGCTCTGGAAGCTTACGGCGCCGCCTACACCCTGCAGGAGATGCTCACCGTGAAATCGGATGACGTCGCCGGCCGGACCAAGGTCTATGAGTCGATCGTCAAGGGCGAGGATAACTTTGAAGCGGGCGTACCGGAATCGTTCAACGTTCTGGTGAAAGAAGTCCGTGGCCTCGGCCTGAATATGGAACTCCTGGATGCGGAGGTTGAGGAGTAAGGGCGCTGCCCTTTCTCCCGTCCCCCCTTCCGCAAGATTTGAGGTAACAAATGAACCAGGAAATCACCAACAACCCGTTCAACCCGCTGACGCCCCCGAAGGTTTTCGACGAGATCAAGGTCTCGCTGGCGTCGCCCGAGCGGATTCTGTCTTGGTCCTATGGCGAGATCAAGAAACCCGAAACCATAAACTACCGGACGTTCAAGCCTGAACGTGACGGTCTGTTCTGTGCACGTATCTTTGGCCCGATCAAAGACTACGAATGTCTGTGCGGCAAATATAAGCGGATGAAGTATCGCGGCGTTGTCTGCGAGAAATGCGGTGTGGAAGTCACCCTGCAGAAAGTCCGCCGCGAGCGTATGGGCCACATCGAGCTGGCCGCGCCCGTCGCACATATCTGGTTCCTGAAGTCGCTGCCGTCCCGCATCGGTCTGATGCTGGACATGACGCTGCGCGATCTGGAACGTGTTCTGTACTTTGAAAACTACGTCGTCATCGAGCCCGGTCTGACAGACCTGTCTTATGGCCAGATGCTGACTGAAGAAGAGTACATGGACGCGCAGGATGCCTATGGCATGGACGCGTTCACCGCCAATATCGGTGCCGAAGCCATTCGTGAGATGCTGGCCCAGATCGATCTGGAAGCCGAAGCCGAACAGCTGCGCGCTGATCTGGCCGAAGCGACCGGCGAGCTGAAGCCCAAGAAGATCATCAAGCGTCTGAAGGTAGTTGAATCCTTCCTCGAGTCGGGTAACCGGCCCGAATGGATGGTGATGACCGTGATTCCGGTCATTCCGCCGGAACTGCGTCCGCTGGTTCCGCTGGATGGCGGCCGCTTTGCGACCTCGGATCTGAACGATCTGTATCGCCGCGTCATCAACCGGAACAACCGTCTGAAGCGTCTGATCGAACTGCGCGCACCTGACATCATCGTCCGCAACGAAAAGCGGATGCTGCAGGAATCCGTGGACGCTCTGTTCGACAACGGTCGCCGTGGCCGCGTGATCACCGGCGCCAACAAGCGCCCGCTGAAATCTCTGTCGGACATGCTGAAAGGTAAGCAGGGCCGCTTCCGTCAGAACCTTCTGGGTAAACGCGTCGACTTCTCGGGCCGTTCGGTCATCGTGACCGGCCCGGAGCTGAAGCTGCACCAGTGTGGTCTGCCCAAGAAGATGGCGCTGGAGCTGTTCAAGCCGTTCATCTACTCGCGCCTTGAAGCCAAGGGTCTGTCTTCGACCGTGAAACAGGCGAAGAAACTGGTCGAGAAAGAGCGTCCCGAAGTGTGGGATATTCTTGACGAGGTGATCCGCGAACACCCAGTCATGCTGAACCGTGCACCGACGCTGCACCGTCTTGGCATTCAGGCGTTCGAGCCGGTCCTGATCGAAGGTAAAGCCATTCAGCTGCACCCGCTGGTCTGTTCGGCCTTTAACGCCGACTTCGACGGTGACCAGATGGCCGTTCACGTCCCGCTGAGCCTTGAGGCCCAGCTGGAAGCGCGTGTTCTGATGATGTCGACGAACAACGTTCTGTCGCCTGCAAACGGCGCGCCGATCATCGTTCCTTCGCAGGATATGATCCTGGGTCTCTACTATGTGACCCTGGAACGCGAAGGCATGCCGGGCGAAGGCAAGGTCTTTGGCTCGATCGAAGAAGTTCAGCACGCGCTGGACGCGGGTGAGGTGCATCTGCACTCGAAAATCACCGCGCGGATCACGCAGATCGACGACGAAGGCAACGAAGTTCAGAAGCGTTATGAAACCACTCCGGGCCGTCTGCGCCTGGGTGCGTTGCTGCCGATGAACAACAAGGCGCCGTTTGAATTGGTCAACCGCCTGCTGCGGAAGAAAGAAGTGCAGCAGGTGATCGACACCGTCTACCGTTACTGTGGTCAGAAAGAGTCGGTTATATTCTGTGACCAGATCATGTCGATGGGCTTCAAAGAAGCGTTCAAGGCGGGCATCTCGTTCGGTAAGGACGACATGGTCATTCCGGACGACAAGTGGGGCATCGTCGATGACACCCGCGGTCAGGTGAAGGACTTTGAACAACAGTACATGGACGGCCTGATCACTCAGGGCGAAAAGTACAACAAAGTTGTCGATGCCTGGTCGAAGTGTAACGACCGCGTGACTGAGGCGATGATGAGCACGATCTCATCCTCGGATCGGGCAGAGGACGGATCCGAACAGGAACCGAACTCGGTCTACATGATGGCCCACTCCGGTGCGCGTGGCTCGGTCACTCAGATGAAACAGCTGGGCGGTATGCGCGGCCTGATGGCCAAGCCGAACGGTGACATCATCGAGACGCCGATCATCTCGAACTTCAAGGAAGGTCTGACCGTTCTCGAGTACTTCAACTCGACCCACGGTGCCCGTAAGGGTCTGTCGGATACCGCTCTGAAGACCGCGAACTCGGGTTACCTGACCCGTCGTCTGGTGGACGTGGCGCAGGACTGCATCGTGCGTGAGATCGACTGTGGCACCGAGCGCGCAATCACAGCCGAAGCCGCCGTGAACGACGGTGAGGTTGTCGCCTCGCTGGCCGAACGTATCCTGGGCCGTGTGGCGGCTGACGACATCCTGCGTCCGGGAACGGATGAGGTGATCGTTGCGGCTGGTCAGCTGATCGACGAGCGTATGGCAGATGCCATTGATGAAGCCGGCGTTCAGTCGACCCGCATCCGTTCGCCTCTGACCTGTGAGTCCGAGGAAGGTGTCTGTGCAACTTGCTACGGTCGTGACCTTGCGCGCGGTACCATGGTGAACACGGGTGAAGCCGTCGGCATCATCGCCGCCCAGTCCATTGGTGAACCCGGTACGCAGCTGACGATGCGGACCTTCCACATCGGTGGTGTTGCGCAAGGTGGTCAGCAGTCGTTCCAGGAAGCCAGCCAGGAAGGTGTCGTTTCGTTCGAAAACCCGCAGATTTTGGTAAATGCTGCAGGCGAAAGCCTGGTCATGGGCCGGAACATGAAGCTGGTGATCAAGGACGAGCACGGCGAAGAGCGTGCCAGCCACAAGCTGGGCTACGGCTCGAAGCTGTTCGTCAAGGACGGCACCAAAGTCGCCCGTGGCGACAAGCTGTTCGAATGGGATCCCTACACCCTGCCGATCATCGCCGAGAAAGCCGGTACCGCGAAATACGTCGACCTTGTTTCGGGCCTTGCTGTTCGCGACGAGACCGACGAAGCCACCGGTATGACCCAGAAGATCGTGATCGACTGGCGCGCCGCCCCCAAAGGCAGCGACCTCAAGCCCGAGATCATTCTGGTCGGTGAAGATGGCGAGCCGGTCCGCAATGATGCGGGCAACCCGGTTCACTATCCGATGTCGGTGGACGCGATCCTGTCGGTCGAAGACGGCCAGCAGGTTGAAGCCGGTGACGTTGTCGCGCGTATCCCGCGTGAAGGCGCCAAGACCAAGGACATCACCGGTGGTTTGCCGCGTGTGGCCGAACTGTTCGAAGCCCGTCGTCCGAAAGATCACGCGATCATCGCGGAAGCCGATGGTTACGTGCGCTTTGGCCGCGACTACAAGAACAAGCGCCGCATCAGCATCGAACCGGCGGACGAGTCCATGGAGACCATCGAATACATGGTGCCCAAGGGCAAGCACATCCCGGTCGCCGAAGGGGACTTCATCCAGAAGGGTGAATACCTGATGGACGGTAACCCGGCTCCGCATGACATCCTGTCCATCATGGGTGTCGAAGCGCTGGCGGATTACATGATCGACGAGGTGCAGGACGTCTATCGTCTGCAGGGTGTGAAGATCAACGACAAGCACATCGAAGTCATCGTGCGCCAGATGCTGCAGAAGTGGGAGATCCTGGATTCAGGCGACACCACCCTGCTGAAAGGCGAACATGTCGACAAGCAGGAGTTCGACGCGGCCAACGAGAAGACCATCTCGCGCGGTGGACGTCCGGCTCAGGGCGAGCCGATCCTCTTGGGGATCACCAAAGCCTCGCTGCAGACGCGTTCGTTCATCTCGGCGGCGTCGTTCCAGGAAACCACCCGTGTTCTGACCGAAGCGTCGGTACAGGGCAAAAAGGACAAACTGGTCGGCCTGAAAGAGAACGTTATCGTTGGCCGCCTGATCCCCGCCGGTACCGGTGGTGCGACCCAGGCCGTGCGTCAGGTTGCGCAATCGCGCGACAACGTCGTGATCGAAGCTCGCCGGGAAGAGGCCGAAGCGGCCGCTGCCCTGGCTGCGCCGATGATGGACGACGACATGGTCGGCGACGAGCTGGACGTTCTGGTGGAAACACCGGAAAGCCGCGAGTAAGTCTCGTCACAAGCAAAAAAGAGGCCCTGCGATATCTATCGCGGGGCCTCTTTTTGTGGACTAGTCAATGACTGCTTCGAGTCTTTAGGGCCCGATGCTGCGCGTTCAACGAAGCTCAGCTTGACGCGACGAAGCGCCAAACGCTTGCCGGACGAAACTTGAACATGGGCGCGAAGCCATCCTCATGCTATTTTTAGGAAGGATTTGTAGGACGGGAAGCTGTTGGATCGCCAGCACACAAATGAGATTGACCGTGTCTTAAGCGGATTCGATACAGGGCGAGACCGACTCGTCGCGGATAGCTGGCAGCGCTGTGTTGAAACCTATGGTATGGATCCCTCACGGCAGGAACCCGCGCATATCCTGCCTGACACCAAATTCCGTGAACATCTGGAACAATCCGAACGTCTGATCGCAACGGCGCGATCGGGGCTGCAATCGCTGTTTGCGCAGGTGGCAGGGCAGAACTACGTCCTGCTGCTTGCGGATGCGGATGGAGTCTGCGTCGACTTCTTTGGCGACCGGAACTTCGAGGACGAGCTCAGAACTGCGGGTCTTCATCTAGGATTCAAGTGGACGGAAGAGTTGGC
Organism: Ruegeria sp. BF6; assembly: GCF_056538665.1. NCBI lineage: Bacteria > Pseudomonadati > Pseudomonadota > Alphaproteobacteria > Rhodobacterales > Roseobacteraceae > Ruegeria > Ruegeria sp. BF6. The sequence continues at coordinate 55,884 of NZ_JBQFTN010000019.1, forward strand.
GGGAACGAACGGGGTGGGTTCGTGCATTGTTACAGGTCAGCCGGTGACGATCCATCAGGGCGATCATTTTTCGATCACACATACGCCGCTGTCTTGTACGGCAGCACCTATTTTTGACACCAAGGGTGGTCTTGCGGCTGTTCTGGATGTGTCCTTGTTGCGTGGACCCTCGCCTAAGGCGTCGCAGAATCTGGCCATGACATTGGTGACGAATTCCGCCCGTCGCGTCGAGATGGCAAACCTGATGGCATCGACCCGGCGCGATTGGGTCCTGCGCTTTTCAGCCAGCCCCGAGTTTCTGGAGGTCGATCCCGAAGCGGCGGTTGCAGTGGACGGAGGTGGCAAGATCATCGGTATGACCTCGGGAGCCCGCCGCGCGCTGGACCCGGACGGTACGGGACACCTGATCGGTTCTCGGTTGCAGGACTGGCTTGAAATCAGCGTTGACGACATGCCCGAATTCATGCGCGGCAGGCCGTCCGAGGACCGTGTATTGCACCTTAAGGACGGGCGCGCGCTTTATGGCCATGCCGTCGCGCCGCAGACACCGCAAATGGCGGCAGCCCTGCGCAAGCGAGAACAGGTTCTGCCCGGGACCCTTGGCAGTTTTGCGGGGCCGGATGCGGACCTTCAGCAACTGTTGAACAAAGCTGCGCGTCTTGCACCAACCAATCTGCCGCTTGTGCTGACCGGTGAAAGCGGAACCGGCAAGACAAAACTGGCGCGTGCAATCCACATGGCCGATCCTGCGACGCAGGATTTTCACACCGTGATCTGCTGCGACACCGAGACACTCGATTTCTGCCACGCCATTGATCCCGGAACGCTGTTCCTGCGCGGTGTCGAAGATCTTAGCAAACCTGCGCAGGCCTCTCTTTTGGCGGTGCTGGAGCGGCGGGCCGATCTGAGGATCATCGCCTCTTGCCGAGAGGCCCCGGCCGGATTGCAAGGTTATCTGCGCGAGGATCTGTTGCACCGGATCGCAGGTGCCACCTTGCCCCTGCCGCCGTTACGACATCGGGCGGATCTGGATTGGCTGATTGATCGCCTGCTCAGACGGTTTGCCAGCCATGATATCCGCCTGTCCACAGCCGCGCGTGCTGATCTGAAGTCACGACTCTGGCGCGGCAATATTCGTGAACTGGAACATCTGCTGCTCAGTACTGTCGCCTTATGTCAGGACAACATCATCGACTTGACGGACTTACCCGCTCCGGTGCTGGCCTCTGATCAAGAGCGGGACGTGGATGATCTGGAAGCGCTCCTGCGCGCCTGTGATTGGAACATGTCCCAGGTTGCGCGGCGGCTTGGCGTGAACCGGTCGACAATCCTTCGTCGTGCGCGAAAGGCTGGGCTTATACCGCCCGTATAACCGCAAGTGCACCCGTGTTGCAGCCTTGTTGCGCGCGCAACAAGCTTAGGTATTTTTGGTCCGGGTAAAGTGCTGACCCTGCAAATCCGCTTGCCCGACGGGTCGCGGATTTGCCAGCCTTCTGCTCCGTGGAGATAGGGAGGATAACATGCTCGACACAACACTCTCGGATCAGGTGCAGGGGTTTCTGGACGTTTTCGGGGCGGCTTTGTCCAAAGGCGATATCGTTGCTGCCTGCGATATGTTTCATGACGAATGCTATTGGCGCGATCTGGTCAGCTTTACCTGGAATATCAAAACGGTCGAAGGCAAGGCGCAGGTGGCAGATATGCTCTCGCACCAGCTGGCCACGACCAAGCCAAGCGGTTGGAGAATAGCCGAAGGTGAGGTGCCCACAGAGGATGGGGGCGTGACCACCGCATGGATCGAATTCGAGACCGAAGTTGCGCGTGGCTACGGTCTGATCCGCCTCAAGGAAGGCAGGATATGGACCTTGCTGACCACGATGGCCGAGTTGAAAGGGCATGAAGAACCCAAAGGGTTCAACCGTCCGCTGGGTGCCAAGCATGGGGCCGGAAAACACCGTACCACATGGGCAGAAGAACGCGCGCAGGAAGAGGCCGAACTGGGCTACAAGACACAGCCCTACTGCGTTATCATCGGCGGCGGTCAGGGCGGGATCGCCATGGGCGCGCGGCTGCGTCAGCTTGGTGTACCGACGATTATCGTCGAACGGAACGACCGGCCCGGCGACAGTTGGCGCAATCGCTATAAATCCCTCTGTCTGCACGATCCGGTCTGGTACGACCATCTGCCCTATATCAAGTTCCCGGAAAACTGGCCTGTGTTCTCGCCCAAGGACAAGATCGGCGACTGGCTTGAGATGTATACGAAAGTGATGGAGTTGAACTATTGGACGCGTACAACGGCCAAATCCGCCACGTTCGACGAAGACAAGGGGGAATGGACCATCACGGTAAACCGAGACGGTGAAGAGGTTGTACTGCGGCCCAAACATCTGATCATGGCGACGGGTATGTCTGGAAAAAAACGCATGCCTGATTTTCCGGGAATGGATGCGTTCAAGGGTGTCCAGGCTCATTCCTCAGAACATGAAGGGCCGGACAAATGGGCAGGCAAGAAAGTTGTCGTGGTGGGGTCTAATAACTCAGCTCACGATATCTGTGCGGCCCTTTGGGAGAACGATGCTGACGTAACTATGGTGCAGCGGTCCTCAACCCATATTGTCCGCTCGGACACCCTCATGGAAATCGGGCTGGGCGATCTCTATTCTGAACGTGCGGTGCGGTCTGGCATGACGACCGAAAAGGCCGATCTGATCTTTGCATCGCTGCCCTATCGCATCCTGCATGAATTCCAGATTCCGGCCTATGCTGCGATGAAAGAACAGGACAAAGAGTTTTATGACGGCCTGGAAAAGGCCGGGTTCTGGCTGGATTGGGGTGATGACGACAGCGGGCTGTTCATGAAATACCTGCGTCGTGGATCCGGCTATTACATCGATATCGGTGCCAGCCAGTTGATCATTGATGGCGAAATCAAGCTGAAACGCGGTCAGGTCACCGCGCTTGATGAATCCGGAGTTATCTTTGATGACGGCACGCATCTGGATGCCGACCTGGTGGTCTATGCGACAGGGTATAATTCGATGAACGGTTGGGTCGCGGACCTGATGGGCCAGGATATGGCAGATCGACTTGGGAAATGCTGGGGTCTGGGCTCTGACACAACCAAGGACCCGGGGCCCTGGGAAGGCGAACAACGCAATATGTGGAAGCCGACACAGGTGCCAAACCTTTGGATGCATGGCGGAAACCTGCATCAGTCCCGGCACTACTCACAGTTCCTGTCGCTGCAGATAAAGGCCCGGATGGAGGGTATCCCGACGCCGGTCTTCGGCCTTCAACAAGTGTACCACCTCAGTTAAATCATGCGCTACAATCATGAAGCGGACTTTCAAGGTATTCGATTGAAAGTCTGCTTTGTCCGGAGGCTTTGTGAAAACTCTGGCTGGTCAGCGAAACATGTCGAAAACACCCTTTATGTGCATTCTCTCGCGCTTCTGCCAGAGCTTTCGTACAGGCGCTGAAAACGAGCGCGACGAGAGAGCTCGTGGGCTGGAGTTTTCACACACCGTGTCCGCACATTGGTCATTCGTTCGACCAGAACGCGCTGTGTTGCAGTGAACTGAGGCTTGGTCGCGAGACCCGTTTTTTACGAACCTAGAGTACCTCTCCTGGTGAGTTGACATCCCGGACAGCGACGGCACCAATGCTGCGGGTGACTAAGGACCGGACCTGTTTGAAATGACCCCAAACCTGAAAGGCGCGCTGCTGATGATGGGCAGCATGGCGGCCTTCACCATCAATGATGCGCTGGTCAAGGCCGCCGGGGCGGAGGTGCCGCTGTTCCAGATGGTGGCGATGCGCGGGGTGCTGGCGACAGTTTTGGTGTATTTTCTGGCGCGTCATCTGGGGGCGCTGCATCTGAATTTTCCGCGCCATGACAAGTGTCTGGTGGCGGCACGGTGTCTGGCCGAGCTTTCGGCGACGTTTTTCTTCCTGACAGCGCTTCTGCACATGCCGCTGGCGAATGTAACCGCAGTTTTGCAGGCTTTGCCTCTGACCGTGACCCTGGGTGCGGTGCTGTTCTTCGGTGAACAGATCGGCTGGCGTCGGGTTCTGGCCATTGCGCTGGGGTTTCTCGGTATGCTGCTGATTGTGCGACCGGGCCCCGAGGGGTTCAGCATCTATGCCATTTACGCGTTGATCGCGGTTGTGTCGGTCACCATCCGAGATTTGATCACACGGCGGATGTCGATCCATGTGCCCTCACTGGCGGTCACATTAGCGACCTCGCTTACAATCACCGCCGCGGCGGGATGCGCCTCTCTCGCTTCGGGCTGGCAACCGGTTTCGCCGGGCGCGGGGCTGATGGTCGCCTGCGCGGCGGTGTTCGTGCTGACCGGCTATTTGTGCAGCGTCATGGTCATGCGCGTCGGAGATGTCGGATTTGTCGCGCCTTTCCGCTATTCCAGCCTGATCTGGGCGCTGGCCCTGGGCTGGCTGGTGTTCGGTGACTGGCCGGACTCGGTTACTCTGCTCGGGGCAGGGTTGGTGGTAGGTGCCGGGTTGTTCACGCTGTTCCGCGAACGCCACTCTCACGCAGCGGAGTGAGTCCGCCGAACAACGTTCTGTTCAATGGCAAAGCGGGCGATGAATTCTCCCTCTTGCTCGGGTGTAAGCGGGGACAATTCTGTGATGCTGTTGCGGGCGTGGGGTGAATCGTTGAATTGGTTCAGCGTGCGCACCCACATTGGCGCGTCCGGGTAGCTGATCACCGGCATGAAGTTCCCGATGCGGTGATGGGCGAAATTCATGATCGTCTGCTCGCAGCCGCCGCGCACATGCATGGCGAATCCGACGCCTAACAGAGGCCGAAACACCTGCGCGGCCCAAATGCCGTCTGCCCCGAAACGGGCTAGAAAACCCTGATTATAGTCGATGGCGACTGTTTTGTTGTTCGCCATCAGACCTTGGCTCTCGACCGCGGCGATGCGCAGGCGCTCGACGAAATCCACCGACACGGCATCGTCATCGTCGTGGCGGAATTGCAGGCAGGGAGCGCTGGGGTCGTCGCGCGCGGCGTTCAGGATCTCTTTCATCACTTTGCGGTGCCGGGCAGGCGCGCGCGCGATGATCCGGACCTGTTTCATGCCAGAGGTCAGATCGTGCAGCCGGTCAAAGGCGGTTTTCGGCAAGCAATCCCCGATCACGATAAGGAACTGGAACTCTTCATCGGTCTGTTCCCTGAAACAGGGCAGGGTGGTAGTTTCGAAAAGCCGGAACCGCTCTTCCAGACGGGCCGGATTATAGAGGTACTGCCTGCGTTCCTCGATCGTGTCATGTTCGACCTGAAAGCCCCCGTGGGCGGGGTAGGAAAAGCGGCAAAGGCCTATGACTTGCATGGTTCATCCGTCGGGTAAAATGGTGAGCAGACTATGCCCCCGTCGTCATACCCTCGCAACGGCTACCGAACTGGAAACCCCCATCACGCCCTGATATTTGCGTGCTATCGGGTCACTGGACCGCCTCATTGGGGGTTGCTGTTGACACTTGGGCCGACTCCCCCTATTACGCGCGTCATCTCGGTACCGGGGGCCGCCCCAAAACCGATTTCAGTAATGAACTGGTCAAGACCCGGACAATTTTGCAGTTCGCGTCCTCTGATAACCAACCGCGACGTTCACCTCGGAATGGGAACGCTCGCGGATTTTGCGCTTGTGGACGCATAAGTGCAGCAAGTTTAACCGCACGCAACGCGCGTGCATGTCATGTGTGTTGCAAAACGGGGAAGAAACCGGAATGCCAACTATTCAACAGCTGATCCGCAAGCCGCGGCAGCCCAAAGTAAAACGCTCGAAGTCCATGCACCTGGAGCAGTGCCCGCAGAAACGCGGCGTCTGCACGCGTGTTTACACCACCACGCCAAAGAAGCCGAACTCGGCTATGCGTAAGGTTGCCAAGGTGCGCCTGACCAACGGGTTCGAGGTCATCTCGTACATTCCCGGTGAAAGCCACAACCTGCAGGAACACTCGGTTGTTCTGATCCGTGGCGGCCGTGTGAAAGACCTTCCTGGTGTGCGTTACCACATCCTGCGCGGTGTTCTGGATACTCAGGGCGTCAAAGACCGTAAGCAACGCCGTTCGAAATACGGCGCGAAGCGTCCCAAGTAAGAAGGAGAGGCTGATATGTCACGTCGTCACGCCGCCGAAAAACGCGAAGTCCTGCCTGACGCCAAATTTGGCGACAAGGTTTTGACCAAATTCATGAACAACCTGATGATCGACGGCAAGAAGTCGGTCGCAGAGCGCATCGTCTACAACGCGTTCGACCGCGTTGAGAACAAGATCAAGCGCGCTCCTGTCGAAGTGTTCCACGAAGCGCTCGACAACATCAAACCGTCGGTCGAGGTTCGCTCGCGCCGGGTTGGTGGTGCAACCTATCAGGTTCCGGTCGAAGTGCGCCCCGAGCGCCGCGAAGCACTGGCCATCCGCTGGCTGATCACTGCTGCGCGTGGCCGCAACGAAAACACCATGGAAGAACGCCTCGCCGGTGAGCTGCTGGACGCTGTACAGTCCCGCGGTACCGCCGTGAAGAAGCGCGAAGACACCCACAAGATGGCCGAGGCGAACAAAGCCTTCAGCCACTACCGTTGGTAATTCCAGAGGCTTATCAAAATGGCACGCGAATATACACTCAACCATTACCGTAACTTCGGTATCATGGCGCATATCGATGCAGGTAAAACCACCTGCTCGGAACGCATCCTGTATTACACCGGTAAATCCCACAACATCGGTGAGGTGCACGATGGTGCAGCCACCATGGACTGGATGGAGCAGGAGCAGGAACGCGGTATCACCATCACTTCGGCTGCGACCACCACTTTCTGGGAACGCACCGAAGACGGTCAAACTGCTGACTCGCCTAAGCACCGTCTGAACATCATCGACACCCCCGGCCACGTTGACTTCACCATCGAAGTCGAGCGCTCGCTGGCGGTACTCGACGGTGCTGTTTGCGTTCTGGACGCAAACGCCGGTGTTGAACCCCAGACCGAAACCGTGTGGCGTCAGGCTGACCGCTACAAGGTTCCGCGTATGGTTTTCGTCAACAAAATGGACAAGATCGGTGCTGACTTCTTCAACTGCGTTCGCATGATCGAAGATCGCACCGGTGCACGTGCTGTTCCGGTTGGTATTCCGATCGGTGCAGAATCCGAGCTTGAAGGTCTTGTTGATCTGGTCACCATGGAAGAATGGCTGTGGCAGGGTGAAGACCTTGGTGCAAGCTGGGTCAAAGCACCGATCCGTGACAGCCTGAAAGACATGGCTGACGAATGGCGCGGTAAAATGATCGAAGCGGCCGTCGAAATGGACGACGACGCGATGATGGAATACCTGGAAGGCAATGAGCCCGACGTTCCCACCCTGCGCGCCCTGCTGCGCAAAGGTACGCTGGAAATCGCGTTCGTTCCGGTTCTGGGTGGTTCGGCGTTCAAGAACAAAGGCGTCCAGCCTCTGCTCAACGCTGTGATCGACTATCTGCCCAGCCCGCTGGACGTAGTCGATTACATGGGCTTCAAGCCCGGCGACGAGGAAGAAGTTCGTAACATCGCACGTCGTGCAGACGACGACATGGCCTTCTCAGGTCTGGCGTTCAAAATCATGAACGACCCCTTCGTTGGCTCTCTGACCTTCACCCGTATCTACTCGGGCACCATGCAGAAGGGTGACTCGATCCTGAACTCGACCAAAGGTAAGAAAGAGCGCATCGGTCGTATGATGATGATGCACTCGAACAACCGGGAAGAGATCGAAGAAGCGTTTGCAGGCGACATCATCGCGCTGGCGGGTCTGAAAGACACCACCACCGGTGACACCCTGTGTGACGCGAAGGATCCGGTGGTTTTGGAAACCATGACCTTCCCCGATCCGGTGATCGAGATCGCGGTCGAGCCCAAAACCAAGGGCGACCAAGAGAAGATGTCCCAGGGTCTGGCCCGTCTGGCCGCTGAAGACCCGTCCTTCCGCGTGGAAACTGACCTGGAATCCGGTCAGACCATCATGAAGGGCATGGGCGAGCTTCACCTGGACATCCTGGTTGACCGTTTGAAGCGCGAATTCAAAGTCGAGGCAAACATCGGTGCGCCGCAGGTGGCATACCGTGAAACCATCTCGATGCCGGTCGAGCACACCTACACCCACAAGAAACAGTCGGGTGGTTCGGGTCAGTTCGCGGAAGTCAAGCTGGAGATCCAGCCGACAGAGCCGGGCGAAGGTTACTCGTTCGAAAGCCGCATCGTTGGTGGTGCTGTTCCGAAGGAATACATCCCGGGTGTTGAAAAAGGCATCAACTCGGTCATGGATAGCGGCCCACTGGCTGGCTTCCCCGTGATCGACTTCAAGGTTGCCCTGCTGGACGGTAAATTCCACGACGTTGACTCGAGCGTTCTGGCGTTCGAAATCGCATCGCGGATGTGTATGCGTGAAGGCATGCGCAAAGCTGGTGCGAAACTGCTGGAACCGATCATGAAGGTCGAAGTGATCACCCCGGAAGAATACACCGGCGGTATCATTGGCGACCTGACCTCGCGTCGTGGTCAGGTTTCTGGACAAGAGCCGCGCGGCAACGCGATCGCGATCGATGCATTCGTTCCGCTGGCGAACATGTTCGGCTACATCAACACCCTGCGTTCGATGTCGTCGGGCCGCGCCCAGTTCACCATGCAGTTCGACCACTACGATCCGGTTCCGCAGAACATCTCGGACGAGATCCAGGCGAAATACGCATAAGCGAAGATTTGAGGGAGCTCCGGCCTGGGGCTCCCTTCATTACCGACAAAGGAGGCCATCATGGCAAAGGAAAAGTTTGAGCGTAATAAGCCGCACGTCAACATCGGCACGATTGGCCACGTTGACCACGGCAAGACCACGCTGACCGCAG
>NZ_JBQFTN010000020.1:0-61289 GCF_056538665.1 Ruegeria sp. BF6
CATAAGGCGTATCTCCAATCTTGTCGCCAAACTGAAGGATTCGCCAAACTCAAACCTCACTGATTGCGATATCTGATTGCAGGAAACGACATAATCCAGCAGAAACCGGCCGCTGGCTTTCGCCACAAAGAAGATAGGTTGGGCCTATCGCACCCCTATGTCCGGATTGTTTGACGAGAAATCAGGATGTTTGTTTCTCACGAAACTCAAGAGGGATTGTAAGGGGCAACGTTGCCGATCATGAGACTTTGATCCAGTGAAGCGGCATATACTCCTCTCATGGCCGAAAGCATAGCTGTGATCGCCACTGGCGCATGAGCGAGTGTTTCAACGTCGCCAAGACTTTTTTGTAACGCGCTGTCAACAATTACCGAAAGATCTTCAGAAAGCTCGAGGCGTCAGGGAAGTTCGGCCCTTGTCCTGCAACATCCAACACTCTGATCCTTCAAAAACCACGGCGGACAATGATCGGCCATATCCTGCTCCGGTGTCGATGTTCACACGGTTTCCGTGGTGTTCCGGTTTAGCGACGTGGGTATGGCCATGAACAACCAGCCACGGGTAGGGGTCCGGGCAGTTTAAAAATTCTTCTCGAATCCAGATCAGGTCATCGTGATCCTGTCGATCTAAAGGAATGCCGGGCCGTATTCCTGCATGAACAAACAACAGGTTATCGTGCAGATAGTAGGGGACCAGCCCTGCCAGAAAACCGATATGTGCCTGCGGAACAGCAGCCTTGGCCTTGGCGTGGATCTGATAGGTTCGATCCCCGTCTTTCACCTGAACGCCATAAGATCTCAGCGTCTCAACCCCGCCGATCCGGGGATGCAGCCAATGATAGCCTACCAACAGGCGCGCATCGTTTCTTGGGTAATCCTCAAGAAACATAGCGCACATCTGGTCGTGGTTGCCGCGCAGGAATGTCCAGTTTCTACCTTCGGATCGCCCATTTATCAGAAGGTCCAGAACCTCGCGACTGTGGGCGCCGCGATCCGTGTAGTCACCGATAAAGACGATTTGGGCATCAGGCCCGCCGTCTTTTTCTATGCGCGCCAACGCGTCCTCCAACATGATCAACTGACCGTGGATGTCGCCTATGGCGTAGATGGGATCAGACATTTTTTGGTGCTTTTATTCAGACCAATTGATGCGGATCTCTTCGCGAAAGGCGAAACGCACCAGATGAGCTTCGATTACATCTTTCCAACGCGCCAAATCGCCTCGAGGACCGGTCACTGCGGTGAGAGTCAGGGTGGTATCGTCCGCTTCGAGGGTCACACTGTTTCCATCTGCAAAGATCACGCTACCCTTCTTCTCATCAAAACTGGCCTCGGCCTTGTGCGACCAATGCTTACAGAGTTGCTGCAGGTATTTGCCGGCTGCAGCGGTTTGGGCCGCGCCCGAGGCGATCTGGTCCGGCAACAGGCCCAGCCCTGCTTTTGCAGCGTTGCGCATTGCTGTTGCAAATAATGTAACGTCAATATTAGTGGCCACAAAGCTGGCCCCCAAGTCCAGACATTTGCGCTGCATCACCGGATCAAGGGTTAGGATACCCGCCGCCTTGCCCGCAGCCACGATGCGGGTCAGCGCGTCCAACACGGCCTCAACTACATCTGAGTGACCAGCATTGCCGATATGGCCCATGTCGGCGGCCAGATCGGAGGGGCCGATGAACACCCCATCCACATCGGTCGCCAGAATATCGTCCAGCGCCGCCAGGCCAATTTGGTTTTCCACCTGCACCAGTAGGCAAATCTGTTCGTCCGCCGTTTTTAGATAGTCCGGGATTGCGGCAAACCGCGAGGCCCGCGCCAGCGCCGAGCCCACGCCCCGCACGCCATGCGGCGGATATTGCACCGCTCGCACCAGTTCATGCGCCTGATCGCCACTTTCGACCATGGGCACCAGAAGGTTTTGCACTCCGGCGTCCAGGTATTGCTTGATCATCCAGGTCTCGCCAATCGGAAGGCGCGCAACCGGGGTGCTGCCCGATCCTTCGATCACTCGCACCTGTTCAAGGATCGAGCGCAAATCGTTCGGCGCGTGTTCACCGTCGACCAGCAGCCAGTCGAATTGCGCGGTTGCTGCGATCTCGGCCGTATAGGCATTGGCCAACCCAACCCAACAACCGATCTGGGGCCGCCCGGCCTTGAGAGCGGCTTTGAACGTGTTCTTCGGCACAGGCATGTGCAGTGTTCCTTTCAGGCGAATATGACATCGACAGAGCCAAACGGTCCGAAATCGGCATGTATTTCAGTGCCGGGTGGGCATTCGACCGGGCGGATAAAGCTGCCGGACAGGATGACCTGACCGGGATCTATACTTTGGCCGTATTGCGCCATGCGGCGGGCCAACCAGACAACGCTTTCGACCGGGTCGTTAAGCACGCCTGCACCCAGGCCGGTTTCCTCGATCTCGCCATTGCGGAAGGCCAAGGCACCGACCCAGCGCAGGTCAATGGCATCGACGGCGTGCCGTTCTGCACCCAGTAAAACGCCCGCATTGGCCGCATTGTCGCTGATCGTGTCGAACACGGTGCGGGCTTTGCCCGTCTCGGGATCGATCCGCTGAATACGGGTGTCGAGGATTTCGATCGAGGGCGCGACGTAATCCGTTGCGGCGATGATCTCGTCGCGGGTGACGTTTTCGCCGCCAACTGCGGATTTCATCACAAAGGCAATCTCAGCCTCAATCCGCGGCTGGATGAAACGGCCCGCCGGGACAGTTCCACCGTTTTCAAAAACCATGTCGTCAAACAGGATGCCACTGTCGGGAATGTCGATGTTCAGCGCATATTGCATGGCCTTCGAGGTCAGGCCGATCTTCCAGCCGATCACCTTACGCCCTTCGGCCAGTTTCTGGCGATAGATGGCGTTTTGCACCTCATAGGCGTCGTCTATCCCCATCTCGGGGTAGCGCAGGCTCAACAGGCCGATCTGCTCACGCGTACGCTCAGCCTGCAGCAGATCAGCGGCGGCGCTTGTATGATCCTCGGGGGTCATACCTGTTCGTCCTCGACAGTATTGCGCAGCGTGCCTATGCCTTCGACCGAAACCTCGACCACGTCGCCTGGAGCAAGGTACTTCGGGGGATCAAATCGCGCCCCTGCCCCTGTGGGCGTTCCGGTAACGATGATATCGCCCGGCTGCAGGGTCATGAAGGTCGAGATGTATTCGATTTCACGCCGGATCGGGAACATCATGCGGTTCAGGGTATCGTCCTGGCGCAGCTCGCCATTCACATGGGTCTGGATGCGGGCGTCATCCAGTTGCGCCGCATCGGTGAACGGCACCAGCCATGGGCCGATTGCGCCCGAGTTATCCCAGTTCTTGCCTTGGGTGACGTTGAACTTGGCGTGCCGCACCCAGTCGCGGATCGTGCCTTCGTTGCACAGGGTCAGGGCTGAGATGTGGTCATAGGCGTCTTCCTCTGAAATCCGACGCCCGGTTTTGCCGATTACGATGGCCACTTCGCCCTCGTAATCCAGCGAATGGTTTTCCGGCGGACGGATCAGCGGGCGGTCATGGCCTGTAAATCCGCTGGCAAAGCGCGGGAACAGCGACATGTATTTCGGCTGCGCGCTGCCATCCTTGTATTCCGCATTGCGATCAGGAAAGTTCACCCCAACGCAAAGGATGCGGCGGGCATCGGGCATGACCATCTCATAGGTAAGGTCTTTGTGCGTCACCTCCCGGCCCTCGGCAGCCGCGGCCAATTGATCGAACATTCCGGCGGTGATCACCTGGTACAGGCTGCCGTAATCGGGAAAGGCGTCATTCAGCGCGATCGCGCCGTCATCGGTGATTGCGCCAAAGTAGGTTGCGCCATCGGCGGTGTAGGTTGCAAAGCGCATCAGGCCTCCTCGGTGGCATCGATGCCACCCATGCAGATGTATTTGAGTTCCATGAAGTCATCGAGCCCATAGCGGGACCCTTCGCGCCCCAGACCCGACATCTTGACGCCACCAAACGGGGCTTCGGCAGTCGAAATCAGGCCAGTGTTGACGCCCACCATTCCGTATTCCAGACCCTCGGACACACGCCAAACACGGGCCAGATCCCGGGAATAAAAATACGAGGCAAGCCCAAACTCGGTGTCATTGGCGGCAGCTACGACCTCGTTTTCGCTGTCGAACCTGAACAAGGGCGCGACAGGGCCAAAGGTTTCCTCGGTCGCCACTGCCATGTCCGAGGTCACACCGGTCAGGATGGTGGGCTCAAAGAAGGTGCCGCCAAGCGCGTGGGGCTTGCCCCCAAGCGCAATCCTGGCACCTTTGGAAGTTGCGTCTCCGACATGTTCGGCCACCTTGTCCACGGCGGCCTGATCGATCAGCGGGCCAAAAATGACGCCCTCGTCAAACCCGTTGCCGGTCGGCAGGGTCGCTACCCTGGCAGCCAGTTTTTCGGCAAAGGCATCATAAACACCGGCCTGCACGTAGATGCGGTTGGCACAAACACAGGTCTGCCCATTGTTGCGGAACTTGGCGATCACGGCCCCTTCGACGGCGGCATCCAGATCGGCATCGTTGAACACGATGAACGGCGCGTTGCCGCCCAGTTCCAACCCCAGTTTCTTGATGGTCGGCGCGCATTGGGCATAAAGCATCGCGCCAATCTCGGTCGACCCTGTGAAGGTCAACTTTTGAACGATCGGGCTTGAGGTCATTTCACTCCCAATCGCACGCGCCGATCCGGTGATTACCGAGAACAGACCAGCAGGCAGCCCCGCACGTTCGGCCAGAACGGCCAGCGCGATTGCCGAAAATGGCGTCTGGCTGGCGGGCTTCAGCACCATGGAACAGCCAGCAGCAAAGGCCGGTCCGGCCTTGCGGGTGATCATGGCGTTGGGAAAGTTCCAGGGCGTGATAGCGGCCACGACACCAATGGGCTGTTTGACAGTGATGATCCGCTTGTCCGGCGCATGACCGGGGGTGACATCACCGTAAGCACGACGCGCCTCTTCGGCGAACCACTCAATAAAACTGGCACCATAGGCGATCTCACCCTTCGCTTCGGCCAGCGGCTTGCCTTGTTCGGCGGTCAGGATGGTACCCAGATCATCCTGATTTTCCATCATCAGATCGTACCAGCGACGCAAGACTTGGCTGCGCTCTTTCGCGGTGCGTTTGGCCCAGTCTTTCTGGGCGCGCTGCGCATCGGCAATCGCCCCGGCCGTTTCTGCAGCACCTAGATTGGGCACCCGGCCAATCACCTCACCCGTTGCCGGGTTGGTTACGTCAATCGCGCTTTCAGCCTCGGTGGCATCCACCCATCTGGACCCGACCCGCGCCATTTCGGCAAGCAGGCTAGAATCGTTGAGACGCAGTTCAGTCATTCGAATTTTCCTGTCACCCCGGCCTTACACCGAGAAGCTGATATTGGTCTGACCCGTTCCGGAACTTCCGAAATACGGGGTGTAGATGTCGATCTTGCCCTTGTAACTGCCCCATCCAAGGGCGCCGAACAGCAAGGCAGTATCGTTCATGGCACATTCGCCGACGCATTTCTTGGCGTAGTCGGGCAGGAGTTCCAGGAACTCTTCAAAACGGCCCTGTTCCCACAGGTCCAACACCCGCATGTCCATCTGTCGGTTGAACTCTCCATTCACCGAATTCAGACCATCGACCGAGCGTTCGTTGGGCGTGAAATCATGGCTCAGCGACCCCGAGGCCAGAATCGAGACGTTCCGGTCAGACCGTCGGATGCCTTCGGCAATTGCCTCACCCCAAACCCGGTTTTCGGCAATCGACGAAAACTGGTTGACTGCCACAGGCAGAACCCGCGCGTTCACGCCATCGTTGATAAAGTGCATCGGCAGCAAGGTACCGTATTCCATCCCCATATCGGGATGCGAATGACCAAGGGCCCGTTCACCACGCTCGCGCAGAACGTCAAGGATCGTTTCGCCCAGCTCGTGATCGCCGCGATAGTCAAACTCCATATCCGCCAGCATGTGCGGCAGTTCGTGGCTGATGAAACGGCCCTTGTGGTGCTCTTTCGTGTTCAGGTGGAAACCCTGATTGGTGATCCAATGGGTGTCGAAGATGACGAAGGTATCGACCTTGCGATCGATCGCATCCTGACGCAGACGCGCATAGCCATCAATGGCAGGTTGGCGGATGCCTTTGTATTTCGGCATCGTGTGGGACATCCAGATACTTGGCACATGCGTAATCTTCGCGGCCTGTACAATCTTTCCCATGATCGTCTCCTTTCCAAAATGCGTTGCGCGCCTGTCAGCCCGTTCAGGTCACCGGGAAGATCACGTTTGTCTGCCCGGTGCCGGAGGATGGGAAATACTCGGTCACAACCTCGCATTTCTTGTCGTACGCATCCCACCCCAATGCACCATACAGCATCGATGTGTCGTGCATCGAACCTTCGCCGCAGCAAAAGTTAGCGTAATCACCCAGCATCTTGAGGAAGGTAGCGTGGTCGCCGCTCTTCCACATATCCAGAACGTGCAGATCCACTTGGCGGTTGAACTCCGAACTGATGGTGAATGTACCATTGTTTGCGGCGTAGTCCTTGTTCGCCCAAATCTTGTGCGACAGCGAACCCGACGCAACCAGCAGGACCTTTTCATCGCTGGCCTCGACCGCTTCGCGGATCGCCTCGCCCACAATGCGGCTTTCGTCGTGGCTGTGCACCGTGGCCCATGCCGCGACCGATACGACTTTCATATCATGCTCACGGCTCATGAATCGCATTGGAACCAGCGTGCCGTATTCCAGCTCGAGGCTGTCGAGGTGATGCGCCAGCGTATGGGCGCCCTTGTCCGACGCGATTTTGGCAATCGCATCGCCAATCTCGGGGTTGCCTTTGTAGGAATAAGGCAGGTCCTGAATGAACTGCGGGAATTCGTTCGAGGTGAACAAACCCTCGAACTTGTCATTGGCGTTGATGTGAAAGCCCGCGTTGATCACCCAGTGGGTATCGCAAATGATCGCCGTTGTAGCGCCGAGTTTTTTGGCGCGACGGGCGATTTCCCGGTGACCATCTATTGCTGCCTGGCGCTTTCCTTTGATCGGCCCCTCCTGTTCAGACATGAGCAACGTGGGCACGTGGGTCATTTTGGCGGCGAGTACTATTTCTCCCATAGTCTCCTCCTGGAGTTAGAGTTTTTCGCGCGTTTTTTTGAGCCCGTCGGGATTATTTGCCCAACTGCATGATCTTGTGCTGACCGGTGGCAAAGCCGATGTGTTTTTGTTCCATATAGAACTCGAACGACCAGTCGCCGCCATCCCGGCCGATGCCCGAGGCCTTGACCCCACCAAACGGCGTGGGCAGGTGACGTACATTCTCTGAGTTCACCCAGATCATTCCGGCTTCAAGCTTGTCGGTAAAGCGAAGTGCCCGTGTCAGATCGTTGGTCCACACATAACCGGTCAGACCATACGGCGTGTCATTGGCGATCTGCAGCGCTTCTTCCTCGGTCGAGAACGGGATCGAGGTCAGGACAGGGCCAAAGATTTCTTCGCGCGCGATGCGCATCTGGTTGGTGGCGTTGGTGAACAGGGTTGGGCGGATGAAGTATCCCTCATCACCCAGTTTTACACCACCCGCCGCGATGGTCGCGCCGTCCTCTCTGGCGATGTCGAAATAGCTGGTGACCTTGTTGTAATGCTCTTCGGTCACCAGCGGGCCGATTTCGGTCGCCGGGTCCAGCGGGTGGCCAACTTTGATGTTGTTGACGCGCTCGATCAGCTTGGCTTCGAATTCATCCTTGATGCTGTCCTGCACCAGCAGGCGCGAGGACGAGGTGCAACGCTCGCCGTTGATCGAGTAGATCATGAAGATCACTGCATCCAGCGCCCGATCCAGATCGGCGTCATCGAACACGATGACCGGGTTTTTGCCGCCCAGTTCCAAGTGCATCCGCTTCAAGGTGTCTGCGCCCTGCTTGGTGATTATGCTACCGGTGCGGCTTTCGCCGACAAACGCGATGGCCTTGATCAGCGGATGTTCGGTCAGCGCCTTGCCCGCATCCGGGCCAAAGCCGTTCACGGTGTTCAGCACACCTTTGGGCAGACCGGCTTCTTCGGCGATTTCGACCAGCAGGCGGGCCGACAGCGGCGAATCCTCGGCGGGTTTGTGAACCACCGTGCAACCAGCGGCCAGAGCGGGCGCAATTTTCCAGGTCGACAGCATGAACGGCGTGTTCCACGGGGTGATCACGCCAACCGGGCCAATCGGTACCCGGGTTGTGACATTCATCAGAGTCGGCGATTTCAGATGCTGCCCGTCCCGCGCCTGCACCACCTGATCCGCAAAAAAGCGGAAATTCTCGGCCCCACGCAGGGCCGCCTTGGACATGAAACGCAGGGTCTGGCCTGTGTCCCAGCATTCGCACAGCGCAATTTCCTCGGCGCGCACCTCAATCGCATCGGCCACGTTCAACAATATGCGGCGGCGTTCGGTGGCGGGCGTGTCGCGCCATTCGGTAAAGGCCGAATTGGCCGCTTTAGCTGCGGTGTCGATGTCATCCGCCGTGCCGTGGGCGACGTCGCAGATCACCGACTTGTCGACCGGCGATGTGGATTGAAACACACCGGCAGACCCGGCAACGTCCTCACCCGCGATGCGGTTTTTGATGCCCGTCTTTTTGAACCGCGCCAGAAATCCAGCCAGTTTTTCGATGTTTGTGTTCAGTGCGCTCATGCGTCAGGTCTCCTACGTGGACGCGCCAAGGTGATTGCGGATTGTACCGGTCTTGGGCGAAAGCTTCGGGTCGATGTCACGCATCTCAAGCGAGAGCGCGATGGAATATTGCGAGAAGGCGAGGGCAAGATATGCTCTGACCGCCTCAAATATGCGCTGTGTGGCATCCTGCTTGACGTCGTCTGGCCGACCTGCGCGCAGGCGGATCGAGATGTCGATAAAGCCATGCGCCGGATTGCCGTCAGCAATGGCATAATGATCAACCCGAACGGCTCGGACGCGAATGCCCGGCATCGGAAAGGTATCAATCTCTGCAGCCGTGGTCCGGATGCACTCGCACAGGCCACCCATGTCGACCTTGTCCTCCAGGTTCCCGGAATATTCGACGTGAAAATGTGGCATGCGCCCTCCCTTATTGCTTAACATGTTTACTTTTTTACAATCACGCTGTCAAGAACTTGCCTTGTTAATCTTTGCAATTTCAAAACTGGCGCTTTAGAAGGCGGCATGAGCACGCAAAGCCACACAAAAAGTACGTCCCGTTCCCTTCCGATTGCGCTATTGCGCGCACGGGAAACCGTCATGGCACCGATCCGGGATATGCTTCACGACATTCAGCTGACCGAACAAAAGTGGCGCATCCTGAGGGTTCTGGACGAGCTGGGCGAGATTGAACAAAGCGCGATCGCCCACGAGGCCTGCCTGCTGCTGCCCAGCCTCACCCGCATTCTGCGCACGATGGAAGCTGAGGGCCAGATCACCCGCCGCCAGGACAACCAAGACAAGCGCCGTACAATGGTTCGCATCACCGATGCGGGGCGCGCGGTACTGGAAGACAACCTTGCCACGTCGCTGGCGATTTCAAACAATATTGAGTCACAGATGGGCCGCGAGAAACTGGATCAATTGCTGGACCTGCTCGAAGAGTTGCAGGCGGTCAAAGTTTGACTTGGCTTCAGGCTCACTGAAGGATCGGATGCAGCCCTGCCCGTTGCGGTCAGGGCCATTTGCGTGCTCACAGAGTTGCTAGACCAGTATCCAGTGACGACAGAATCTTGGCTACATTTTCGGACGAGATGATAAGGGGCGGTGACAGGATGATGTTATTCCCGGACACGCGCACCATCACACCGTCTTCGTAAGCCGCTTTCTGAACCTGCAGCGGCAGGTGCTTGGCTATAGGTGCCTTGGTCGCACGGTCTGAGACCAGCTCCAGCGCACACATCAACCCCTCGCCACCGCGCACATCTCCGATCACGTCATATTTCTCAGCCAGCTTTTGCAGCCCGGCAAACAACTCATCCCCGCGCGCGGCGGCATTTTCCCAAACGCGCAGGCGCTTGATCTCGGACAGCGCAGCCAGAGCCGCTGCTGCACCAACCGGGTGACCGGAATAGGTATAGCCTTGATCCACCGACGCCTTGCCGGTTTGGTCGTTTTCGAATACCTCGGCGACCACACCCGAGATCATCACCGCTCCAAAGGGGAAATAGCCATTGGTGATCGCCTTGGCCGTGGTCATGATATCGGGCTGCACACCCCAATGCCGCGCACCGCTTTCGCTGCCTGTGCGACCAAAGGCTGTGATGATCTCGTCCGAGATCAGCAGAATACCGTGTTTCGAGCAAACCTCTCGTACCATGGGCATGAAGCTCTTGTGCGGTGGGATAACCCCCCCTGCCCCCAGAACCGGCTCCATGATAAAGGCGGCAACGGTATTTGCCCCCTGAAATGCGATCTCGGCCTCAAGCGCTTTGACGCAGAGCCGCGCCAGACGTTCAGGGTCAGTCTCATCAAACGGGTTGCGATAGGTCCAGGGGGCGGGCACATGAAAGCAACCTGGCATCATCGGCTCATAGATTGCGCGGAACTTTTGATTTCCGTTGACCGAGGCCGCGGCGAAATGGGTGCCATGATAACCCTGCTTCAAGCTGATGAACTTGGTTCGCCCGGCCTCGCCGCGCACCTTGTGGTACTGCCGCGCCAGTTTCAGAGCTATTTCAACCGAATCCGAGCCACCCGAGGTAAAGAATGCACGAGTCAGCCCGTCGGGTTCGAAGAACTGTGCCAGTTCATAAGATAGCTCAATCGCCTTGTCATTGCTGGTACCGCGAAAGGTCGAATAGTAGGGCAGTGCATTCAGCTGATCGGCGATGGCCTGTTTCACCGGTTCGCAGGAATAGCCCAGATTGACGTTCCAAAGCCCCCCGACCGCGTCCAGCGCCTTGTGACCATCGACATCGATAATGCTTACACTTTCACCACCGTTCAGAATGATCGGCGGGTTCTTCTGACTGTCAGCGGGGTGCGCCATCGGGTGCCAGAAGTAACGCGCGTTGTTTTCTTTCAGAAAGTTCGAGTCTTTCATTTCTCGGGTCTCCGGGGTTTGTGTACACCCGCTCAAGGGTGGAATTCGGTTGGAAATGTATCGGGAAGCTGACCGCCAAAACTTGCGGTCAGGTCAGTCGAGAGGGCATGCAGGGCGGTCAGGATTTCGGGCAGCCGTTCGTCGCCGGCACGGCCTTCGGGAACGGCAATCGCAATGGTTCCCAACGCCACCTGATCAATTCCGAATATGGGGGCCGCATAGCCATAGACGCCATTTTCATAGCTTCCACTGCTGTTCGCCCAACCGACTTGGCTGATTGTCGCGACCCGCTCTTTGATCTTGGCCGGGTCGGTCAGCGTAGTGTCCGTGTATCGCACTTGTTCTTCCTGCCCGAGACGCTCCAGCAAGAAGGATGGCCCAAAGCTAAGCATACAAAGACCTGATGCGGTCGCATTGATCGGAAGAACCTCGCTGGGGTCGAGGCTGACCCGTACGCTGTGGCGGTTCGTTTCGACCACCAGCGCGGTTTGAAGCGAATCCTTTTCAAGCAGCGAAAGATGCAGGCTTTCGCCAACGTCCTGCATCGCGACCTGCATTCTTTGGCGGGCACTCTCGATGCCGGGACGGGCGATCTGGCGCAACGCCGCCAGACGTAGCGCGGCCGGCCCAACCGCATAGGACTTGGTCATAGGGTTCTGTTCGATCAGCCCATATTCCTCTAGCGCCCGAAGGTGGCGCAGTGCGGTGGCTTTGTTCAATCCGGACAACCGCGCAAACTGACTTAGCCCGATCTCCGGCCGAGCGTTTGAAAAGTAGTTAAGCATTTTCAAGGCGTTCAGGGCAGCACCCATATGACTCACATCCTCCCGTTAAGGTAATACTTGACAGAACACGCTTAACAAAGCAACATTATTCTTGTTAACGCGGATCAAATAATGAACCACTGACGGGAGGTGTCAATGAAGAAAGTTCTAACAGCCGCAGCACTTGTTGTTTCTGCAACCGCCGCACTGGCCGACTATCCAGAGAAGCCAGTCTCTTTTGTCGTTCCGTGGCCCCCGGGTGACCTGGAAGACGTGTTGACGCGTCTCATCGCTGACGAGTTCCAAGCCATGTACGGCGTACCCGCCGCAGTCGTGAACAAGCCCGGCGGCGGTGGTGGCCCCTTCCCTGGCGCTGTTGAGGTCGCAACTGCTCCGGCGGATGGCTACACGATCGGTTCTTTCGTCATCGGTGTGCCGGTCATAGGCCCGGAAATTGGCATTCCTGAGCTCAACCCCAACCCGTTCGAACCGATTGGCATCTTTCTGACCTATCCCTTCGTCATCGCCTCCAGCAAAGACGCGCCTTTCTCGACCTGGGAGGAACTGGTGGAACATGGTAAGGAGAACGACGTAGCGCTCGGTCATTTCGGTACGGTTCTACCGCCCACACAAGTGACCTTCGCGGCTGCGGTAAGCAGCGGATTTGATTTCGCCAGCGAAGCCGCCTTTGACGCGTTGGACTGCAACACCTTGGCTTCGGGCGACGTGGACGTGATCAACACAACGCTTCAGCTCGTACTTCCTTGCTTGGATCAGGTGAATGTTCTGGCCAGCATCGGCGGTGAGCGGATTTCGCTGGTCCCAGACACGCCGACCGTTGTCGAGCTTAACCCCGAACTGCCTTTGGCGCTGTGGAATGGGCTGTTTGTCCACAAAGACACCCCGGCAGAGGCGCGCGAAAAGATCACGGCGGCTGCACAGAAAGCGATAAACTCTGACAAGGCCAAGAAACTTGCCGCAGAAACCGGAGCGCTGATCTACTGGCAGGACCCGGATGCCTCGAACGCGCAAATCGAACAGGACAAAGCCTCCTTCTCCAAAATCGAAGAGATTCTAGGCGAATAAAGCGAAACTGGCCCGGCACATTTAGATGGTGTCGGGCCTTTTTCTATCCAACAGGAGGCCAAAATGATCGCAAAGACATTGCAAGACATGTTCAAACGATACCGCCGACCCGGCGATGTTGTTTTTGCTTTAGCTTTTCTGGTTTTTGCCATTTTCCTTCTGACCCAATTGGATACACAGACCGAGGTTGTCAAACGCACCAAGTGGTTTGCGCAACCCGGCTTCTGGCCGAAAGTCTCGCTTTGGGCAATGTTCCTATTTGCCTTTCTGCACTGGCTCAGTTCGGCCATGTCAGACCGTATTCCGGGTCGCTGGCCCGAAGTCGCGTTCTGGTTTCGGTCTATTGAATACGTCGCTTATTTTCTGGTTTATGTCGCGGTCGTCCCGCTTTTGGGATATTTACCGTCGACCGTTCTGTTCGCGGTTTTCCTTGCGGTTCGAACCGGGTTCCGAACTGCCGGCGCCATTGGCCTTGCGGTGGCGTTCGGTGTTGCGGTGACGATCATCTTCCGTGCCTTTCTGCAGGTCAAAATTCCGGCAGGCGCCGTCTATGAATACCTGCCGGATTCCGTGCGCGCCTTTGCGCTGACTTATCTCTGAGGTTCGCTATGGAAACGCTTCTGTCCGGTCTTTCTATTCTGACACAATGGCAGGTGATCGCCGCTCTTCTGATCGGCTCGATCGGTGGGGTCATCATCGGTGCGCTGCCCGGTGTGGGAGCTGCGGTGGCCATCGCCATCCTATTGCCAGCTACATTCGCCTTTGAACCCATTGTCGGTCTGACGCTGTTGCTGGGTATCTATGGCTCGTCCATGTATGGCGGCGCTATTCCGGCCATTCTGATCAACACGCCGGGTACCGCGGTAAACGCGTTGACCACATATGACGGCTATCCGATGACCAAACGCGGACAGGGGCATCGCGCATTGTCGCTGGCCTATTCCGCATCTTTCTTTGGAGGAGTTTTTGCCATCATCTGCCTGATGATCCTGTCACCGATTCTGGCATTGGTCGCACCGCATTTCGGGAGCCGCGAGATTTTCCTGGCCGCCCTTCTGGGGATCATACTGGTGATCCTGGCCCATCGTGGACAGATTTTTGCTGCTGGCATGCTGGCGGCCTTCGGGATTTTCCTGAACACCGTCGGGCTTGAGCCTGTCAAATACACCCGCCGCTTTACATTTGACCAAAGCTGGCTGGCCTCGGGTGTCGATCTGATCGTTGTGGTGCTGGGCCTGTTTGCAATCAGTCAGGCGCTGCTGCTGTTACTGGAAAAGAACCATGCACCGGGCGAAGCGCACGTCAGCGGCAGCATTTTTGCCGGTCTCAGGGAACTATTGGGTATAAAACGTGTTGCCACCGTGTCCTCCAGCATCGGTGTGTTCATGGGTATGGTGCCGGGCACCGGCGAGTTCACCTCGCAATTCCTGTCCTACACCTATGCGCAGAAGACCTCGAAAGACCCCGACAAATTCGGTGACGGCTCGCCCGAGGGGCTGGTGGCCTCCGAGGCCGCCAACAACGCCGTTCCTGGCGCTGCCATGATCCCGCTGCTGGCGCTGGGTATCCCAGGTGAAGCGCTGACCGCGATGATGCTGTCGGTGTTCTACGTACACAACGTCATCCCCGGCCCGCAGCTGTTCGAAAACCAGATGGACTTTGTGATGGCGCTGTATATGGCGCTGATCCTGCTGAACGTCATCGTTCTGGTATTCCTGCTGTTCTCGACCAACTTGCTGCTGAAGATCATCCAGATCCCGACCCGGTTTCTGGGCATCATGATCCTGATCCTGGCCTTTGTTGGCGTCTACAGCCTGCGCAACTCGATCACCGATTGCGCCATTGCCGCCGGGTTTGGGGTGTTCGGCCTGATCCTCAAACGGCTGGACCTGCCGATTGTACCGATCATCCTGGGCATGGTTCTGGGCGGCATCATGGAGGTCAAATTGCGCAGCGCCATGGCGCGGGTCAAATCACCTCTCGATTTCGTCGACCGCCCGATTGCGGCGATCCTGACAGCGCTGATCGTACTGATCCTGCTGCTTCATTTCCGCACGCTGTACTTTGAATTCCGCAACAAGCTGAAACCCCAGCCGACCGCGCTACCGGTCGATTCCGATCACCCCAATCAGCAAGGGTAACCCTGCCATGAACCAATCCGATATTGACGCCCTGCGATCTCAGGTTCTGTCCCCCCGTTCGCACTTCATCGGGGGACGCTGGGTCGATGCCTCGCAAGGCGGTCACCGGGATGTTCTATCGCCGATTGATGGCACGGTTCTGACCCGGATTGCCGAAGGTACACCGGCGGATATGGAGGCAGCGATTGCCGCCGCACGAACAGCGTTCGAAGATGGCCGCTGGTCGCGCCGCCCCCCGGCTGAGCGCAAGAAAGTAATGCTGAAACTGGCCGAACTGATCGAAAAACACGCCCTTGAACTGGCAGTTCTGGGTGTGCGCGACAATGGCACCGAGATTACCATGGCCATGAAAGCCGAACCGATGTCTGCGGCCGGTACGTTCCGCTATTACGCCGAGGCGATCGACAAGGTTTATGGCCAGATCGCCCCCACTGCGGACAGCGTACTGGGTCTGATCCATCACGCGCCCGTTGGTGTGGTTGGCGCGATTGTACCCTGGAACATGCCGCTGATGATCGGCGCGTGGAAGCTGGCCCCGGCACTGGCCACCGGCAACTCTGTGGTACTGAAACCGGCCGAAAGCGCATCCTTGTCGCTGTTGAAACTGGCCGAACTGGCGGCCGAGGCCGGAATGCCCGACGGCGTGCTGAACGTCGTGACCGGTTCGGGCCGGGTGGTAGGTGAAACGCTGGCGTTATCGATGGATGTAGACATTATGGTGTTCACCGGCTCGGGCGCGACAGGCCGGCGGCTGCTGGAATATTCGGCGCGGTCGAATATGAAGCGATGCTATCTGGAACTGGGCGGCAAATCCCCCAACATCGTCTTCAATGACGCCCCGGACCTGAGCGAGGCCGCCAAAGTGTCGACGGGCGGCATCTTCCGCAACGCCGGCCAGATTTGCATCGCCGGATCGCGCCTGCTTGTGCAGGAGGACATCCACGATGGTATTGTTGCCGAACTTGTCAAACATGCCGAGGCGATGCGCGTCGGCAACCCGCTGGATCTGGACACGCAAATCGGCGCGGTTCATTCACTGCCCGAACTGGACTCTAATCTGGAATTCGTCGCCAGGGCCGAGGCAGAGGGCGCCGAGCGCCGTACCGGCGGAGGCCGCATTCTTGAGGAAACCGGCGGCTATTATATGGCGCCGACGGTGATGACCGGAGTGAAACCCACCGACAACCTGTTCCAGAACGAGGTGTTTGGCCCGGTCCTCGCCGTGACACCTTTCAAGGACGAGGACGAGGCGATCCGGCTGGCCAACTCCACGGTCTATGGTCTTTCCTCGGGCGTATGGACGTCGAACCTGAGCCGCGCGCACCGCATGATCGCAGGTATCCGCGCAGGTATCGTGCACGTGAACACCTATGGCGGGTCTGACTTGACCGTGCCGCTGGGTGGCGTGCGCCAGTCGGGCAACGGGCATGACAAATCGCTGCATGCGTTCGAGAAGTATCTCGATCTTAAAACCGCCTGGATAAAACTCTGACCAAGGGCCGACCGCATGACGCTTCCCCCGAAATCCGCCGCGCTTGTTGAACGCCGGGCCAAGCTGTTGGGCCCGAATGTTTCGACTTTCTACGATGAGCCGCTTCATATCGTGAAGGGCGACGGTGTCTGGCTGTGGGATGCCGACGGGCGCAAGTATCTGGATTGCTACAACAACGTGCCGCATGTCGGTCACTGCAACCCGCGCGTGGTCGACGCGATCTGCCGTCAGGCGTCGACGCTCAACACCCATACCCGCTATCTGCACGACGGTATTCTGGACTATGTCGAAAAGCTGACCGGCACGATGGACGCCTCGCTGGACACCGCCATCCTGACCTGCACCGGGTCCGAGGCGAACGACATTGCCCTGCGCATGGCCGAGGGCATGACCGGTAAACGAGGGATCATTGCCACGGATGCGACTTATCACGGCAACACGTCTCTGGTCAGCCAGTTGAGCAAGTCGAACGTGCCGACGGTTGGCTTCGGCTTGGATCAGTATTTCCTATTTGTGGAAGCCCCAGACAGCTATCGCAATCCGGACCCGGACGGCCGCAAATTTGCCGATGCCGTGGCCGAGCAGATTGCCGAACATGAAAAGTCGGGCATCGGATTTGCCGCTTTGGTCGTCTGCCCGTATTTCCTGAACGAAGGCTTCCCCGACCATCAAGACGGCTGGCTGAAACCTGTGGCCGAAGTAGTGCGCAAGGCCGGTGGCCTGCTGATCTGTGATGAGGTGCAATCCGGCTTTGGCCGCACCGGCACCCATATGTGGGCACACCAGAAAGTGGGTGTGGTGCCGGATGTCATGACGATGGGCAAACCGATGGCCAATGGCCATCCGGTGGGCGGAGTTGTGACGCGCAGCGAAATCCTGACCACCTTCCGCAATGGCTATCGGTATTTCAATACCTTCGGCGGCAACCCGGTCTCCTGCGCTGCGGCAATGGCGGTGCTGGAAGAGATTGAGGACAAGAACCTTGTCACCAATGCCAAAACGGTCGGCGATCATGCCCGCGCGCGCTTGGTAGCGTTGCAGCAGAAGTACGATTGCATCGGCGACGTGCGCGGCTCGGGCCTGATCTTCGGGGCCGAGATGGTGCTGGATCGGCAAAGCAAGGAACCGGCCAGCGAGTTCACCGACCGGGTAATCAACACGATGCGGCACCGGGGGATAATTCATTCGAAACTGGGACGTCACAAGAATACGCTCAAGATCCGCCCCCCCATGCCGTTCTCGAAAGAGAATGCCGATCTGTTGTTTGACACACTGGACGAGGTTTTGGCCGAAACCCCGCTGACCTTATGACCCGGATTGTCGAGCAAGCCCTGACCCTTTGGGGCATAGAAGATGCTGAGTGGTCGCTGGTCGCCGCCCGTGAAAACCATGTCTACCGGGTTCAGGCGGGTACAAAAAGCTTTGCCCTGCGTCTGCATCGCAAAGACTTGCACTCGGATGCTGCTCTGCGGTCCGAGTTGCTGTGGATTGCCGAGCTTAGCGCAAAGGGCGTCGGTGTACCCACGCCGGTACCGGCCACAGATGGTTGTTTACTGCATCTACTGGACGGGGTTCAGGTCGATATGCTGGACTGGTTGCCCGGTCGCCCTCTAGGTTCGACAGGCGGTGGAATTGATCACGAAGACCGAACAGGGATTTTTCGGGTCCTCGGACGTGAGATGGCGTGGCTACACAACATCAGCGATGACTGGACCCGGCCAGATGAATTCCTGCGCTGGTCTTGGGACCGCAAGGGGCTGCTGGGCGATGCCCCGCTGTGGGATCGCTTTTGGGAAAACGCCACGCTCTCGAATGAGGACCGAGCCCTGTTCATTACGTTCCGCGAAACAGCGAACCGTGATCTGCAACACATCGAAAACAAGCTGGATTTTGGCTTGATCCACGCCGATCTGGTGCGTGAAAACGTGATGGTCCTGGGCGACAAGGTCTGGTTGATAGATTTCGACGATGCCGGGTTCGGATTCCGCCTGTTCGACGTCGCGACGACTTTGCTGAAAAACCTGCACGAACCGGACTATGACGCTCTGCGAAAATCCCTGCTTGAGGGATACCGCACGGAACGGGCGCTCGATACCGGGCATCTCGATCTGTTCATGGCCCTGCGTGCGGTGACATATGTCGGCTGGATATCGTCCCGGATGGACGAAGATGGATCAGAGGCACGCAATATGCGGTTCGTCGATACCGCCCGGGGTCTGCTGACGCGTTACCTCGGAAAAAAAGTACAGACAGGAGAAAACCAATGACCAACAAAACGATCCTGCTGATTGGGACATACGACACAAAAGAGCCCGAGATGCGGTTCATCGAAGACGCCGTGCGGGCGCAGGGAGCGGCTGTGCTGACGATGGACGTATCTGTTCTGGGCAATCCGGAAACGCCGACCGATATATCGAAACACGACGTCGCCGCCGCTGAAGGAATGACCATCGATGATGTGATCGCGCTGGGGGATGAAAACAAGGCGTTTCGCGTCATGTCCGCCGGAGCGGCGAAGGTTGTAGCAAAAGCTTATGCCGAAGACCGGTTTGATGGGATGCTAGCCACCGGCGGCACCATGGGCACCGACCTTGCGCTGGATTGTGCGCAAGCGCTGCCAATGGGAGTGCCGAAGTATATCGTCTCGACCGTCAGCTTCTCGCCGCTGATCCCGCCGCATCGGTTGGCCCCGGACATTCAGATGATCCTGTGGGCCGGCGGTCTGTATGGTATGAATTCGATCTGCCGGTCCTCACTGGCCCAGGCCGCAGGGGCCGTGGTTGGCGCGACCAAAGCCGCCATCGTGCCGGATCGCAGCAGACCCCTGATTGGCATGACCAGCCTTGGGTCGTCCTGCCTGCGCTACATGAAAACCCTGAAGCCTGCTCTCGAAGAGCGTGGCTTTGAAGTGGCCGTATTTCATTCGACAGGTATGGGCGGTATGGCCTTCGAGAAACTGGCTGCCGAGGGCGCCTTTGCCTGCGTGATGGATTTCTGCATGCAAGAATTCGGCAATATGCTGGCAGGCTCCGTTGTCTCTAGCGGAGAAGATCGCCTTACCAATGCCGGTTGCGTTGGCACGCCACAAATGGTCGCCCCGGGCGCACTTGACCTATTGGACTTTGCAGGCTGGCAAGAGGTCCCGGACCAATATGCAGATCGCCCCTTTCACGAACATAACCGCCTGATCAAAAGCTCGGTTTTCAATGGCGAGGAACGCCGTGCCTGGATCCGAGAACTGGCGAACCGGCTGGAAGCTGCAACCGGGCCCGTTCACTTCTTCCTGCCGGTTCAAGGCGTCGAGGCATGGGACAAAGAAGGCGAGGAAGCTCATGATCCCAAAGCGCTTTCAGATATGGTTGACGAAGCCCGCAAAATCCTGCCGGGCCGGGTGCCGATGACCGAATTGGATGTCCACATCAACGACACTGCATTTTGCGATGCGGTCTTGGCTCAATTTGATGAGTGGGTTGAAAGTGGGCTTGTAAGCCGCGACTAGCGATAATGGTGCTACGGGCAAAGCGGAAGCCGCCCAGAATGCATCCCCGCAACTGCAGCCTGCGGCTCAGCTGCAAGTCTGTGTTAGGCGGGCGTTGCTGGATCGTAAGTAGCTACAGCTTTTGCGGTACAGCGAGGTTGATCCGGCGCTGTACTCCCGGCTGAAGACATTCGAGATCGAAATCAAACAGCGCCGCGTTCTGGAAGATGATCAGAGCGCAGATGCGTTGATGCAAGTACGGATGCGGGCATCCACTTTTCCAATTGGCTTTCTGCGCCCTCCCTTCGCAATGAAGACCGAGATGATTTCCTGCATTGGTACGTGGAGTCGGATACCCCTGATCATCAAGTATGCATGAGGGAGAAAATTCAATTCCGCTGGACGCCAGAAAACTACGAACCGACTGTTTAGACATCTTACCAGCCGCACTAAAAATCCGGTCGAAGCTGTAACGGCGTGCCGCAAATTCCGGCTGAATACATGTTGCAACGACTCAAGCTCACCCAAGCGAGCATCTAAAGGGGTCAGGCAAGCCATTGATAACAAGGGGATGGGCACCCCTGCATCATTTAGAGTCGGTTTATCGTTGACTTTCGTTTCAAATGAAACGAGATTGTTGCAAATGTAACGATGTAGCCGAATCCGCAAAAAACGAACCGAATTCCAGCTGCATCGCGTCTTTGGAGGATACTCATGGCCAAGGCATTCGCGTCCCAGGGGGACATGTCGGAAAAGAAAATATCGTTCACTGAGGTTGGCGAAGGGTTGTATGCCTTCACCGCCGAGGGCGATCCGAATTCAGGCGTTATTATCGGCGATGACAGTGTGATGATCGTCGAGGCGCAGGCCACGCCGCGTCTGGCCAACAAGGTGATCGAATGTGTGCGCTCCGTCACCGACAAACCGATCACCCATGTGGCGCTGACCCATTATCACGCGGTCCGCGTTCTGGGCGCCAGCGCCTTTGGCGCGCAACAGATCCTGATGTCGGACATGGCCCGCGCGATGGTCGTGGAACGGGGCAAAGAAGACTGGGACAGCGAATTCCAACGCTTCCCCCGCCTGTTCGAAGGGCATGAGAGCATCCCCGGCCTGACCTGGCCCACCACCACCTTCAGCGACACGATGACCGTTTATCTGGGCAATCGCCGGATCGATCTGATGCATCTTGGCCGCGCACATACCGCAGGCGATATCGTCATTCACGTGCCCGATCAGAACGTCATGTTCACCGGTGATATCGTGGAATACCACTCGGCCTGCTATTGCGGTGACGGGCATTTCAATGATTGGGGCGACACGCTGGACCAGATCAAATGGTTTGACGTCGATGCCATCGCACCGGGTCGTGGGGATGCTCTGGTCGGCAAGGACATGGTGAATGCCGCCATCGAGAACACGCGTGATTTCGTCGAAAGCACCTATCGACCAGCGTCACAGGTTGCGGCCCGTGGCGGGTCTTTGAAAGAGGCCTGGGACGCCGTGCGTGCCGAATGCGATCCGAAATTCGCCGACTATGCGATTTACGAGCATTGCCTGCCCTTCAATGTCGCCCGCGCCTATGACGAGGCCCGCGGCATCGACACCCCACGCATCTGGACCGCTCAGCGCGACCTTGAGATGTGGGAGGCCCTGCAGGGTTAAAACTATTGGCCCGGTCATTCGGTCGGACGCCCAATCAAAGTGAAACGCGCGCAGCCAGAGGAAAAAACCGATGTTCGATGACAGATACACGCTTGCCTACAAGCGTTATCCCTATGAGAAATCGACCGATCAAGACGCCGTGTCACCGGTCCGCCATCCCGTCGTGGTGATGGGCGGGGGACCGATTGGCGTGGCCACCGCGCTTGATCTTGGGCGGCAGGGCATTCCGACACTGGTGCTGGACGACCACGAAGGTGTCGGCATGGGATCGCGCGCGATCTGTTTTGCTAAACGCTGTCTAGAGGTTGCTGGCCGCTATGGCTGTGGCAAGCCGATGGTCGACAAAGGGGTGGTTTGGAACCTCGGCAAGGTCTTTCACAAAGACGACCAAGTTTTCGAGTTTAACCTGCTGCCCGAGGAAGGCCATGAATATCCCGCCTTCATCAACATGCAGCAGCCCTATTACGAAAGTTACCAGCTCGACCGCTTTGAGGAGTTGCAGGCGCAAGGAGCTCCGATTGAAATCCGCGGCAAGAACCGCGTGGATGCCGTCGAAGTGCACGATGATCACGTCACCCTTTCCATCATGACACCGGATGGCCCCTATACGCTCGAAGCGGACTGGCTGATCGGGTGTGATGGGGCCTCGTCGCCGTTGCGCACGATGCTGGATCTGGATTTCACCGGCAAAGTTTTCCAGGACAGTTTCCTGATTGCCGACATCAAGATGAAAAACGACAGCTTTCCGACCGAACGCTGGTTCTGGTTCGAACCGACCCACGGGTCGGGTGCGTCCACCCTGCTGCACAAGCAACCCGACGACGTCTGGCGCGTGGATTTCCAGATCGGCTGGGATGTCGACCGGGCCGAAGAGATGAAAGAGGAGAACATCCGCCGCCGTCTCGACGCGTTCCTGGGCGAAGGTGTTGAATATGTCATGGTCTGGTCGTCAATCTATACGTTCCAGTGCAAGCGCATGGACAGTTTCCGCCACGGTCGCGTGTTCTTTGCTGGGGACGCAGCGCATCAGGTTTCACCTTTTGGCGCACGCGGAGCCAACTCGGGCATGCAGGATGTCGACAATCTCGGCTGGAAATTGGGCATGGTGATGCGCGGTGAAGCCCCAGAAAGCTTGCTGGACACTTACGACGTTGAACGCATCCATGGCGCGGATGAAAACATCCTGAATTCGACCCGTTCGACGGATTTCATCACTCCAAAGTCCGAAACGAGCCGCATTCTGCGCGACGCCGTGCTTTCGCTGTCCGAAAAGTACGAATTTGCGCGCCCCATGGTGAATTCCGGTCGCCTGTCGGTGCCTTGCACCTATGACGGGTCGCCGCTCAACTCTGCAGATGCCCTGAACGGCCCCGCACAATCGCGCCCCGGATCGGTTTGCCCTGATGCGCCGCTGGGCGACGATTTCCTGTTGTCCAAACTCGGCGACGAATTCATCCTTTTGACCATCGACGCCGATGCCCCTGATATGATCGAGGAAGACGGTGTTCAGGTCACGCGCCTGGCGCTTTCGGTCAAGGATGACAAAACCGGCGCTCTAAAAAAGCGGTATCTGGGCGAGGCCGACAGCGCGGTTTACCTGATCCGCCCGGATCAACACGTGGCCTCTCGCCGGCCTGGCTTTGACGAAAATGCGATCCGCGCTTCGATCCGGCGCGCGGTCGGCAAGGAGTAAGCCTCATGACTGATTTGATCCTGACCCCTAACATTGATGGCGTCGATGATTTCTACGCCGAGCTTCTGGCCGCTCATGACGGGCTGGAAAAAGACCAAAGCGACGCATTAAGCGCCCGCCTGATCCTGATACTGGCTAACCACATCGGCGAACGCTCGGTTCTGACCGAAGCGATCAAAGCTGCTGAAATCTGACACTTCATAGGGAGGAAACTATGAAACTGAACCTGAAAACCCGCGCCCTCGCCTGCGTCGGCGCAACTTCCATCGCCCTGTCGCTCGCATCGAGCGCGATGGCCGACACCACTCTGGCCCTGTCCAGCTGGCTACCACCGCGCCACCCGATCGTGACTGGCGCGATCAAACCCTGGGCCAAGCAGGTCGAAGAAGTCACCGACGGGCGCGTGACGGTCCGTGTATTGGCCAAACCGCTGGGCCCGCCGCCCGCGCATTACGACATGGCGGCCGACGGTGTTGCCGACATCACCTATGGTCTGCACTCGTTCACCACCGATGACCGTTTCACCCGGTCGCGTATCGGCCAGTTTTCGTTCATCGGCGATGACGCCGTGGCTGGTTCCAAAGCGTTCTGGAACGTGTATTCCGGTCCGCTGGAAGCCCAGAAAGAGCATGAAGGCACCAAGCTTCTGGGTCTGTTCGTGCACGGCCCGGGCATGTTGCACAACAACGTCCGTCAAATTGAAACCGCCGACGATTTTGCCGGTCTGAAGATCCGCGTCCCCGGTGGCTATATTTCCGATCTGATGTCGGGCATGGGCTCAACAACCCTCTTCATGTCCTCGGGCGAGGTCTATGAGAAGCTGTCGCGCGGCGTGATCGACGGGGTCACCTTCCCCTATGATGCCTTGGCCGCGTTCAAGCTGACCGAAGACGTCAAATACACGATGAAAGTGCCCGGCGGTCTCTATAACACAACCTGGTTCATGGTCATGAACGAAGACAAGTGGAACGAGATTTCCGCAGAAGACCAGGCCGCGATCGAAGCGATCTCGGGCGAGGCTTTTGCCACGCTGGTTGGCGAGGCCTGGATCGGAGCCGACGAAAAAGGCAGCGCAGCTGCTGAAAAGGCTGGGATCACGGTTTACGAAGCTCCGGCTGCCGTGGTTGATGCGATCAAGTCCCGGGCGGCTGACGCCGAAGTTGCATGGTCCGAGGCAATTTCGGCTGATGGCTATGACGGAGCGGCAGCCCTCGAAGAACTGCGCAAGCAGGCTGGTGTGGATTTCTGATCCATGGAGCGGCTTCGCCATCGTTTCCCCGACCAGCCCCCGGAAGAGGGGCTGGACATCGGGCTGCTGCTTGACAGGACGCTTGGTGCCGGCGCCGCTCTGATCCTGTTCTGCCTCATTCTCATCACCTGTGTGGATGTGATCGGGCGCTACTTTCTGAATGCACCACTATCCGGTGCATTCGAACTTACCGAAATTCTGCTTGCAGCCCTTGTTTTTCTGGCTTTGCCGCTGACAACAGAGCGGCGCGAGCATATCGAGGTCGACTTGCTGAACATGGTTCTCGGCAAGCATACCCAACGTCTGCTTTCCGCCTTTGCCGGGCTGTTTTCCGCCGCCCTTCTGGCCACCTTCGCCTGGCGGCTGTTTACCCATGCGGCCAAGGCGGCCCATGACGGCGCGGTCAGTAACGCGCTGGAGATCCCGCTGGCCCCCTTTGGATATCTGGCGGGCGTGTCCTGCATGGTCTCGGCCTTCATCGCCTTTTTGCGCGGCCTGCAACCGCCGAAAGAGCGCAATTCCGATCAAGCGTCTCCGGAGGCTTTGCCATGATTGAATCACTCATCGGTTTTGCCGTCCTTCTGGGGTTGATCCTGTTGCGGGTGCCGATTGCCTTTGCCATGGCGGCGGTTGGTGGATTCGGCTTTGCCTATATGCGCGGCTGGGAACCGGCTTGGGCGATGACCGGCCAAGTGGCTTTCGATACCGCACTGTCCTACAGCCTGTCAGTCATTCCGCTTTTTATCTTCATGGGCAACGTGCTGGCTGGATCCGGCGTCGCACATGGCCTGTTTGCGGGTGCTGACCGGCTATTTGGCAAACTGCGCGGCGGCCTTGCCATGGCGTCCGTCTTCTCTTGCGGGGGCTTTTCCGCGGTGTGCGGGTCTTCACTGGCGACGGCTGCGACCATGTCCAAGGTCGCGATGCCCTCGATGCGCAAGTTTGGCTATGATGACCGCCTTGCAACCGGCTCCATCGCGGCTGGCGGCACGCTGGGTATCCTAATCCCGCCCTCGGTGATCCTGATCATCTATGGACTGCTGACCGAAACCAACATCGCCAAACTGTTCATTGCTGGCATCATACCAGGCATCATCGGTGTGCTCCTGTATCTTGGCGCGGTCATGGTTGCGGTGCGTGTAAACCCTGCGCTGGCGCCCGAAGAAGAAAACACCGAACCGATGAGCCGGACCGACCTGGTTGGCGTCTTCTGTGTGCTGGGCCTGTTCCTGTTCATCATGACCGGGATCTACGGCGGGTTTTTCACCCCAACCGAAGCGGCAGGTATGGGTGCAGGCGCATCGGTGCTGATTGCTGTAGCCTTGCGGTCCATGACATGGGGTGGGTTTTTCGCCGCCACGATGGATTCCATCCGAGCTACTGCGATGATCTTCGCCGTCATTATCGGGGCCGAGCTGTTCACCAATTTCATAAACTTCGCCGGGCTGCCCGATGCGTTGTCCAGTTTTGTGATCGACAACGAAATGCCCGTATGGGCGGTGATAGTGTTCATCATCGTGGTCTACATGGTGCTTGGCTGCGTGCTGGAAAGCCTGTCGATGATCCTGCTGACGGTGCCAGTGTTCTATCCGCTGATGTTCGAGCTGGAGTTCGCCAACGAACTGTTGCTCGATCCCGAAAACGCGCTGATCTGGTTCGCCATCGTCGTTGTTGTCGCGACCGAGATCAGCCTGATCACCCCCCCGGTCGGCATGAATGTCTTCGTACTGAAAGGCGTTCTTCAGGACGTGTCGCTGGCAACCATCTTCAAGGGCGTCCTGCCCTTCTGGATCGCCGACATCCTGCGGCTGGCCCTGCTCATCCTCATTCCCTCACTGTCGCTCTGGCTTGTGGGACTGATGTGAACCACCCAAACCCAACCCATTCGGAAAGGAAGACACGATGAAAATCGAAAAAATTCACCACGTCGCCTATCGCTGCAAAGATGCCAAGGAAACCGTCGAGTGGTATGGCAAGATGCTGAACATGGATTTCATTCTGGCCATTGCCGAGGACCATGTGCCCTCGACCCACGAGCCGGACCCCTACATGCATCTGTTCCTGGATGCCGGTGATGGCAACGTCTTGGCGTTCTTCGAACTACCGACCAAGCCTGAAATGGGCCGCGACCCGAATACTCCGATCTGGGTTCAGCACATCGCCTTCAAGGTCAAGGACCGCGCAACCCTGATCGAGTTCAAAGAACACCTCGAGGCCAACGGCGTCGAAGTTCTTGGAGTCACCGACCATTCGATCTTTCATTCAATCTATTTCTTCGATCCCTCAGGCCACCGGATCGAACTGGCCTGCCCCGACCCAGAGGAAGAAGCGATGCTGGCACGGATGGACGAGGTGAAATGGCTGATGCTCGAAGATTGGTCGAAAACCAAGAAAGCACCGAAACACGCTGATTGGCTGCACGCCAAAGAACTCAACAAAAGCGCCTGATGCACTTTCCCGCGCCGGGTGTCTGATCCGGCGCGGGACCTGAAGCCGTCAGGTTTTGACTATGCGCTAAGACTTGCTGGATGAGGTCATGAAACTTTACTCCTATTGGCGTTCTACGACCTCATACCGGGTCCGGATTGCTCTGAATCTCAAAGGTCTCAGCTATGAAACCTGCCCGGTCAATCTGGTCGCCGGAGAGCAGTGTGCCCCCAACTACGCGGCACTTAATCCCTGCAAGGGTGTTCCGACCCTTGTTCTTGAGGACGGCACTGTTCTGACCCAGTCGCTTGCGATTATCGAGTATCTGGACACTATCGTCCCTGAGCCTCGGCTATTGCCGACAAAACCGCTCCAACGCGCCCGCGTTCAGGCCGCTGCGCAGACCATAGCGTTAGACATTCACCCGGTGAACAACCTCAAGGTCCTGACCCACCTCAAGACCCACATGGGGCTTTCGGCGGATGACCAGCTTGATTGGTTCCGCCATTGGATGACCGAAGGATTTACCGCCTATCAAGCACTGCTGCCAAAGGCGACGACGTTCAGTTTCGGGGATTGTCCCGACCTCGCCGACATCTGCCTCGTAGCCCAGCTTTATAACGCGCATCGCTGGGGCGTTGATATGTCCCCCTTCCCCCGCCTTCTCGAGATCGAGGAACGCGCCCTTTCCCTTACGGCGTTCAACAACGCCCGCCCCGAAAATCAGCCCGACGCGGCTTAAAGGTGTAACCATGACGAAACTCTTGCCCTCTTGGGTCGAAAGCGCCAACTCGGCCGCGACCGACTTCCCGCTAAACAACCTGCCCTATGGTGTTTTCAGAACCGGCGCGGGCGCGCCGCATTGTGGCGTGGCTATCGGAGACATGATCCTCGACGTGACGCAGATGGAGATGGACGGCAAACTTGATCTGCCCGAGGCGTTAGTGTTTTCGAGCGGGTCATGGAATGGGTTCATGGCGCTTGGGGCTCAGGTCTGGAGCCAATTCCGCGCTACTTTGACCGAGGCACTGGCCGCAGGATCTGACCGTCAGAACGAATTGACCGCCTATCTTGTTCCGATGGCCTCCGCCACGATGGCCATGCCGTTCGACGTCGCCGAGTACACGGATTTCTATGCAGGCCGCAATCATGCGTTCAATGTCGGCACCATGTTCCGTGGCCCTGAAAACGCCCTGCCCCCGAACTGGCTGCACATTCCGATCGGCTATAACGGACGTGCGTCATCGATCGTGGTGAGTGGCACGGACATACGCCGCCCGTGGGGCCAGCTCAAAAGCCCTGATATGGACGCGCCGATCTTTGCCCCGTCCCGGCGGTTTGATTTGGAGCTGGAGATGGGCGCAATCGTTGGGCAACCTTCGCACGGGCCTGTATCGGTTCAGCAGGCCGATGACATGATTTTTGGCTATGTTCTTCTTAACGACTGGTCCGCGCGGGACATTCAGGCATGGGAGTATCAGCCGCTTGGCCCGTTTCAGGCCAAGGCCACCGCGACCACGATCAGCCCGTGGATCGTCACCAAAGCGGCGCTGGAACCCTTCCGCACCTCAACACCCGAGCGCGAAAAAGAGCTGCTTCCTTATTTGCAGGAACCCGGCCCGATGCTTTATGATATCGCCCTTGAGGTCGGGCTGGCACCTGATGGTACGGCAGAGACGATTATCGCGCGTACCAACTACAACGAAATGTATTATTCCGCGGCTCAGCAACTTGCCCATCACACGACCAGCGGCTGCCCGATGCGAGTGGGGGATTTGCTGGGATCAGGCACAATTTCCGGCCCTGAAAAGGAAAATCGCGGCAGCCTGCTGGAGCTTAGCTGGGGCGGCAAAGAGCCTCTGACCCTGGACAGCGGAGACGAGCGCAGCTTTCTGGAAGATGGCGATAAGCTCACACTGCGCGGTGCCGCGCACGGTAAGGACCATCGTGTCGGGTTTGGATCCTGCGTGGGCACGCTGCTTTCGGCCCATGATCGGCCGTGACAGGTATGGGCAGAGGTCATTTTGACCTCTGTCCTTTATTTCAGTCGGATTTGGCCACGATCATAAGCGCCGATATTCCCTGCTCCAGCGCTTCGCGATCCTCGGGGGTCAGCGCATCAAGCATACGGTTGGCCCGTTCCCGCACTTTTGGCTCTAGATGCTGAAACTGGCGAAACCCCTCGGGCGTGCAGCGATAAACCCGGATTCGACGATCCTCGTCTGAGGTTTCACGAACGATCAGCCCCTTTTCATCAAGGCGTTTGGCCGCCCGGCTGACCTGTACTTTATCAAGTGTCGTCCGCCGTGCGAGGTCCAGCGACGTCATGCTTTCTACATTTGCCAGCAGAAACAGCAATCGCCATTCCTCACGCGAGAGGCCCAGTTCGCGCTCATAGACGTCCGTAAGGTTTCTTGAGAACGCTTCGGACGCGACAGCCAATCGGTATGGAAAAAAATCATCGAGTTGCATGCTTCGCGTAGAATAAGCCAATATCGTTTCACCTGCAACGATATGTTAGCAGGTATACCCATCAACATTCCATGAAATCGACCGCTTCGAGACGAGCTGCGGTGGGCGGGGCGGAAACATCTTGGTCGCCAGAGGAATAGGTGGCGACCACCCTGTCCTCGCGGCGGTCGACATCCAGTTTGATCGACCTCATCAGCGGCTTGAACACAGTCAGCCGGGTCAGGCTCATCTCGATACTCGAGATGCAGGAAAAGGCAAAAATCAGCGGCACGAAGGGTCCGCGCCACTGTCTGCCCAAGGTGAATAGCCACATAAGCCTTGCCATATTCAGACTTGACCGCGCCTCACAGGGCAATGCAATCACGCAGAGTGGCGCCACGGATTTAGGCAGACAGATAATCATTGGGCAGGCCCGCACACTTGAGCACCTGCTACCAGCGAGATTTTCAACACCTGCGTCACGGTGCATGTGCCATCGACAGCGCGTCTTCATCGCTGGCCTTTGGAACCCAGCCTCGAACCTTCTCAATTCCCACACGAAAAATCAGAAGGGACAAAAGGCTTTGGCGCAATTTGGTAACCCATTGGCAGGATTGGGCAGTCTTACCAGCGAAGTTTGTCAGCCAACGAACTAGACTCGCCACGATGATTCTCAGAGAGACTAGCGCACCCGGATATCACTCAGGGGTCTGCCGCAAGCATAGCCCGCCTGGAAACCTGTCCCTATGTATCAGTTTCCTTGGTCACACAAACCTGTTCACGTAATTCTCTAGTATTTCCTGGCGTCCTGATTTTGGCTCAGGATTGATCCCTTCATGAACAACTCGAGCGGCGATTTCTTCCAGGCTGCAGTCCAACATTGACGCCGCCCCGGGTGCGCTCCAACCAGAGTACCGTTCTGACAGCGCTCGATCCAAACCACCGTCTTCAATCATTGCAGCCGCTGCTTTCAAACCACGCGCACATATGTCCATGGCGCCGATATGAGCTGCCAACAAGTCGGTGGCGTCAATCGATTGCCGGCGTATTTTGGCGTCAAAGTTTGTGCCCCCGGTTGTAAATCCACCAGCTTTCAGAATGTAGTAGTATGCCAAAGCAACCTCTGGCGTGTTATTCGGGAACTGGTCCGTATCCCACCCAGATTGGTAATCGTTGCGGTTCATATCTATCGAACCCAACATACCCTCTGAAGAAGCAACCGCGATTTCATGCTCGAAGCTATGCCCCGCAAGGATTGCGTGTCCCTGCTCTAGGTTCAGCTTTACTTCGTTCTCCAACCCGTATTTCCGAAGAAATCCGATGCAGGTTGCCGCGTCATAATCGTATTGATGCTTGGAAGGTTCCTGAGGTTTGGGTTCCACAAGAATGGTGCCCTTGAACCCAATCTTGTGTTTGTATTCCACGACCATGTTCAGAAACCGGCCCATGTGGTCCAACTCGGTTTTCAAATCCGTGTTCAGCAGGGTCTCGTACCCTTCACGTCCGCCCCAGAGCACATAGTTTTCGCCACGCAGTTTATGGGTCGCATCCAAGCATGACTTTACAGTTGCTGCGGCAAACGCGAAAACGTCGGGATCAGGGTTAGTGCTGGCGCCAGCCATCCACCGGCGGTGACTGAACATATTGGCCGTCCCCCAAAGCAACTTAGTACCAGACACGCGCATCTTTTCACCAATATAATCGGTGATTTCTTCCAGGGTTCTCAGATTGTCGGCAAAATTTCCTTGTTCGGGCCGGATGTCGGCGTCGTGCCAGCAAAAAAACGGCTGGCCCAAAATCTCAAACATTTCGAAAGCGATGTCTGCCTTCAGGCGGGCTCGCCCCATATTATCCTGCGGATGCCATGGGCGTTCCAGGGTCGCCCCTCCAAAGGGGTCTCCTCCCTCCCAAGCAAATGAGTGCCACCAAGCCACTGCAAACCGCAAATGGTCTTCCATACGCTTACCCATGACAATTTCGTCCGGATTGTAATACCGAAAGGCCATCGGGTTCTTGCTTTCAACACCTTCAAACTGGATCTGCTCGATCCCTTCAAAAAATCCGCTTGGCATTTCTGCCCCCTACTCTGCTTTTTGTGCTGGCTGTTTGCCGAGAATGATCATCGACAACAGATCGTCGTCTGTGACGTCTGCAATTTCCACGGTGCCAACCAATTTCCCGTTTTTCATGACCGAGGCGCGATCGCACAGTTCCATAACCGCATGCACGTCGTGATCGATCAGGAAAATTCCGATGCCTTGCGCCTTTAACTGGTGTATCAGATCCGCCACCATTTGCGTTTCATGCGGGCCTAACGCCGCCGTGGGCTCATCCATGATCAGTATGCGGGCGTTGAAATAGACGGCCCGAGCAATCGCCACAGATTGTCTTTGCCCCCCCGACAACGCGGAAACAGGATCATTGAACTTCTGAAAGTTCGGGTTGAGCTGCGCCATGATCTTTCGGCACTCGGCCTCCATGGCCGCGTCGTTGACCAACCCAAAAGGCGTCGTCATCTCGCGCCCCAGGAAAAGGTTCGAAGTTGCGTCCAGATTGTCGGCCAGCGCAAGCGTTTGGTAAATGGTTTCGATATTGTTTGCTCGCGCATCACGGGGATTGCCGATCTCGACCGGTTTGCCATCAATCAAAATTTCGCCGTGATCCATTTGATAGGCGCCGGACAGAACCTTAATCAAAGTAGACTTTCCGGCCCCGTTATGTCCAAGCAAACCAACGACTTCACCCGGAAAGAGATCGACCGACACATGGTCTACTGCCTTGATTCCGCCGAAAGAAATCGAGATATCACGCATCTCGACCAATGGCGGCGCGCCAGAACCACGACCAGAGTTGGCGGGGGATTTCTGCGTATCCTGAGCTTGCATCACTTTGCCCCCAGTCGCTTGCGGTAGACGATGTCGATATAAACGGCCAGCACGAGAACACTGCCGACCACGATGTTCTGGAAAGGCGCGTCAACGCCGACCATGGCCATGCCTGATTGAAGCGCTTGCATGATCAGTGCGCCGAGGATCGCACCGTAGATGGTGCCGATGCCACCTGACAAAGCGGTCCCACCGATAACTGCGGCTGCGATGACCCTCAGTTCGTCCAGCGTTCCAATATCGTTCGAGTGGTTTGCCAGACGCGCCGAGGCGACGACAGCTGAAACGGCGCACAGGAAACCCATAAGAGCAAAAATCTTCACGGTCAGCAGCCGTGTATTGATGCCAGAAAGCTCTGCTGCATCCGGGTTGCCGCCAGTGGCAAAGATGTATCGGCCAAACCGGGTTTTCCGCGCCACGATCGTCAGAGTCACCGCAACGATAATCAATATCAGCACCGAAATTGGAATGCCGTACCCTACAACAAGCCCTTCGGGCATCGTCTCTCCGCGCGCTTCGAACATACGTTGCAGTCGACGCGTTGGAATGGCGTAGCTATTGACGATGAAAACGTATCCGAGGATCGCAATCGCGATTATCCCAGCCATGGTGGTCTCGGCCCAGATCGGTTTGACAGGGAAACCGTGTGCAGCTTTTGCCCGTCGTCCGCTCCACAAGGCCCATATAGCGATTGCGGTAGCGAAAAGCCCGAATAGCCAGCTTGTCGTTGCACCCATTGTTCCGTTTGTACCGCCGAACATTAGGAATGTGCTGTCCAGCGGACCAATGGTTTGACCACTGGTCAAATACCACGCCACATTTCTCCAGACTAAAAACCCACCGAGAGTGACAATGAAGGCCGGTATCGTAAGATAGCCGACCATCCAGCCGTGGAATGCACCAATCAATGTGCCCACAAACAGCCCAACAACTATCGTAATCGCCCAAGTTGCCGGGTTGTTCAAACCCATTCCCAGCATATGCGGCAGCAGCTCGGTTTGTGTCATCGCCATCACTGCCGAGGTTGTTGCCAACAGCGCTCCGACCGACAAGTCGATGTGCCGCGTGACGATGATGAACACCATCCCGCACGCCATGATGGCGACCGAAACTGTCTGGATAGACAGGTTGAACAAGTTGCGTGGTGTCAGGAACCGCCCATCCGTGACGATATTGAACCCAATGCAAAGGATGACAAACGCGCCGATCATTCCCAAAAGCCGCATATCCAGTTCCAACTGTTGGAACAGGCTGGGTTTTGCTTTTTCTGGTATCGGCTGAGACGAAGTTTCGGTCATTTCCGATCTTTCATAGTCAGCAAGGGTCCCCGGCCCCAAAAGGGCCAGGGACTGTGAAGTTTAGTTGCAGGGAGCAGGGCCGTTTTCCACGCCCTGGCATAGATCTTCAAGTGGGATCCATCCTGCATCAACAACTACTGAAAGGTTGTCCTTGGTGATCGGTACCGGTGCAAGGAAGACCGAGTTCATCTCTGTGCCCCCGGGTGAAGTCCAGCTGACTGCGCCGTCGACATCTGCGGGACTTGTGCCTCCGATGAGTGCGACCGCGATTTCACCGGCTGCCTTACCCAACTCACGGGCGTCCTTCCAAACCGAAACGGTTTGAGTGCCCAACGCGACCCGATTCAATGCAGCGTGGTCTCCGTCCTGACCCGACACGGGAATTCCCTCCATGCCCTGCGCGGTCAGAGCGGCCACAACGCCACCTGCCGTGCCGTCATTCGAAGCGACAACCGCGTCCACGTTGTTTTCATTGGCCGTCAAAATCTGCTCCATGTTCCGCTGAGCATTGGCGGGTAACCAGCCATCCGTGTAGGCTTCACCAACGATCACAATTTCACCGCTGTCCACTGCTGCGCCGATGATCTCTTGCTGTCCGCCACGAAGGAAATCCGCGTTCGGGTCGGTGGGAGAACCTTTGATCATGACATAGTTGCCCTTGGGCATCGCCTCAAAGACTGCGCGGGCCTGCATTCTGCCAACCTCGACGTTGTCAAACGTTAAATAAAAGGCACGATCATCTTCGATTAAACGGTCATAGGCGATCACCGGGATACCTTCGTCGGCAGCCGCCTGAACAGCTGGTCCAATCGCCTGTGAGTCTTGTGCCAGAATGATAAGCGCGTCTACACCTTGGGCGATCAGGCTTTCAATGTCCGACAGCTGCTTTGCGGGAGACGACTGCGCATCTGCCGAGGTGTATTCAGCACCACCTGCTTCAAGCGCCGATTTGATGGCTGCTTCGTCAGTCTTCCAACGTTCCTCCTGAAAGTTGGACCAGCTTACACCGACGACCGGCTCTGCGAATGCAACCGAGGCCAATAAGGTGGCCGCAGTTGAGACACTGAGAATTCTTTTCATGATTTCCTCCCATTTGCTGAGCCATCGCATCACGATTCGCGGCTCTCACAGTTCTGAATATCATATTTATTTCAGTCGGTAAAATATTTAGTCTACAAGACGCGCGAAATCTCAAATAGATTAGACCAACAAATAGATT
Source organism: Ruegeria sp. BF6 (assembly GCF_056538665.1). Taxonomy (NCBI): domain Bacteria; kingdom Pseudomonadati; phylum Pseudomonadota; class Alphaproteobacteria; order Rhodobacterales; family Roseobacteraceae; genus Ruegeria; species Ruegeria sp. BF6. The sequence goes on from NZ_JBQFTN010000020.1 coordinate 34,877, forward strand.
CGCGAGTACAAGATGCTGAAAAGCAAAGCCTCACCGATTTCTTTGGAACAAAGAAACACAACCCGCCTGCGGGTGTTGGAGCACATCAGATCAAAGGGTGCCGTTCCGCGAATCGAGATCGCAACGGCCTTGCAGACCAGCCCTGCAACCGTGACAGCGGCGACTGCCGATCTCATCTCAGCAGGGCTAATCAAAGAGATTGAAGCCGAAGCGCAATCAAAGTCCGGAAAAAGGGGCCGACCCAAGATCTTGCTGCAATTGGACGGTCAGTCTTTCCTTGTGGCGGGGCTAAAGATGGCACGGCAGATGATATCGATCATTCTGGTCGATTTTGAGGGCAACGAAGTCACTTCGCACAAGTTTCCCTTAAACAACGCCAGAATGCCGCCTGCAGAGTTTGTTTCGACCATCCACAATGCGCTTACGGAAGCCTGTGCAAAAATCGATGGCTCAGTCGAACAACTGGCGGGCATTTCTATCGGGGTAGCCGGCCAGGTCGATGCAAGCAGAAACTTTGTCCACTGGTCATCATCGATAACCGAAAGAAACATTGATTTCAGCAACTTACTCTCAAACCAATTGCCCTGCCCCGCATTCGTAGAGAACGATGCCAACCTTGTCGCGAAAGCCGAACAGTTGTTTGGGCTGGGTAACGGTCTGAAAAACTTTCTCGTCGTCACGATCGAACATGGTGTTGGTCTTGGCATCGTTCTCGATGGCAAACTGTACCGTGGAGAAAGAGGCTGCGGGGCAGAGTTTGGACACACCAAAGTGCAACTTGACGGAGCCCTGTGTCAGTGTGGTCAACGCGGATGCCTTGAAGCCTATGTCGGGGACTACGCTTTAATCCGGGAAATGACAGTCACAGGACAAAACAACGAACTAAAGACCGTGTCCGACATACAGGATCGCGCAGTTTCTGGAGATGAAAGAGCGGCTTCGGTGCTTGCCCGGGCGGGTCAGATGTTCGGACTTGGAGTGTCCAATCTGATCAATCTGTTCGACCCAGAGTGTATCATCGTGTCAGGCCCGCAAAAGAGCTTTGAACATCTTTGTACGGATGAGGTCATGACCCGCATTCGAAGTGGCGTCGTCAGCGTGGACGCGCCTTTGCCTGATATCAAAGTGCACCATTGGGGTGACCTGATGTGGGCCAAGGGCGCAGCAGCGTACGGGATTGAACAAATCTCGATCCTCAAAGTTAAGGAACTTGCAGCAAATGCGATTTGATCTTGCGGCATTATCGGTTTTTGCCACAGTCGCCAACGCGGAGACAAGAATCCCCGAGTTTGTGAGCATTGAAGTTCCGTCGCATGTTTACGATGGCGGCTGGGAGCATTTCGTTGGCGGTGGCTTGGCCGTTTTCGATTGCAACGGTGATGCACTGCCCGAATTGTTCCTGGCAGGTGGATCAAATCAATCTCAACTGTTCAAAAATACATCGCGGGAAGAGATCTCTTTTAAAGCTCAAACGCCTGACCAACTGTCCTTGACCGGGGTAAGTGGGGCGTATCCATTGGACGTGGATAGCGATGGCCTAATAGATTTAGCGATCTTGCGTGTAGGCAAAGACCTCCTTCTCAAAGGCCATCCGGGCTGCCAATTCAGCCCTTTCGAAAACCTTGGTTTTCAGTCCGAGGATCACTGGACGACGGGTTTCTCGGCCACTTGGGAAGATGGGCAGTCTTTACCTACCTTGGCGTTTGGAACTTATGTTGATCGGTTCGACCCCGAAGGCCCATTCCAATCTTGCGGGCCGACCCTGCTTTATCGCCCCGAAGGGCGCAGTTACCGACAGCCACAACAGCTTGAACCCGGGTTTTGTTCGCTTTCCATTCTGTTTTCTGATTGGGCGCGAAACGGGCGCGCGGACCTTCGTGTCAGTAACGACCGCCACTACTACGTGCGGGGCGGGCAAGAGCAACTTTGGGCCATGGAACCGGAACCACGGCTGTATGCGCTCGAAGAAGGGTGGCTACCCTATTCAATCTGGGGAATGGGGATCGCCTCACGAGATCTGACCGGAGACGGTTTTCCCGAGCTCTATCTAACGTCTATGGGCGACCAAAAACTTCAGGTTTTTGATCCTGAAACTAACGGCCCAACTTGGCGCGACGCTACTTATGAAAAGGGCACGACAGCCCATCGGCCTCATCTCGGTAATGACGGAAGGCCATCAACCGGGTGGCACGCGCAGTTTAGTGACGTGAATAATGATGGTCGAGACGACATATTCGTCGCCAAAGGCAATGTTGAGCAAATGCCGGACGCCGCCCTGAACGATCCCAACAACCTGCTTTTGCAAAACTCTGATGGTTCGTTCTTTGAAGCCTCGACAAGCGCCGCCGTTGCGTCGATGGCGAAATCTCGCGGGGCAGCCCTTGCAGACTTAAATAACGACGGGAGTATGGACCTTGTTGTCGTCAACCGTGGTTCGGAACTGGAAGTCAGCCAGAACACGTCACAGGGAGGAGATTGGTTGTTGCTTGATGTCGCACAGAACCAATCCAACCGTGCAGCAGTGGGCGGGTTTATCGAAGTCAGAACCTCGCAGGGTGTTCAAACTCGCGAGATAACAGTTGGCGGCGGCCACGCCGGTGGTATCGCCGGGCTCCACCATTTTGGACTTGGGCATGAGGATCAAGCGCAGGTTCGCGTGATCTGGCCGGGTGGAGAGGCTAGCGAATGGCTGGAACACCCCTCTAATCAGATCATTCGAATTCACCGTTGATCATTGATCCACTGGCAGTCCGCTTGGAACCTGATCGGGTATCCCTAGCCGTTCGGCTGGGTCTTCCAAGCTTTTCAGAAAGCTGAGAAGTAAGACTACCTCTCGATCCGTCAGTGCAACTTTTGGCAGGCTGTTGCTTTCAGCGATCGCATCCAAGTGCTGTTCGTCCAACAACGGATTATGATCTTCAGATCCCGGAAAAGCAGGTAACAGGGCCATCTCTATCGAGTAGTTTCGCAAAGACGTCACCGGGTCCAGATGGTGGCGCACCATGTCCTCAAGCCGGGCGTATGCTCCACTATGGCCGTATGGAGCCGTCAGAGTCACGTTGCGTAGGGATGGCGTTCGAAACGCAAACCCATCTTCCGGGTCACCGGTTACACGAAGACGGCCGTCGTCCTTGACGTGGTTCTCAAATCGCGCCGCTTTACCCGGACCGATCTGCGGCAGCGCAATCGAATGAAACTTGTGATCCGTCTGAAACCAACCCGAGTGGCAGTTGCTGCACCCAGCTTTTCCATAGAACAACTCCATGCCGAGTTCTGCTTCTTGCGGCAACTCGGCCTCGCCGCGCATTGCGCGGTCGAACGGGCTGTTATCCGCGCGCCATTCGAAGGCTATAAAATCCGCGATTGCATTGGCAATTGCCGTGAATGTGATCCCATCATCCGGCGAAACACCTTCAAACCTCTGGCGGTATTCAGGAACTGCTGCGACCCGTGTCGCTATCAGGTCCCACGCACCGCCTTGCTGTGTCAGAAAACCAAGGCGAACCGCTTTGCTCACGTCATTCTCGGAGTAGTGACCAGCCATTTCGTCCGCCGATAAAACCGGAAACATTGCTTGTGCCGCCAACGTCGACTTGAAACCGGATCTCATGTTTGTGCCCAGCGGAGTTCTAATACCCTCAGGTTGCGTTGGGTCTGCCTCTAGTCGGCCATCATGGAAAAACGTCTGAAATTCAGTGGCCCCGAGGTTCCACAACCCGGGTGAATTTCGTGGAATACGTTGTTCAGGAGTGTTCTCTGGGTCCAAACTTCGCTCTGCGCCCAGCCCAATCCCCCCTTCCCCAATACCAAGGGAAAGGCCGTCTGAAGTGCCTAGCCTGGGATGATGACAGGTCGCACAGCTGATATTTTCGTTCCCTGACAATATCGGGTCATAAAACAGCAAGCGCCCAAGCTCGACACTCGCGAAATCTGGCTCAAGAAACTCTGGCAGCGGGCCAAACGTCTGAGCGTTCGCGCCACCAAGGTTCGCGATCGACGCGCTGATAGCCAAAAACAGCGAGCTAGCTCTCATTTTGATCCTCAGAGATTTCTAAAACAAGCACCTGTCGGTAGGGTGTCTCTGGGGTGCAGATAACTGAGGGAAACAATGGGATATTGGGTGCGTTAGGGTAGCCTGATGGCTCAATGCACAAACCGGACGAAACACAAAGTGATTTTGCCTTTTTGTACCCCGAATAGATCTGTGCTCCGGGTTGGTCGGAATAGGCATTTAATGTAAGACCAGAGGGTGCCGTGAACTTAGCGGCCGGAGCCGATGGGTCATGATCGTGATCGAAGCAGAAGTAGTGATCGATCGCCTCCGAAACACTTCCGATTGTTCTGGGTGTTGAAAAATCCAGATCGCTTTCTTTGGTGGCACGCACTTGGCCCGAAGGAATTCCCTGATCGTCGATTTCCAAGTATCGGTTTGAAGCTAGCTTCAGCTTGTGCGCATCAATTCCTTTTGAGCCACCCAAAGTGTAGTAGTTATGTTGCGTCAAGCTTATCGGTGTTGGCCGGTCGGGCTGCGCGACCATCGAATAAACCAAACGCGGAAACTGCAGGCAGATTCTGACCTCAAACCTGATCTCGCCGGGAAAACCGCTTTCCCCATTGCGTGAAACGTAGCTTAACAAAACCTCATTCTGAGCAACCTGTTCGAGGTTCCAGAATTGTTTGGAGAGCCCATCCTCTCCACCATGCAATGTGTTTTCGCCTTCGTTGGCGCTCAGCTGGAAACTGGTGCTTCCCAGGTTAAACTTTGCACCGCCGATCCGGTTTGCAACCCGCCCGACAATTGCGCCCAGGTAACGGGTATCGGTCAGATACGCTTTTGGGTCTTCGAACCCAAGAATGAGCGGTTCGCCCTTGTACCACCAGCCCTGCGTTATAGCCCCGTAGTTCAGGATAGAAAGTCGCATATCCCCATCGGCAAGAAGAGCCCTTTCAATCTGATCAAGCGTATTCGTTTTTGGTTTCATCTTGCTGCAAGTGGCTCTAGCGCCGTGTAGAATTGCTTATAGCGCCTGTATTCGTTTTCGTAGGCGTCAATCAGGTCGTTGCGCGGTTCGATACATTCTTCGATTTCCGGAGGCGTCATGACTTGCGCCGGTTCAGCGCCGTTGGCAGCACAAATTGCGAGGCGTGCAGCGCCCATTGCTGCACCGAATTCGCTACCTTTGGGCACTTCCAATGGAACTTGCAGAACTGTGGCCAAGGTTTCCAACCAAAACCGGGATCGCGCGCCTCCCCCAACCGCCATTAGGCTTCGCGGCTGCGTTCCGGTGCTTTTCAGCGCTTCCAGACAATCTCTCATTGCGAATGCAACGCCTTCCATCACGGACTGGGTTAGGTCATTAGGTTCGGACGACACGTCCACGCCCAGAAATGCGCCACGGATCCGGCTGTCGTTATGCGGTGTCCGTTCTCCTGAAAGGTATGGCAGAAAGGTGATCGAAGAAGGCCCATTCAACCTGCCGGGTAACGCTGCAGCGAGTTTTTCCACCGGTTCACCCAAAGTTCGCGACAACCAATTCATACTGTTAGTTGCGGAAAGTATGACGCCCATTTGTATCCACCTTTCGGGGACGGCATGACAAAAGCAGTGCACAGCAGTTTCCGGAGCAGGCGCATAGGATTCCCTCGCAACCAGCAACACACCGGATGTTCCAAGTGAAACGAACCCCGCGCCGTCGTTAATGCTCCCGATTCCGCAAGCTGCCGCAGCGTTGTCACCCGCGCCGCCTGCAAGGACAACCGGAGACGAAAGCCCCCACTCCTGTCTCAACTCATCCTTCAGCTCTCCACCGGGATCACTGCCCTCAACCAAGAGAGGCACTTGTTCGACCCGCATGTGACCCATGGAAAGAGCTTTTTCCGACCACTGCCGATTCTGGACATCCAACCAGGATGTTCCCGCGCTGTCTGACACGTCCGAAATGTATTCTCCTGTCAGCCAAAACCGCAAATAGTCTTTCGGCAACAATACTTTGTCTATCTTTGAGAACACATCTGGCTCGTGCGTACGCAACCACTCGAGCTTTGGCGCTGTGAACCCCGGGAATACTATGTTTCCTGAGATTGTGCGCATCCCCGGCGTTTGATCCAGTATCGCTGCCTCGTCAGCTGACCGCGTGTCATTCCAAAGAATGCAAGGTCTTAGCACTTCACCTCTTTTATCCAGAAGTGTCGCACCATGCATGTGCCCGCTTAGGCCAATACCGCGCAGGTTTGAAAAAGCCTCCTCGTTGTTTGCGCGGATTTGCCTAACAACCTCTTGGCAAGCATTGATCCAGTCCAGGGGGTTCTGCTCGGACCAGCCGGATTTGGGCGACAAGGTCAAAACGCTGACTTCGGCGTCACCGAAGACAAGACCGGTGTCATCTACCAGAAGCCCGCGGAGACCCGACGTTCCCAAATCCAATCCCAAGTACATTCGACACCACCCCAGGAATTTATTTTACCTGATAAAATTAATTAATGCAGAGGTCTTGTCAAGGTGCTGCCAGAAAGGTGCTGTCAGACAAAAATAAACCACCCTTAGCCGCATCAGTCAGGCCGCCCATTATGCCGAGCTAGCTTGCACCACTCGGCATATGCAGCAGAGCACATCTTCTTATGAAATACATACCGGTTGAATGCATACATGGCAGCTCGCTAGACCACGAACAGCAGACAAAAACGGAGCCGGCAATTCAGCTCCGCTCGCCACCAGCTTCATCAATACATACCGCTTTAGGGTTTGCGTTCACCTGCTCCAACATCCTCAACACTTCGGCTTTCCAACCTGCTTTGATCTTTAGTGCCAGCTGAGACGGTGGTCGGTGGTCGGGCTCAAGGAGCGCATATTCGTATCTGAGCGGTTTCTCGAAGGGCAAGAACGCAATCTTTCCGTTCGAAAAATTTAGCTCCAGCTCAGTCGCCACAGTCAACGGATCCACGATCGAATAACACTGACCGGAGCTCACAAAGGGTATCAGCGGAAGAAAGTACTGACAGGTCACCGTTGGGTTGTAGTTAGCAGATACATCCTGAAACTCTTGCCGAATTTTACTTTGGAAGGGATGAGTGGCATGCAGCCCCCCCATAGGAGCCCCGTCGAGATCGGAGATTGTCAAGATCTTGCGGGAAGCAAGCGGGCTGTTACGATCGACGGCACAAAAACAGTCCGCCCGGATCAGCTCAGCCGAATACTGAGGCTCTTTCCCGGCCGAGTGTTCGAAATCTGCGAAGCCAAAATCTATGTTCTGCGTCCCGGCAAGCTCCATAATCTGCGGCGAGCTACGCGTAGACAACGTGATGCGTATCTCTGGGTTTTCACCAACCGATTGGCTAATAAACCGCGGAAACAAAAAAGCGGATGGACCCGGCATTGTTGCGATGTTGAGGCTGCCGGAATGCCCTTTTATCAGCCCTTCCATTGTGCTGGATATCGTCGCAAGTCGGTCCAGGATGCCGGTGGTCTCGGCAAGCAGATAATGCGCCTCGGGCACCGGCACCAGCCGCCTTCCCTTGCGTTCGAACAATGGCAAGCCCAGCGTCTTTTCAAGGTTCTTCAACGCAAGACTTATAGCGGGCTGTGTGCGATTCAGTTTCTTGGCGGTCTGAGAGATGGAGCCGGTTTCCATCACCTCTCGGAATACAGTGAGCTGCGTCAGGTTCATACCCAATACATAAGGAAAACCTTAGTTTTATGAAATATAAAAAATTTGTTTTTATGCGATTTGCCTTTAGGCTTTCAGGATCGAAGTTCGGACCAACCGAATCCAACGAACCAACAACGGAGACGACAATGAAATTTGCGAAATGCTTGACTGGCCTTGCTCTGGTAGGCGCACTGGCCGCCCCCGCGCTGGCACAAGACCCGACCTTTTTCCGTATCGGCACTGGTGGTGCCGGCGGCACCTATTTCCCCATTGGCGGCACCATCGCCAACGGCATCTCGGCTCCTCCGGGCTCACGTCCGTGCGAAGAGGGCGGGCAGTGTGGCGTTCCCGGCCTGATCGCCATTGCGCAGTCCACCACCGCGTCGGTCTTCAACAACGCCGCCGTGCAAAACGGTGAGCTTGAGGCTGGTCTGGCCGCGGCCGACGTCACGCGTTCGATGTATCTGGGCGAGGGCAAATTCGAGGGTAAGCCTCATCCCAATCTGCGCATCGTGGCCAACCTGTTTCCTGAAGACCTGCATCTGGTTCTGCCAGCCGGACAGACGATCAACGATCTGGGCGATCTGGAAGGCAAACGTGTTGGTATTGCTCAAGCCGGTTCGGGCACGCAGGTTGCCGTGCTGCAAATGCTGGACGCATGGGGCGTCAACCGCGACAACATGGACGAAGCCGAGCTGAACAACAGCCAGAGCGCCGAGCGTCTGGCCGATGGTCAGCTAGACGCCTATTTCTATGCTGCGGGCTGGCCAGTTGCTGCTATGGTGCAACTCTCCTCGACCAAGGGCATGAATTTGCATTCGTTCAGCGATGAGGATCTCGCCAAGATCAATGAGATCATTCCCGCCTATATTCCCTCGGCCATTCCGGGTGGTGTCTACGAAGGTATTGACGGAGAAACCAAAACCCCCGCGGTCAGCGCGATGCTGGTTGTTTCGTCGGACCTGTCAGAGGATCTGGTCTATCAGTTGACCAAGGCCCTGTGGAACGACAACACCCGCAAGCTGCTGGATAACGGCCACGCCAAGGGTAAGCAGATCACTCCGGACACAGCCCTGGACGGTGTCGAGGCGTTGGGTGTTCCGCTGCATCCGGGCGCGGAGAAGTTCTATAAAGAAGCCGGGCTTCTTCAGTAACCACACCTCACTGACACCTGTCGACGGTGCCCCTGCGCGGGGCACCGTACTCTGGAATTTTGCAAAATCGGGGGGCCATCATGTCCGAGACCCAGAAACTTGATGACCACGAACTGACGGCCGAGGAACTGGCCGCTATTGAGGAACAGTTCGACGAAGGCGCCGCCGTTCGGCAGGTTACGCCCACCACTGGCAAAGTGCTGCGTGTCGTTGCCCTGATCTTTGCGTTCTATGAATTCTTCACCGCAGGTTTTGGCCTGCCTGCCGATCACTGGCACATGGGTATCTATTTGGCCCTGTTGTTCATTCTGGTCTACGCGACAATCCCTATTATCGGGGCCAAAAGCCTCTATGCCCTCAAGGTCAGCCGGTTCCGCATCGGCAACATACCCCTTTATGATCTGGTCTTCATGGCGCTCGGCATCGTTGCTGCGCTCTATGTCGGTATTGCCTGGCGTGGAATCCCGGCACTGGGAATTGAGGAACAAACGTTCCGCATGGGCAACCCAAACGCATATGACGTGTTTCTCGGTGTCGTCATCATCCTTCTTGTGCTGGATATTGCGCGCCGCACGCTAGGCTGGGTGCTACCGCTGATCATCTGTGTGTTTATCTCATACGCTCTGCTGGGGCCGTATTTCCCCGGCTTGCTGCAGCATCCTGGCGTGAATTTCAAAACCTTCGTGTCATCGATGTATTTCCCGCAAGAAGGCATCTACGGCGTCACACTCTGGGTGGTTTCGACCATCGTGTTCCACTTCGTCCTGTTCGGCGTGATCGCGCAGCGCACTGGGTTGGGACAGCTTTTCATCGACAACGCAACCATTTTGGCGGGCCGCTATACTGGCGGTCCGGCAAAAGTGTCGGTGGTATCCTCGGCCTTCTTCGGCACGATCTCGGGTTCTTCGGTGGCCAACACCGTATCAACCGGCGCGCTGACAATTCCCAACATGAAGCGCCTTGGATACCCCGGCCATTTTGCAGGCGGGGTCGAGGCCGCGTCTTCGGCGGGGGGACAGATCACGCCGCCGATCATGGGTGCCGCGGCCTTTATCATGGCTGAGTTCCTTGAGGTTCCGTACACCACTATCGTGATCGCGGCGATCTTCCCGGCTATCCTGCACTATGTCGGCGTCTTCGCCGTGGTACATTTGATGGCGCGCAAGCTGAACCTGCAGGGTCTGGCGAAAGAACAACTGCCGCAGCTCAAGGCCGTTTGGGCCGAAGGCTGGGCCAATATCGTACCGCTAATCGGTCTGTTGGTGGTACTGTTCACAGGCTATACGCCGTTCATGTCCGCCTTCTGCGGTATTTCTCTTGCCGTGATCGCGGGCATGTCGCGCATCAAACAGCCACCGACGTTGATCTATGCCGCAGCATTTCTCGCCTTCGTGCTGTGGAAATTCTCAGATGGTGGATTCGACCTGACCATGACGGCGATCCTGTGTGCCCTGTCCGTGGTTGCGACACTCAACCCGCAGAAACGGATCGAAGTGCCCGAGATGCTGGCTGCGGTGGAACTGGGTGTGAAATACTCGCTGGCCGTGGGTGCGGCGGCTGCCGCGGTGGGCATCGTGGTTGGCGTAATCAACACCACTGGTATCGGCTTTCGTATCGGCTTTATGGTAACGCAAGGCGCGGGCAATCTGGCGTCAGATCTGTACAACATGATCTCGTTCGGTAGCTTCCAGCTGTTTGCGATGGAAGACCTGCAGCTTTTCATCTCGCTGGTATTCATCGCCATCGTATGCATTCTGATGGGTGCAGGTATCCCGACCACGGCTCTCTACATCATGCTGGTTTCGGTCGCGCAGCCAGCGCTGGCGCAACTAGGCGTTCCGCCAATCGCGAGCCACTTGTTTGTACTTTATTACGGCGTGGTATCCGAAATCACGCCTCCGGTCTGCACCTCAGCCTATGCGGCGGCGGCGATTGCCAACTCGAACCCATTCCGAACAGGGTTGTCCGCCTTCACCCTTGGACTGGGCAAAGTGATCGCGCCAATGGCCTTTGTCTACGCCCCGGTTCTGCTGTTTGTGTCCTCAACCGGGTTTAATCTGTGGGAGTTCACATATACCGCGGCTAGCTGCATAGCCGGTGTTATTGCCCTGTCCGCTGCAGTGGTAGGTTACTGGCTGAAGCCACTGAACCTCGCGTCGCGTGTTCTGATGGCAATCGCCGGGGTGATCTTCGTTGCCCCGAGTCTGACAGCTGACCTAATAGCGTTGGCGGTGGCCTCGCCAGTCATCGTCACCCAGTTGATCGCGCGCAATCGCAGCCAATCTCCAGCCTGATACGATGACAGAGCAAGTTACCATTATCGGCGCAGGGATCGTCGGAATCTGTTGCGCACTGTCTCTACAAGAGCGGGGCATACCGGTCCGTCTTGTGGACCGGGGTGACCCGGGGCAAGAGACCTCGTTCGGTAATGCGGGCGTGGTGTCACCTTGGTCGATCATTCCGCAGGCAGTTCCAGGTATTTGGAAGAAACTACCCCAAATGCTGCTGGACCCGAAAAGCGCACTGTCGGTCCGGGCGGGTTTCTGGCCGAAGATGATCCCATGGGGTTTGCGCTTTCTGGGTAAGTCCAGCGAAAAGTCTGTTCGCGAAGTCTCGGACGCGATGGAGGTTTTGTGTCGTCCCTCCATTGATTTGTACCGTCGACATCTGGATGGCACCGGGCACGAAGATCTGATCGCCGATAGCTACTATATCCACGCATTCCGCAACCCGGAAGAGGCCGACCTGGATGGGCTTGGCTATTTGATCCGCCGGGAAAAAGGCGGCGATTTGGAGCGCATTGGCGGTGCGGAGTTGCGGCGCATGGAACCCGCACTGACAGAAGAGTTCAAGGCCGCGATTGTGATCAAAGGCCAGGCCCGCGCGACCTCTCCGGGGCGTGTGGGTGCAGTTCTGGCTGAAAAAGCGCGCGCGCAAGGCGCCGAGATTGTAAGGACTGAAGTCACCAAGCTGACCCGCGGCGAGGACGGCGATTGGCAATTGGCCACGTTGGGCGAAACACTGCGCGCGCGCCATGTTATCATTGCAGCCGGAGTGTGGTCCGCTGACCTGCTAAAACCACTGGGGCTGCCCGTGCCCCTGGCTGCTGAACGAGGATACCACGTTGAGTTTCCCATGCCCTCAGCCGCTCTGAACAATTCGGTCATGGATGTCGACGCAAAGGTGGTTGCAAGTTCAATGCAAGACGGCCTGCGGATCGCTGGCACGGCCGAGTTTGCCAGCATAAATACCCCTGCCGATCCGCGCAAGGAAACGATACTGACCGAACAGGCCAAATCCATGGTTCCGGATCTTGATACAAGTCAGGCCCGATTCTGGATGGGACGGCGCCCCTCTTTCCCTGACAGCCTGCCTGCAATTGGGCCGCTCAATGGCAACGACCGGCTCTACGCTGCATTCGGGCATTCTCATTACGGGCTTATGATGGCCCCGAAGACCGGTGAGCTTGTGGCCGATCTTGTGTCAGGGCGCAGGCCGAATATCGATCTGGCGCCATATTCGTTGGCCCGGTTTTAACTTCCGCATCGAAAGGACTTGAGCACCATGCCAATTTACACGGGCGGCCAGAATATCTGCGGGGCTTCAATCGGGGTCTTGTGCCTTGAAAGCTATTTCCCGAAACCACCCGGGCACATAAAGAACCCGTCCAGCCTGCCGTTTCCGGTGCTCTACGAAATGATCGACGGCGTCACCGTCCCTACCCTGCTAAACAATCCAACCCCCGAATTGCTCGCTCCGTTTATTGAGGGCGCAAAACGGCTCGAGGCCGAGGGCGTTCGGGCCATCACCGGAAGCTGCGGTTTTCTGGCATTGTTTCAAAAGGAACTGGCGGCGGCAGTCTCGGTGCCTGTCTTCGCATCCAGCCTGATCCAGGTGCCTCTGGCATTCCACATGACCGGAGCGAATGCTCCAGTGGGCGTGCTGACCGCTGATGCGTCAGCGCTGACGCCGAGGCATTTCGAAGGTGTCGGGGCCGCCGATATTCCCGTCGCGGTGCAAGGGTTAGAGGATACCAGCGAATTCGCAGAGGTGATTTTGCGAAACGCGCGCACCCGCATGGATACTGATCTGATCGAGGCCGAAGTCCTTGAGGCCGCGCTGCGATTAAAGCGCCAAGCACCGGATATTCGGTCGCTGGTACTGGAGTGTACAGATTTGCCGCCATATGCCGCGCGCCTTCAGGAAGTGCTGCAACTTCCAGTCTTCGATTTGACGACACTGGCGCAGATGGCGCATACCGTTGCGACGCGCAATGCCTACGCCGGAATCATGCCTTGGGCGTAAAGGGACAGCAGTACCGCGCGGGACCTTGGGGGTATAAGTGTCCGTTGACCTTGCCATCCTGATGGCTGCCATCGGCCTTGGCGCAATGCTGCAAGTCGGCGTGGGCATCGGGTTTAGCATTATCGCAGGGCCACCAATGATGATCCTGCTTGGTACTTCGACGGCTGTTCCCGTGCTGCTTCTATTGAACACCGTTGTTTCAGCGGTAGCGACAGACCGGCACGTGCTGAAAGCCGACGAGCAGACAATTCGCACGGCGATCATCGGATGCCTCGTCGGAGTGATTGCAGGTCTCGCCGTCTACCCCTTGCTGAGTGAGGCATTTGTCCTTGGCTTGACGGCCAGCCTGTTGCTGATCGGGCTTCTAACGACCTTGCTGCCCTTGCGCCGCTCAATTGGAACAGCGGGATTTTCGATTGTTTCGGGGTTGTCTGGGCTGGCAACCGTTTGGGCGGCTACACCGGGTCCTCTTATGGTTTTCGGTTTGATTGCAAAAGGCCGCCCAGCCAAAGAAGTTGCAAAGCTGGTTCAGCCCATTGCGCTGGTGGCGTATGGCATCGCATTTCTGTTGCACAGCGTTTCAGAGACGCAAATTTTCACTTATGGCGCGCAACTATGGGGCTTCCTCGTGCTCACGTTGATTGGCAGCCTTCTCGGACGCTCGGTAGGCCCTTGCTTACCACAATCGCTAGTCACAACGGCTATCCGCGTGGTTTCGTTGATAGCCTGCAGTGTTCTCTTTCATCGCGCATTTACGATCGCGTAAAATCGAAGGGCAGACGATGACACAAAAAAGTTTTCTGGACAGATTTCCTCGGGCCCAACTCATGACAGGTCCAACCCCGATGGAGCGATTGGACCGACTGTCTGCGGAATTGGGCATAGACCTTTGGCTGAAACGCGATGACCTGACCGGGCTTGGCTTTGGTGGAAATAAAACGCGGCAGCTTGAGTTCTACTTTGGCGATGCACTTCAGCAAGGTGCTGATACCGTTCTGATTACCGGCGCCGTTCAGTCCAACTTTGTTCGATCTGCGGCAGCAGCAGCGGCCAAATTGGGCATGCAATCCATCCTGCAACTGGAAGAACGTGTGCCGGATATGGGTGAGGAGTACTACAGTTCAGGAAATGTGCTTCTGGCAAGGATCCTGGGCGCCGAACATATGAGCTACCCCGAAGGCGAGGACGAAGCCGGTGCCGACGCTGCGTTGCATGCACGCGCCGAAGAACTGAAGGCTCAAGGGCGCAAACCCTATGTCATTCACCTAGGACTGAACCATCCACCCTTGGGTGCGCTCGGCTATGTCGTCGCCGGGCAAGAATTGTGCCAACAGATGCCGAGTTTCGACGCAGTCGTCGTACCGTCAGGTAGCGGCGCAACGCATGGAGGCTTGTTGACTGGAATAGCGCTGGAGGAGAATGCCGCCACTGTGTTCGGCGTCTGCGTGCGCAGGAATCGCGATTGGCAAAAGGTCCGAATGAATACTGTACTGCAGAAACTTGCAGACTTGCTGGATATCGACGCGGCGCCATTGCAGGACAAGGTCAACGTTCTGGATGATGCGCTGCCGCCCGGCTACGGCAAACTAAGTGGAATGACAAAAGCTGCATTGGAAAAGATGGCACGCACCGAAGGAGTTTTCCTTGATCCTGTCTATTCTGCGAAAACCTTTGCAGGGTTGTTGCATTTGGTGCGCGCTGGAGAAATTCAACCCGGGCAGAAAGTTGTCATGCTCCACACGGGTGGGCTGCCTGCATTATTCGGGTACCAAAGAGAGTTGATAAACAACCAATCCTAAGAAACAAATCGCCCAATACAGCATCGCCAGCGACCACCGACTTTTCTCCCAACCCCTGTCAGCGCTTCGGTGCGTGAAGCAATTCCTCGTCATCCGTTACCAATGTCTCTCCAACTGCTTGCATCAGTTGCGTAGCGAAATCTAAATGACTAGTGGTCACGAAGCGAGTTTCGTGTCTATTGCACCGAATAATATCATCCAAGCTACCATTGATTGGCGCTGGCAGAGGTGGTCCCACTTGCGTTCCTTACCAATCCACTTATGAAAGAGCCGTCAATTGACCTGAGGGAAATTTTGCGATGCGCATGCGCGATACGTTCATCAAGCCGATGCACCCGGAAGGTTTTCGGTTTGTCGCAATCTTTGCCGCCATAACGGTCGGCCTTTTTCTTCTGTCTGACGTATGGGGCTGGATTGGCGTCGGCCTTACGGTCTGGTGCTACTATTTCTTTCGCGACCCGGAACGGGTGCCGCCGTCAGAAGAAGGGTTGATCGTCAGTCCGGCGGACGGGGTGGTTTCGCTGATCGAAGCGGCGGTGCCACCGAACGAACTTGGGATGACCGATGCGCCTCTCACCCGAGTCAGTGTGTTCATGAGTGTATTCAACTGTCACGTGAACCGGACGCCCATTGAAGGTGAAGTTACCGCGGTTGCTTACCGCCCCGGCAAGTTTTTCAACGCATCCCTGGACAAGGCCAGCGCAGACAACGAGCGCAATAGCCTGCGTATCCGCATGACGAACGGTCAAGACCTTGCCGTTGTCCAGATTGCCGGCCTGGTGGCCAGACGGATCGTCTGCTTTGTAAAACCCGGCGCCGCGCTGCAAACCGGAGAGCGATTTGGATTGATCCGTTTCGGGTCTAGGCTGGACGTCTATCTTCCCGATGGCGTGGACCCGCAGGTACGTGTCGGGCAAACGATGATTGCCGGCGAGACCGTCCTTGCCAGTTTGCACAAACCCGAAGAAAAATAGGTAGTTGGATCAGTGGCAGAACCATCCGAACAGGGAGAGAAAGGGTTTGCGCTGATCCATTTGCTTCCCAATGTGTTAACCATAACGGCTATTTGCGCGGGTTTGTCAGCAATCAGATTTGGAGTTCAGGGCAACTACGTGCTTGCGGTTCAGCTCATTATTGCCGCCTGTGTTCTGGATGGGTTGGATGGACGTATTGCCCGCCTGCTCAGCAGTGACAGCAAACTGGGGGCCGAGCTTGACTCACTTGCAGATTTCCTGAACTTCGGAGTGGCTCCGCCGCTCGTTCTCTATTTCTGGGCCTTGCAGGACATACGCAGTGCTGCGTGGCTTGCAGTCCTGTTTTTTGCGGTGTGCTGCGTCATGCGCCTTGCCCGGTTCAATGTGGGTAGCAAATCTGAGACCTGCGATCAGGACAGCGCCTATTTCGAGGGGGTCCCCGCCCCTGCAGGAGCCCTGCTGGTCATGATGCCAATGTATCTGTCCTTCGCTTTCGCGGATGCCCCATTGCTGCCCAGTATTTTTATTTGCCTCTACATGGTGACAATCGGTCTTCTACTTGTCAGCCACATACCGACTTGGTCATTCAAGACCACAAGGATCTCCCGTGAAAACGTAAAGTACTTCCTCATTGGCGTCGCCGTTGCAGGTGCCGCGCTCCTGACCTTTGCCTGGGTCACGCTGATCGCACTCTGTCTCACATATGTGGTGATGGTCGCGTGGGCATGGCTCGACAGGGAAACTACTTCTAACCGTTAAGGACTCGATATGGACATTAAAGCCGTTCAAACCTCCTATGCTCGTTGGGCACCCGTCTATGACAAGACGTTTGGAGCTATCACCAATGCCGGGCGGCAACACGCGGTTGAATATATAAACAAACGCGCTGGAAAGGTTCTTGAAGTTGGCGTCGGCACCGGGCTGTCGCTGGAGCATTACGGGCCCGAGACGCAAGTGACCGGGATCGATTTCAGCGAAGAGATGCTGCAAAAAGCCCGCGACAAGGTAAAAGCTATGTCACTCAACCATGTCACCGAGTTGATGCAAATGGACGCCCGCGCGCTTGATTTTCCAGAGAACCATTTCGATACGGTTGTGGCAATGCACGTTCTGTCCGTCGTTCCGGAACCGGAAAGGGTGATGACGGAGATAGCGAGGGTCTGCAAACCGGGTGGCAAAGTAGTGATTACGAACCATTTCCAACGAGAGCGGGGACTGCTTGCTTCTCTGGAAAGGGTGTTTTCGCCACTTGCAAATACAATCGGCTGGCATTCCGATTTTGAGATTGAAACGGTGCTGAAAGAGGATGCGCTCTCAGTCGAAGAACAAAGACAGATTCCCCCGCTGGGCATGATGACTTTTTTGGTACTGAAAAAAACAATGGTCGCGTAACAGCCTTCTAAAGGAAGGTTTTGCGGCCCTAAATGCGGAGCCGAGCAACATCCTTTCGGTCCATTAATTTGACAAATTCTCTCTTTTATGAGTCGGATTTGCAGCCGCGAGATGCGCGCATTGAAGTGTCATAATTTGGCGATCTTCTGCGAAATAATACGACATTCGTGGAGCGATGATGCTTTACCGAAGAAAATGCTGGATTTCTTGAAAAGCTACACGCCAATGGGTGTCAGCGCGGTTTATTCGGCATCTTCCATCTTGGTGGCGTTCAGTTGAGCAAACAACTCGGGTCCGACGCGGTCATAGAGTTCCAACTGCGTTTCGAGGAAATCAATGTGGCCTTCTTCGTCTGACATCAAGCTTTCGAACAAACCCATGGAAACATAGTCACCTGCGGCTTTGCAGACATCTCGCGCTTCCTTGTAGAGGGAACGAGCGCTTTGCTCAGCAGCCAAATCACATTCCAGAGTTTCACGTGGATTCTCCCCGATCCTTAGCGGGTCCAGTTTTTGCAGGTTGGGATGGCCCTCAAGGAAAATGATCCGCTCGATCAATTTGTCGGCGTGTTCCATCTCCTCAATGGATTCTTCCCGGCTTTTCTTGGCCATGCTCCCAAGTCCCCAGTCATCCTGGAGGCGGTAGTGAAGCCAGTATTGGCTGACGGCTGTCAGTTCGTGCCGAAGCGCTTTGTTCAGATAATCGATTACCTTTTTGTCACCCTTCATAAATGGTCTCCCTGGCTTCATGTTCGTCTTGCTTGGACGAGGTTTTTGGTGGTTGATCTTAACATTTTTTAGAACTGTTCCAAAATCGACGGATTACCCTTTGCCTTCAGTTAACTAACCGAAATCCCGACGATTCTTGTTAGTTTTACCCTAGGAACTGGCGACACGCATCGTTATTGCTTACGGTCTGAGTACGGTGCGATCCCGGGACCGCAATGCTGTACCTGCCGGGTTTTCACATTTTGCAGATCAGTGGCTGTCCGGATTAAGCCTTAGCACAATTGTAAGGCTTTGCGTTTTGAAGTGGTCCCATATCATGATGCAGGCAGGCAGTTTAAATAAAAGGGAAGACGTCCACCCTTTCGGTGCGCCCGAGCTGCAGGAGCGGGCGATGCAGTTCGTCAATCATCTACGCGTGGTTGCACTGCAGACCCAATCATCCTCGCGTGTTGAATTGGGTCAGGCCTGCGCTCTGCTGCTGGCTGACCCGGCAGATGCTCAGATACGCCGCAGAAACCCTGATGCGCGGATTTCGTCGAGCCGTTACCAAAGGATCTGTATTCTTCCGGCGCGGAACCGCCGACTTATCCTTTGATGAGGCTTGGCTGGGCCGTTTGTTCGAAGCGGTTGATAAGGGTGACGACGACAGTTTCCAATTCCTCATTCGATCCCATGCCCCTCGCTGAACGCAGCAAAACCTGTCCCTTTTGATCCGAGCAAGTTCATCGACTTTAGAATTAATCTAAGACTATCTTGGAATTTTTCTTTGATTGTAAAAATATGATGGCGCACTGGTTTTGCTATCGAACAGAACGATTAACCGAAGGGCCAAGGGAACTATTATGCCCAGACAACTATCGATTTGACGACCGATTCAAGCACCTCATTTTCCGATGCACTGAACCAATGAATCAGCGAGACGGACGTGACCGCAGTACTTGCACAAGTTTTTATCGGAACGTACCCTCGCGGTTCTCAAGACAGCAGGAGTGTGACAGTCGCCATTCAGGTGTCGCGCGACGGCCAGCTTCTGGGGTATCGCATGCGCGCATCGTCGGACAGTCCGGATTTGGACAAAGCTGCAATATCCGCCGTTACCAGGGCAAAACGCTGTCCTAAAGCACCGAAAAACCTGTCGGAACAGACATTCGGTTTTGCAGTCACTTTGAAGCTCTCACCCTGACGATAAGCACCACGATTCAAAAGGCGCGCCTGCTCTGACACAGGCATGTTCACCTAATCGAAATCCCCTAAGACCATCAGGATCGACAATCGGGCTGCTGCTCAAAGCGACGGTGCTAAAGTTTTTAGGGATTCGGCCAGAACGTCACCAAGTACCCGACCAAGAACCTGCGCCCTTGGTCAACAACCGGGATGTCTTGCCCGCTTAGCTGATGTTTCCGAACGGAACGGGTGGCGAGATTCAACTGATCGGTGTCGAACAGGTTGCTGATTGCGATACTGAAACTACCCAGGCTGAACTGTTCAGCCATACGCGCGCTGACCATTGTGGTGCCTTCAACTCACGTTAGGAGGACGGCCGCCTTTGGCCAGGGAATATCAATAAATCGTCCAGCCTTCCGTTGTACGACTTCTTCTGGTGTACAAAGGCATTCTCGTACTGCACCGGCAATATCTCCAGCCCATCGCGATCACCGATATCAGTCAGAAAGAAGTGGCAATCTCCGAAATCAGCGGAGTGTTTTCAAAGGACGCAGCAACTCCGTGCATTCCTTCGGCATTTAGTTCAGGCCGTCATCCTTCAGTGTCGCGGCCATCCAATAACTGGCTGTGGGCTTTGAATGGACCGATATGCATCGACAGTTTTCATGGGCAATATTCCTCAGGCAAGTCCGAGACGCCAGAACGAGGTTCGCATGCTTTTCCTTCGCAGATTCGGTGGGCGGCTCCAGCGGAATCGGCAGTGTTTTCGCATTCCGATTACGGGGACATGAGGGTTCGGTCCTTAAGCTCGCTAATTCGTGAAAACGGCGGCAGGCCCTCTTCATTCCTTCCGGACGGGCACCCGAAGCGAGTTTTTTCGTGCCTGATAACGTTGAAAGCGATCCATAGCTCGTGGCGTAAGTGCGGCCGCCCTTGTTGGGTTTCCTGCCCAAAACCCACCGCTAGACATGATCTGAAAGGCCCAAATCGCGCCCGGAATCTGTTCTTTCAAACAACCCGTCAGCCTGGTTGTCCGAGTTCCCAGCGATCATCAAGACAACTTAGCACGTTCAGACCCTTGCAAAAACCAGTGAAATGCAGGAATTCGACTAAGAAAAGATAAACTCGTCGGTCAGTAGAAACGGCTTCTGCGGCTCAAGTTCTGAAGCCATTTGAAAGGGTGCTTTTAAAGGCGCAACATCCGATGAGGCAACTGATTTGGCCTGACTTTTTCGAAGTTCGAGTTGGTTCAGCAGGAAGAATAGACCGGCCCTTTTACCCTTCAACGCCTCAGGCACCTTCACTGGCACAACCTGTGTTTTCATTGGCGAGTTCTTCATCAAAGGAACCTTCGGGACCAAGCAGCGTTGCAGCATAGTATGGAAAAAGAAATGCACATTGGATGAAAAAATGCAAATTTTGCGAGTAGAGTGTCTTTTCCGCCAACAAGCCAAAACCACAGCATTTGAGTCGATTTGGAAACTACCAACGGAAGCGATCGGCCTGAACCGCCCCCCATAAAAACGCATGTGAAGAATTCACTGCGCGCTATCCCTTAAGAAGCCCAAAACACTTTTTTGGCCTTTTGCCGAACTTGGCGAAAGAAGGATTGAGCGAACACCGATCAGCTTTCCAGAAAGACACGCTTTAATTGATCCGTCAGTGTTTTGAGAGGGAAGCACAGAACCAAAGGGGCTCTTGTGTTCAAAAACGCTTTGACCGGCATACCCGGTATAAGCTCGAACAGTCCTAAGCGGACCAGTTCTTCGGGTGGAAACGTGACTTCTACCCAATGGAAATGGCGATCTGTTTCCAGATCTTCGACTCTGTCCGGGGACACGCCAGACACCGTGCCATAAAGTTCCGGGGGCGAGCGTTGATCGAATGTAGGGAACCGAATCCTGGCGCAGCTTGAGCACCACGTAGTCCTGGAATTCCTGGCTGGCCTAGTTGATCTTAAGTTCTGAGTCTTGAATCGCGTTGCGCATACCTGTCAGGTCATACTGATGCACCGAAATTCGGTCCGCCCGCCTTATAGTTCTAACAATAGGCTCTCGTGCACGAGACCCTGATCAAACAGGGTGCAGACATTGCCTACCTCCCGATCGACAAGGACAACCCGATCCTTAGTGGCATCAAATTGTGCCATAATGCCGTCGATTTGAGCTTGTTGCTGTTGGATCTGCTCTCTGAAATGTGCCTAGCGCCCTTCCAAGACGGCGCGTCGGGACTTAAAAGCCTCGTTCTGACCTTGCAACTGCCTCTGCACCGCCGCCGGTTCAAGCGCGACCTCGGTTTCGATCGGCTGTATCTCGCCCAGTTTCAGTCGTTCATTCTCTCGCCAAACCTTGCGCGCTGTCAGCCCGGTCAGGACACCGTGTAAGATATCCCGATTGATCTCCGCCAGCTTGGGATCAAGCTGCGGCACGACCTCCCTGTCCCGACAAGGTAGCGGTTCTTAACCTAGTTATCCCTAACAATGCCCCCTTCCGGCCACTGAGCAGGCTCTGGATCGACTTGCGCTACGACCTGACCAGAGGAGATGACCACACCGCGAATGGTCACGTAGTGAGAAAGAGTGACCAACAGCGGTTTGGCGTCAGCTTCAACAGGACAGTTTAGGTTGATTTGACAAAAGGGGGTTTGGCTCATCAGGTTGCATTGATGGTGCGGCGGATCTGCGGTGAAGTAAGAGCTGGGCCTCGATGGTCTTTCGCTTGATCCTTTCTCTTTTTTTCAATGTATTCTGGCCTGGTCCGAAGCAGACCTTAGAAGATGTAAGGTTTTGCAGGCTTTCGTGGTATCGACAGTAACTGCAACGCTTGACCTTGCCTTGCGTCTGCGGATGATCTGGCGCGCCACGCGCGTGATCCATTTGTGAACCTATTCGCCTATCGGAAAGTTCGCCGGAAATGTAGGTGGACAGGTTGTCGCTGAGCGGACGCTGTTTATGCAGTACGGTTGCCTGATAACAACCCGGCGCCTTTAACGCCAGGTCCAGCGTTTCTGTCACAACCTCGGTCTTCATCGTCGTAAAAGGCTTTGAGGAAATGATGTATCGGCTGTAGTAACCCAAGAACGTATTGAGATAAAACCAATACCAGTAGATGATCTTCAAACCGGTGAAACCTGTCGGCCAAAGCTCGGTCGGCCACGGCTACTT
Organism: Ruegeria sp. BF6; assembly: GCF_056538665.1. Taxonomy (NCBI): domain Bacteria; kingdom Pseudomonadati; phylum Pseudomonadota; class Alphaproteobacteria; order Rhodobacterales; family Roseobacteraceae; genus Ruegeria; species Ruegeria sp. BF6. Next base: position 57,202 of record NZ_JBQFTN010000020.1, read on the forward strand.
GTCCTGCAACTCATCCGCAGCGGACAGAATCACATAAGCCGATCTGACGATCAGATCGAAGGACTTGAGGATGCGACAGACCTAAGACTCTGATGACGGGCATGTCGGCCAGGTGACAGAGCCAAAACACTACTGAGACGCAGCGGATGCCGATCTTCCGATGTCATCCAAAACGGTTACTTCCGCACCAAGCGAAACAGGATGGCAGACCGTCGATCCGGCAACACCGAAAAACGCATCCGATGGTGAGCGGTTTGTGGTGCCCTATGACACAACTCAGAACCACGGGGTTTCTAAGAGTTATTTGACCAGCGATTACGGCCACCTTTACAGCCAGTAATCCGGACGCGAACACCTTTGTATTTGCTATCGCCGGAGAGGCGGACGCAAATGCGTTCAACCCGGCTGTCGAGCTAGTGGCCACAGTCACCATAACTGAGGTCGTGGGCGAGAGTGGCTCAACGGTTTCAACACTGTTTTGTCCGACAGACTCGCCAGATCAGCTCGTGACATTCGACCCGACCGATAATGATTTGGGAGTTGAGTTCACTGTTGCCTCTGAAGGGCAAGTCCCCGGTCTGCGCTATTACGGCGGCGCAGTTGACGCGGTTGACGCAGATGACACAGATGTGCGCGAACTGAACCTGTGTGTCGACGTTGGCACCAAACTTGCCTGTGTCATGGTGCAGTCCGACCCCGGTGAAAGTGGTTGGCAGGTCGGCACCCTTTCGACATCAGTCGACCTGCAGGCAGGCTCATCCTAGGTTGTTTCCTACGCACGACTCAGAATTATGCACTTGGTGGAAGCTTCTTCAGAAGAGATTGGTCCGGGTCGGACGAGCAACTGACAGCTCTCGCCGACAGTGGTCAAACCAGCAATGGTGTATGTGCTGCGAGCGTAGTCAATCAATTCCCAACGTAAAGCTTCAACGCCTCCAACTATTGGGTCGACGTTATCCTTGAAACATGTGTCGCCGCAGCGCAAGAGGACGAACCTATCTTCTTTACCCAAGCCCTTTTGGCCAATGTCAAATCGTACTTTGCCTTCCGTTTCGGGGTTGGACCGAACGGAGAGTAAAGGGGGCATTGTCGCAGGCTTTTTCGAAGCGTGAACTTGTATCGAGGCTCACGATGTTTTTTAGGCTAACGCAGGAAACAGTTTGAATTGACAGGTTCTGACTCCGAACTGGCCCTTTCAGATCACCCGAGCATCGGTCGAAACCGAGGTTTGATGATAGTGTGTTTTGCGAGTTCCTCGAACATCCCGGGCGCGTCAAAGCCTCGCCACCATACGTAAAAAAGGCCAACTAAGTTACTGTAATGGTCCTATCGGAATGTCGAGGTGAAGAGCCTACTATCCAAGAAGCAACAGGCGTTGCCGAAGGCTCGGGAACCCTGAAAGGCCCGCCCAATTGACCGGAACCTCGACACCTTCAGAACCATTTTTGTTACTCAGACAAATCCCGAATGACAAAGTGCTTTGTCGTTGTCTCGACAACTTCCCAGTAGCCTTGAAAGCCGTTTGGGATCATGAAGCTGTCTCCGGTGCGAAAATCCTGCCGCGTCCCGTCTTTGTGAATCAAGGCGCAATGCCCATCAACGATATAGCAATACTCATCCTTGTCCGTGAACGCGTGCCATTTTCCAGGAGTTGATGTCCAAGTGCCTGCCGAGAGTGCTCCGTCGGGGCTGGTGAAGTGTATCCCCACCTTGTGGAAGGGATCCCCCTCTACCACGCGATCTGGCAGATCGGAAAGGCAGCGTTCGCTGCAGGTTGCGGGTTCGTCGAACAGGTTGATGACATGTATGTTCATCACGAAACCTCCGGGTTCGGTTGCGTCTTCGTTTAATTTGCTTCGGCTTGGACGGCAGTTACGGCGATCATGTGCAAAATATCCTCTGCTGAGCATCCGCGGGACAGGTCATTGGCGGGCTTGTCCAGCCCCTGCATGATCGGACCAATTGCCACTGCCCCTCCGACCCGCTGCGCAATCTTGTAAGCAATATTGCCGGTTTCGAGGTTGGGGAAGACAAAGATGTTTGCGTTGCCGCCCAGTGGTGAATCCTTGGCCTTTTTCGCCGCAACCTCGGGCACGAAGGCTGCGTCAAACTGCAGTTCACCGTCAATGAGAAGGTCGGGTGCAGCGTTCTTGGCCAGTTTTGTGGCCTCAACGACTTTGGACACGGCTGCACCGCTGGCGCTGCCACGGGTCGAGAAGGACAACATCGCAACACGCGGAGTATCCTGCGTCAACGCCCGGAAACTATTGGCTGAATCCAACGCGATCTGAGCCATTTCTTCTGCCGAAGGATCGACAACAAGACCGCTATCCGCAAAGACATGCGCACCTTTTTTGACGTGATGACCTTCGCAGAACAGCATAAGGAAAAAACTGGATACAAGCTTTTCGCCGGGTTTCACACCGATGACCTTAATGGCAGTTCGCACGATCTCGGCCGTGGTTGCCACAGCACCGCCAAGGGTTCCGTCCGCAAGTCCTTTCTTCACCATCAGTGCTGCGAATACATGCGGCTTACGCGTTTCAACAATGGCCTGTTCCTGCGTAATGCCTTTGTGCTTGCGCAACTCAAAAAGCAACGCCGCCAGTTCATCAAAATGTGCTGACGAGGCGGGGTCTGCGGTTTCTATTCCGTCATCTGGTTGGGCGCTCAACGATGCGAATTGGCCCAAGATGACATCTTCGTCCCCCACCAGCACAACGCGTGCGACACCCTTTTTCCTGGCTTCAAGCGCGGCTTCGACGACACGGGGGTCAGTCCCTTCTGACAGGGCAATTTTCTTTTGAGATTGCGCTGCATTCCTGAGCAGTTCTTCCAACGGCTTCATGGTATTTCCTTTCAAAAATGCACGAGGTAAACGCCCGCCAGAACCAGAACGGCGATAAAGACGGTCTCAGCAACGATCAGTGCGATGGCCTGCCCCCCCACATCCAGAATACGTTTGAGTGAGGTTTTCATCCCAACCGCTGCGATCGATACCAACAATGCCCAACGGCTTAGGCTGGCCATCGCTGACGAAACGACATCAGGGATGAAGCCCAGTGAGTTCAGGGTGGCGAAGATCAGGAAGCCCACCACAAATAATGGTAGGATCGGGGGTCGTTTACCTTCTTCTTCACTGAACTCTGCGTATCGGCGTACGAGCGTCGAAATCACCAGAACGACTGGCGCCAGCATGGCAACGCGGATCAGCTTAACCATTGTCGCGACTTCACCGGCTTCGTCCGAAACCGAAAAGCCCGCGCCGACAACCTGCGCGACGTCGTGAATGGTACCGCCCAAAAATACGCCCGAGATTTGATCGTCGAAATCAAAAGTTTCAGTCAGGATCGGATAGGCGATCATCGCAACCGTGGACAAGACAGTCACCGACAGGACGGTAAAGATCAGATTGCGCTCGGAGTGTTCGTTCTTTGGCAAAATGGCGGACAGCGCCATTGCAGCGGAGGCACCGCAAATCGCAACCGAACCGCCGGTCAGAATGCCAAACCGCCAGCCACGCCCAAGCAAACGCGCGCCGAGCAACCCAAACAGGATTGTCAGAATGACGCCCGTGATGACAACTGCGATCAGTTGCGGCCCCAGGCCGACCATTAGTTCAACCGAAATACGTGCGCCCAACAGCGCAACACCAAAACGCAGGACGCTACGTGCGGTAAAATCGATGCCGGCTTTGCAGCTTCCGGTGTCTTCCTCGGCCAGAAAATGAAACGCTATGCCAAGCAATAGCGCCATCAGCATTGCCGGTGCACCGTAGTGTTCTGACAGAAACTGCGCCGCCACAGCCACGACAACGGAAATCAGAAATCCATGGCCGTTCTTGCGAACGAAATCTTGCGCCCACGACAGGGGCGTCCGGGATGCATTTAACGCCTGCATCATGTTTCCTTTGTGCGAAAATTGCGCCCTCCTGGCCGGAAAGCTCAATGGAACCCGGGCCCGATTAGGCCCGGGTTTGACATCTGCTTAGGCGACCCCGGCCTGTGGTGTCATATCGTTTTCGCTGATACCGGCGACTGCGACCGGTTTTTTCATCGCGTCACGACGGAAGGGCTCGCCCAGTTCCT
>NZ_JBQFTN010000021.1:0-58283 GCF_056538665.1 Ruegeria sp. BF6
GCAGCGTATTGGCCGGCGTGCCGCGGACATAGAGGTCGGTCAGGGCCTCCTGATCCGCCTGGGAGAGGGCCGGGAAGGGGCCGGGAAGGTGTGGGGCAGGAGGCTTCATGGCAGCCAGTCTGTACCTGTTTCCCGGCAAAATCAATCAAACGTGATAAGGGGTACTTATCGGATGTGATAGATGATTTGCAGACTTGAGAAAGTAACGAGCAAAAAGAAGTATTTTTGCGCATAAAGCGGTTAGCTAATTTGCATCGCAGCAAATTCGGCGGGACTCCATTGAAAAGTTTTAAACAATTTTTGGTGAATAACGCATCGGAGCAACGAAGTGCGCGATGCGTCCAAATGACGAACAGGGCAGCGCAGGCAACGCTAAGCTAGCAACTGTATTTCTCAGGGGGTCTGAGCCGACCAGTTTTGCCGAGATTTGAGGAGTGCGTTTGCGATTGTGACGAGCTTTCTAGCGACTGCTGTGATGATGACTTTGTGTGGCTTGCCCGCGTCACGCAAACGATCTGCGAAGATCTTGAGATGCGGATTGTGATGACTCGCGACGAGAGCGGCCTGGAACATGATGTGTCGTACCTGTCGCCGTCCGCCACCAATGGCGCGCTTGCCGCGCATCGCACCGCTGTTGTGAGCAATGGGAGCCAGGCCCGTGAGCGCAGCAGCTTGTTCTCCCGAGAGTTGGCCCAGTTCTGGCATTTCCGCGATCAGCATAGTGCTGGCAACGGGGCCGATCCCAGGAACAGAACGCAAGATATCAGCGGTTTTTGCAAGGCCCTGATCTGCGTCTGGTCGAAATGCCATGAATCGCGCAATGAGTTCCGCGTCGATCCGATCCGTCTTGGCGCGTGTGCCATGGCTGGCAGCGAAGGCTTTGATCTGAGCTGGCGGCAACTGCCGAGTCGCGATACCGGCTGCATCCAGCGCGGTCCACAGACGCCATTCCTGCCCTCCAGTCGCCTCGAAACAAACAAGCGCGTGCGTTGATTGTGCCAGACCAACAAGCTGCGCGTGGCCCTCATCGCTGTTCGGGAGCCGCAACCTACGAATGTCCGGCAGACAATGAACGTCAAGCCAATCGCGGCTGACGTCTATGCCGATGATCTGTTCGTGTGATACTTTGTTCATACCCTCTTCCTTCTGCTCCGCGGTCCAGACCGGCCGCATTCAACTGTTCGAGACGATGAAGAGAGACGGTGCTGGCTCGCTAGGAAACGTGGTCATGCCACAAGGCTCAGACGCCATACACCGCCCCGTCAGTAACCTCGGCAAAGGTGGCTGACGGGGGTTAAGTTAGCAAACTCAAGATACAGAAGGCTCCAGACTCATTGATTTACAGCCAGAACAGCACGGTAGTTGCTAGAGCGATGGCCGAAAGGAATACCTTTGGGCATCTGTCATATCGGGTGGCGACGCGCCGCCAATCCTTCAGGCGTCCGAACATGATCTCGATGCGGTTGCGTCGTTTGTAGCGGCGCTTGTCGTATCGGACAGGCTTGTCGCGTGATTGTCGACCTGGGATGCAAGGCCTAATTCCCCTGTCATTAAGGGCTTCGCGGAACCAGTCTGCGTCATAGCCTCGATCTCCCAGCAGCCAGTCAGCCGATGGCAGACTGTTCACCAGAGCCTTGGCGCCCGTGTAATCGCTGACCTGGCCCGCGGATATGAAGAAGCGGATGGGGCGTCCGAGGCTGTCAGCAACAGCGTGCAGTTTCGTATTCATGCCACCCTTGGTACGCCCGATCAGCCTGCCGCGCCCCCCTTTTTCAACCGCAGGCTGGAGGCTGTGCGGTGCGCTTTGAGGTATGTAGCGTCAATCATGATGGTCTTATGATCGGTTCCCTCCGCAGCCAGCCCGGTCATGATCCGAGCGAACACACCCATATCGCTCCACCGCTTCCAACGGTTGTACAGTGTCTTTGGTGGTCCATATTCACGTGGCGCATCGGACCAACGTAACCCATTGCGGTTGATGAATATAATCCCGCTCAGTACACGACGATCATCAACTCTCGGCTTGCCATGGCTCTTTGGAAAGTAAGGCTGAAGCCGCGCCATCTGCTCGTCGGTCAGCCAGAAACCCTCCGTTGTGCAAATCCCTCAATCAGGCCCACAGGTGCTGACGTCAGACAGACGACAGTGCTTTGGCAAAGAACTTGGTTGCTGCTGGACGATTTCGTCGCTCAGACAGCATGAAATCAAGGGTGTTTCCTGCTTTGTCGACTGCTCGATAAAGATACATCCACTTGCCGCGCACACGGAGATAGGTTTCGTCCATGCGCCAGGAACTCAGCGTTGGTCGCTTCTTCGATTGCGCGCTCGCGGCGATCATCGACGAATACTTAACAACCCACCTGTTGAGAGTAGCGTGGTCCACCCGCACGCCGCGTTCGGCCATGATCTCTTCCAAATCACGGTACGACACTGTGTACCGCAAATAGAAATATACAGCGTAAAGAACTGCATCCTTGGGAAAGTGGCAGCCTTTCAGAGAGATCATACTTAAAACCTGTTCGAAAACTATTCGACAGGAAGAGACTGCGAAACCTGAGTGCTCGTCAATCTCAGTTCAAAATTTGCGACACAACCGATGAACGTCCGGAAAGGGCCGTCTCCGAAATCCAGCGGCAATGGAGAAGGGGCCAATACCGCCCCGCGGCAAGGAATGATGCATGAATAAACAACTACTGTGGCCAGTTCGCACTGGAATGACCTCGATAGCCCAGACACGAACTTCATTCATTAACTTTTGGCTTCCAATTGGCTTGTTTCATAGCGTCGCCAAGTTCCACCCCGTATTCTGGATTCGCAAATAGTCTTTGAAACAAAATATCCACCCTACTGTCAGGCCATTCACGCGAGAGTTTATCTGACATAGCTTGAGCTTCACTTTCGTTCCCCAGCATCTGATGAGCCGCCATCAGATAGGCGACAGAAACAGGGCCGACTGGGCCACCCTTTTGGGTCACCTGCTCAAAGGCGGAAACGGCACCTTCGAAATCCTTCAGATGGAACTTTGCAGACCCCATCGCGTTCTGAAACACATAACCTCGGTCCAAATCTATTTTCGACAGTGCGTCTTCGCTGATCGCCACGACTTTTTCGAACTCACCTGAGTACAACAGGATCAATGACACGAACTCCAGCACGTGCACGTCGTTTGGTGCCAACCGCTGCGCCCTGTACGAGAACTCCATAGCTTCAGGCCAATTACCCTTGGTAAATTCGACCCAGGCCTTTGCAGATTGGCTCCACCCCATTTCGGGTGCCAATTCAATCGCCCGGCTGGCCTGTGTGTCCGCGTAACGCAGCAAGTCGCCGGTTGGATCAGCGTCCGGTGTAACCAGCACTATCGTTGCTGCAACCTGCGCGGCTCCTGCATGGCCTCCGAAATAGCTGTCGTCGTTTTCGATTGCCCCCTTGAATATCGTCAGGGCTCCGTTCAGTCGCGCGGGCTCCAAGGCCGGAAAGATCAAATCGCGGCCCGAATTGGCCAGGTTCACGGCCTGAAGCCGCATGGGGGATGCATCAAATATCGCGCTGCGCTCATCTTGGCTCAGGCTATCGACTGGCAGGCTGACTGGAACCCCACGATTTGTCGACATTAACGCAATTGCCACAGCAACACAGATTATAAGGAAAACCCCTGCAATCCCAATGAACGGGCGCGGCCAGGTGTAAGTCTTGGTTTCCGTCTCAGGTATTTCGGGCTGATCCGTCCCGGGCGATTTAATCGATATCTCAGGTGCGTACCCGCCTTTTGGCAGATCGAAAACAGTGACTTCATCGCGGCCATCTTCGACATAATATTCGGCCAGCTTGCGACGCAGGCGACCGGCGTCCACCCGCACCACATTTTCTCTTCGCGCCATCTCGGACATGGTCGCGCCGTAGACATCCATGGCGATTGTTTTGGCACGGATGTCATCGGCTCGACCGCTGATTGATTCCTCGACGACGTAGATAAGAAAGTCCTGCAGTCGCTGTGATCCAGCGAATGTCTGGGATCCGACAAGTCGCTGAAGCGCGACCCGCACATCTTTGGCGTCAGGCGTTCTACCACCACTAATACTAGTCGATGTGCTTTTGGATAATTCCATTTTTTCAGCAAGTTACATCTCTGATTATACCGTATTATGCCCCGATAAACCTTTTGTGAGAAGTGAATTCGGCCAACAATTCGGGGAATCTGTTGATTAGTCGAACGAGCGTCGAATTTGAAAGGTTACGTGCTTGATACCCTGTTTCCGAACCACCAAGCCGCAATTGCAGACTTACGGCGCGCGGACACGGTGTTCGATGAGATTTGCCGGGACTACCAGCTTCTCAGCGACGAGTATCTCTCCATGAATGATGAGCCGGCAAGCCAATCGTACCAGTTTGCCTGCGATATCCGCGAAACCCTGGATGGTCTTCGGGATGAAATCGCCCAGTCACTGCGGCGCGCAGGTAAGATGTAATTCGAAAATGGGGAAGGGATACCGATGAGATCAATATTTAAACATGCCTCGGCCATGGTGCTGATGGCTGGCGCGAGCTTTGCTCAGGATGCGCCCATCATTCATGACGGAGAGTTCCAGTTTCTCCGCGCACAATTTGGCGATCAATGGGATGCTCAGGATACGGAAATCGACGCAAAGCTTGCAGAAATCCGTGACGCCAATGACGGCAAGCCCCCTAATATTCTCTACATTCTGATCGACGATGTCAGCTTCGGTCAGATGGGCAACCGGACGATGAACTATGTCACCGGTTTCGATACGCCCAACATCAACGATTTTGCCACCGAAGGCATGTCCTTGATGAGGATGTATACCGAGCCATCCTGCACGCCAACACGAACAGCGATGTTGACAGGTCGTCATCCGGCGCGCGCGGGCGTGGAAGAGGTCAAGGTTGCGCTGGTCGGTGAAGGTCTTGCGGCCGAAGAAGTCACGATTGCCGAAATCCTGAAGGAGGAAGGGTACAACACCGCGCATGTCGGGAAATGGCATCAGGGCGATATTGAACAATCCTATCCGCACAATCAGGGGTTTGACTGGGCGGCCTTTCCTTTGCACCAGCAAGTTCAACTGAGTCTGATGATACGGGACGCAATGGTCGCCAACAACATGCTTGGCTACCATGCGTCGGGTCAGTCCAACCAGTTTCAGTTGGATCAACGGTTCAAACCCTACGGTCTGGTAACTGGCGTTGAAGGTGAAGCTGGTGGTCTTGCCCGCGAAGTCGATATGGCACCGGGCGAGGAATGGACGCAGGCGAAATACGAAGAAATGAACCTGCGCTATCAGCGTCAGGCATTGGAACAGCTGGAGAAGCTGGCTTCGCAGGACGATCCGTTCTTCATGCAGTACTGGCCGCTCTATCCGCTAAACTTTGCCTATCCTGATGAGGCCGTTTCCCGCAACGGCGGCTTCCATGCCGACAAGTTGCAGATCCTGGACGGTTGGATCGGCGAGGTGCTGGCCAAGCTGGATGAAACCGGAAAGGCAGACAACACCATCGTCATGATCATGGCCGACAATGGCCTGATGTATCATTATGAGGGGACTTCCGGCCTGAACCAGCTGATTTACCGCGGCGGCAAGACGCAGCATCTTGAAGGTGGTGTGCGTACCGATGCCTTCATCCGGTGGCCCGGCGCTATCGAGCCCGGCAGCGCGGCGGGTGACATTGTGCATGTCTCAGACCTGTTCACCACCTTTGCCCGGATCGCAGGTGCAACCGACCGCATTCCGCGCGACCGTGTAATTGACGGTATCGACCAGACCGCGCTGCTGCTTGAAGGCGAAGGCAACTCGCGCCGCGACTATGTTTACGTATATGAAGGACCGATCTTGCGCTCAGTAGTCAAGCAGGAGTTCAAAATGCACCTGCCTGCCCCCGGCCAACCCGGCGCAGCGGCTCCCGTGTTCAATGTCTACCGCGACCCACGCGAGGAACATCCCCTTATCGGGTACTCCCTATGGTCCGGGGCGTCTTTTCAGGACATGGTCAAGCGCCATCAGAAAACCATTGCCAAACACCCGCATCTGCCACTCGGAAAGGGTGTTCCTTATGAAGGAATCGAGAACCTTCGCCCTGAAAGCGAACTAACCAGGGAAGTCTTTTCTAGCTGGCAATAACGAACTTGGGACGGTGGTGGCAAAGCCACCATCTCATCAATCGCACGAGAACTTTTCAGGTACATGATGGCCAGCCATTTTTTCATTCATTCTATCCTGACGTCCGCGTTGCTGATAGCGGGTAGCGCTGCCGGAGCAGAGGAAAACGCGTCAAACCCATTGGCTGCGGTCAACAACACGGACATTCGCTATCAGTATTTTGATCTGGAGGGCGGCGCAGACCGTCAGGATGCATTCATTGATGGCGCATACATGCTGCGACCTGATCTGAAATTGAAATATGAGCTCCATTACAATTCGACGAATGCGACCGGGGAGAGGTTCAACGGGTTTGAAAAGACCAGCTTCAAGCTGATCTATTTCCCGTCACAAAAACCCCTGAATGACACTTGGGCCGTCAAATCCGCGCTCGGGCTGGAGTGGATCCTTGATTTTGGCGACCCCGAGGAAGGTATAGGCACCGGGTCGGATCAGATCGCCCCGTTTGGTGGCTTTGCCTTTGCAAACACAAACACTGGCATGACGCTGATCCCTTTGGTCCAGCATTTCGCATCGTATAATGGGTCGACCGATGTCAGCCAAACTGCAATGCGCCTGATTGCGCTTCAGCCGTTCGGTGATGGGTATTGGGCCAAAGCAGATATCAAAGCGCCATATGATTGGGAAAACGACGCCTGGCCTGCAACCGCTGAGCTTCAGATTGGCAAAAATCTCAGCCCCGGTATTGCCCTCTATGCAGATGTGTTGATCGGGATCGGCGCTGATCGCCCTTATGACCAAGGCATCGGGATCGGCCTCAGATTCAACTACTAAGTTTCATGAACCCCAAGGACAAAGCTATGTCTCACCTCTCACTACTCGGCGCAATCACGCTTGCGACCGGCCTTCTTACGCTGCCGACACTTGCCGGTGCTCAATCACTGCCCGCGCCGGATCAGGACGAAACCGGCTGGCGTCATGGTGCAGCGTTCTATCTGTTCACACCCCTAAGAACCACAGGGACATCGACCGTGGCTGGACAATCCGCTGACTTGGATCTGGATCTCGGTGACGTGCTGGACGTGCTCGATTTCGCAGCGGCCGGACGGTATGAGGCATGGAATGGGGATTTTGGAATAATCGTCGACGCGAACTATGTTGGCATCGAACAAGATACCTCGCTGCCTGGCCCTTTGGGTTCCGATCTCAATGTCGACGTGCGCCAAAAATGGTTTGGTATTCTGGGTGCTTACCGCATTGTAGACTCTGTATACGGAGTCGATGATCAGCGCTATACGATCGATCTTCAGGGGGGCGTTAGATACAACTCTATTCGTCAGGAGATCGGTATAACCACACCGGGCCCGGGAAATCCACCTGTTTTAGGTGGCGATCAGGATTGGATCGAACCTGTAATCGGCGCGCGCGGTATGTGGCGCCTAAATGAGCAATGGACCGGAATTGCTTCTTTGGAGCTTGGCGGTTTTGGCGCCGGTGGGAATGACCTTCAGGTCGGTGTGAATATCGGATTCGATTACCAACCCTGGGAGAAAACGGCACTCACATTTGGATACCGCTACTTCAGCGTCGACTATAGCGATACGCTGAGTTCCGGAGAATTCGCCTATGACGTCGAACAGCACGGGCCATACTTTGGCATCAAGTATTTCTTCTAAGGGCGGGTATGAAACTAGACGACTGTGAAAGAAACTCGTTTTGAATCTGGTGCTGGGAAAAGGAGTTCACTAGTGAATCTACCCGACGACTGTATTATGCAGCGTAAGAGAAATTATGATAAATTTGCGCGAGCCCTATTCGTGCGCTCCAATTGTTCAATCCAGGGCCTTTTCCTGACGAGCTTTCCCCAGTCTCGTGGACATCACGTTCCGCCAGGTCCATTGGCATCCGAACACAATATTAGTCAGAGCAGATTGCTCCGGCAGGGCTCATCAAGGAACGCCCAGTTCATTGTCGCGACTGTCGCAACAACCGATGCAGCTAACCGCACTCAATTGTGCTCGGCAGTGATCAAGTCTTTGAACTGAGACACGGTTTCTTGTGGAACACCAGCAGCTTCAAAGATAGCGGCGGCAAAGCTGACCGGCGCTGTACCGGCTGCGGTAACAACACTGCGTGAGGAAACGGCCGCTTCGCTTTGAACGTAACTCGATGCTCCACCATACCCAACAGCGTTCTTGATCAAGAATTCCCCATCATTCGAAGTATGGGGTACGGAATTCAGCAATCCCGATCGGGCCAGAGCCAGGGTTCCACCGCAAATTCCGCCGACAGGAACGCCGTTTTCGTACTGAGCCACAAGCAGATCTGAAATGTCCGGTGCGGCCTCAGAGTCCCACACCGTTCCACCAATGACGGCCACAACATCCGGCTGCCACGCGGTCAGTTCCTCCAGTCCTTTGGAAACAATGACGGTCAATCCTCCCATCGAATTCAATTGTCCGGGAGTTGGGGAAAAATACGCGACGTCGAGTCCATAAAAGGAGCCGCCGATTCCGCCGATCATTGCGTATTCCCAGTCCGACTGTTCAGAAACCACATGCGATGTTCATTGCGCCGTCTGGCTCAGGTAAAACGAGCGGCTTTGTGATCCCCAATATTCTGCGGTTCAACGGCTCCTGTGTTGTTCTGGACATCAAGGGCGAGATCTTCCAGACAACCGGCGCACGGCGGGCGGCCATGGGTGATGAGGTCTTTGTGTTCGACCCTGAGAACCCGGAAAAAAGCCACAGCTATAACCCGCTGAGGCGCGCAGCTCGCGCAGACAATCTGGATCGGCGTTGGGAAGAAGTGATTCAGGTCGCAACCCAGATGTTCGACACGCCCAGCTCGTCCGCTCAGGGCTTTTTGGGCGGCGTCGAAGGCATGTTCTGCGCAATGGCGATGTTGGCAATCAAGCGGAACCGTCCGTACATTTCCGAGATCCTGCGCCTGGTCAAAACGACCAAGCAAAAGGATTACGAAAAGATGGCCGAAGAAGTGGGCTATGCCCGGGCAGCAGATGAGTTCCTGAATCTTGCAGCCGAAGAATCCAAAATCCTGCGGTCAACGATTTCGGTTATGTTGAACTCCGGCCTTCAGCTCTGGCGCAACCCGTCTGTGGCAAGAGCGACGCAGGGCAATGACATCAACTTTGAAGATCTGCGTCGGCGCCCCACCTCGATCTACTTTTCTGTGCCGGGGAAAAAGGTCAAAGAGTTCTGGACACTCGTTCGCCTGTTCTTCCTCGATCTGGTGAACACAATCGAAACCCACGAACCGGGCCCAGATGAGCCGTTCAAGGTTTTGATGCTGCTCGATGAGTTTCAGCGTCTCGGCCACCTTGAGCGCGTAGTTGAAGCGTATGACACCATGCGATCGTTCGGCGGTCGGATCATCGTGATTTCGCAAACTCTGTCGCGCCTGCAGGACATCTATGGGCATGAAGGTGTGCGGGCGATGCTGGCAAACGCCGGGACGCAAATGTTTGCGGCCTCTGAGGATTCAGAGGTACGTGAACACGTGTCCAGGTCCATCGGTGACAAAACAGTTATGAGCAAATCGAAGTCTCGGGCGCTCGGTAAAATGGAAATGGGAAGCATATCGGAACGCGAGGAAGGCATTCGCCTGCTCCGGCCGGAACACGTTGGCCGATTGCCAGAGAATGAGGTTGTGCTGATCCGCGAAGGCAAGATGCCGGTGATTGCAAACAAGATCCGGTACTTCGAAGACCCGTATTTTGTGCAGTTCTTGGGTGGCGATAGTCCGAAGATCAAGGGCACATACCTCGATCTTGCTGCAGAGCAAGCCAGGGACACGGCAAAGGCTCTGGCTGAAGCGAAACCGGCCCCTGCCCCGGTGAGAGAGGTTTCCGCAAAAGATCAGGAACTTCAGGCGGCATTTGATGCGCAACGCACGGTCGCAAAGCGGAAAAGCCGGTCAGCGAAAGATATGGCGGTGGAGAAGTTGGCGACGCAACCGTCGAGCCCAGTCGCAAACGCGCAGCACTCCAGTTGAAGGCGTAGATGCCCATCATCGAGCACGCGCTGCAACTACGCTTCGATGTATAGGTATATTATTTTTGACTCTGTGTATAATATTTCATACAATGAGTAAACAATAATCGACTCACAGAAGTGTCCTGCTCAAAAGGGATTTCAGAAATGACCTACCAAGATCGCAATACAGTGGTCTCGATCTTCGTGAACCTCGCCGTTTGTGCATTTGTTGTTTCACGGCTTCTGGATATGAATGCCTCTGGATCGTTTGATGGCCCAGACGCTGTGAACAACTGGGCCCGCATGGTGATCTGGCTGATCCCCCTGGGCGTCGTTGCCACCATCATCGGCACAATACTGTTCAACATTGGATTTGCGATTGTTACACACGAACCCAAACCCAGCTTCGTCGTTGATGAACGTGATAAGATGTTCGAGCGCCGTGGCAGCTACGCCATCATTATCTTCGCGGGTGCGGGTTTTGTCTCAGCCGTCGTCGCGATGGCTCTCAACGCATCAGCGCTCACCGGCTTCAACATCATTTATTTCGGAATGGCTTTCGGATCCCTGTCAGCAGATATTGTCAAATTTGCTAGCTATCGGCGGGGGTATTGATCCATGGGCAAGCTCAGGATCACCAACAACATTAGACGTCTACGCTTTGACGCTGATGAAATGACGCAAAAAGAACTCGCCGAAAAGGTTGGAGTCACCCGACAAACCATCGTTGCCATTGAAAACGCCAAATATTCACCAACGCTCGAACTGGCGATCTTGATTTCTCGCGTGTTCGACGAGCCCCTCGAAAAAGTCTTCGACATCCAAGACGCCAGCTAATTCGCTGCGTCCGCGCTGCCTTACCAAAGGAATAGATATGTTCATCAACCCAACTCGGTTCTGGAATCTGATGGCGCGCTCTTATGCCCGCCGTCCGGTCCAAAACCAAGCCGCCTATGAATACAAGCTCGACACTACTGCGAGACACCTGTCCCCCCAAGACCGCGTCCTGGAATTCGGCTGTGGCACAGGTACGACGGCGCTCATTCACGCCCCAAAAGTCGCCCATATCGACGCCATCGACTATTCCTCCGAAATGATCTCAATCGCCAAGGAAAAAGCCAACGCACAGGGCATCAAGAACATCAACTTTGAAATCAGCTCGTTCGAATGCTGGCCTATTCCGGCGAAGGGTCAACCGTATGATGCCGTACTGGCTATGTCGATCCTGCACCTGGTCCTGGATCTTGACGCGACACTGGATCGTGTTCGCAGTTCCTTGAAAGAAGGTGGCCTGTTCTTCAGCTCGACGGTCTGCCTGGAAGGTTTCGAGAAGTTCGTCATACCAGCTCTCGGGGCCATCGGCCTATTGCCCAAGATCCGCGTCCTGACGCAAGAAATCCTTGTCGAGCGTATGCAAGCTCATGGGTTCGAAATCGAACACAGGTGGCGTCCCGAAACGGGTTCGACTGCTTTCATCATCGCAAGGAACAGCGGTTAGTTCTTTCGACATCTGAGAACACTGACCCGGCCGTTCACGCACGACGCAGAGAACGGCTGGAGAGAGCCCAAAATACAAAATGCTTCAACGCGCTTTAAGGTCAGCGATGCGCAGAAACCGGACTTTGCAAAGTCTCGCTACGGCATCAAAACGGACGCTTATAGCTGTCTCGGATGTTGCGGGATAGATTCCCAAAAGCGGTCATTGATCTTTTGTACGGCCTCCCAAGCCGCCTTCGCGTTTGGATCGCAGAACGACAGCGTCTTCTCAACTTGTAGAGTTCTAAGCCAGGCAGGTTCGATTTCTCTGTTGCCCTCCACCGCATCAAGGCTTGTATCGTGCGTACTCGAAGTCCATATACACAAGGCTTACGTTTTTCTTTTTCGACCTGCTGTCTCCCCAATTCGGCGTTCAGTCTTTCGATTCAGACCGACCACGCCGAGTCGCCGCAATAATGCGGGCGGCAAGTATTTGGAGATTTCCACCATGGCAAATGGCACAGTAAAATGGTTCAACTCGACTAAAGGTTTTGGCTTTATCGAGCCTGAAGATGGCAAGCGCGATGTGTTCGTACATATCTCAGCAATCGAACGTTCCGGCCTTAGTGAATTAAAAGACGGTCAGAAGGTTACTTTTGACGTCGAAGCTGGCCGTGACGGACGCGAAAGCGCCGCCAATCTGGCACTCGCCTGACCTTTTTTAAGGGCACCCTTTTCGGGTGCCCTATTGAACAATGGGCTACAATAAGCCATTGGAGAACAAGTAACTTGCAACCTAAAGACTGGACGCGGGTGCTCGCGCAATACCGTGTTGCCGATGCGAAGCGCAGTGTTTTTGAACTTGCGATCACAGTTGCTCCCTTATTTGCGCTATGGGCCCTAGCGTGGTTTGCGTTATCTTTTAGTGTCTGGATCGCAATACTACTGGCCATCCTGAATGCCGCGTTTCTGGTCCGTATCTTCATCATTATGCATGATTGCGGTCATGGATCTTTCTTTAGAAGTCGCACTGTTTGCAATTGGACCGGTCGGGTTCTAGGTGTTCTTGCCCTGACACCCTATGACGTTTGGCGGCAAAGCCATGCGATTCACCACGCTTCAACCGGTAACCTTGATCGGCGTGGTATGGGTGACATCCCTACATTGACCACTGAAGAATACCTGAAGCGGAAGTGGTTCGGGCGTGCCGCTTATCGTCTGACCCGGAACCCCGTCTTCCTGTTCGGTGTTGCGCCGATCTATACGTTCTTTATTCAAAACCGTTTACCTCTTGGTTTCATGCGTTCGGGCTGGCTGTACTGGGCAAGTGCGATGGGAACAAACGCTGCAATTGCAGGGATATTGGCCCTAGTTTTTTGGGCCGGAGGCATTGAGGTATTATCGTATGTTTTCCTACCAACCATGATTGTCGCATCATCGATTGGTATTTGGCTTTTCTATATTCAACACCAGTTTGAACACACGACCTGGGAACGGGAAGAGGGGTGGAACCTTCAGAACGCCGCATTCTATGGAAGTTCTCACTATGCCCTACCAGGCATCCTGCGGTGGTTCTCTGCTAACATCGGCGTACACCATGTTCACCACCTTGCCAGCCGCATACCGTTTTACCGGCTAAACGAAGTTTTGCGTGACCATTCTGCGTTAGAAAATTGCCAGCGTATTACTCTATATGAGAGCTTTCATTGTGCACGATTGCATCTTTGGGATGAAAAAAGTCAACGTCTGCTGACATTTTCCGAGGCTTTGTCGAACGCCAATTCCAAAAGGCATTTAGTGTAGTCTGGCGCGTACCAGATAGGCTTCGACCGTATCACCGCCCAGGGCGCGAATGGCCTCTAATCGGTGAAGGCCTTCAATCAGCACGAACCTCTTGTTGTCCGAGCGTATTTGGATCGGGGTCTTCTGGCCGTTCTTCAGGATATCTTCGGCCAGCGTCAGAACTTTTTGTTGATCAAGCGTTTTCGCCCGTTTCACAGGTACATAGATCAGGTCGAGCGGATATGGTCTTTTCTCCAACATAAGCTACGTGAGCAACCTTTCGTGCAATTGTTCCGGTTCAGAGTTCGTTGCAAAAGCGGGGGTTGGAACGTGCGTCATAGAACCGAACGAACAGCGTCGCGCAGTTCCTGATGCATAACCCAAGTGGCTGGCTCATCGTCACTTTCGATGTGAGAAAACGCCAGGACCTGAGCGGCGCCATCATTCTGCACCGATCCGGCTTCGGGTAGGTCCAGTTCCAGATATTCTGCGATCAATAGTCCGATTTTCTTAAAAACCTTGATGGAGGCCTCGCGCGATTTGTGACCGGCCGCCTGAGACAAATGACCAATGGTCAGACCGTCCTTGCCTGCGATTGTAAGTGCTTTGAGCATAGTGACCTGCGCAGGGGTGAGCCTAATCTGTCGCAATGCCTCGGCATATTCTCTTTCACTGGGAACGAGGGTGCCGGAGTTTCTCTCCAAACGGCGTTGACCGCTACGTTTCCTGTCTCGTTCACCGAGAATTTCTTTTAATGCTTCGATGGCCAATGCTGGTGTTTCGCCGACTGCATCAGCAATCATTGTCTGCGTTTTAGCCGGTGGCTTGGGGAATGCGCGCGCAACGCTGTTACCGCTCAGGATGCCGGCCTTAATCAAGTACTTTCCAAATTCTTCTTCAATCACTCCTGCTACGTCAGCGTTCCGCGACTCACGAACACTGCGATCCTGAAATGCTCTTTGTTCCAGACCACGAGCTGACATCTTTGAACCGTGAAGGGTTACTTGAGGGGCATTTTTGCGCATCAGAGAAACACCACCACAATTATGGTCGCAACAAACACCAATAACGCGATAAACATCTTTACTCTGTAGGACCAGCGATGCGCCCTTTCGGCCTTGAGCATTTTGCCAAGGTTTTCGTCAATCGAGTTATGGTTCACGGCTTGGTCCTTCCGGATTTGTCAGGCGATATTGATTTCCAGCGAACCTATTTTCGCGGCATATTTTCGGCGCACTTATCGTTCTGTCTTGTGAACGGCCGATTACATTCCCAACCATCACCTCTTCGATTCAAATGAGCGTTGGAAGGGACTAGGATCGCAACGCAACTGTCCTGGTTTGCGCGAAAGCCACGTTCACATTTCCATCCAGAGTAGGTTTCAGGCGCAAGGTATGCATGCTGTGGAACGGCCACAGGCTCACAGCCGCTCTCCGCTGCCCTGTACCCTCTGAGGCATACCCACCCATCCGAGCTTCTTTTGTCGCTCAGACGACCGTTTTTTGGAACTTCTATTGCAACACATGTTTGGCTTTCCTTACGAAATCCCCAGTTGCAGTGTATTTCCTGTGCGCCAAACCGGGTTCCGACGTACCCATTTTGAGGCGCTATCAATTCTTCGCATCTTTCACCGACTTGTCGGAAGAGCCGATTGCACTCCCATCGATCTCCGGTCGATGCAAGATATGCGTTTTTAGGAACTTCTATTTCCTCACAAAAATCTCCAACACGCTTGAATCCATGGTTGCATACCCAACCTGGACCATAGGAACTGCCGGTCAAATGCGCATTTTCAGGTGCGTTTGCTCTTTGACACGATCCGTTCTTGTTTTCGAAGCCTTCGTCACAGACCGATCCATCAGCATTGCCTGCGACTTGGGCGGGAAGCTGCGTTCCGGAGAGCAACACCAAGAGTGTCGGGATCAAACAAAGAACGCGGCGCGAAAACACGATGAGTGACTGATTGAAACGGAGCCTGAGACCTGATCTATCCGGCATCGGGCACGCGATTTATAAGCCATGTTCTGTTCATACGGCGCCTTCATTGATGGGTCACGCGATAACTGGAGCATGTCAGGTGACAGTTGCGAATGCTTGCGAGGAACGAGCTCAACGCGAAGACCCCAGCGCGACCCGTTCCTATGCTGGGGCACATGCTACAGTTAGTCTGAAGGCCATTGGATCATCGAAGCCGGCAGCATCGCGACGACGAGTAATTTTCACCAATGCACGTTTGTGGTCCTTTGCCAGAATAGAGTCAAGGAAGTTTCCCTCGTCGCAACGCTAGTACTGCTAAGGCAGGTGTTTGTGAAACAAGCACGTGACCAAGTAGCCTGGTGAACCGCCGAAAGAAGTTACTTGGCATTAATCTGTTGTTGTAGGGATTTGGGGGCGGAGCAGCAGCGAATGGCAGCTTAAGTCCGCGTCTCTCTTGTCGAGCCTGAGTGCGGCGACAGAGCGGTACGTGATCAAGGTTTCCTCGTGGCTATGAATGACTGGCCTGACGTCATCAGCAGCAACGCATCGACATTCGTGCCGCTCCTGTGAACTGATGCTGCGCAAGCACTCGCGGCGCGAGCAAATGGTTGATCTGCTACGCTTCTCGGGAATTGCAAAGTCTAATTGCGAATGTCCGTTTTGGGCTGCGTGCGGCCAATCATGCTAACAGCAGACAACGATGGCACCGAGCCCAATTCAGTCGTTTACAGCAGACAACATGATTTCCTGAACGTCGCGCATGTCCTAGTCAATGGCTTGGTGCAAAACTGAAAAGCGTGATTGTGAATGCCTGCTTCAGGCTGGGACCAGCCAATCATGCTTGCTGCGGAGAACGGCAACACTGAGCCCATCCAGTACTTGGATTTTGTCGCTGCGCGCGCACGCATCTCCAGAAATGCCGCAGAGGCGTAAAATCGCGCACCGCCGTGCAGCGGAGAAATCGGCCATTCGGGGCAGCTTTGCTATGATCATTTTGACATGATGGTCGCCATGCTTGGGAAAGGTGAATAATACTGATACCGCTCGCCATGCGAAACGCTTGATCAGAGGACGAAATCAGGCGAACTTGTTGTAAACTGGCAGACCAATAGGGGGATGCCGGTTGCGGATTTTCTATGCATTGACGCCAGCGAGACGGGAGATTTTCATGAAATCGTTTTTTATTGCGATGCTGATCTCAGGTCTGTCGATTGCATCGCAAGGCAGGGCCGGGCCGCCGAGCTTCGATTGCGCGAGGGCTGGCACGCCGACTGAGCACGCCATCTGCGCTTCGGCGGAGCTGTCGCAGCTCGACAGGCAGATTGCGGCGGCCTATGGCGCGGCGCGCGCCGCAGCCCTGCCGGCCGGACGCCAGCAAATCAAGACGGCGCAGATCGCCTGGATTGGCCAACGAGACGCCTGCGGAAGCAATGTCGCTTGCCTGAACGACCTGATGCTGCGGCGGCTTGCCGAACTGCAATCCAGTGGGGGTGGCCCGGTGTCGGTGGCATCCGGAGGTGTGACAGGGCTCTATTGCACCCGTGGCGGAGCCGACTCCCTGGTCGTCCGCGAAAGCGGCGCCACCGCCGACTTCGAGGTCCTTTCGTTTCAGGGTGGGGGCCACAGTTGTGGGGTCGGAGTGCGCGGGGCCCAGCGGAGCGCCGTGGGATACGTGGGTAAAGTGGATGGCTGCCAGCTGACGCTGGTGGCGCGGAGCGACGAGGTGGTGCTGCTTGCGGCGCCGTTCGACGCCTGCAAGAGGTTCTGCGGCGCGCGGGCGGCGCTGACCGAGATCCGTTTCCCGATGTCCGGGCGCAGAGCGCTGCCAGGAACCTATGGTAGCATCGGACTGGGGGAGGTCGGCTGCAACTGATCCTTCGCGGCTGCGGGACCGGTCACCGAAAGGCGACCGGCGACCTCAAACCGGCGTCAGGCGATGAGCCCTACCACCTGCGTTTCGGCCTTCACTCGATCCGGTACAGACTACGGTAGTCGGAAATGGAGCCTGGATCGCTTGGGTACGCAACGATTTCGGTGTCCCCGACCACGTAGCCCGGCCCCATCATCAGTCGCGTGAATTCTGCATTCATTCCATCGGGCGGGCGGATTACAATAAGGTCACTTCCGGCGACGACATTCGCCAAGATAATGCGCCTTTTCTGTCCCTTCGGAACGCCCGCGAAAACTCCGCGGTCAAGAATGACCAGATCAGGTTCGGCATCGTGCGGGCCCATGTTGATCGACATTGCCAGCTCCCTCATCGAACAGACTGCGGCAACGTCCGAACCGGCCCCCAGGTCCAGACCGGCGTTCTCACCGGGGTTCACGACATAAACCACATCGTTGCCGCCACCGGCCAAGTAACCTGATATGCTGGGCACAAACTTAACCAGAATAGTTTCGCCCGAATCTCCATACACACCGAAATTCACGCCAGCATTCTGGATGATTTTCGGCACGGCCCAGGTGAGGCCATTGTCTACATCGGAACATTGAACGTTGATCCGGTCTGGATCCTCGCGCCGCACTTCCGGCGAAGCGTTGGCCGGTGGACCGAAAGCTGTAGCGCTTACAATCGAAACGATACTGTTTGCCGCAATTTCGCTCGTGGTCCGACGGGTGAAGCTCAATCTGAGATCGACCTTGCCGACAGTGACTTCCAGCCAATCCGGCTCATGGAACTCGAACCTGTCGACGCTCTGTCCCGGTGGTAAACGCAATTGCAAACGGTCGTTTTCAGGCGTCACGCCATGAATACGAACCTTTCGACGGAAGCCTTCCGGCACAGCCAGAAAGACATCCGGTCCCAGGATCACGCCATCCGCCTCCGCGTCAGGCAGGAGGTGACCCTCTCCGAGTGTAATTTCCGTCAAAAGCGAAGTCATCGTGCAGAGGGCGACGAGGTCCGCGCCTGCTCCTGTCGCGATGGTAGTGCCGGCGGTCGGTTCGAAAAGATAGACACTGTCGTTGCCTTCGAATGTCACAATCGAATCCGGCCTGTCCGGCACTCCCCAGAGAACGACAGTGTCGTCGCCCTTCGTGAAATGGTCGCTTGCAGTCCGGCCCGGAGCCACGGTCACCGCAGCTGAGCGGGCTTGGTTGGGGTGCGGGCAATCAATGCTGCTAAGATCAAGGGGCGGTTCCAGATTCTCCACGGCTGCCGGCGCATCTGAAACGCGCTCGACCACGAAAACGGCTGGTTGCGCCGTGAATTCGGGTCGCATCTGCGCGAACCCAAGCTCCACTCTCAGTGAACCGACTATTGCGTTCCGTCCGCCGAACTCGAACGCCACGTCCAATCCTTCGGGCACGCGGAGGACAACACGGTCATTCACGTTCGTGACCCCAAGGATGGAAAGCGTGCGCTCGCTGTCGCCCTGGAGCCGACCGGTCTCGACGACGACGGTGTCGGCATCTATATCATTCGTCCCTACATTTAGGTACTGGCCGAGCTGATCCATCGAGCAGACAATGGCAAGGTCGGAACCGCTCCCCATGCTGACCGATTGCGACGAAAAGACGTAGGCCGTGTCGTCGCCTCCAAGAAGCATGTGATCATCAACCTGCGTCTTGGAATCTATCCGAAGAATGTCCGGACCCAAGCTGTAGAGCGCATTTTGCCAACCGGCGATTTCCGGTTCGGCGCCCGGGCCCGGAATGGGATCTTCGCAGGAGATGTCGCGCCTGTAGGAGGAAAGCGGATCTTCGACGATTGCCGTTTTGACCGACCCGACGCCAATGGCCGGTTCCAGGTGAAATGCGGTTGCCTCGGGTGTCGAAGTCGTGTCCGCCATATGAAGCGTGAAATCGACAGGCCCGACGCTGGCCATTGGGGATCTGTTAATGGAGAAGTCAAGTTCCATGCCGGGCGGCACCAAAAGGTTGATGCTGTCGTCGCCAGAGGTGAAGCCAAAAATTCGTATCTGCCTGCGAAATCCTTCCGGAACCCCAAGAAACACCTCCGGACCCAGCAATAGAGTATCCTTCTTCGCATCGCCTCCCAGACCTTGCCCGCTGGCGAGGTTGATTTGGAGAGACAGCGCGATTGGTCCGCAGATCACTATCGTGTCAGCGCCCCTGCCTCCCTCTAGATCCAGGAAGTTCCTGCGTCCGGTCACAAAGATGGTGTCGTTGCCGTCTCCACCGATGATGCCTTCCACGTCCGGATGGTCGATGGCTCGAATTTCATCATTTCCTTCCGAATAGGTGACGTAGTGCCTGTTCTGCACTTCGAGGGAAAGCGGATGACCGGACGGCCCACTGGCCTTACAGCGGTCCAGCAACTCACTTGGCGTCGGTTTGGAGATTCCACTTTCCGGACCGGAGGCCGGGACCCCTGTGCCTCCAGGCAAATGGTCCGCTGTCGGTCCCGCTCCCGCAGCCATCTCGACGTCCGGCAGAACCGGGAGGTTTGGAAAGTTACGCCGGGGTGTTTCACAGAATTCTTCAAGCTGCTCAAGTGCGCTCTCCGACCCGTCGAGCGCAACGCCAAGACTTGTACCAGACGTCAAGTTACGAAGCGTCAGGACTCTGCCCCGCTTGATTGCGCCAATCATCGGGTGGGTCGTGGCAACGCGCGCCGCGAAGGCACTTTCGGGCTGAAGGAACACAAGTTGCGACGACCCCAGGATCTGCCCGTCAACCGCGATCGAAATTTCGACTAGAGCACCTGCGGGCACTGCTACCGGATTCAGTTCTTTTGATACCAGCACAGTCAGAGTGCCTTCTTCCGGCGGGAACAGAGAAACTGTTCTCGGGTCACCGAGGTAGGAGTCAACATCGACATCCTTGGCCATACAGCGGAACTCGATCTTTGGGTTGCTCCCTGAAACGGCGGGCGCGGCTTTGCCGAACCAGTTGTGGCCGTCAGCGGTGAATGACCAGTTCTGCTGGGCATTCGCTGATGCAGGAGATGCGATAGCAAAGCTTATAGCCAACACAGGCAGAGAAACGAACTTGCGCAAAAGCACTTTCCTCCCAGACAGTAGCGATCTTGCTCTATTATATCACAGACGTTGTAATATCGAGGCGCTGAAAGATCGCTTCACCATTCCCGGCTTCAACAAGAAACTCTGACACTGCCGCTTCGTAGTTGCCCTCATCGAGTGCCTGCCAGCCGGCATCAATGTCGGATACAGCAGGACCCGCATGACCCATGAAAAAGGCAATAACCGCGAAACAAGCTCTTCAATCTGCTCATAAATCTATTCCCAACATTAGAAAAATTCGCGCTTATTCGCTCACATCATCTCAGCTTTTGGACGACGGCCCAGGGGTTCGTCGCCGAAGAGCGGTCCATAGTCTGACCCCACCGGCCGTCCCCAATAGCGCAGTTGTCCATGAGGTCGAACTCCACGAACCCAGTCGCGCTGCCCTCCACCCAAGTACCATTGACCCGTGCTGCATTCTCATCGAGCGACAATTCCAATTCGTTCCGAAAACCTGGTCCATAGCGACAGTGAAGCCCCGCGCTTTCCCAGCATCGCATCTTTCCGTACTGGGTCTGGTAGATACCGACAATGCTCCGTGGTTCGCACAGGTTTCCAGTTTGCCTAGCCATGTCCTCCGGTATTTGCGGCTGCGTTACTGGGATTGTGGGTGCCGGAGTGTGGCTGGTCCGCGTCAATCTTCCGGCGATGTCGGCGTGCAGATCGATGAGTTCCAGCGTAAGTGGTTCCAAACTACCGCCAGGCGAAACAAAGATGTAGGCACTGGTCAATTGCTGTCCAGCGAACGAAATCCAGCGCGGGTATGAGAAAAGGAAACTAAGCGCTGTTTCCGAAGAGGGAACAACGTTGCCGCGATACTCAGTGCCATCGGTGAATACACAATTCGGGTCGGCGCCGTTGACACTCGTCAGGCTGCAGATCGCGTTCGTTTCTGTGCCTTCGGAAGTGAGGCGGAGCTCAAATTCGCCCGCAATGTCAATCTCAGCTACTGACACGATCTCGCCGGTTCGCGTCAGCCGAAAACCGCCACCTTCGAGGACTGCTCCCTGTTCCTGCAAGGCCAGCAAACGTGCTGCGCTCCCCGGCCCGTCCATCTCAAACACTGTAAACGCATCGAGCTTGCTGGCGGAAAAAACATTCGTCGCTTCCGGCTGGCCGCAGATCAGCGCATAATTTGGTTGGTAGATCTCTATGACGGTGCAGTCCTCGGCGGGTCTCGATCCATCTGTTCTTTCCAGCGAATAGCGGCCGGGGAACGCGAATTCCTGTGTCGCGCGCCGCTGTTCGAGGAGCCCAACTTCTCTCGCTTCCGCCTCCTCGCGCTGCCTGATGAGCTCCTCCGGTGCCGGAAGTGCCACGGTTCGGGGAGCCTGAGGCACAACCCGGCGGAGGGTCTGGATTTCGCCGGAAAAGCGCTTCAAGGCGGCTTCCGTTTCGCCTCTGGACGGCGGACAGAAAGTGCGCGGAGCCCCCACAGAGAGAAGCGGGTGATCGTGGGAGCGTTCGAGCAACCGCTCGGGGTTGGCGATCTTGGGGCGCTCTCCATACCAGAACATGTGTGCAAGTGAGGTTTCTTGGAGGTTCGCACCTGGCATGGGAAACTGGCAGATAAGGACAGGCGGATCGACAGCGAAGGAGGCCCCGCCAAGATCGTCGCATACTCTCCTGTCGATTTCATCGGCGGCGGGCTCGCTCGACTCGAAGCATCGGCTGTTGGGCACCAGATCGGACCACTGAAAAGACTTAACGCTGTAAGCTGTCAAGAGGTCAGGTTCGGTTCGCTTCGTCCGAATCCAGACTTCATTGATCGAGTCTTTCGCAAGCTCCTCCTCGACAGCCTCGCGAGGCATCTCCGGCAGTATGAAGCTGTCGGGCACCTCGCCGTAATAAATCACCGTTGCGAGCGCATAGGTGCCACGCTCCGGCAGGACCTTTCCCTCCGCGCGCGCTTGCTGCAGAAGCGTTTCCTGTTCGAAAGCGTGGTAGTCTTTGTCTCGGCAAGCGGCGTAGAGCTTGGAGAGATCAAAATAGGGTCCGCCGGGGGCGATGAGCCAGTCGGTGAGGGTGGTACGGTTGTGATCCTGGTAGTCTCTCAGACCGGCAATGTAAGCCTCAGACGGGCCTTTGCAGAACTCCGGCGCGTCATCAATCCAGTCCGGTCTCTGGACCAGACCTTCGCCCCTGTCGTAGGACGAAGGAAAGGCGCCGATTGGCGGCAGCGGTCCCATCTCGATGTCGAGCCAGTCGGCCACAGCTTGCGATTGGCCCGTGCTGTAGAGCGCGCTCGCGGCAATTCTCTGGAACTGATCCTCTGTCCGCTGCCACTTATCCAACTTGGCCTGAGCGCTTGCGCATCCGCCGCAACGACGCAGTTCCTCTTCGGCATCTGCGATGTTCTGTTTCCAGAGCGCCCGTTCCTTTCGATATTCCTGAAGGCTCGCGGCTGCTTTGCCTACCTGCGATCCCATCGAATCCCAGAAGAGAAACTCTGCGAGCTTGTCCGCCGCAGTCGGGGACGGGAACGTCAATACTAGAAGAGCAAAGAAGAGCAATATCGGCTGGCGACAAAGAGCGAACATTGCGGACGTACCTTTCTCTGAATCATTACAAACCAGTCGTCCAACTCAACTATAACACATTTCCATTCAATTGAGACCCGACCAACATTTCTAGGCAGCAAGCGAATGCGCGATGTGGCCACTACGTAGAAAACGATCTAAGCGAAAGGAAGCTTTGTATTTAGCCTCTGGGAGCGGCTTTCGATGACCGCTCTGGCGACGCATGCTGCTTCACAGCGATCAGTGTGCCGCACCTGCGTGCGAATGCTGCATCAGCAAACACCCAGAAGGGCAACGGCGGCTAAGTCCGCGTTGCGGTCGCACACGTCAACGGCAGCGAAGGGTCGTTTTCCAAAAATCCTGTACGGAAGATTCCATCCCGCCCTGTTTTGCGCCGAGCCTGAATTTAGCCCTGTTGCATCAATAAATACCTTCTGCTCGGCAATTACAGACTGTGTCCATCATACTCATGGACGTGGGTAGCCTGTTCGCGGGTATGGGCAATCTCTTGCACCACGGCGGCAATCTTGCTGGATGAAACTTGATGCAGCTCACCGACAACGGCCTCGGCGCGCTCGTAGCTGTCCGGAACGCCTAGGCTATTAAAATGGGCGGCAGCGGTGGAAATGTCCGCGTCTCGCCAAGTCGCCGTGGTGCCGACTGAAACGCTGTCATGATCGTTATAGCGGGCCAGGAACTTGTTTCCGTCGAGACCGAAGCTGTTGGCGGTCGCCACAATGTCATCACGCACAGCCAGCCACTTTTCGGCTTCTGTCGGGTCCAAGTTGTCCAACTCGGCCGCATTCATGGATGTGGTGTAACTGTCGTCAGCAACAGTGTACGCCTGCAGGTCGGTGTCGTATGGGCGTAGCTCGGCAACATCGCCCTTCAGCTCTCCGATCTGCACGTCCATTGCGGCACGCAGATGCGGATCTTCGACCTCACGTGCAAGAGCCTCCATGTTCTCGATGGAGTTCACAATGTCCTTGGTCTGCTGTTCGTAGTTCTCGAAACCGGCCTGACCCAGAGCGGATTGCATATACTGAACATAGCGATCACCGGGCGACTGGTAGTCGTCGGAATCCTGAAAACCTTTGTCGCCGGACAGATCAGCAAGGGACGAATAGTAGGGGTGATACAGGTCGTATTCCTGAGCATCGTTCATGTGCTGAGAAACCAAAGCCTGCATATCGTTCAGATCAACCGGCTCCCCTGACCGCTCCGCAGCCTCCAATTCGATTTTCAGTTCTTCGACCAGATTTTGTTGCGCCGTGTGTTCGTCAACACGGCGGTTGGCCTGGTCCTCGATGTCGAAGCTCTTTGAAGCGATGGCTGCACGATCAAAGCCCATCGCCTGCTGTTCTTTCTTGATGATGTCGATCTGCTCTGAAACGCGATCCTCGCGCGGGGCGGATTGATCGAATTGGGAATAGGGTGCGAAGTGTTCGACTTCGTTCAAAAGATAGTCTGTACGCGAAACCATAGTTTTTCCTTTGCGAGTTGATGGATAACTCAGTGATGGATCTGCTCAGAGCGTTGGCGCACTCATCAGGCAGACCGGGTGAAGTCCTATAGGCTGTGACCGTCATCGTCACCGCGCCCTTGCAAGAGCGGGTGCGTTGCGTGGGCGTGAACGTCCGAGAGTTCTTCTGAGATTGCGATGATCCTGGAAGAAGCAAGCTGGTGCAGCTCGTCAACAACGGCCTCCGCGCGGTCGTGGCTGTCCGACAATCCTTGAGCCTGGAAGTGGGCCGTTGCGGTCAAAATGTCGTCGCTGCGCCATCCCATTGTAGTACCCAAAGTGACGTTGTGATGATCGCCAAAGCGGGCAACAAATGCCTCGCCATCGAGGCCGTAGCTGCTGGCCGTGTCGGTGACTTCCTTGCGGATCGCCGCCCACTGTTCGGCCTTTGGATAATCCAAGACATCCATTTCGGCGGTGCCCATTCCCATCATCGTTGAATAGCGGCGGTCCTCGAGGATGAAGGCTTGAAGGTCCGGATCGTTGGTGCGCAGATCCGCAACGTCGCCCTTCAGCTCACCAATCTGAATATCCATTGCGACACGCAGATGAGGGTCGTCAACCTCACGGGCCAGCCCTTCCATCTTGTCGATGGATTGCAACAAATCTTTGGTCTGAGTCTGGAAGTCCTCATAAGCCCCCTCGCCCAAAGTATCCTGCATATAGACCTCGTAGCGGCGTGATGCCGGGGCGTAATCTGCGGACGCCTGGAACTCCTTGTCATCGACAATATCAGCAAGGGCAGACAGGTGCGGATGGCTCTGCTCGTTGTCCCGGACGTCGCTGATATGGGCAACAACCTGCGCCTTCAGCTCGGGTGTAATCGTTTCCTCAGAACCGCCTAATTCGATGTGTCGCCGCAAATTGCTCATGACTTCGGGCGACACATAAGACGGGTCTCCAGGCTCGCCATAGTCATCAAAATGATGGGCCTGATCTAGTAGATGTTCCATTCTCGATACCATAGGTTCCTCACTTTCAACGAGTTGGATGGCAAACTCTTCGATCCGGTCTTTGACGGCGTTGGCGCGCTCATCAAACAGATCCGACATTCTTGCGATGGATAGGGTCATCACATCACCGGCCATGTCGCGGGCCGTAACTTCGACTTCCGGGGTGCTTTCAACAACCGACATTCCGGCCTGAACTTTCCACGTATCGGTCTCAACTTCCTGCCGCAAACCGCGCTCAAGGCGGGTCGTCGCGGTCAGCTCAATACCGTATTCCTCTGCAACCTCGACCTGGATAGAGCGCTGAACGTCGATGTTCATTTCGCTGCTCATGCCCATAGCGAGCCACTGACCATGCTCGACGCCTCGGTTGTTCACAACGATGTGGACATGGGGGTTATCGGTGTCGTTGTGAAACACTGTCAGATAGTCCCAGGTATCGCCAAAATCACCGCTCCCAAACAGGCGATCCGCGAACTCCAAACCGGCCTCGTGAGCGGCGTCCGGATAGGTGCCTTCGGGAAAAGAAACGATCATGTGACGGGTGTAACCGTAGTTGGTTCTCCCGTTGAAATCCTCGGCCCAAGTCTCGATCAAATCACTGACCTGATCCGCATCGAGCGGGGTCACGCCATTGTCTCGGATGTCCAACACACCCTCTGCCCGGACGGTCAGATAGTTGATCTGGCGGCGCAGCTCATGCGCGTTGTTCACGCCGCCTTTGCGGACGTGTTTCACAACTGCCTCAGGCTTGCCAACCACGGCACCAAGCCGCGCCTTGATGGATGAGGCTCGCGAGATCATGAACTTCATGCGCTTTGCGATCTGCAGCTGCTGATTGATCCGCTTGGAACGATCGACACCCTTCTGAGCCTCACGGAAGGCAAGTTCCAGGAAGTCTCCGGCTGTCAGATCACGGGCTGCGGCGTTCATTTTTCTGGTGTCCAATCGTCGTCGCGCAAGATCCGGCGAATGGCGGATTCAGGCTCTCGGCTTCGGCGGGCGGCAGTGATCATCGCCTTCAAGTCTTGCCGGTGCTGGATGATCGCACGATGGAGATTTTCGACGTCGCGGCGGTCGTCATCCGTCCAGATCACCGTGCCGCGCTTGGCCGATTTCGCAAGCTGATTGAGGTTGGTGTATCCACCCTGAACCTGCCGCAAGTGCTTCTGCCAGAGATCCACAACAGCAGGGTCGGGATCGAGATAACCGATCAACCGATAGATCAGACGCTGGATGATCTGATTGCGGCTCTTGGCTCCCAGCACACTTACAGCTGCCTCCAAACGCTCCAGCGCATCCACTGGCAAGCGTACGGAAAAGACAGTGGTATCGGCGGGCTTGCTCAATGCATACCTCTGGTTGTATTTTCAGTTTGTAACACAACTACCTTATCCTGTCATACTCTCCAAGAGGAAACCGGGGGTGATTTTAGAAATCCGCATTTTCTAAAATTGCCCTCGGAACAGTTTTGCTCTTGGAGGCAATCTCCACGCCGGGAAAAGGGTCCCGCCCCTTTTCCAGCCAGCAGGCGTGGGTGCCGGTGGACTGGCGCAGGGCAATCATGCACCGCATGGGCTGCCCGAACGGCGCCCGTCACATACCGGCACGTTTAAGTTCTCTATGGCATTATTCGCGCGCCTCAGCGCGCTCTGTTTCCCGCCGCTCGCGCGGCGGGTGTAGCAGGGGTGCGAACTGCCGCGTTAAGGCAGGGCAGAGTCCCTGCCCGGTCTTTGGACCGCGCGCCACGCATGGCGCATATGTGCTCCGGCCTCTGGCCGGAGCAGAAGAAAGGGCGGCTTGCGCCGCCCTGCCCTCTCGTCGTTCGGTGACGGGCTCGTCATCGGTGCGCTTCGGGAAGGCCACCATCTCAACGCCGGGGAACATGCTGTGCTTGACCTGGATCGAGGTGATGTTGCCTGTCTCATCGGTGTTGACGAAGAGAACCCCGCACCGATCCCAGAAAGTCTTGCCTTCTTTTTCACCGGTCTTGACGTTCAGTTTCAGAGTTTGAGTTGCCATTGTTTGATCCTCGCTATGGCGTGTTTCGATGAACATGGGAAAAGCGGGCATCAAGGGGACGTCAGCAGGGAATTTGGTCCGCGCGGAATGCGCCGCAGGCGCAGGGGAAATTCCTTGTTGAAGCGCGGTGCCCGGTCCGGGCACCGCGCGTCTTCCCCGACTACCCGCTTATGTTCATCCCTTCAGAAACACGGCAGCCGAGGATCATCTCCAGCAACGAGGTTGAACCTGTCGGGCCAAGTGAATAGGCAAGACTTTCTGGGATCGCTGCGCGCGGACCATCTGAACAATGCGATGTGGTTTATGGCGGCAACATCGCCTCGGTCCGACACGGGCGCAGTGCTCAATTTGGAGTGCGGGTGGCCTTTGCGGATCGGTATGACCTTCGTGGCAAAAGACGGACGATCACCGGTGGCAAAAGTCGCGCTTTTCAACGGGCGGAGGCCAAAGACAGGACGGTCCGGCCCTGATCCGCGCTTGCGTGGATCAGGTTAACAGACGGACTCAATTTAGCGGGGCGGGTTGGGCAAAAGACGGCAGCAAACACTTGAGTTTGAGCCTCACAGCCCAAGAAGAACCGCCCGAACCTAGGCTTTCGACGCGGTCGAAAGGAACAGCCAACGATCACGAAATATTTCACTTAGCATTCAGCGGCCAAATCTACTATCCGCCGATTCATGGCTTACAATTACGACAAACTCTATGGTGAACAACCAAACGCACTTGGCGAACCCACACAGGTATTCGTCGACTTTTTTGATCAGTTTGATCAAACCGGCGCGCGTGTTCTCGACATTGGCTGCGGTCAAGGCAGAGACGCGCTGTTCATCGCCCGGCTTGGTCACCATGTCGTTGGCGTGGATATTTCTCCAAACGGCATCCAGCAACTGATCAGCGCGGCCAAATCAGAAAAACTTGTGGTGGAGGGCACTGTGGCTGACGTCACCGCATACGTGCCAAAAGGCAAATTTGATGTGGTTTTGATAGACCGAACCTTACATATGCTCTCCGAGGCATTGCAGAAGACCGTATTGGAACGGTTGCTCAATCATGTCGAAGATGGCGGCTGGCTTCTGATCGCTGACGAGGCATCCAACATCAAAGGGTTCAAAGACGTAATCCAGTCTCACCAATCAAACTGGAGTACGGAGCTTTCCCAAAAGGGATACTTGTTCATCCGAAAATCTTGAGCGCACCCGGATTTACAACAATGGCTGGCTAATTGGACGCAATGCTTGTTCACGCATCCAAACACAAGATCATTCCGTATTTCGAACCCCTGCTCCTATCAGAACAGGCATGACCTGCTCCTCAGATTTGAACTCAAATATCTGTTCGACCCGAATTGAACCAAGCGTTGCCGCCTCCAGCGCGGCCTTCATTTGATTCGGTGTCAACCCAAATCCGTCATCATCTGACGCATGCCAATCCCACTGAACGAAATGTCCCCCCTTGTTGAGCAAACCCGCCAGCACCGCCACAGCGCCACTGTAGTCTGGGAGAAAGGCGCACACGGAAGACGCGCAGATCAAATCGAAATCTGAAAACCCGTTCTCGAGCCCCGAAACATCTCCAGCCAGAATATCTCCATGAACTGCTCTAACATTGTGCAGCTGCTTTTCCTGCAGGACGGCAATCATATTCTCCGAGGTATCAACTGCGACAACTTCCTCCACAAAAGGCGCAATTTTTTCCGCCAGCAATCCGGTGCCACATCCAAAGTCGAGCACGCGCTTTGATCGCCAGTACTTCCCGCGAATATCCAAGTGCTCGTCCAGCGTGGTGAAAGCGCGACTCGCGTAGCGTCTGACGTCGTCATTGTCGTCCCAACCATCGGCATAGTCGTTCCAGTCATCGGTCATGTTGCTTGTGTTTCCTTGATGGTTTGCACCGGCTCCAACACATGTGCGCTGGGGCAGACGCATCGATACGAACGCGCGACATTGGCTAGGTCGGCGAGAACAGTCAACATGGATTTGGAACGGCATGTGGAGGGAATAGAGGCGACTTCGGCAAGCCTCTGCTGACAGTCTTTCCCGCAAGAAAGAGGCCCACCGAAGCGGGCCGCAAGTTTAACCAAAGGGAAGTCTCGAGGTATTGAAGACAGGCTAACGCTTGCGCGCGCGATCGACAACACCGTCGGCCGTGATTGTGGCAATGCGATCCTCGGTACGGCGGGTCATTTCCACCCCGTCACCTGTCATATGCGCCTCGGCAAATTCGGTGAACTTGAAGATGCTGCCATCGGCTTCGACATGGGTTTCATCTTCCGCCGAGCGGCGCTTCACCGATCCGTCATGGCGGATTTCAATGATCGTGTTGTCGGCCATGCGGACCGTCACGGAATGCTCATCCACCGCCACGCCTTGCCACCACATATCCGCGTCCCGGCGCACAACAATGCGGTTTGGATGCAGCTTAATCTGCACATCCTGTGCGGCTTCCGGATCAGCGGCTTTCACCACAACAATCGCTTCCTGTGCGCTGGGGTCACCATGGATTGACGCGCTCCCGTTTTTGGGCGGCCAGAGCTTAGGCTGTTCGCGCGGCTTGCCTTTCTGATCCGTATGAAACCCGACAAACATCTGCGCGGATTTCCAAACGCGGCGGGCGGCTTTCTCGAGCTTGTTCGATGAGGTATCCATGGGTCTTACCAAATCCGTTCTGATCAAGTGATCGCTTTAGAAAATGAGCCGGGTGACCGACCTCTGATAGCTATGCGCGACGGGGTGTTTGCGCAATGCCACTTTGAGTTTTCATCATTGAGGCTGACACAGCCAGAGATTGATAGGCAGGGCGCAACGCACCCTGCCCTGTTGGGGTCAGAAGCAATCCGGCACCCAAGCATCGATCCGGGCTTTCTGTGCCTCGGTCACAGCCAATGCGGCCTGATGCGCGTTGTCGTTGAACAGCTTGTGCAGCGCGTCGTTCTTCGCGCCCTTCTTGGATTTCGCGAAGGCTTTGAAGGCGTCGGTGTCCACATGCAGGTCCAGCAGGTCCTTGTAGAGATCATCCAGCTGCCAGCCTTTCAAGCGTTTGAAGCAGTTCTCAGCGGACGGGGTCCAGATCGTGCGCATGTCAGCACCAATCTCAGCCTCGATCTCCGCCATGAACTCCGGGCGTTGGGTCAGGAACCGCCGGGCCAGAAAACTCGTGATCTCACCGTTGCGGGTCTTCTTGCCCAGCTCGCGAAACGCTTTGAACGCCTCCACGCTGCCTTTTGCGGACATCTCCTGAAACTGGTCATAGGCTGCCTCTGCCGCCTCATCCCGCTCCCCGCCAAGACGCGGGTCGAGGATGAACTGATCATCGATTTCCGGCGTGTTCCGCTCGGCGCCACCATAGCCAAACCCAAACAGGTTGCTGGTCAGACCGGAGGCCGGGGTTGCGGAGAAGGCAAACAGGCTCAGCACATAATCAGGTTTGTCCAGCAAAGCCGTTTGAATTGCCGCCAGACGGATGGCCACCATGTCATCAATGAACTTCTGCGAATAGGCCGGTTTTGGTGCCTCCTTGGTCTTTGTCTCTTTGACCGGGGCCAGAACGCCGACCTCAATGGCGGCCTGCACATGTTCATCCGCGACATAGGCTGAGGATGTTTTGATCTCGCCGTTGTTGCCGACATAGACAAACACACCGGACAGCTTGCGCTGATCGTCGGAATAGAAGGGTGCTGCATAGTCCTCGAGCGCGACCAGCTCCTTTTCACCATCCGCGTCCAGAGCCTCTGCCTCATAGAGTTCGACAAGTTCGTCATACCGCTCGGCCTGTTCTTTGGTGAACTCCCGGCTCACCATCTCCAGACGGTGCATGCCTTCGATGCCCGAAAACCCATACGGAATGTAGCTGTCTTCATGGGTGTCCACCCAGTCCCAGCCTTCTGCTTCGCGTAGCTTTGCTGCTTCTGCCGCCAGTTTCTCAGCAAACAGATGATCCAGTAGCGCGCCTTGATTGAACAGGGTTTCATCAGCGAAGAGATCAGCGGTGACCGTGCCGCCTGCTTCAACATAAGCCTCCTGCCCCACAAACACGGCCTTGCGGTTGGTGCTGCTGACAGCCTCAGATGTCAGGGCCTGTTTGACATCATGCTCACTGAACCACCGACACTCTTTAGCCTGTTCCAGAACCTCCAGAATTTTATCTTCTTCGGTGCTGACGGTCATGGCTTTCGCCAGACCCATGCTGATCTCACCAGCCTTGAGCGCGTCCAGAACGGCGGCGGGCAAACCTGCCAGTGCGAGGCGACGGCGCACATGCGCCTCGGTCACGCCAAACGCATTGCTGATCTTGGCAACAGACAGGGATTTCTCGGCCATCTTGCCATAGGCGCGGACCTCGTCCACCGGGTCCAGTTCTTCCCGGGCGGTGTTTTCCGCATTGGCCCATTGCTCCGCCACAAACGGATTATCGGTGATCTTCACGGGAACCTGTTCCAGATCGGCCCGCTCGGTCACGGCGATGTTCAAAGCCCGCAGGCGGCGGCCACCTGCAACGATGGCAACTTTGCCATCCGCATCCCGAAGACCGCTCAGGTTTTGGATCAGACCGCACATGACCAGACTGTCGGCCAGCAGGGCGATACCTTCCTCGCCAACCTCCTGTCGTGGGTTCAGATCAGACAGGTAGAGATCGGACAGGGTAATGGTTTCAATGGTTTCCGGTGCGGTGAATGTTTCGACTTTGCTCATGGGGCAAATCCTTGTTTGAGTGTTTCGCTTCGTGTTAAGGGTGCCCTACCCCTTTCGGGGTAGAGCGGGGCCGCTTAGGCGGCTACGTGTTGTTTCAAGAAGGCGAGGCCGATCTTGGCGGAGAGACCTCCCTTCTTGACCAGCTCAACGGCTTCGCGCCGTCGTTGCTGCAAGGTTTCCTGACTTATTTTCATCACCCCCTTTCCGAGCTGCGGTAGAAATCAGTATTCGCTGGGGCACATGATGGTCAGGACACGGCGGGTCACTGCGGGATCAAACGGGCGGTCGGAACCGTATGTGTAGTCCGCGTCGTAGAGGTCGATTTTCCAGAACAGCTTTTGGTCGCTGATTGTCACCGTTCCGAACGTGTGATCGCCATAAGGGTCATTGCCCTCGTCGAACTGGTCATCCGTTGCGACCGCCTTCAAAACTGCGGTCTGGAACTCCATCCCTTCACCCGACACGCCGGGCGTGACAAACACCTGTCCGTGAATGCCATTGGAGTGTATCTCAATCGCTGCAGTCGGATCGATCAGGGCTTTCCGAAACAGGTCATTCTGGGCCGCGATCTCTGCCGCCTGAAGGCTCGTGTCATTCTCGATGTCATTTGTCGTCTCAAAGATCAAAACCGTCTCTCCTTTTGTGGTGCGACCTCCGGGGCTGGTCCCCTTTGGTGCTGGTTTTGAGCCGAGCCCTGAAAGGGCGTCGTCTCAAAAACCTGCCCCGTGGCGAACGCGGAGAGGGGCGAGACAGGACAAATCGACAAGAGTGGTGCGGCCCGCAGCGCAACGCGCGAGGACACGGTCTTGTCTATTTGTCTTGTCCGAGGGGGGAGGCCGCGCCTTCCCCCTGACGTCGGGCGGCGTTTGGCTTGTCCAAATCCCGCCTGACCCACCAAAAATGGCCAAAGGATCTTCGATCCTGCGGGAGCGCAAAAGGGATCGTCACCCGAACGGGCAGATCATCACGGCATGGGCCGACCATGAGCCAATAGCCCCTGCCCCGGCTCGCAAGAGACGGTTCAGGGGCTATTGGCTCAGGGAGATCATGCTGGGGTGTTCTGGGTGGAAGCCGGCATGCCGGCTGTAACCTAGAGCCCGGTCACGAGACGACAGGCTCGGGATTTGCTATGGAACAGATTGCAATCCGAAATCACTCACCGACCGGGACATACCCTCGGCGGCGCTTTTGCTTTTCGAGTTTTTGGAGTGCATCAGTGGCCTGGCCTTCGCCTTCGTAAGTCACCATCATGGCTTGCCCATTTGTGCCTATACGCCCCCAGGTGCGAAGGACGGACACTTCGCCAAACAGCGTCGGCTGCAGTTCAATCCCATAGAACCGCGCCATGTTGGCGTCTGGATCCACATGGATCAGGTGGACAGGTGTGGTTGCCGTCAGCTCCATGATCCGATTGTCGGTCAATTCAGAACGTCTGTCCAATGGCTTTGCAAGATCCATTTGTCGGAATGGATTCTGATCCTCAATGGAACGGACCTACATTTACTGAGCGGACATCCGCACAGTTTTCTCTCTTTAATGACCGTACTCACGCAGAAGAGAATTTTTCACGGCCGGAAACTGCCGCATTTAGTCAGATGATGAAATTCCGCGTGAGATAGCCAGAAGCAATGTGGAAATGTTGCCGCCTCAGATTAGGGCGCATACGATGTTCACTACTCTTCCCAGTGGACATAGAGGGATGAACGAACATGGCACAATCATTGGAAGGTGGGTGCTTCTGTGGTGAAGTGCGCTACCGGATCACCGGTGAAGCGGTACTGCAACTCATGTGTTTTTGCAGAGATTGCCTATCGATGACCGGTACAGATGGCTACGCCGGGTACATGATAAAGTCAGAAAATCTACAGCTACTGAAGGGCAAACCACGGACCTTTGAGAAGACCTCAAAGGAAGGCCGACCTGTTATCAAGCATTTCTGCGGTACCTGCGGGTCAGGCTTGTGGGGTGTGACAGCCTTCGGATTGACGAGCATTGCAGCTGGGACACTGGATGAACCAAACAACTTCAGCCCATCGAAAAAGGTTTTTGCGAAAGATGCCCCCAACTGGGCCAGAGTTCCCCACCACTTGGAAGATATGTAGGGGTTTAGGCTTTGGTATCACGTACATTTCTTTCTGGGAGTTGTTCCTTCTGGTGACCCGAATTGCTACGATTGTAGTTGAGGCAACAAGCAGGACATCAAGATGCGCAATGCAATCTTCTCACCCTTAGCGGCTTTGTTCCTAGGGGTCGTCATGGGCGTTGAGCCGGCTGCGGCGGCGTCACTGGGACCTTATGAGGTTTTTGGAGTCGAAGACGGTGACATGCTAAAAATGCGCAGCGGACCTGGAACAGGGTTCAATGTGATCGTTGGTCTTCCAAATGGAACCGCACTACGAGTTCACAGTTGCGAGCAGACCGGTGGCACACGTTGGTGCCGCGTTTCATTGGAGCGTGCTCGTAGACTAAAGGGGTATGTCTCTTGGGCATACTTGCGGAAAATCTAATACGACGATGATCAGCGATGCCATCTTACTGTAATAATAGAATGCTGGCAGAAAAGGCCGCAGTGAAGCTTTCTTGTTGCCGGTGATGGGATCAAGCGGGAAACCACGATCGTGTTCGGCCCATACCGGACCTTCGTGGCTTAGTGAGGCGCTGCAGCGCAGCTTCCCCGAACCGGACATTCGCTGCGCCAGCGATATCGACGCGTTTCCAGAGGTCTGAACAGCGGACAAAGGGAACTTTCACCGGGCAGGTGCCAAGGTCTGCTTCCGGATTTCTTTAAGATTTTCGAGCGTTTCTTCTTTGGCTGAATAAGGAGGCGATTGCGGCTTCAAAAAAACACTAATGTCGGCGATCTCGCTTATGCCAGCGTCGATACAGGCGTCCTTTGAAATATCTACTTGCCACGCCACAGCAACCAATACGTGACACCAAACGCCAGACCGAGTCCAGAATACCCAACGAAATAAAGCGGCTCCAGGTCCGTCGTATCGAGTGTAATGACCTTTCTGGCAACGGCCATCAGGGCAGTTGCAACTACCAGCTTCACATGTATGACATCGGCCGTCAGGTAGAGCGTGACATTCGTGTAAATCTCGATAGCGATCAGCACAACAAGCGCGGCCGCAAAAACCTCCAACAGAACACTGACGTCAAGAATCAGGACCGGTGGACTTACAAGCTTGATGTAGAACGAGTAACCGGCGTCGATGACGGCAAATCCGATCACAACGACCATGAACAAAGACATCACCCGAACGGCGTGTCGAATGAGCCGATTGCAGCTTCTGACAATCAGATCCTAATGGTCAGGGTCAAGCTCGACATGCGCTTGCGCATTGCGTTGCATCTGATCGGCCATCAAGACCTCCCTATTTTCGACGTTTCATAAAAAGTTCTTCAGCCAAACGTCAGCGCCCTCTGGGCAAGACGACCTGAGCCTGCAAACGCAAGCGAACGCCTTCGGCACCCACTTCGGGCGCTTCGAGCCAATAGCCCGCCCCCGCTTGCAGATTGACCGGCAGCGCCCCCCATTGGACCAGCTTGGAGACCGAAGCGTTTATAGGCACAGCCCAGGCATCAGTTTCCCAGTCATAGGCGCTTTCGCTTTGCAGCGAATAGGTCCACGCGCCTTCGGTGGAATAAGCAAGAAAGGGCTGGACAAAACTCACATTCGTGGGGGTGTCGGGGTTGCTTTCTAGATCCCACAGATGATTGGCCAGCGCACCATAGGTCCACGGACCGGTCTGTCGCAGTGCAATGCCGGTGATCCCAGCAGCCCATGTATCACTCGATACGTTGCTAAAGGTTGGAAAGCGCACAACGGGACCCACGCCCCACGTTATGTCCCCGGTTCCGATTGGCGAGAACCACGCAGAGAAAAGGATATCTCCGAACCCCTCCTGGCGTGTGCCCGGCACAACGTCTTCCTGCCAGATGTAAGGAATGATAGTTCGGGTGATCAGGTTAAGGTCATCGTTCAGTTGAAAGGGCACGACTGGTTGAAAGTTCAGCGTGGTGCGCGAGCCCTGATCAGAGACGCCCAGATTTTCATCATGGTTCAATTGAAACGGAACCGAGACGATTGCCGCAAGCGGGTTGGCCAGTTCCTGGGCCAGATCGGATGCCTCGTCTGCAACGGTTGTGGTTCCGGCACTGGCTGCAAAAAGCAGCCCCATAAGAGTATGGGATCGACGCATAGCCGTGTACTCCTTTTGAAATGCAGGTTGGGCGAGTGGCCTAGTTGATCGGCTCCAACTTCGGGAAGGTCCAATTGCCGTTCAGGATTGCATCCTCCGGCTCATAAAGGCGGATCGCATAGTTCCAGCCCGAAGTGATCGGCAGACAGTTCACGCGGCCATCGTCGCACCCACCGAAATGCAACGTGACCGAGCCGTCTTCTGCTGCTTCGGCTGTGTAACCGTTGTAGCTGTTTACGCCCAGATCATTGGCTTCCAGAAAGCCGTCACCGTTATAGACAGTCACCGACCAGAACGCCCGAACCGGCACATCCTTGACGGTTACCGCATGCGGTGTTTCGCCGTCATTCTGATCGACCGCGTCCAACAGATAGATCGCGGCCTCAGGCGGAAGACCGCCCCAACCCGAGAACGCACCGACCAGAAACTGAACCGGATCAATCTCGTCCTTTGTTCTGCCAAAGGCGCGGGCTGAATCGGTGCCCAGCAAGGATAAATCGTTTATCGCCTGACGCGCAGTGGCAAGTTGTTCGGTGTTCCAGTTGGGCGCGTCAAACGGGCCCGTTCCACCGCCGCTGACGACAATTCCATCCTGTGCCGCTTGCGCGGCGGCAATATCATCCGGGTCAGTCACATCGACGAATGTGCGAAACGCGATGAAACCAAAGCGCGTACCAAGGTCTTCCTGTGTGATTTGATACGTGCCGGGCTCTGCCTCGGCATACATGAAGTGGTCCTGATTGATGACATGCATCGAGATATAGCGGCCATCCGCTTTAGGCAGTGTCACTTCGACGGGTTCGCTCAAATCCAGCAGAATGCCGGAGTAGAGCGTGTCCTGGTTCATGCGGATGACGGGCTGGTTATCCGGTGTGGTGGCTTCGCGCATATGCCCCAATTCGCCAACAGCGAGGCCGAGATTGGCCATGTTGGTCCGAAACATGTGATCTGTCTCGGCGCGCACAAGGGTGTCGACGGTCACATCGACCATGTCTTCGGCCCAAACGCCTGTCGGGAGTGTAAGCGCGACTGTCAGAAGAAGCTTTTTCATCGTAAGCATCCTGTTGTTCAGTTTGCGGGTTCTACGGAGGGGAAGACCCAGCTTCCGTCGATGACCTCTGGGCCCGGCTGATAAAGGCGCACGGCATAGTTCCAGCCATCCATGATCGGGAGACAGTTCACACGTCCGTCGTTGCAACCGCCGAAGTGCACGGTCACACTGCCATCGTCATTCTTGGTGCCTGAGACCGAGTTGACCACATACGTGTCGAGGGAATTGAGTTCAAAAAACCCGTCTGCATTATAAAGGCTCACGGACCAGAATGCGTTCACTGGCACATCCGCCGGGACCTGGATTTTGTATTCCCCAAGCGGCAGGCCGGGCTCGATATTAAGATAAAAGGCCTCGTCTTCTGGCAGCCCACCAAAGCCGACTGCTGTGCCAAGGAAATGGCGTAATGGGTCTACATGATCTGCCTTACCAAAAGTCCGGACGCTGTCTGTGGCGAACCTGCCCAGCTCAATTGCGGCTTGGCGCAGCGCCTCAAAGCTCTCCGCGTCGTAATTGGGCATTTCGAAGGGCGTTGCGGAGGCAGCATCAATGGTGAACCCGTCCTGAATTGCATTGACCGCCGCAACATCCTTGGGGTTCTCGGCATCCACCAGTATTCTCATGAAAACAAGTACGTAGGGGGTATGGAATGTACCCATGTCAAGCTGGAACACACCGCCACCGTCGAACACTTCATTGATGAAATGATCCTGATTGACCACCATCGTCGTCATGTATCGGTCGCCCACATCGGGCAGAGTCAAGGTTGCGCCTTGGCTGATATCAATAACCGCAACGCTGTAGAGTGTGTCGCGATTCATCCGAATGGTGGGCTGATTGTCGATGGGGGTGGGTTCTTTGAAGTGAAAGAACTGATTTACGCCTCCGGCCAGGCCATTGTACGTCTTCAGTTCATTGTCTGTAGCAGCCCGAACAAAGTTGTTTATGGTAATGGGCACTTCATATGTCTCAGCAAGTGCATCGACCGTGGTATCAAAGCTCTGAGCGGTCGCTGTGCTTCCAATCAGGACAGCTAAAGCAGCAAGTTTCCAGCGTTTGTGCGTGAGATTCATAGTTTGCCCGCTCCACTAGCCAATTACAGAAATGCATTGCTTGATGGTCCCGGCACCTGATCAAAAGCGCATTCTCACGCCTCTCATTTTGTTGTTTTTTAAAATGCTACAATTGGAGCCTTGGCCATCTCTCTCCAACAAACCACAAAGTTCGAATGTATGCCCTGACAGATTGGAGCGACCGCTTCCGAAAACTGGTTAAAAATGACAGGTAGCGATAGCGTTTCGGCCAACAACTAGAAACTCTCTTTGCATATTGACCCGACGGCGGTCCTATTATTCGTGTGGTGATGTCAATCTCTTAGAGCGCACTCTCTGCGGGTAGCGTGGTTCAATTCGATTGAGCCCCTACCAGCGGGCACCTGACTTTTTTACCTCAAAAAGTGACTTCCGCTTTGACGCAGGTCAGGGACACAGAGCCGCGCTGGTCTATGCTTGACGTGCCCGACCTTTCAATTGCGGGGTCTTAAGGAGCTATGATGACAGGGCATGACGCACATGCTCAACACAGAACACCGCCGCTTACA
The DNA here is from genome assembly GCF_056538665.1 of Ruegeria sp. BF6. Lineage (NCBI taxonomy): Bacteria > Pseudomonadati > Pseudomonadota > Alphaproteobacteria > Rhodobacterales > Roseobacteraceae > Ruegeria > Ruegeria sp. BF6. The sequence goes on from NZ_JBQFTN010000021.1 coordinate 38,886, forward strand.
CGCGGGCGGGTTATCGTGCCGCTTTTGCTTGCGTTTCAAGAATCCGGTCAATCTGTAGAAAGTCTCCTAGCGGAATTCGATCTATCCTTCTCGGAATTGAACGCTCCGAGTTGTTTCATTCCGCACGACACTGTCTATGCCGTGTTTGAAGCCGTCGCACAAAAGACATCCCCAGACTTTCCAGCACTTGTTGGTCAAACTTCAGATCCGACCGTTGCATCCCCATTCGGACAGGCCTTTCGCGTAGCAAAGTCGCTGGCCGATTTCATTGCCAGGTTTTGCGTTCATGCGGGAAACAACACAAACGCGGTCACCATGACACTCGATGTCTCTGGAGAGTTCGCCGTGCTGTCCGCCAAACGCAGGTTCACGCCATGCTGTTCGGCCGCCTATATGGATGCGTTTCAGATCAGCCGATGGGCTACGTTGCTGCATGAAACCGCAGGTCAGCGTTGGGAAGCAAATAAGGTTCTTGTGCGTGTGAACCGTCCTGATCTGCTCCCGTCTTACTTCTACGGTATCCGGGCGGTAGGTGCGGGCTCAGACGGGTATTCCATCCGCTTCCCAAGTGCCTGGCTTTTGTTTGAACTGGTTAACCGAACCGCGACCGAGTACGTGTTGACCACTCAGGACGAAAAAAACCCTGTACCTACAGACTTGTTGAGTTCGATCCAAAGCGTTGCCAACTCAAGGGTCGGGCGCACGGACTTGTCGGCTACGGCGCTCGCCAAGGCATGCGGTTTTCGAGGCGCGGTTCTCAACCGACGGCTTGCTGCCTATGGGACATCACTGTCGCGCATCGTCATCGAAGCCAAATGTGACCAGGCGAAACATCTGCTTTCCAAGTCTGAATTGTCGGTGGGCGAAATCGCTGATCATTTGGGATACTCTGACGCGACGGCCATGACACGGGCCTTCAAGAAATGGACGGGTCAAACACCGTCAGAGTTTCGCGCCCGTGAAATGAATAGCGTTAAGGCATCTGTTCCGATACTCGACCCGGTCGAATGCGATTGTGAAACGTAACAGGACAACGGCGCGGCCCATCTTTTGCCGCGCCTCGAACTCGGGATAGGCAAAGGGGGGAGCGGGCCATGGCGTGCTTAAAAATACGGTGTATCGCAAGCAGTTTTCTGGTTGCGGCGACGATGCTGCCCGGCGGATCAACAGCAGTGGCACAGGACTCCGACTGGAGTTTTTCCGGCAGCTTCTACATCTACGCGGCGGACACCAAGACAACCATTGGATCGCTGGAGTCGGAACTCAGCTTCAGTGAAGCGGTTGAAAACCTTGATCTGGCATTCATGGGTACACTTGAAGCGCGAAGTGGCCGGTGGTCGCTGATCGCGGACTACATGCGCACAGACCTGTCCTTTGACAATGACACTCCCGGCCCGGTGTTCAGTGGCGCTGAAACCAGTCTGAAGACGCAGTTTTTAAGTGGATATGCCGCTTACACGGCCTATCAAGACCAAAACCTGGCCGTCGATCTCGGTGGCGGGTTTCGCTGGTTTGAGACGAGCAGCACGATCACTCTGGTCGGCGGCCCCACCCCGGCACCAAGTTCCAGTGCCAGCGACGATTGGATAGACCCTCTGATTGCGGCCCGTATCCGGTATCAGATCAATGACCGATGGTCGGCCGTTGCCTTGGCCGACTATGGTGGATTTCGCTCAGATCGCGAAACCGCACAGTTTTTGGCAACGGTAGGTTATGCGATCGCTCCAAAGTGGAATTTGCGCGCAGGTTATCGCTACATCATGGTCGACAAAGGTGAAGTTGACAGCAGGTTCAAGCTCTCACAATTCGGACCCGTGTTGGGTGTGACCTACAGCTTCTGAGTAAGGGCATTATGCGAAAGGCGGCCATGCCGAACACAAACAGGTCTGTAGTATCGAAGTTGCGCCAAGGCGCGAGCAGCGGTGCCGACATGCTTGGGACCGACAATTGCAGCCGGATGCGAACAGTCGGACAAAGGCAATTCAGAAAAGGAACGACGAGGCGACTGATTGCCAGAGCTTTGCCTGCGGCAACCGTGTGTTCGTTCTGTGTCCTCGCTGCCTGCGGGCCAAACATCTATGACGAAATTGAACTGATGCCCTCCCCAACGGTCTATGCCGAGGCTGCTTTTGACCCTTACAAGGACATCACGGAAGACAATTTCGTGCAGCGTTCGCAGCTATTCTACGCTACAGATCGGCTGCCCGCGGTTCCCGGCGACCCACAAGCCTATTACAACAATGAGCGCGGTCACATTCTGCGTACCGGCATTGCCGAAGTGCAAAGCAACCCCCCATTGGCGACGTTGAAAAAGCTTCGCCACGTTACCATGACGCGCGACCGCGCTAAGGACTACACGCTCAGCTTGTCTGACGTACAAGAGATTGGTGTCATGCCGTTCAGTGTCACGCGCTACATGAACGATCCACCTTCGCAAAAGGAGATGAAGGCAGCCGGACTTCGGTTTGCCCAATGGATTGACGATCACCTTGCAGCCTCTCGCAACAAAGACATTTTCATCTATGTCCATGGCTACAATGTCGATTTTGATTACTCGACCCTTGTCTCCAAAGAGTTGCAACACTTTCTGGGCTATCAGGGCGCCTTCATCAGCTACAACTGGCCCGCTACACCCAATCGCTTGGCGTATTTTCGGGATCAGGAATCTGCATTGGCGACGCGCCGCAATTTGCGGTCTCTTGTCGAATACTTGTCGGCAAACACCAACGCCCGGCGCATTCACCTTATAGGATACAGCGCAGGCTCAAGGCTCGCATTTGAAGCCGCCTATCAGATTGCTTTGCGGCCTGGGCCAAAGCCGCGGCTGGGGCAGTTGATCCTGATCAGCAGCGATCTTGATCGAAGCTATTTCTTGCAATCAATTGAAGACGGCCTTCTGGATGCCGTTATAGGTGTGACACTCTATCAATCGCAGACCGATTCAGCGCTGGCGATGTCACGGTTGGTCTTCGGCCGCGACCGTCTGGGTCAAGTTTCCGATGAAGCAATAAATGGGTCTCTGTTCCAGCGCCGACTGTCTGAGATGAAAACCCTACATATCATCGATGTGACCGAGGCCGAAGCAGCCGATACAGGAAACGGGCATTGGTACTTTCGGTCTTCGCCCTGGGCCAGCAGTGACCTGTTCATTTCTCTGCTTACAGACCGAGATCCTCAAGCGCGCGGGCTTGTGCGTGCTCCGGGCGAAGCTGTCTGGAGTTTTCCATCGAATTATCCGCAGACACTGCAACGCTTTCGAAATGGTAGCTAGTACTGGGACTCCAGTGGGTCAGAACCATTAGAACCAGTTTCTGGATTTAATCTATGAGCCTGACAACGCACCTAGAATGCTCAACGCAAAGCTGACGTTCGAGCAACGCGCAGCATCGGTAGAAGTGGGCTCTCTGCAGACCTCGGAGGCAGCGCAGAAATCCTCTGATATGGTGCCTCGTCAACGTCGGGTTGTCGCTTTGGGAGGGCATGGCGGATCGGAGGATCAGTCATGGAAACACCAAATTTACCAGCCATTCGCGCGCTTCGCCCAGCTTGGAACAAAGGACGTATCGTTGGCCAGAAAAGACCGCTGAAGCCAAAGCACGTCTGGGCGATCCGAGTTCGACTTGAACTGGCCGAGAACCATCGCGACCTCGCGCTGTTCAATATGGCAATCGACAGCAAACTTCGCGGCTGTGATCTTGTGAAGATGAAGGTCGTCGACGTGATGGCATCGGGACAGATCAAAGAGCGTGCCTCCGTCCTGCAAAGCAAAACTCAGAAACCAGTCCGCTTCGAGATTTCCGAGGGCACGCGAGCTTCAGTCGAGAAGTGGATGGAGGATGAACTTATGGTTGGCTCGGAGTATCTTTGGCCTGGCCGCTTCCATGAGCGCTTGCACATTTCAACTCGCCAGTATGCACGGATCGTCCGTGAGTGGGTCACATCCATCGGCCTTGAGGTAAGCGCATACGGAACGCATTCAATGCGGCGTACCAAAGTAACCCAGATCTACAAGAAGACTGGCAACCTGCGCGCGGTACAGTTGCTACTTGGACATACCAAGATGGACAGCACAGTTAGATATCTGGGCGTCGAACTTGAAGACGCTCTAGCGATCGCCGAAGCCATTGAAATCTAGTGCAGTTGGGTCGCTTTCGCAGGCGGCCCAATCCTGCCATTGAGCAATATCCGTGATCGCTGCGACGCGGCCCGCCGAAGCCGCCATTCGCCGCAGTCGCGAACTTGAGAATCTGGCGAACCAACAGTCTGCGAAAATAATTGCCTCGGCGCTTCCCTCTCGAATAACTGTTGCATGCGCTTTGTAATCGCGGTGTGAGACACCTCAACTAAACTCTGCAGCAAATCCGTTGTGAGTAGCCGACAATGCACTCCAAGGCTTCGCACTGTGGATCAAATAATTAAACGTTGCAAAAACCAACGACAATGCTCAGGGGGCGTCTTATCCGGCCCGTTTTCCAGATGGCCAAACTGTACAAATCCCCAACGAAGATAGACCTGTCGGGCCTTAGGGTCTGAGGTATCGAGCCACACGCTGTGACAGTCTCTCGCCTTGGCCAAGGTACAGGCGCGGTCGAACAGGGCTCTTGCCAGCCCCTGACGCCGAAACGGTGGGGCCACCCAAAGTATTTTTAGCAAGAACCAACCGTAAGATGTTGTACCCAGAAGCCCGCCTTTCAGAACTCCATCCTTATGGCAGACAAGTTCAATTGTGCTGTTGACCCCTTGCGGTCGACGGCGGCTCAGTTCGTTCAACAAGGAGGCTTCTAATTCCAGCGCGAGATCTTCGCTGTCTGTTTCCTCAATCAGCCAAGCCATTTTGAATAATCGCTAACCAAAAGATGTGTCGGAGAAGCATCCTCCTCAACCTCTGAGAAACGTCCAATGGGCTCACGAAAGATATTGTCGGTCTCATCGTCATTGACGGTCGAAACCTCACCAATCAGAACATCGCCACCGTCGCCCCAGAACGCGTGCCAATCACCAGGGCGTAAAGTGACGCTTTCACCGGGCGCCAGGCGCAGTTTCTCACCCGCACTAAAGTTGTGGCAGATGCCGTCCAACCAGACCACACCACCGCAGTCTTCTGCAAACCCACCCGCGCCATCCGAGCCGAAGAGTTCAACGACCAGGGTCGCGCCGCCGCGGTTGATGATATCTTCAGCCTTTAGAACATGCGTGTGCATGGGCGACAGCTGATCCTGCCGTGAAATCAGCAGCTTCTCGGCATAGCACATGCCACCGCCTTTGGCTAAGTCGCTCTGTAGACCGTTGCGCAGCGTGAATAAAAACAGGCCCATCCTATCAAAATCACCGTCACCATAGTCGGTGATATCCCAGCCGCAACGCGCGTCGATCACGTGACGGGCGTCACGTTCACGTGCCTTGAACTCCTCGGGTGACCAATAAGCGAAAGGTGGCAAAGTGAAACCGTGAGAGCGAATTACGCCGTCTGCATGCGCCATAATCTCGTTGATGCGTGAGCGTTTCATGCGGGCACTTTTTGAACTTTAAGGATTTCGATTACCATTGCAGCAGTCCAGGTAAAGTCTCCGCCACCACACGGTTCGCCGCTGATCGGATCATAGTATTCCGCAAAGCCACTTTTCTCAATCAGACGCATGCTATCTGCTAGAAGACGTTGTGCCATAGCCTCTTGGCCCGCCAGGATCAGACCATCGGCGATCATATAATTCACAATGAGCCATGATGGTCCTCGCCAATAGCGCCTGCTGTCAAAGGAGCTATCCGCAGGGTCATGACTTGGCACCAAGTAAACACACCGCTGGGACAACAAGTTGATCCTTGCCACCAAAGCTTCAGCACGTGCAGTTGGCACTTGTGCAAACGCCGCAAGTATTCCGCCGACCGTAGGCGTGTCCTGCAAAATTCCCGCAGCGCGGTTGTAGCATGTATATTGCCCAAGCTTTGGGTTCCAAAGACTTTCCATCGCAGCACGACCCTTTGCCGCCATCGCGCGTGCTTCAAGGGCCATATCGGGATCACCTATGAGTTCGGCGAGTTCCGCGACATCGTCGCAGGATCGTATCAGGATGGCATTAAACCCCGGATCAACGAGGCGGAAAGGCGAAGCGTCATGAAGTTTTGCGTTGTCCCAACCCAAACGTCGAAAGGTTTGGACCAACCAGATATACCTTCGGTACTGCTCGTCCGTCGGACGATGATCAGGGTTGGCGTGTGTTGTATCGCGCCGTGTAAATGATGCGACCCCCTCCATGGGAACGCCTTCTAGCGCCTCGTCCCAATCTACCGAGTTATCTCGACCAGATTCCCACGGGTGGATGATCGCCACGAGACCAGAGGCTTCGGGATCACGATGCTTGTAAAACCATTTATGCCAGGCATGAATCTTGGGCAGTAGATTAGCAAGCCGCCTGCGCGCCAGAACTTTGTCTTCAGAGCGATCAAATATTTTGCGCAAGGCAAAGCCAGCGACGGCTGGCTGCGTAATACCTGTCGTGGGTACGACTCGGTTTGTTCCCCAAACGTCGGGGCCAGGGAAATATCCATCATCAGGTTCATGGAAAATGATATGGGGCACCATACCGTCGGCCCATTGATGAGCCATTAAGGTCTCGATTTCGACCCATGCCCGATCAATATCGTAGTGCGAAAAGCCAAGCGCAGATAGAGCGCTGTCCCAATTCCACTGGAAGGGGTAGAGACCATGGGTGGGCACGGTGTAGCTGCCCCGGTCATTTCCGTCCATGACTTTGCGGGCCTGATCAATCAGCGCTTGGCTCATTGTGCTTCTCCTTTAAGCGACGGCCAAAGTGGTTTCTGGGTCAAACCAACGCCCTCTGCCCTCTTGGGGCGCCAGCGTAAGTACATCGCCGGGCTTCACGCTAAGCTCACTGTCCAGAACAGCGCGGAACTGGTGCCCGTCGACATCACAGGTTACCAGCAGATGTGCGCCCAAGGGCTCAACAACCTTGGCGCGTGCTGCAAAGCCTGCATCCGTGATGCGCAGATCTTCCGGGCGAATGGCCCACTTCAGATTTTTGCCACTTGCCGGTCCATCAAAGCTCTGTCCCGCCACTGTCCAGCGACCGGAGCCCGCAGCTTCAGCGGGGAGGAAATTCATCGGTGGATTGCCGATAAAACTGGCCACAAACTCGGCCGCTGGATCCCTATACACCTCGATAGGCGAGGCTGCCTGAACGATTTTGCCCTGATGCATGACGCTTATCCGGTCGGCCATTGACATGGCTTCGACCTGATCGTGTGTCACGTAAATGGCGGTGGTTTCGCTTTCGGCCAAAACACCTTTTAGCTCAGCCCGCATTTCCATCCGCAACAGAGCGTCCAGGTTCGAAAGCGGTTCGTCCATCAGTATCACATCAGGTTCCATTGCCAACGCCCGGGCAACCGCCACACGCTGGCGTTGTCCGCCTGACAGCTCGCCCGAATAGCGCTTTAAGAGCTGCTCGATGTGCATCAAACCTGCCGTACGCTCGACGCGGCGCTTGACCTCGTCATCAGGCAATTTTTGCATCCGCAGACCAAAGCCGATGTTCTCGAACACCGTCAGGTGTGGAAAGACCGCATAGTTCTGGAACACCATCGAAATGCCGCGATCCTTGGGCGATAGGTGATCCACACGACGCCCTCCAATCCAGACTTCACCGGTTGTAGCCGTCTCAAGTCCGGCGATGATACGTAGTAGCGTAGACTTACCACAGCCAGAGGCCCCCAGAAGGACCATGAATTCCTGGTCTGCGATGGTCAGGTTGATGTCGTGAAGAGCTTGGTAAGATCCAAAGTTCTTGGCGACGTTTTTGATCTGTATTTCAGCCATAACAGTTTCCTTTCGGCCACCGCTTAGCGGTTGGCGATGCCCCACATGGCAAAGAGATATTTGCGCACAGCGAAGATGAAGATCAGTGCAGGCACCACGAGGATGAAGCCGCCTGCGAATTTCAGGTGCAACGGAGCTTCGCCCAATGTCTGCAATAGAAACGCGGGAAGCGTTCGGTTCTCGATGGTCAGCACGGCGGCCGCGAATACTTCGTTCCACGAAATCACGAAGGCGAAGATCGCCGAAGCCGTGATACCTGGCAACACCAGAGGCAGGATCACCTTGGTAAATGCGGTCAATCGCGTGCAGCCCAAAGTCCAGGCTGCTTCCTCCAGCTCCAACGGAATGCCGGAGAAGAGCGAGAAGGTGATTAGCACCGCGAACGGAATCGCCAGGGTCGTGTGCACAAGAGACAGGCCAAAGGCCGTGTCATCGAGTCCTGTGCGTATAAAGAGAACCGCAAGCGGAAGCGCCAGAAGCGGAAGCGGGAAAGCCCGCGTCAGCAAGATCAGCAGCCGGAACAGCTCTTTCCCGCGGAATTCAAACCGAGAGAGAGCGTAGCCAGCCGGCGCTCCGATGGTGATTGACATCACCATCGTCAGCACAGCAACCACCACCGAGTTCCACAAAGCCATCAGCATCCCCTGGAACCCCATGAAGAAGTTTATGGATCCCATATTGAACTCCGGAATGAAGCTCTTCGGGAAGCTGTTCACCGTTTCCGGTGAAGACATCGTGTTCACGAACAACAGGTACAGCGGTACGATCACCCAGGCACACAGCAAGATCACTCCGGCCCGGTAGATCCCCCTGCCCGCCTTGCGGGCGTCAGGTGCTACAACATCAGCTACAGCGGTCATATCGTTGCTCCTTTCGGGACACGCAGTGCGCGCATGATGAGCAGAGTAAAGACGATCGAGATGATCAGAACGATGATCGCCAGTGCAGCTGCTCCGCCGCCATTTTGCAGGTCAAATTGGTAGGCATAGATTTCGCCCATGAGCACCGGGAAGAGCGTGCCACCGAGCGCTGCAACGACTGCAAAGACTTCAAATGCCAGAATGACGCGCAGGATCAGTGCTGTTTGCAGCGATGGACGCAACATTGGCAGGGTGATCCGGGTGAATTGCTTCCACCGAGAGGCTCCAAACACATCGGCGGCCTCATAATATTCTTTGGGGATCAAACCGATGCCCGCCACCAGGATCACAAGCATGATCGCGGTTGCGCGCCAAATCTCGGCCAGCATAATCGCCAGGAAGACGATCCAGGGGGATTGATAGCTAAGCAAGCTCACAGGTTGGTCCGTGACACCAAGTCCCACCATCATCGAGTTCAGGAAACCCGATTGCTCGAAGATCGCCAGCCAGATGATACCGGCAGCAAGGTCAGAGATGCCAAGCGGAATTGTCCAAATGTACAGAACCAGATCGCGGCCCTTTTGCATCTTCGTGACCATCGTGGCCATCAGAAGGGACAGTGCCAGCTGGATCGGCACGACAGCAGCGGCCAGAAGGAATGTATTCTTCATCGAGATCGGGAACTTCCAGTAGCTCACAACCTCACGAAAGTTATCCAGTGAAAAACCGTTCTCAGTTCCAAACGCCTCCTGCGCAACCAGCACAAACGGGTAGAGGAAAAACATACAGAGAAACAGGGTCACCGGGAGGATCAGAAAGTATGGCAATAGCCGCGCTTCCATCGGACCGCTCCTTTGAATTGGGAAAATGCTGGGAAACGGGCCGCCGCCAAAGCGGCCCACCTATTTGTTTGGACTTATTCGACGGGACATGGGCCGTCTGAAGGCGCATCAGGGGCCCAGCAGGGAGCGCCAGTTTCGTTCATGATCTTTTCAAGCTGTTTCTTCTGATCTTCCAGAACCTGCTCGATGGGTTGCCCCGCCAAAACAATGCGCTCGAACGTGTCCACATAGACACGGTTGAAATCACCACCCATGCTGCCCAAGCCTGCAGGCAATAGTCCAGGATTGGCGTCTGCCGATCCGCTCATTGTGGCAACCGCTTCGCCTGCTGCCTTGACAGAAGGCGGCAGATCGTCTGGCAGTTCGACATCAACAACAGGAAAGAAGTTGGTTGCCTTTAGGGTCGCGATCTGCGTCTCAGGCTGCATCAGATAAGTTACCAGAGCTTTCGCGCTTTCGGCATCTGGCGCGGTTCGCGGGATGGCAACACCTGCCAGAACAGGCATGAAACCGCGACCAGTCGGACCCGCAGGTGCCGGAAAGGCAACGAAGTCGTCAGGGCGCTCGTTGAAGGCTTGCGCCAGACGTGAGGTGTGATCAAAAACGATCCAGGCATCGCCGTTCAACAGCTGTTCCTGCATGAAAGAGAAGTTGGTCGATGCAGGGTTTGTGTGGCTCCATAGTTCTTTGAATTTCTCCCATGCCGTCACGGCCTCTGGCGACGCAAAAGTACGCACAACACCATCTGTGTAGGACGGATAGAGGTAGCCCTGGAAGAACCGATGCTTCAGCCCCTTGGGACCTGCAGGAAAGCCGAATTTCTTCTGGCCGGTCGCTTCTTCAACATTGGCCGCCCAGGCAATCAACTGGTCATAAGTCAATGCATTGATATCTGCACCTTCAGGCAAGTACTGCAGCGCTTCAGTGTTCGCGGCCATGATATAGCTCGCTTGCATCCATGGCATGTAGTGAAGGCTGTCAGTTCCAAGCTTGGCCAGATCGTTAAAGGTGTCTGAGGCTGACGTGACACCCAGATCGCCGAGATCCATCAGGTCTTCGGGGTTCATCGCCGAGAAGTTACCATGCAATGAACCCAGCAAATCAATGCTCCCCGAACCAGCTTGTAGTTCGGCTTGCAGACGTGTCAGCCAAGGCCCATCTTCGTTCGGCTGGTAATCAACTTCGCCATCAAATCCGCCGAGAACCTCGGTCCGCATCGCCTGCGCTTCTTCAGCAGGTCGGGCCTGCGTGGACCAAAACAGGGTTTCCGCCTGTACGGCAGCGGCACCAACAAGCATGGCAACACCGGATACGGCACCCGCCAGTTTCGAATGAATAGACATGTTTTCCTCCGTTATGCCTGAGGTTGACCGAAACCTGGCAACCTCCCTCCCTCGCCGACGAACTTGGATTAACCTATGGCGAATGGAGGCACTATGATACAACGTTATATCACGAGTCAAGCCTGTGACTATCTCACGCTATTCATAATTTACTTGATATTTTTTGAGTCGCCTGCAAATCTAGAATAACGTTATATCTAAAACTGCTGCCATAATGAAAAAGCCCACCCTATCCAGCGTTGCCAAAGAAGCGGGCGTATCAGTACCCACCGTCAGTCAGGTGATGCGCGACACCGGCCGGATTTCAGAGCAGACGCGCCAGAAAGTCCTGAGCGCCGCGAAGCGACTGCGCTACGTTCCAAATCACGCAGCGGCCACTATGCGTTCAGGTGAAAACCGTGAAATAGGGTTTATGCTTAACACCTTGGCAAACCCATTTAATTCTGAAGTAGTCAGCAGCGCCGTGGACCTTCTTGAAACTGAAGGTTTCATGGTTTCGATTCTCGATGCGCAAGACGAACTTCAACGCCAGGCTCGTCTCATGGAAGCGTGCATCAGATTTGGTCGAGGTGGATTGATATGGGTTCCGGCGATCGAAACAAACGAAGAATCATTGGAGCTTATAAAGGCTCATAGCGTACCCACGGTCACCTTCATGCGAAAGGTTTCAAAGTCTCTTGACTACGTCGGCGTTCTAAACACTGAAGCTCTCAGTCAAGCCACCCAGCATTTGATCGATTTAGGGCACAGGCACATTGCCTATTTTGGCGGTACCGAGCAAACATCAGTACGTGAAGAGCGTATATCGGGGTACCTAGACGCTCTTAAACAGTTGGATGGCGTTCAGCCAATTGTTTGGCCTTGTGAAGAGAGCAAGCGCGCTGGTTTTGACGCTATCGCGGCACTCCGCAAGCAGCACCCCGAGGTGACAAGCATCGTTTGCAATGGAGATGTCGCCGCACTTGGAGCTTGCTTGGGATTGATCCGGTCCGGGTTAAAGCCAGGACGTGATTTTTCGGTCGTGGGCTTCGATGACATCGAGGATGCCAGTATCTCTACCCCAGGCCTAACTACCATGGCGATCAATCCCAAAATGCTAGGCACGCGCTTGGCAGAGATCCTGCTGGACCGAATGCGTTCACCAAATCTCCCTGTTCGACATCTCGAATACTCCGCAACGCTGAAAGTGCGAGAAACCTCAGGAGTCGTGTCCAATCCTTAAAAATGTTTCAGCTCAGACTGTTACAGCAGCAGGTCGATACTCGTCCAGCACGTGGAGCGAAGGACTAGTTTGCGTTGCGTTGCACCCTAGCATCTCGACATCGTTTTCCCCGTAGATATCGAACAACCTTATGTCGGATGGAAGCAAGAAAAAGCACTCAAGGAAGGTTGGCCCAAGGGTAACAACCCTCGCAGACCTGTCCGAACATACTGGGCTTTCTAAGAGCACCGTCTCGCGAGCACTTTCCGGCTATTCCGATATATCAACGGAAACAAAGCAAAGAGTACAAGATGCGGCGAAAAAACTTGGTTACTATCCGTCAGCTATCGCAAGATCCATTAAGAAAGGTACGAGCCAGTCTGCAGCCATTATTTTGCCGCAGGGGTATGAGGAAGCGAATGCACTAGCAACGCTCGAATTGATTGAAGGGATTAGCAACGAGCTTCTGTCAAGGGATTGGACGTTGACGGTTTGTTCGACGAACGGTCTTGAAAGGCTTTCAGAAATCCAGCGCCTGATCATTCAAGAAAAACGCGTCGATGGTTGCATCATACCCGCTCCGACCACCAACGATTCACGCATTGAAATGTTAACTGAATTTGGGGTGCCTTTTGTCACCTACGGCCATGTCGACGGTTTGAGCAGCCATTATTGCGATGTTGATATCGATGGGTGCATCGCTAACTCGGTGTCCATACTTAAAGGTAGCGGACACACCAGAATTGCGTTTGTCGGGCTCAAAAAGAGCAACATCGAACCCGATCATTGGTTGCAAAGCTTTCATCGGTCGATGAGCCAATCTGATTTGGCCATGGTACCAGGGTTTCAGAGCGCCTGTGGTTCAAACATGCAAGAAACGAAACAATTTGCTCGAGTGTTACTATCGTCGAAGAACCCGCCAACAGCATTCTTGTGCGCAAGTGATGCGGCTGCGTTCGGAGTGTATGCAGCGTGTCGGGAATTAGAGATTTTGGTCGGTGACCAAGTTTCGGTTGTTGGGTTCGGGAACCATAGAATGATCGATTGTCTCTCTCCCGGCTTAACCAGTTATTCAGTCAATTATCGAAGGTCAGGCGCTCAACTGGCGAATCTTTTGATGGAGCACATTCAAAACACAGAAGCACCAAAAAAGCGCAAGCATCTCGAAAAGGCAGTCCTAGTCCGTCGGGATTCTATTGGGTTTCCAGCGCTAGGCTCACGGGGTTAATCCTACCTTTTCCCGCGCGGCCATGGCTACCTCACGCGATGTGGCAGGCGAAAAGGTTCTGTCGCAAACTTTCTGGATAGTTATGCATCATTGAAATTGGCGGGCAGTTTCGGTCCCGAGATCAAAGACGAGCTCGACCTTAGTGAGATCCGCCGCGTGGGCGTGGTGGCATACCATGTCCTCTGCCGAGCGTTCTGCTCCCGATGACTGTCCGAACAGGGCGAAAGAGATGCCGTCGAATATGGTCGTCTTGCCAGCACCAGTCTCTCCATTGATGCCGAATATCCCGGCATCCATGGCTGCAGTGAAGTCTACAACCTCGGTACTTGCGTAGGCGTTTGGTCCCAACTTCGTCAATCTCCATTTGATGCTCGTGCGATCTTGCAGTCACGCTTCAACTCATTCGCCAAGGTCCGCTAACGCAGATGCTGTCATTTCAGTTCGCAATCGCAGCGAACTTCCGCTTCCCTCCCTTCGTGCCGTATTTCAGCCCCCTACCCGTCCCGATCCAGCTTTAACCAATATCGCGTGTACCGAAGTTCACCCGTTCGGCTCAGAGCACCTTTCTCTACCAGATCCTGCAGATCCCGCGTCGCCGTGGCGCGCGACGTTCCTGTGATCGAAATATAGTTCTCGGCGCTCAGCCCGCCTTTGAACCCTTCCGGTCCAGCCTTAAACAAACGTGCGATTACCTTGCCTTGGCGGGGATTGAATTGATCACGATGCCTGTCATAGAAATGCGTCTTGGCAATAAAGAAGCCGACCCGCTCAAGCGTCACCTGCTGTGCTGTAAGGACTGTCTCTGCAAACCAGATAAGCCATGGTGTCACGTCTAGCGTCTTTTGATGACGTTCGAGTTGGTCGTAATATGCCTTCCGCTCTCGCTCGATCGTGAAAGCAAGGGCAATCAGGCTTGGCTGACCAATATTTTGCGCCAGGGATTTTTCCGCCAGCGCCCTGCCCAACCGACCATTGCCGTCTTCAAAGGGGTGAATGCTCTCGAAATACAGATGGCTCAATCCGGCCCGGATCAGTGCGCGCAATGGTTCGGGACCATTTGGTGCGGTCCGATTGAACCAGGTTACGAAATGATCCATTTCAGTCGGCACCTGATGCGAGGGCGGCGCTTCGAAATGCACCGTTGGGCGGTCTAAGCGGCCTGAGACGATTTGCATCGCATCTTCGTGGCTCCGGTATGATCCAATCTTTTCCAGATGCCTGTCATGAGACAGAAGCATGTCATGCCACCGAAACAGGGTGCCATGTGATAGCGGCTCCGAATAGGTGGAGTAAACATCCACCATCATCTCTGAAACGCCCTGCTCGCGCGGTTTGGATGGATAGCTGTCGGGAGCCAATCCAAGATGCCTACGCAAGGAAGATTGCACGCTGAGCCGATCCAGCATCTCACCTTCGATCGCGCTGGTTTTCATTGCTTCTTCGCTTAGCAGATCGATACGCAATTGATCTCGATCCGATGTGTTCACATGATGAACCGCTCCAATAACTTCCCCTGAGGACAACAGAAACTGTTGCTCGTATGGTTCGAGTCTTGTGGCGTCGTAACGAAAGGTCGGCCAGTCAGTGTTCTGCCAGTTCCACATCGTGAGGTATAAGCCTTCTTTCTATAGCTCACTATTTATGGGTCTGTGATTTATAGAGGTCAATCCTATTGCTCACCTTTTTCAAATTCTTCAATCCGATCATCGATTGGAGGTGTAGGTTGAAAACGGTAAATTTCATCCTGTTTCCCAAAATTTAGGTAGCATTGGAGGTCCGCGAGAGCATTGCCTTTGGAGACAACTCTCCCTTTTCGATCTTAGCCAGCAAAGAAATCAGGTAAGCCCCTGGAGACTGTATGTTCTCAGCACGTTGAAAAATGTATCCGAGAACAACGAAGCGAATAGCTGGGCCAAACGTTGATTTCATTGCATACCAGGTTTGGCCAAGCCGTAGATACTCGGCGATATCATCCATAAGCCGATCACAGTGGTGCTGATCTTTTGCAAAGCGTAGTTCTGAGCATAGCCGTGGAAAACTGCGCTCCATTTGGTCTGGAGAAACTTGAATCTGAGAAAGTTTTTCTTTCTTAACTTCCGGATTCAAAGAGTCCTCTTTGTGCCCCTCAATTTCACTGTCACTGGCCCTCAAATTTTCTGTATCTGTCTGTGTTATCTCGGAGATTTCCACAGAGATTTCTGCCAGCAGCTCGCTGAGCACATTCGCATCTGGTTTGCGACGCAGAGCATTGCGTACGGTGGTCATCAAACCCGAGATTTTGGTGTCGTCTGCTAGGAGCTCCCTGAGGCGTGCCAGAGCGGCCGAAACCTTGTCGCGGAGTACAGTGAACTCCAGAACTCGATCAGCATGCCTCTGGGCTTCCTGGATGAACTCAGCGTGCCGTTCAGACAAGGGCATCAGGGAGAGCCCAGTTGCAGTGACCACCCTGCCCTGTCGGTTCCGACGTGCCCAACGTTTTCCATTTGCGCTCATGACGCGACGGATAAGTCCAAGCTCAACCAGAGCCGAAATATGGCGCTCAACGGTCTGTACGCTGACATGAGTTCGTTTGGCGATCGCCGCGTTGGAGGCGAAACAAATGTGATGATCATCTTGGTCCGCAGTAATCTGATCACCGCCCACAAAAGAAATCATCGCTCTCAGGACATTGAGAGTTGTGGATTTTAACCCAAGAGGTTCTCTGGCCTCTTCAACGGCGCGAAGAAGTATCCATTTTTTGGGCGTACTACTCCCCTGCCCTGCCGTTCCCGACAAGGTTGCTCCATTTGGAGCCAATGCTGTTAGTGTTTTCATGATTATCTATTGGCAGACAAAATTTACCCGTTCGCTCAAGAGCGTTTTTTCTTGTGTGGCGATTCGGGTGCTGCTAGATTCTAGGTGTCTAATCTAAGAATTGCGCTTTGCGCAGCAGCCCTCGAAGCTCCGGTTTCGGGGGTTTTGTTTGTTTGCCTTCCTCCTTTCTGCTCGTCCTCAGTTCTTTTTCTCGGCGTTTACAGCTGTAAACTCAGCGTGTGAGCGCTTGATGATTTCAGCCATGTTTTTGTCCAACCAGCTAGCGAAGCCGGCGTTAGCTCCAGTTCTTTTGACTGAAACAGTTAGTGATCCGTTGGAGGATTTGATTGTAACGCCTTCGATTGGGCTGACTTCGGCTGCACCTTCTCTTTGTCGTGCACCACGTTTGGCAGCTGCTTTAAGGAGCATTTCCAGCCGATCATCTGACGACATTGATGGCTCAATGGTTTCTAGCAGGTTTGCAGCTTCTTCTTCCGCTAGCTTGCCTGCAATGAAGTGTTCTGCAAGCACGGTCCATTTTGGGCGGCCAGATTTTGGGGCTGCGCCTATCATGTCACCAATCGTTGCAGGAACATGTTGCGTAACTTTTGTCAGGTGGGACAGCCCTGATTTCGAAAGGTTCAATACTTGCCGCACCGTTGCAGTGCCATGCCCTGAAGTCAGGATCGCCTCGGCGAAACGTGCTTTCTCGTAGAAAGAAAGATTGCGTCTCGCAGCATTCTCAAGCCCCTTGGCGAGAAGCGCTGAAGCATCGTCGATATCCTGAACATTAGCGCGGACTTTAATGCCGAGTTCACGACAGGCCTTGAGTCTCCTTCTCCCATAAATTGCCTCGTACCGACCGTCGGATTTTGATTTTCTGACAAGAATGGGAACTTGTTGGCCACCGTCTTGTATGCTCGACATCAAGCTTTCGAAACTATCGTCTTCTTCGTCAGTGTTTACAGCTGTAAACTCACCAAGCCTATCGGCTGGCCCCCAATCGTCGATCAGAGCAGGGTCAATTTCCCTGATTGCGGCAAGAGAGCCCTGAAGCGCACCAAGAGCAGGGGCGTTGGGTTTTGGGGCTTTATCGATGGCCTTGGGGCTGGAGCGCGCGATGGTGTTTGCGATCCCCGACATCTCCTGTAGCGATTTTCTAGCCATTAGCTGCGTCCCCATGCTTGATGGATCATTTGCTCTACCTCAGAGCCGATCGCATCCATTGAGCTCTTTGCCCGATCATAAGTTGCGCGTGTCATTTCCGACCGCACGACCTCGTAAATTGATTGTTTGAGCATTGTGGCGTCACTGATTGCAGTGCTTTTGAGGGCCGTAGCCGACATTACGCGATCCTGAAACAGTGCTCGCATGAAGGAAGCCAGTTGTTGAGACGGTACGTCTGTCGGCTCGTCACGCGTTATTAGGAATTTGAAGTTGTCGTATTCGAGTGTAGCGCCGGCATCTTCAATGACTGCCATGTAAGCCCCAGCGAGTTCGAGAAATTGAGCCGTCGAAGACACGTCCAGCATTGAAGGTGTCAGTGGCACAAGCAATGAACTGGCGGCGGCCATCCCGGCTATTGTCAAGAATCCGAGTTGAGGTGGGCTATCAATCAGAACAAGGTCAAAATCGCCTTCTACCTGGGCCAGGGCATTCCGTATTCTCGTAAAGAACGGATGGTCCGGGTTGGAGTGAACGGCAGATTCTGTCTCAAACTCGGAAAGAACAAGCCGTGACGGCGCCACAGACAGACCGGGGAAGTATGTCGGAAGCACAACGTCCGCCATATCTACCGGATCTTCATACCGAATAGCATCGTAGATCGTCAGCCCGTCAAACTCTATTTCCGGGCTGATGCCGCACATGGATGTAAGCGAGCCTTGTGGATCCAGGTCAACGGCCAATACACGGTAACCGCGAAGCGCAAAATAATGAGCCAGGTGAATTGTTGTGGTGCTTTTGCTGCTGCCACCTTTGAAGTTCATCAACTGCCAGACTTGGAGTTTCTCTCCTTCAGTCCGACGAGGGATATAGCGCCCCTTTTTGCGAGAGGTTTTCTCAAGCGTTTCGCGAGCCTCCCAAAGCTCATGGGCGGTATAGTAGCGTCGACCGCTACGCACGTCTTTTGGTTCAGGAATCGTTCCTTCTGCGTGGACCTTACGCATGAATTGACCTGAGACACCTAAGAGTTCGGCCGCTTCTGGGGCTGCAAAGTTGCGTAGTGATTTGGTGTTGTCAGGGGCAAATGCCGCAAGAAGATGTTCCCGGATGGCCGAGTTTAATCTCTCAGAAATTTCCGTGGCGAGAGCCGATGGTCGTTCTGCCGCAAGTGGTGTCACGGGAATCATGTAGTTGCCTCAAATTAACGAATGTGGTCATTTTTGCGCCACTTGAGACAAACAGCCGTGATTCATTGTCCTAAGTCAAGGATTTTCGCTTATATTGTGGGTTCTACAAAGCTGTGAACTACATACGCTTTGCATCAGAGCAAAGTGGTTTACAGCTGTAAACCTTTTTGAAGCGGTTCCCGGGCTTTTATAGCCGATGAAGTTCTGCTGTGCAAAAAGTAGGCATGCACACAAAACTCTTCCGAATGCTCCGCCTCGAGTTGAGCTTTTCATAGCGAGCAATTGGCACAAAAGAAGTAACGGCTTGCGCACCAAGACAAGTAATAGGGAAGGGCAGGGGGCCAATTGAGCTGATTGCGTATTTCTTCACCCCAACAAATCCGCCGCCGGGTTTTCGGCAATATCGACGTCATCGTAGTATTTCTGTGCTTGGGCCATTGAGCGGTGCAGGGAGAGGCGCA
The DNA here is from genome assembly GCF_056538665.1 of Ruegeria sp. BF6. Classification (NCBI taxonomy): domain Bacteria; kingdom Pseudomonadati; phylum Pseudomonadota; class Alphaproteobacteria; order Rhodobacterales; family Roseobacteraceae; genus Ruegeria; species Ruegeria sp. BF6. Next base: position 57,799 of record NZ_JBQFTN010000021.1, read on the forward strand.
TGGCGGCCTGGATCGGGGCCCCGTCGAGGGCAGCTTGGGTCAAAAACCCCGAGCGCAGCCCGTGCGGTGACGCGAAGTCTTCGGGCAGGCCCGCCAGTTTCAGCCGATGCTTTATGATCTGATAGATCGCATCCGGAGAGAGGCGGCGGTTCAGCACCCGGTCGGCTTTGGAGATTGGCCGGAACAGCGGGCCATCCTCGATCTTTCCAATCTCGATCCAATGCACCAGCGCCTGCGCCGCGCGACCCTTCAGCACCAACCGCGGCGTTTCCCCCTTGGTGGTGGTCTTGGTCTCCAGCAGGGACAGCCAGACGACCCCGCTCTTGTCGAACTCCTTGCATGACACATCCTCGCGCATCAGTCCGGTGATCTCGGACCGGCGCCGCCCGCCGCTGGCCCAGCCCAGCATCAGGATCGCCCGGTCGCGACAATCCCGGCGGGAGCCGCGGCAGGTGGCCAGCAGCTGTTCCAGCACATCGCGGGTG
>NZ_JBQFTN010000022.1:0-53349 GCF_056538665.1 Ruegeria sp. BF6
CGCGATGGAAGACGGCCTGCGTTTCGCCATCCGCGAAGGCGGCCGCACCGTCGGCGCCGGCGTCGTGTCGAAAATCATCGAGTAAGACGCGCAAGCCGCGCCTGGTAGCGGCAGGCGATTTTCCAACGGAAAATCTGCCAAGCGCAACGCGGTGACGAAAAAGAAGGCCGCCCCAAGGGGGCGGCTTTTTTGGTTGAGAGCACCGGTTCCAAGGTGCGCCAAAACGGTGCTGCTTGTGTAAGATGGCCCTACAAGCAATATTTGAACTTCTATGGAAAATTATCTTTTTCTGTCTTTTATTCTTCTGGGCTCGGGCATTGCCATTGTCCCCGTCGCCGTCTGGCTTGGCCTAGGTTCCGTGCTGGGTTTCCTGATTGCGGGAATGCTCCTTGGCCCCGCCTTGTCAATTCTAAGTGTCGATGTCGGGAGCCTTGAGCAGTTTGCCGAGTTTGGCGTCGTCATGATGCTGTTCTTGATTGGTCTGGAGCTGGCGCCAAAAAAGCTTTGGGATTTGCGCAAAAGGCTTTTGGGGCTAGGTGGCTTGCAACTGGGTTGCACGTCGCTTGCAATCATGGGCTTGGCTATGGCGCTTGGTCAACCGTGGCAGGCGGCCCTGACCATTGGGTTGATTTTTTCATTGTCCTCTACGGCCATCGTGCTGCAATCACTGCATGAAAAGGGTCTGCTGATGGGCAGCGGAGGGCAGTCAAGTTTCTTGGTTCTACTGATGCAGGATATTGCCGTGATCCCAATTCTGGCCTTGCTGCCGTTGTTGGCGGTGCCGGACCTTGCCGCGATGGGGGCTAGTTCGGTCAGCCACGGCCCCACGACAAGCACCGGGCTTTCACTGAATCTTGTTCAGGACTTGCCCGAGTGGCTGCGGGCGACTGTCACGCTTGGTTCGATCATACTGGTCATTGTTGGCGGGTCTTATCTGACCGGGCCTGTGTTCCGGTATGTCGAATCCGCCAATCTGCCCGAGCTTTTGACGGCAATGGCCCTAACCATTGTCGTCGGTGTCGCCGTTCTGATGATGGTCGTTGGTCTGACCCCTGCGCTGGGGGCGTTCATCGCCGGTGTCGTGTTGGCCAACAGCGAGTATAGGCATGCCCTGGAAAAGGAAATCACCCCATTCAAAGGGCTATTTCTGGGATTGTTCTTCGTAAGTGTCGGTGCCTCGGTAAACTTTGGCTTGATGTTGAAACATGTGGGTTTGGTTCTCTCGCTGACCCTTGGCGTGATGATTATCAAAGCTGCGGTTTTGTTAGCAATTGGGCGGCTGTTTGGTGTCACCGGTGCGAATAACTGGCTGTTTGCTCTGGGGATGGCGCAGGCCGGAGAGTTCGGGTTTGTGCTGTTATCCTTCTCGGTCGCAACGCATGTGATGAGCTCTGATCTGGCGAACACTTTGATTATTGTCGTTGCCTTGTCGATGGTGCTGACGCCGCTGTTTTTTGTGTTTTACGACAAGGTTATTGCACCGCGGTATGCGCCAGCCCAGCCATCAGAGAACTAATGGCAACGAGATGGTCATGCCCGGCGACAACGTGTCGTTCGGCGTTGAGCTGATCGCCCCCATTGCGATGGAAGACGGCCTGCGCTTCGCCATCCGCGAAGGCGGCCGCACCGTCGGCGCCGGCGTTGTGTCGAAAATCATCGAGTAAGGCGGCTCTGCCGACTGGTGGGCGGCAGCTGCTCTGAAAGAGCAATGAGAGCCCACACCGTTGAACTAAAGAAGGTCGTCCCACATCGGGGCGGCCTTTTCTGTGAAGTGTCATGTTACTTGCATTTCGTGTTTCGAATGCCGACTGTGCCTCGAAACAACTTAAAGAAGATTGCCGTTCATGGTTTTAAGAATTCTCTTTGTTTTTGCTTTGGTCTTACCAAGTGCTTCTGCGCTGCAAGCTGAAGAAGATTTTGTCGTTCAGTTGAATACTCGCACATTCTACGCAGGTGAAGACTATTGGGGGTGGGACACCGACACGAACTTTCTTCCGATCAACAGGCTCGATTGGTTGAACGAAATGCTGATGGGAATGCCAATTTTGGACCATACGGTAATCCATATTAAACAGCTTAATCAGGATTCGGATTTTCTTATGTCGCCGACTGGTCCCGGTGGATGGTATACTAATCCAGAGCCCGTGCCAGAGCACTTGAGGCTACCGGGATATACAGTGAATACGGGCGAGGGCAGCGGATTCAGGCTTTTGCATCTCACGCCAAACTCTTCGCCAATACAGTATTCATTGGGATGCACTGCGGAGCGAGGTTCGGAAACTTATGAGTATTGCGGGCTGTCAGCACGCTATCCGCTTGATCCTCGGGTCATTGTGCTGACCCGTATTTACAATCCCCCGTCGATGGACCAATTGGACGCGTTCTTCAAAGAAGTCGCTGAGCTTACAGTCGGTATTGCGCTATGTTTGGATATTACAGATAGGAATGAAAAAAACGCACAACAATCAGTGCGTGAATACTTGACCGAGGAGGCTGAAATTCGCTGTGCGGGCGGGTTAACGTCTTAAGCTTAAGCCGGGTTTCAGGCGCTGGATTGCGGTGTTGAACTCACGAGTGCGCAACATAAAGCCCTCTAGCCAACTTCCCCCTTGCCAAACCCCACCAACCCCTGTAGATCGCGCGAGTTCTCAATAAGAACATCAAGGCGGGGTGATTCCCGCCTTTTGGGTTCGATGAGGGTTGGCGATGCGCGCTTGTCCTCCTCTCAACCTCAACGCCTGATAAAAGGCTGTTAATATGCAAAGCCAAAATATCCGTATTCGGCTGAAGGCATTTGACTATCGCGTTCTGGATGCCAGCACGCAAGAGATTGTCAACACTGCCAAGCGGACCGGCGCGAACGTGCGCGGCCCGATCCCGCTGCCGAACAAGATTGAGAAGTTCACGGTTCTCCGTGGCCCTCACGTTGACAAGAAATCCCGCGACCAGTTCGAGATCCGCACCCACAAGCGTCTCTTGGACATCGTTGATCCGACCCCCCAGACCGTTGACGCGCTGATGAAGCTCGACCTCGCTGCTGGTGTGGACGTCGAGATCAAGCTGCAGTCGTAAGATCGGAGGGTATTATTCATGCGCTCTGGTATTATCGCAAAAAAAGTTGGCATGACCCGCCTGTTCATGGAAGACGGCAAGCAGATCCCTGTGACCGTTCTTCACCTGGACAACCTGCAGGTTGTTGCACAGCGTACCGCTGACAAAGACGGCTACACCGCCGTTCAGCTGGGCGCCGGTGCTGCCAAGGCAAAACGCACCTCGAAGGCCATGCGCGGTCACTACGCCGCTGCCAAGGTCGAGCCCAAGCGTAAGCTGGCCGAGTTCCGCGTCTCTGAAGATGGCCTGATCGATGTGGGCGCCGAGATTTCGGCAGAACACTTCCTGGAAGGTCAGAAAGTTGACGTTTCGGGTACCTCGATCGGTAAAGGCTTTGCCGGTGCGATGAAGCGTCACAACTTCGGTGGTCTGCGCGCCTCGCATGGTGTTTCGATCAGCCACCGTTCGCACGGTTCGACCGGTCAGTGTCAGGACCCGGGCAAGGTGTTCAAAGGCAAGAAGATGGCCGGTCACATGGGTGCTGCCCGTGTAACCACCCAGAACCTGGAAGTCGTCAAAACCGACGCCGACCGTGGTCTGGTCTTCATCAAAGGCGCCGTTCCCGGACCGAAATCGGGTTGGGTCACTGTCAAGGACGCCGTCAAGAAGAAAGCACCGGAAGGCCTGCCTTTCCCGGCTGCTGTGAAATCGGCTGCAACCGAAGCACCTGCGGAAGAAGCACCCGCGGAAGGTGGTGAAGCATGAAACTTGATGTAATCAAACTGGACGGCGGCAAAGCCGGCGACATCGAGCTGAACGCCGATCTGTTCGGTCTCGAGCCGCGCGCGGACATCCTGCACCGTGTGGTCCGTTGGCAGCGCAACAACGCGCAGGCCGGCACCCACAAGGTCAAGACCCGTCGCGAGACCAGCTACTCGACCAAGAAGATCTACCGCCAGAAGGGCACCGGTGGCGCACGCCACGGTGACCGTAACGCGCCGATCTTCCGTGGTGGTGGTATCTACAAAGGCCCCGTGGTGCGTTCGCATGGTCATGACCTGCCGAAGAAGTTCCGCAAGCTTGGCCTGCGCCACGCTCTGTCGGCTAAAGCCAAGGCAGGCGAACTGGTCGTGATCGAGAACGCCGAAGCCGAAGGCAAGACCGCCGCTCTGGCCAAACAGGTTGCAAACCTGGGCTGGAAACGCGCTCTGGTCATCGACGGCGCGACCGTGAACGAAGGGTTCCTGAAAGCGTCCAAGAACATCGAAGGTCTGGATATCCTGCCGTCGATGGGCGCAAACGTCTATGACATCCTCAAGCGTGACACTCTGGTGCTCACCAAAGCGGCTGTCGAAGCACTGGAGGCTCGTCTGAAATGAGCGCGAAGGCAGAACACTACGACGTGATCCGCAAGCCGGTCATCACCGAAAAGTCGACCATGGCGTCCGAAAACGGCGCGGTTGTCTTTGAAGTGGCGATCGACAGCAACAAGCCGCAGATCAAAGAGGCCGTTGAGGCGCTGTTTGGTGTGAAGGTAAAAGCGGTGAACACCACCGTGACCAAAGGCAAGGTCAAGCGGTTCCGCGGCCAGCTGGGCCGTCGGAAAGACGTCAAAAAAGCATATGTGACCCTGGAAGAGGGCAACACCATCGACGTGAGCACCGGTCTCTGATCCGGTCCGTCTTTGGAGCAAGATAAAGGCCCCCGCGAAAGCGGGGGTTTTTGTTATTCAAAGGTCAAAGTAAACCAGCCGCACGTTAAGGTGCCCGAAACTGATGCGCAAAGAAGCGATTGCAGTTGAGTTTGAGGTCTGACAGATTTCGACCCAGTGCCGTTAAACAGCCTTGCGAAAGAAAAATACACTAATGATCCCCAAACCATCTCAGCAGGCTCGCTCGGACGGCCGCCGCGATTTTTGGAACCAGTTCTACGAGAATTCTGCCGAGTCGTGGGAGTTGTCGCTGCCATCACAGTTCGCCGCGTTTGTGGCCAATGAAATTGATCGGAAGGCACATGTTGTTGACATCGGGTGCGGTAACGCCCGTGACAGTTTTTTCTTTTCGCGACACGGGTTCCTTGTGACCGGATTGGATGCATCAGAAGCCGCCGTTGCGTCAGCCAGAAAACACACAAAGACGCAGGGCGGGGACGGTCTTGAATTTGCCAGAACAAACCTCAAAGACGGGATGGTTCAACAGGTGCTGTCCAATCGGCGCGCGAAGGCGGTCTGTGTCTATGCGCGCTTCTTTTTGCACGCGATCACTGATGACGAAGAAGCTGCCTTGATAGATGCCCTGCACGAGGGGTGCCAGCCGGGTGACATTGTTGCGTTCGAATACCGGACATTGGCGGACCGCGACACAACAAAAGTAGCACCGCCGCATTTCCGGCGCTATCTGTGCGCGGCAGAACTGGACGAAAAAATGAAGCAGTTTCAGTTCGCCAAACGATACGGTGTCGAAGGGGTCGGGTTCGCAAAATACAAGACAGAGGATGCGATCGTCGCCCGGGCGATCTATCAAAAAGACCTATGACCGAAACAGAAATCATCAAAAAGCTGGCGTCGCTTCGTGCTGTTGTGTTTGAACATGCAGCGGCCCAGACCGCCCTGCCGCGCCCACGCAAAACCCGTCTGGCTGTGCAGGCATTGCAAGATCCTGTTCGGGACTTGAACAACCCGGCATTGTTTGACGATTGGGAAGAAATCGATCTTCTGCTTTGTTGCCACCGGCGATCAAGGGCCGCGCGAACGCATGGCAGGCTCAAGCGGATGGAAAGGCGCTATGCGCGCAAGGGGCAGGAAGCGCGGTTTGCGGCGTTTTTCGAATGTGTCAAACAGGCTCTTCACCCCGATTTCATCACGCCGCATGGCTATAACAGAACCTTCGGGGAAATGAATGCCGGCGATATTTTCCAGAAACTCGATGCTGAGTTGGCACCCGTCATCCAACTCGGCAAACCGATATTCCTGTATGCCGGTGCGTTGTTGGGCTACGTGCGCGATGGTCGGTTGATCGACCATGACGATGACGTGGATTTTGCGGTGCACATGGGTGAGTCCACGCTTGAAGAAATACCCGAGAAATGGGCCATGTACCAAAAAGCCCTGTTGGAAAGCGGCTGTCTGGATGCCACGCCATCAACCCGAAGCTCTCCGATATTCAAGGTAAGAAATGGCCTGGGGATCGATATAGACCTGTTTCCGGCCTGGACTGAAAACGGACGCTTCAGCGTCTATCCTTACTCTTTCAACGGCGTACCCAAGAGTTCGATCTTTCCGCTCAGGGCATTGAATGACGGGCAGATTATGCTGCCTCAGGACCCATCGGCCCTGCTGGCCCAGAGTTATGGGGAAAACTGGCGCACACCGGACCCGCTTTTTCACTTTGACTGGTCGGACGCACGCCGCACGTTCGCGCCCTTGGTCCAACATGATTTCAGTATCAAGTGACTGTGCCCGCCAAGAGAATGTGTCGTACCCTATAGACACCCACCCCCAACCCTGTTACACGCTCCCAATCTTGCGGCCTCGGATTCGTTCCGGGGCCTCTGATATTTGTAACCGGGGACCTTCGGGGCCCTTCACCTCGGGCACCTACGGGGGCCTATCACATAGCAGGGAAACCCCCTGCACTTGCTAAACGGAAGACAGAAAGCATGGCACTCAAGTCGTACAAGCCGACGACGCCGGGCCAGCGCGGGCTGGTGCTGATCGACCGTTCGGAGCTTTGGAAAGGACGTCCGGTCAAGTCTCTCACAGAGGGTTTGACCAAATCGGGCGGCCGGAACAACACCGGACGGATCACTTCACGCCGCCGCGGCGGTGGCGCAAAGCGTCTCTACCGGATCGTTGACTTCAAACGGAACAAATTTGATGTCGCGGCAACCGTCGAGCGGATCGAATATGACCCGAACCGGACCGCATTCATCGCACTGGTAAAATACGAAGACGGCGAGCAGGCATATATCCTGGCTCCGCAGCGTCTGGCTGTTGGTGACAAAGTCATCGCGTCGGCAAAAGCTGACATCAAGCCGGGCAACGCAATGCCGTTCTCGGGCATGCCCATTGGTACTATCGTCCACAACATCGAGATGAAGCCTGGTAAAGGCGGTCAGATTGCACGTGCGGCCGGTACTTACGCTCAGTTCGTTGGCCGCGATGGCGGCTACGCTCAGATCCGTCTGAGCTCGGGCGAGCTGCGCATGGTCCGTCAGGAATGCATGGCCACCGTTGGTGCCGTGTCCAACCCCGACAACTCGAACCAAAACCTCGGTAAAGCCGGTCGTATGCGCCACAAAGGCGTTCGTCCGTCGGTTCGTGGTGTTGCAATGAACCCGATCGATCACCCGCACGGTGGTGGTGAAGGTCGTACCTCGGGTGGCCGTACGCCGGTTACTCCGTGGGGTAAGGACACCAAGGGTAAGCGTACCCGCAACAAGAACAAAGCGTCCCAGAAGCTGATCATCCGCTCGCGGCACGCCAAGAAGAAGGGACGTTAATCTATGTCTCGCTCTGTTTGGAAGGGTCCTTTCGTCGATGCTTACGTGCTGAAAAAAGCCGAAGCAGCGCGCGAGTCGGGCCGCAACGAAGTCATCAAAATCTGGTCGCGTCGTTCCACCATTCTGCCCCAGTTCGTGGGTCTGACCTTTGGTGTGTACAACGGTCAGAAGCACATTCCCGTCAACGTCTCGGAAGACATGATCGGTCAGAAGTTCGGTGAATACTCGCCGACCCGTACCTATTATGGCCACGCCGCAGACAAAAAAGCGAAGCGGAAGTAAGTCATGGGCAAGGAAAAGAACCCCCGCCGCGTGGCTGAAAACGAAGCAATGGCGAAAACCCGCATGCTTCGCACCAGCCCGCAGAAACTGAACCTGGTTGCGCAAATGATCCGCGGCAAGAAAGTTGAGAAGGCTCTGACTGACCTGACTTTCAGCAACAAGCGTGTCGCGCAGGACGTCAAGAAGTGCCTGCAGTCCGCAATCGCGAATGCCGAAAACAACCACAACCTGGACGTTGACGAGCTGATCGTCGCCGAAGCATGGGTTGGCAAGAACCTGGTCATGAAGCGCGGTCGCCCGCGTGCCCGTGGCCGTTTCGGCAAGATCATGAAGCCGTTCTCGGAGATCACCATCAAGGTGCGTCAAGTTGAGGAGCAAGCCTAATGGGTCATAAAGTAAATCCGATCGGCATGCGCCTGCAGGTCAACCGCACCTGGGACAGCCGCTGGTACGCCGACACCAAGGACTACGGTGATCTTCTGCTGGAAGACCTCAAGATCCGTGAGTTCATCAACAAAGAGTGCAAGCAGGCCGGTGTTGCCCGTGTGATCATCGAACGTCCGCACAAGAAGTGCCGCGTTACGATCCACACAGCACGTCCCGGTGTCATCATCGGCAAGAAAGGTGCGGACATCGAAGTTCTGCGCAAAAAGCTTGCGCGGATGACCGACAGCGAACTGCACCTGAACATCGTCGAAGTGCGCAAGCCCGAGCTTGACGCGCAGCTGGTTGCCGAGTCCATCGCTCAGCAGCTGGAGCGCCGCGTCTCGTTCCGCCGCGCGATGAAGCGGTCGGTTCAGAACGCCATGCGCATGGGCGCCCTGGGTATCCGGGTGAACGTCGCTGGTCGTCTGGGCGGCGCCGAAATCGCACGGACCGAGTGGTACCGCGAAGGCCGCGTGCCTCTGCACACCCTGCGTGCCGACATCGATTACGCACATGCCGAAGCGATGACCCCCTACGGGATCATCGGGATCAAGGTCTGGATCTTCAAAGGTGAGATCATGGAGCACGATCCGCAGGCACGTGACCGTAAAGCACAGGAACTCCAGGACGGCCCTGCACCTCGTGGTGCTGGTGGCGGTCGTCGCTAAGGAGGGAAAGATATGCTTCAACCAAAGCGTACTAAATTCCGCAAGATGCACAAAGGCCGGATCAAGGGCGAAGCCAAGGGCGGCTCTGATCTGAACTTTGGCACCTACGGCCTGAAAGCTCTTGAGCCTGAGCGTGTAACTGCACGCCAGATCGAAGCTGCACGTCGTGCCATGACGCGTCACATGAAGCGTCAGGGTCGTGTCTGGATCCGCATCTTCCCCGACACTCCGGTCACTGCAAAGCCGATCGAAGTTCGTATGGGTAAAGGTAAAGGTTCGGTCGACCGCTGGGCATGCAAGGTCAAGCCTGGCCGCGTGATGTTCGAGATCGACGGCGTCAATGACGACATCGCCCGCGAGGCCCTGCGCCTGGCCGCGATGAAGCTGCCGATCAAGACCCGCGTCGTGGTTCGCGAAGACTGGTAAGCGATTGGGGCCTCGGCCCCGTTCGTGACAAGATTGCCCCCGTCGGGACACCGGCGGGGGCCTTCATTTGGCTCGACCCATTTTTGACTTTGTTGGGCGGGTTGGGAAAACGTCGACCATTGTGCAAAGCCACCATAGACTGACCTCCAAGTAACGGAGGGTACCATGGTTCAGTTGCGCAAAAAGATGGTCATCAAGGAAGTCATAACCACGGATCAATTGGGCCAACCCTGTGACCCGATCAGTCGTGTTGCGATCATGGCAGTCGTTCGGAATCCTCTTGCAGGAGCGTTTTCAGAGGATTTGTCCGAGTTGTTCGAGATCGGTGGTTCTCTGGGCGCGGAACTTGCCGCTGAGGGGGTGGCACAGCTGGACGGTGCGCCGGTTTCTTATGGCAAAGCCGCGATCATCGGCGTGAACGGCGACCTTGAGCAAGGTGGGGCGCTTATCCATCCAAAGCTTGGTGCTCCTATGCGAGAAGCGGCTGGCGGGGGCGAGGCTGTGATCCCATCGAATGCCAAATTGGGGGCGCCGGGCTGTGCGATTGACTTGCCGCTTGGGCACAAGGACGACCCGTGGTCTTTCGACCATTTCGACACAATGACGCTGAGCATTCCCGATGCACCGAAACCAGATGAGATCGTGCTGTGCCTCGCCTATGCTGACGGTGGTCGACCGATACCGCGCTGTGGCAAAGGGCCTATCAAGACGTAAGCCGCCAACATTGGCTGGTCATGTCGAAAGGGCTGGGTTATGCCCGGCCCATGGCACAGATTGAATCACTCTTCGTAACCCGACTTTATCGCGCAGCTTTGTCCGAGTTCGATCCCAAGATCGACGCGGAAGAGTTGGAAAGCTCCTGTCTTGTCATCGCCGAGGATGACGAAGCCGGGCAGGAATGGTGCGAGGAAAACGGCTATCCCGGCTACACCAGCTATGCCTCGCTGACCGATCTGCCCTGGCGCTTTCCGATCTTCGCCGATCTGGTCAAGGTGCTCGACCAGCACGTGGCGGCCTTTGCCAAAGATCTGGAGTTCGATCTGGGTGAGGGTGAATTGAAACTGGAGGACCTATGGATCAACATCCTGCCCGAGGGCGGCATGCACTCCAGCCACCTGCACCCGCACAGCGTGATATCGGGTACGACGTATGTGTCGATGCCTGAAGGGGCGAGTGCGCTGAAACTGGAAGACCCCCGCTCGGGCCGTATGATGGCAGCCCCAACGCGTATCAAGGGCGGGCGGCGCGATTTGCAGCCCTTTATCTATATGAAACCTCAGGTCGGCGACGTGCTGCTGTGGGAAAGCTGGCTACGCCACGAGGTGCCGATGAACATGGCCGAGGAAGAGCGGATATCGGTCAGTTTCAACTATCGGTGGGACTGAATGCTCCCACCGATTACCGGCATCTTGAATGCCGGCGAACACCGTTGGCACACCGCCCAGAATGAACGAAAGCCCTGTCAGGTGGCAGGTGAAGGCCAAGTAAATTCTGGACGGAACGCTTCATATACCGGTCGTCCGTCATCAGGCTTGGGGTACCCTTTGCTTTCATCGTAAAACGCGTGGTAGGTCGCTGCCGGAAACTGGCTGTCATCATACCCCATCACGTTGGGTACAGCCACGCGTATGCGTTTTTGCTTGTCATCCAGCATCAGCGCGGCCCCACACTCTGAACATGTGCAAAGCTCTAAAGGGCCATCGGGATTGTTGGCGTTGAATGGTTGACGGCTCATCTTATCTTCGGGGTCTGCTGACAGGTCTGAGTAGTTAAAGAACGCAACATGGGTTGTGTGCTGTCCGGTCACGGACTTACAGACATCACAGTGGCATTCATGGTTGTCTATCGGTTCTGCCGTCGCGACGATCTTGACGTGTTCACATCCTCCTGAATAAGGGCTGGTCATTTTCTTACCTCCTCTGTGAGCTTCAGGCTTTTGGGCCTGCTCTATTGGGCGCCGAACGCGGCCCGTTGGCAATACAGACCTTGGCCTGAGTTTGGATGAGGAATACTTCGCGGAAGCTTTGTGATTGGCCACCCGTTCAGCGACCGGGAGCATCTAATTCCCTTGCCATCAAGAAGACGTCAAACTTTCCCTTGCCCCCCACTCCCTAAACCCTTATACGGCGGCATCCTGCAAGTCCCCCGGCTGAGTCGGGGGATTCGCATGTCTATCATTCATCCACCAGGTCAAAGGTGACCCGTGTACGGGGCCTTCTGGTGTTTTGAGCAAAGGAAAAAGGCGATGAACGCCCAAGAACTGCGTGACAAGACCCCGGACCAGCTCCGCGAGGAACTGGCCAACCTGAAGAAAGAAAGCTTTAACCTGCGCTTTCAACAGGCAACCGGTCAGTTGGAAAACACTGCCGGCATCAAAGCGGCCCGCCGCAATGCTGCCCGCGTCAAAACCATTCTGAACGAAAAGGCCGCTGCTGCGGCATCCGAGGAGTAATCAGATGCCCAAGCGTATCCTGTCCGGAATCGTAACCAGCGACGCCAACGAGCAGACCGTGACTGTTTCGGTTGAACGCCGTTTCAAGCACCCGCTGTTGCACAAAACCGTTCGTAAGTCCAAGAAATACCGGGCTCATGACGAAAAGAACGCCTTCAAAGTCGGTGACACCGTACGCATCATCGAATGCGCGCCGAAATCGAAGACGAAACGTTGGGAAGTTCTGGAAGCGTAAGCTTCCAGGATTTTTCCATTTGTCGAAACCCTGGGGGATCTAACGAGACCAGCCCCCACAGGTCGGGAGAAACCACATGATCCAGATGCAGACCAATCTGGATGTCGCTGACAACTCCGGCGCACGCCGAGTTCAGTGCATCAAGGTCCTGGGTGGTTCCAAGCGTAAATACGCCTCCGTCGGCGACATCATTGTCGTCTCGGTGAAGGAAGCCATCCCACGCGGCCGCGTAAAGAAAGGTGACGTCCGTAAGGCCGTCGTCGTACGCACCGCGAAAGAAGTCCGTCGCGAAGACGGCACTGCGATTCGTTTCGATCGCAATGCCGCCGTCATCCTGAACAACAACAACGAGCCCGTAGGTACCCGTATCTTTGGCCCCGTTGTTCGCGAACTGCGCGGCAAGAACTTCATGAAAATCATCTCGCTGGCTCCGGAGGTGCTGTAATCATGGCTGCTAAACTCCGCAAAGGCGACAAGGTCGTCGTGCTGGCCGGCAAGGACAAGGGCAAAGAGGGAACGATTACCTCGGTTGACCCGAAAGCCGGTAAAGCCGTTGTCGACGGCATCAACATCGCCATCCGCCACACCCGCCAGACCCAGAACAGCCAAGGCGGCCGTTTGCCCCAGGCAAACCCGATCGAGCTGTCGAACCTGGCTCTGCTGGACAAGAACGGCAAAGCAACCCGCGTTGGCTTCCGCATGGAAGGTGACAAGAAGGTGCGTTTCGCCAAGACCACAGGGGACGTGATCGATGCTTGATAACGCAATCTATACCCCGCGTCTGAAAGCTCAGTACGCTGAAACCATCCGTGCCGCTCTGAAAGAAGAGTTCGGCTACAAGAACGACATGCAGCTGCCCAAGCTGGAAAAAATCGTTCTGAACATCGGTTGTGGTGCTGAGGCCGTCAAAGATTCCAAGAAAGCCAAAGCGGCCGTCGAAGATCTGACTGCTATTGCCGGTCAACAGGCCGTTGCAACCAAGGCGAAGAAGTCGATCGCGGGATTCCGCGTCCGTGAAGACATGCCGCTGGGCGCGAAAGTGACCCTGCGCGGTGACCGGATGTACGAATTCCTGGATCGTCTGATCACCATCGCGATGCCGCGTGTTCGTGACTTCCGCGGTGTTAAGCCGTCTTTCGATGGTCAGGGCAACTTTGCCATGGGCATGAAAGAGCACATCGTGTTTCCGGAAATCGACTTCGACAAGGTCGACGAGGTCTGGGGCATGGACATCGTAATTGCCACCACAGCGAAAACCGACGCTGAAGCAAAGGCACTGTTGAAAGCTTTCAACATGCCGTTCAACGCGTAAGCGCCGGGAGGATTGAGACATGGCTAAAAAAGCAATGATCGAACGCGAGAAGAAGCGCGAACGCCTGGTGGCCAAATATGCCGCAAAGCGTGCCGAGCTGAAAGAAATCGCGAATGACGAGAGCAAGCCGATGGAAGAGCGCTTCAAGGCGCGTCTGAAACTGGCGAAACTGCCGCGCAACAGCTCGGCTACCCGTCTGCACAACCGCTGTCAGCTGACCGGTCGTCCTCACGCTTACTACCGTAAGCTGAAGGTCAGCCGTATCGCGCTGCGCGAGCTGGGTTCTGCTGGTCAGATCCCCGGCATGGTGAAATCGAGCTGGTAAGGGAGACATAGATATGAATGATCCTATCGGCGATATGCTCACCCGTATCCGCAACGCGCAAATGCGCGGCAAGTCCACTGTTTCCACTCCGGCTTCCAAGCTGCGCGGTTGGGTTCTGGACGTGCTGGCGGACGAAGGTTACATCCGTGGCTACGAAGCGACGACTGGTGAAAACGGTCATCCGGCCATCGAAATCAGCCTGAAATATTACGAAGGCACTCCTGTTATTCGCGAACTGAAGCGGGTCTCGAAACCCGGTCGTCGCGTGTACATGGGCGTCAATGACATCCCGCAGGTCCGTCAGGGTCTGGGTGTGTCGATTGTCAGCACTCCGAAAGGTGTGATGTCGGACGCAAACGCTCGCTCCAACAATGTTGGCGGCGAAGTGCTCTGCACCGTCTTCTAAGGAGGTCTGTCAATGTCTCGTATTGGTAAAAAACCGGTCGAGCTGCCCAGCGGCGTTTCCGCCTCTGTGTCGGGTCAGACCATCGAAGTCAAAGGTCCGAAAGGCACCCGCAGCTTCACCGCAACCGATGACGTAACTCTGTCGGTCGAAGACAACGTGGTCAAAATTGATCCGCGTGGTACGTCCAAGCGTGCACGTCAGCAGTGGGGCATGAGCCGCACCATGGTTGCCAACCTGGTGACCGGTGTGACCGAAGGCTTCAAGAAAGAGCTGGAGATCCAGGGTGTGGGTTACCGCGCTCAGATGCAGGGCAACACCCTGAAGCTGAACCTGGGCTACAGCCACGATGTTGATTTCACTGCTCCGGAAGGTGTCACCATCACCGCACCGAAGCAGACCGAGATCGTTGTGGAAGGTATCGACCAGCAGCAGGTGGGCGAAGTCGCGGCCAAAATCCGCGAATGGCGCCGTCCCGAGCCGTACAAAGGCAAGGGCATCCGCTACAAGGGCGAGTTCATCTTCCGCAAGGAAGGCAAGAAGAAGTAAGGACGCAAACCATGGCAAACAGCAAAAGAACCCTGTTTCTGAAGCGCCGCCTGCGCGTTCGGAACAAACTTCGCAAAGTCAACGCCGGCCGTGTACGCCTGTCGGTTCACCGTTCGAACAAGAACATCAGCGTTCAGCTGATCGACGACGTTCGTGGCGTGACCCTGGCCTCGGCCTCGACCCTGGAAAAAGATCTGGGTGTTGTTGGCAAGAACAACGTCGAAGCGGCCACCAAAGTGGGCGCGGCCATCGCCGAGCGTGCCAAGAAGGCAGGCGTCGAAGAGGCCTATTTCGATCGTGGTGGCTTCCTGTTCCACGGCAAGGTGAAGGCTCTGGCCGACGCTGCGCGTGAAGGTGGTCTGAAGATCTAAGACCTGCGGGCGGGTTACGATCCGCCCCGATGATCCGGGGGCCTCGACGCCAGTCGGGGCTCACTTGGATTGAACAAATCGGCGCCGCAAGCGCCTCTAGAGAAAAGGGATGCCAAGATGGCAGAACGTGAAAACCGTCGGGGCCGTGGCCGCGACCGTGAAGAAGCACCGGAATTTGCAGATCGTCTGGTCGCAATCAACCGCGTGTCGAAAACCGTAAAAGGTGGTAAGCGCTTTGGCTTCGCCGCTCTGGTGGTTGTCGGCGATCAGAAAGGCCGCGTGGGCTTTGGCAAAGGTAAAGCGAAAGAAGTACCTGAAGCCATCCGTAAGGCGACTGAGCAAGCCAAGCGTCAGATGATCCGCGTGCAACTGCGCGAAGGTCGGACCCTGCACCACGACATCGAAGGCCGTCACGGCGCCGGTAAAGTGGTTATGCGCACCGCGCCTGAAGGTACCGGTATCATCGCCGGTGGTCCGATGCGTGCCGTGTTCGAAATGCTGGGCGTCAAGGACGTTGTGTCCAAGTCGCTGGGCTCGCAGAACCCGTACAACATGATCCGCGCCACCATCAACGGCCTGCAGAAAGAGCAGAGCCCGCGTTCGGTTGCACAGCGTCGTGGCAAAAAGGTTGCTGACATCCTGCCCAAGCGGGACGAAGCGCCAGCTGCTGCTGAAGCAGAAGCATAAGGAGAGCGAGCAATGGCAAAAACCATCGTTGTCAAGCAGGTCGGTTCCCCGATCCGCCGCCCCGCCGAACAGCGCGCAACCCTGATCGGTCTGGGCCTGAACAAGATGCACAAAACCCGTGAGCTGGAGGACACTCCTTCGGTCCGCGGCATGATCAACAAGATCCCGCATCTGGTAGAGATCGTCGAAGAGCGCGGCTAAGCGCATTTCCATCGAACAAAGAAACGCCTCCGATCCGTTCGGGGGCGTTTTTTGTTGCCATTTGAACAGGCAGGGGTAACTTCAATCGTGTTTTTTTGAATGGATGATGAGTATGAAACTGTTTCTTGCTGCGCTTTGCGTCACTGCAATTGGTGCGACCGCTTACGCCGAATGCCCGGCCAAATCGCCGAATTTTTCGAAAAGCTACTATTCCAATGGCGACCAGAAAGTGAATGCGACCTGGCTGCAAAAGAACCTTTCAGGGCGCAAGGTTGTATATCCCGGGAAAGAATTTGAGACCTACTCTGCCAACGGATCCTACTCCTACACGGCCAACGGGAAAGCATGGAAGGCGAATTCCTACAGGTTCTACGACAACGGGGTACGGTGCATCGGCTATGACAAGCCCCGGTTTGATCTGTATGTCGTGAACAACGGCAAACTGGTTCTGGTGAACCAGCAAAAGCAACGTTACGTGGGTGAAATCCGGAAGTAGGTTTTCCAAAGCCGGGCAGTGTCAGCTTGTTCGGTCCTGCAGATCCTACCCATGCATTGTTTGCAATGCGGCTAGACCGAAACTTCGGTTGTTAGCGGTATCCGGTGCGCCTATCTGAACGCTGTCCCAAACAGGAACAGAACAGAAATCATCGGGGAATACGCCCCGATCAGTAAAGGAACTCAGATATGGCTTACACAGCAACAACCTCTCATGGCGGCATCAACCTCTTCGCACGCGTCGCAGAGTTCGCCGCAAAGGTAAAAGCAGCATACACTCTGCGCGCCGAGTACAACCGGACCTATTCGGAATTGCAGGGTTTGACCGACGGCGAACTGAACGACATTGGCGTGCGTCGTTGCGATATAAAGGATATCGCGCATGATCACGTCTACTGCGCATAAATTTCAAAAGCACAGCACTTACCGAGGGGCGCCGTTTGGCGCCTCTTTTGGTTTCAGGGTCCATCCCGCCACAGACAGGATATTTTTGGATGGCAAGCATTGCGACGACGCCCCTATTGGGCCACATGCGGATTGGGCGGCCGTTTGAAGCCGGTGGAGTTTTGGAAAGACATATTTATGGCGCGCGAATACCAGATCGGAATGCTGTGGGTCGATGGACCGTTGAGCTTTCTTGAGCAGTTGTGCATCAAATCCTATCTAGATGCCGGGCAACATGTGCGTCTGTATACCTATGGGACCGTGGCAGGTGTTCCAGAAGGCGTGGAACAGCGGGATGCACGTGAAGTTTTGCCCGATTCCGAGTTCGTGACACATGGCAGAACCGGAAGCCCTGCGCCGCATTCGGACAAGTTCCGGTATCGCATGCTGGCGCAAGAGAGTGACCTGATCTGGGCGGATACGGACGCCTATTGCCTTAGGCCATTCACAACGGAAAACGGCCACTACTACGGCTATCTCGAAGGCGATGTGGCCATCGGCGTGCTTGCCCTGCCGCAGGACAGCGAAACGCTGGCCAAGCTGATCGAATTCACCAACGACCCGTACCTTATTCCGCCCTGGCTGCCGCCTCGTCATCGCATACCGCTGGAAGAGGCGCAGCAGAATGGCGAGCCCGTGAACGTGCCTGAAACGCTTTGGGGTGTCTGGGGGCCGAGTGCATTCACATGGGCGTTGAAGCTAACGGGTGAGATCAGATACGCACTGCCCGAGCATGTGTTCTACCCGCTCAACTACACGCGTCGCCGGGCCCTGGCCCGACCGGGGGCCCAAATAGACCATTTCTTCAAGGACGATACGGTTTCCATCCACCTGTATGGTCGGCGGATGCGGGCGATCATGCGGGACAAGTATGACGGCAAACCCGATCCTGACAGTTTGGTCGGAAGGCTTGTAGAGAAACATGGCATCGATCCGCTTGCAGCGCCAATTATCAAACAGGATGAGGATGAAGCCGGGGCACCGCAGGCCGACTGATCTTGCAGCGAACCACGGGCTTGCCAAGCGGGGGTTAGGGGCCTATACGCCTCCGGTGGGTTTCCGCCCATGAGAATCAAAACCAAGAAATGCCGTGTTTGGCCCATCACGCTTCGGGGGTCACATCCGGCTTAGGAGAAGCGAAATGAAACTGAACGAACTGCGCGACAATCCCGGCGCCAACCCGAAACGCACCCGCGTTGGCCGTGGCCCCGGTTCCGGCAAAGGTAAAATGGGTGGCCGTGGTATCAAAGGCCAGAAATCCCGTTCGGGTGTGGCCATCAATGGCTACGAAGGCGGCCAGATGCCGCTGTACCAGCGTCTGCCCAAGCGTGGCTTCAACAAGCCGAACCGCAAGGAATTCGCCGTTATCAACCTGGGCCTGATTCAGAAATTCGTCGAGGCCGGCAAGCTGGACGCCAAAGCCGCGATCACCGAGGACGCTCTGGTTGCGTCGGGTCTGGTGCGTCGCAAGCTGGACGGTATCCGCGTTCTGGCCAAAGGCGAAATCAGCGCCAAAGTGAACCTGGAAGTAACCGGTGCTTCGAAAGCTGCTGTTGAGGCAGTCGAAAAAGCGGGCGGTTCACTGACGGTCACAAAAGCCGCTGCGGCAGAGTAAGCGCTTGTGAGCGGGCGCAGACCCGCTTACATAGACCTCAGAGTTTTCCAAGACGCCGTCCGAGCCGGAAAACGGTTCCGGGCGGCGTTTTCATAAGAGAGACCGATTTATGGTATCAGCAGCAGAACAAATGGCGGCCAACACAAGCTGGGCTGCCCTTGGCAAAGCCACCGATCTGCGCAACCGCATCCTGTTCACGCTGGGTTTGTTGATCGTCTATCGCTTGGGCACATTTATTCCGGTGCCGGGGATCGACGGTCAGGCACTGCGCGAGTTCATGGAACAGGCGGGGCAGGGCATCGGCGGCATGGTTTCGATGTTTACCGGTGGGGCGCTTGGGCGGATGGGTATCTTTGCCCTCGGCATCATGCCTTATATCTCGGCCTCGATCATCGTACAGCTGCTGACATCCATGGTTCCCGCGCTCGAACAGCTCAAGAAAGAAGGCGAGCAGGGCCGCAAGAAGATCAACCAATACACCCGTTTCGGCACCGTGGCACTGGCCACCGTTCAGGCCTATGGTCTGGCCGTTTCGCTGGAATCGGGCGATCTGGCGACCGATCCGGGTATGTTCTTCCGCCTGTCGACCATGATCACTCTGGTTGGTGGCACCATGTTCCTGATGTGGCTGGGTGAGCAGATCACTGCACGCGGCATCGGCAACGGTATTTCTCTGATCATCTTCGTCGGCATCATCGCCGAGGTTCCGGCTGCTCTGGCGCAGTTCTTTGCCTCGGGCCGTTCGGGTGCGATCAGCCCCGCCGTGATCGTTGGTGTGATCGTGATGGTGATCGCCGTGATTACCTTTGTGGTGTTCATGGAACGGGCGCTGCGCAAGATCCACATCCAGTACCCGCGCCGTCAGGCCGGTATGAAGATCTATGAGGGCGGCTCCAGCCACCTGCCGGTCAAAGTGAACCCGGCGGGCGTTATTCCGGCGATCTTTGCCAGCTCGCTGCTGCTGCTGCCGGTGACGATCTCGACCTTCTCGTCGGGCGCGACCAGCGGGCCGATCATGTCCTGGCTGCTGGCCAATTTTGGCCCCGGACAGCCGCTGTACCTGCTGTTCTTCGCGGCTATGATCGTGTTCTTCGCCTATTTCTACACGTTCAACGTGTCGTTTAAGCCGGACGATGTGGCGGACAACCTGAAAAAGCAGAACGGTTTTGTGCCGGGTATCCGCCCCGGTAAGAAAACCGCCGAGTATCTGGAATACGTGGTCAACCGCGTGCTGGTTCTGGGTTCGGCCTATCTGGCGGCTGTCTGTCTGCTGCCTGAAATCCTTCGGAACCAGTTCGCCATCCCGTTCTATTTCGGCGGCACCTCGGTTCTAATTATCGTCTCTGTGACCATGGACACGATCCAACAGGTTCAGAGCCACCTGCTGGCGCATCAATACGAAGGGCTGATCGAAAAGTCCCAGCTACGCGGCAAGGGTAAGAAACGCGGCAGGAAGGGGCCCGCTCGTCGATGAACATCATTCTTCTTGGGCCCCCGGGGGCCGGTAAAGGGACGCAGGCGCGTCACCTGGTCGAGACACGCGGTATGGTGCAGCTGAGCACCGGTGACATGCTGCGCGAAGCGAAAACCTCGGGAACCGAGATGGGTAAGAAAGTTGCCGCGATCATGGACGCGGGCAAACTTGTCACTGATGAGATCGTGATCGGACTGATCGAAGAGAAGCTGACCACGGAAACTGGCGCTGGCTTCATCTTTGACGGCTTTCCACGGACGCTGGCGCAAGCTGATGCGCTGGCCGCGTTGCTGGCCAAGCTGGGTCAGTCGCTGCACACCGTGATCGAAATGCGTGTTGATGACGAGGCGCTGGTTCAGCGGATCACAGCACGTTCGACCTGCGGCGGCTGCGGTGAGGTCTATAACGACATCACCAAGCCGATCCCGGCCGATGGCAAATGCACCAATTGCGGCAAGGAAAATGACTTCCAGCGTCGTGCGGATGACAACGAAGACAGTCTGCGCACACGACTGATGGAATACTACAAAAAGACCTCACCGCTGATTGGGTATTACTATGCCAAAGGCGATCTGCGCCCGGTCAATGGCCTGGCCGAGATCAAGGAAGTCACCGCCTCGATCGAGGCGATTCTGGGCTGACTTGAGGTTGGGGCTTGACGGCCCCACCAAAACCCCATATCGACCCCCATCCCCTTGGGGAATCAAGACCGCAGGCGGGATTCGTCCCAACTGCCCCGACCACCTCGAATAATGCTGAACCCTCTGGCGGCACTGCCACGGTTAGGCGTTGTGAAAAAAGGTTCTGGAGTTACGGAACCGCAACGAAAAGGAAAGTGAAACGTGGCACGTATTGCCGGCGTAAACATCCCGACTGCAAAGCGGGTACCTATCGCCCTCACATATATCACCGGTATCGGAAACACCTCGGCCAAAGCGATCTGCGAAGCCGTAGGCATTGAAGCGCACCGTCGCGTCAACGAACTGTCCGACGCCGAAGTTCTGGCCATCCGCGAACACATCGATGCCAACTACACCGTCGAAGGTGACCTGCGTCGTGAAGTTCAGATGAACGTCAAGCGCCTGATGGATCTGGGCTGCTACCGCGGTCTGCGTCACCGCCGCAACCTGCCGGTTCGCGGTCAGCGTACCCACACCAATGCTCGTACCCGCAAAGGCCCCGCAAAGGCCATCGCTGGTAAGAAGAAATAAGGGAGGGTCTGACTGATGGCACGTGATAAGACTCGCGTTAAGCGCAAAGAGCGTAAGAACATCGCATCGGGCGTCGCCCATGTGAACTCGACCTTCAACAACACCAAGATCCTGATCTCGGACGTACAGGGCAACGCCATCTCGTGGTCGTCTGCCGGTACAATGGGCTTCAAAGGGTCGCGGAAATCGACACCCTACGCCGCTCAGATGGCTGCAGAAGATGCAGGCAAAAAGGCGCAGGAACATGGCGTCAAGACGCTGGAAGTCGAAGTTCAGGGCCCCGGTTCAGGTCGTGAATCGGCTCTGCGCGCGCTGGCTGCAGTGGGCTTCAACATCACGTCGATCCGCGACGTGACCCCGATCGCTCACAACGGCTGCCGTCCGCCGAAGCGTCGTCGCGTCTAAGCGATTTTGAATTGAGCTGGGGCTGTGTTTTTGCACGGCCCCAGCACGTCATTTTGAACCTCGGGCGTCTGCACCTTGTTGGTCATGGGGCGCGGACAGGAATGGAGGGATTACATGATCCATAAGAATTGGGCTGAATTGATCAAGCCGACCCAGCTGGAAGGCAAGCCGGGCAACGATCCCGCACGTCAGGCGACTCTGGTTGCCGAGCCGCTGGAGCGTGGCTTTGGTCTGACTCTGGGCAACGCGCTGCGCCGCGTTCTGATGAGCTCGCTGCAAGGCGCGGCCATCACCAGCGTTCAGATCGACAACGTCCTGCACGAGTTCTCCTCGGTTGCGGGCGTACGTGAAGACGTCACCGACATCATCCTGAACCTTAAGCAGGTTGCTTTGCGCATGGAAGTCGAAGGCCCCAAGCGCCTGTCGATCAATGCCAAAGGCCCTGCAGTTGTCACCGCTGGTGACATCAGCGAGAGCGCTGGTATCGAGGTTCTGAACCGCGATCACGTCATCTGCCACCTGGACGATGGCGCCGACCTGTTCATGGAACTGACCGTCAACACCGGTAAGGGTTATGTCTCGGCTGAGAAGAACAAGCCGGAAGACGCACCTATCGGCCTGATCCCGATCGATGCGATCTATTCGCCGGTCAAAAAGGTTGCCTATGACGTTCAGCCGACCCGTGAAGGTCAGGTTCTGGACTATGACAAGTTGACCCTGAAGATCGACACCGACGGTTCGATCACGCCGGAAGACGCGCTGGCTTTTGCCGCACGTATTCTGCAGGATCAGCTGTCGATCTTCGTCAACTTCGACGAACCGGAATCGGCTGGCCGCCAAGACGAAGACGATGGTCTGGAGTTCAACCCGCTGCTGCTGAAGAAAGTAGACGAGCTGGAACTGTCGGTCCGTTCGGCAAACTGCCTGAAGAACGACAACATCGTCTATATCGGCGACCTGATCCAGAAGACCGAAGCCGAGATGCTGCGCACGCCGAACTTCGGCCGCAAGTCGCTGAACGAGATCAAGGAAGTGCTGTCCGGCATGGGTCTGCACCTCGGCATGGATGTCGAGGATTGGCCGCCCGACAACATCGAAGATCTGGCGAAGAAATTCGAAGACGCGTTCTAAGCGCGTCTTCACAAATGCCCGGGCTGCCGGGGACCGCATGGGCACTTCCGCCCCAAGGAGAGCCGGTGACACGCATCGCCGGCCAGACAAAGCAAAACGCGAAAGAAGGAATTGAAAAATGCGTCACGCACGTGGTTACCGCCGCCTGAACCGTACTCATGAGCACCGCAAGGCGCTGTTTGCGAACATGGCTGGCTCGCTCATCGAGCATGAGCAAATCAAAACGACTCTGCCCAAGGCAAAAGAACTGCGCCCGATCATCGAAAAACTGGTCACTCTGGGCAAGCGCGGCGACCTGCACGCGCGCCGTCAGGCCGCATCGCAGCTGAAAGAAGACAAAGACGTCGCCAAGCTGTTCGAAGTTCTGGGCCCCCGCTACGCCGAGCGTCAGGGCGGTTACGTCCGCATCCTGAAAGCTGGCTTCCGCTATGGTGATATGGCACCGATGGCGATCATCGAATTCGTTGATCGTGACGTCGACGCCAAAGGCGCGGCCGACAAAGCCCGCGTTGCCGCTGAAGAGGCTGCCGACGAAGAATAAGAGAGTTCGGCTTTCTGATTTCGACCCCCGCGTCCCGGACGCGGGGGTTTTTCTTTTGGTGATCTATTTGATCCAACCTTTTTCGCGGTAATACCGAGCGGCCCCGGGGTGCAAGGGCGCTGGCAGGCTGCCTCGGATCATATCCGTCGGTTGCAACCCATTCAGTGCAGGATGTTTGCGCGCCAGTTGAGGCAAGCTTTCAAAAGTGAATTTTACAAACGCATAGATGTCATCGTCCGACACGGCGGAGCTGCTGAGTAAAGTCGCTTTGTAGCCCAATGTTTCCGTCGGCGTGGTCACACCAGCGTAGGTATTTGCAGGAATCTTTGCTTTGTTGATCGTGTCAAAGTTTGCGATCAGCTTGTTAAACGACCGACCTGAGACATCCAACAACTGTATTGGGCAGGTTTTGGCGGTTTTCTCTATCCAATCCGATGGATAACCGACCATCCTCGCAAGAGCGTCAATTTCGCCCGAGCAAAGTGCAGCGCGCTGTTTGTTCCACTCACCGGGCTTGATTGTCTGATAGGCAGAAACGTCCCATGTTCCCGCTTGAGGGAATTGCCGGACAAGCCGGGTTGCAGATCTGTCAAGACGAACACGTTTACCGTTCAGGTCATCCAATCTGCCAATACCCGATCCTTTGCGAACAATTACGTTAAGGGGTGTGCTGTGGATCGAGAAAACCGATCGCAGGGATGAATCTGGGCCTTTGGACTCAAATACCCCTGACCCATCTAGTGCGTATTTGGCCCAATCTGACCGCGCAACCACGAGGTCGAATTTACCACGGCGCAGCTTTGGCAAATTCTCCCGTGGGCCATCTGTGGCTTTGGCGTTGCACTTGTAGCCAGCTGTATTTTGGGCAAACGATTTGCACAGCAGGTTGCCGACGGAAAAATAATATCCGCCTTTCCCCCCTGTCCCCATGGTCAGTTTGGTATCCGCAGCCTGCGCAGTATGTGCGGACAGCGCAAGGGCCGCGGTCAGGAACAAAAAAGATGGTCGCAGATGCTTTTGCCCCGCCACAAGTATTCTACTAAGCACAATTGGTCCGTTTCGGTTGGTTAATTCGGGCGAACGTTTTCACTACCCCCAGCCCAAGTCAATGCGCAAGAGGCTGCATCACGCTTGCAATCTTGTCACATGCCTCGCATATCCGATGGGCAAGTCATCGACGGGAAGATCATGCGGAAAATTCTGTGTTCGCTGCTGTTGGCCTCATTCGTGGTTCCAGCCCAGGCCGAAACAAAGGTGCCCACCTCCCAGGCCGAAATCAGCCTTGGGTTTGCACCGGTGGTCAATGAGGCTGCGCCTGCAGTCGTCAACATCTATGCCAAGATTGTTCGACAGGGTCGTTCCAACCCGTTCTTCTCGGACCCGTTCTTTCAGGATTTCTTTGGTCGTGGGTTCGGAGAGCCCCGCCCGCGGGTTCAGAATTCGTTGGGATCGGGGGTGATCCTGTCGCAGGATGGCTACGTTGTCTCGAATTATCACGTGGTCGGTACAGCCACGGAAATCCGCGTGGTGACAACGGATCGGCGAGAATACTCGGCGCAGGTGGTGTTGGGCGACAAGGAAAGTGATATTGCCATTCTGCGGCTGCAAGAGGCTGACGATTTGCCGTTCTTGCAGTTGCGTGACTCGGATCAGGTTGCGGTGGGGGAGCTGGCGCTGGCCATCGGCAACCCGTTTGGGGTGGGGCAGACTGTGTCGTCAGGCATTATATCGGGGCTGGCACGGACCGGGGCGGCCACGGGCAATGCACGCGGTTACTTCATTCAGACGGATGCGGCGATTAACCCGGGCAATTCGGGCGGCGCGCTGATTGATGTGAATGGGGACCTGATCGGGATTAACACGGCCATCCTGACCCGCTCGGGCGGCTCAAATGGCATTGGTTTTGCGATTCCGGCCAATCTGGTGGCTGAGTTCCTGCGGCAGGCGCAGGAGGGCAACGACAGCTTCATCAGCCCCTGGGCTGGAATGGCAGGCCAGCACATGAGCGCCGATATCGCCGAGTCTCTGGGTCTGGTGATTCCGATGGGCGTCGTGATTTCTGACCTTCACCCCCTTAGCCCGCTGGTAGACGCGGGGCTGCGCGTCGGTGACGTCGTGACCCATGTAGACGGGGATGAGGTAAACTCTCCGGCCGAGATGAAGTTCCGCATGTCGGTGGCGGGTGTCGGTGGCACGTCAGTTGTAACCCGGCTGCGCGGAAAGGAAAGCGCGGATTTTGAGATAGCGCTCGTAAGGGCGCCCGAAACCCCGTCGGCTGACGAAACCACACTGGATGACCAGACGGTCATGCCTGGGCTGACGATCTCGCGCATCAACCCGGCGATCATCTCGCGGCTGGGGCTTGTGCTGTCGCAAACCGGCGTCGTTGTGGTAGACGCCGGCCCCTATGGAGGGCGGTCCGGGCTGCGTGTGGGTGATGTGGTTAACGGCATCAACGGTGCGCAGATAAAACACCCGCAGGACGTAGTCGATGCGCTGACCGATCCGGGGCGCAGGCTGATTTTCGATGTTTCCCGCGGGGGCCGTTCGGTTTCCCTGCGGTTCCGGCTGTAACCTGTGAGTGACCTGTTCGACACCGGGGCGACTGAACCCGCATCGCCCGCGCATCGCCCGCTGGCGGATCGGTTGCGCCCGCAGACGCTGGCTGAGGTGATCGGGCAAAAGCAGGTATTGGGCCAGGATGCGCCTTTGGGGGTCATGCTGGCCTCGGGCAGCCTGTCCAGTCTGGTGTTCTGGGGACCTCCGGGCGTGGGCAAGACGACCATCGCGCGGTTGCTGGCGCAGGAAACCGAGCTGCATTTCGTTCAGATCAGCGCGATTTTCACTGGTGTACCAGACCTCAAGAAAGTTTTCGAAGCCGCAAAAATTCGCCGCCAGAACGGGCAGGGCACTTTGCTGTTCGTGGACGAGATCCACCGTTTCAACAAGGCTCAGCAAGACGGGTTCCTACCGCATATGGAGGACGGGACGATCCTGCTGGTCGGGGCCACGACCGAGAATCCGTCTTTTGAACTGAACGCCGCTGTGCTCAGTCGGGCGCAGGTACTGGTGCTGGAACGGCTCAGCCTGATCGATCTGGAGCGACTGACCCAACGGGCCGAGAAAGAGCTGGACTGCGCACTGCCGCTAACCGGCCCCGCGCGCGAGGCTTTGCAGGAAATGGCGGATGGCGACGGACGTGCGCTGTTGAACCTGATCGAACAGATCGCCGCGTGGAAGGTCGATGCGCCGCTGGACCCGGATGCGCTGTCGACCCGGTTGATGCGCCGCGCGGCGAAATACGACAAATCGGGCGACGAGCATTACAACCTGATTTCGGCGCTGCACAAATCGGTACGTGGGTCTGACCCGGATGCGGCGCTCTATTGGTTCGCGCGGATGCTAACCGGGGGCGAGGACCCTCGGTATTTGGCGCGGCGGATCACCCGGATGGCGGTTGAAGATATCGGGCTGGCCGATCCGCAGGCGCAGGCGATCTGTCTGCAATCCTGGCAGACCTATGAACGGCTGGGTTCGCCCGAGGGCGAGTTGGCTTTGGCGCAAGCGCTGGTCTATCTGGCGCTGGCTCCGAAATCGAACGGGGCCTATGTGGGTTATAAGGCGGCGATGCGGTTAGCCAAGCAATCGGGAAGTGAGCCGCCACCCAAGCACATCCTGAATGCGCCGACCTCGCTGATGAAGGATCAAGGCTATGGCGCGGGCTATGCCTATGACCATGATGCCGAGGACGGGTTTTCGGGTCAGAACTACTTTCCCGATGGCATGGATCGGCCCGAACTGTATCAGCCGGTCGAACGCGGGTTTGAGCGCGAGTTGAAAAAGCGGTTGGATTACTTTGCCAAGCTGCGGGCCCAGCGGAACGGGTAAGGTCGGCTTGACTCTTGCGGTGCAGCAGGCCACAGACGCGCATGTTTTCTAAGGCACTTACAGACAGGCTTAGCGCGCGGGCACGTCGCGCGACGCAGGGGATATCGGCATGAGCGGCGTACAGATGATCACCGTGGCAGAAGGTGACGGCGATCAGCGGATCGACCGGTGGCTGCGCCGTCTGTTTCCGCATGTCAGTCAGGGCCGCATCGAAAAGATGTGCCGCAAGGGTGAGTTGCGGGTTGAAGGCAGCCGGGTGAAAGCTTCGACCCGGCTTGAGGTCGGTCAGGTTGTTCGTGTCCCGCCTTTACCTGACGTCGATCACAAGCCGGCTGAGATCAAACACCGTATTTCGGACGCGGACGCCAAGATGATCCAGTCCTGCGTCATCTATCGCGATGATCACGTTCTGGCGTTGAACAAACCTCAAGGTCTGCCGGTTCAGGGTGGCAGCGGCCAGACGCGCCACGTGGACAGCCTGTCCGAGGCGCTGCGGTTTGGTTATGACGAGAACCCCCGCCTTGTGCATCGGCTGGACAAGGACACGTCTGGCGTGTTGCTGATGGCGCGCACACGCGAGGCGGCCAAGGGGTTGACTGCCGCGTTCCGCCACCGCGACACGCGCAAGATCTATTGGGCGCTGGTGGCCGGGGTGCCAACGCCGTATCTGGGTGAGATTAAGACCGGGCTGGTCAAGGCCGCAGGCCATGGCAAGCATGGTGAGGGCGAAAAGATGATCCCTCTGCATCTAAACCAAATCAATGACACGCCGGGCGCGAAACGGGCGCATACGCTTTATGCCACGCTTTACCGGGTAGCTGGTCGCGCCGCGTGGGTTGCGATGGAGCCGATCACCGGCCGCACCCACCAGCTGCGCGCCCACATGGCCGCGATCGGGCATCCGATCATCGGCGACGGCAAATACGGTGGTTCGGGGCAGGAGAACCTGGGCGATGGCTGGGGCGCGCAACTGGGTGGGATCATCAGCAAGAAACTGCATCTGCATGCCCGGCAAGCGACCTTTCAGCATCCTGTGACGCGCAAGACCATCACCGTCACCGCGCCGCTGCCAGATCACATGAAACACAGCTGGGACACGTTCGGCTGGACCGAGGATCTTGCCGCGGACGACCCGTTCGAGGAACTGCAATGAGCGCACCACTGCGTCTGGTACTGTTCGACGTGGATGGCACCCTGGTCGACAGTCAGGGCAGTATCGTTGCCGCGATGACCGCCTGTTTCGGTGGCCAGTCTCTGCCGGTGCCCGAGCGCGAGTTGATCCTGTCCATCGTGGGTCTGTCTCTGCCCAACGCGATGGCGCAATTGGCGTCCGAACATCCCGAAACCGTGCAGCAACGGCTGGTCGAGGGCTATAAGGAAGCCTATCACGCGCAGCGACTGGAACAGGGGGCGGCAAGCTCTCCGCTGTATCCGGGGGCACGCGAAACCGTCGAAGCCCTGCATGCGGTGCCCGAGGTTCTGTTGGGCGTAGCCACCGGGAAATCTCAGCGCGGCTTGGACGCATTGATCGAGGCTCACGGACTAGAGCGCTTTTTTGTTACACGCCAGGTGGCGGATCATCACCCCTCCAAGCCGCACCCGTCGATGATCGACACGGCACGCAGCGAAACTGGGGTGGATGCGGCCAATACGGTCATGATCGGGGACACTCGGTTCGACATGGACATGGCCCGTGCCGCCGGAGTGGCGGGCATTGGCGTGACTTGGGGTTATCATGACCGATCCGCTCTGGAAGGTGCGACCCGCATAATTGAAACCTTTGACCAATTGCCCCGCGCGCTGGACGATATCTGGACCTGACAACATGAGCGACTGGAAACCCAAGCGATTTTGGACCGAGAGCGCGGTGGTCGAAACCGAGCGTGGCTATACCATCGAGCTGGACGGTCGCCGTGTCAAAACCCCGGCCAAGGCCGCTTTGGTCCTGCCGACTCGTGCCATGGCCGACGAGGTCGCCGCGGAATGGGACGCTCAGGAAAAAGTGATCGACCCGTCAGTGATGCCTTTCACCCGCTCGGCAAATGCCGCCATCGACAAGGTCCACCATCAACACGCCGAGGTCGCAGATATGTTGGCCGATTATGGCGATTCGGATCTGCTGTGCTACCGCGCGGTTCACCCGCAGGAGTTGCAGCAGCGTCAGGCCGAACAATGGGACCCGGTGCTGGAGTGGGCGGCCGAAACGCTGTCGGCGCGGCTGTTGCCTGTGGCCGGTGTGCTACACCACCCCCAGTCGGCGGAGGCTCTGACAACGCTCAGGCAGCGTGTGCATGCGCTAAATGACTTTCAACTGGCGGCCTTCCACGATCTGGTCAGCCTGTCGGGCTCTCTCATCCTCGGATTTGCAGCAGCGCAAAACCGGGCTGATGCGGAAGAAATCTGGCAGATTTCAAGGCTGGATGAGTTGTGGCAGATCGAGCAATGGGGCCATGATGACGAAGCCCATACGGTTGCCGAGACCAAGAAAATGGCCTTTTTGCACGCCAAACGGTTCTTTGACCTCTCGATTTGATCCCTCAGGCACATTTTTTTGAACGTTGGGCAAGTGTTCTCTGAATTGACCCATCGTTTTCCCTGATCCAACCCTTGACGTTTGTTTATGAATGCGCCCAAACTCGTGGCCACTAAAGGGGAGACACCTTTGGGAAACCTTTCTGGTGCCAGAGGTGCCGGACAGAACCGTCCTTTGAACGGGACGGAAAATCAGGAAGAGGTAAAAATGAAAAAATCCGTATTCTTGGGCGTGGCAACCATCGCCGGCCTGGCTGCTGGTGTGGCGGCAGCGGGGACTATCGATGATGTCAAAGCGCGCGGCAAGCTGAACTGCGGCGTGGCGACCGGTGTACCCGGCTTTGCCAGCCCGGATGCCAACGGTGAGTGGCAGGGCTTTGACGTAGCGGTTTGTCGTGCAGTTGCAGCCGCCGTTCTGGACGATCCGTCCGCTGTTGAGTTCATTCCGACCACCGGTAAAACCCGCTTTACCGCGCTGGCGTCGGGCGAGATCGACATGTTGGCCCGTAACACCACCTGGACCTTCAGCCGCGACGTTGACCTGAAGTTCGAATTCGTCGGCATCAACTACTACGACGGCCAAGGCTTCATGGTTCCCAAGGCTCTGGGCGTCAGCTCGGCCAAGGAACTGGACGGCGCCACCGTCTGCATCCAGACCGGTACTACCACCGAGTTGAACCTGGCGGATTTCTTCCGCATCAACAACATGAGCTACGAGCCGGTTCCGATCGAAACCAACGCCGAAGCGCAGCAGCAGTACTTGGCTGGTGCCTGTGACGTCTACACCACTGACGCATCTGGCTTGGCTGCAACCCGCGCCACCTTTGAAAACGCGGGCGATCACGTGATCCTGCCCGAAATCATCTCGAAAGAGCCGCTGGGCCCGCTGGTCCGTCACGGTGATCACGAGTGGGGCGATGTGGTCCGCTGGACCCTGAACGCGCTGATCGCAGCCGAAGAGCTGGGCGTGACCTCGGCCAACATCGACGAGATGGCCGCTGGCACCGACAACCCCGAAGTGAACCGTCTGCTGGGCAGCGAAGGCACTCTGGGTGAGATGCTGGGTCTGGACGCAACCTGGGCACAGCGCGCGATCAAAGTCGGTGGTAACTATGGCGAAGTCTTTGCCAAGAACATCGGTGAGGAAACTCCGATCGGTCTGGCGCGCGGCTTGAACGCACAGTGGACCGACGGCGGCCTGATGTACGCACCGCCTTTCCGCTAAATCCACGGAAAAGGGCGCGGGACATCCCGCGCCCTTTTTCCATCCATAAGAAACACGCCCGGATCGTTCTGAGCAGAGATCAACTCTGCCACTGAAAAACCGGGATGCACGGGGAAATACATAGGTCATGACGACACTCACTGACCCGCCGAAGGAGCACTTCCGGCTGTCCATGCTCCTTTACGATACGCGGTATCGATCTGCGACCATTCAGGTCATTGCATTGATCGGTTTCATGCTTTTGGCAGCCTGGATTATCAACAATACCATTCAGAACCTCGATACGCTGGGCAGAACAGTCGGGTTCGATTTTTTCGCCGAGCCGTCGAGCTATGACATCAACCAACGCCTGCTGGAATACGACTCGCGCGATACCCATCTGCGTGCGGCGTTTATAGGCCTGCTGAACACGCTGGTTGTCGCAGTTCTGGGTTGTATCACTGCAACGATCATTGGCGTCATGGTCGGTGTTCTGCGCCTGTCGAACAACTGGCTGATCGCTCGGATCATGACGGTTTATGTCGAAATGTTCCGCAACGTTCCGGTCCTGCTGTGGATCGTGTTCGCCATGGCGATCCTGATCGAAAGCCTGCCATCGCCACGCGCCTTCCGGGGTGAAAATCCAGAAGCCACGATGGATCTGTTCGGCTCGGTTGCCGTGACCAATCGCGGGGTCTATATCCCCGAATTCCTGTTCTCGCGCGGTTTGGGCGACATCCACCTGTTCGGCACGTCGAGCCTGCGGTTTGATGTTTCGCTGGACCTGATTGCATTCCTGATCGTATTCGGCGGCAGTATCTTTGCCATGCGCAAGGTCTCGGCCTGGGCCAATGCCACGCAGGAAAAGACTGGTGACCGTCCGACCATCTGGCACATCCAACTTGGTCTGCTGATCGTTCCGTCGGCCATCCTGTTGGGCGCGCTGGGCTTCCACTTGGGCTACCCCGAGTTGAAAGGCTTCAACTTCACCGGTGGCACCCATCTGCGGAACTCGCTGATTGCCCTCTGGCTGGCCCTGTCACTGTACACTGCAGCTTTCATCGCCGAGATCGTTCGCGCTGGTATTCTGGCCATCTCTAAAGGTCAGACCGAGGCCGCATCTGCACTGGGTCTGCGCCCGGGTCGAACCATGCGCCTTGTGATCCTGCCGCAGGCGCTGCGGGTGATCATCCCGCCGATGATCTCGAACTATCTGAACCTGACCAAGAACTCGTCACTGGCGATTGCGGTTGGATATATGGATATCACTGGCACCCTTGGCGGCATCACCATGAACCAGACCGGACGCGAGCTGGAATGCGTTCTTCTGCTCATGCTGGTCTATCTTACCATCTCACTGAGCATTTCGGCGGTGATGAACTGGTACAACAACCGTGTCAAACTGGTGGAGCGGTAATATGAGTGATGTTTCATTTGTCCGCACGGAAATGTTGCCGGAAAAGGCGCCACCCGCATCCGAGGTTGGTGTACTGGGCTGGATCAGGCACAACCTGTTCTCAAGCTGGCTGAACACCATCCTGACCATCATCTCGCTGTATTTCATCTACTACGTGCTTTCGAACATCCTGAGTTGGACGTTCGAATCCGTTTGGAATGCGAATTCCCTATCGGAATGTCGTGAAATCATGATGGCGACATGGGGCGATACTCATGGTCATGCCTGCTGGGGTGTTATCAAGGACCGGTGGCTGCAATTGCTGTACGGGTTCTATCCGCCTTATCCGGCGCACCCGGATGCAACATGGTCAAACCCGCCCGAAACAGGCGCGTGGCCGGCCTATTTCCGACCGAACCTGACCTTCATCCTGTTGCTTGTCGCGATTGCGCCCGTGCTGTTTACCAAAGTACCGCGCAAACTTCTTTTAGTGACGGCGGCCTATCCGTTCCTGCTGCCTTGGCTGATGTGGGGCGGCAGCATCTGGGGACCGCTGATGGTCGCCGCCGGGCTTGCCTTTGGGTATCTTGCATACAAGTTTGTGCTGCCCGTCGCGGGTTCACTGACAGCAATGATCCTTGCAGCCGCGCTGCCAATTCTTTGGTGGTTGTTTGCGTCCGGTGCAGTTGCTGATGCGATCAACTCCGTCGTTCCGATCGGCATCGCTCCGGTGGAAAGCCGCGACTTTGGTGGCTTCATGCTGGCGATCCTGTTGGGCGTTGTTGCCATCGGTGTCTCGTTGCCCATCGGTATCGTTCTGGCACTCGGCCGTCAGTCGGATCTGATGATCGTTAAGTATCTGTGCGTTGGCTTTATCGAGTTCATCCGCGGCGTGCCGCTGATCACCCTGCTGTTTGTGGCCTCGCTGCTGTTGAACCTGTTCCTGCCGCCGGGGACCAATTTTGATATCATCCTGAGGGTGATGATCATGATGACCCTTTTCTCGGCCGCCTATATGGCCGAGGTGATCAGGGGCGGTCTGGCTGCCCTGCCGCGCGGTCAGTACGAAGGCGCGGACAGTCTGGGCCTGAACTACTGGCAGGCGCAACGGTTGATCATCATGCCACAGGCTCTGAAGATCTCGATCCCGGGCATCGTGTCGACCTTTATCGGCATTTTCAAGGATACCACACTGGTCTCGATCATCGGTCTGTTCGACGTGATCGGCCTGACCAACGGCATCCGCGCCGATACCGCCTGGAACGGCGTCTACTGGGAACTGTTTGCCTTTATCGGCGTTCTGTTCTTCGTCGTCTGCTTCTCTATGTCCCGTTATTCCATGTACCTGGAGCGCAAGCTTCAGACTGGCCATCGTTAAGGAGTTCAACACATGTCTGAACTTGCAATTGAACGCGAAATCGACCGCTCCAAGATGCAGGTGAGCGACGAGGTCGCCATCGAAATCACCAACATGAACAAGTGGTACGGGTCTTTTCACGTGCTGCGCGACATCAATCTGACCGTCAACCAGGGCGAGCGGATCGTGATCGCGGGCCCATCGGGGTCGGGCAAGTCCACCCTGATCCGCTGCCTGAACGCGCTGGAGGAGCATCAGCAGGGTACGATCATTGTGGATGGGACCGAGCTGTCGAATGACCTGAAAAACATCGACAAGATCCGGTCCGAGGTTGGCATGGTGTTCCAGCACTTCAACCTGTTCCCGCACCTGACCATTTTGGAAAACTGCACGCTGGCCCCGATCTGGGTACGCAAGACGCCCAAGAAAGAGGCCGAAGAGCGCGCGATGCATTTTCTGGAAAAGGTGAAAATCCCTGAGCAGGCCGACAAATATCCCGGTCAGCTATCTGGTGGTCAGCAGCAGCGTGTGGCGATTGCCCGCTCGCTTTGCATGATGCCGCGGATCATGTTGTTCGATGAACCGACATCGGCACTGGACCCCGAGATGATCAAAGAAGTGCTCGACACCATGATCGAGTTGGCCGAGGAAGGCATGACCATGCTGTGTGTGACGCACGAGATGGGTTTTGCCCGTCAGGTCGCCAACCGCGTGATCTTCATGGATGCCGGTCAGATCGTGGAACAGAACGAACCGGAAGAGTTCTTCAACAACCCGCAGAGCGAACGGACCAAGCTGTTCCTCAGCCAGATTCTGGGTCACTGATCTTAGCAAATTCGACGAAAAGGCGGGATGTTGCCCCGCCTTTTTTATTCCAGCAACTCGCGCGGAATGACAAAACCCTGCACGGAACCGCTGCGCCAACGGACCCGTGCCCAATCGTCGATGTCAAACTGGATCACGGTTGTGGCGCAGGTCGGGTAGTCGTGAAACTGGGGGTGATCCGGGGCTTGCCGGACGATACGGGCGGCAAAGGCAGCAATGCCGGGGTTGTGGCCCAGCATCAGCACCGTGGGTTCCGTGGCACCTGACAGATCAATCAGGATGTCCTCTGGGTCCGCATGATAGAGCGTGCGGTGGAAGCAAACCTTATCGGCCTGCAGCCCCATTCTGTCCCAGGTCTCGCGCGTACGGGCCGAGGTTGAGCTCAGCACCTCATCCGGCAGCCAACCGTTATCACGTAACCACCCAGCAATCGCCGGGGCTGATTTGCGTCCGCGCTTGTTCAGGGGGCGCTCATGATCATTCAGCGCCGGGCTGTCCCAACTGGACTTCGCGTGGCGGGTCAGGATCAGGGTGCGGGTCATAACGGGTGAAATGCTCTCATGTGGTGGGCGGATTGTTCCGGGTCGCGCCCGGCACCCGCGCTGAGCGGGCAGGACAACCGCGCAAGGCAGCCGCCGGTCATGCAGGTTTCCCCCGCCTCAGTGGAGAGGTGGCCGTGGCAGGCATCGACGTCATAGAAGCTCTGGCTGTTCAACGCTCCCACCGGGCAAGTCTTGGTGCAGGGGGCCGGGCAGGAGGTGCAGGGTGAGATACCGGGGGCTTCGGGGATGGTGAATTCTTCGGCGAAATGCAGTGCGCCGCGGTATGAGATCATCATTCCAACCGTATCATGCACCAGCGCGCCCACCGGGCTGCTGAAGGTACGGCCGGATTTCAGCGCCCAATCGATAAAGGGCGTGTAGGGTGGGCCACCAAACGGGAAGTATGCGTCAGCCCCGAGATCGCGCGCCATTCCTACGACCACGCGCGATGACCAACGGTCGACCGG
This sequence comes from Ruegeria sp. BF6, assembly GCF_056538665.1. Classification (NCBI taxonomy): domain Bacteria; kingdom Pseudomonadati; phylum Pseudomonadota; class Alphaproteobacteria; order Rhodobacterales; family Roseobacteraceae; genus Ruegeria; species Ruegeria sp. BF6. The sequence goes on from NZ_JBQFTN010000022.1 coordinate 35,416, forward strand.
GTGGTCTCCGGTCCATTCAGGAGAGGCTTTCAGGGTCGGCCAAAATTCCGGTCCTGCGCCCAACAGGATCAGAGTGCCCCCGTCCAGTTGTTTGGTTTCGGTCAGACGCGGATGCAACGCGCCCATGATGATCAGCCCGGCATTCTGAGCGAACCGCTCGACACGGTCATAGGTGTCTGCAGAGGAGGTCAGGGGGTGTCTGGTCATGTCTCCTCCGCCACGATTGTCAGTCTGGCCGGATCAGCGAGCCCGCACCGTGCTCGGTGAAAAGCTCCAACAGCACAGCGTTGGGCGCGCGGCCATCCAGAATGACCACCGCGCGAACGCCGCTGTGTAGCGCATCCAACGCGGTTTCGGTTTTGGGGATCATGCCGCCCGCAATGGTGCCGTCCAATGTCATTTCGCGGATCTGGCCGGCTTTAAGTTCGGTCACCACGTCTCCGGCGGCGTTTTTGACGCCTGACACGTCGGTCAGAAGCAGCAGCCGGTCAGCCTTGAGCGCAGATGCGATGGCCCCGGCGGCAGTGTCACCATTGATGTTGAAGGTTTCGCCATTCGTGCCCGTACCCAGGGGCGCGATCACGGGTATCACGTCATGCGCGAACAGGTCGTGCAGGATTTTCGGGTTCATTTTGGACGGAGAGCCGACAAATCCCAACGCAGGATCGGCCTGATCGCAAACCATGAGGTTGGCATCCTTACCGGACAACCCTACGGCTGTACCGCCCTGACCATTGATCGCCTGCACGATACGCTTGTTCACAAGACCGGACAGGACCATCTCAACCACTTCAACGGTGGCTTTGTCTGTCACACGCTTGCCGTTCACGAATTCGGACTGGATATCCAACTGGTCGAGCATCGCGTTGATCATAGGACCGCCACCATGCACGATCACCGGGTTCACGCCGACCTGCCTCATCAGCACCACGTCGCGGGCAAAGCTCTCCATTGCCTCATCGCTGCCCATGGCGTGACCGCCCAGTTTGATGACGACTATCGCGCCGTCATAGCGCTGTAGGTACGGCAAGGCGCTGTTCAAAGTGGCGGCGGTGGCAATCCAGTCCCGGTTCATATCTCGTGTCTTCATATATTGGTCCTCTTCCCCACGTGTTAGGCGTTTTGGCCGCATAAGCCAAGATCGCTGTTGTGAGTGCACTCGGCGCTCCTAGTATGTCCGCACGCTTTGAATCAGGAAACGCGTCGGATGGAGAGAAAAGCTCTTATTTTGACGGGTGCAAGCCGGGGCATAGGTTTCGCGAAGGTGCGACGGTTCCATGCTGAAGACTGGTGGGTTGTTACATGCTCGCGTGCTCCTGTGCCCGAAGATTGTTCGTGGGAAGGAAAAGAAAACCATGTGCAACTGGATCTGAGCGATCCGGCCGACACGATCAATTCAGTTGGTATTCTGGCGCGTGGGTTGAAAGATGAGTTGGCCGCAGCCCATGGATAATTCGTAAATGAGACATCCATTGCAGGTTCGCGCGTTCATCCATCTACAGGCGTTGCCTACGCTACATCCAAAGCGGCACTGGCCGCACTGACGCGGGAAATGGCACGTGACTGAGGTCCACGGGGTGTATGTGTGAACGCCATCGCGCCCGGTGAGGTTGAAAACCCAATCCTGAACCCTGGTACCGATAAAACGGTGGAGAAACTGCCGTTGGGCCGAATCGGGCAGTCACAAGAAGTTGCTGCCGCGATCTACTTCGGGTGCTCTCAGGAAGTCTCGTGTATTTCCAGTGCGAAAATCGAGGTGAATGGGGCGCATCACGTTTAGACCTTTGGAAGGTTGTGCCGAGACCGGATCGCGGAAATGGCCGCACCGAACGGATCGGTGCGGCCAGTTGCGTCAGTTCAGGGCGCGTTTCATCGCCGGGATATTGCTGACCACCAGCAGGTCGAAAAGCAGCACGGCCAACAATGTAAGACCGACCAGAGGGAAGGCCATCGCGGTGAACAGCCCAATCAGAACGGCCCCTTTCCACAAGGGCAACTCCGCTGGCATCGGTGGCGCGGCCAGACGCCCTGCGCGTTGCGGGCGGCGCTTGATCCACATGACCACCCCCGAGACGCAGACAAAGATCACCGACAGGCAGAACACCAGATTCAGGATAAAGTTCCACATGCCTATCAGGCCCATGTGGAATGGTATGCCAAGGGCCATGGATTTACCCATCAGCGAATAATCCTGATACCGGACGTCAGCCAGGATTTTTCCAGTGTACTGGTCCACATGGATGGTCCGATCATTGACCGGATCGGTCGAGTCACTGCTCATGCTGTCCCGGTTCAGGGTCCAGACCCCGGTTTCGCCACCGGGATATGCCACGCGGAACCGCCCGGTCATATCCAGAGTGGTTCCCAATGCCACAAGCGCGTCGATATTCACCGAAGTGCCCTGCGGAACGCCTTCGATCCCGGCTTCAGAACCCGAGGCAGGCATCGGTGTCTGCTCCAGCGCCCAGGGGACATCGTTCTGGTGGCCGTGGTTCATACTGGCATGGGTTTCGTCCGAGAGGGGCACGTTGTCCCATTTCTCAGCCGGAAAGCTGCTCCAAGGCTGGACGATCATCCCGCCCCAGACACCCGCCCAGGACAGGCCCGAGATCAGGAAAAACACCAGAAGCAGCGACATCCAAAATCCGGTCACGACGTGCAGGGATTTCCACAGGGCGCGGCCCCGCGCGCGCAGGTTGGGCACTAAGGCCGCAATAGCGTTGTCGCGCGGCCACCACATGTAAAGGCCGGTGAAGACCAGTAGCAGGCTCAGCCCTGCGGCGATCTCAAGAATGCGGTCCCCTGTCGTGCCGATTAGCAGGGTCGAGTGGATGTTGTCCGCCAGATCGTACCACCCTGCGCGGCGATCCCAGACCTGCAGAACCTCTCCGGCATAGGGGTCGACGGCCACAAGACGCTGACCCGCTTCGGTCTTGATACGGAAGACGGTGGCCAGATCAGCGGCCTTCGGACCGATCCATTCAACGACGGTGCCCGGAACCTCTGTCAGAGCGACCTCGGCCTGTTGTGAGGCGGTCAGGGCCGCGCCCTGAACCTCGACCGCGATCTTTTCACCGTCTCGCCCGTCAAACTGCGTAATGAACATCATAATCAAGCCGGTGACGGCCAGAATTAGCAGGAAGGGGATGACGAAAATCCCCGCGTAGAAATGCCACCGCCAGGCGGCGAAATAGAATTTTTGCGCAGCAGTGGTCTGCGCCGGGGTTTCCCCCAGGGTTTGGCTATCCAGTGCCATAGTGTTCTCCGGATTCGAAAATTGCCCCGCGCAGCGCCTGCGCAGGCTTTCATGATTTGAAATGAATCAGGAGAAGACAGGTGGGGCCCTTGCATCATACCGGGAATGGAATCCGGCACTGCGGTGAGTGAAGTCGCGGTGTGGCCAGCGGGGTTGGATCAAGGTGCCAATAGGCAAGATTGCTCCGACCGGGAGCAGATCTACATCCGCAGTCAGGCCCGCAAAAGGGCACATGATGCGCTGGTCACCATTGTCATGGATGGGATCGTCCGGGCCCAGATCGACCCATTGTTCGACTGTCCCTTCGCCGGTACACAGCACCAGCAGCATTCTGCCGTCATCGCCCTTGGTTGGCATCCAACCCTGTGGGATCGTGCCGGTCAGCAACACCGCCAGCGTGGTCAACAAGGCGAAGAGGCGAACCGGCAGGCTCATTCCAGATGCGCGATGATCGAGCGTAGTGTCGGAATGCCATCGCCTTTTTCAGACGAGGTCAGCACGATTTCCGGAAAGGCCGCAGGGTGTCTAGACAGCGCGCCACGCACCTGCTCCAACACCTTTTCGCGATCCTTGGCCTTGACCTTGTCGGCCTTGGTCATCACGCATTGAAAGGTCACGGCGCTGGTATCCAACAGCTCCATGATCTCGGCATCGACCGGTTTCACTCCATGGCGCGAGTCAATCAGGACAAAGGCCCGGCGCAGGGTCTGACGACCACTCAGGTACTGTTTCAACAGCCGTTGCCACTTCTCCACCACCTTCACCGGCGCGTTGGCATAGCCATAACCGGGCAGGTCAACCAGATACAGTTCGGGGCCTTGGGTGAAGAAGTTGATTTCTTGGGTACGGCCCGGCGTATTCGAGGCGCGTGCCAGCCCCTTGGTGCCGGTCAGCGCATTGATCAGGCTGGATTTCCCCACGTTTGAGCGGCCCGCAAAGCAGACCTCCAGCCGGTCGGGCGCGGGCAGGCCGTTCATTGCAACCACGCCTTTGACGAATTCGGACTCGCCTGCAAACAGTTTACGACCACGCTCCGACGCGAATTCGTCCGGGTCTTTCGCCAGGGGAAAGGGGAGTGTACTCATAGCGGTTCCACCTTGTCGCCAACGGAGATTTCGCCACCTTTGAGAACCTCGGCATAGACGCCAAAATCCTTGTGTCCCCAGGTTTCCAACGCGTCCAGAGTATCTGCATCGCGCAGGCCTGTTTCCGGGTTTGCCGTTGTTGCCAGACAGCGCGTGATGCGTTCACGGACGCGGAACACCGCCCCGCCGATGCGAACTTCGCGGTCCAGCCATTCGAATTCCTCCCACAGCGGCATTCCATCGAACCAGATGTTACCGCGCCAGCGGTGGATTGAAAGGTCCTGCCCCAGTTTTTGTCCAACTGCGCGGTGAGACGACATGTTGCACAGGCTGATTGAGGGAAAATCGCTGTCGGTCATGCCGCGCCCCGGAACCCGGATGATCCGCGCCGAGGCGGCCCGGTCTGAAGGCATCAGTGGTTTGACCCAGTCCAGAAACGCCTGCTGCTCGCTGTCCGGGGCAAAGGTCAGGTCCGGGCGGTCCGGGTGGGACAACGTCAGGGTTTCACCGTTGGACAGCGCCGAGATTGCCATCAGCTTCGGCGCTTTTGCGCCCCGGCTGAAATTGGCGCACGGCACCCATTCCGAGCCGTCCGCCTTGGACGCCTCATGCGCAACCGCCCAAACACGATCCCCGGGCATGGTCTGCCCGGGGATCACATTTACGGTTGCGACAGTTTCCCGACCATGGCTTTTGATCGGGTGCCGGCAAAGCTGGGTCACTTCAGCTGTCATTTATCATCCGTTTTCGGCGTGCGCTTGAAGCCGGACTTGATGTTTCCGAACACGTCCGGTTTGTAACCCTGGCTGCGCATGATCAGGTACTGCTGAGTAAACGTGATCGTGTTGTTTGCGATCCAGTAAACCACCAGCCCGCTGGCAAAGCTGCCCAGCATGAACATGAACACCCACGGCATCCAGGCAAAGATCATCGCCTGTGTCGGGTCGGTTGGTGCCGGGTTCAGCTTTTGTTGCAGCCACATCGAGATACCCAGCAGCAGCGGCAGGATGCCGATGAAGATCAGTGCCATGAGGCTGTCTGGCTGCGGACCGGCAAAGGGCAGCAGGCCGAACAGGTTCATGATCGAGGTCGGATCCGGCGCGCTGAGGTCCTGGAACGGGCCAAACCACGGGGCCTGACGCAGTTCGATCGTGACGAAGATCACCTTGTACAGCGAGAAGAAGATCGGAATCTGCATCAGGATCGGCAGACAGCCCGCAGCCGGGTTCACCTTTTCCTTCTTGTACAGCTCCATCATGCCCTGCTGCATCTTCTGACGGTCGTCACCAGCGGCCTCTTTCAAAGCCTCCATCTGCGGCTGGAGTTCCTTCATCTTCGCCATCGAGACATAGGACTTGAACGCTAGCGGGAACAGGATGGCCTTGATGATCAGGGTCAGGCCGATAATGGACCAGCCCATGTTGCCGATCAGGGCATTGATGTTGTGCAGCAGCCAGAAGATCGGCTTGGTCAGGAAGAAGAACCAGCCCCAGTCGATGCTGTCGATGAACTTCTGGACACCTTCCGCTTGATATTCACGGATGGTTTCCCATTCCTTGGCACCGGCGAACAACTGAGTGGTGACCTCTTCGGTCGCACCGGGGGCAACAGTTACCGTCGGCAGAACCGTTTCGGTCTGATAGATTTTGCGGCGCGCGTCGTATTTCGCGGCGGCCTTGAACGCGGTCCCGGGTTCGGGGATCAGCGTGGTCATCCAATAGTGGTCGGTAAAGCCGATCCAGCCGTCTTCCTTGACCTGATAAACCTCGGCCTGCGCCCGTTCGTTGGGGTCGATGTCGAAATCGCGGACATCGCCGTAGTCGATCTCGGCCAGTGTTCCATCGGCCATGCCAATCACGCCTTCATGCAGGATGAAGAAGTTCTTCAGGTCGGGCAGGTCGCCGTCCTCACCAATGCCGTGGCGGGCCAGAATACCATAGGGGGCCATTCCAACCGCGGCCTGGCTGTTGTTTTCGACGGACTGGTTGACCGTGAACATATAGTCCTCGTCAACCGAGATCGTGCGGCGGAAGGTCAGCCCTTTGCCGTTGTCCCAATTCAGGGTGATCGGTGTGTCGACCCCCAGCGCCTCACCCTGTTCCACAGTCCAAAGAGTGTTCGGGCCCGGTACGTCGGCGCCGGCCACTCCGGCACCCGGAGCCCAGCCATAGAGGGCGTAATAAGCCGAATCCGATCCGACCGGAGACAGAAGCTCGACGATTGGTGCGCCTTCTTTGATCGAGACCTTGTAGTCCTTCAGAAACAACTCGTCGATGCGACCGCCCGACAGCGACAGACTGCCCTTCAGGCGAGGGGTGTCGATCTCGACCCGTGGGGCCTGTTCTTCGGGCAGGGTTTCTTCGGCGGCAGTTGTCGCTTCACCCACGGTGCTGGTGCCCGCAGCGTTGGGCGTTTGAATCTCACTGCCGTCGACAGCGGTCACCTCGGCCTGATCTGGTGCGAGCTCTTGTTCCGGCGGCGGGAACAGCACGAACCAAACAAGGATCACGAGAAAGCTGAGCGCGGTTGCAAGGATGAGATTCTTGTTCTGATCGTCCATCGGGGACAGCCACCTTAAGCAGTGAAACACACCCGGTGGGTTCAACAGAGTGCTGGCCCAAAGGTCAAGCGGAATCGCTTGTTAATTCGTCACGGATCGCGTTTCTGTGGTGGAAATCTTCGATTACGGGCCAGTTCTGCGCCCGATTTTCGGCACTCCGTTGACTTTGTTCTGATGTGCGGCAACCCAGTCCAGCGTCTTTTCAAACGGCATCGGTTTGCCAATCCCGAAGCCCTGAACATGATCGCATCCCAGTTGGGCCATCAGGGCATGTTCGCCCTGAGTTTCAACCCCTTCGGCCAGCGTTTCGACATTCAGGCGCTCGGACATGGTCAGGATGGCGCTTACCAACTGCTGCTGGCTGGCGTCACGATCCGCTTTGGCGACAAAGGACCGGTCGATTTTGATCCGCGAGACATTAAAGCGCTTGATCGATGCAATCGAGGCATGCCCGGTGCCGAAATCATCCAGATCAATGCAACATCCAAGTTTGGACATGCTCGTCACGTTGCGGGTGATCACATCGTCGGGTCGCCGCGAGAACACGGTTTCCAGAATCTCAACCGCTAGGCGGTCGGGCGTCAGGTCATTCTGGTCCAGTTCCCATTTCAGTCGGTCGATCAGGACCGGGTCGCGCAGTTCGTCGGATGAGAAATTCACACCGATCCGGGGCACCACTATCCCGGCACGATCCCAATCGCGCATGGCAGCAAAGGCGTGATGCCGCATCGCCTGTCCAAGTTTCTCCATCAACTCGGCCTGTTCGGCGAAGGGTAGGAACACCTGTGGGCTCAACACCCCTTTTTGAGGATGTTCCCAGCGGGCCAGCGCCTCGAACCCGGTCACGCGCCCCGTGTTGGTCGAAATCTGAGGCTGGTACCAGGGGCGGATTTCACCGTTGTCCAGCGCCGTTTCGAACTCTTTGCGCAGATTGGCACGAATGCGCGAACGACGCTGCGTTTCGCTGGAAAAGGCGCGAATGGTTGACGGTCCGTTTCTTTGCGCTTCGCCCAAAGCGGCCGAGGCGGCGTCGATCCAGTCTTCGTACTGGCCATCAGCGGCGCTGGAAAGCTGGCTGAACCCGATCGAGCAGGACACATACACTCCTGTACCGTTGAGTGTGAAAGGCTCCTCAACAACGGCCTGAATGCGCCCGGCCATCTGAATGCAGGCCTCAAGATCCAGCTGGCGCGAAGGTTGCAGGCCAATTGCGGTCTTGTTCTGGTCCAGGCGGGTCACGATATCCTGCGTGCGTATGACCGAGAGGATGCGGCGGCTAAATTGGTCGGCCAGATGATCGGCCGCGGCGTTGCCGTGCAAATCCAGAAAATCTGAATAGTCGTCCAGCGCAACGAGGATGCAGGCTGAATCTGCCCCCCCGGGCGCGAATGTTTTAAAAGTACTTTCCATTTCCGCGGCAAAGGCGTCAATGGCCATCATGCCGCCGGGCGCGTTGCGCCGCTGGCGCTGCTGGTCGGAGCGGGCGTCAAATGTGGCGGCACCCAGGAAAACCAGCGGCAGGCATAGGGCGGCAACCACCAATGCCCGTTCCCCGCCGATCCAGAAAGCCGCCAGGCTGATCGCTGGGACAAAAGCCAAAGCGGCGGGTCCGCTCAGAATGGAAGTTAGAGCATCGAGAACGCGTTCAACGGAGAAACGTTTCCACATCGGTTTTCTGGGCCCCTACGTTTAGGCATAGCACGTATTGGGCAACCGTAGAAAACCAATCTGAGTCAGACGTTAACGCAACAGTGGAATTTCACCCGAATTTTCGTCTTTTTCGCCGGGGTTTAGCGCGAGCGCCTGGAAATCGAACAGTTTCGGGTCCAGCAAATGCGAGGGCCGCGCATTGGTCAGGGCCCGAAACATCACCTGACGCCGGCCGGGGCTGTTCTTTTCCCACTGATCCAGAATCTGCTTGACCTGTTGGCGCTGCAGCCCGTCCTGACTTCCGCACAGGTCGCAGGGGATAATGGGGTAGTTCATCGAGGTGGCGAATTTCGCGCAATCGGCCTCGGCCACGTGGGCCAGCGGGCGGAAGACGAATAGGTCGCCTTCTTCGTTCACCAATTTCGGTGGCATCGTCGCCAGACGTCCGCCGTGGAACAGGTTCATGAAGAACGTCTCAAGGATATCGTCCCTGTGATGGCCCAGAACTACGGCGCTGCAGCCTTCCTCGCGCGCGATCCGGTATAGGTTGCCCCGGCGCAGGCGGGAACATAACGCGCAAAAGGTGCGGCCCTGCGGAACCTTGTCCATCACAACGGAATAGGTGTCCTGATATTCGATGCGGTGGGGTACACCCATGCGTTCCAGAAACTCGGGCAGGACAGTGGCCGGAAATCCGGGCTGACCCTGATCCAGATTGCAGGCCAACAGATCAACCGGTAGCAACCCGCGCCATTTCAGCTCATAAAGGACCGCCAGCAGGGTATAGCTGTCCTTGCCGCCCGACAGGCACACCAGCCAGCGGGGCGGCTTGCCGTCTTTGTCATGGGCGGACGGGTCCACCATCCCGTATTGCTCAATGGCTTCGCGGGTCTGGCGCACGATGCGTTTGCGCAGCTTCTTGAACTCAGTGGTCGAGGGCGCGCCGGCAAAGAGCGGATGGATATCGTCAGCTTCGTCAAACATGCGCAGCCCCTACAGCAGTTGACGCAACCGGGCAAGGGGACCGGTCAGCCGAGGCGGGCCAGTAGCGCGCCTGTGTCCAGCCCGGTCACCGACCCGGGGATGCGCCCGCTGTCGCCCGAAAGACGCGTGCCTATGAACCCATCGGCAACCGCGCCGGGGGCATTGCGCAGAAGTTGTGAGGCCGTGAGCAGCAGCGCCGTGCGTTCGGCAAACCAGCGCGCCTCGGCCTCGGGGGGTAGGTTGGGCCATCGGTCGCGATGTGCCTTCAGGGCTGCGTCATAGGCGCGGTCCGCACCCGTTGCGGCGTCCAGTTCCGTTTGCAACACATCAACGGCCAGCGGCTCGCGGGTAAGAGTGCGCAAGATGTCGAGGCAGATCACATTGCCCGACCCCTCCCAGATGCCGTTCAGGGGGGCCTCACGATAAAGCAGGGGCAGGGGGGTATCCTCGACATAACCCATACCACCCAACACTTCCATTGCTTCGGCCACGACCACGGGGCAAAGCTTGTTGTTCAGGAACTTGGCCAGAGCGACACTGATCCGGGCAAATGCCTTGTCCTCGGGGGCCTGGCCGTCGAACGCCTGTGCTACGCGCATCCCCAGTGTCAGCGCGCCTTCCCAGTCCAGCACCAGATCCGCCAGAACCGCACGCATCAGCGGCTGGTCGATCAACCGACGCTGAAAGGCACTGCGATGGGTAACCCAGTGATGCGCCTCGGCCAAAGCGGCCCGCATCAGACCCGCGGGGGCCATGGCCGTATCCAGCCGCGTATGGTGCACCATTTCGATGATCGTGTGCACACCAGCGCCCTCGTCGCCCAGTTGATAGGCCAGTGCGTCGTGGTATTCGATTTCAGCCGAGGCATTGGACCTGTTGCCCAGCTTATCCTTCAGTCGCATCAGCTGAATAGCGTTGCGCGCACCCTCCAGCCAACGGGGGACAAGGAAACAGGTCAGTCCGCCCAGGGTCTGCGCCAGCGTCAGAAATCCGTCCGACATCGGGGCCGAGCAAAACCACTTGTGCCCGCGCAAGTGCCAGTGATCGCCATCCCGCGTGGCCGTGGTGGTATTGGCGCGCAGGTCCGAGCCGCCCTGTTTCTCGGTCATCGCCATGCCCAGCGTGGCACTGGTTTTCTGCGTGATTGGTTTTGTAGCCGGGTCGTATGTACGTGCCGTCAGCTTTGGTTGCCAGATTGCGGCTATATCCGTGTTCACGTCCAGCACCGGATAGGCCGCATAGGTCATGGTCAACGGGCAGCAGTGCCCCGGTTCGACCTGACTGGCCATATAGATCATCGCGGCATGAGTAGTATGGCCACCCGGCTGCCCGTCCCATGGCAGGGCGGCGTATCCGGAGGATTGGCTGATCTGCATCATTTGATGGTAGGCGGGGTGAAAGCGAACTTCGTCCAAACGCCTGCCGCCTGAGTCGAACAACAGTGGTTCCGGCGGATGCTGGTTTGCGACGCGGCCCAATTCGCGGGTCTCAGCGCGTCCCAAGTGCTCGCCATATGCCTCCAGAGGCGCGATGCGGCCTGCAGCGAAGCCAACCGCATTGCGCAGCACCGGGTCGGCGGCCCAAAGGTCGCAATCCCCGCGCATTGGCGGTTGATTCAAGACCTCATGCGTGGGCAGCTTTTGGTGCGCGTCGGATGTCATCTGGAGCTCGGGCTTTGTGGGTCCAAGTGTTTAGCGCAGATTTTGATGGGTCAAGTCTGACCGGGGGTCACGCGGAATCTTCGCATTTGCACTCGGGCACCGGATCGTACCCGTCACCACCCCACGGATGGCAGCGCCCGATCCGCCGGGCCGCCAGCCATGCACCTTTGATGGCCCCGTGTTTTTCCAGCGCCTCCAGGGCATAGGCCGAGCATGTGGGCTGATAGCGGCAGTTGAATCCAACCCAAGGGCTGAACACCAGCCGATAGGCCCGGACAGGCAAGGCAAGGATATGCGCCAGCAATTTCATTCCCGCGGCCCGTGCACTTTGCGCAGGGCATATCGCAGGTCATCGAGAAGGGCGTCGAACGGGCGTTCTGCAGTGACCTCGGCGCGGCCGATCAAAACGTAGTCCCATCCGTCCTGTCCTTGCGCAGGCAGCACGGCGCGGGCGGCCTCGCGTAGACGCCGCTTGGCGCGGTTACGAGCCACAGCATTGCCGACTTTCTTGGAACAGGTGAAACCGACACGAATCCCCGGCGCTTCGTCCGGGGCGCGCCTGCGGGCCTGTACCATCATCGATGAGGTGCCCTGCCGACGCGCGCGGGCGGCTTTCAGGAAATCTGACCGTTTCTTGAGAACGGTCAAAGTTTCAGGTGCGCAAACGGACGCCGCCGGGGGCGTTTCCCCGGGCTGGTTCTTACCATCCACAGGGGCCTCCGGCGGCGTCATGTTCATAACCTGATCGGTGAGCGGTTTACGCGCTCAGCGACTTGCGGCCACGTGCGCGGCGCGCGTTCAGGATTTTGCGGCCGGCCTTGGTGGCCATGCGCGCGCGGAAACCGTGGCGGCGTTTGCGAACCAGGTTCGAAGGCTGATAGGTGCGTTTCATCGCTCCGTCTCCAATCTATAGCGGTGGGGTGCGGCGCGGATTCGCCTGGCCCTAGTGTTCGAAGCCCGTCCTCTACTGGGAAGCGGGGGGTAAGTCAAACCCCTAGGTGTGAGTTTTGACGCCTTTTGCAACAATTCTGTAACCGGGTCGGGCAAAAGGTTTCAAAATCGTGGTTTTAGACCCCAAACACTCACATTCCCTGCCGTAAACATCAAGGCCGCGTGAAGTCCCTGTTGCGCGGGCCTTGGGCGGCGCATGTTGGGGACAGAATGAAACGAACAAAACCGGACAGCCTCATGAGCGATACAACTCAGGCACCGCGCAGCGGGCTTGCGCGCCATATCCCGTTGCTGGTGATTCTCACTGTTGCCGCGGTGGGGTTCTTCACCTTGGGCGACTACCTTACTTTCGAGACACTGCGCGACAATCGCGAGGCACTGCTGGCGTTGCGCGACTCGCACTATTGGGTGATGGCAGCCGTATTCATCACGGTTTATATCGTGATTGTGGCCTTTTCGCTGCCGGGGGCCGCTGTTGCCTCGATGACCGGAGGGTTCCTGTTCGGCCTGTTTGCGGGCACCGTCTTCAACGTCTTTGCCGCCACTATCGGCGCTTCGACCATTTTTCTGGCGGCGCGTTGGGGCCTAGGCAAATCCCTGACCGCACGGTTGGAATCCTCTGAAGGGACGATCAAAAAGCTGAAAGAAGGCCTGCGTGAGAACGAAATCTCGGTCCTGTTTCTGCTGCGCCTTGTGCCGGTAGTGCCGTTCTTTGTGGCCAATCTAGTTCCTGCGTTGGTGGGGGTGAAGTTCCGCAACTTTCTGATTACCACCGCGCTGGGCATCATTCCGGGCGGCATCGTCTACACGTGGATCGGTGTCGGGTTGGGCGGTGTGTTCGACCGGGGCGAGACACCGGATGTCTCGCTGCTGTGGGAGCCCTTCGTCATCGGCCCAATCATCGGCTTGTGTGTGCTGGCTGCTCTGCCGATAGTCATCAAAGTCCTGCGTGGCAAAAAGGGCGCCTGAACTCATGCGAGACCTGAAAACGGATATCCTGGTGATCGGGGCCGGGTCGGGCGGTCTGTCCGTGGCGGCCGGGGCCAGCCAGATGGGGGCGGATGTCATTCTGCTGGAAGGCCACAAGATGGGCGGCGATTGCCTGAACTTCGGCTGCGTTCCCTCCAAGGCGCTGATCGCCAGTGGAAAAGCGGCTTATGGGCAGGCGCATTCCGCCGCGCTGGGCGTGGCGGATGTAGTCCCTCAAGTCGACTACGCCGCCGCCAAGGACCACGTGTATGACGTGATCGCCCAGATCGAGCCGATGGACAGTCAGGAGCGGTTCGAAGGGTTCGGAGTCCGGGTGATCCGGGAATTTGGCAGCTTTGTCTCTCCGACCCAGGTGCAAGCGGGTGAGAACTTGATCACTGCACGACGCGTGGTGATTGCGACGGGCTCGTCGCCTCTGTTTCTACCGATCCCCGGGTTGGATCAGGTGCCGTACTATACCAACGAAACCATCTTCGACCTGCGCGAAAAACCGGAGCATCTGGTGATTATTGGCGGTGGCCCCATCGGCATGGAAATGGCGCAGGCCCATATCCGGTTGGGCAGCGAGGTGACGGTGATCGAGGGCCTGCAGGCGCTGGGCAAAGACGACCCCGAAGCGGCCGAGATTGTGCTGGACACGCTGCGGGCCGAAGGTGTGGCGATTCACGAAAAGGCAATGGTTGCCCAAATTCGCAACAATAAGGGCCTGGTCGAGGTCGTGACCGAGAATGGCGACATCTATACCGGCTCGCATCTGCTGCTGGCGGCCGGACGCAAGGCCAATACCGACCGTTTGAACCTGAAGGCCGCGGGGATCGAACCTACCCGAACCGGGATCAAGGTGGATGAGACGCTGCGGACGACGAACCGGAAGGTCTACGCCATCGGTGACGTTACAGGTGGGATGCAATTTACCCATGTGGCCGGATATCACGCCGGGATTATCATCCGATCGGCCCTGTTTGGACTGCCGTCAAAGGCGAAAACAGCACATATCCCTTGGGCCACCTATACCGATCCCGAACTGGCGCAGATTGGCCTGACCGAGGCGCAGGCGCGCGACCAGCACGGCGACAAACTCGAGATCGTACGCTTTGACTATCACCATAACGACCGCGCCATTTCGGAACGCAAGACGAACGGCTTCATTAAGGTCATGGTCGTAAAAGGCCGCCCAGTCGGGACCACAATCGTTGGGCATCAGGCGGGCGAATTGATCAACTTGTGGTCGCTGGTCTTGGCCAATAACCTGAAGATGGGGCAGATCGCTGCAATGGTTTCGCCTTATCCGACGATCGGAGAGCTTAACAAAAGGGTGGCGGGTGCCTATTTCTCGCCAAGGCTATTTGAGAATCAAATGGTTAAACGGGTGGTCCGGTTCGTCCAGCGCTGGATGCCCTGACCGGAAAAGGAGAGCTTAGTGAACTCGCTGTCGGGCCGATTTCTGATCCTGACGACGGTCTTCGTGATGTTGGCCGAGGTTCTGATCTTTGTGCCCTCGATTGCGCGTTTTCGCGAAGATTTCCTGCTGAACCGGCTTGAGCGCGCCCAGATCGCGTCATTGGCTCTGCTGGCCGATGACATGCTGGCCGATGATCTTGAAGCCGAACTGCTGGCCAATGCCGGGGTCTATAACGTAGTGCTGCGGCGGGATGAGGTACGGCAGTTGATGTTGTCTTCCCCGATTCCCGAGCCGATCACCAGAACCTACGACCTGCGCGATGCGGGGCCTTGGATATTGATTAGAGATGCCGTCACGCGTCTGTTCACGCCGGAAAATGAGGTCATTCGCGTGATCGGTGAGCCTGTCAAAGGGGCGGGGTTGCTGATCGAGGTCACCACAGACACCGAACCCCTGCGCATGGCGATGACGGATTATGGGCTGCGCATCCTGGGCCTGTCATTTGTCATTTCGATCATCACCGCGTTTTTCCTGTTTCTGGCCGTTCGGGTTGTTCTGGTGAAGCCCATCAAGGGAGTTGTGGGCTATATGCAGCGCTATGCGGGTGCACCCGAGGACGCACGGGGAATTATCTCTCCCAATTCCAAAGTGACCGAACTGCGCGAGGCGGAAGAAGCCCTGCAACAGCTGCAGACCGAATTGACGCAGGCTTTGAAGCAACGTGAACGTCTCGCACAGCTGGGCGGAGCTGTGGCCAAGGTCAGCCACGATCTGCGCAACATCCTGACTTCGGCACAGCTTTTCACTGACCGGATCGAGGCCAGTGACGACCCGCTGGTGCGCCGTATGGCCCCGAAGTTGGTGAACTCGATCACCCGGGCCGTGTCCCTGTGCGAGAGTACGCTGGCCTTTGGCCGCGCCGAGGAACCTGCGCCGACCCTGACCGTGGTGCCCCTGCGAGACGTGGCCGAGGATGTAGCCGCCAGCGAAAGACTGGCCGTGGCCAATGCCTGCGTCGAGATCGTCAACGAAGTGCCGGAGGATCTGATCGCCCGCGCAGACCCGGAACAGATGTTCCGCGTGATGATGAACCTTGTGCGCAATGCCCGTCAGGCGTTGGTGGCGTCGGGCAAGCCGGGCAAGATCACGATCGCAGGATGTGTTCACGAGAATGACTGGTGCGTCGAGATTAAGGATAACGGCCCGGGCTTGCCGCCCAAAGCGCGCGAGAATCTTTTCACGCCGTTTCAGGGCGGGGTGCGCAAAGGGGGGTCGGGCCTTGGTCTGGCAATCTCGCAAGAACTGGTGCGCGGACATGGTGGAGACCTTGTTCTGGCCGAGACCGGACCTGAGGGAACAACCTTTGAAATCCGCCTGCCGCAGGGTGACGTGACTTTTTAGAACATTTTTCAAGAATCGACTTGCACGTGCCCGGAGGTAGGTCTACATAGCGCCTCACCAACGCGGACCGATAGCTCAGCTGGATAGAGTACTTGACTACGAATCAAGGGGTCGGGGGTTCGAATCCTCCTCGGTCCGCCACTGGTTTCATGTTGAACGTCACACGAACCTGACCCAACCGTCACAGTTGGACTAGAAACGGGGTGAACGTTCGACATCGGAAGGCGCCCCCAACGTTGGACATCAGTTGAATTTGACCTTTGGGTCATCAACTAACACACCGCCCCCATTTCATGTTCCCGCAGGCAGTTTGATTTGTTCTGACTTCCTCTTTGGAAAATCAGGGCTGATTTGCAGATCAGACAGCGAAGCTGCCTGTTCCTGCTGATCTGCCACGTGGCGAACGCGGGAGGGGGCGAGGCAACGCTATTCGACAGGGGTGGTGCGGCCCGCAGGCACAGCCGAGGACACGGTCCTGTCTAATGGGGTTGCCCGAGGGGGAGGGCCGCGCCCTCACCCTGACGGCCAGAGGCGTTTGGCTTGTCCAAATCCCGCTGGCCAACGAAGGGAATGTAAGGGGAAAGAGGGCCCGCCGCCATTTGCGATTGTACCATTCTGTCAAACTGCAATAAGCAATAGGAGGCGACCAAGCTGCCATTCGCTGCAAATGCGGCAGTTGTGGCTGATGACGGCAGCGATCCGTAGAAAACCGGACATTGCAACGTTTCGTAGATAGCATAGCTGCTAGAAACAGTGACCAATCGACTGTGGGTCAGGCAAGAAACCAATTGCGCTATCGTCCTTATGAAAGCAACATATACTTGGCGGCTTCTTCCGAGCTAACCGTGGATACTTCCGCTAGACCCATTTCAAAAGCGTTTTCATAAGGTCGGCCGTGGGCAAGTCCCTGATAAAATGCGTAAGTGAATTTAGGTGCAGTCAGATCATCAATCGAGTCGGTAGAGCCTACAACAACGTCAACGTGTTTCTTACACGCTTTTGCCACCTGTTCGGTGAAGCAAGCATGGAGAACTATACATTCCAAGTTTCCATATGCAGCGACAATCCTTGCAAGCACTTCACTATCGATTTCAGCGGTTTTTCCATCTTTGTCTTCGAACAACAAGCTGCCCACGTCCCCATGCCCGCTAAAGTGCAGGATTTTGGGTTCGTTGTTCAGTAGCTCCTTCTGAATTTGCTCCAATCGTACCGCAAATTTTTGGACGACACGTAAATCACGCCTCGGGCTTTTGACCATTTCAAGCTGCTCCTCCAAAAGGGCTGCCTCACGGTCTGCCCGAATGCGACCTTGGTCATCTGGTGTCGCGTTAAGCACAAGTACGTTTACTGAGTTTTGCATCCTTACTGCCTCAATCATTTTTTTCATTTCTTCGTCTTCTTGGGCAGTGAACAGCCCAAGTGATGATTGGCTTTCTCGTGAAACTATCTGCCCATAAAGAGGTAAGCCTTCTGCCCCAAGCAGAACACGTTCGCGGAATTCTCCCCCAGTCTCGACCAACTCCAAAGCTTTGTCCCTGTAGCTCGGAGTTTCTTCAGAGTAGCGTGCAAAGTGCTCTGCTAGAACTAACTGAACCCGACGGCTTTCCTCAGTATCGAACCACGATAGTGTTACATCTTGAAGGCCATCGTAAAATGTGGCGGCGACACCTTTTGACAATCCCTCACGCGCATCGACCGACGGCAAATTGCTTCCTTCAATAATCAAAGACTGTCTCTGGGAAAAATCCTGAAGTGATGAAGCTCCCAGTTGGAGAAGTTTCGACTGAACATTCGGCGGCTCACTTTCTAACGTGTCAAACGGAACGCCAAGGTGATCAAGAGTAAGCAGGTTGTTCTCGATCACTGCCCATACGCTGTATTGTCTCACGATTCTATCGTCGTGTGTCTGACGTCAGCGCCAATGGGACAGTTTAGGTCGATTTGATAAGAGAGGGTTTCTGGCTCATCGTAACCGCCAAGGAGTGGAGATGAGA
>NZ_JBQFTN010000023.1:0-45527 GCF_056538665.1 Ruegeria sp. BF6
AAATCCGCCGCATAATCAGACCAATCAGATGGGCCACATCCTCTCTTAGATCAGAGCGCCATCTGTCCCAAAATCCCTGACGACGGACAGATGCGCTCAAACAGAGCAGCTGAGCATTTGCATAGGACTTGGGTGGCCTCTCAATTAGAGTGATTCGCGTCTGGGCCACCCAGCTGGTGGTAAACATTTGGCAGAAGGCATTGTTAGATTATCCATTAAGATTGAGCGCTATCGATTGAGATTTGACGTCTATTCGATCCAATCAAACGTCAACGAAGTAGCGTGAGACTTGAAAAATTCTTCGGGGTGAATGACCGCGTTAACGGCAAGTCTTAGCGATGCAATCCTCTGTGCCCAAAACGGCACTGAAGACACTCATAAATTAGATGCGTTATCAAAAAAATTTCTCGAAAAATCTGCTCCTCGCATCAATTCCTGGTGCCACCGTTCATTGTGGTGACAATCTTTCAACATGCCGTCCTGAAGTTGGAAGCGACGAAAAAACAGCCATGCCAAAGTCAGAAAATTTCGGGCGTTTCCACTGCGAGGCCCAGTTTCCTGGATGTCGCTTGAAAGCTTCAACTCTTTCAACACAGGTTAGAGGGAGCTGCTCGAAATCACTTTTCATCATGAAACCCCGTTTCCCTAAGCCTGCGGCTTCCAAGTTTACCTAAGCGATGCAACGAACGGTAAGAGGGCCCAACAAGCGATTGAGACGCCGACACAATCTATCACGCGCGAGCCGGTTGCAACGTGGTTCTGAAACCAAAACTATTCAGTGTTTTTGAATACCATTTGCGCGTCGCAACAAGGCACCAAGACTGGCTTAATAAATCAAATCTATTGAAGCGCGCACGATACCTGACTTGTCACGCAATCTCTTCTGAAGGCCGTTTGAGCTCCAATCAACTTTCAAAGTTCAGAACATCGCCTCAAGGAAAAATCTTCATAGCATCGAAGTTAGGTTCGCACTCAACGGACACAGTTTTTCTGTGAACGTGATGGCGGCCACTTTGACGATTGTTAGGAAAAAAGCGTTCACCGCCATCCGAAAATCTCCGCTACCCAACCTCAAGAATTTCGCAGGCATTTTTTCTGCAGCCGGGTTTTTTCTTGGAAAAATCTCCTAAGAAAAAACGAAAAAAGAAGTTCGCGAAAAAAATCACAAAATTTGATGTCAGTTTTTTCTTATACTTTTCAACAACTTGACTCGATGACCCGGGTGTGCGCTGATATCTACCACCCCAATTGACCGGACTGAAACACGAATGCGTTTTGGGAGCAGCGGTCCACGATTATCGAGGTTTCGCGCCAGATCGTGACCTTCGGTAGCACCATACCTGTGGGAGGCCGAAAGCATGATACCCCGACTTGAAAGAGATGCTCCTATGCATAGGACAAACCTTGGCACTATCGGTTTACAAAGAGGAGTTACGAGTAAATCTACGTTGCGAGCTTCAGACCACCAACACTGTTATCCAATGGATACGTCTGAGGCGGCCAGACGCCTCGGGATTTCCAGAAGCACATTATATGAGTGGCTACGTGAGTATGAGCTCAAAGAGGAGCTTCGTGGTAAAACTCACAGCCGTCGCGGGCGAAAGATTGTCATCTACGAAGACCAACTTGCCTTTATTGGGAGGATAATGGAATGCGCAGACCGACATGGGAGCCGAGGTGGTGTGAAAAAACGGGAGATTGGAAAGCCGATTTTTATGTCGCCGGAAGACGCATACGAAAAGGTCTTGGAGTTCGTGACCCCAACAAGAAACGGATCGCGATAAAATTTGCAGAGGAATTGTTTCATTGCGCTTACCAAGAGCAAGAAGAACTAAAGCGCCACGCAGGTTCGCCAACCTTTTGTCAGGCAGCCCTACAATATGTGGAATACGGCGGAGAAAAACGTTTCCTCGAAAAGATCGTCAAGACGATAGGCCCGAACTTGCACCTCAGCGAGTTGGACATGCCGACTATCAAGGCGCTCGCCTTGAAATGTTACCCCGACTGCATGCCGGAAACTCGGCGAAGGCAATTCGAAACCCCTGCAAAGGCTGTCATCAACCATGCCTTGGGGAAGCGCCCCCAGAAACGCGAGGTGCAAAGAGTGCAACGTTTCCTAACTCCTGAAGAAGCCAACGAGTTGTTGGCTGCAGCGACCAGCGAAGCCATTGTTGGACGCTGGGATCCTGCAAGGCATACTCTCAAAAAGATCGCCTTTTTGCTTGGCACCGGTGCAGGGCCTGGGGAAATGTTTGCCGTCGATGTCGAGGACATTTTCCCGCAAACTGGACGTGTTTGGATTGCCTGCAAGGAAGCCGGAGCTTCAAAGACCGCATTTCGAGAGCGATGGGTTGTACCCCCTGATTATGCCTGGCGTCTAATGGGTGAATTTCCCAAAGACGGAAAAGCGTTTCGGACACCAAGCGGCTCACCTTACATCCTTCGCGAAAATGGGGGTGGGCAAATGTCAGCGGCCTTTCAGACTGTCCGCGAAGCTGCCGGCCTTGGCTCGGACGTGACCCCGTATGTTTTGCGCCACACTTGGGCAACCTGGTTTTACGCACAAACAAAGGACGACCTACTTTTGAGGAAACTGGGGGGATGGGCCAAGAAGGACATGGCATACCACTACGTAAAACTTGCGCCACCGGATCTCAGCGAAAGACTGTTAAGTTTTGGCTGGGACTTTAGGCAAAATTTGGACAAGCTGCCTTATGGAAAATGTTAATATAATGAAAAGTATACGAAAAAATGAAAGAAGCGCTCCCTTAGCAGGGCAGCGCCTTCGACCACTCGGCCACGTCTCCGCCGACGGGTATATCCTTGCAAACGCTGGAAATACAAGGCCAATTCTGATCAGATTGGCAGTTTTCTGAGAAATCCCGGAACTACTTGAAATCTCACCAAATAGCACTGCTTAAACCGATTCCGGACCATGTCCGGTCAACCGATTTCAGCTGGGTGTAATGGGAACAGGTTGCAGATTCGCAAAACACATTGAGGCTGTACGCACCCGTGCGCAGCATCGGGTGTCGAACATGCCCCGATACCTAGCTATGCACCGTCAGTTTTTCAAAAGGTCAATGACCAGCCCTCCCTGAGCTGTGTCCCAAAAGCCTTCGCGGCCAAGAACCCAATATCCGAAATCCGATCGTGCGTGATGGGTCGACATGGGAACCAGACTTTGTCCGTCGATCAGGTCCTGGATGATCCCCGTCCACCCAAGCGCTACCCCGGCTCCGGTCAGGGCAAGATGCAGCGCCATTCCGTGATCATTGACCACGACGCGGTTGTCCGAAAGGCGCCAATCGTCTTGAGAGCGATCCAGCCACGCCTCCCAACTCAGCCAGCGCCTTTCCGGATCTTCCTGTTCGATCAGCGGAATGCTGGACACGTCAATGCTGCCATCTGGCTGCCGGTAGCGTTCGATCAGGCTGGGGGAGGCAACAGGACAAACGGCTTCATCAATCAGCTTTCGGGCCTCGAATCCCGGCCAGTGGCCTTGACCAAAGAGAATCCAGCAATCTGCCGGCTCCACAAACAGGTCCGCGTCCTTGACCAGGGTGATTACCTTTACCTGAACATCCAACCGCTCGGACAGTTCCGGCAGGCGCGAAGACAACCAGTAAGCTCCGATTCCCGGATAAGTCGCGATTGCGAAAACCCCGTCGCCCTCTTTCGCGCGAATCCGGGCCGCCGTCGTTCGTATGTTTCGAAAAGCCCGTGACACGCTGTCATAGAGCTCACTCGCGTCCGGGGTCGGTACCAGACGCCCATGCGATTTCTCGAAGAGAACGGCACCAAGATCCTGCTCAAGCTTCTTGATCTGATAGCTTATCGCCGGTTGTTGCACGTTCAGCGCCTTGGCCGCCAGCGTGAAGCTGCCATGCCAGTAAGCCTCTTCGAAGGCTCTCAGACCCTTGAGTGTCGGAAGGCTGTCAGCCATTGAAAAATTCAATCTCCTGCTCAGAATTTTCCGCGTATTGTAGAAGAAAAAACTCGTTTAAACAGAAAAAACTATTCTAATGCCGGAAACTGGGAGGCCTCACTTGTCCACCGATATTGAAAAAATTTTGAACATGGCGCGCGAACACGCGGCCGCTGAGGTTGCTCCTAACGTTGACGCCTGGAACCAGTCAGGAGTTTGGCCGCGTGCAGTGTCGGACAAGGCTGGGGCTGCGGGTCTTACGGGTCTTTATGCCCCCGAAGAATATGGTGGTCAGGGGCTTTCCCTTGGCGACGGCATCCGGGTTTACGAAGAGCTTGGAATGGCCGATGGCGCCTATGCGTTCGCGTTGTCGATGCACAATATCTGCACCTTTGCCGGGTGCGGCTATGGCACCGAAGCATTCAAGGCGCAGTGGGCGCGTGATCTTACATCCGGCCGGAAACTTGCGAACTTCGCGTTGACGGAACCGCAATCGGGCTCTGACGCCACCAACATGTACAGCCGCGCCGTGATCAATACAGATGGCACATGGACTATCAATGGCGCAAAGGCCTGGGTCAGCCTAGCGGGTGAAGCCGATATCTATTTCACCGTTGTGAAGACGTCCGATCAGCCCGGCCATCAGGATATGGCGATGATCGCCATCCCGGCCGACACTCCGGGCCTGAGCTTTGGGCCGCGTTATGAAACGCCCAGCTACAACTTCCTGCCCCTGTCCGAGATGTACATGAAAGATGTCGTCGTCTCAGAGGACAATATCATCCTGCCAGTCGGACAAGGGCTGCAGGGGTCACTGATGGCAATCGACATCGCTCGTGTGTCCATCGCCTCGGGCTGTTGCGGATTGATGCAGGCCGCGCTGGACACGGCGCTGAGCTATTCCAAGAACCGCAAAATGTTTGGCGGCAAGAACCTGGATCTGGATGGCATCCAATGGATGCTGGGCGATGTTGCGACCGAGTTGGAGGCCTCGCGTTTGTTGTACCGGGCGGCGGCAAACGCGCTTGGAACGCCTGAAGGACCGGTAATGGCGGCCCATGCCAAGCGATTTGTTCCGGATGCGGCCATCAAGGCGGCCAATACATGCACGCAGGTGCTTGGGGGGATGGGGTTGCTCAAACCCTATGGCCTCGACCGCCTGTCCCGGCTCAGCCAGATGCTGCGCATCGTTGACGGTACAACGGAAATCAGCCGGGTCGTTATTGGGCGCAGTCTGATGAAACGGGCAATAAACCTGCCAGACTTGCCAATCCCCAAAGGCTTCGGAGAAGCCTAAGTCAAGTCACGCTGGTCTGTTTGGGAGGGTTGACCATGCAAAAACACTTTGAAGCGATGGAAAAGACAGCGGCCAACCATGTGCCGCTGTCCCCTCTATCCTTTCTGAACCGGGCGGCGGCGCTGCACGGAAAACGCACGGCGGTTGTTTACGGGGACACGCGGCGCGATTGGGGTGAAGTTGTCCAGCGCTCGCGCGCTGTTGCGCGAGGGTTGGCTGAATTGGGCATCACCAAAGGCGACACGATTTCCGTTCTCTGCCCCAATATACCCGAACTGTTCGAGCTTCATTTCGCCGTACCCTTGTCCGGTGCCGTATTGAACACACTGAACACGCGGCTGGAACCCGAGACGGTTGCCTACATTCTGGATCATGCTGACACTAATCTGGTGATTGTCGACCGTGAGCTGGTGCCACTTTTGTCCAAAGCCTTTGAACTACTCGGTCGTGATATCCCGGTTGTGGAAGTCACCGACCCGAATGCCGCGGGTCAAGACAGTCTTGGCGGGCAGGACTATTGCGAGCTTTTGAACAAAGGCGAATACGCTGGCCCGGCTGTGCCCGAGGATGAATGGGACGCGATTGCGCTGAACTATACCTCGGGCACCTCCGGGCGCCCGAAAGGCGTGGTGTATCATCACCGCGGCGCTTACCTGATGGCACTTGGCACTGTGGCGGCGTGGCAGATGCCCAGCTATCCGGTTTACTTGTCCATTGTGCCGATGTTCCATTGCAACGGCTGGGGGCACCCTTGGGTGATGGCACTTCAGGGGGGAACCATGGTGTTCACCCGCGTGCCGGCCGCAGACAAGATTTTGGCGTCGATCCACGAACATGGCGTGACCCATTTGGGCGCGGCACCAATCGTGCTGCAGATGCTGGCCGAATTGGACAACAGCGGGACCGCCCCTTTTTACCCGGCCATCAAAGTGATGACCGCAGGTGCGCCGCCCCCACCTTCGGTTTTGGAGAAAACTACGGCGATGGGTCTGGACGTCATGCAGGTCTACGGCCTGACCGAAACCTTTGGCCACATTTCTCAGTGCCTGTGGCAGGAAGAGTGGGCCGATGAAAGCCCGGCCGAGCAGGCGCGACTGCAAGCGCAACAAGGCATCGCCTTTCCAATGGTCGAATCTGTTGAGGTCATCGACCGCGACAGCTGGGAAACCGTCCCCCGGGATGGCGAAACGCAGGGTGAGATCACCATTCGCGGCAATACGGTCATGAAGGGTTATTACAAGGACGCTGCTGCCACGACCGAGGCTTTCGACAAGGGGTATTTCTGGTCCGGAGACGCCGCCGTGGTCAACCCGGACAGCTACATGCAGATCCGGGACAGATTGAAGGACGTCATCATCTCGGGCGGTGAAAACATATCCTCGGTTGAGGTCGAGGCCGTTCTGTACCGCCACCCCGCGATCCAGGCGGCCGCAGTTGTGGCCAAACCCGACCCCAAATGGGGCGAGGTGCCCTGTGCCTTTGTCGAATTGCGACCGGGCCATCAAGCAGAAGGCCGCGAAATCATAGCGTTTTGCCGCGAGCATTTGGCCGGGTTCAAGGCACCCAAGTCAGTGGTGTTTACTGACCTGCCCAAGACTTCGACCGGGAAAATCCAGAAATTCCAGCTCAGGGAAAAAATAAAAGCCGCAGAGTCCTGAAAGACCGGCCCTTTTCATCCCTTGGACAGCCTGCGCCGCGTCCTGATGACCATCCTTTGGGGCCGACACTTTGCAGCAAGATGCGAACCCACCAAGAAACCGCGAAAGGCTTCTGGATGGGGAGCACCCCTTTTGCTAACGTCGCCCCGATCATGACCACTTACCGTGAAATAATCCGGCCCCACTTTTTACCGCGCCTATTCAAAGTTGCATTGCCGGATGTGCGGTTCGGCACGACTTCAAGACCTAATCTGCAGCTCTGTTCGAAGAACGTCCTGGTGGCGTCTGATATCGTCCTGCCCCAAACCCACCGACCCGGAGCCCGACCATGCCTGTCGAAACGTTTGATTACATCGTCGTAGGGGCTGGCACCGCCGGTTGCCTGCTTGCCAATCGCCTCAGCAAGGATCCGTCGAACAGAGTGCTGTTGCTGGAAGCCGGTAAAAAGGACACCTACCCCTGGATTCACATCCCGGTCGGCTATCTGTACTGCATCGGTAATCCTCGTACCGATTGGCTGTATCGGACCGAGCCAGACAAAGGCCTGAACGGCCGCGCGCTACTCTATCCACGCGGCAAGACATTGGGCGGCTGTTCCTCAATCAACGGCATGATCTACATGCGCGGTCAGGCGCGGGACTATGACAACTGGGCCAAGTTAAGTGGAGAGGAAGACTGGAGCTGGGAAAACTCGGTCCCGGACTTCAAGGCACATGAAAGCCACTACAAGCTGGACAATGGCGCCGATCCGGAAACCGGCAACAACAGCCGGTTTTCGGACCTGCATGGGCATGGCGGCGAATGGCGCGTAGAAAAGCAGCGTCTGCGCTGGGATGTGCTGGATGCCTTTGCCAACGCCGCAGTCGAGGCGGGAATTGAACCGACCGATGACTTTAATTCGGGCGACAATGCCGGGGTTGGTTATTTCGATGTGAACCAGAAATCAGGTTGGCGATGGAGCACCTCGAAAGGTTTCCTCCGCCCCGCGAAAGCGCGCCAGAACCTGGCCATCTGGACCGAAGCGCAGGTCGAGCGCCTGACCTTCGATACTGCCCCCGATGGCGCAACCCGCTGCTCCGGCGCGTTAGTGCACTGCGCGGGGCATTCGGTGACCGTGTGTGCCTCCACCGAGGTCATCCTGTCGGCAGGTGCCATCAACTCGCCACAGATTCTGCAGTTGTCAGGTATCGGCAATGCCGAGTTTCTGAAGTCCCACGGAATTGAGGTGGTGCAGAACGCGCCCGCTGTTGGAGAAAACCTGCAGGACCACCTGCAGATCCGCGCAGTGTTCAAGGTAGACGGAACCAAAACCCTCAATACGCTGGCAAACAGCCTTTTAGGCAAAGCCAGGATCGGTCTGCAATATGCCCTGCAACGCTCTGGTCCGATGAGCATGTCGCCCAGTCAGTTGGGGGCCTTCACTCGGTCCGACCCGTCCCGCGCTCATCCTAACTTGGAATATCACGTCCAACCGCTGAGCCTTGAAGCCTTTGGCGAAGATCTGCACGATTTCCCGGCCATCACCGTCAGCGTCTGCAACCTGAACCCGACCAGCCGTGGCCTCGTTCGCATCCGGTCGAACAATTACACCGACGCGCCGATGATCACGCCGAACTATCTGGCCACCAAGGATGACCGCAAGGTCGCTGCCGACAGCCTGCGCCAAGTGCGCGAGATCATGTCCAAACCAGCGATGCAGAAATACAGTCCGCAGGAATGGAAGCCGGGTGTTCAGTTCCAGACCGATGAAGAACTGGCAAATCTGGCCGGTGACATCGCCAACACCATCTTTCACCCTGTAGGCACGGCAAAGATGGGGCACGAGGACGATCCGACCGCGGTGGTCGATCCCTATCTGAAGGTCAAAGGCATCAAGGGGCTGCGCGTAGTTGACGCTAGCATCATGCCCGAGATCACCAGCGGCAACACCAACGCCCCGACCCTGATGATCGCGGAAAAGGCCGCACGCTGGATTCTGGACGGTCGGTAACCCAACCACACAGTGGCCTCGGGTTCTTGGGAGGACCTCGGTCTTGTGTCAAATCAGCGGCCAAGAACCATGGAACGGCAGGGACAGTGCGCATGCTGTTCCGATTGTCCTCTGGACTGCCGCTTGTCGGTGTCAAAGCCACCGGCCTTGCTCAGTAAACTGTAGGTTCCCGCCACGGTCGGGGCGCAGCAGATCAGAGAGCGACGCCCCGCTTTGGAAAAGCCCGGCCAATGCTAGCTGATCCGCAACAAACTGATCCTCAAACATGATCAGGTCGATGCCATTCGGTTCAGGTATCGGCCTATCTCACACAGAAAACTTGCCAGATATGCAGGTTTTAGGGCATATTTGTATGGATTTAATAAGTTCAAATTCATACAAATGAATTTCTTGAGGCTGAACCGAGCGGCGGGCGCTTTGCGCCCGAGACCACCTGTGGGGGAAGGAAGTTGGTTTTGGCTTGGTTGAGACTGTTACTCGTTTTTTGTTGTGTTTTGCTGCTGCCATCGCAGGTTTTAGCTGAAATCGGGAAAGTCATAGGCGTCAAACAAGGCGCACTCATCACGCGCGCTGGGAAAACCCAACCGTTGCAGGCTGGAATGGGAGTTGCTTCTGGCGATTCCATTTCAACCGACCGTAGCGGTGTGGTTCAGCTTGTTTTCGTTGACGAAACCAAGATTGCCATCGGCCCGAACGCACGCATGATGCTGGATGTGACAATGCTGCGCGGCAACCGAAAGGCCAAGAATTTCGCGGTTCAGGCATTGGGTGGCAGTTTTCGGTTTATCTCCGGCAAGAGCAAAAAGCGCGCCTATTCCATCAACACTCCGACCGCGACAATGGCGGTGCGGGGCACAACCTTCGACCTTTGGGTCGTTCCCGGCACTCAAAGTGCCATGCTGGTTTTGCAGGGACGGGTAGAAATGTGCGGCCAGAACGGCAATTGCCGTGAAGCCGGGCGCCAGTGCAGCCTTCTGGCAACGACACAAGCCGGCAGTATTGGTCGCCCTGTCGATCAGGAAAGCTATGACAAGGCACTGAAAAAGGGGTTTCCCTTCGTTCAGTCGCAGGAACAGCTGCTGGCCCCTTTGCAAGTAGACTTCAGAGGTTGCGGAACAGATACCCTGCCGCCGCCACCGCAACGGTCCGAGGCGCGGGAAACCAGTCCCGAGCGCGGCGAAACAGGCGGTGTTGAAAGCGCCGCGGCTGCGGAGTCGCGCAGTGAAACTCCGTCCGAACAAAGCGTCGGTCAGGGGAACGGTGGCAACATCGGCAGCAATACTGGCAGCGGCAACGGCAATGGCGGCAATATCGGAGCCAGCAGCGGCAGCGGGGATGGGCGCGGTGGTTCGATCGGTGGTGGCTCGGGCAGCGGTGGTCCGGGAAGCGGCGGCACAATCGGCGGCGGCGACACCGGAGGATTCGGGGGCGCTCCCGGCGGCGGTGGCGCCGGTGGGAATGGCGGTAACAGCGGCAGCTGAAGATATAATGGCACCGCTAGATGACACCAGTTCAGGCGATGTCGTGGCGGCACCCGCACGTTCAGGGATGACCAAGGCATTCGGAGGCTAACGTGACCGGAAAGCCCAGGGAAAGAACGGGGCGACGGCGAGCCTTTCAGTTTGTGGGGCTCGGACTGATTCTGTTTGGATGTTTCATAAGGGTGCTCGATCCTTACCCGGTGCGAATGACGCGGCTGATTTATTTTGACCTTTTGCAACGCATTTCGCCGCGGGAATACAACCCCGACCTTCCAGTTCGCGTAGTGGATATTGACGAACGGTCGCTGGCTAACTGGGGGCAATGGCCCTGGCCCAGAACCCTGCTTGCTCAGATGGTCAATAACCTGGGCGAATACGGTGCTGCCTCCATCGCCTTTGACATGCTGTTCATTGAGCCCGACAGGTTCTCACCCACACGCCTGCTGAACGATCCTGCTCTTGCTGGCGTGGTTTCGGTGGACCATCATGCCTCGAAACTGGACAACGACGTGCTGTTCGCGCTGGAAATCGCCAACTGGCCAGTGGTTTTGGGTGCCGCGGCCCGGCAATCCGGCGACGGGCGGGCCGTCACGCCCCACGCCGGCATCATAGAAATCGGGGAAACGCCAACTGCGGGGCTGGTCACGGTTCCTCATTGGACGCCGCCCGCCCCGCCGCTGGATCGCAGCGCAGCAGGTGTCGGCGGGGTCAACGTTTCACCTCTGGGCGGCATGGGTATCATACGCCGCGTTCCCATCCTGTGGGGCGGCCCGGACGGAACGCTGCCGGGGCTGGGCGTCGAGGCACTCAGGGTCGCATTGGACGAGCCCATCATCATTGCCGAGGGTACACCGGACGAAGCTGGTATCATGTTGGCGGTCGAGATCGGAGAGTTCCGACTGCCCACCACGGAAAACGGCGAAGTCTGGGTCCGGTACAGACGTGACAATCCGGATTTGTACCTGTCGGCGGACGATATCATGCAAGACCCGGATAACCCCGCTCTGCGCGCAGAAATCGAAGGTCACATCATATTGGTCGGCACCTCAGCTGCGGGACTGTTCGACATGCACCAGACGGCGCTGGGTGAATCCGTTCCGGGAGTGTCGATCCACGCGCAAATCCTGGAGCAAATTCTGACCGGCGAAATGATGAGCCGCTCGGATGTGACCGCCGCCCTTGAATTGCTGTCCTTCGTCACTCTGGGCATCGTGGTCACGGCTGTCATGGCCCGGTTCGGCGCGGTGGCCTCGTTCGTGGCGGGTGGCGCCTCGGCGGCGGTTGTTCTCGGCATCAGTTGGCTGGCCTTCCAGAACCAGCTGATCCTGTTCGATGTCACTTTTCCGTTGATGGGTGGCATGGCCAATTTCGGCCTTCTCGCGGGCTATCTGTTCATTTCGACAGAGCGCGAAAAGCGGGTGATCCGGCAGATCTTTTCTCACTATGTCGCACCTGAAATCCTGGATGAGATGGAGGGGACGGGCCATCAACTGCAACTGGGAGGGGAAACGCAGGATATCACTGTGATGTTTTCCGATATTCGAGGCTTCACCCCGCTGTCCGAGTCGATTTCGGCCACGGATCTTGTCGCCCTGCTAAACCAGTTGTTTTCACAGATCGGGGATCAGATCCTGCTGGAACGAGGCACCATCGACAAGTTCATAGGCGATGCGGTGATGGCCTTTTGGAACGCGCCGCTGCCAGTCGAGGACCACCCTTGCCGCGCAGCACAGGCGGCGCTGCTGATGCGGCAGGCGCTGATCGAATTCAATGCGTCGGACGCCATGACTGGGCGGCCACCGATTGCCCTGGCCACGGGGTGTGCCACCGGTCGGGCCTGTGTCGGCAATATCGGGTCCAAACGTCGGTTCAACTACACCGTGATTGGGGATGTGGTGAATGTCGCAGCGCGGATCGAACAAAGTTGCCGCCATGTCGACTATGACATCCTGGTTTCCTGCTCGGTTTACGAAAAAACCAGGCACGACATGGCCATGCTCGAGGCTGGGTATGTCGACCTCAAGGGCCGCACCGATCTGGAGCCTGTGTTTGTTCTGGTGGGTGACAAGGCCATGCTGGACACGCCCGCGTTTCAAAAGCTGGACGCAACCCACAAGAAACTGATTGAGGCCATTCGGGGTCGTCAGCCACCGGATCAGGTCGAGGCGATCAGCGAAGATTGCATTGCACAGGCGCGTCACATCGAGCCCGGCCTGCTGAAATTCTACGGCGCGCTGTCCGGCCGAACGGCGGACTTCAGGTCCGAGTTCCAGTCCAGCCAGTTGATTTTCAGCCACCACGAGCGCGAAAGCACGTCCTCAGCGTGACAAGCATAGAACAGACAGCCAAGCTTACCCGCCAGGCAATGTGCATACGACCACCCAGGGCCGGGTGCATTCCTGCTTTCAACGTAGCCCTAATCGACGGCTCTGTTCCCCGGAAGCCTTCATCCTTCGGCGGGCGCGCAGGACCCCAGATAGCGGCGAACAGTTTCGGCCATCCCGAATGTCAAAGCATCGCAGAACAGCGCATGGCCGATAGAGACCTCTGCAATCGACGGGATACGGGTAATCAGCTTGCGCGTCCCACCAACCGTCAGATCGTGACCCGCATTGACCTGCAGGCTCTGCCCCTTGGCTGCGGCTGCTGCTTCGGCCAGACGTTCAAGTTCCCGATCTTCAGCAACGGGATCGCTGTGTGCGCCACCAAACGGGCCAGTAAAAAGCTCGACCCGATCCGCCCCTGTCTGGGCTGCAGGACCCATATGTGTCGCGTCCGGGTCGCTAAACAGCGACACGCGATGGCCGTTTCTCTTTAGTCCGGCAACCACCTCTGCCAGCATCGCGCCCTGTGTCTCGAAATCCCAGCCATGGTCGCTTGTCGCCTGCGTGGGATCATCCGGCACAAGCGTCACCTGATCCGCGCGAACTTCGTGAACAAGCGACAGGAACCGGGCATCGGGATAGCCTTCGACATTCAGCTCCCGGTCCGGAAACTCTGTATCAAGCAGCACCCGCAGCGCCCGTACATCTCCGGGTCGGGTATGGCGTTCGTCTGGCCGGGGGTGCACGGTCACACCCGCAGCACCTGCAGCTAGGGCGATCCGGGCCAGATCCACCACATCCGGCCATGGGTGTTCGCGCCGGTTTCGAAGCAAGGCAGCAACGTTCAGATTCACCGAAAGGTCTGTCATGTCACTGCCCTACAACTGAAAAGACTGCACATGCGCGGGCATCGGGATACCGTCGATGTTGCGGGGATCGGGGATCGGGTCTCCGACCTTGGTGCTGACGGGAATGACCCCGGCCCAGATCGGCAGGCCGTAATCCTCTTCCTCATCCTTGGGCCCACCGGTGCGAATCTTGGCGCTGCCTTCGGAAATCTCCATGCCCAGCACCATGGTCGCCTTCAGATCCTGCGCATAATCCGGCCGCAGGCCTTCATAGCGCCCGGGAAACAAGCCGTTCACAAACCGGGCAAGCTTTTTCAGTTTTTCCGCAGGGTCTTCGATCTTGAATGCCGACCCGAACAGCGTGACCGACCGCGAATTGACCGAATGGTGCATTCCGGACCGGGCCAGCACAAAGCCATCAAGGATCGCCACCGAAAGACACACCTGCGCGTCGCGCGCGTTGCGCAGCGCGCGACTGGCCGAAGAGCCGTGCCAATAGACATGGTTGTCTTCACGCCACTGCAGCGTCGGCGTGACAAATGGCTTGCCATCAATCACGTATCCCACGCTGCACATGGGCTGCGCGTCCAGAATTTGGTTGATCGTGGCGCGGTCGAAATGCCCCCGCTCGTGCGATCTGCGTAGGCGCGTTCTGTCGGTTATATCCAGTGTCTCGTTCATATTCATAGCTCGGGTTTGTTCTTGCTATGACCGTAATGCCCGGATATTGGGTGTTGGCAAATGACCAATTTTGAATCTTTTTCTAAGGCCAATTTGCACCGCGACCTGTTCGCGATTTCGCTGGATGCGTCGCTGAAGACGTCATTGCAGGCCCAGTTGCTGGATGCGTTGCGGCGCGTTGTCTCCAAGTCGCCGAACCTGGTCGGCGCGCGGCTGCCCGCCAGCCGGACCCTGGCGTCCGAGCTTTCGATCTCGCGCACCACGGTTCAGGCGGTCTTTGACCAGATGATCAGCGAAGGATATCTGGTCACCCGGCAAGGCAGCGGAACCTTTGTTGCCAGCGAAATCACCCACCTGTCGCAGCCACAGCCAATTTCCCGTCCGGCTGGTCCCGTAACCGCGGAATGGCGCCCCTTCCAAACCGGGCTGCCCGATCAAAACCTGTTACCGCACCGGCAATGGGCCCGCCATCTTGAACGCGCATGGCGCAGCCCGGCACCCGAGCTTTTGACGCGCCCGGATCCTCTGGGCTGGTATCCGCTACGCGAAGCGATTTCGGACCACCTTTCCGCGTGGCGTCATTTGAACTGTGATCCCGGTCAGGTGGTCATCACCTCGGGCGCACGCGAGGCTTTCGAGGTGATTTTCTATGGTCTGCTTGGTGCAGGCAAACATGTTGCGATCGAGGATCCCTGCTGGCCCAAATTGCACACGATCCTTGCCGACACGGGCAACAGTGCCCGTCCCGTCCGTATCGATCGGGACGGGCTGGACGTGGCCAGAATTCCGCAGGGAATACATGCCACGATCGTTACCCCCTCGCGGCACTATCCTACGGGTGTGAGCCTACCCCTGTCCCGCCGGGTTGCTCTGCTGGATTGGGCGCGGCAAACCGGAGCGGCAGTGATAGAAGATGACTATGACAGCGAGTTCCGATATCGCGGGCAACCTTTGCCGTCCCTCTCGGGTCTGGACGGCCTGACGAACACGATTTACCTCGGCAGCTTTTCGAAACTGGTCAGCCCCGCGCTGAGGATCGGGTACCTGGTTGTTCCCAAGAGATTTTTACACAACACCCTGGCCTATCTTGGCCGCGTCGGTCCGCGCGCCTCGTTGATCCCGCAACCCGCTTTGGCAGCGTTCATGAACAGCGGAGAGTTTGCGATGCACCTGCGACGGATGCGGCGGGTCTATGCACGGCGTCAGAGCCACCTGCTTGAAGCGCTGTCCCCGGTAGCGGGCCTTCTGAATCTTCAGCCTGACTCCTCGGGAATGCACTTGTGCCTGTCGCCAAAGGCACCGCTGGTTGACCGAATGTCGGATCTTGAGATAGGCAAACTTGCCGAGCAAAACGGTCTGCGCGTCAACGCCTTGTCAGCCCACTGCGTTCTGCCCGAAAAACTGCAAGGCTTGTTGCTTGGATATGCAGCTTTTGACGAGGACACGCTCTCGGACGCGGCAGATCGATTGATCACCCTCCTTCGCACACACGCCTGAACTGTCGCGAAAAGCAGCCGCCAAAACCGCTCCAGCACATGGTGTAGCTTTACACCAGCGCCGGAGAAACGTGATATCATGAAAGCACAACAAGTACTTTCGTTGTTTGGAAACGCGGAGACTGTGAGGGGGAGGTTCACCTGCTTCGACAGTCTTTCTGCTTGTTAACGTTGATATCCGTCTCAAGTAAGGAAAGGCTGAATGCCGCTTTCAAAGACAAAGCTGCTCCAACTCATCCTTGGAACTGGTGGATGGAATTCAACATTAAAGATGTCCTTGAACGCCACGCTAAACGTAGCAGAACGAATTTATATGTGAAGCGATCTCTGGTTGAGTGGTCCACTCGTCTGCGGATCAAACTCACCATCACTTCAATCCTCCTGATAGCCGCAACTGATCGCGCGCGTAGAGAGCGATTGCGGCGATCCCACAACAGCAAATGCAGCGAACTGAACAAGAGTCCGTATTGTTTGGAGCGCTAGTCCTGCGAAGACAACGCCTCCTGTACACGCGCCCTCAGGAAGCCGATGACCTTTTGTGTGGTCGCGATGTCTTCAGTCGAAAGACCTTTGGACAGTTCGTTCACCCATGGAACTTGCAGCGCGATAGCGGCATCGAACAGTTTTTGACCTTCTGACGTTAGCGTAACGAGTTGCGCGCGCTTGTGATGCGGGTTTGGTCGAAACTCTATGATTCCTTCCTTTTCCATCTCATTGACGATGCGCTGAACACCCTGGCGATGAACCCCCATCGTCCGAGCATGCCATGCGACAGATTCGGGGCGCTCCGCATAGGCGATCGCCCCAAGGATCTGCCAGCGCGCGCTGGTTAGTCCAAGATCAGCCACCAGACGATCTCCAGCGAGCTGCAATCTGCCATTCAGTCGAAACACGTCCAGGATTAGCGCCGTCACCGCCTCTCCGGCCTCTGTCCATTGTTCGTTTGCCATGCGAGCAATCTGACCTGTTGACAACATATAGTCAATATGATTAATGAAAAAGAAACGACAACATGTCACCAAATAGAGCACCCACTCACGGAGCAAGACACATGGTCAACTTCAAATCTCTGGATCCCGAGTTTCCAATTGAACAGCAATTGAGCGTCGAAGCCGGACCTGTTGTTTTGGTCAACCTGTTCACAGTGGATACGGCAGATCAGGGTGCTTTGGTTGAAGCCTGGAAAGAGGATGCGCTCTGGATGAAAAAGCAGCCGGGTTACATCAGCACGCAGCTGCACAAGGCCATCGGCGAAAGCAGCATGTTTTTGAATTACGCCGTTTGGGATTCTGTGGATGACTTCCGCGCGGCATTTTTGAACCCAGAGTTTCAGAATGCGCTCAGTCATTACCCATCCAGCGCAGTAACCGCACCGCATCTCTTTGAAAAAATTGCTGTGCCCAACTGCTGCGCGGCCTGACGGACACCTAATCAAAAACTGATCAGAGGATGCAAAGATGAAAACACGCATTCACGCAATAGCAGGCGGAATCGGCTTCCTGATGATCCTTCTCTTCTGGACGTCCACGGCAATCAGTGAGCTGTTTGCGAGCCACGCGACGGTCGCAGCTGTTAAGGGTTTGATCCTCAAAGGCATGTTTATCCTGATCCCGGCAATGGTAATTGCGGGCGGATCGGGCACTGTGATGGGTAAGAACCGAACGGATACCAAGGCGGTCGCAAAGAAGAAACGAATGCCCATCATTGCGATGAATGGGCTTCTGGTCCTGTTGCCATCAGCATGGTTTCTGGCAGGCAAAGCTACCGCGGGCGAATTCGATACCGTCTTCTACACGGTTCAGGCGGTCGAGCTGATCGCTGGAGCCGCAAACCTGACCATGATGGGTCTCAATATTCGCGATGGCCTTACCATGACAGGGCGTATCGGTGGCCCGCGCGCGGAATCCACGAACCTGCAAAAGCCGGTAATAGAAGAGCGCCCCGCAGGGCCGTTGGTAGCCAAATCCGTTCCACGGCTCACCAACTATGACGGTCAGGAGCTTGACGCGGGCTCAGTTGTTGCCTTGTGTCGCTGCGGGCAATCGAAGAAGAAACCCTATTGCGACGGGTCGCACAGTGAATTTGGCTTTTCCTCGGAACCCTCACCGGACCGCACTCCCGATGGCGTAAAAGTCTTCGAGGGTGAGCAGCTTGATATCTACTACAACCGCTTGCTCTGCTCACACGCGGGAGTATGTGGAGCGACATTGAAAACCGTTTTCGACACCAAGCGAGACCCCTGGATCGCGCCTGACAATGCGACCCCGGATGACATCAGGGGTGTGATTGGGGCGTGTCCCTCCGGGGCGCTGTCCTGGAGTGAACCGGGCGGATCACCACAACACATCACGCATGACGCGCCCGGGATCACAATCGAAAAAGACGGGCCCTATCGTGTGACACAGATCCGACTGGCCTCAGGTGTTCAAGTCCAGGCGGCTTCCATGGAAAAGTATGTCCTGTGTCGGTGCGGTGCCTCAAAAAACAAACCTTTTTGTGACGGGTCGCATGCCGATATCGGTTGGACCGGCTGAATCGAACTCCAAACTTCTCTTAACCTATAGGCGTTAGGAGCTGTATCTTTGAAAAAGCACTGATTGCTTGCGCTGCCAGCCTCTTGATCTCAACACTGTCCCTTGCCGAAACAAACGATATCGGAACGGGTCAGGAGCTGGCAAAGCTCATTTTCGCCTCCAATGAAAGCAATCACAGAGGGCTGACCGATATGGGACAAATCACTGCCTTTGGGAAAGACCTATTCGTCTCCATGGATGGCAATGATGATGGCGGCATTGCATTCGAGGGGCTCAAGGAGCGGGGCTTCGGTTTTGAATCTATTGCCGAGGACGAAGGGCAGCGGCACATCTATGACACCGCTTAGAAAATGCTGTTTGCGGACTGGGACCGTGGCAGTAGTGGCCGGATCAACAACTCCGAATTCAACAAGTCGATGATCGCCGACTTCCGAAACGCAGGCATCAATGATAATGCGTTTCTCGGCGAAGATGAACTTTTGCAGGGATACAACGCCAACCGTGCTTGCCGCGCGGCGGATACTGGCAAATAGACCTCTGGGAACGAACCCACAGCATTTTGGGTGGTCGTACCTCTTCACCCACCCACTGCAGCACGGAAATCAAAAGCTCACGTATGAAATATGGAACGGTGGCCGTCACCATTCATTGGCTGAGCACGCTATTGATCCTGCGTCAATTAGGATCGGGTTTTCGGGCTGCACTCATGCTTGATAGCGCCGCGAAAGAAGCGATTTCTAATCTCCATGCGTCATTAGGGCTCGCCATCCTTGTGTTTACGGAATTTTTTTGCTCGCTTGGTGGAAGTTCGCAGACCGCAAGCCAGATCCAGTTGCCGGTGACCCGACCAGGCAGATTTTCGTCGGCAAAGCGGTTCATGCGCTGTTTTACATCGTCATTCTCGGCATGGTGGCCAGCGGCATCAGCTTGATGATACCCCCTGTTGCTGGAGATATCCTTTTTTGGGAGTCCACAGCACCGCATCCCGATTCTTCCAACTGCCACCACGTGTGCCACACGGGATGTGCGCAAGGCTGATGGTTGGCTTGCTTGTGATTCATGCAGGAGCGGCGCTCTACCACCAGTTTGTCAAGAAGAACGGCGCGCTCGCACGGATGTGGCACAACGCAAAATGAAACAGGCCTCTCCCCCTCGAGAACTTTTTCGAGACAACAACAACGGAATGTGAGCAGCCTCAGCTGACTGATCCGAGTTGATTGTCGGTGCATTCTCGGCCTGTGATCCATCGGAGTGATTGTTTCGGCGGCTGGCGGGCGATAGCCCGGTGCACTGTGTGGGCGTTTTGTGTTGTAGTGTCTCCTCCATTGTTCGATCAGGATTTGAGCTTCGCTTAGGCTGTGGAAGATCTCACTGTTGAGCCGCGCGTCCTTGAAGCCGCGCCGCTGCACTTGACGATGTGTGCAACGGCAGGTCTGGGCCGGTGATGTTTTGAGGTTGATCGGGGATTTTGTCCGTCATAGCGTGTTGTGCATGTCAAAGTTCATCCATCATGTCGTCCTCGAGCGTCACAGTGCTCATCGCAGAAAGCGTTTTGCCGGATAGCAGGCCTCCATTTGCACACTTTCTAGCAATACACTTTGGAGACCTCAGATGACTGAATTTACTGATATCCCGGTGCTTGATCTGGCGCCACTGATTAATGGCGAAGACACATCCAGCCTTACCTTGGATTTTGCCAAAACCTACGGCGAGACCGGATTTGGCTATGTTGTCAATCACGGCGTGGATCCTGCCTTACGTGCCGCCGTGTTTGCCGCCTCAAAGAAGTTTCATGCGCTGCCTGAGAGCGTAAAGCAGACAATCACGCTTGATAAATGCCACCGCGGTTACATCGCCATTAATACCTCTACGGATGTGAATTCCGACCTTGCCAAAGTAACCAAACCAAACCAATCCGGGTCGTTCATGATGATGCGCGAGGACTCAGAGATTGACCCTGAAGTATACCTGTCTGGGCCAAACCAGTGGCCGGATCTGGAAGGGTTTCGTGAGGCGTGTGAGGCCTATGCCGAGGCGATGACCGTTTTGGGGCGCAAACTAATGGGGTTGGCGTTGGACGCGATCGGTGTGACGGATCGCTCGTTCCTTGCTGCATTTGAAACACCAACGATCTGGTTGCGTCTGCTCCACTATCCGCCGCAACCTCCGCAAGCGCCCGATGATATGTTTGGATCCGCACCGCACAGGGATTTTGGATGCTTGACTTTACTCGCACAAGACGATGTTGGCGGATTGCAAGTGCAGACACCTGCCGGTCTTTGGGTGGATGCACCACCAATCGAAGATGCATTCGTGGTCAATGTCGGTGACATGCTGCACCGCCTGTCCAACGGAAAGCTCTTGTCCACCCCGCACCGGGTGATCAATTCAACCGGACGAGAGCGCTATTCCGTGCCGTTCTTTTACGATCCTCATGTCTCTGCGGAAATTGCGCCTCTCCCGCACACAGGCGATGCAAAGTTTGGCCCACTGAACTTTGGAGAATTTTTGAGGAGCGAACTGGAAGCCAGTTATGATGCGCATCAGACCAACAAGTCGTAACCATAGAATGCACACAGAAGGCAGCGGGGCAGCGCAGAAAATGATAAACACGTTGTGGTGAGGATCCTCAGTGTTTTGGCGCATGACGAAGGCGGTGCTTATCCTTCCGGGAACAGCGCTGATCTATATCCCGATATTAATCCAATGGTACAGCGACCGTTGGCCATTCGACGAAAGCATGGGGACGCGCCTGCATTGGGCAGTGGCAGCGTTTTTGGCTTTCCCTGCGCTTGCTTTGGCTGTCAACACGATGAAACTGTTTGTTCTGGTGGGGGATGGAACTCCGGCGCCGTGGGATCCACCCCAAAGATTTGTAGTCAGCGGGCCTTATCGCTATGTTCGCAATCCCATGCTTTCATCGGTCGTTCTTTTGATAGTGGCGGAAGCAGTGGCTCTGGACAGCCCGCTCTTGCTCGGTTGGGCAATCACGTTTTTTTTCCTAAATACAATTTACTTCAAATTCGTGGAGGAACCGGGACTAGAGCGACGCTTTGGCGAGGAATACTTACGGTACAAGGCGGCAGTGCCACGATGGGTTCCCATGTTAAGTCCGTATGAGTCCCCAGACGCCGACGGCAATTGAAACGTAAGTTGTATGCACTGAATGTTAACTAGTTCATACTGTGGATTCACGGTCATCGCGAACAACTGAATTAAAGAGCCGCGCCGCAGCATAGTTGAGATGAGACGAATGTCGGGAACAGACCGTCCACAACATTAGCCGTGTGACCGAATTGCAATGGGTGCTGGAATTGCAGCTGCATCGCTGATTTCGGCACCAAGATATCCAAGTAAGCCGTCCGACTTCGACTTCCCGAGCACGCCTTGAATTGCGTGCAGGTGAGCAGATTCTGGACTTCTATGTAACGTTGGTGCGCTGTATCGAGTAAGCACCTTAGCGTCATCTGATCCAATTTGTGTCTAGAACAGAAGGTCCTCAACGAGCTGTGAGATCAATTGGCTTTTGCCAGACACTCCCGCCTTTCTGTAAATCGCAGTACATTGAGCCTTAACGGTTCCAATTCGGGTTTGTCTCAGATTGGCGATCTCAGCCATAGACATCCCTTTCAGAACAAGCCACGCGATCTCTGTTTCCGCGCCAGTCAAGCCGAGCTTCTCGAAATACGCCTCTACTACGGTCATGAACTCGCCGGACGTGATCCGGCGGGCCGTTTCGGCCCGGTGTGTCGCTTTTTGGGCCACGAGCGCAAGCCGGACACCCAGAAATGCGCCAAGTATCAGCCCGATACTGGCGCCTGCCTCGACAAGCTCTCGCACATTCCAACGTAGCGGAACCGATGGGATACCCAAAATTGATGCCAGAATTTCCCACAGGAAAT
This sequence comes from Ruegeria sp. BF6, assembly GCF_056538665.1. Lineage (NCBI taxonomy): Bacteria > Pseudomonadati > Pseudomonadota > Alphaproteobacteria > Rhodobacterales > Roseobacteraceae > Ruegeria > Ruegeria sp. BF6. The sequence continues at coordinate 22,140 of NZ_JBQFTN010000023.1, forward strand.
ACGCACCACACAGGCACTGGATAAGGACAAGGGTCCATACGACCCATGCGCGGTTCATCATGCGCGGCACCGTGCGCAGGTCAATTCCGTTTCAGCAGGTTGTCTCATGCCGGATCACCCACCGTTTTTACCGGGGCCGCCATGTCCGCCACCCCCTTTTGGACCGCCGGATTTGCCAGCCCCTTTGGGGCCATCGGATTTGCCAGCCCCTTTGGAACCGCCATGCGCATTTGGTTCTCTCGGCTGAACACGTTCGTTTGGTTCATTGGCTGGCGGTTCAGCACGCTCGTCGCCGTGCGATTCCTTCGAGAACCTTTGATCTCGCAATACCTCTCCGGACGTACGGTTCAGCACCACCTCGCGCAGTTCATTCTGATCGCTCGCGGTGATGACGATGCGGCCCAGCCAAGACCGTTTCACTTCGTCAACCGTGTAACCTTCGGCCTCAATCCGCGCGATGACATCATCAGCAACGGATACCTGCGCCTGCGCCGGCGAGTGCAGGAGCATGACCACCGCGAGGCTTGCGAGGATATGTGATCTACGCATCAAAAAGTTCCCATACCTTTGCATTTTGGCTAAGTGGTTACCGCGCACCGTGTCAACCGGTGCGCGGTAGCTTTGTGTTACCCGCGAGGACCGCCTCGACCGCCGTGGCCGCCACGACCTTCGCCGCCGCGACCTCCACGACCTTCGCCACTGCCGCCCCTTTCGCCAGAATCAGCCGTCTCGCTGCCGGATTCCGCACTTCGGCCTTCACTGTCGTGCCCGCCTCGCCCAGCAGGGATTCCCTGTTCGGCCAGTTGATCGCCGATGTTCCGCCGATCTTCGGGGCTCAGGCTTGAGTGGTCGATATCCCCCAGCGCTACGGTTTCGCCGGTTGAAGGGTCGACGACCTCTACCTCTGAAATATCAATGGCGTTCCGATCACGGCCTCGGGGCTGGACTCCCTGTTCTTTCAGCTGATCCCGAATATCGGCACGTTCTTCCTCGGACAATGCTTCGAAATCCACTTCGGACAGTTCGACGGTTTGGCCTGTACTTGGGTCAACAACCGAGATGCTTTTGGCAAGTAGCGGCTGGAACGACACTGCGGTGATAAGGGCAGCTAGGATCAACGGGCTGTGAGGGAGTGAGAGAGTACGCATGTTTTTTCTTCCTGTTTGTAAGATTTAACGCGGCTTGGATTGGTGCCGTGAAGCCTAGATGCAGTGAAAACTTCGATCGGAATACTGGACGCGAGCCTGATTTTTGGCCGAATAAGCCAAAGTCGCAGACCCGCGTAGCATGGCCGAAATGCGCAGGATCGACGCGTTCAAAATACGTTCTTCACGATGAGAATTTCAGTGTCAGACGTCTATATGACTTTGGCTTAGAACGTCCTTTCGCAGCCTGGGTTCAATGGTTTTCTGATCGGAAAACATGCCAACCAAGTCCCTTCAGCCGTCACTACAAGACGAACCTCGCGACCGAGAAGTGGACACGAAATGCGACCAAGCACCCTGAGCTTTATTATGGCAAGCCTGATGCCTTTGACGGCCTATGCAGAGGAGGAACCTGCGCCCGTCGATCAGCACGAGTTATCGCGCATGATACAGAACGGAAAGGTAACCAAGGCGTTTCTGGAGGCCTTTGAGGCGGGGGACGAACTGACCGAATTCAGCTTTGACACAGCGCGCGGGGTCGGTGCTAATATCGGCGAAGGCCGTCTTTTTACGCGTATTCCGCGGGCTGATCTCGCCGACCCATCAGAGTGGGCTTCGCATTTTCCAAAACGCGAAGGAGGGGCTAACGCGACATCTTGTATTGCCTGTCACAACGCACCGATTGCCAATGGGGCCGGTGACGTTGCAGTCAACGTGCTTGTGGATCCCGCACATTCGGGCGACGCAACCAGATATCTTGAAAGAAATACACTCCCCCTGTTTGCACTTGGTATCCCTCAGCGACTTGCAGAAGAAATTAGCGCGGACCTTTATCAACAGCGAGATGCAGCCCATCAGGTTGCCTGCACTTCGGGTCGCGCCTCAATTCAGTTAGAGTCCAAAGGCGTAGACTATGGAACGTTGACACTGACGCGTACTTCTCAAGACCCCTGTTCCGTCGACACGGATTCCAGCGGATTGAGTGGCATCGATCCGGACCTCGTGATCAAACCGTTTGGATGGAAAGGTAATCATGCAACGATCAGAGCATTCACGAGGAATGCTGCGCACAATGAACTGGGATTGCAGGCCGTCGAGCTTGTCGGAGACCGGGATGGCGACTTCGATGGTGTGGTGAATGAGTTGACCGTTGGCGATGTGACGGCGCTTACAATATACATGGCAGCCCTCGAACGGCCAGTAACCAAGATTGAACTGGCCGATCTGGGGTTGATCGACCTTTCTGAGTCCGAAAGAACCGATATTCTGGCAGGAGAGGCGCTATTCGCTCAAACCGGCTGCACCAGTTGTCACACGCCAGCGATGAGCCTTCGGGACACAACGTTCAAAGAACCCAGCGAAATTCCAGGTTTCTACGATGTCAGGTTTCCAGATGGATCTGACCCGAATACTCATGGCTTGAACGTCGTCAGTGCAATCACATTCAATCTGGCCGGAGATCAACCCAACAACTCGATTAAGCTGCTGGACGGTTCAATCCACCATCTAGGTGCTATGGGGCAGAATGCCGAAGGTGAGCCAGTGGCCCGATGGTACACAGATTTCAAACGACACGATATGGGATCCGACTTGGCAGATCCCGATGACCCTCTTGGGTTGGGGGCATCTATGTTTCTGACGCGATCACTGGCGGGTGTCGGGGCAACTGGACCCTGGTTACACGATGGTCGGGCGACCACATTGCAAGAAGCAATAACGAGTCATGCGGGTGAAGCCTCAGACAGCGCCACTGTCTACAACCACCTCAGCGAAAGCGAACAAACTAAAATCGTCGCCTTTCTGGAGAATCTAACAATATATAAGACGGTCGAAAAATAAGTGCTGGTTGAGAAAAGTTGAACGTCGGATTTGGCCGGTGCCGTGTGAATTCTAGCTTCCCGGATATTGCGCGTTCAGTGAACGTCTGGAAGGCGGGCAGCGATTGCTTCATGAATGTGTGGCGGCCCGTGTCATCAGATTTCAACAGCTTCTGCAACCACAAGTGCGCCGTCTAATTCAGAACCCAGACACCCAACTGTACTGTCCATTATCGTGTGACCTAACAGAAGTTGAACCGTACGTGGGTTGCCAGTCTTCTTGGTTGTATCGCGAACTTTTGGAGAAAATGACTGGTTTGCCGGGACGCGCCTCAGCAAAGACATCCATCGGCGAACGACAGGAATGGGCCGTCCTACTAGTTGTGGTGGGGCTGTCGGCCCCTCCACTTTTTTGAGGGCCAGCAGGGCTTTGACGAGCCAAACGTCTGGCTGCCAGGGTGAGGCCACTGTCCTCACCCTCGGGCAACCCTATTAGACAACACTGTGTCCCCGGCTGTGCCTGCGGATCGTACCACCACAGTCGAATAGCATTGCCCCGCCCCCTTCCGCATTCGCCACGTGGCAGATCAGCAGGAACAGGCGACTGCTCGCTAGCGGACCACCGACAAATCTCTTTTTCGTTGCGCATCCCGGATGAGTGCAGCAAGCCTATAGAAACCGTGAGCCATTTTTGTGTAGGGCGTAAGGAGGAAGAGGGCCAGGACCGATCCAAGATGGATGGTAAGCAGCGCAGGCATCAGGGCCGATGAACCGAAAGCGTAAAGAACAAGCCCGCTTAACCCAACAAACCCTAGCAGCAGGATGAAGCCGATGTCTCCGCCCCAAGCGGAAACGTCGCCGAGGTTGCGGTCTGATTTCTGTTTCAGCAACACCATCGCGCAGCAACCGACGGTAAGCAATATACCCCCTGATACACCGAACAGCTTTGGTAATGACCAGAACCCGTAGGGTGCGTGCAAGCCGAAACCGTAATGCATGATCGTAGCCACCGAAGTTGAGGCGAAACATAGCAGAAACCCGTACATGATTGCATGATGCACGTGGCGACGGGCCTGACTAAAGCGATCTTCGTCCTCGAAATTGCAACCCTCCCCATGGCCGGCAGCCAGATCCTGCATTTTGGCTGCTCGTCTTAGCGCGGCTTTCAAGTCGCCGGGTTGGATCGGTTTGCCTCCAATCACATGCCAATAGCGCCGAAGGCTTATCCCAATGGAAAACAGTGGTAGAAGGAAAGCCGGAGCAAAGATCGCCACCATCGCATTGTGAGAGAGGACAGCGTAGAAGCCTTCGCCCCCAGCGGAGCCGATCACTTGAACGGCCCAAAACAAAAGTGCGAAGCCGACGACCAGAGCCAGAGCGATCGCTCCACCATGGGTATGGAAGCGGCGCGCCACGGGTTGCGGCCAGGCGAAGCTTTCCCAACTGTCCCGCCGCACCTCTGCCAGCGCTTTGGGCAGGTTCAGATCGAACTCGTGCGGGGCCGTGTATTGACAGGCGTAGTAGCAACCCCGGCAGTTGTGGCAGAGGTTGGCCAATTGCGTGATATCACCGTCCGAGAATGCGCGTTCGGCGTGAAGCGACGGAAAGACCGAGCAATAGCCTTCGCAATACCGGCAGGCATTGCAGATCTCAGCCTGACGGCGGGCTTCCTGGATCAGTTCAGTTCGCACAAGAAGCGGCCTCTCGTCCTGCAATGCGTCCGAAGACGGTTCCGATGGTCATGCCGAACCCGGCCAGATAACCCTGCCCCAAAATCGATCCAGCCATGGCTTCTCCTGCCGCCCAGAGGTTCTTGATCTTGCCGTTTGGCATCGAACACTGCGCAGTTTCATCCACCTTCAGACCCAGATAGGTGAAGGTCACACCTGTACGCAGTGAATAGCCGTAGTAAGGAGGCTCAGTTATCGGACGTGCCCAGTTTGTTTTGGGCGGGGTAAGACCCGAAGTGGAAACGCCATCCAACTCAGTTGGATGAAAGCCGCTTGTATCCCCACAGGCGCCATTGAATTCCGCGACGGTCGTGGTCAGCTTTTCGGCGGGCAGACCCATCATTTTGGCCAGTTCCTCCAACGTGTCCGCCTTTAACGGCGGAAAAACCGACGGCATGAACAGGTTCAGCGACTTGGCGTCAATGATCACATAACCCACCTGATCCGGCTGGGCTGCCACCAGGCGACCCCAGATCGCGTAACGCTTGGGCCAAACGTCCTCGCCCTCGTCATAGAACCGCTCGGCATCCTTGTTGACGACAATTGAGAACGGAACGCAGTCCAGGCGGGTGACGATGCCGCCGTCGAATTTCGGCGCGCGCCCGTCGATTGCAACAGCGTGGCATTGGGTCGGATCACCAACGCTCTCAACGCCTTGATCCAGAAGATCAGCCAGCACGACACCCCGATTATAGGGCGTGCCGCGGATCAGGAAATTGCGTGCCGCAGGCCCCCACGCGCGGGTCAGCCAATCCGTGTCAGCCTGAAACCCGCCCGAAGCGACGATGACCGCTTTGGGCGTGATGCGATGGGATTGACCTTCACATGTATAGTCCACCCATGCGATCTGGTCCCCGTTCAATTCCAGATGCGTGACGGCAGCTTCGTAAAGGACTTCGACTCCCAGCCGCGTCGCTGTCCGGTAATAGGCGTTTACCAGCGATTTACCGCCGCCCATGAAGAACGCATTTGTCCGCGCTAGCGACAGAGTCCCCGACAGAGAGGGCTGGAACCGGACCCCGTGCTCCTCCATCCAGGGAAGGCATTCCTCAGACGTGCGGATTGCGAGGCGCGCCAGATCTTTGTCGGTTTTGCCCCCGGTAACCTTAAGCAGATCCGACAGGTATTCGTCTTCGCTGTATTCTTCGACCAGCGGGCCCAACGGGCTAGAGTGCATACAGCGAAAGTTGCGGGTGTGGCGCGAGTTTCCACCACGATAGGGTTTTGGCGCCGTTTCAAGGATGAGAACACGCGCGCCTGCTTCGGCGGCGGTCATAGCGGCGCAGAGGGCGGCGTTCCCTCCGCCAATCACAGCGATATCATAGACTTCCGGTTGGGCGGCCATGTCGTTTCTGCCTATTGAGTTTGGTCGGTTGTACGGTCGCGTTCCTGCAACGCGCGAATGCGCATGCGTTGTGCTGCGTGGATATGAGCGCGCATCTCATTCTCAGCCGACGCGCCATCACGGGTTTTCAAGGCGGCCATGATAAGGCGATGTTCGGCCACTGCGGCCTCGGCTCGGTCGCCGTCCAGCAATTGCGACGGGCCTAAGATCAACAGCGCCTTCTGTAGAGACAACATCGATTTTGCCAGAAACCGGTTCTTGGCCGCATCCAGAAGGGTCGCATGGAAAATCCGATTGATCCGCGCTGCATCCGGGCCGGTGCCTGCTTCGGCCAACCTGTCATTCAGCACGTCCAGCTCATCCAGCTCGACATCTGACGCCGCCCGTGCCGCAAGACGGGCCGCAGTGCCCTCGAGCACAGCGCGCATCTCATAGAGTTCCATCACCTCGGCGTAATCCAAGCTGCGCACCGTTGCGCCCTGCCGGGGGATGTGCGTGACCAACCCATCCGCTTCTAGCTGTCGGATCGCTTCGCGCACAGGTGTGCGGCTGACACCCAGTCTCTCGGACAGCTCAATCTCGCGCAGCCGTTCGCCGGGCAGCAGGCTTCCATCACGAATCTCATCCAGCAGGCGCTGATACGCGGAATTTCCTTGTGGGCCAGGCTGCAACGGATCGTCCTGAAGGGTCATAAAACGCTCACTTGTCTTCTTGCGTCCACCTGTATACATTTGGATACACAGCGAGTCAACCACACCGGAATCGGCACTTTGTCCACTCAGATCAACGCACCCTCTGCTGTAAAAAAAAGGGCCGTGACCTTCGCGTTAGCAGTGCTGGGTACCGGAGTATTCTGGGCTCTGAATTTGCCCTTGCCTTTTTTGTTCGGCCCCATGAGCGCCTGTCTGATTGCAGCTCTGGCCCATGCCCCCATGGAGGGCTTCGGGCAGGTCTCGGTGGCGGCACGCACTATTCTGGGCGTGGCGGTAGGCGCATCAATCACACCGGCCCTGTTTGCCGAATTGCCGAAAATGGCCGCGTCGATTGCGCTGGTCCCGTTCTTTATCCTGCTGATCGCGCTGGTCGGCGTACCATTCTTCCGCAAGGTCTGGGGTTTCGATACGACAACCGCATTCTATGCAGCCATGCCCGGTGGCTTGCAGGACATGATCATATTCGGGACCGAAGCCGGAGCCAATCCGCGCACTCTGTCCCTGATCCACGGCACGCGCGTGCTGATCATCGTGACACTGGCCCCGCTGTTCCTGACAGTGTTGTATGGCGCCGAACTGACAAACCCAATCGGAGAACCCGCGCGCGACTTACCGCTGCATGAACTGGCCCTGATGGCGCTGGCGGCCTTTGTCGGCTGGAAGGGTGGTGAGCGCATTGGCCTGTTTGGTGCTTCCATATTAGGACCGATGCTCCTGACTGCTGCTTTGTCCCTCGGGGATTTCATCCATACCCGTCCCCCGCGCGAGGCAATCCTGGCCGCGCAATTCTTCATTGGCTGCGGGATCGGCGTGAAGTTTGTCGGTGTTACCTGGGTGGAGTTGCGCAAGGTCGTGGCGGCGGGCTGCGCCTACGTGGTTGTTCTGGCAGTGTTGGCGGCGGCCTTCACCGCCGTTGTCACCACCTTAGGGCTTGGCAAGCCGGTCGAAGCATTCCTGGCCTTCGCGCCCGGCGGGCAGGCCGAAATGACGGTTCTGGCCATCGTTTCAGGCGCGGATCTGGGCTTCGTGATCACTCACCATCTGACAAGGATCGTGCTGGTGATCATCGGTGCACCCATCACCGCAAATCTTATTCTGCGCTGGTCCAAACCTCGGGGTTGATCATGTGGGTCGGTGCGCCTTCAGCGTAAGCATTCACCTGATCGAAGATGTCGGCAAATTGCAGGTCGAACTCATCCTCCGTCACAAAGCCGATATGCGGCGTCGCGATCAGGTTGGGATGCGCCAGCAACGGATCTGTCGGGTCGGTCAGCGGCTCCGTATCAAACACATCAATTGCGGCTTTACCGGGGCGACCGGCGTTGAGCGCCCCAAGCAATGCACCCGGCGCAAGAAGCCCCGCCCGCGACGTATTCACGAACATCGCCCCGGGCTGCATCTGCGCAAAATCCGATGCGGTGATGATCCCTCGCGTGTCCGGCTTCAGGCGCACATGGACCGAGACAACATCACTATCGGCGAAAAACGCCTCGCGGCTCGGCGCGATCTGTGCACCATCCTCCCGTGCACGTGACCGGCCTTCTTCGGATGACCACCAGACTACATTCATTCCGAAAGCTTCGGCATAACCTGCAACCGCACGAGCTATGCGGCCATAACCATAGAGCCCGAGCTGACGACCACGTAACGTCTTGCCCACGCCGGCCTGCCAGTGCCCTGCCTTGACCGAGACCATCTGAGCAGGCAATTCGCGCATCCCTGCCAAGATCAGCGCCCATGTCAGCTCGGCTGCAGCATAAGACGGCGTGCCACCATGCATGTTCGAACACAGCAATACGCCCTGATCTGTGCAGGCTGGAACATCGACATGAGGATAGACGCTGCGCTGGCTGATCAGGCGCAAGTTCGGTAGCTTTTCCAGCAAAGTGCGGGTGACTTTGGTGCGTTCGCGGAACAGCACCAGCACCTGAGCCTCTTGCAAACGCTCGGCCAAAGCCTCTGTTTCCTCGACATGATCCGTCCAGACAGTCACATCATGACCGGTGAGTTTCTCAAAACACGGCAAGCCACGCAGCGTGTCGAACCAGTCATCCAGAATGTGTATTTTCATCGGCTTTCAATACCCTGCCCGGTGGTCAGTTTTCTTGGCGTCGGCACAAAATGCTTCGCGTCGAGAGCTGCCAGCGCGTTTCGGACGCGTTCGCTTTGGTCCAGCAAATGGTTAAATTGCTCGTCGCACCCGGCAATTGGCGTCGGGTATTCGGCCATATCGCGCCGCAAGGCCGCTTGGGCCAACCTGAGTTCCTGACGTGCGATTTCGAGGCATTCCGAATAGTTGTCCATCGAGATCCCCTTTAATGTATGCCATGGTATACCATTTTCAGATCGCCCGATCAACTCCCCTTCCACACCGATTGTGGCACATAGACGTGCCCGTCCGCGAGCTTACGCGCGGTCCGCACAAGGCCCGCAGAGTTCACGGTGAACCCTTTCTCGTTAGCGAAATCCACCAACACGTCGATCTTACCCGAGGCGTGTTCCAGTACAACTTCAGCCGGGCTTGTCGTAGGGCGATCCACCAATCCGTCCGCGACTGTGCCGGGCGTCAAAGCGCAGGACGCCATGCACTGCGCACCGGTGACCGCCATTGTCGGATGGGTCTTCCACGGCATGAAATACCGAACCGCAAGAGTTCCGCCTTCTCTGGCAGACGCGATCAGGCCGAATTTGGGGGTCACCGATTTCGACACATCCCCCATTCCCATTCGCTCTCCGGCTTCGATCCGAACAGATTCCATCCGATCAAAAAAGCCACGGTTGGCGTCCAGCTCCTCGACGCTTTCATAGCCCGTCAGACCGAAGTCGGCGGCGCGGGCAATGGCCATTGGCATGGCGACATCCATGCCGGTCAGTTCGATCCCCTGAACTGTGTCGCGCAGATTGCCCGTGGGCAGGAAAGCACCGGTTGCTGACCCCACCACGCCCATGAAGCTCAGCTGCACCGGCGCAGACTGGCCAGGCACTCCGGCAATGCCTGTATCCCCCTCGTAGGTCAGCTTTCCATTAGGTGTCTGGATTCGGGCCACTACGCGGGCCCCAGTGTTGACCGCCCGGACACGGATTTCGGTCTCATCGCCTTGCGGTTCGAACAGTCCCATTTCGATGGCAGCAGGGGCGACACCGGACAGGATGTTGCCACAAGTGGGTTTGAAATCGACCAACTTTTCCTCGACCGCAACCTGCGCGAAGTAATAGTCAATATCGGCCCAGTCATCCTCGCTGACTGACAGCATCGCGACCTTGGTGGTCACCGCTGCACCGCCGCCGATGCCATCGATATTCAGCGACTGTCCGGAACCAAGGGCTGCGATCAGCACCTTGGCCAGCGTCTCCAGATCCTCAGGCAAATCCGAGCGGCGGAAATACGGACCCTTCGAAGTACCGCCACGCATGAAGATGTACGGGATTGCGGTTTGAGTCATTTTGGGTCCCTCACTTCAACGGCCAGGGCAGGCTAACCATGTCCTGCAGCAGACCCGGCGGGAAATCCCTGTTCAAAGCACCCGCCATCAGGCACATGAATCCGATACCGCAGGCGGTCAGGATCAGCGCCATCCGCCAACTGGCCCCGGCCCTGATGCGGAAGAAAGCGATCAGGAAGCCCAGCAATGCGAGGATGAAACCCACCACCCATGTCGCCGCGATGAGACCTGCGAACCACGCAAGCGTTGACCACAGGCCATGGGGCGCACTGGCATCCTCACCCGCGATTTCCTTGTCGGCAAAGATCGCGTCGCCCTCGGGCCGTCGCATCATCTGGATCAGCAGGATCACGCAGCAGAACAATGAGACGCTGCCGATCACCAGCGGGATGATTTTGTCGGTCATGTTGTAGTCGGGGATCATGTTGGCGTTAACCAGCGCGACGATCAGATAGGCCATGATCACCAGCAGGAAGATCAGCGGCGCACGCTTTGTCCCGGCCTGAACGTCACCCTCAGCCATGATCATCTTGGCCTGACGGATACCCAGAATGACCGAGACCACGGTGACCACGATCAGAACGATGACGATGGGGCTGAAGACATATTCCATGCCTTCACCAAAGCTCTTGCGGAAGCGGAACGATGCAATCTGAAATGCCTGGTTGGTGAACTTCTCGACCGGATTCGACAGAACAAAGCCGATCAGGAAAGCCGGACGTGACCAGTCGAAGCGGCGCAGGAAGATGCCGATCAGGCCGATAACGAACAAGGCCAGGAGGTCTTCGAAGTTCTGACCAGATTGGAAGGCCGCAAAACTGATCAACATGAACAGGAACGGCGCCAAATAAGTGAACCGAATTGTGGTCAGCTTGGCGATGCCCCCCGAAGCTGCGATGCACAGGATGGTGCCGACAACGTTGGCAAGCGCCAGCAGCCAGACGATCGAATAGGTGATGTCGAGATTGTCCTGAAGCATGCTCGGACCAACCTCGATATCGCCCGACCCCAGAAGAGCCACCGCGCCAATGAAGATCGCCATTGAGCCTGAGCCGGGGATGCCGAACAGCAGCGTTGGCACCAGACCGCCGCCTTCCTTGGCGTTATTCGAACTTTCCGGCCCGATGACCCCGCGTACTTCGCCTTTGCCGAAATTACTTTTGTCCTTGGTCGTTTGAACTGAGTGACCATAGGCAATCCAATCGACGACAGAACCTCCGAGGCCGGGAATAACCCCGACGATAACGCCGATTATCGAACATCGGACCGATAGCCAGATGTTCGCAAACCAGTCTTTGACGCCATCCAGCCATCCAGCGCCTAACGAAGCGCCTTTGGCAATCGACCGGTCCTGCCGCAGCAGCGAAACGATCTCGGGAACAGCGAAGATGCCTAAACCCACGATGACCAGCTTCAGACCATCCGTCAGGTAAGGAATGTCATAAGTCGCCATTCGAAGCGAGCCGCCGGCATCGGCCTCGCCAATCGTGCCGACCATCAGGCCCAACCCGGCAGCAGCCACACCTTTCAGGGGAATACGCCCGGCCAGAATTGCAACCATCGACAAGCCGAGAATAGTGATCATCAACATCTCGGGCAGTCCAAAGGCCAGCACGATCGGACGTGCGATCAGTATGAACATAGTCAGGAAGGTCGCGCCAACGAGACCACCGAATAAAGATGACGCAAAGGCAGCAGACAACGCCCGCGCGGCCTCTCCCTTTTTTGCCATCGGGAAGCCGTCAAGCACGGTCGCCTGCGAAGCCGAACTGCCTGGTATCCCCATCAGAACCGAAGCAAATGTGTCAGAGGTCGGAACGACGGCAACCATTCCGATCATCAGCGCCAGACCCAGAATCGGGTCCATGCCGAACATGAATGGCAGCAAAAGGGAGAGGCCGGCGATACCGCCCAGTCCGGGAAAGACGCCCACGGCCAGCCCCATGACAACACCGAGCACAAGATAGCCCAGAACGATAGGTTGCAGGATCAGAGCCCACGCATCACCAAGCGCAGGAAGAGCTGTGGCGAAAACCTCCATAGCGGCCGCCTTTCATAAATTGTCTTGTGTGCAGAAAAGCGCGCGCCCTTCGTTGGGCACGCGCTGTGGTATGTCGGCTTAATTCAGCTCGACGCCATAGGCCTCTTTCAGCCAGTTCAGGACATATTGCTTGGCGTTATCATCAACGTTTGTCGCTGTTTGTAGCGCTGCCTTGGAGCCGTCGCCCACGAACACGGGGTATTTGCCCACACGCTTGGAGGAGATGTCCCCAAAGTCGCCACGCTCGGTCACCGCCTGGAAGGCCGCGGTATAAGCATCAACCACCTCTTGCGGTGTGTCACCCGGCAAGAAGGCCAGCTTTTGTACCGGGAAACCGGCAACAAAGAAGGCTTTCCATGCGTCCCATGCCTCACCACTGGTCTCACAGCCATCGGTTGCTTCGCAGACCTCTTTGAAAGTCGGAACGTCCGGGAAAGTCGGATCGCGCACGATATTGCCATCGGCGTCCAGCGCGCCCCACGTCATCATCGGCACGGCCTGACCAGCCTCGACGAGAGGTGCCGAACCGCCCAGATAGCCAGAGGAGGTCTGATAGTCGATATTGGCTTCACCACGCTCAAACATCAGGCGACCGTCTCCACGGCCTTTGATGCCAAACACAGGCTCGACATTCATGCCCAGCATCTGCCACGCCAACAGCGGTACGAGGTCCAGACGCGTCGCGCCTTGCGAGCCGTAGATGAAATTGGTGTCTTTCAGAGCGTTGGCGGACCCGTCGAACTTTGCCCCGTCCTCGGCATTCAGATAGGCCACACCACCGGTTCCGGACGCCATGACCGGAATCCAGTCGTTATACTCGTAGCGCACGCGCGGGTCGCTCAGCAGATAGGGAAACTGGGTTGAACCGGATGTGCCAAACAACAGGGTGCCGTCATCGTGGCTTTGCTCCTGAAACCAGTTTGCGCCTTTCGTTGAACCCGCACCGGGCATGAATTTAACCACAACAGTCGGCTGACCCGGCAGCGCCTCGGACAGAAGCGGTGCAAAGAAGTTGGCCCATTTGGCAGACCCGCCCGTTTCCGAGAACGGAATGACCCACTCTATAGTCTTGCCCGAGAAATCGACTTCGGCGGCGGCGGGCGCGGCAAGTCCGGCAGCGGCGATCAGCCCCACGACAGCGCGACGGGTGAAGTTGGAAATGGCCATTGGTACCTCCCTGTTGACCAGACAACCACGTCAGCGCCCTCCGCGCCACCGTGATCGCAAATAGAACTGCGGGGTTGATTCCCCCTCCCATCTGGCAATCATGGAATGCCAACCTTGCGCGAAACTTGCAGGAGACCTGATGCGGATCGTCATCGTCGAGGACAATGAGCCCCTCGCAAACGCTATTGCCTACCGCTTGCGTGATCGTGGTCATGCCGCAGATGTGCTGACGGATGGCGACGCCGCCGAACTGTATCTGGTGCAGGAAGGGGCGGACCTGATCGTCCTGGATATCAACTTGCCGGGCCGGTCAGGGCTGGAAATCCTGCGTTCGCTGCGCAAGCGGGGCGACAGCGTCCCTGTCATTCTGCTGACCGCGCGCACCGAGACCAGTGACCGCGTTTCCGGTCTGGATATGGGCGCGGACGATTACCTGGTCAAACCTTTCGAAATGGATGAACTTGAGGCCCGCATCCGTGCGTTGTCCCGCCGCAAACAACTGGACTACGGCGCACGCGAGATCATCGGAGACCTGGAATTTGACCGCACCGCTCGTCAAGTCAGCGCAAATGGGCAAATGCTAGACGTGCCGCGCCGGGAGATGGCCGTACTTGAGTGCCTGCTGGAGCGTCGTGGAAGGATTGTCCCCAAAAGCCAACTGACTGATTACGTCTATGGCGTGGGTGCGGATGTCGATGACACTGCCGTTGAACCTCATGTATCGCGATTGCGCAAGCGCCTTCTGAACCACGGCATAAAGATAAAGACGGCCCGTGGCCTCGGGTATCTGCTTGAGGTGCAGAAGTGATCAGACATGGTTCGCTCAGGCTTAGGCTGTTCATTCTGATCCTGACGCCTTTGGTGTTGCTCGCAATCCTTCTTGGATATTGGCGCTACACGGTGGCCCAGCAAACAGCGCAAGAGCTTTTTGACGACAGTCTTTTATCCGCTGGTCTGGCGATTTCCCGAGATGTGGCGGTTTCGGAAGGCGATGCCTTGTCGCCCACTACACGCAGCTTAATCCGCGATGCATCGGGTGGAGAAATTTTCTATCACGTGACCGGACCCGGTGGTATCTACGTGACCGGGTACGCATATCCCCCGGCCTCGGCAAACCTGTCAGAGCAAGATGTTTACCAACCGCAGTTTTTCGAGGCAGTTTATCGTGACGAGCCCGTGCGCGTGTTGAAAATGACCGAACGGGTCACATTAGATAACCTGGTGGGAGATGCGACGGTCACGGCATGGCAACGCATCGCGGATCGCAACGCGTTTGCCAATGAACTGTCGATCCGCGCGGCGATCCTTATGGGCATCCTTCTGGCCACCCTTGCCTTTGTCGTCTGGTTCGGCGTCGCGCGCGGCCTGCGACCCTTGCTGGACTTGCAGGACGCCATTGACCTGCGTTCACCCGACGACCTCAGCAAGATCAAACGCCCGGTGCCAGTCGAAGTCCACGGTATTGTTCAGACCCTGAACCGGCTATTTGGACAGGTCGAACACAGCATCAACGCCCATCAAGTGTTTATCTCAGAAGCCGCGCATCAGCTGCGAAATCCGGCAGCCGCGGTCCAGTCGATGGCCGAGGCGCTGAGAGATGCAAAAACGGATGAGGACAGAGACAAACGCATTGTTGAGCTTGTGTCAGCAGCAAAGAATTCGGCCACGGTAGCCGAGCAGCTGCTATCGTTGGAGCGACTGCAGCAACCTACACATCAGGATCAGATGGACAAGGTTGATTTCCGCTTGGTCGTGGAAGAGGCTTGTGCAGAAATGGGCGTACACATCCTCGCAAAAGGAATCGATTTTGAGGTCACGATGCCGGACTCGGCAATCACGGTCTCAGGGGATCAGGTCTTTTTGACTGAGGCGATCAAAAACCTGCTGGACAACGCGGTTAAGCACGGTGGCGCTAAGTTGAGCCGAATTACAGTTGCTTTGCGCTGTGACGACGGGCACGTAAAACTAACTGTAGCTGATGACGGAACAGGTCTTTCACCCGACCAAAGCGAAGCCGCCTTCAGTCGGTTTTCGCAGCTGGAGTATTCCGAAGGCAGCGGTTTGGGATTGTCAATTGTCTCAGCGGTCGCGAAGCGACATGGAGGAGTGGTCGCAATCAACCAGGTCGAAAAAGGAGCGAGCATTACACTCGAGCTTCCAATAGTCCTGTAAATCGTTTCGAGTTTACTAGAAGCGCGAAACCCTTCACGATCAAAGTGCGTTCTTTGCAGTTGCAGCGAATCGTCGCTCTGTTGTGCAATTCGCAGCAGCAACTCGGGGCTCTGCCAAAACTTTAAATGTATTGCGTTTCATATCAGTGCTGAAAAAGGCTTCTGATTATTCACCGGCCCTAACCGGACATTTAGCCATGCCAAAAGATGCTGCAATGCAGCCCGTCGAACCTGCCGTTCGCTGCGGGTGCAACTTTGGAGCGAGTGTGACGAGGCCACACAGCTGTCGTTCACTGCGGTTGCAGCACCCAGCACATCGAACGGCAGCATTGCGCAACAAATCATACCTTGCAATTGTTTGTCTTTGCAAAAACTCTCTCTGTTCCAATCTTCAACAGGAAATAAGCGTCTGCGAGCCCCGCAAACTACCGCTTCTTATTGCTGTTCGTAACTGCATTCCAATCTTCCGGCGGTGGATGCTCCAACAAAACTTGGGCGCGGGACATCATGACCACCGAAGCGGGATCTCCGTTTCGTTCTTGATCAGCGGCCTTAAAGGCAGCAACAGCTTTTTCAAACTGCCCTGCTCGATAGTGTGCAAGGCCTTGTTCGTAGGGTTCAATCCACGCAAGCGATCCGTCAATCTCATCCGCCATCGCGATTAGTTCGTAGACCACCAACTCCTTTGTGCGCCCAAATACTGTTAACGTGTCCAGTTCGCGCACCATGATCTTATCAGCCGCTTGGCGCCGGGTTTCTGGGCCAATCAGGATCAGTGTGTCGTAATCCTTGTTGGCTCCCTCTAATCGGCTGGCAACGTTCACCACATCGCCAATTGCAGTGTAATTCAAACGCTGCTCTGACCCTATGTTGCCGACCAGAGCCTCGCCACTATTCAGCCCAATCCTGACGCGCAGGGGGTTGCCAGCGTCGTCTTCAATTCCGGCCTCCTCTACAGCAGCGACAAGGTCCAGTGCCGCGCGACAGGCGTTTTCGGCATGGTTGGTATCCTTGCGCGGCGCGCCCCAGAAGGCCATCACAGCATCGCCCATGAATTTGTCGATAGTTCCCCCATTACGAGTGATGGCAGCAGAGGACGCGTTGAAGAAGGGTTCCATCATTTGGACGATCTTGGGGCCAAGTTTTTCAGACAGACCTGTGAAACCCGTGACATCGCAAAATAGCACGGAAATCTGCTTTATGTCTCCGCCTGGCTGAGTCTTGATGCCCTCGGCAACCAGCATGCGCACCAAGTCGGTAGGTACATACTTGCGGAATGCTGATAGACCTGCAGCCATACTTGCGGTCGCAGCAGAAAGATTTGCAAGCTCAGAGAGATTGGAGGGCCTGCGCGCAATGCGTTCGACATCAAAGCGTTCGATTTTGCTCAGGTCTTCGGCGATATATGCTAACGGGTTTGCGACGACTGTGCGAACCAACCAAATAGCCAATCCGGTGGCAACAACAACCACACCGATCAGAATATAGATCAGGTTTATCAGCGTCTTGTCGATATCCGAAAGAAAGGCAGCTTCAGGGATGACGGTGGCAACGCGCCAGCCGTAGAACCCCAATGGCGTCAGAGCAACCGCGTAGGGCACACCTTCGATGACAACACGCTTAGTCAACGAACCGGAGGCGTTCGCTGTGGGGTCACCCAACAGCTTTTCACCGGCGATCTTTGCGACCTCATAAAGCTCACCCTCACCCATGCGTGCGGGTGTGACCTCATCTGCTTCCGCATCGGGTACAGCGATCACTTTACCATCGGCATCCAGAACAAACGCTGCGCCGAATTCACCGGGCGTAAGAGTCGCCAGAAAACGCGAAAGTCGATCCGTTTCGATCGCCACGGCCAGAACGCCTTGCCGCTTTCGGTTGACGTCTATCGGACCAGCAAATGTGTAGACAGTTTTGTTACTCTCCGGGAGGTCGCGCGCTTCTATCCATCCCGCGGACTCAAGGCCCATAAAGTTTTCAAACCACGCATGTTCGCGTGGATCGTAGGATGTTTCGGTAAAGGTTCGCTCTTCGAACTGGATGTCTCCTGGAATGAAGATATAACGGTCCTTCCGCAACATCCTTTCACGGATATCCTTGTCGATTTCAATCATCTCAAGCCCACCGTCACCTAAACGATGTGACGCGAAAAAGTTCCCATCGGGCCAACCGAAGAAAACCCATGAAATATTCGGTTGCGCCTGCAATTGTGATAAGAACACGAACTCTCTCTTGTCGGCTTGTCGCGTCGCGATAACGTTCTGGACAAATATCGTGCGTACGGCCGCCCAAGCGGCTTCGGCCGACCTGAGCGTTACGCCCACCTCTATACGAACGGTGTTTGCAATTTGACTGTTAATCTCGGCTGCGAGCATGCGACTATTGTCGCGCGCTGTTTTCCACCAAAGGGAGTGGACTATAACCGTCGACACGCCGATGGATATAGCAACTAGTATTGATACAGCGATGCCTACGCTAATTCGCACTAAAGCTCCGCAAGTAGCGACATGTGCTTTAGTATTGAGTTGAGACAGTTCGAAGAGCAAAGCTTACTTCGCTTTAATGCTGAAAACTCACGCAACTGTTAAATTCAACAAATAGATCTGCTTGTGAAGCGATTACCGGAGCAAGTTTTCGGCTTTAGTTAATTGCCCAGACCGAGACAAGAATACACACATGTAGCTGTTGCAAGGTATCGACCATTGACCTTCGCGGCTTTAGCGCCTGTTTGGCGAGCGGGCCACCAACCTGCCATTCGCTGCATACGCGAATAGTCTACTGCAAGCGCAAAGCCATAGCCCTCTGCGGCGGCAAAACGCACTGCCAGAGAGCAATTGAACGGGAAATGAAAAAAGCGCGGGCATGATGAGGGTCTCAAGGTTCCGGGGCGTACCGACTGTTTTATAGCTCCTGTTTCGAAACCAATCATTTGCGGAAGCGCGGCATAAAGACGCTAAGCACGGCATTTGGCAAGACCGTTTTGCCCTATGAATTTGCGCCGGTGGCGGATTACAGCAATGTGGGCTGCAGCCTCGGCAGCCGAGCAAGGTGCTGAGAGGCCGGAAAGGGCCGTCCACTCCCTGGCCAAAAGAAAATCAAGCTCTGATGCCGAACCTGCACCGACGTCCGTAGAGAGCCCAATTCACAGTCCTGAAGGTATTGGTCCGTAGCGGTTTTCTTCTTCCTGTGTTGGGCGGCTTAGCCAAAAAATCATCAAAATTGCCAGAATCAATTGTACTAGAACTGCAAAAGCTACCCCACCTAGTCCCAGGATAGCTACAGCCGCACCCAACTCTTCAGGGTCGCTGCTTGCATTCCCAGTCGCAGAAAACGCCAAAATACCAACCATCATTCCACCGGTCATTACCAATGACACGGCCAATGGCAGTAACAAGTACCAGCCAGGACGACCCGTATCATGCAAGCGACGCCAACCCGCCGCGAGTAACGGCAAGAATACTGCAATCGAGAACAGGCTATACAATGGCTGACGGGCTATTCCACCTTCCTGTTCACTGCCAAAAAAGACACTATCCAGCACAGTAAAAACGACGCTGCCGAGTACAACGAACAAGAAAAACCACCAATACTCCGGACGTCGCGCACGACCGCTAAAGGTTACGTATTTGGATAGACAAATCGAAATCGATTTTACGAACGTATTCATGGGTTGGGCTCCCGTTCTAACGAAACTGACCTGACAATATCCTTATAATGTTATAGTATGACAAAAACAGTGAATTGGTTAAGAGGGCAATGACATTTCGCACAGCACTTTGGGGGTTATTCGATGCGATCGGGTTGTTTGCGTGTGGCCCGATAGATTCAGTCTCTCCCGAGCAATGCCAGGCCGGGGACTGGGCAAGCACCGGTTTCGCAGACGGTAAAGGCGGAAGGTCTGAAGCCTTTATCTCCCGCCATCATGAAGCCTGCGCAAAGGTCGGTGTCATGCCTGATACAGCGGCGCGGTCGTCAGATCGCGTTCGCGAATTGCAGGAGTATTGTACCCCACAAAATGCATATTCAGTCGGACGCAATAGAACCGAATTTTCCAATGTATGCACTGGCCCCAAAGTCACGGAGATCAACCGCGCCAACGCGAAAGGGCTAAAGTACAACGCCATAGGCCGAGAGATCAGCAATCTCCGTACGCGATCCAATGACATCGACACTAAGTTGCTGTTCCTGGGAACACCAAAGAACGAAGAACAGCGGTTTGAATGGTGAAAACTAAAAGCGGAACAGAAACGGATAAAAACTCGGATCAGCGACCTCGAATTGCAAAGAAGCGATTATTCAGTGCTTTAAGGCTTCGAGAAAGTACTCGGTAAGTGATCGAGCACTTTACTCATTGTGACCTGATATGCGCTGAAAAGCACCAGATAATTCATCAATTGAACTATGGGACAAGATATGGCCAACGACGACAATGAACTTCACGTGGAACTGGATCCTAATCACGAAGATCCAGTGATCAGAGTTGCAAACGTTGTGGTCCGGCAAATGACGCGCGGCCTGTCCATACTGATGGTTTTAGTCATTGGATGGACGATTCTTGACGCATTTGTCACCTTTGGGTTTCATCTTGTCGAAAAACCAACGCTACTTATTGATGGGGAAGACCTGCTCATTGTTCTGGGAGCTGTGTTGTCAGTCCTTATTGCAATCGAAGTCTATACGAACGCGGCGCTCTACCTGACTTCTAACGTCATACACGTAAGGCTGGTTCTTGCGACCGGGCTTATGGCCGTCGCCCGGAAAGTGATAACCTTCGACTACAAGACAATGGACGCAGCCCATATCGCGGCATACGCCGGATTGGCACTTGCGCTGGGAGTCGCATATTGGCTGGCCAAAAGATAGACTGTTAACTGCTCGGATGACATAGCAAGGTTACTGCCCCGAAGTGCAAGCGGACGTGTGCTGCGTCAGCAGTAGATGCAACCCAAAAGGTTCGTTTTGACCTACAGGGCCGTCGTCGGCACCCTCGAAATACGGCGCCAGTTATCAACACCCGCTTCGAGGAAGCTGACCGTTACGGATAGCAGCAAAGGGCCGTCCGTGTAGGCGGCCCAGAGGTGTTAGATTTCAATGGCTTCAGCAATGGCAAGGCATCCTCAAGTTCGACACCAAGATACCTGACCGTGCTGTCCATCTTTGTGTGCCCTAAAAGAATTCGAACGGCGCGAAGGTTGCCAGTCTTCTTGTAGATCTGGGTTACTTTCGTGCGTCGCATCGAATGTGTGCCGTATGCACTGGCTTCCAGTCCGATCTACGTGACCAGTCCCGAACAATCCGCGCGTACTGGCGTGTCGATATGTGTAGGCGCTCATGAAAACGGCCTGGCCAAAGATACTCTGATCCGACCATCAGTTCATCTTCCATCCAATTATCGACGGAAGCGCGGCTGCCATCCGATATCTCAATCCGGACTGGCTTCTGCGTATTGCTTTGCAGCACTAAAGCGCGTTCTTTGATCCGGCCAGATGCCATGCCGTCAATTACCTTCATCTTCACTAGGTCACAGCCGCGAAGCTTGCTGTCGATTGCGATATCGAACAGGGCTAGATCACGGTGGTTCTCTGCTTATTCAAGCCGCACCCGGATTGCCCAAACGTGCTTCGGCTTCTGCGCCAGTACTTCCCGAAAGGCACTGACCTCTCCGTGCACACCCAACAGCATCTCGATGCCGTAGCTCGCGAACTCAACGAGCGGCCCAGAATAACCTTGAATTACTTCTCACCGGCAGAGAAGTTCGAAGAGTGTGTTGCGTCCATCGGTTGAATCGGCAGCAGAAAGCAGACTTTGCAAAGTCCGGTTGATCTCTCTTAGTTGCCCTTTGGCACACCCCTTAGTGACTGCCTTCACCCCGCATTAGAAAACGATCCGGGTTCTTAGACCGAACAGGGTAATCCGGTCCTGATCGGGATTTAGAAGCGGGTCGGAAATGAATTGTACCGATGGCGTGATCTGCAATCCGGGTGAGATTGAAAAACGGTAGAATGCTTCCAGAGTGAACTGATCGCCATCTATGCCTCTTGCCTCGGCCCAGTTCAGGCCCAGACCGGCCAAATCGGTATTGCGACCATAGTAACCGAGACCGGCAGAAACCGACCGGTCATAAAGCGCTGCGGTCCCCTTCGAGGCCCCTGCGCGGAAGAACGGCATCCACTTATTGTCAACAAACCATGCGGCAGAAAACGCAGCGCCGTAATCTTCTGGACGGCTACCATCGTCAGCCGCATCCGCATGCCAAAGGGTCAGATGGATATTGTCGAAGTAAATGCGATCAAAGCCGGAGGTGTAACCAAGTTCGAGTGACTTGAAGAGATTGCCATCGCTAAACACATCAAGGTTTAAATCAGAGGGGTCGGCGTTTGCGTCTGAGATGCTCGCAACAGCATAAAGGTTCTCGCTCAGCTTTATCCCACCGGCAATGCCAAGGCCTTGGTTGGGCGTGTTGATTGTCGGGTTTGTATTGAAAGACAGGTTTTGGAAACCACTGTAGGGGCTTACCAACCCATAGATATCCACAAAGTCTGTTACATCAATCTGCCCGACTTGCAGCGTCCACGAACCGTTCTGGGCCCTTTGGGTCCAGAAAAGGTTGGTCAGCAGCAGACCATTGTCGTTGAAGGCTGTCCCGGTGATCGAAAGCGCTCCACCATCCAGCCCAAGGAACTGCGGAGCCACATCGGTATAGCTGTGCCGGTCTTCGATCTTGAATGTCAGGGAACCCCGTTCAGTTGCCTGCCAACTACCATAGAAGCGCGCAATCCCGCTGGCCGCTTCGCCGGTTCCCAGATCAGCATTCGTGGATTGGCCCAACGCCAGGTAATCAATGTTGAATCGAAACCCACCCTCGGCCAACCGGTCTTTCCACTGGAACCAACCCGGTGCGATATTGCGCGGAAAATCGGAACGATATTGAGGGTCGGTTAGCCCATCTCCAGGCTCTAGATCAGCTTCGACCGAAGATGGCCCGGATAGTCCCTGAGCCGACGCTGCGTTAGCGAAGGCAATGCTCAATACGGCAACCAGAAGTCTAATCATTCAGACGCCTTTGCCCCACCGGTCTTGCGATTTCCCGCCGCACGTATGCGATCAGCTGCACTCTGTTCCAATTCGAGTCTGTCCTTTTCACTGCCGAGTGACCTAACGGCTGCGACTTCCAGATCGAATGTAGCGCGAAGCGACATCAGGCCATCGACGACCATAACTTGGCGCTCAGATGGCTCTATGTTCAGTCTTCCGGTTAACTGAACGGGCTCATGTACGTATGAAGGTGACCAAGCGTCGTTCAAACGTACTTTGATCATCTGATTGGGCGGCGGTGCTGGCATGTGGCTGCACATCCCGCGCTCGGGCACCAAATACGCAGTTGCAACGCCGTTATCATCAATCGGGCCGGGTATGGCAAATCCGGCAACAGTCACTGTTTTTCCGTCCAGTTGGGGATTGCCTGCCGACGCAGCTTTTTTTCTACGTTCTGCGACCAGCCACCTCTGCGAAAGAAGCCATGCGACATCAAATATCGGCTTTGGCTAATCGTTCTTCCGTTTCAGAAAGGCGGGTCTTGTTCTTCTCTCGTTCTTCGATGGGTATGTCTGGCTTCTCAAGGCGTTGGCGCAGACGTACGACCATGACCAAGTCATCCATTTGGTCGTAGCTCAAATCCTCAAAAGGATCTTCAAACACCTGCGCGGATACGTCTATGAGATCAGCTGTCTGACGTCAGCGCCAATGGGACAGTTTAGGTCGATTTGATAAGAGAGGGTTTCTGGCTCATCGTAACCGCCAAGGAGTGGAGATGAGA
>NZ_JBQFTN010000024.1:0-44988 GCF_056538665.1 Ruegeria sp. BF6
ATACCGTGTCGCGCTGAAAGACAAAGGCCAGCAGAACCGAACTTTGGTAGTAATGGTTTTTGAGAACCACAAGTGAAAAGCCTTGTTGTAAGAAACGTGGATTCGATGCCCAAAAGAACCACTAGTATCGTCGGTCCTGCTCACTGACATATGACGGTCTGCTTTCCGCTGACTTACTGAATGCTTGGAAAGTACTCTGCCGGAGATATCTGGATATCGACCAACGTCGGATCTGACCGGGTCAACAGGATTATGTCAGGCCCAGTCAGCCCGACCGGTTTTTCAGATGCCAGAACGGACACAACCTGATTGAGTGCCATGTCACCCTGCATGGCCGGATCGTCAAATGGAGCTGCTATGACCCTTCCATTCATCAAGCCACGCATGACCGTATGGCTGATATAGGTAGAGATCAGCTGCGGCGGATCAGGATCATCTGAGTTCACAAGTACACCAATTGCCGCCTCAATTGCTGGTGCACTACCAATCAGGTAATCCGCATCGGGATAGCGTTCCAAGGCCGTTTCGACCTGAGCCAGTTGCTGACTAAGGCCCGTGTCGGCACCAAAGACCTCGAGGATGGTCACCTCGCTGCCGCTCAGGCCATTGCGCAGCCCCGCCTCCAGTGGGCCCGTCCAACCGGCTTCTGCCGGACCTGAAATAAAGATTGCGGTTTTGGGCGGCGATCCGTCGGGATGCAGCTTGGTCAAGTGATGCCCTACGGCTTGTCCCATATCTTGCCAGTCGACTCCGATGCGCCCACTCAGGGTATCTGCATGAAGCTCGTTGACCAGGCCAAAAACAGGGGTCCTCAGCGCTGCCTGTTCTATCGATGCGATCAGATCCGCATGATCAGATGTTACTGCGCCGATGAGTATTGCATCGACGCCCTGGTCAATGCAGGTTTCAATCTGCTCGATCTGCCGAGAACGGGCGCGGTAGCCGCCCGCCTCATAGAATCGAAGGTCCAACCCCAACCGCTCTGCTTGCTGTTCCAGCCCATAGCCGACGCTTAGCCAGTATTCATCCTTGAAATGGGGAACAAGCACGCACACCAGCGTACGCGGACCCGCCGCGGCAGCAGACCAGAACGCGACACAAAGTCCGGCCGCCAAGATTGAACCAACCCAGATGGCCCCGTAGTGTCTGACAATGCGACGGACGAGATTTGACACGCGGCTGATCCAGATCCTTTCAGCAATGGGGGCGCTTTCCATTATGGTGGGTATCGTCGCGATTGCCGTCAACCGATATCTGATTCGCACGCAGAACGATCTAATCGAAACCAACCTGCCCGCAATAGAGCTGGCCAGCCGGATCGGCGCCTCTGCCGAAGTTGTTGGCACGCTTGCAACCGCATTCACGCAAGCGGATACCAGCGATGATCTTGATCGAATTTCAGTTGCGCTTGGCCAGACCGTCGAAAGCATCGAACGTGGGGTTCAGGTCTTGCTGGGCATGAGCCCGACCACGACCCAAACAGGGCCGGAATCTCGCGCCAGCGAGATTGTCGCGCAAATGGCCAAAAACGGACAAGAGGAGTTGCAGCTTGCCATCCACATCGCGGAACAAACAAACGAGATCATCCAGCTGGCGGGCCAATTGGAATCAATCATCAGCGACGAGACCGATCTGGCGCGACTAAGGATAACAGCTGGCATCGTAGGGATTTATACCGAGTCTGACGGCGATCCGCGCCCGGCGCTGGACGAACTTGCGGATCGCCATTTCTTTGCCTTCGAACGGTTGACAGAGCTCGCAAATGTGGTTGATACGATCCGGCTGAAGCTGCAGCAGGTGCAGGTGATTGCCACGCCAGATGCGCTGGCCGATCTTCGCACCGAGCTATCGGATCGTCTGACGCTGGCCGATCGTCGCATCCGCTACCTGCCGACACCTACGGCAAGGGACGTGGCACAGGCTGCGCTGCAACAGCTGCAGGATACCATCGCGCAAGGTGGGTTGGTTGACCGGCAGCAGGACAGGATCGCCTTGCAGATGGCGATTGCTGACGACAGTCAACGCCTGCAATCCCTGATCGCGAGCCTGTCGTCGCAAGCCCGACAGGCTCGCGATGCCGTGCAGGCCCAGGGGGTCGCCCAGATCGCGGCAGCAGAACGGCAGTCGTCGGTAATGAACATCGCGTTGCTTGTGGTGGTCGCTGCAGCGGTGATCACCGGTTCGGTCCTGTGGCTTTACGCCCGACAGCACCTGGTCGCGCGTCTGGGAGAGCTGGCCCGACGCATTGTGGCCGTGGCGGAAGGTGAATATGGCGCGCCGATGCAGATCAGCGGCCATGATGAGATCGGGCGTATGGAAAAAGCGCTCAACATCCTGCGTCGCCGCGCAAGCGAAGCAGCCGAGCTGCGCGAACATCTGGAAGAGACGGTGATCGCGCGTACCGGCGATGTCGTTGCCGAGATGCAGGCCTCGGACGCGGCGCGCACCGAGGCCGAGGCCGCAAACCGAAGC
Source organism: Ruegeria sp. BF6 (assembly GCF_056538665.1). NCBI lineage: Bacteria > Pseudomonadati > Pseudomonadota > Alphaproteobacteria > Rhodobacterales > Roseobacteraceae > Ruegeria > Ruegeria sp. BF6. Next base: position 2,473 of record NZ_JBQFTN010000024.1, read on the forward strand.
AAAACCGAGTTTCTGGCCCGGATGAGTCATGAAATCCGCACCCCGCTGAACGGGATTATCGGGATGTTGGGGCTGCTGGAGGCCGAAGTGACAGACAAGGACCGGCAAGATCGGGTGCGAACGGCGCACCGCTCGGCCCGCGAATTGCTGGAGATCACAAATGACATTCTGGACTATGCGAGCAGCGAAGACAGCGGTAATCGCACGAACCCCGTGCATTTTCACCTGCGCGATCTTGTTGGCCAGCTTGGTCACCAGCTGCAGTCGCTGGCCGCAAAGACGGGGCTGCAGACCGTTGTCGAACTCACAGAACCCGCGCCCCCGGTGCTGTTCGGCGACGTTGTGAAAATCCGACAGATACTGGGAAACCTGATCTCGAACGCGGTCAAATACACCAAGCGCGGGACTGTCACGCTTACCGTGGACCACGCGGTGGCGGAGGACACAGGACAGCCCGTTGTCAGTTTCACGGTGACCGACACCGGAATAGGCATGACGCGCGAGGCTATCGCTCAGGCCTTTGATGCCTATACGCGGACAGCAACCGTAAAACGCGCAGGAATAGAGGGGCTTGGTCTCGGTCTTGCCATCTCGCGCAATCTGACCGAAGCGCTCGGCGGGGTGCTGAGCGTCGAAAGTGAACCTGGCGTCGGCACCCGGTTTACCCTGACCGTTCCGTTGATGCCCGGCGATGCCGACTGTGTGGCCGAAGACGAAACCCAACTGTCCGAGGCCGATCTCAACCGCAATGTCCTGGTGATCGACGATCATGCCGTGAACCGCATGGTGGCACGGGGCTATCTGGAGCGGCTGGGATGTCGGGTGCAAGAGGCTGAAACCGGAATGGCCGGATTGAAGTGCTGCCGCGACAATCGCTTCGATCTCGTCCTGATCGATCTTGATTTGCCGGACATGCGAGGCGAGGAGGTAGCCGCAGGGATTGGCGCCGGGGAACACGCGCCGAAGCTGGTCGCGCTGACGGCGCATTTGATTGATGACACGGAACAGAACCGCGCCCGGCTGGGCGTTGCGCGCATTCTGGCCAAGCCGATCTCGCCCAGGGCTTTGACAGAAGTTCTTTCGCCTGTCAGCGCGACCGAAACGCCCCGGCAGGAAACGGCGGTTTTGTACAGTCTTCGCAGCGATATTTCAGATCTGGGCCCGGAAACAACCGGGCTGATCGTATCCGAGTTTCTGCGCGCATTGCCCGAGGCTTTAGAAACGATCAAATCCACACGGGCTGATCAGCAACGCAAAGCCGCCCACCGGTTGAAAGGAGCCGCTGCGAATTTCCGGCTTGAGACCCTGTGTACGCTGCTTGCCGAGTTGGAGGCACAAGACAGTGATGCCAGCGAGGCCCTGTTGGACCGGGTCTGCGCCAGTGCCAAGACCGCGGCATCAACCCTTGAAGTGGCGGCTAAAGAGGCGGGGCTTCAGGTCGGAGTCGGATCAACGAAGTGATAACCCTTACCATGTTGGGTCAAAATCCATTCGGGGTTGGCCGGGTCTTTTTCCAACTTCTTGCGCAGCCGTCCAACCACCACGTCGATCATCCTGTCATTGGCGCGGTTGGAGCTGCGGCCGATCAGTTCTGAAAGCCGCGCGCGGCTGAGCGTTTGCCCAGGGTGATCTGCCAGTGCCTTCATAATCGCGAATTCCTGAGGTGTAAGTGTTTCTGTTCTTGCGACCGAGACCAACCGGTGCCGAATCCGATCAAAACACCAAACGCCAAACAATTCGACCGGCGGTGGGCCCTCGGGTGCCTGCCCGATATCCGCAATCCGAGCCAGCAGATTCTTCACGCGCGCCGCCAATTCACGTTTGTCGAATGGTTTGGTTACATAGTCGTCGGCACCCATTTCCAATCCGACGATCTTGTCGACCTGATCATCGCGGGCTGTCAGCAGGATGATACCGACCCGTGATTTTGCCCGCTGTTCACGGGTGATCGTCAGGCCATCCTTTCCGTCCATGTTGATATCGACCAGCAACAGATCCGGCGGATCGTATTCGATGATGCTTTCCATCTCGTCCGCATCCTCGGCCATGCTGACGCGATGCCCCTGCTCTTGCAGATAAGCGGCAAGCCGCAACCGGGTTGTGCGGTCGTCTTCGACGATGAGGATATGCTGCGCCATAGGCTGCTTTTACATTTCTTTACATATTCGGACAACCGCAGTTGTGCGCAGTCAAAGTGACAGCTTCGCCCAAAGAATAATGTGCGCCCAGAAGCCAGTCACAGGAGGCCCGATATGTCTTTCTCAACGCCAAACCGCCGCGCCTTTTTGCAAGGGGGTATCGCCACATTCGGCGCAACCGCCCTGATGAATTCGACAGCACTTGCAGCGCTGGACCCCAACTCCTTCGGGGGGCGCACGTTCCACGCGACCCATTTCGGCCCATTTGAGGCCGTGGTCCGCGATGGCAAGCTTATCGGCATCAACAAAATCATGGAGCTTGATGCCCGTCCCACCGAGATGCTGGCCTACGGCGTCATGGACCGGACCTATGACAAGAGCCGGATCAACTACCCGATGGTGCGTAAATCCTATCTGGAAGGATGGGAAAGTGGCGACATCAAGCCCGAATTGCGCGGCAAGGAAGAATATGTCCGCGTCGATTGGGACACCGCCTGGAGCCTGACCGCCAAGGCGCTGCTGGATACTGCCACCAACCACGGAAACGAAGCGATCTTCAGCTCATCCTATGGCGGCTGGTCGAATGCCGGCGTGTTCCGCCCGAATGTTTTGCAGGGACGTCTGATCAACCTGATGGGCGGCTGCACGAACACGGCAGGCGACTGGTCGGCTGGTGCCGGTCAGGTATGTCTGCCGCATATCATCGGCGACATGGAAGTCTATTCCGCGCAATCCGCCTGGGAAACCATCCGCGACAATACCGAACTGTTCGTGCTTGTCGGCTGTGACCCGATCAAGAACAACCGGATCGAGTACCGCGTGGCCGACCACGGCATGTATGCCCATTGGGAAGAAATCCGCGATGCGGGCGTCAAGTTCATCTCGATCAACCCGCAGCGCACCGCCAGCGACGACTATCTGAACGCAGAGTGGAAACGGATCATACCGAACACCGATACCGCCCTGTTCCTGTCGATGGCCTATCACGCGCTGGAAAACGGTTTGGAAGACCAGGCCTATTTGGACAAATACACAGTCGGCAGCGACAAGTGGATTGCCTATGTGAAAGGTGAAACCGACGGCACACCAAAAACGCCCGCCTGGGCCTCGGCTATCACCGGCATTGACGAGCAGGAGATCAAGGATCTCGCTGAACTCATCGCATCGTCGAAAACCAGCATCGCCGGTTCCTGGGCCATCCAGCGCGCCCAACATGGCGAGATGGCCTATTGGTCGCTGATCAACTTTGCGGCCTTGCTTGGAAAGATTGGTAAACCGGGCGAGGGCGTTGGGTTCTCGTGGCACTATGGTAACGGCGGTATGCCTCAGGGTGGCAACGCCACACCGGTCGGCATGAGCCAGGGCAGAAACTTCGTCAAGAAGATCGTCCCGGCCTCGCGCATTACCGAGGCGTTGGAAAGCCCGGGCGTGGATTTCTTCTATAACGGGCAGACCAACACCTATCCCGACATCAAGATGATCTTCAATGCCGGCAACAACTTCATGTCGCACCAGCAGGATACCAACCGGCTGATCCGCGCGCTTGAGAAGGTCGAGACCATCGTCTCTGTCGATGTGTGGTGGACAGCTGCGACCCGCTGGGCTGATATCGTCCTGCCTGCAGCCTCGACACTGGAACAGGATGACATCACCTCGGGCGGCACCTATTCGAACGACCGCGTCTACGCGATGAAGAAGGTGATCGAACCGGTTGGCGAAAGCCTGCCCGACTATGAAATCTTCGAAGGTCTGGCCGACAAACTGGGTCTGTGGGCGCAGTTCACAGACAGCGAAGACAAGATGTATCACATCAAACTGGCCTATGAGGCTTCGGGCGCGGCCAAGGAAACCCCGTTCGAAGAGTTCTGGGAAAAGGGTTATGCCCGGATGCCGGTACCTACCGAGGCCCGGAAGTGGGTGCGCCACGGAGAATTCTACACGGACCCGGAAGCAAACCCGTTGCACACAGCATCGGGCAAGATCGAAATGTTTTGCGAAAACATCGCGAATATGGAGATCGAGGACTGCCCCGGTATGCCGATGTGGATGGAGAAACACGAATATCTCGGCAATGCCAAGGAAGGCCAGTTGCACGTCGTATCGCCCCACCCGTGGTACCGCCTGCACAGCCAGATGGATCAGTCGGAAACCCTGCGTGGTATTTATAAAGTTCAGGGTCGCGAGCCGGTGCGGATCAATGCCGAAGACGCTGCAGCACGCGGCATCGAAGACGGTGATCTGGTAGAATTGTACAACAACCGAGGCACCGTTATCGCCGGGGCCGTCGTCAGCGACGAGATCATGCCGGGCGTCGTTTCGATCTACGAAGGGTGCTGGCCGTCACTTGACAGCAAGGGGCGCTGTAACTCCGGTCTGGTGAACTTCCTGACTTCGACGCAGCGCGCCTCAGGTCTTAGCGAAGCAACCACGGCCAACACCGTCCTCATCGAAATGCGCAAATGCGAAGACCCCGAAGGTCCGAACATGGCCTACGACAAACCTGCGATCATCGAAGACATGGAGCTTGCCGCGATTGACGATGATAAGCTTGGCCTGGAGCGGCTCGAAGCTTTGACGGCATCCCTCTACGCCGACATGACTCCGGGCGAGAAGATGTTCTTCCAGCGGTGTACTGTCTGTCACGCCCCACGGGAAGTGACCCACTACACGCAACAACAGTGGAAAGGCATCGTGCCGTCCATGTTCGAACGGGCCGGCCTTGATGACAGCGAACGTGAACTCGTCATGGAATACCTGATGATGAACGCGGCCGACGCCAACTAAGGTACCGAAGACCAGCGTGGCCGGGGCAACGCCCGGCCACGCAAAACTTTAAAAAATCCCCATCACATGCAGGAGGGTCCGATGCTGGACAACACAAACAGCAATGGTTGCGGTGAGAATGCCGACACTTCTGACCTGAGCCCCCTTAAAACTGCGCGCATTGGCGCATCTTCGACATCCAAAAGAAAAGCGCGAGAAACGCTAACTCCGCTGGTCGATGGTTTTGGCCGAACCGTCACCTATCTGCGCCTGTCGGTCACCGACCGCTGCGACCTGCGCTGCACCTATTGCATGGCCGAGAAGATGTCATTTCTTCCCAAGCGCGAACTTTTGAGCCTCGAAGAACTGGCCCGCCTCATTGACATTTTCATTCGGTGTGGTGTGCGCAAGCTGCGCATTACCGGTGGCGAACCTCTGGTGCGCCGCGATGTGATGGACTTGTTTCAGGATGTGTCGCGGCATCTGCGGTCCGGCGCGCTGGATGAACTGACACTCACCACCAACGGCACATTGCTGGCGCGCCATGCAGATGGTTTGGCGGCTTGCGGGGTAAAGCGAGTCAACGTCTCGCTCGACACGCTGAGCCCGGATCGATACCGCGGCCTGACCCGACTTGGTGATATTCGCATGGTTCTGGCCGGGCTGGATGCCGCGCAGGACGCGGGCCTACGGGTCAAGTTGAACACGGTTGCCAGCCGTGGCGCGTTCGAAGACGAAGTCGACGATTTGATCCGCTTTGCCCATGGGCGCGGCATGGGCTTGACGCTGATCGAGGAAATGCCGCTGGGCGATACTGGTCTGGACCGAAATGACAGCGTGCTCTCCCTACGTGATCTGCAATCGGACCTGGCGCGCCGATGGACGCTGACCCCAATAAACCGCAACTCTGGCGGTCCGGCGCGCTATGTGCAGGTCGCAGAGACAAGTGGCCAGCTTGGGTTGATTTCCCCGATGTCCTGCAACTTCTGTGCGCTCTGCAATCGGGTGCGGGTCAGTTGCACCGGACGCCTTTATACCTGCATGGGTGACGAGGGTTCGGTTGACCTGCGCGCGCTCCTGCGCCGATCCGAGGACGAGGCATCGTACGCCATTCGAAGCGCGTTGCTGATGAAGCCCGAGCGCCACCGCTTCGACCTTTCCCAAATGTCACAGCCCGCCGTGGCGCGCCATATGTCCGCACTTGGCGGATGAACCTCTTGAAACCTCATAAGGAAACGTAAGATGAAACTCAAATCTCTAACCACAGCCGCCCTGCTGGCTCTTGCCCCGGTTTCGGTCCTTGCCGAAACCATAGAGGTCCAGATGCTGAACCGAGGCGAAGCTGGAACAATGGTGTTTGAACCGAGATTTGTCTCTGCTCAGGTCGGTGATATCGTGGCTTTCCGCGCAGCGGACAAAGGTCACAATGCCGAAACCGTCGAAGGTATGGTTCCCGAAGGGCAAGAGCCTTTCGTGGGCAAGATCAATGAAGAAGTTGAGGTTGAACTGACTGCCGATGGCATGATCGGGGTTAAATGCAAACCGCATCTCGGGATGGGTATGGTAATGGTCATTCAGGTCGGCGCTTCTGATATGCAGGACGGGTTCCTCGATGCCAAAATGCCAAAGAAAGCCAAGAACGCATTTGAAGAAATCATTTCCGAAGGCATGAGCTAACGAAAAGGAGAGATTGAAATGACCAAAGATCTGCCCGGCGCCGCAGGGGCGCTTGCTGCAAAACACCCCAACATCTGGGATGCATATGCCGCACTTGGATCAGCGACCGCACAGGCCGGGAACCTCACGGAACGCGAACGCCGGCTTGTCAAACTGGCACTCGCGATTGGCGCCGCGTCAGAAGGTGCCGTACATTCACATAGCCGCCGAGGGCTAGCCGAAGGAATTCCTGCTGAAGACTTGCGGCAGGTCGCGCTTTTGGCGATTGGCCCGCTTGGGCTTCCACGAGCTGTTGCAGCGGGAACGTGGATTTCGGACGTGACCGATAATTAAACTATCACATGCGGCGCCTGACCAGAGAGGCGTCGCACGTATCCTTGAGAAACCGATCTCGTCGTTAGGCAGCATACACATCATTTATTGAAGCAGACGATTGAGCCGACAGCGTTGAAGATGCTCTGGCTCATTTGTTGAGACCTCACGCGGCGCGCCCGTTGGTCGGAGAGGCGCAATGTACCCGCTTCGAGCCGAACCTTTTAGTCACATTCACGCATGGACTGCTGAGTGTTGAAGTGCTTTGGAAACACTGACTGCAGTACAAACAGACAGATCTTCAAAGCCTCCTCGGGTTTGAAAATCTCTGAGTGCAAGTGGTAATCGGTCCAGAGCCTTTCCAACAGTGCAATCAATGCGTCTGCGGCAAGTTTGCCTTCGACGTCTTTGTACTCACCTTCGCTATTTACTTCCTCAAATAGTTCCAGGATCACGGCTCGAAAACCTTTGTCTCGCGAGTCGATCAAAGGAAAGATGTGTGGATTCGAGAGCGCTTCAGCCCGAAACGAAAACCAGATCGAAACATCCCGTGGATTAAGAACGAAGGGATCGAAGTCCGCCTTTATGATAGAAATCAGCTTTTGGGCCGCGTCCAACTTTGGATCGTCTGCTATTGCCCTCCACTGCCCCGCGTAGCGCTCTGACAATTCTTCTGCCACAGCGAGCAGCAGCTTCTCCTTAGAACCAAAATGAAGGTTTACCATTCCCCGAGACAATCCGGATAATTCCTGGATCCTAGCCGAGGTCGATCCGCGAATTCCTTATTCGTGAATAGCGTCTGCAGCTGCCTGGATCAGCTGCTCTCGGTTCTGCAACTTGCTCAGATCTCGGGCATTGGTTGGGCTATCTGGCTCGAGAGTAATCTCACTTGTCCTTCGCTGGGGTGCCGCTTTTGGTCTTGTCGCATCTAGCGGATCAAAAGATCAAGGATTGGCATTGAATGAATGTTTGTTCATTTTGTGAAGGATGTTACAATAAGGTGGCGCATGACCCTTTTCAATTCCAACTTTCAATCCGTACGCGACTGGGACAACAAGCACTTCCTGCACCCGTGGGAGGGAATGTCGCATCTCGGTCTGAATGAATGAACTTTTACCGAAAGAGGTCTTGGTGTTCACGTCATGACAGAGGACGGCATGGTATGGGGTCGGTGGGCTGCGTTGAATGTGTTGCTGACGCAAAAGCAGAAAACCTGTTGGACTTTGATAAATCAGTAGGTGCATTGATTGACCGACATTGCCAAGAGAACGGCCTGATCCTGCGCCCTATCATCAATATGTCCGTGTTTTCCCCACCACTGATCATCACAGAAGACGAGTTGAACCAGATGTTCGACATCCTTGAAAAAGGCATACAGCTGGCGACCGAAGATCTGACGCGACAGGGTGCTTTGAGGATTTAGGTTTTGCAGCGGAAAGGCATCACACTCTTGTAAATGCGATGCCTTCTTGGCAGTCGCAGCGCTCAACCCGCTCGCATCGCCTCAGGCGGCAGTTTAATCGGGAACTTGGACCGCACCTCTTTATCGGCTTTGCTACCAAAGTAGTTTGGGTAGTGATTGGACAGGATATCGTCCACAACCGACCGGCTCCGCTCAAACATATCCTGACGACCTGCTTTCTCCCAGGTATCGGTCAGTTCCCGGTCTAGCAGCGTCGGATAGACATATTCGGTCTCCATATATTGCAAGGTCTGCGGGTTGCCGAGAAAATGACCGGGATCAATTGCGCATTCATGGATGACGTCGACTGAGAGCGTGTCGTCGCTCACCTCGATCCCACGCAGTGTTCGCGAGATCATTCCCGCGGCCTCATTGTCGATGACCATGGATTCAAAACTGCACCCCATCAGACTGCCAAGCATACCGCCAAATTCACACAGCCTGTTGGCACCGGCATGGGCCGCCAAAGCGAAGGTCAGCGCCTTTTCCAGACCGTATTGCGCATCAGGTATCTTGGAATCCGTCATACCACATCCGACGCTGGTCGGCAGGTTATAGAAATTGCCCATCTGAATGGCTGCGGCCGAGATCAACGCCTGTTCACCGCTGCCGCCTGTAAACGAACCGGTGCGCAGGTCAGTGATGAAGGGCCAAGCCGCAAAGACTACCGGAGTGCCAGGGTTGATCAAGTTGGCAATTGCCACACATGACAGGGTCTCGGCGACGGCTTGTGCCAAGGTCCCGGCAAGCGGCGCAGGCGACGTCGCCCCGGCTTGCGGCGGAACAGCCAGGTCGCATACCAGCCCCATTTTCGCTGTATCAATCAGGATTTCCAGATTCTCGCGCCCGAATCTGAGCGGTGAAACGATTGGGCACCCACCAAAAATGACCGAGGGTTTTTCAAGGAACTTGCCTTCCCCTCCCGATGCCAGGTCGAACAAATGGATTGCGTCCTGAATATGCTCGCGTGTACGGAATGTCAGGCAAGAAGGCTTCTCGCTACCCGCCAGAATGGCATAGAGCATGCTCATGTCATGCTCGTAGTCCTGTGGCACATCCGTCGCCAAAACCGTGTCACCGGTCATGTGAATGTTGTCTAGCCGGTCTACCAAGCGGGTGAAGTCGTAAATGTCCTTGAGTGTTGATGGCCGGTAACTGCGCGTTTCCGCGTCAAACGTGGTCACAGCGGTACCGGAGTTTGCGTAGTACACCTTATCCTTGGTGCAGTGCATATCATCCTTCCCAGCCCGCGATCCGCGCGCATGGACATAAAACTCACTAGCGGCCTTGGCCAAAAGGTCTTCCATCAAGGCCCGAGGAAAGCACAGCCTGCCATGCTCGTTCAAAGTCGCCCCCTTGGGTAATACGAGATCAAGAACTTCCTGCGTGGGATCCCCTACCCCTGTTCTTTCCAGAATAGCAAGCGCGGCCTCGTGAATACGCGCCATGTCCGCGTCTGACAGGGGCTTGTATCGCCCACCGGGAATACCCGGCCAAATCGCCTGCGAAGGGGCGTTACTGGATCGTACTGCTGCGCGCGCCTCACGCCCGCCCCCACGCCGTCTTGATCTGCGCTGCGTTAGTTCTGTCATGTTTTTTTCTCCGAATTATGCGCGTCTCAGATCATGCTGAAGTAGTTGCGATAGAAACCGGGAATGCTCCATTCCATCTCGGATAGCGGCCCCGGGACGAAATGGTGTGAATTCACGCCTTCCTGATTGTGACGGATGATCCGTTCGTCATCGAGCGACGTGACATGCCAGAGCCATGTCAGGGCCTCCTTGTCATAGTCGCGACCCACTTCCGCGTCTCCGCGAACATACCAGACGATCTGAATATCCGTTTCTTGCAAGGAACGCGGTACAAACCGATACCCGACCACGTGATCAGCATAGACCAGGAAGTAGTTCAGTGTTCCGACACCCAAATCGGTGGCACCGCCGTCATGGGTTCTCAGTTCACCCAGAGGCGGCGCCAAAGGCGCGCCATCCTTACTGCCTGTCAAATAGCCAGGGAACAGCGGGTAGCGCCGCCAATAGACATCTGCGCCCGGCGCGTCCGCATTCTCTCCGGTCAGGTCGAGTTCCTCCGTTGGAATTCCGGCTTCCTCCATTCGTTCATGCAGAGCCCCGCTGAACTCCAGAACTTGAGCCGGGTCTTTCAGGGAATGGCTACGAGAGTAGTCCTTATGGGACGGCGCACAGTGATAGCATTCCAGGTAATTCTCCAGCGCCAGTTTCCAGTTCGCCGGAACCGGATATGAGGCCTCATGGGCGACCTTCAGGTTTTCAAAATCAAACGGCTTTGAAAGTGGGGCCAGTCTTTCCAATGCAGCGTCCAGCGGTGGAGCATTTTCAGCCGCACAGACAAAGACCAGGCCTTGGAAAATCTTCACCTGAACCGGGAACAACCCATATTGGCCCGGGTCAAAATCTGTCCCCATTGCTCGTCCGTTTCTCAGCTTGCCGTTGAGGTCAAAAGTCCACGCGTGATACGGGCATATGAAGTTGCGCGCCTTGCCTTTCTTTTCAATGCAAACCCGCGATCCCCGGTGGCGGCAAACGTTCAGATGCGCACGCACCTCGCCTGCGCGATCCCGAACAATGATTATGGACTCAGGCCCGTAGTCGAAGAGGAAATAATCACCGGGTTCAGCGACTTGACTGACATGGCCGACCCAGATCCAGTTGCGGTTCCAGAACGTGCTGATATCGTTTTCGTAAACCGCCTGAGATGTATAGAAGTGACGCGGCAAAGCGAACCCTTCTCGCTGTGCTTCCATCAAATCGCGCATTACTTGCAAGTCATCTTTTGGCATAGCGCACCTCACATAGATTCAAGGGAGACGATTTCCCGACGAAAAAAATCGCGGTCGATATCGCCTGCGTCGCGTTCGAAATTCCGAGCGGCCATGTGACCCGAGTATACGGCGTCAGCTATTAAACCGGGGTTTGCGGCATCTCCGATCAATTCCAGTTTACTAAGAGGGCTGTCGGCCAAGCCCAGAAGCTCATCATACAGGGTGGTCTCTCTTGCGCGCTGCGTCACCAAAAGGACCGAGCCGCAATCAATGGATTGTTCTCGCCCCGTGTAAGCGCAAAGCAATTTCACCGTTCCGGGCGCGATGCTGGCCAAGGTCTGGGACAATGCAAGCTGCACACCTTTTTCCAGCAGACTGCGTTGCACTTTGGCCTGCTCCAACGTCAATTCGGTAAACGGTGAGACCATTGAGGCCGGCGTTACAAAGACGACCTCTCGTCCGGCCTGAGCCAAGTGATCCGCCAAAACTCCACCGAGATAGGCTTGATCATCATCGTAGACAATGATTGGGCCGTCCCCCGGCACTGCGTCGGACATGATGTCGTCGGGAGTGAAAACTTGAGAGCCTGGGTCTATTGAGACGCCGTGAAATGCAGATTTCCCGCGACCATCGCGTCGCCATAATGCACCGGTGGCCAAAAAGACGTTCGGAATACCCAGTTCGACGACATCGCTTGCCGACAAAAGGCTGTCGGTGAACAGCTGAACATTCCCGCGTTGCTGAAGGTCATAAATCCTGTGATCTGTCACACGTTTCCAGGCGGACAGCCCGGACAGGCTGGATTCCTGCAAGACGCGGCCGCCCAGTTCTTGCCTGGCTTCAGCCAGGGTGACTTCATAGCCCCGGCGCGCCAACTGCATGGCGCATTCAAGCCCGGCCGGACCGCTGCCGACAACAAGCGCAGCTTCCTCTTTCGCCCGGCGCTCAATGATCTCAGGGTGCCATTTCCTCCTCCACTCTTCGCCCATTGTAGGGTTTTGCGTGCACCGGATAGGGACGCCCAGAGAATCCGATGAAACACAGATATTGCAGCCGATACACTCACGGATTTCTTCGATGCGACCTTCCTTGATTTTGTTCGGAAGAAACGGATCAGCAATGGATGGTCGCGCCGCGCCGATAAAATCAAGGATGCCCTTCTTGACCAGAGACACCATCAAATCCGGAGACGTAAGGCGGCCGACACCGACCACTGGCTTGGAAGTAACCTGTTTGACGAACTCGATATATGAGGTTTGAAAACCGTCGCGGGGTTCAAAGCGGGTCGTCGCAGAGTCATTGCTCCAATCCGCAACGTTCACGTCCCAAAGGTCGGGAAGCTCTGCCAACAGTTCGACGACGGCTCGACCTTCCTCCTGCGCCTGCATCCCGTCAGACCCGAGCATTTCATCCACCGCGAACCGGAGAGCGATGGCGCAATCGTCCCCAACCTCTTCTCTGGTTTCTTCCAGAAGCTCTCGCGTAAGTCGCGCCCGGTTCTCCAGAGAACCGCCATATTCATCCGCCCGGTCATTGAACTGTGGCAACAGAAAATGGTGCGGCAACGTCATGTGATGCCCGGCATAAACATACACTATGTCAAAGCCCGCCTCGCGCGAACGTCGTGCCGCCGCGCGGTGCCACTTGCGAAACTCTCGGATGTCCGCCTTGTCCATTGCCCGAGCCTGTTTGGGATACGCGGTTTGCAGGGCAAGTTCTGACGGGCCCAGCAAGGGCGCACGGCTCAGGTGGTTCTGCGCATGGTGACCGTTATGCGCTAGTTCTATGGCCGCAAGCGAACCCTTGGCATGGACAGCTTCTGTCATCAAGCACAGCGCTGGAATATCCCGTTCGTCCCAAAGTCGGTTTTCCGCATATGGGGACAAATCTGAAGTGGGGTGAATTTCGGTCTCTTGGTTGGACACAACGGCCCAACCACCCTCGGCCTTCATCGCCCGCATGGCCGCCTCGGCCTGCGGTCGAAGATGCCCCATGCCGTTGCAATGGGGCACTTGATAGAACCGGTTGCGGGCCGTCACGGGCCCGATCTGAACCGGCTCAAAGAGAACAGAATATCCGTCAGCGCCTGACATTGCCGCGCTTCCTCCAGAAAAATTGGAATTGGTTCCGTAGGATTGGCAGGTTTGCTAAGGTCCCACCAATCCCGACTGTGTTGTTAGGTGGCTCTAGAAACCTGCCTTGATGCGCTCAAACTCTTTCAACATCTTTGCTTCCAGTTCCGGGTTGACCGCATCGAAGAACAAGCTGCCCTCAAAGAAGCTGTCCACGTCCGAGAACCCGTAGGTATCGATCAGAGCCGGGTCGGCCTGTGCGAAAGCGTCCTCGTTGGCATGGGCGTACCCCCAGCTTTCGATGATGTACTTACCGCTTGCGGCAGAGCTGAGCGCGTTGAGCATGTCATAGACCTGCTCATCCGATTGTTTGGCGGACTTCAGATGCACATAACCGCAGACCCAGGTGGCGATGCCCTTGTCCACATCCCGCATCATAACTGCCGGAGTTTCGTTCCAGATCAGGTTTAGCTCCGATTGGTTCCAGCCCCAGCCCAGCGTCACCTCACCGCTGGCAATCGCCTGATCGAGCTGACCTGCGTCAGACCAGTAAAAGCGAACATTCGGGTGAATTGCGCGCAGGTAATCCGCCGCTTTCTGGAATTCCTCGTCGCTCATATCAGTATAGCTTGAGGCACCGGTCGCCAGCGCGGCCATGGCAAAAGCACTGGATGCCGCATCCGGAACCGCAACTTTGCCCTGATACGCAGGATCTGCAAGCAATTGCAGCGAAACATCGTCCGCCGAAACCATATCGGTGCGATAGATCAGGCCGGTATTGCCCCATTCGAAAGGCACCATATAGGTCTGTCCATCGATCGTGATGCCATCAACCTCTTTGATCTTGGGCATCAGTTTGTCCCAGTTCTCCAGCTTGCTGGTATCAATGGGCTTAAGCATGTCCGCCGCAACCCATTTTCTCAGGGCGTCCGTACAGGGATGGGCCAGATCTGCCTCAAACCCGGATTGAAGCTTGGTGAACGCCTCCTCCACGCTGCCGAAATAAGTATAGCTCGGCGCGCCGCCGTACTTTTCGACGTAATCGCCGTAAAAGCCCTGATCTTCATATCCAGACCAGTCAAAAACGGTCAGATCTGCCGCGTTGGCTTGCGCTTGTCCGGCGGCAAAGGTGGCAACTACTGCTGCCGCAAGTGATGCTGCTTTTTTCATTTGTCTCCTCCCAAAGAGTCACGTTTGCCTAGATCAATTACCGAGGCGCTTTGAACACCAAGCCAAACAGTGTCGCCGCGGCTGTGATCGACCGTGTGAAAGTAGTTCGGCACTGCAACGGCGATGCTGTCCTTTAGACCATCGACACGCACATAATAGTGGACGCTCTCACCATAGAAGGCGACGTCCGACACTTCGCCCTGAACAAGAGCGTCGTATCCATCTGGCCTTTCTGCACTGATTTCCAATTGCTCGGGCCGAACGCCGACCAGCAGGTCTTTGTCATGCACCTGAACGTTTGGGTTCACCCCGATTGTCATCTGCCCAAATCCCTGAACGTTAACCTCCAGCGATTCAGAGCTTTCAGCCGTTACCTCGGCATCCAGGAAGTTCATTCCACCGATGAAAGAGGCCACTTCCCGGTTGCACGGCTGGGAATACAAAACCTCGGGCTTGTCGACCTGCTTGAGCTGCCCAGCGAACATGACTCCTATCCGGTCGGACATGGTCATCGCTTCGTACTGGTCATGCGTGACCATTACGAACGTAATTCCAAGCTTTTGTTGCAAGCGGCGCATTTCCAATTGCATCGCTTCGCGCAGGTTTTTGTCCAGCGCGGATAATGGTTCATCCAGCAGCAACACTTTGGGCCGCATGACCAGCGCACGGGCAAGCGCCACACGTTGCCGTTGTCCGCCCGACAACTCATTGGCCTTGCGATCCTGCAAGCCTCCGAGCTCAACCATCTCAAGCGCCTCGGCAACGCGTTCCTTGATTTCACTTCGCGTGAGCTTTGTCTTTCGCAAGCCGAACCCGACATTGTCACCCACATTCAGGTGCGGAAAGATTGCATAGCTTTGGAACACCATGTTCGTAGGCCGCTTGTTGGCAGGCACCTCACCCATCGTCCGACCATCTATCCGGATCTCGCCCTCTTCGTGATCCTGAAATCCCGCGATGATGCGCAAAGCGGTTGTCTTTCCGCAGCCCGAAGGTCCGAGCAGCGAAAAGAACTCACCCTCTTTCAAGGTGAGGTTCAGATCGGACACAGCGACAAAGGTTCCAAAACGTTTTTCCACGCCCTGAATCTCGATGATGTTCTGTTCGCTCATCTTGTTTGTTTCCTTTGGCTTCAATCAGAAGATTGGGTGGAACGGCGGCGGAAGTATTCGGCAATCAGCAGCAGCAGAACGGACGAAAGCAAGAGTAACGAGCCAAGTGCCAGTGTGTTGGGCAGTTTTGCCGGGAAGCGGATCTGACTCCAGATATAGACCGGCAGTGTCGGGCTGTTTCCGGACAGGAAGAAGGCTAGAACGAACTCGTCGAAGGACACGGTGAACGTGACCAAAAGGCTCGCGACAATGCCCGGTGCAACGATTGGCAGAGTGACACGCCTAAATGTTCCCACAACGCTTTCGCCGAGGTCAAAGGCGGCCTCCTCCAACGATTGGTCGAAATCGTCAAAGGCGGACTTCATGATCGATACCGCGAAGGGCAAGGCCACGAACACATGCCCAAGGATCACGGTTGTCAGCGAAGGTTTCAGCCCGACGCTAATAAACAGTACCAGCATCGAACTAGCGACAATGATGCCGGGTACCACCAGCGGGAGCATGACCAAGCCTTCGGAAAACTCCCGCCCCTTGAAACGGTACCGAACATAGGCGCGCGCGGCGAACAGACCCAGAGACGTCGCCATCAGGGCGGTCACACTGCCGACGATCAGCGAGTTCACCATCGCCTGAAGCAACGTATCCTGCTGACCCAATTGCGCGTACCATTTCAACGTAAAACCCTTAAGCGGGAAAGCCACGATGGTTCCGTCATTGAAGGAAAACAGCGGCAACAGCAGCACTGGCAGATAAAGAAACACAAGGTAGGCGACTGCATAGACAAGCAACCAGGGGATACGAATAGCTTTGGTCATCTGATCCTCCGCCCCAGTGCGGTGACAACCAGCACGAACAGGATTGCGACGCAACCGACCGAAAGCATAGCAAGCAGAGACAGGGTTGCACCCAATGGCCAATTATTGGCGGCGCCAAACTGCACCTGGATTAGATTGGCCACCATTTTGCCCTGTGACCCACCGACCAATGCCGGAGTGACGTAGTCGCCAACGGTTGGGATGAAAATGATCAGACAGGCGGCGATGATCCCCGGCACAGTCAGGGGCAAAGTCACGCGGACAAATCTCTCCAACTTGCTACATCCAAGGTCGGTTGCGGCCTCTAACAGGCTGCGGTCGATTTTCTGCAGCGACACATAAATCGGCAATATCGCAAATGGCGCCCAGGCATGCGCAAGCGTGAGAACAACGGCGAACTCGTTGTAGAGCAGGAAAGTCAGCGGCTCCTGTATCAGCCCCAATGAGATCAAAGCGGAGTTCATCACCCCATTGAACCCAAGGATCAGCTTCCAGCTGAACACACGCAGCAGGTAGCTGCTCCAAAAGGGAATAGTGATCAGCAATAGCCAGAGGGTCTTTTTTTGCGTCCGAAATGCGATGAAGTAGGCAATCGGATAGGCCAGACAGACCGTTACCAATGTCACCGCCCCGGCAATTGCAACTGAACGGATCATCAGGTGTCGGACCAAGGGATCGGTGAACGCCTCTTGGTAATTCGCCCATGTCAGCGTGCGGTCAATCTCGACATAGGTCTGAGTCCAAAAGCTGTAGGCGACAAGAATGCAAAGAGGCACGGCCACAAGCAGGCCAACATAGAGCGTCGCAGGGGCGCTCAATGCCAGGCCTTTGCCCGCTTCACTTCTAATGACTCCGGCCATGCTTCCCTGCTGAACATTGCTTTCAATGGCGAGACGTTTCCCATCACAAAATGGACAATCGTCCATTTAATTCTGGAATTTTCGGGCTAGCTGTGTCAACTGATAATTCCACAACGGGGCTGGCCAATTTCACAAACGCCGTTAGAAGGCACCGCAAGAGCTTGAAAACAAACTGAACCGCCTGATCAAATGACTGGAAGACGCCAACAGATACGAGAACGAAACCGCCTGTCTCTTATCGAGGCAGTCCTCGACTCGGTTGCAGAAAAGGGAATTTCTGAGACGTCAGTCAGCGAGATCATTCAACGTGCCGACTTGTCCCGCGGGATGATTCACCTTCATTTCGGCGGCAAGGACAATCTGGTGGACGAGGCGGCCCGCTACTCGTCCGAGCAATACTACGATGGCATCCATGCCATGTTGGAAACGACCGGGCAAACTGGTCAAGAACATATTGAGATGATTGTTCGGGGTGATTTGAGTGAAGCCATCCTCAATAAGAAGAATGTTTCAATCTGGTACGCATTTCGAGGTGAAGCCAGAAACAGAGCGGCGATTGCGGCCTTTTCAGATACACGCGATGCAAAACTTCGGAACCTGATCTTCAACGCATTCTTGCGAATTGCGAAAGAAGCCGGAAATGAACACCCCAATCAGGTTGCGCGGGACGCCACGCACGGCACACTAGCAATGCTAGAAGGTATGTGGACCGATTATCTACTCCACCCGGATTCCTTTGATCGCAACGAGGCAATGAGAATTGTTTTTCGGTTTTTACGTGCAATGTTTCCCAAACACTTCGACCTCAGCGGCGCACTGCTTTGTTGATGAAATTTGCGATAGTTCGCCAGTGAGGTTCTGAAGGTGTTGACGCCCTCGCTGTCCTCTCTATGAATTCGCGACGCAACATTTTCACAACCCCTAATTTTTTCGTATTGCAAAGCCCCTACCCGCGTTGCGCGAAAAAAACCGGATGTGTCGCAAACATTTGGCTTTGATTGACGAGAATGTGTGTTCGGTAGTTGCTACCTTCAAATCCATCGCGAACAGGTTTCCGAATGGCCTCATTGAAGGGCTGCCACTTCCTCAAGGAAGCGGTTTGGTACGCTGAATACTTCTTTTTGCGGTACACTGTGCCTTATCGTGACTTGGAAGAGATTAGTGCTGACCGAAGTCGCCAGAATGATCCGCAAGGGCCAACTCGATTTGCCGTAAACCTCTGGGTTTCGTCAATTCGCTGAAAACTTGGGATAAGTGTGTCCAGCATATCCCTGCCTCTGGCCGCTCCAATAGTTTGCGCGACAACCGTCAGCTCGACAGCGTTCTGGTCACCAGACAGTGTGCTAAACCGCTGGTTTCAATCACTGCCCGACACCTCCGAAGGCAGGGGCGGTCGCCCCCTCGCAGCTCCCTTTAGGGCAGCAGTTCTGATCGATGGGTGCGAATGTAATCTGCTGTGCGGAACACCAATGCGGCCAGAGTAGCGGTAGGGTTGACCGCGCCGGGTGTGGGAAACAGGCTTGCGCCAGCGACAAACAGATTATCGACTTCATGCGCCTGTCCGAAGGAGTTCGTTACCGACGCTGACGAGTCATCGCCCATGATTGTACCACCCATCATGTGCATTGGGTTTCGCGGCCCTGCCCAGGCGTCACGGGCCCCTGCGGCCTTGAAAATGCGCAGGCCCTCCTCTTTGGCTAGCTCTGATCTGGACGCATTCGCCCGCGGAAGCGAATTACTCACTTGCGCTTGCGGCAATCCATAACGATCATGTTTTGATGCGTCGAGTTTGATGCAGTTTTCCGGAATGCCATCCTCCTCGCAAAGCACGGCCATGTTTCCGTAGTGCAAACTGGCCTGACGCAAATATGCATCCAGAGCCGCGCCAAACAATTCCGGTTTTGCCAGAGCAGTCCCCAACAGATCGTTTGGTTTTGCCGCCTGTCCTACCAGCCAGGCGCGGCTACCGAAGGCATCTTGTGCTGGTTGTTTGTCGTCATAGCCTTCCAAGCAGAGTGAATTGGCGCCAGATACACCCAAATGCGGTTCTGTTTCCTGGTTAAACAGCCCGTGGATGGTCGTGAGGGCGTGGGACATGAAATATCGCCCCAGTGTCTTGCTTCCATTGCCAAGCCCATCGGGATGCTTGTCACTGGAAGACAACAGCAGCAGCCGTGCATTCCAGATTGTATGACAGGCCGAGATGACAATGTCGGCGGGTTGCAGATTTTCACGGCCCTGCTCATCAAGATATACAACACCGGTTGCCTTCGATCCTGAAGGGTCTGTTTCAACCCGTGCCACGTAGGCATTGTGGCGCAGTTTAACCCCAGCCTTTCGCGCCCGTGGCCATTGCAACACCAATGGGTTCGCCAATGCTCCAATCGGACACCCAGCATCGCACCAGCCGTCAAGCAGGCAACCCGCTCTCCCGGCATACGGGACGGAATTCACCGCCAAAGTGTTTGTCGTCAGCCTCAAACCTTCTGCATCAAAACCTGGTTTGATTGCCTGCGACTGTTTGGATAAGGAAATGGCCGGCATGGGAAAAGGCGCCGCTGATGGCGCATGCGGATCGTCGTCTCCTGATACCCCGAAATAGGACTGCGCATGGTCATACCATGGTTTCAGATCATCATATCCTATGGGCCAGTCCAGACTTCGTCCGTACATAGATTTGACGTGAAAGTCGTCCGGATGCAGCCGGTACCAGTTCGCGTACCAATGCAGGCCCGCGCCGCCGGTCCCCCAACCCATGGCAAAATTCGCCGCCCCCACAAGGTCACCTGTTTCCAGAACTTCCGGCCCGGCCCATCTGAGCCTCCGCGACCAGATTTGCGAGCTGACCATTTCAGACAGATAGCGCTCTGGTCCGGCCTCAAGCACCAGTACATCAAACCCCGCCTCACCCAATTCGGCTGCCATCGTGCTGCCAGCGATGCCAGAACCGACAATTACGACTTCAACTTTGTCATGTGCCGCTTTCGCCATTGGTTCCCCGCGTTTTGGTTTAGCACATATGCGGTCAATTCGTTACCAGGGTCGCGGTGGCTGAATATGCGCCAGATAGGGGATGTTCAGATCCGAAAACCCCGCCTGCGTGCCATAAACCACATCCACCGCGTCACTTCGTGAAATGAAATAGAAGAAATTCGGATCCGGGTCGGTCCAGATCTGCATATCCGAGGTTACGGCCGCCTCAACCAATTCCATCTTCTGACTCTTGGTTATTTGGACAAATGGCAGGTTAAACCGGTGGGTACATTCCTGCTCGATTCCGGCGAGACCCAGACGGTAAAACCCCGCCATGTCGCTGGCATTGAGGTACCGCAAGAGCAGTAGCGACGAAGCCCGATCTCCTGCAAGGCTTTGATCGACAAACTTTGCCACCCCGGCGTCTCCTGCACCCGGCACGATAGTTGAACACCAGGCAGCCAGAATCTCCATTTCCTTTACCGTTAGTACTTTGTTGTTCTCACGTTCGACGGTTTTTGCCTCCGCATTTTTGGACAGGCTGCGCATCCAGATGCTTGTCCCGAATGTGGTTGGAAGAATACGAGTCAAAAAACGGCGTCTTCCCATCATTTGATCCGTTCCCGCCTATCGCAAGTGGGGCTTTCCATTGTCGCAGTCGTGCGGTTTTTGTCAAATTCCAAAGCTTTGCCGGTGTTGAAACTGAAAAAACTGGACTGCCGTGAACCAGCAACTCAAGCAGCATCGGATTGGTTTCCCCTAACACAGGTGCAGGATCAAAGGGTCGCACCCACAAAAAGGGAGCAGGCGTCCACGTCTTCTTTGGGCCTGAAAACACGGCCCTCACGATGATGGGCTAAGCATTACGGCCTTGGCATCAATCAAACAGTCAAACCCGTCTACCGCCGAAACCCAAACTCGGTCTCATAGAATCTCGGAGACATCTCGCTGAACAAATCGCGCAGTTTTTCAAGCTCAGCCCTAGGACCATGCAACTCTACCCCGGTTATCTCGACCAAGGCTTGTGTCCTTTCAAAGATGTGTGTGCCCAATTCCATATGGCGGATCACTGCGTCAGCGCTCTCGTAATCTTCGCGTGAAGCGGCCGTCCCATCCTTGCCAAAACTGTAGGCCGACGCCACATGGCCAGGTTCCTGACTGCGCAGTTCTATCATTTCCGCACAGTTTTTTCGAAATGCCTCCGCATTCGCTGCGGATACGGAAAAACAGCCAACGACGGTAACAATCTGTGGAACGGACATAATACTTCCTCCAAAAACCAGTTTAAATCATCCGTCGTCAGAATAGGCGGAGTCCGACCTGCCTTCAAAAACAAAACTGCTTGAAGGCTGACCCGGTAAGATTGCTTAGGTCACAGGACCGAAGGATGTGGATGTTTGATGACTCAGCTACGTTGCATGTCCATAGTGTTCCCTATACGTTCCTTCCTGCGATTCTAAGGGGCACAGCAAAATGGTGAAAGTTGCGCTGATACTTACAGACGAGTTCGCTGACTGGGAGTACGCCTTGATAGGTGGTATCGGCGGTTCATTTTATGGGCTCAATGTGATGTACTTCTCTCCTACTCCAGGGCAATTGATCTCGATGGGCGGATTGACAGTTGTTGTCTCCAAAGGATTGAGCGATCTGGTCGATTGGCAACCGGATGTAGTGGCAGTTATTGGTGGCACCGTGTGGGATTCTGATACCGCGCCGGACATTTCGGACATGCTTGTGGCTCAAAATGAAAAAGGCGTTCCAATAGGGGGGATTTGTGGTGGCACCCTAGCCCTGGCCAGATCTGGATTGCTGAACGAGAAGCCGCATACTTCAAACGATACCGAGTTTTTAGTCAAGAATGCCGAGGGATATGATGGCGTATCGCACTACGTTCAAAGTGCTTCGGCGGTCTCAGCAGATCGACTTATTACCGCTTCTGGAACAGCGCCTGTGAGTTTTGCTGCCGCGATCTTTGAAGCAGCCGGTGTTCCACAAGAAACCGTTTCTCAGTTTATCGAATTGATTACGGCTGAGCACAATTGAATGCACGCAGTCGCAACAATAGTATCGATAGCGGCCTCAACGAGGCCTAGGGTCAGGACTCGTTCTTGTTTCATAGCCAAAAAATGACAACTGCGGCGAGAGCGACGGCAGACAGGCGAAAGCGGGGGGGCCGGAACATGATGTTCCCTTGGTCGTGAGCGGAAAGGTACCTTTGGGCATGTCCCGGAGATTTGAAGCGACCCATCAGCTTTTTGGGTTTTTTCGCCGGCCGGTGCGATCCTTCAGCCCGATTGTTCAACCCCGTGTGCGCCCGGTGGTCGGCGCCCGGACATAGTTCTCTGATTGGCTTGACGTAGCTACGCAGTTTGTCGGTGACGATGACACGCGGTTCGCCGAACCGATCGGTCAGTTGTTTGAGAAAACGACTGGCGACCAATAAGTTTGATCCAATGCCGTACACTTTCCCGACTGACGGTCACGCCACGCCAAGCGAACAGATCCTCAACGTCAGCCGTGCTGACTGCATACCGGTGATACGCCCAAACCGTACAGGCCATGATTTCGCGACGAAAGCGGAAGCCTTTCAGGCGAGGCATGGTCGTCGATCTCTTCATCCACATCGGTTAGTCCGGTCCACGGCGGGAAACAACTTGGCAATGCCAACCAGGTCATCCGCTTGGCTTCGACAGTAACCCCCTGCGGAAACTGGAGGAGAGATTAGTAAGCAAATTCCAAACCGACGGAGTCGTCTAATCAGGGAACAACTGCACGGATGGCGTCGGACTGACAGGGTTGGTGACCGGGGCAACAGGCCTTGGCTTCAACCCATTGCTGAACCCGGAAATCTTCACCGGACGTCAGCCCAATAACGGGTTCGACTATGCCAATTTCCTGCTTGGGTAACTGGGCGTTCTAAACGGCAACGGCGAGATCGGTACCTTTGGCTCGGATGCCCTGACCGGCACGCGCGACAAGGGCATGATCCCGGGCCGCGAGGGCAACGATTTTGTCAAAGGCGACCGGGGCGATGGTCGGATATCGGGCGGCAGCGGCAACGACCTGTTGAAAGGTGGGAGCGGAAAGGACTTGATTGCAGATGGCGCCGGGAAAAATAGGTCTTCCGGCGGGCGAAGCGACAACGTGTTCGAATATGCACAGTGGCATGTGAAGGCGGGAAGTGGACGAGCCGAGGATAAAAAGTTTATTGCCTTTCTCAGTAAGGAATTTATGGGAAGGAAGTGCGTTGCAGAATTCCACCTGATGGATTTCCAATCTGTGCCGCCTAGCTGGAACAATTGCCTACACGCGGCACAGCCCCAGACGCCGCTCATATCACGACCATTTTTTTGGATAACAACACCGAACGGAGATGCGAAAAATGCTCAGAACCCGAGCCTTCCTGCTTATGTCATTGACTGCATTGCTTTCCGGTTTGGCATCATTGGCCACTGCGCAATCTAACAATCCTGTGCCGGTGACCGTTATAACTCTGGAAGCACAGGACGTGACCCTGTTTTCGGAATTGCCGGGCCGCGTTGCCGCGTTGGGTGTGGCAGAAGTCAGGCCACAGGTGTCCGGGATCGTTGTCGAGCGTCTGTTTCAGGAAGGCAGTACCGTTCAGGAAGGTGATGCGATGTATCGCATCGACGACGACGTCTATGACGCACAGGTCCAGCAGGCCACCGCAAGCGTTGCTCAGGCCGAGGCTCGGTTGACCGCTGCTGAAAAGGAAGAAAAGCGCGTGGCCGAGTTGTTGCTGCGCAACGTGGCCAGCCAACAGGCGGTTGACAGTGCCGTGGCAGAGCGCGACGCGGCCAAGGCCGCGTTGCTGGTGGCACAGGCTCAGTTGCAAACCGCAAAGATCGACCTGCAACACACAACGATCCGCGCGCCCCTTTCCGGCCGCGTAGGCCGTGCGCTGGCCACGCAAGGCGCGCTGGTGACCGCACAACAGGCTGAACCGCTGGCCGTGATCCGGCAGATCGATCGTGTCTATGTGGACGTTGCCGTTTCCACTCAGGATGTGTTGCGTTTCAATCGGGCCGTTGCATCGCAGACGGCAGCGTTGCAGATGATTGACCCGACGGTGACGGTGTCGTTGGCGGATGGATCGACCTTTGATCAGACCGGTACGGTCCTTGCGGCAGAGCCGCAAGTGGACCCGCAGACTGGTGTTTCGGTACTTCGGATTGAATTCCCGAACCCCAACCAGATTGTCCTGCCGGGCATGTATGTCACCGCGCATCTGCCGGTCGAAGTTTTGCGGGGCGCAGTGCTTGCACCGCAGCAGGGCGTCGCGCGCAACCGGCGCGGTCAGCCGACGGCGATGGTGGTAGACGACAACAACACCGTCATCGAACGGATCCTTACGGTCCGGGGCACCGAGGGCAACAAATGGATCGTGACGGACGGACTTGAAGCCGGCGACCGCCTGATCGTTGCGGGGCTGCAAAAGATAGGGGTCGGCGCGACGGTTGCGCCAACCGAGGAACCGGAGTCCTGAACCGCGCTGATGGACTGCAGCGCTCAGCCTCCCGCAACCAGATGTGAAAGTTCCCCATGGCACGTTTCTTTATCGACCGACCTGTATTTGCATGGGTCATTTCCATCCTGCTGATGGGCATCGGCACTTTGGCTGTCTTCAACTTGCCGGTGGCACAATATCCGCAAATCGCGCCACCCACAGTCGAGGTTAGCGCCTCCTACTCCGGCGCCTCGGCCCAGACCGTAAACAATACCGTAACTCAGGTGATCGAGGAACAGATGACCGGGCTCGACGGGCTACGATACATCAGCTCGTCTTCTACATCGACCGGGTCTTCAACGGTGACGCTGACCTTTGAAACCGGAACCGACCCGGACATTGCGCAGGTGCAGGTTCAGAACAAGCTAAGTCAGGCGACGCCGCTGCTGCCGGAAATCGTTCAACGTCAGGGTGTTGTCGTCGAAAAATCCTCGGGCGGGTTCCTTCTGGTGGCGGCGCTTGTTTCGACCGACGATCGCCTCGATGCTGTGGATTTGTCAGACTACATGGTATCGAACATGGTCGATGAATTCAGCCGCCTGGAGGGTGTCGGCAACGTTCAGGTCTTTGGCGCGCAATATGCGATGCGGGTCTGGCTGAACCCAGAACAACTGGCCGCATTTGAGCTGACGCCCACGGATATCGTACAGGCCGTTTCGGAAGAAAACGCTCAGGTCTCGGCGGGGTCTTTCGGCGCTTTGCCTGCGGTCGAGGGGCAAGCCCTTAACGCCACGATCACAGCGCAGTCGCTGCTGTCGACGCCGGAAGACTTTGAACAGATCGTGGTGCGCGCAGAAACCGACGGCGGGCTTGTTCTGCTGCGTGATGTGGCGCGGGTGGAGATAGGAGCCGAAAGCTATACCACATCCGCCTGGTTCAACGGCAAGCCCACCGCGGGTATGGCGATCCGGCTAGCCTCGGGTGCCAACGCACTCGATACAGCCGAGCGCGTGAAGCACAAGCTGGACGAAGTCTCCGCTTTTTTCCCGGACGGCGTAGAGTATGTTGTACCTTACGACACCACCCCCTTTGTCGAGATCTCGATTGAAGAAGTCGTCCACACGCTGATCGAGGCGATCGTTCTGGTCTTCCTCGTCATGTTCCTGTTTCTGCAGAGCTTGCGCGCAACGATTATTCCGACCCTCGCTGTGCCGGTCGTGCTGTTGGGGACATTTGCGATCATCTCGATCTTTGGGTTCACGATCAACACACTAACCATGCTTGCAATGGTTCTGGCCATCGGTCTGCTGGTGGATGACGCCATCGTCGTGGTCGAAAACGTCGAACGGATCATGGAGGAAGAGGGACTTTCCCCCTACGAGGCCACCAAGAAATCCATGGGTCAGATTACCGGTGCATTGGTCGGCATCGCCTTGGTGCTGTCGGCAGTGTTCATCCCGATGGCGTTCTTCGGTGGCTCCACCGGGGTAATTTACCAGCAATTCTCGATCACCATCGTCTCGGCCATGATGCTGTCAGTTGTGGTTGCGCTGACCTTGACACCCGCCCTGTGCGCGACGCTTTTGCGCAAACCCGACCATGACAAACGCGATCGCGGCCTGTTCGGAGGGTTCAACCGCGGGTTCGACCGGCTGACAGAAAGCTATTCGTCACTGGTCGGATTCTCGATCCGACGTCCGCTGCGCGTGGGGCTTATCTATCTGCTGATCGGTGCTGCCATGGTATTTCTGTTTGCCCGCACGCCGACCGGGTTTTTGCCCGAAGAGGATCAGGGCATCCTTTTCACTCTGGTCCAGGGGCCGACGGGCTCTACCGCTGAGGCGACTGAGGGCGTGCTAGAACAAATTGAGCAGTATTATTTGGAGAATGAGACTGAAAACGTCGTTTCTGTCTTTACCGTGCGTGGCTTCAGCTTCGCCGGGCAGGGCCAAAACATGGGTATTGCGTTCATCAGCCTGAAGGATTGGGACGAACGAAATACCCCTGATCGAAGCGCTCAAGCCATTGCGGGTCGGGCCTTTGGAGCATTCTCGCAAATTCAGGAAGCGTTTGTGTTCCCCATTGTTCCCCCTGCGGTGATCGAACTTGGTAACGTCAGCGGCTTTGACTTTTATTTGCAGGCCCGTGACGGCCAAAGCCATGAAGAGCTGGTACAGGCGAGAAATCAACTGATGGGTCTTGCGGGGCAAAGTGAGAAAATCGCCTCGATCCGTCCCAACGGGCTTGAGGACGCGGCCCAGTTCAACATCAATCTGGACTGGCGCGCCGCAGGTGCAATGGGCCTCTCTGCGCAGGAAGTGGGTGAGCTTTTATCGGTGGCCTGGGCTGGGCGCTATGTGAACGACTTTCTGGACCGGGGCCGGATCAAACGCGTCTATGTTCAGGGGGATGCACCCTATCGCATGGTCCCCGAAGATATCGAGGCCTGGCGGGTCCGCAATGATTCAGGTGGTCTTGTGCCGCTGTCCAACTTTTCTTCCGCGAACTGGCAATTCGGTCCGCAGGGTCTGTACCGCTATAATGGTGTTTCGGCCATTCAGTTGCAGGGCAGCCCTGCGCCAGGGTTCACCACCGGTGAAGCCATGGCCGAGATTGAGGCGCTGGCGCAGCAATTGCCGCCGGGCTACCAGATCGCTTGGACGGGCCTGTCACTGGAGGAGCGGGAGTCCGGGGATCAGGCAGGGATGCTCTATGCCCTGTCACTTGCCGCCGTGTTCCTGTGTCTTGCGGCGCTCTACGAAAGCTGGACCATTCCTTTCGCCGTGATGCTGGCCATGCCGATCGGCGTGACCGGATCGCTGGTAGGGGCCTGGCTGGGTGGGTTCGAAAACGGCGTTTATTTCCAGGTCGCACTGCTGACGGTGATTGGTCTGACCGGCAAGAACGCGATCCTGATCGTTGAGTTCGCCCGCGACAAGGTCGTAGCTGGAGAACCCTTGTTGCAAGCCGTCAAGGACGCGGCGCATCAGCGGTTCAGGCCCATTCTGATGACCTCGATGGCGTTCTCTCTGGGTGTTCTGCCGTTGGTCCTGTCTTCGGGCGCGGGCGCCGGGGGACGAACGGCAATGGGATCGGGTGTGATGGGCGGCGTTATCTCGGCCACCGTGCTGGGCGTGGTCTTTGTGCCGGTCTTCTTCGTGATGATCTACCGCGTGGCCAGACGTGTCGCCACCGAATGAAAAAGCTACCCAGTTTTTTGAGCAGCGCCAATCGGCCACGACTGTCAGGGAGGCATTGCCAAGTTGTTTGGCGGCGGTTGAAAAGTACCGAAGACGGCACAGTAGGTGGTCAACTCGAGGGCTAGCCATTCCAAAGATCGTGGGCACCCGATCCGGCGTGGCGGTACGAGTTGGCGGAAAGGCGATAGCGGCGGGGGCGGAGCATGGTGTTCCTCTGGTCGTGAGCGGATTGGAACCTTTGAGCATGTCTCGGAGATTTGAAGCGGTCCATCAGCTTTTTGCGTTTTTGCGCCGGCCGGCGCGATCCTTCAGCCCGAGTGTTTGATCCCGTGTGCGCCGATGGTCAGCGCCCGGACATAATTCTTTGATCGGCTTGAGGTAACTGCGCAGTTTGTCGGTGACGATGACACGCAGATCGCCGAACCGGTCGATCAGTCGTTTCAAAAACGTCAGGCGGCTTTCGCATTGCATTGCCTCTGCACCAGGATATCGAGCACGTTGCCATTGGCATCAACCGCCCGCCAGATTCAAAATCTTTCACCGCCCATCGAGATGACAACCTCGTCCAGATGCCACTTGTCAGCAGCCGCAGACCTGTCGCACCTGATGCGATCGGCGAAACGGCGGCCAACACGGTTGATCCAATGCCGGACACTTTCCCGACTAACGGTCACGCTGCGCTCGGCGAGCAGATCCTCGACTCCAACCGTTCTGAGTGCAAATCGGTGATACGCCCAAACCGCATAGGCGATGATTTCGCGACGAAAACTAAAGCCTTTCAGGCGAGGCATGATCATTGGTCTCTTCATCCGCATCGGTTAGTCCAGTCTACAGCAGGGAGCAACTTGGCAATGCCGCTACAGCGCCAATACGAGACGGTCGGATTTTGCCCGTGACACACAGGTGCAGAGATAGCTGTTCGTAGACTGCTCCTCAGGGGTCAGAATGTCATCGCGATGATCCACTTCACCTTTAACAACATCGACCATGCACGACCCGCAGAGTCCTTCGGAGCAGCCGAAATCCACATGGACACCGTTGGCTTTGAGTACGTCGAGGATCGTTTCGTCCTGTGACACCGTGTAGACAACCCCGGTGGACTGAACCTCGATCTCAAAGCTGTAATTGGGCGCGTGCTCGATATCCGACACGGCAGCGAACCGTTCGAAGTGGATCGCACCACCGCGCAGGGCGGTGCCAGACTCCAACACGGCGTTCAGCATCGGCTCGGGGCCGCAGGTATAGACATCAGCACCCATCGGCATGGATTGCATCACCAGCGCCAGATCGAACGGACCATCGGTATCGTCGCAATGCAGGTGATACCATTCATCCAGACCCAGCGCGCGGAACTGATTGTCCATTGCGGCGTAGTCCCGAGAGCGTACAAGGTAGTAGACCCGAAAATCCTGCCCCCGGTTCAATAATTCGCGCGCCATTGCCACCAGCGGGGTTGCCCCGATCCCGCCAGCGATCAGAGTAACGTGGCAATCATGGCTTTCCAGTGGGAAATGATTGCGAGGACCGCCTACGGCAATCTCGGTACCCTCTTCCATGTCGTGCATGGCCCGCGAGCCGCCGCGACCATCATCCTCGCGTTTTACGGCAACGTTGATCATGCGCCCGTCCTGGCTCCAACTCCATAATGAGTATTGGCGCACCAGATCATCGCTCAGGTGAACATCCACATGGGCGCCGGGCTCAAGGCCAGTTAACCGACCTCCAAGGATTTCGAAGCAGAAATCTGATGTATCCGGGCTCAGTTCAGTTTTTCGGACAAGGCGAGCGACTTGTGTGTTCATCTGGTTTTCCATCACGTGTTTGTCGGTATGCCCTGCAGGTATCCAAACTCGTGTTCGGCGCCTGGTAATTCTGGGCGTGAAAACGGGCCGTGCCAAAGCTGCAGAAAAAAACATAGTTTTCAATTGCAAAATTTCTCATATTCGGTTGAAACGAGCTCAAGCTAAACTTCAACGCAACGTAGCCCCGATGTCACGACGCCATTACAACCTGCCCCCTCTTGCCACGCTGTCCGCCTTTGAAGCGGCGGCACGTCATCTGAGTTTTAAGGACGCTGCAAGCGAGTTATCCGTCACCCCAGGCGCCGTGAGCCATCAGATCAAGGCGCTGGAGACCGACCTGAGCGCGCGTTTGTTCATACGCAAGCATAGAGGTGTTGAACTTACCGAAGATGGCGCGGCTCTCTATGAGGTTCTGGGCACATCTTTCCTCAAGGTGTCAAAGGTTCTGGAACAAGTCCGCAGTGGTGATTCCGAAAACCACGCCACCGTGGGGTCGAGCACCGCAGTTGCCGCCTTATGGCTATCCCCGTCCGTTATCCGGTTCTGGCAGGAACATCCGCACGTGAAAGTGAATCAGATGGCGCAGGACACATCTTTTGCCGACCGCCCCGACCTGGATTTCTTTATCCGCTACGGGCAGGATCCAAATTCCTCATTGCCGCACACAAAACTCTATCGCGATACCCTGACACCGGTGTGCAGCCCCGAATTGGCCGCTAAGTTGAAGGGCGCCAGTCTCAGCGACCTGACAGAGCACCGCCTGATCCATCTGGAAACCAGGGACAATACCTGGACCACCTGGCCGGAATGGTTTCACGAACTTGGGTTTACCGGCAACATACCGGCGCAATCGCGGGTCAACAGTTACGCGCTGGCCCTGCAAGTGGCGCGCAAAGGGGCTGGCCTCGCGCTGGGGTGGAAGCGACTGATTCAACCGATGCTCAGCTCGGGAAAGTTAGTGGCGCTTGAGAAGTTCAGTATTCCGGCCCCAAACAATTTCTATCTGGTGGGGCGCGAGGATGAACAACTTCCCGAAGGTGCGCTGGCCCTAAAGAACTGGCTGCTAGACGAAGTTCAAGGCGGATCGGTTTAGCCAGTCTCACGTATCGGTTAGGTTTTTTGGTATTGAAGACGGACCTGTTGCGCTGCCAATGGGGAAGAAATCCAAAGCTACAGACACACTCAGGAGTGACCGATGAACAAGCATGCATCGCTTTCGTCCGTTCTAACCCCGGTAAACACAGCCAAGGGACTGCCGAACGAGCACTATATCGACCCCGCCGTTTTTGCCGAAGAACGGGAGTCGGTCTTGTTTGCCAACTGGTCCGGTATCGGTTTTGGCAAGGACATCCCCGAGGCAGGCGACGCGAAACCGGTCGACTTCCTGGGAATGCCCATCCTGATGGTCCGCAACCGCAATGGTGAGATCGGCGTGTTCCAGAACACCTGCCGTCACCGTGGTATGATCTTGGTCGACAAGCCTCAGAAAATCCGAGGCGCAATCCGCTGCCCTTATCATAGCTGGTGCTATGGCCTTAATGGCGAGCTGCGCACAGCGCCCCATGTAGGCGGCCCCGGCCAGAACACCCACGAAGATCTGGATTTTGCTGAACTGGGCCTAATGCGCATTCGGTCATACGTCTGGCGCGACGTAATTTTCGTAAATCTAGACGGTAACGCGCCCGAGTTCGAAGAGGTTCACGGCGAGTTGATGGAGCGCTGGAAAGAGTTCGAACAACCGATGCATCATGGCGGTGCCGGTGCCTCGGTGCATCTGGAACTGGACGCGAATTGGAAACTGGCTGTTGAGAACTTTTGTGAAAGCTACCATCTGCCGTGGGTTCACCCCGGTCTGAACAGCTATTCCCGCCTGGAAGATCACTACAACATCAACGAGTTGGGCAAATACTCTGGTCAGGGCACCTATGTGTATCGCCAGTTCGAAGGTCAGGATGGTGAGAAACTGAACGATTTCCAAGGTCTCAGCGAAAAATGGAGGGAAGGCGCGGAATACATCGTCGTCTATCCGAACGTCATGCTGGGTGTTCAGCGCGACCACGGCTTTGCCTTTATCCTCGAGCCGGTAACACAGGAAAAGACCATCGAGCATATAGAGCTCTATTATGCTCAGAAACCAGAAGACGCGCCCCAGCACGAGGCACTGCGGGCCAAGAACTCGGCGCTGTGGAACACCGTGTTTCAGGAAGACGTGTTCGTTGTTGAGGGAATGCAAAAGGGCCGTCACGGCGTTCTATTCGACGGTGGCCGCTTCTCTCCTGCCATGGACGGTCCGACCCACTGCTTCCACCACTGGGTGGCGACTCAGGTCGAAAAAGGCCGCGCCGGAGCATGAGCGGCTTTCTGAACGACGGCCTGGCCAGAAACTATCTGGCCGGATCGTGTGTTGAATGCGAAAAGGACGCTGCCATTGCAATTGAATATTCCGGCAATCAGGATCATGTGGCGGGTTTCGCGCAGGCGAGCGAGGACACCCTGGCCCCAACGCTGGAAGCAGCGCGGTATGAATTCTCCGTAGCAACACAGTACTTCGAATACTACGGCGGCGTGACCGAAAAGATCGAAGGCAAATCGATCCCCTTGGGTCCAAACTATACCGACAATACATTTTTCGAACCCTACGGGGTGTCGGCACAGATCGTGCCGTGGAGCTTCCCGGTGTCCATTGCGGGCCGGTCGTCGGCACTATCAAAGGCGGCGGGCAATTCGACCATCACCAAAATTGCCGGAACTGAATCCGATCGGTCTGGCCACGCCGAGCGTGGCACTGGAGCGTGCAGAGGTGCCCGCAGGCACTGTGTCGGACCTAAATGGCATCCGCTGGGAACTGGACAAAAAGCTGGTGGCGAGTTCCCAGGTAGATCAGGTCGTTCTACCGCCGTGGATTCCACGGGTCAGCACATCCAGCGGTCGGCGGCCAATAACGTGATCCCGTCACTGATGGAGCTGGGTGGCAAATCCACCGCTGTCGCCCTGAACGAAGCTAATTTGGGCACGCTGATTTCTAGCCTGCAAAGCGGTATCTATTATAATGCCGGTCTGGTCTGCTCGGCCATGGCCCGGGGGATGGCGCATCGCTCTATCTATGACGTGTCGATCGAGCGCGCCGCAGACCTGGTCAATGGCTTAAGCGTCGGAAATAGCATCCACCGTCCGTCAGGTCGGTGTCCGCTTCGCAGCGGGTGGCGCGCGTCTGAATCGCAACGGCTACATCATGGCTCCAATCAATCTAGCCGAAGTCGACCCCTCCAGCGGAGTGGTGCAAGAAGAGATCCTGGCCCCGTCAGCTGCTTTACCCCCATCGAGACCGAGGCCGAGGCTTTCACCACGGCCAACGGTACCGGGTACGGGCTGGTCGCAGGCATTTTTGCCCGCAATCTGTCGGGTGACAAGCAAGCTGCGGGCCAGTCAGGTCTTTGTCAAAGATTGTATCGCAGTTGGCATCTCGACCCGGTTCGGGGGTGTGGGCAATTCGGGCTTCGGGCGTGAAAAAGGGCTTGAGGCACTTTATAACTACGTCCGCACCAAAAACATTGCGATTTCACTGAAAGGCAGACCATGGATCTGGACGAGCTAGATATACAATTGCTGCGGGCACATGCGGACTATGATGCGCCCGCGCTGATCCACCTGTACCAAGAAGCGGCAAATCAAGCTGGGCTGCGGCAGGACCACGATGCGGCCTGTTTCTACCTGACCCATGCCTTCGTCTTTGCGCTTGAATACGGCGCTCCCGAGGCGGATGAATTGAATCAAAAACTCGTTGCACGCGGTCGTGCGCATCGTCTGGAGTTTTGAGAAGGTCGCAGCGTCGTGCACCCGCACTCTGACGAATTGCTTTCGTTTTGATTTCCCCGATCCATGAGTTTAACCAACCTCACCCCACCTTGAATTTTGTGGACATTGCCGATGACGCCCGGATCGTGAAAGAAACCCACGACACAAAACGCGCGAGATAACAAAATGCGAACAGAAGCTCAGGCCGTGGTCATCGGTGGCGGTGTAATCGGGTGCTCAATTCTATATCACTTGACCAAGTTGGGGTGGTCGGATGTGGTTCTGCTTGAACGGGATGAGTTGACCTCAGGCTCAACCTGGCACGCGGCGGCGAACATCCACGGGCTGCATGACAGCACCAATATCAGCCGTATCCAGCATTATACGATGAACCTGTATAAGGCGCTGGAGGAAGAGACAGGTCAAAGCTGCGGCGTGTTCCAGCCCGGCTCACTGTACCTGGCCCAGACCGAAGAGCGTGAGCATCAGCTGAAGCTGCAGGCGGCCAAGGCCAAGCTTTATGGCATGAACTTCTATGAGATCAGCATCGAAGAGGCGCAGCGCCTGAACCCACTGGTCAATTACGATGGCATTCGTTGCGTGATGTTCGAACCCGATGGCGGCAATGTCGACCCGTCGGGCGTGACCAACGCCTATGCCGTCGGCGCGCGCCAGCGCGGTGCCGAAATTCACCGCTTTACCCCTGTCACCGCAACCGAACAGCAGGACGACGGCCTCTGGATCGTCAAAACCCCCAAAGGCGACATCAAAACACCGTGGGTGGTGAACGCTGCTGGCCTGTGGGGCCGTGAAGTTGCGAAACTCGCCGGGATCGATCTGCCGCTGCAGCCGACCGAGCACCAGTACTTCGTGACCGAAGCGATGTCGGACGTTCAGGCCCACGGCACCCGCCTGCCCTCGGTCTCGGATCGCGATGGTGAATACTATCTGCGTCAGGAAGGCAACGGCCTGCTGGTCGGTGCTTATGAGAAGGACATGAAGTTTTGGGCCGAGGACGGAACGCCGCTGGACTTTGCCCATGACCTGTTCCCCGACGATCTGGAGCGCATCGAAAAAAATATGATGAATGCCATCGAGCGCCTACCCGCTGTGGGAAAGGCCGGGATCAAGCGAGTTATCAACGGCCCGATGATTTGGTCACCAGATTCCAATGTTCTGATGGGACCGGTCCCTGAAGTTGACGGCTATTTCTGCTGTAACGGCATCATCCCAGGCTTCTCACAGTCCGGTGGCATGGGTCTGATGGCAGCGCAGTGGATCATCGAGGGCGAAACCGAATACGACATGTTCGCCTGGGACATGGCGCGGTTTGACCGCTGGGCCACAAAAGAATTCACCAAGGCCAAAGTACAGGATCAATACGCACACCGCTTTGCCATCCATTTTCCGAACGAAGAGCGCAGCGCAGGCCGTCCGGCCCGTGTGCGCCCGATCTACGAGACCCAAAAAGCGATGGGTGCCGTCTTTGGGCAGAACGTCGGCTGGGAACATCCGCTGTGGTTTGCAGACAATCCCGGCATTGTGGACACCAACGGCTTTACCCGTCAGAACTGGTGGGGACCTGTGGGCGAGGAATGCAGGATGCTGCGCGACCGCGCCGGCATCATCGATATCTCGAACTTTGCCAAATATAGCTGCAAGGGCCCGGGTGCCGCGGACTGGCTGAACGCCATCTTCGCCAACAACATGCCCAGGGCGGTGGGTCGTTCCTGCTTGACCCCGCTGATCTCGAAACGTGGTGGTATCGCAGGTGACTTCACCGTCACCCGCTTGGCCGAGGATGAGTTCTGGATCATCGGCTCGGGCATGGCCGAACGCTATCACAAGCGGTTCTTCAAACAGGTTCCTCTGCCCGAAGGCACAACCTTCGAAAGCATGACCGAAGCCATGTGCGGGTTCAACGTCGCCGGTCCCAAATCGCGCAAAATCCTGCAACAGCTGACCGACGCATCACTGGCAACCGAGGATTTCCCGTTCATGCGTTCGGCCATGATCGAACTGGCGGGTGTTGAGGTTCTGGCGCTGCGCGTGTCCTTCACCGGCGATCTGGGGTGGGAACTGCACTGCCCGACCGAAAACCAGGCGCGCCTGTATGATGCGCTGATCGAGGCGGGCAAAGAGTTCGGAGCGGGCCCCGTCGGCAGCCGCGCGCTGATGTCTATGCGCGTCGAAAAGGGCTATGGTTCGTGGAGCCGCGAATACAGTCCGGAATACTGGCCACACGAAGTCGGCTTGGACCGTTTGTGCAAGTTCGACAAGGATTTTCTGAATAAAGACGCCGCGCAGAAGGTTCTGGAAAACTTGGCGCGTGAACAATTGGTTCTTTTGCGTCTGGACGAGGCCGGCGTGACCGCCTCCAACGCCGATGCAACCGGTGGCGAGCCAATCTTCAAGGACGGCGAAGGCATAGGGCGTGTGACCTCTGGCACATATGGCTATACTGTCGGCATGTCGCTGGCCTTGGGGTTCGTCAAAAATGCTCAGCCAGGAGATGAGGTTGAGGTCATGGTACTCGGGCGCCCACACAAGGCGGTTATCCTGCACGAGCCGCCCTTTGATGCAGCGGGTAAAGTGCTGCGGGGCTAACCCAATCCTAATGAAGAACGCACCAGCCGGATCGGCTGGCGCGTTTTATTAGTACGTAGAGCCTTTTTCTGAGGCGCGATTGAACGCCTGACCCAGCTCGTCTACCACGCTATCGACATCTTCCGTCGACAGGCGCATCCGTCGCACCATACGCAAGCGGCATTGACAGGCGTCCGATTTCGATAGGATGATCGCGCTTTCACGCGTGGCCGCGAAAATGGCAGCGTTGCTCTGCGGGTCTGGCTTTGTGATCTTGCGGTCCGTGACCACTTCAAAGGCCAGCATCCGATCGAGCACAGCGGATAGCCGTTTCTGATGCCCTGGCCCCAGCACAATCGCCAACTTGGCCGGCGGAGATGAAGAACCGAATTGGGCGGCCAACGCTGTCGGTAATGGCGTGAAGCTTTGCGTTCATTCCACCCTTGGTCCTACCGATCAGACTGCCACGCACCACCTTTTTCACCCGCAGGCTTGAGGCAGTGCGGTGCACTTTGAGGTATGTTGCGTCGATCATGATCGTCTTGTGATCCGTATCTTCAGCAGCCAATCCTTCCATGATCCGAGCGAACACACCCATGTTGCTCCACCGCTTCCATCGGTTGTACAGCGTCTTTGGCGGTCCATATTCGCGAGGTGCTTCGGACACCGCAACCCATTGCGGTTTATGAAGATAATCCCGCTCAAAGCACGCTGGTCGTTAACCCTTGGCTTGCATGGCTCTTCGGAAAGTAAGGCTGAAGACGCCACATTTGTTCGTCAGTCAGACAGAATAGATGGCTCAGTGCACACCCCTGAAATTCAGGGCGTGACTCACGCAGTCGAGATCACGGCAACCATTTTAATGGGTCCACATCCTAGTTTCCATTTTTTAGCAGCTAATGATGGATGGTAGGTTTCAGAAAGAGGAGTACGGCACGGGGTTTCAAGAAGAGCATATTAACTTCGAAAATAGTAAAATTTCAAAACTTGGACTAATCCTTGGGTTTCTCTAACCCAATCTCTTTGACACATTCGGCCAAAAATGTTCATCGACTAGAAACTGCTTGATATTGCCTGCTTGTCAAATCCTAATTGGGAGAAGGTGGTGCCTTGCCTCTCAGGAAGCCGTTTCGCGTGTGCAGTCACTCCAAAGGCTGAAGGGCGTGACGGTATGATTTGGCGTAGAAACGATGCAAAAGAATGCTGCGTCAGAAATATCTGCAATTGCACAAATACGCTTTGTGCGACAACCGTGAGATCAACATCCTCGGTTTTTTTCAAGCGCACTGAATGTGCCGGTCCGGGGAAGTTGCATCGCAGCGCCTGCTCACTCAGCCAAAGGCAGCTCAGGGCCGACCACAAATATCGGATGCTTGGTATTGAATCGGCCGAGGCCCAAAATATCAGGCACGGTGTGCGTCATTCGACGAAGCGCAAAAACGCCGATTCCGGTCAATCCTAGCATTAATCCAGGACCCATAGAGGTAATGCCGTTAGTAGGCTTCCCTTTCTCCGCAGCGTCCAAGTGCTTTGACAAGACTAGATGAATACGACGCAAGATGTCGTCACTCTCCGGCAGTACTATTCCCAATCTTGCTGACAGCGACATCAAGATATCAACGTTACCGCAAATGCCGTGACACAATGAAGTATCCGCCTGCATTCCTCGCGCAAGCATTTCCAAGACTGAAACGCGGATCGTTTCAAACGCCGCAGCAGCGTGCTTGCCGTAGATGGCATTGCCCGTTATCTCCTGCGCCTCGACACGAGCGAGCGCAATTCCGGGTGCTCCGTGGCACCAAAAACACGAAAAGGCGTGGGGAACACCCGTTGGCGAACGACGACGGGAAATCCCCCGATAATCCGGCCAGTTGAGCTTAGCCCGGTCAAAGTGGGCTTGCTCAAAACGGAGCGCGTCGATGCCTGCCTTTCTAAATTCATCGATTCCCGTCGCTGCGAACACTCTTAAAAGCGCCAGAGCTATTCCGGAGGAACCGTGCGACAGGCCGGTCAGTGGTAGCTCCTCCGGGTCGGCCTTCGATGTCCAGAACAGTCCATCGCGGCCGGCCTGCGCCTGTGAGATCAAGTGCCGACCAAAATTGGTCGCGCCTGCCAGCAGAGTTGGACGGGAACCCAGCGCTGCAACGGACAACAAACCTATAATCGTTCCCGCGACGCCGGACATCACATCAGCTTCGCCGCCTTCGACAGGAATGTGGGCAAGTTCTTCCGCCAGTTGGACTGCGTGCTTGCGCAGGTGCTGTTCCTCAAGCAAGGTGCCGATGCGCAGACAGGCCAATATGATCCCGGCAAACCCCGAATACAGGCCAAGACGGTCAGTACCCTCTATGGAATTGATCCGGGCAAGCGTCTGGTGCGAAGCCGCGCGGGCTGTTTCAGCGGCCAATTTATCCCCGGAAAGTGCGGCAAACTCCGATAGAAACCACGCTATGCCCGAGGTCCCTGAATAGAGATTGGGTCCAAGGGTGCGCAGTACCCGACCCTTTCCATCACTACCATGCATCGATGAGTTGGCAGCTTCGTATCCTGTCCAAGTACAGCGTTCCCCGTGGCAATGCTTGGTTGCAGTGAGCATTGCGGAAACGCGCTCGGCCAACAGCATCCAGTCGGCACAGCCCGGCGATCGGGCTCCATTGGTACGAGACCGAGTGAGTGGGCTCGACTCGACCAGCCAACCGGGGTTCGGCACACCCGGTGAATCAGCGCCCAAATAGGGGTTGCTAAGCCTCAATCCAGCATCGTCGAACCGCAAAACGATCTTGTCCAAACGGCCGGACTTGCTCGTGATACCGGCCTCATGTGCGGTCACCAATGCTTCGGCTATCAACTTGCAACGGTGAAGGCCGAAACTCTCGCCTCCACCGGGATCCTCTGCCAGCGATACGCCTCGACCGATGGCTAATGTCATTGCGGGTACCGGCCCGTAAAGATGTGGCATCAAATCCAAGTAAACCGAAGTCAGACGGTCGATTGCATCCGCAGCTGTTGCACTCTCAAGATACAGAACGGCACTATCGCATCGGTCATACCCTTCTGCGTTGTTTGCAACCTTTAACTGGAACGCGATACCGGCATCATTGAGTATACCAGTTACGCCAGCCATCAGAGCAGCGGCACCCGACTGCGCAACATTCCAGTAGCAACGCAGCAATTTAGTGCCCTCCCTCGGTTCAAGATCACCTGAAGCCAAGTAGAACCCCGGCGAAATGCCGAAATACTCTTTCGGGAACAACACTCGGGTCTCTTCGCTGTCGCCATTCGACCTGCATGACGATGCTGGCGCCCATATCGACAGCCCATTTCGCCTGACAAGACTTAGGTCATCTGTTTGGCGCTCTGTTTGCCACCCCCCTCGCCAGCAGCCGATTCCTTGATTGGCCTGCGACAGACTCTTTACGAATTCGGTCAATCCAACGTCCAAACTGCCGCCATGCCTTGTCGATGTTGGCGCTGCATGACCACGTATATAGAAATCTGAGTAGAGGCGGTGCTGGACCGAACTGACCAAAAACGATCTGAGAGTGTCCGCCCCCACTGTCTCTCGGAGATGCTTGGGTAAACCAGGAGATCGACGCCCGAACCAACTGTACCTGTAGTTCGCGTTGATCCGAAGCGCCGCAAGCAAGTCGTTGAGCTGCTGTCGATGAAGGCTCATGCGACTACACTTTGGTCAACTTGCAGATTTAGGATGTGGACGGCTGCTTCCTCCGGACGTTCGAGCATGTTTTGCGAAAGCTGCAGAAAGCAAATGATGTTCGAACTGATTTGCGACTGACCTTGGAGCTGCTCGTAGGCGAACTGAACCAGGATTGCTGCTGCATAGCGTACGATTTTTATCCGCGCTGCCGAAGCATCGACGATCCAGCGGCGACTTCGGTGCAAATACGCCGCACAAAAGGCTGACATGGATGGCTGCAGCGCCTCCAGTGGAAAACGCGCGCTGGCAAGCAGTTCTTCTGTTGGCGCCTCTCCGGCAACCGGAATGGAGTTGAGCCAAAAACGCAGGTGCTCGGCAACTATAGATGCGACATCCCAAAAGGGATCGCCGGCCTGGAACGTCTCCCAGTCGATCATTCTTAGCTGATGGGCTGAGCCAGACTCATTCTTCAGGACTATGAAGTTGTCCCATTTCAGATCGCCGTGGATCGGGCTATCTGCGCGCCATGACGACAACATTTCGCGAAAGCTGTCCGCAAAAACATCGTATTGTTGCAGTATAGTAAGAAGCTCGAGGTTTGCGGAGCAAATTTGCGAGTACATATCCAGCCGCGGCTGTGTCAGAGAAAACACCCAAGGCGGATCCGTTCGATCACTTTCCGGCACAGTAGAAGCATGCAGGTCCGCCAGAACTGACGCGACAAACCGTGCGATCCAGAGTGGGAAACGACGGCGCCTGGAAGTTTGAAATGCGGCGAGTGATTCTGCTTCTTCGAAGAATTCCAATACCAGAATATCGTTGAACTCATCGTAGAAATGGCAATTGGGCACCTTATCAGAAACTCGGGTTTTGCCGCCGCCTGCGCCAAGCCAGTCGTAGAAGCAAGCCTCGGCCGAGACTGTACTGAACCTATCCATTCGCTTGCCCTGCTTCAGGAAAAAGCCCCGCCCGGTCCCGAGAGAAAGGGCGAAATTCGAGTTGCGTCGTGATATGTCCAACACTGCCAGATCGTCATGGACGATCTGCTCATTTGTCAAAATCCCTCTTTCGAGAAGGTAAGGGATCACGCATTCCGGAGATAGCACTAGCAGCAGGC
The DNA here is from genome assembly GCF_056538665.1 of Ruegeria sp. BF6. Taxonomy (NCBI): domain Bacteria; kingdom Pseudomonadati; phylum Pseudomonadota; class Alphaproteobacteria; order Rhodobacterales; family Roseobacteraceae; genus Ruegeria; species Ruegeria sp. BF6. Next base: position 43,253 of record NZ_JBQFTN010000024.1, read on the forward strand.
CGACAAGTTCGTTGGGCACAGGCCTTGGCTATTGTTTGGATTCGGGCATGCATTGTCGGTAGCCGTCGAAACGATCACAATAATCGTATTTGTTATAGTAATCGTAAGAATGGTTATTATGATTGTGGGATGGATGGCCGTGCCACCATCTCCTCCGATGGTGAAGCTCGACGCCACTCGTCCCATATGATCACGAGAAATCTGACCGCTGAGAAAGCCGGTCTGCGCTTGGGACGGAGTGAGCCGAGTGTGCGGCAGTTTGGCCTCGCTCTTCACCCAGAGGATACTCCCGCCAAGAGGCGCGATACGCTCGTCGATCTTTTTGCTTAGAATTATGTCATCTTCGTTGATTTCAAGGTAAGAGGTAAAAGTTGGATCCTGATACAACCTCCAGTTCCGACCCTTTATTCCCTTTCCTAGCCAGCCTGCAACCATTCGCGTTCCAGGCACATTCTCTGGATCAGAAATGACGAGTTTTGTGATTTCGTCCACGTCAATTTTTTTTGGGGCAGCCATAACAATTTTCCTTCGCGTCTCCAGTTCAAATACTTAGAAAAGTGAAAACCTAAGCCTAAGGTTCTCCAGAAAATCAAATCACGATCCCCTTCACTGAAACTCGACGGGGACCCATTAATCATAGCACAAATCAGGTCACGACGGCTTCACAGCGCCGACGCCCGGCGGAAACGTGCCGATAGAGAACACCGTCCAGGGACATCGATCTCAAATCAGATTAACGCGTTGCCGAAGAAATCCATGAGGCTATCCGGTATTGTTGGAACCGATTTGGTTCGAGACTCGCAACAGAAATTCTAGTGAGAAGGGCTGAGCCACAGCAGGATTTCAAGCAACGAGACATCGCCTTCGTCATACCCAACGGAAGTTGTTTGCCGGGTTCTTCCGTTGAGATCTAAGCCGCGTTGGTCCATTTCTGTGCGCGATCTGTGAGATTGTCCAGCCTCCTATTTTGCTGTCGCAGCGAATGGCGGATTGACGGGCCACACTACAGTGATCAGAGTGAGCGGCCTCATCTGACTGGTCCAAGTTGGAAGTTAGTGCATGGTTGGCCTGTGATCCATCGGTGTGATGGTTTCGGCGGCTGGTGGGCGATAACCCAGTAAACTTTGTGGGCGTTTTGTATTTTAGAGTCTCCTACATTGTTCGATCAGGATTTGAGCTTCGCTTGGGCTGTGGAAGACCTCACCGTTGAGCAGCTCGTCCCTGAAGCTGCCATTGACGCTTTCGCCGTATCCGTTCTCCCACGGGCTTCCAGGTTCAACGTAAGTTGTCTTGGCGCCAACGGCGGCGATCCAGTCTGGGACAGCCTGGGCGACAAATTCCGGCCCATTGTCAGATCGGATAAACTGGGTGCGCCGCGAAGTATGAACAGGTCTGTCAGGACGTCGATCACGTCGGTTGAGTTCAGCTTCTGTTTCGCCCTGATCGCCAAGCATTCCCGACTGTGTTCATCAAGGATGTTCAGGGGATGGAAGGCTTTGCCTTCATTGGTTCGGCAATGGACGAAATCGTAGCTTCAGACATGGTTGCGATGCCCTGGACGAAGCCGGATACACGATCCGTCATTTAGGTGAGCCTGCGAACGCCGACCTTTCCTCGGTTGTTTCATTGCACTTTCAGCCCCTCGCGGCAGCGCAGCGATCCTTCGACAGCCATATCGGCCGTATTGACGGGCCAGCTCGATCAGGGCGGCCACCGGTCGGTCTTCGCCTGCGCGA
>NZ_JBQFTN010000025.1:0-42080 GCF_056538665.1 Ruegeria sp. BF6
CGCAGAAAACCCCGTCACCCGATGGGGAAGAACAATCAGCCAAATCACACCATCCCTCGTAACAACTCCTATCAACGCCGCAGTGAATTAAAGGCGTAGACCACCGCTTTTCAGCGGCGTGTGCCTGCATTAGCTTGCGGTGTGCAACTCTTGTCTTATCATCCTGCGGACCGTCACCGGGCTGCTGGTGGCGTCACTTCAATTCACGCAGTTCCTGTCGGGCTGGCGTATCGGTAACGCATAAAGTACGGAGAAATCATGTCGGGTCATGGCTATGAATCGGGTCGTCTGAACCTGCCCTTTGTCGGTATCGCGACCTTTGGCAAGAAGCCTTATGTTGAAGACTGGGACAAGATCGATGCCGATGTCGCTATCCTTGGCGCGCCGTTTGATTTCGGATGTCAGTACCGTTCGGGCGCTCGGTTCGGACCACGTGCCATACGCGAGGCCTCGACCCTGTTTAGTTTTGGCCACGCCGGGGCCTATGACCATGAGGATGACGCCACCTATCTGGGCAGCGATGTGCGTATCGTTGATTTGGGCGACGCTGATATCGTTCATACCAAGACAGACGAAAGCCACGCTAACATCGAATACGGGGTGAAAAAGATACTGGACGCCGGTGCCCTGCCGGTGACGATCGGAGGCGATCACTCGGTCAACATTCCCTGCATCCGTGCTTTTGCCGAGGATTGCGAAAAGAACGGCCCGATTCACTTAGTCCAGATTGACGCGCATCTGGATTTCGTGGACGAGCGCCACGGCGTCAGCCAAGGTCACGGCAACCCGATGCGACGGGCGATCGAAAAGGACTATGTCTCGGGGATGACGCAGCTGGGCATCCGCAACGTGTCTTCGACTGCCAGGGAAGGCTATGTGGATGCCCGCGCGCGCGGCTCGGATATCCTTTCGGTCCGGCAGGTGCGCAAACTGGGAACGGATGGTGTTCTGGACCGTATCCCCGAGGGCGCACGCTATTATGTCACCATAGATATCGACGCGTTCTGCCCCTCTATCGCGCCGGGAACCGGCACGCCCAGTCATGGCGGGTTTCTGTATTATGACGTGCTGGAAATCCTGCAGGGGCTGAGCAAGCGCGGCAACGTGGTCGGCATCGACTTGGTCGAGGTTGCCCCGGCCTATGATCAGACGGAAAGCACGCAAATCCTGGCGGCGCAGGTTCTGCTGAACTTCCTTGGTTTCATCTTCCACAACCGAAGATAGTGGCTAACCCAGATAGGCACGCAGACTGGGTGGCGGGTTGTCGAACAGCTGCTCTGTCGCCGCAGGCGGGTGCGCCCGTTCGTCGGCCACAAGCACGGTCTGGTCGGCGATGCGGCGGGCGTCCTGCGGGTCATGGCTGACCATCAGCAGGGTTGTTCCGGTCTCGGTCAGCAACCCCGCAACAAGGTCCAGCATTTCGGCTTTCAGTGCGGGTCCCAGCGCCGCAAAAGGCTCGTCCAGCAACAGCATTTCACGGTGTTGCACGAGGACCCGGGCCAACGCCACCCGGCTTTGTTGCCCGCCCGACAACTCGGCCGGTTTGCGTCCCTCAAAGCCGGGCAGTGCCACGCGGGCCAACGCGATCTGGACCTGCGATTGCTCCTCGGCCGACAGCCGCCCGTTGGGGCGCAGGCCCAGAGCAACGTTCTGTTCAACCGTCAGATGTGGAAACAGGTTGCCATCCTGAAACAGCATCGCCAGCGGGCGCTTGCCAGGAGCGAGACCGGAGATGCGCTGCCCCTGCCACAGGATTTTCCCCTGTTTGAGGCCGCGAAACCCGGCAATGGCCTCCAACAGCGTCGACTTTCCCGCGCCGGAGGGGCCGACGATAGCAACGCTGGACCCGGCCTCGACAGAAAAGTCAGCCTGCAAGGTGAAACCGCCATTCTCAATGACGCAACCGTCAAGTTTCAGCATGTAATCGCCCTCCGCGATCCAAAAGCCAGAACGCCACCATCGAAAGCAACAAAAGCAACAGCGCCGCCCCGGCCGCCGCCTGCATTTGATAGGCCCCCATCAGCCGGTAAATCTGCAGCGGCAAGGTTGCGATCTGCGGATCGGCGAACAGGGCGATCACACCGAGATCACCCATCGACAGCGCGGCCGCAAGACCTGCAGCAAAGCGGATTTGCGGGCGCATTCGGGGCAGCAGAATCCGGGTGAAAAAGGTCTTTTTGCCCATGTCCAATGACAGTGCCAGCCGCCCATGCCGCGTGACCACATCCCGCGCCGCAGGCACCAGAATACGCAGGGCGAATGGCAGCGCCATGACCGCATTCACCAGCGCCGTCACCGGCAGCGCCAGTGCGGTTGGGTTGGCCACCGGACGGATCAGGATGAACAGGCCAGTTCCTATCACCAAGGGCGACGCCGCCAGCCCCAGAATACCGCTGAGTTCGACGATCCCATACCGCCCGGTCGCAACGGCCATGGCCATGGGCAAGGCCAGCATCAACAGGACGGCCGTACTGGCCGCCGCCACCAGAACCGAGATCAGCGCGGCGCGGAACACCAGCGGAGGCATCTCGAACAGCCCCGAGATCCCCGAAATGACCACTGCCGCCAAGGGCAGCAGCAGAAACGCCGCCGCCGCCAGTATCCAAAACGTGTCAAGCACCGGCGCGCCGCCGTCCCATCGGCGGATGGCCCGGTCCAGACCTGCCCCAAACCCATCTCCGCGCGAGAACTTCAAGGCGGCCAGTGCAGCCGCTGCCGTCAGGGCCAGTTGCAAGGCGGACAACAACGCCGCCCGGCCAAGGTCAAAATCATAGGTAAAGGACTGATAGATCGCGAGTTCAATCGTCGTCGCGCGTGGCCCTCCGCCCAAGGTCAGGGCGACGGCAAAACTGGTCAGACAAATAGCGAAGATCACGGCCAGTACACCCGGCAGGATGCGCCTGAGCATTGGCAGTTCGATCAGACGAAACATCGCCATCCCGTCACAGCCCAGTTGCGCGGCCAAACGAAAGCGTTCGGCCGGGATTTCCTGCCAGGCCTGCAGGATCAGCCGCGTGGCCAGCGGTAAATTGAAAAATACATGTGCCAGCACAACGCCGTGCAACCCGTAGATCCGCATCGGCGGCAAACCAAAGAACCCCAATACCTCCGAAATCCAGCCCGCGCGGCCAAAGACCTGCAACAGCCCGAGGATTGCCACAATGACCGGCAGAATGAACGGCGCCCCGAGCAAAGCAATCAGAAAGCGTCGTCCCGGAAATCGCCGCCGGGCCAGTGCCCGCGCAACAGGAACCGCTAGCGCTGCACTGAACAGGGCCGACAAAACCGCCTGCACAAGCGTGAACCGCAAGGCGGCCCAATCCGCCGGGCCGAATCCACCTGCCGCTTCGGCCCGCAGGGCTACGGCGGCGAGTGTCCCCAAAATCAGCGCGGCAACCATAGCCGCCGCGCCAACACCCGGCCAGGGGCTTACTGGCTGAGCGCGCTCAGCCATTCCGCAAGCGCCTGATCCCGCACAACGGCGGCCTCATCCGGAGAAAACAGCAGGGATTTTTCCGGCTGAATCAGCGTCTCGAACCCTTCGGGCAGACCAACTGCCGGGGTCACCGCCGGATACATCCAGTTGGTGGTCGGGATGATCTGCTGGAACGCATCTGAGACCATGAAGTTCAGAAACTGATCCGCCAGTTCCGGCTGATCGGACCCGGCCAGCTTGGCCGCAACCTCGACCTGCATATAGTGCCCTTCGTCGAAAGCGGCCGCCGCTTTGCTGGCGTCTTCCTCGGCGATCAGGTGATAGGCGGGCGAGGTGGTGTAGCTGAGGACCATGTCGGCCTCACCTTCCAGAAACAGGCCATAGGCCTCGGACCAGCCTTTGGTCACGGTAACGATGTTGTCGGCAAGACCGGCCCAGACATCTGGCGCCTCATCGCCATAAGCCGCCTGCACCCACAACAGCAGTCCCAGACCGGGGGTCGAGGATCGCGGGTCCTGAATGATGATCTTGGTGTCACCCTCGGCCAGTTCACGGAAGTTCGCGGGCGCTGCCGCATCCGCGTTATGGACAAAAGCGAAATAGCCCCAGTCGTAGGGCGCGAACACGTCATCCGTCCATTCGATCGGCAGCGTGTATTCGGCACTGACTGCGCTTGGGGCAAACAGGCCAGTTTCCTTGGCCGCGGTGATCAGATTGGTGTCCAGCCCCAGCACTACGTCGGCATCCGAGTTCTCACCCTCCAGCCGGATACGCGACAACAGCGCCGCGCCGTCCTCGACGCCGACAAGGTTCAGCTCGCAGTCACAGACCGCCTCAAACGCCTCTTTCACCTGCGGGCCGGGGCCCCAGTCCGAGACAAAACTGTCATAGGTATACACGGTCAGCTGAGGTTTATCGGCTGCCATAGCCGTGGTCGCGCTCAGGATTCCCGCAGCAATCATCAGATGTTTCATGTCATCCTCCATTGCGGCGAGAGGGCAAGGATGGATGAAACCGTCACCTTTCCCTCCGCCGGTTCTAGCCGGTTCAGGTTCAACGGGTTCGCCAATGGCATCTCAGCGCGGCAGGCCACGCACCCCGAGGTGAGGCTCTGACTAGGCGGGAACCGACCAAAAGACAACCCGTTTCGCATGCAGTCCGTTGGTCGGCTTCACCTTATTCCGCCGCGATGACCTGATCGGACGGGACGCTGATCGGGGTCCAGTTCAGGTCTCCGGTATAACGCCAGGCCAGCTTGCCCTGGTCGTCCATGGCGATCAGATGCAGCCAGCCGTTGTCGAAAAGCGCCCGCACCTGCGGGTGCCGATCAAGAATGCCCGACATAGCCTCGGGCGGTGCTTCGACGACAACCGACAGGCGAAGCGGTTCATGTTGATAGCTTTCGCCGTCATGGATCGACTGCCACGGTAAGCCCGGACGGGGCGCGCCGTTGTTGCCTTCAAGCACACCGATACCACCGACCACATTGTGCAGCAGCTTGTTGCCGCCGCCGAACAGGGCGGGCGCCACGGTCGAGCCGTAATATTGCAGGCTGATCCAGCTGACGACCACCACCGGGGCGGTCATGATCAGTTCCAGCACGCCAAAGCCGTCATCCTTGCGCCAATCGTAATTGTGCAGGAAGGCTTGCCCTTCCAGGTTCGCCCCGTCCGTGCGATGACGCGGGGCTATGATGAAGGCACGGCATCCGGCCAGGCCCCATTCGGGGCGGGTTTCAGCCCAGTCCTGCGCGCGACGCTGAATATCCGTGGCGTTGTCGGCGCGCGGCAGACGTTCCGCGCGTTCAGCCCGGGCAAGCTGTCCGGCCACATCCAGCCAGGTTTTCACCTGCGCCAGATCACCGGCCCGGTCGCCGGGCGGCAAATCCTGCTCATACAGACTGACCCGATCGGTCGTGGTCGAGTGCATTGCGGCCACGAACAGGGTGTCGGCGGGGATATCGATCCCCTGCCCCGCCAGCCCCGAGCGCACCTGCGCATCGTTCAGCAACCCGGCCAACAGCCGCGCGTTCACGTCGCCTGCATGACCTCCGCACGCGCCGCAATGCAGTGCGCTTTCATGCGGGTTGTTGGTCACCTCGGCCCCGTGCCCGACCATTAGAACGATCCTGGCGAAACTGTCGGTCAGAGACATCGCCGTCAGCACCGCCTTGGCCATGCCAACGCGAGTGTCCAGATCGATGTTCGGGTCCAATTGCGGTGCCGGGTCAACCTTGGACTTTCCGGCAACCCCCAATGCGTCGCGCATCAGCTTTCCGGCATACAAGGGCCCGGTCGCCTCGACAAAAGCAAACGAGGATACAGCGGCCAGCTTGAACCGGCCCCAGGCCCGCTTGGCCCGGGCCGAGTAACGGCGGGCCAGATCCGCACCCGCCGGTTCCTTGGCCTGAGAGCACACGGATGGCTGTAACAACACCGGGCCATGGACCTCGGTGACATCCGACCCCGCTGCCTTATGCGCACTGGCAAGGCCAAAGAACCCCGCAAACCCAAGCGTTTCGATCCCGGGATCCTGCGCCTCAAACGCGCGGCGGAACACCTCGGACCGGACGTCGATGCAGAACGCGGCCTGCACCTGCGCCCGACCATCGGCTTTGCGCGCGGTGCCCGAAAGCAGCCTTTCTCCCAATGCGCGTTGTTGTGCCCGTTCGGCGGCCTCCTGCAAAACAGCATCGATCACGAAATCGGCGGTTGGCGTCACCGGTGACGCATGCGCGGCCACAATCTCTGCCCATCGCTCGGCGATCTGATCTTCGTAAAGCACGAACAGCGCCTCATCGAAGACCATCCGCACGGCCAACAGCTCGGTCACGGTATTGTTCTGTTCACCTTTCAACTCGGCGTCCCACTGCAGGTAGCGCGCGTATTGCGCCCATCCGCCCAGGGTCGTCAGCCACCGATGATAGGCGGTAGCGGCTGCCTCGGTGCTGAGCCCCAGCCGTTCGGACGACCGGCCAATTGCCCGCCAATGCGACCGATTGGTACCCGCAACAAAGGCGCCAAACCCGGTCAGACCCTGAATTTCCGGCGTCAGGTCGCGAGAGGCAAACTCGCGCCAGGCGCTGAAAGCGCCTCCGGTCCGGGCCTGTTGCCACAAAGCCTGCCCTTGATCGAAATGGCTGGCCGCCCAGATGCCGATGCGGTCCTCAATCAGGGCAGGCCAGTCCGTACCGGAAACCTCGGCCGCCAGTTCAGCCACAGTGGGCAAAGCTTCGGTATGCGGCGCCTCCGTTTTCAGCGAAACCATGACATCCTCAAGGCTTGGGACGTTGAACGGTCCCTCAATTGAAGAAAGCGCATCCAGAATGTCCGCCTCGGTCATCTCACCCGTACGCAACTTTGCAGCCCAATGTGTCCGATCAGGTGTGATCCGTGTGCCCGCAACCCGCGCCAGTCGCGCCGAGGTCACGGCCAGCGGCTCGTCGCTTTGGCCGAGAAACGGGTTCACCGCGACATTCGAAGATAAAGGGAACAAGGGCGGGATCGCATAAGCGGCGGATTTGGCTTCGGCCACCAGTTCCAGAAGTGGTGCGGTATACGCTTCGAGCTTTGCAAACATCGGTTCAGTTCCTTTCAGGCTGCGGACCGTCTGGACCAACCGTCCAGCAACTTGTCGAAAATCGCGTTGGCATAAAGACCGTTTGACAGGTGAACCCGCAGGCCCGCCGCTGCCGGGTGCGCCGCCCACAGCGGGAAAGTCGCCTGCGCCACCGCAACGAACCCAAAACTCAGCAAGGCCAGCACGATCAGCGCCCATTCCAGCGGTCCCGGCGCGGGGGTGGCGGGCAAGGCTCCGGCGGTCACATGCTGCGCAATGATCTGCAGCACGAAGTAACTGACCGAGGTCACCAGCGCATAGACCGCCGTGCGCTGTGTCAGCTGACGCGGCGCGGCATCGGCAAAGCCCTGCGCCAGCAGGTAAGCCACGCCGAAGATCAGGATGACGCCAAGAGTAATGGCCTGAACCGACTTGCCGTCAAAGCCCAGCACCGTCCCGACCAAAGCATAGATCACGATCGCTGTCCCGAAGGCCCGTAGCACGTTGCTGGCACTGGGCACCGCAATGGGACCGGGGCGGTGAATGGCGGTAACGTTTTTTACCGCCTCACCCGAGCTGAGGAACGCATGCGCTTTGTACAGCGAATGCGCCACGATATGCAGCAGCGCCAGCGGGAACAGCGCAAGCCCACACTGCATAACCATGAATGCCATCTGGGCAATCGTGGACCAGGCCAGCGAGGTTTTTACCGCAGGTTGGGTCAGCATCACCAACCCACCAAACAGCGCGGTGAACCCGCCCAACATCACCAGCAGGGCCATCACTCCGGGCGCCGCCAGCATGACATCGGCGAAGCGGATCAACAGGAATCCACCCGCATTTATCACACCCGCATGCAGCAGGGCCGAAACCGGCGTCGGGGCCTCCATCACCTCGGTCAGCCAGCCATGCACTGGGAACTGGGCCGAGGCCAGAACTGCCGCGACTGCGATCATCAGGGCCGCCGTCGTGGTCAGCCAGTTGGACTGAACCGTCGTCAGGATCGTGTGGATATCGGTGGTTCCGGTTGCCGCGATCAGCAGAACCACGGCTGAGGCCAGGGCGCATTCACTCAGCCGTGACACAATTGCCTTCTTGCGTGCGGCGCGTTGTGCAGTTGCGCGGTCCGGGTAGAACAGCAATAGCTTGTGCAGAACCAGACTGGTCGTGGTCCACGCAACCAACAACTGGATCAGGTTGCCCGACATAACCAACATCAGGACCGAGGCCAGCACCAAGGCCATCCATTGGGTGAATTTGCCCTGTCTGGCCTCGCCATCCATATAGGTAACAGAATAGCGCAGGACGATCCAGCCAATGAAGCTGACCAGCACCAGCATCACCGCGCTAACCGCATCCAGCCGGACTGACAGCCCAACGCCGAAGGCTCCGATCAAGGCCGACGTGCCGGGGCCGTAGATCACCAATAAAAAGGAAGCGGTGGAGGCGATCACGAAGGCGGCAAAGGCCGCGGCTTCGGCCAGTTTCGGCACTCGGCCCGGGCGCAGTCCCGGATGACGCCCTGCATAGATCGCAGCAGCGATCAGGATCAGCGGGCTGAGGAGCGGGAGATAGAGATACAACATGGTGACGTGTCCCTGGGTTATCCGTTTGGGACAATCAGTTAGGACAGATTCTGTGTCATTAAAAATTCATTGTTCTTCTTATTTCGTTCTATTAAATAGAACGTTATGCCACTGAACTATCATCACCTGAGGTATTTCTGGGCCGTGGCCCATGACGGGAACCTTACCCGTACGGCACAACGGCTGAACCTGTCGCAATCCGCCTTGTCGGTGCAAATCAAGCAATTAGAGGAACGGTTGGGCCACGATCTTTTCGAGCGTCGCGGTCGTCAATTGTACCTCACCGAGGCCGGACGCATCGCCCTGGACCATGCGGATGCGATTTTCTCGACAGGACAAGAACTTGTCGCCACTCTGACCGAGACGGTGCAGACCCGCAAAGCCTTGCGCGTGGGGGCCTTGGCGACCCTGTCGCGCAACTTTCAGATCGGATTTCTACGCCCCATCCTGTCGCGGCCGGATGTCGAGGTGATCCTGCGGTCCGGTAGCCCGGCCGAGTTGATGGAGGGGCTCGAGACGCTGAACCTCGATCTGGTTCTGATGAATCGCCTGCCACCGGATGACAGCCTAACCCCGTTTGAGACTCACCAGATCGCTGAACAGCCGGTCAGCATCATCGGCACGCCCGACCGGCTGGACCCCAAAACGCCGATCAAAGAGCTGTTGAAAACGCAACCTTTCATCTTGCCCACCACCGACAACAGCGTGCGCACAGCGTTTGATGCCATGGCCAGCCGCCTGTCAGAACGCCCGCAAGTCGCGGCCGAGGTCGATGACATGGCGATGGTGCGACTTTTGGCGCGCGAGGATATCGGGCTGGCCCTTGTCGCGCCCATCGTCGTTACGGACGAACTGAATTCAGGGCGGCTGGTCGAAGCGCAGGAACATCCGCGCATCAAGGAAGCCTTCTACGCCATCACGCTGCGCCGCCGTTTTCCCAATCCGTTGGTTCAGGACCTGCTGTCACACGATCCTGACCCCATGCTTTTGCCCTGACCGCCACGAGCGGAAGAAATCGTACTCTTACGTATAGTGACAGGCAACCAAATGCTCCGGTTCAACCGCGCGCAATTCGGGCGCTTCGGCGCTGCATCTATCCTTGGCAACCGGGCAGCGCGTGTGGAACCGGCACCCGGACGGAGCAGCCAGCGTGTTGAGAGTTTCGCCCCGAAGCCGGATCGGATCAAACCCCGCATCCGGGACGGCGGTGCAGATCGCGCACTGCAGAACTTGGATATAGGGGGTGTTTCGGCGCAAAGAACAACGTTTCGGTTGGGGCGCATTCGGCGAATTTCCCGACATAGAGCTCCGTGACCCGGTGCGACATTCTCACCACGACGAACAGATCGTAGGTGACGTACAGGGACGGGACACCCATCTCGGCCAGAATCGACACATCCAAGGCTGAAACGCCTTCGTCGCAGAGCAGATGTTCCAGAATTAACCTGCAGCGCGCCGCGATCTCGCGCACACGGGCATCGATCTGTTTGCCTTGATCGTGCTTGCGGCCACCAGCGGCTCGGTAATGATATCGCGCACGGTCATGCGCTGGTTCAGCGAGGAATACGTATCCTGAAACACCAGTCTCATCTTGGACGGACCTTGCGCAGCTCGGACTCGGACGCATACGGCAGATCGATGTCACCTTTTTTCTTGCGGGTCTAGATCGGGACGTGGGCGGGCAGGTCCTTGACCTCGATCAGCGTATCGCTTTTGGGGATCATGTCGCGCTCTGATCTTTGTCACCGTGCCGTCGGCAGAACACAGTGAGGCCCGGCATCGGGGTAGGTTCAACAAGTTCCTTCGCGTCTCAAATGCCGGAAGTGGCCCGTGCGCCTATGACTGGGAACGGGAAGTCGGTCAACCGGCTCATGGGGCCGGGAATATCACCCTGCACCGGTTTAAGCCGGTTATGCAAATGCTCGATGCTGTGGGTCGCGTCAACAACGCCGGGATGTACAGCCGCGGTGTCTGTTCGATGGGCCGCACCGATTGTGCCTGCTGCAGAAGAACTCTGCTCAATACCAAGGGTGGACTCAAGCCGAGCCAAACGAAGAACAGCGCTTTGGCAGAGAACTAGGCGACGGCTGGACGCTTCCCGCGCTCGCACTGCGATCATCGATGAAGACTTCACAACCCACCTGTTGAGAGTGGCGAGGTCCACTTGAACGCCACGTTCGGCCATAATCTCTTCCAAACCCCCATAAGACAAAATGTGCCGCAATTAGAAGTACACAGCATACAAAACTGCATCCTTGGGGAAATGGCAGCCGTTCAATGAGACCATGCTGAAACCTGTGAAAGAAACATGTGCTGAGAACAAAAGTCGGAACCTGCGTGATCGCCAATCTAGACGAAAAAGCTGGCGACACACACAGCAGGTCAAACAGCCCGGCAATTAACGATACATCCCAAAAACGACCGCTCGATAAACCATTGGTTTTCGCAACTTCTTAGGGTGAGCAACCAGCAATAAAGCGCACCGTGACAACAAAGCCCCTCAAAAAGGCTCACTTTTACGATACCACCCCCCGCCACAACATGGGCGTTTCTGTCGGCTTAGCCGCCTGCTCGAGAATCTTGGTGATCAGACCATGGTTCGGGGATTTTCCGCAAACCGGATCCGAGGCCGACGCGTCCCCGGAGATGGCCAGCGCCTGGCAGCGGCAACCACCGAAATCGATTTCCTTTCGGTCACAGCTCTGACACGGCTGGGGCAGCCAGTCAGTGCCGCGATAGGCATTGAACGCCGGGCTATCGAACCAGATTTCCGCAAGCTTTTTATCCTGTACAGATTCGAATGCTAGATGCGGAATACTCTCGGCCGCGTGGCACGGAAGAACTGTCCCGTTTGGCGTCACGTTCAGCCCGGCCGATCCCCAACCGCCCATGCAGGATTTGGGGAAATCCGCATAATAGTCAGGCGGCACGAAGTCGAAGGCCAACGTCCCGCGCAGCCGGTTTTCAGCCTCGGCCACGATACGTTTGGCCTCTATTGTCTGCTCACGCGTTGGCAACAGGTGATTGCGGTTCTTCGTGGCCCAGCCGTGAAACTGCACGCAGGCCACTTCAAGCCGGCGCGCGCCCATCTCGACCGCCAATTCGATGGTGCGTTCCAGATCGTCCAGATTATGCCGGTGCATCACCGCATTCAGCGTCAGAGGAATTCCCCGGTCTCTGATTTCGGCCGCCACCTTCATCTTGCGATCAAATCCGCCCCGATACCCGCCAACCCAATCCGCCAGCTCCGCATTGGTACCCTGCAGTGAAAGCTGGATGTGATCCATCCCCGCCGCTTCTAACGCATCCAGCCGTCGCGGGGTCAGACCAATCCCACTGGTGATCAGATTGGTATACAGCCCGGCATCATGTGCCCCCTGCATCAATTCCACGATATCCGTGCGCGATGCAGGCTCACCGCCCGACAAATGCAACTGCAGAACACCGAGCTCTGCCGCCTGCCGAAAAACATCGACCCATGTTTCAGTGTCCAGTTCGCTGTCACGACCCAGCAAATCGGAAGGGTTCGAACAGTAAGGGCAGGCCAGCGGACAGCGGTGCGTCAGTTCCGCCAGCATGGCGATGGGTGAAGGTACACTCATAAGTGGACCCCCAGAAACATCCGGGCGCGCAACCCGATCATGAACCGCTGCACATCCTTGGAAATCTGCTCTTCGGGGGCGTCGTAAGTCGTTGCGAGGTCAGCAATGATTGCGCCAAACTCGGCGTTGCCATCCACCCGGGACAAAATAGCTTCGCCAATCTTGTCCAGAGCTATGGCCTTTTCAGGCGCCAGCAGAACCTTGCCGCCCCGTAGCCGGTCCTCTACCATTCGGACACCACGCGGCAGATAAGGGCGATCCGTATCGGTTAGCGCCAGGCTCATGCCATGCCTTCTCCGGGCTGCCAGGCACCGGGCGGAATGCGGCCCGGTTCCACGTATGCTCCCCACAACGCATCCAGCTGCGCCCACAGCACATTGGTCTTGAAGATCAGCGCCTCACAGGCCGCATCCTCCTTTACCGGCGTGTCGGCGTGCTCCAGAACCCAAGCCAATCCGAATTTCACGTCCTTTGGGGCCTCGGTCAGACGTTTTTTGAAATACGACATGCTTTCGGCATCGGCGAAATCATAGTGCTGCAACATACCCTCAATGCGGCGTTCGTGGATCTTGGGCGCGAACAATTCAGTGAGCGACGAAGCCACCGCCTCGAGCAAAGGTTTATCTCGTACATAGCGGATATAAGCGTCCACAGCGAATTGCGTGGCTGGCAGAACCCCCCGTCCGCTTGCAACAAAATCAGGGTCCAGCCCTACCGACTCGGCCAGCTTCAACCAGCGGCGAATTCCTCCGCCACCGTCCACATTACCGTCGTGATCCTCGATCCGGCTGCGCCATTCCCGCCGCATCTGCGGATCGCTGCACCGGGACAGGAAAGCGGCATCCTTCATCGGTATCGCTGCCTGATAGGCCCAGCGGTTGATGACCCAGGCCCGCACCTGGTCCGGATTACATTGTCCTCCGTGCAGCATGTGGTGAAACGGGTGTTTGTCGTGATAGCGTTCGGCCCCGATCGCACGCAGCCGCTCTTCCAGTGTTCCGACGTTGCGGCTGTGTGCGTTCATGTCACTATCTCCATCCCATCAGCAGCGACGCGCCAGCCCTGAGCGTGAACAAATGCGCGTTCCGGGCCGTCCGGCTGCCAGACCGGGTTTGTGTTGTTGATGTGTATAAAAGTCTTGTCTGCCTTCAGCCCGGCCAGTCGGGCAATCGAACCTTCCGGTCCGCCGATCGAGATATGCCCCATTCGTTTTCCGGATTTCACGCCGGTTCCCGACCGGATCATCTCGTTGTCGTCCCACAGCGTGCCGTCAAAGAACAAATGGTTCGCATCCGACAAGGTTTCCAGAAGATCCACGGTCACTTCCGCGCATCCGGGAACGTAATAGGCCACGGTCTGCCCGTCGCTCAGGCGAACCCCCACAGTCTGTTCCCCGACCATATCGGTCTGAACCGTCTCGCCTTCCATGAACAGCGGCACCTTGCCCGGCACCGGGAACACCCGGGCCTGCAATCCCGGCAGAACCTCAAAGCCGTGGCCGATCTTAATCCGTTCCCGCGAAACCTTTTCCGCGTTCACCGCGTCAAACACACAGTTGTCCTCCAGAACTTTGTGGATCTCGGAAGTCGCATAGATTGTGAACGGCGTCTGCTCGCGCAGGGAAAGCAATCCGGCGATATGGTCAATATCGCCATTTGTCAGCAAAACTGATGCAATAGGTGAACCCCGCAAGCCGCGCGGATGCATCGAGGGGCAGGCCATCATCTGGGCGCGAATATCGGGGGATGCATTCAGCACCGCCCAATCGCGTCCACCCAGAGAAACGGCCAGCGATGACTGGCTCGCCGGGGCGATCTTGCCGCTACGAGCATCCTGACAATTGGAACAACCACAGTTCCACTGTGGCAGTCCGCCACCTGCCGCCGCGCCAAGAACCAGAAACCGCATGGCCGTTACCTGTTCAGACGCGGTTCAAAACAGATCGCGTTCGTATTCGCGACCTTCGTCCTCGGACGGCGCGTACATGTTGATTTCCATGCCGCAGTTCACTTCTTTTAGTTTGGGTGCTGTCCAGGCCATCTTACTTCCTCCGCTGGCTGGTTAGAGTGCCTTAAACCTACCAACGAGCCCCAATCTTGCGTATTGGCCTTTGGTCGTAGACCGGGTCTGCGACCAATGTCCAATAGGGTGCGCGCACCTCCGCTGCGTAGGGTCGTTACATGCGCGTTATTTTGTTCACACTGCTGTTCTGCCTTTCGGCGCGCCTTGTTCCGGCCGCGCCGCTGGACCGGGCGACGCTTTCCGAGCTTATCATGCCACCGTTCTCCCTCGGTGACCCCATCGGTGAAAACGGTGTCTATCAGTTGCTGAACTCGGGGGGGGCCAAGGCAGGATATGTTTTTGAAACCGAACCGCTTGCCCCCCTGCCCGGCTTTTCGGGATCGGCGATCAACGCGCTGGTTGTCCTCGATTTAGAGGGAATATTCCTGGACGTACGCCTGATCGAACACAATGAGCCGATCTTTGTGTCAGGCTTGGGCGAAGCTCCGTTTCACAGATTTTTCGAACAATATCCCGGGTTATCCATTTCCTCATCCATCGTCGTCGGAACCCCCTATGGCAGCGGTGGGACCGGTTCGTCGCTGGTCTATCTGGATGGCGTCACCAAAGCCACAGCCTCGGTTCGTATCGCCCATGAATCGGTTATGGCCGCTGCCCTCGCCGTCGCACGGGAGAAGATGGAAGGGATTTCGACCATTCCACCCGCACATCCCGATCCGGAGTATTCCGAAGCCCTGACATG
This sequence comes from Ruegeria sp. BF6, assembly GCF_056538665.1. Taxonomy (NCBI): domain Bacteria; kingdom Pseudomonadati; phylum Pseudomonadota; class Alphaproteobacteria; order Rhodobacterales; family Roseobacteraceae; genus Ruegeria; species Ruegeria sp. BF6. Next base: position 14,947 of record NZ_JBQFTN010000025.1, read on the forward strand.
GGAAGATCTCGTGTCGCAGGGCATCGCAACCCATACAGTCATTTCCAATGCTCAGGTCAACGACGCCTTTGACGACACCATTTGGGAGGATGACGATCCCGAGGCCCAAACTGACCCGGACGCGCCTTACCTCGATCTCTGGATCGTGGATCTCGGTCCACCCTCCATCGCCCGCACGGTCTTGTCCGATGGCGGGTTTCGCGAGTTGCAGGACTTTCTCGCAATCTCACCGAATGACGAACCGATTCTGGTGATTGAAACCGCTCGTCACGGATTGGTCAGCCCGGATTTCGTGCGCAACACCGCGCCGGACTGGCTGTCTGCGGAACAAGACGGATTGCCGGTTGCGCTGCGCGACAGCGATCTATTTGTCGAACTGTCGGACAACTTGCCTGGCGAGTTGCATGACGGGGCTATGATGATCCTGCGAACGGACCGGCGCCTCGGGTTTGATCCTTCCCGGAAATGGACCCTGAACGTCGCCGCCATCCGCCAGCACGGCATGTTCCAGCCTGAAACCGGCTCTATCAATCTGCCGGTCACCCACGCAACCGACGAGCGGTTTTTCTCGCGCGCAAAAGCAACAAAGGCGAGCCCCCCCTGGTTAGATGCTCTGCGCGCGCGGCAGGCCGACATGATCATTCTGACCCTGTTCCTGACCGGCCTGACCGCGCTGCTGTTATTTGCCCAGAATCCACTGGCACAAAGTCGCACCCTCATCCCGACTCGACTGGTGATTCTTGCTTTTGTGACAGTGTTTGTCGGCTGGTGGGGCCAGGGCCAGCTGTCAGTTGTCACGGTGCTGGCGGTTGTTCGTGCCACGTTTGAAGGCGGCAGTTTCGCCTTTTTGACCTATGATCCATTTTCGCTGCTGATCTGGGGGGCCACTTTTCTCGGGTTCGTTCTTTGGGGTCGCGGTTATTTCTGCGGCTGGCTCTGCCCTTTTGGCGCGTTGCAGGAATTCGCCCATAACCTCGGACGCACTCTGAGCCTGCCCCGGCTTGAGCTTTCGCCCGCGTGGGACTCACGATTCAAGCTTTTAAAGTACGCGGTGCTGGCGGGTCTTTTCATCACTCTGTTCACAGCGCCTGACCAATTGGACAAAGCCGCTGAGGTCGAACCTTTCAAGACTGCCATCACCACGTACTTCATCCGCGACTGGGGCTATGCCACCTATGCTGCGATCTGGCTGATCCTGGGGATGGTGCTGTTCAAGGGGTTTTGCCGATATGTATGCCCGCTGGGTGCGGTGATGGCCATTGGCGGCTTGATCCGGGGGCGCGACTGGATCAAACGGAGAAGGGAATGCGGGTCACCTTGCCAACTGTGCAGGGCGAAATGCGCCTATGGCGCGATCCGTCAATCCGGCGCAATCCGATATTCCGAGTGTTTCGGCTGCCTTGATTGCGTCGCCATCCACAACGATCAAAACCGATGCGTACCTTTGATAATCGCTTCGCGGCGCGCCACCAAACGGATGGAGGCAGCCGAATGAGCCCGTTATCCCGCCGCCGGTTCCTGACCATTTCCGCCGCCGCGCTGGCAACGCCCGCCATCGCAACCCCGCTGCGCTGGCAGGGCCACGCCATGGGAGCACGGGTTTCAGTGGTACTGCATGCTCCGGAAGATCAGGCAAAACCCGCCCTTGATCAGCTGAGGCAGTTACTGCCGCGCCTGGAGCGTCTGTTCAGCCTTTATGACAGCAACTCCGATCTGTCCCGCCTGAACCGAAGCGGCAACCTGGACGCACCCCATCCGGATTTCGTCGCACTTCTGGAACAGGTCGGTCAGGTTCACAGCGCAACAAGCGGGCTATTCGATCCGACCGTACAACCGCTTTGGCTGGCGCTTGCACGGGGCGAGGACCCCGCACCGACGCGCGCTTTGTTGGGTTGGGATCGCGTACAGGTCTTACCGCGGGTTGTTAGACTGGATTACGGTCAGGCGTTAACCCTGAACGGGATCGCGCAGGGCTTTGCCACCGACATTGCCCGGCAGGTCCTGCAGCAATCGGGCCTGACCAGAACGCTGATCAACATCGGAGAATTTGCAGCCCTCGGCGGCCCCTTCCGCATTGGCGTGGAAGACCCCGATTTCGGACTAGTCGCCACCCGCACGTTGGAAAACCGAGCGATTGCCACATCCAGCCCTTCGGCACTGACACTCAGCGCGGATCAGAGCCATATCCTGCACCCTAACGGGAAACCGCGCTGGTCCACGGTCAGCGTCGAGGCCGACAGCGCTGCCATTGCCGACGCGGCCTCGACCGCCTTCTGCCTGATGTCTGAACCTCGTATACGTGATGCGCTGCACGCCCTGCCCGGAACCCCGAAAGCGACGTTGGTCGATCACCACGGGGATCTGAAGACCCTGGGATAAAGCCGCTTCAGCGCAATATCGGTGGCGCGAACGTCAGACCGTATTCGGCGAATATCTGCGCCACGCGCCCATCTTCTACCCCGGCAAAAACGGCATCTCCAACTGCATAGGCCAGTGGCCGATACGCAAAATGAACCGCAACCCCGGCGGTCCATTTCCCCACGGCAAAGCCCGGCAGCGGTGGGCTATGCACTGCCAGATCTTCGGTGGCGCCGTGTTCCAGCTGCGCCCGAGGACCCATCGCCGCCATGGTTTCACCCACAGCCAGCCCCGCCATGGCATCCGCCATCGAAGGGAACCGGGTCACATTGTGCGACAGCAGCCCACCGGGAAAGGATGACAGGTAGAAATCGGCAATCGAGTCGTTCTCGACACCGACCGTGTCAAAGCGGAAATAGGCCGGAACCGGTGGGTCCTCCGGATAGGCTTCTTTACGATAGGCGATTGCGATTTCTTCGACATGGTACTGCCCGGTGAAAACCACCTGTTCAACCCGGCAGGCAAATTCGCTGTCATAAGGCACATGCAGCATGACATTGGCCACACTGCCGCCGACGATAGGGCCTTTCCAAATCCAGTTGCGCAGATCGGTCTGCAGATCCTCGCCTGGCGCCACAAGATTGAACCGGGCCTCGACGCCCAGCTCCTGCGCGATCAGGCGTCCGATCTCAACATCCACGCCCTTGATCTTCCCGTCCTCCTCGAACGACCAGGGCGGAAAATCCTCGTAGGCGGCAAAGGTAATGAACCCGCGTTCCTGAATCGTATCGAGATCCTGCCCAACCCGATCCCGCGACACGTTTTGGGGTTTGGCTTGGGGCACATGATCTTCGCATCGAGCTGATGCGATCTGTGCCGGGGCACAGACAACCGACAGGGAGAAAAAAGTTCCGGTAAGAAAACGTTTCATGTGCCCCAATCTGTATTTTCTAGTTGGCTGCTGACAGACCGATGGTCAGGACCTCGGCCGCACCGGCAAAATCCGGTTGATCGCCGGAAATCAGGCTCGCCGCACGAAAGGCAACGCTGTCGGCCACGGGTGCTCCGGAACCGGTCGCCACACCTTCGGCAACCGTATTCAACTCGCTGCGTAGGGCTTCGACATCACCTGTGCCACCATCCGCCATTGCGGTCAGTTCATCCCGGATCTGTATCAGCCGTGGCGTCACATCGTCCAATTCACCATCATCGGGCCGGGTCTCGATATAGGTGCGGATCGCCCATGCGGCCTTCTGCCCCAGCAATTCGCCAAAGGCGGGCATCTTGGTGATACCATTCTGGGTGTATCCGGTCTGGAATCGTTCGACAAACCATTCGTCGCCATATTCTTCGGCTTCGAGATAGCGCAGGTCAGGCGCCAGCCCACCGGACACACCTCCCAGTCCGTGGCACCGGGCACAGTTCTGATTGTAACCGCTGTCTCCGATCTCTATTGCGGCCTTCCAGACCTCTTCACCCTGATCGCGATAAGGGTTTTCGATCAGCCACTCTTCGCCCACATCCGGCAAAGCATCGGTATTCATCGGTTGCGGTGCCACATCGCCATGGGCATGCGCCATCGAACTTGCGGCAATCAGGCCAATCGTGGCCATGGACAGTCTGAACATCTAGTCCTCCCGTTCGTGTGTTTCCCACTCAGTTTTTAGCGGAGACGAACACACGCTCGATACGAGACTTAAGTTCTAGATCAGCCGATTCACCATACGACCATGGTCCAATGGCCCCCCCTGTCGATCAGGCCTTAGCCTTGGAGTAACCGAAAACCTTTTGGTGAGGAAACATGCGAAATTTCATGCTCACATTCACTGTCATGATGATTGCAGCTGGCACCGCGGTTGCCGAGATTCGTATACCAATGGTCTTTCTCAAGCAGGAAACCGACCGCCCTCCAACTCTGTCGAACCTTGACCCAATCCCCGACGACCTGGGCGAGAAGGGCGCCCATTTGGGGTTGAGTGACAACCAAACCACCGGGGCTTTTCTCGGCCATAAGTACCACCTGGAAACCGTGGTGATCCCCGTGGGTGGCGACCCGCTCGCGGCTGCGGGCCAAGCGCTGGAACAGACGCCTTTCCTGATCCTCGATGTCCCGGCAGACACCTTGCTGAAAATTGCCGACCTGCCCGCTGCGGGCGACGCCTTGCTGTTCAACACTTCCAGTGCCGACATGAGTTTGCGCAGTCAGAACTGTCGCGCCAACCTGTTGCACACTTTGCCGTCCTACCAGATGCGCAGCGACGCCATGATGCAATTTGCCCGCACCAAACGCTGGGACACGCTGGCCCTGATTTCCGGTGAACACCCGCAGGACCAAGCCTTTGCCGATGCTTTGCGCCAAAGTGCCGCTAAACTCGCCCTCAGCATCACGGCCGAAAAAACCTGGAGCTTTGATGCGGATATGCGCCGCAATGCAGCGCAGGAGGTTCCTTTGTTCACGCAAGACCTCGGCACATACGACTTGCTGCTGATCGCCGACGAGCTGAACGATTTTGGCCGCTATATTGCCTTCAACAACTGGCTGCCGCGCCCGGTTGCCGGCTCCGAAGGGCTCAGGCCCACAGCCTGGGCACCAGTGGTCGAACAATGGGGCGCGGCCCAATTGCAATCGCGGTTCCGCGACCTGGCCAACCGTCCGATGCGGCCCCGGGACTATGCCGCCTGGGCCGCCATTCGCACGATTGGCGAGGCCGCGACCCGCACCAATAGCTCGGAACCCGCCGATCTTCGCGAATTCATCCTGTCGGATACATTCGAACTGGCTGGCTTCAAGGGCCGCCCGCTCAGTTACCGCAAATGGAACGGTCAGCTGCGCCAACCGATCCCGCTGGTCACCAAAAGTGCCCTCGTCGCCCAGCCACCGCTCGAAGGGTACCTGCATCAGCATAACGAGCTTGACTCGCTGGGCCTCGATGCGCCGGACAGCGCCTGCAATGCCTTCCAATGACCTGCTTTCACCTATTGCGAAAATTCTCGCGAGAGGCATCCAACGGAGCCGCACAATGAAACACCTGCTCTTCACTGCCGCCCTCAGCATCACGACGCCGCTTCATGCCGCCGAGATCTGGGTTACCAACGAAAAGGACGACACGATCAGCGTGATTGATGTGGACACGCTTGAAGTCACCCGAACGATTCCAACCGGCGAGCGCCCGCGCGGCATCACCTTTTCCAAGGATTACAGCCGCGTCTATATTTGTGCCTCGGACAGCGACACGGTTCAGGTAATGGATCCGAATACAGGTCAAATCCTGCACGACCTGCCATCGGGTGAAGACCCGGAACAATTCGTTCTGCACCCCAATGACCGCCATCTCTACATCGCCAACGAGGATGACGCGGTAACCACGGTAGTCGACACCGAAAGCCGCAAGGTGATCGCCCAGATCAATGTAGGCATCGAACCTGAAGGCATGGCCGTGAGCCCCGACGGCAAGATCGCCATCACCACCTCGGAAACCACCAACATGGCGCATTGGATCGACACCGAAACCCGCGAGTTGTTCGCCAACACGCTGGTTGACAGCCGGCCGCGTCACGCCGAATTCACCGCAGGCGGTTCCGAGCTCTGGGTGAGTTCCGAGATTGGCGGCACCATCACTGTTTTTGACACAGTCAACCAATCCGAGAAGGCCAAGATCGAATTCGCTGTCAAGGGCGTGCATCCCGACCGTGTACAACCCGTCGGCTTCGAATTCACCGAAGACGAAAAGGCCGTTTTCGTCGCACTGGGCCCCTCAAACCACGTCGCTGTCGTCAATGCAGAAACGTATGAGGTCGAGGATTATATCCTTGTCGGCCGCCGGGTCTGGCACATGGATTTCTCCCCGGACAAATCGCTGCTGTTCACAACCAACGGTGTTTCGGGCGACGTGACCGTGATCGACGTGGCCAGCCGCGAGGCGTTGAAATCCGTCAAAGTGGGCCGCTTCCCCTGGGGCGCGGCGATGCGACCGTAACGCTCCCCATCCGCCATCCTCCGCCTGGGCTGCCAGTTAGGGCACGCGCGATGCAAGTCCGGTGCCTATTAGCCCCAAAAAACGAACCGACAGGAGATTAACCGTGCTAACCAAATCCCTAACCGTCGCCCTTCTGACCCTGGTTCTGCCCGCCGCTGCCATAGCAGATAACAACGATGACGAACCCCAGTTCGGCATGGCCGGCCTGCTCTCGGCCACCAACAAGGAAGATCTGCCGCCGATCATCCTCTCTGCCGGCATGCCCCTGACGGACGCCCCCTGGGAACTCAAATCCGGCACTTATTACGAATTCGAAATCCAGGGCGACGGCAGCCAGGAGCTGGCGCTTGTCGGCTCTGAATTCTTCCGCGCCATCTGGATCGACGAAATCGTGGTCGAAGGGCTCGAAATCCGCCCGCTGGGGCTCGACAGTATCGAGTTTGATGAGGCCGGCGAAATGGAAATAGGCTTCATCGCACTGAAACCAGGTCGCTACCATCTCAAGGTTCCCGGCTCTACCGGCGAGACCCAGAAACTAGAGATCGCCATACAGTGATCGGCCTCAGTGTCCAGAACCTGAGCTATGCCAAAAGTACGAAACAGGCGTCGGACGATAAGAATTTTCACGTCCCGTCCGGCGCTTTCTGTGCGTTGCTGGGTCCGAACTGGGCCGGGAATCCACCCTGTTCGGCCTTCTAATCCGGCTGTTTACGTCCCCCAAGACCGTATCGAAATTGCCTAACACGACATGGCAAGGGACCCCCGCATTGCCTTGAAAAACATCCGAGTTGTCTTTCAGCAGCCCACGTTTGATTTGAATCTCTCGGTTATACTCACCCTCACCTTTTTCGCCGCGCTACACGGATTGTCGGGCAAGCTGACCCAATCCCGCGCCGATGCCGTTCTGGACCGGCTCATCACGCGCAACCGGTCAAAGGAAACCGTGCGCAACCTCAGCGGTGGTCACCGGAGGCGACTGGAAATCGCCCGTTGCCTGATTCTGCTGCTCAATGGCATCGCGCTGATGTGGACCTGTGTTGCCTCAGTGGTGTTTCTTGGCTTGTCGGTCAGGGAGCTCGATCCCGCACGGGGGCTGACACGGCGCATGACCTGATCTGTCTTACGACCTTTGTGCAATACCCCGGGGTCAACCTGTTCCCAATAATGCACATAGCCGGAAACCCGCGCGACTAAGCGCCTGGCTTTGGAACAGATACATCATGGGAGGAGCCCACATGAATCGCTTTATCACTGCAGCAGTTGCAGGGGTCATGTTGGCTGGCGCGAGCCACGCCGGAGTGACCGAAGAAGAAATCAGGAATGACCAGTCTGTCACGTCGCAGATCGTGACCAACGGTATGGGACGCCACCTGCAGCGTTTCAGCCCGCTGGACACGCTGAACAAGGAAAACATCCATAAATTGATCCCGGCCTGGGCCTTCAGCCTGGGCGGGGAAAAGCAGCGCGGCCAGGAAACCCAGCCTCTGATTTATGACGGGGTGATGTATATCACTGGCTCTTACAGCCGTGTCTATGCCATCGACGTGAACACGGGTGAAGAGCTTTGGCAGTACGACGCACGCCTGCCCGAAGGCATCCTGCCCTGTTGTGACGTGATCAATCGCGGCGGTGCCATCTATGGCGACAATTTCTATTTCGGCACCCTGGATGCCCGCATCGTGGCGTTGGACCTGAAAACCGGCGACGTGAAATGGCGTAAGAAAATCGCCGACTACAAGGCTGGCTATTCCTATACAGCCGCACCGCTGATCGTGGACGGTCTGGTCGTGACCGGTAACTCGGGTGGTGAGTTCGGCATCATCGGTGAAGTGCAGGCGCGCGACGCCGAAACCGGCGAGCTTGTTTGGACCCGCCCGGTGATCGAAGGTCACATGGGCACGCTCAACGGTGAAGAATCCACCATGACCGGAACGCTCAACGCGACCTGGCCGGGCGATATGTGGAAAACCGGTGGAGGCGCAACCTGGCTGGGTGGTTCCTACGATGCCGACACCGATACGCTCGTCTTTGGTGCCGGCAATCCCGCACCCTGGAACAGCCATTTACGTAACGCCGGCACCCCGACAGAAGGCAACAAGGGCGACAATCTCTATGCCGCCAGCCGCATCGGCATCGACCCGAAAACCGGTGAGATCAAGTGGCATTTTCAGACCACCCCGCGCGAAGGCTGGGACTATGACGGTGTCAACGAAGTGGTCGCTTATACCGACCGCGAAGGCAACAAGCGCTTTGCCACCGCCGACCGCAACGGTTTCTTCTACGTGCTGAACCGCGAGGACGGTGCTTTTGTCAGCGCCACGCCTTTCGTCAAGGACATCTCGTGGGCCAGCGGCATCGACGAGACTGGGCGCCCGATCTTTGTAGAGGAAAACCGGCCCGGTAACCCGGCAGATGCGGCAGACGGCAAGAAGGGTGACGTGATCTTTGCCTCGCCCTCGTTCCTGGGCGGCAAGAACTGGATGCCGATGGCGTTCTCGCAGCGCACAGGAAATTTCTATGTCCCGTCGAACGAGTGGGGCATGGATATCTGGAACGAACCGATCTCGTACAAAAAAGGCGCCGCATACCTGGGCGCAGGCTTCACCATCAAGCCCAATTACGAGGACCACATCGGCAGCCTCAAGGCGATCGATCCCGACACCGGCGAGGTCAAGTGGGAATTCAAGAACGACGCACCGCTTTGGGGCGGTGTGATGACCACTGCCGGCGGCCTCGTCTTCACCGGCACGCCGGAAGGCAAGTTCATCGCCTTTGACGACGAAACAGGCGAAGAGCTGTGGTCGTTCCAGACCGGTTCGGGCATTGTTGGCCAGCCCGTAACCTGGGAGCAGGACGGAGAGCAATATGTCTCGATTGTCTCGGGATGGGGCGGCGCGGTTCCGCTCTGGGGCGGTGAAGTGGCCAAAAAGGTCAACTATTTGAACCAGGGTGGCATGGTCTGGACATTCAAGCTGCCCAAGGAACTGGCTGCAGCCGACTGATCCGGCACGGATACACTCAACCAAGAACGCGCACTCCCGAGGTGCGCGTTTGTCGTTCTACGACTTTAGGCGTATATCCTGCTAAGCCGCTACTTTGGTATGATGGCAGGCAACGCTATCTGATCTGGATTCAAATGCACGCGAACACCGACATAGCACAGGCGATCACTTTCAATTCCGCCCTAATCGTGGACGATCACCCCTTGTTTTGCGATGCCCTGTCGATGACATTGCAGGTTGTGTCGTCGATCACCAGCATGCACACCGCCCCGACTCTTCAAGGGGCGCTTGACATGATCTCGCGTGGCACTGAACCGGATCTGATCGTGCTCGATCTGAACCTGCCGGACGTGAACGGGCTTGATGGGCTTTTGCGTCTGCGCAACGCCACCAAATGCCCGATCCTTGTGGCATCGTCGATGGCCGACAATCGCATCATCAGTTCGGCAATTCACGCCGGGGCCGCCGGGTACATTCCCAAGCACAGCCAGCGAGACGTGTTCTATCAGGCGCTGGAAACTCTGAAGCGCGGGGAAACCTTCATCCCGTCCGACTGCGTTCTGCTCGAAGAAACGGACGCGGCCGAAAAGGACGATGCAATGAAGCGATTGGCATCGCTGACCAATCAGCAGGGCCGCATTCTGCAGCTGATCTGCGAAGGCAAGCTGAACAAGCAGATCGCCTATGATCTGTCGATTGCCGAGACTACGGTCAAAGCGCATGTCACCGCGATCATGCGGAAACTGGGTGTTCAGAGCCGTACGCAGGCGGTACTGATCGCAAAGCAGACCAGCTTTGCAAATGTCTTGCACGACCAAACACCACACGGCTAGTCTGGCCCGCGGTTTTCAGGGGAGGAAATGAGATGGGCCATATTCATGGTCTGTCCGGGGCGGCACAAATCGTGCGGTCTGGACAAGTCGATTGCCTGGCCCCGGATGCGGTTGCGCAACTGGCCAGGGCGCTCAGCCCCGGAGATCTGTCCCTGGTTTTACTGTTTCTGTCTCCGGAAACTGATGTGTCCCGGCTGATCGACGAAGCCCAGCGGGTTTTTGCACCAGCCCAGGTGGTTGGCTGCACCACGGCCGGAGAGATCGGCGAAAAGGGTTATACCGATGGCAAGATCGTGGCTGTCGGGTTTCCGCAAACCCACTTTCACACCCGGACCATCCTCATCGACGATCTCGATCGGTTTGACGCCCAGAACCTGATCGAGCGCATGATCCGCAACCGAAACCATATGGCGCGGGAAACGCCGGGCTGGATCTCGGATTTTACCTTTCTGTTAATCGACGGACTGTCCACCAAGGAAGATATGCTAACGTCGCAACTGTCCGTCGGACTCGGACCAGTCCCCTTTTTTGGCGGTTCGGCCGGCGACGGCACTGATTTCGGAAAAACTTATGTGCTGCATGGTGGGCGCGCGCATTCCAACGCCGCCATTCTCATTCAGGTCCGCAGCCGCTGCCCTATCCACGTTTTCAAGACCGACCATCTCATCCCGGCCCAGAAACGCATGGTGGTGACCGGAGCCGATCCGGCCCGGCGCATCGTCCACGAGATCAATGCCGAACCGGCTGCGCGGGAATACGCACGTCTGCTCGACAAGGATCCCGAGCAGTTGACAACCTTTACTTTTGCGGCCCATCCGGTGGTGGTGCAGATCGGTGATCAGCACCATGTGCGCGCGATCCAGCAGGTGGCCGAAAACGGCGATCTGGTGTTTTTCTCGGCCATTGACGAGGGTGTCGTCCTCACGCTGGCCGATGCCGAGAATATGGTCACGCATCTGTCCCGTGAAATGGCGGCCCTGTCTGAGCAGAAACAGCCGGAAATCGTGCTGGCCTGCGATTGCATCCTGCGCCGCCTCGAAGCCCAGCAGAAGCAGATGACAACCGACATCTCACGGGTGCTCGGGGAAAACCGGGTTGTCGGCTTTTCCACCTATGGCGAACAGGTCAACTCGATGCATGTGAATCAGACGCTCACAGGCGTCGCGATTTATCCGCCCGAGGATGGCTGAGCCATGACCAGCGAACTGATCGATCCCCGGGACACGCTCGAGCGTCAAAACGAAAAACTGCTTAAGATCACCGAAACGCTGATGCGGCGGGTCGAACAGAGTTCCGAAGCCTCAGGTGCCGCCTACACCCAGTTTCAGCGGGCGGTGATGCTTGAGGAGGAAGTGCGCTCGCGTACCAAGGAACTCGAGCACGCGCTGGATCTATTGAACGTCTCGAACGCGAAACTGGCAGATGCCAACGCCGAAACCGAAGCGGCCCGGGCCAACCTCGCCAATGCGATCGAGACGTTGAAAGAAGGGTTCGCCCTATTCGATCCAAGCGATGCGCTGGTCATGTGCAACAGCCGGTTCAGCAAGCAGATGCGGGATATTTATCACCTGCTCAAGCCGGGGCTGAATTTCGAAAACTATGTCCACCTGATCGCCCACAGCCCCTATCTGTCGCTGCCCGATGGCGAAACTCCACAGGGTTGGGAGGCCTACCGACTGGCCCAGCACAAGAACAGTCACGCCGCCTTTAGCGTCCGCTTGGCCGACAACCGCTGGCTGCAAGTCAGCGAGCATCGCACGCCGGATGGCGGCACCGTGATCATCCAGACTGACATCACCGAAATGATGCGGCTCGAGTTACAGGAACGCGAACGCCTGCTGGACGATCAGGCAAAGCTGATCAAGGCCACGCTCGAGCATCTGAATCAAGGCGTTCTTATCTTTGACGACCAAAGCCAGCTTGTTGGCTGGAACCGCCGCGCCGGTGAGCTTTTGGCGATACCGGCAAACCAGATGCAGCTTGGAACCTTTTTCTCATCGTTCTACCGCGAAATCCGTGACGATCTGGAATTCCTTGGCCCGATCGACAATACCGATGTCGAAGCCTGGGTGGCGAGCAAGACCACGCGCGCTCCGCTGTCATTCGAAATTGGCATTGGCGCCGATCGTGTCCTCGCCGTCTTTGCCCAACAGATGCCCGATCAGGGATTCGTGATCAGCTTCACCGACATCACTGCGGAACGGGCGGCCGTCCGCGCAATCAAGCAAGCGAACGAAACCCTCGAACAGCGCGTGGCCACACGTACCCTGGACCTTGAGGACGCTTTGTCCGAAGCCGAACGGGCGAATGCTTCGAAATCGCGCTTTGTTGCCGCGGCGAGCCACGACCTGTTGCAACCACTTTCAGCGGCAAAGCTCTATGTGGCATCCCTCGATTGCGATCTGCAACGGTCCGAACTTCGCGAACGCGTTTCCAAAGTCAGCAATGCGCTGGTCAGTGTCGAGCAGATCCTCGCGGCCCTGCTGGATATTTCCAAACTGGATTCAGGTCTCGCTTCGGTCGACGTCTCGTCGATCAACCTGCGGGACATGCTGACCCAGCTAAACGATGAATTGGAACCACTGGCCCGGAAAAAAGGGTTGGAGTTTCGACTGGTCAACTGTGACGCGTGGGTCGAAAGCGACGCATCCTATCTGCGCCGCATCCTTCAGAACCTTGCTTCGAATGCAATTCGATATACGGAACATGGCAAGGTGTTGGTCGGCGTACGGCGCGGTTCGGGTTCGGTCCGTGTCGAAGTCTGGGACACGGGCCCCGGCATCCCCGAGGATCAGCAGGAGAAAGTGTTTTATGAGTTCCACCGCCTGAACGCGACGGCCAATCCGACCGAGGGCATGGGCCTTGGTCTCGCCATTGTCGAACGCGCCTGCCGCCTTCTGCAACACCCATTGCACCTTTCCTCGCATGTAGGGTACGGCACCTGCTTTAAAGTTGAACTGCCGGTCAGCGCGGCGACCCCAAGCAAACAACCCGCCAAAATTCCCGCCTCAAGCGGCAAATCACTGGAACACCAGATCGCTGTACTGATCGAAAACGACGCCGAGCTGCGCTCCGCCATGACCATCACTCTGGACAATTGGGGACTTGATGTGTTGCCCTGTGCGAACCTGGAAGAGGCCCAAGAACTGCTGCGGGAAGTCGATACAGCTCCGAACGTAATCATAGCCGATTATCAACTGGATAACGGGGCGCTCGGTATCGATGCAATCAACTCGATCCGCGCCATACATGGTCCGGTGCCGGCCTGTCTGGTGACTGCCAACCGCTCGCGCGATCTGCAGGGGATCTGCGAAACGCTCGACGCGGCTCTGTTTTACAAACCGATTGATCCGGACGAGCTTCGCGGATTTCTGGAAGATGCATTGGCAGGGACCGGGGACTAAATCTGCTTTAGTGTCTGTAAGGCGGCCCCGGACAGCGGGTTAGAGCATTGGGTTACAGTTATTCAGTATTTGTTCCGACACGCATCTGCTGCACACGATCCACCTAGCGTAAACAGACATCCGACCGCGTCAGGAACCGCCGCCCCGATCCATTTTCAAGCGAGAACATGCCGCCGATCCCATCAATCGCATCGACGATCAGGTTCGTGTGTTTCCAACGTTCGTATTGATCAGCGTTCATGTAGAATGGAACATCACCAATCATACCGACCAGAACATCGTTGTCCCCGACTATGTAGTCGTCCTGCTGAAAGCACATTGGGGCCGAGCCGTCACAACATCCACCCGACTGGTGAAACAGCAGATGCTCTCCAAACCGGCTTTTGAGATCCGCAATAAGCGCCAAAGCTGCGTCGGTCGCGGTAACGGTCATGGTGTCGGTCATTGCGTGGCCTTTCGGGAACACAAAGGAAAAGCCGTCCCCGAATTTCAGCGGGGACGGCCTGTTCGTGGATTGCTTAGAAGAAGCCAAGCGCGTTGGGGCTGTAGCTGACCAGAAGGTTCTTGGTCTGACGGTAATGATCCAGCATCATCTTGTGGGTCTCACGACCGATGCCCGACTGCTTATAGCCGCCAAAGGCCGCGTGGGCCGGATAGGCGTGGTAGCAGTTGGTCCAGACACGACCGGCCTGAATTTCACGGCCAAACCGGAACGCGCGGCTGCCGTTGCGGGTCCAGACACCGGCACCGAGGCCGTAGAGCGTGTCGTTGGCGATTTCCAGCGCTTCGGCGTCGTCCTTGAATGTGGTGACCGACAAAACCGGGCCAAAGATCTCTTCCTGGAAGATCCGCATCTTGTTGTGGCCCCTGAACACGGTGGGTTCGATATAGTTGCCACCTTCGACACCAGGCAGAGTCGACACGTTGCCACCGGTCAGCAATTCGGCGCCTTCATCCTTGCCCAGTTGCAGGTAGGAAGCGATTTTTTCCTTCTGTTCGATCGAGGCCTGCGCACCGATCATCGTGTCCATGCTCAGCGGGTTGCCCTGCTTGACCGCCTTTACGCGCTCCAGAGCGCGGGCAATGAAATCGTCGTAGATCGATTCCTGGATCAACGCGCGCGAGGGGCAAGTGCAGACCTCGCCCTGGTTCAAGGCAAACATGGTGAAACCTTCGAGGCATTTGTCGAAGAATTCATCATCCGCTTCCATCACGTCTTCAAAGAAGATGTTCGGTGATTTGCCGCCCAGTTCCAGGGTGACCGGGATCAGGTTCTGCGACGCATACTGCATGATCAGGCGCCCGGTGGTGGTTTCGCCGGTGAAGGCGATCTTGGCGATGCGGTTAGAAGAGGCAAGCGGCTTCCCGGCTTCGAGGCCATAGCCGTTGACGATGTTGAGAACTCCAGCAGGAAGGACATCGGCGATCAGCTCAGCCAGAACCAGAATCGAGGCCGGGGTCTGTTCGGCAGGTTTCAGAACAACGCAGTTGCCTGCGGCCAGCGCTGGCGCCAGTTTCCAGACCGCCATCAGAAGCGGGAAGTTCCACGGAATAATCTGACCAACAACGCCCAGCGGTTCGGGGATGTGATAGGCATAGGTGTCGCCGTCGATTTCCGAGACATGGCCCTCTTCGGCACGGATGCAGCCGGCAAAGTAACGCCAGTGATCGACGCACAGCGCCAGATCAGCAGCGATGGACTCGCGGATCGGCTTGCCGTTGTCCAGAGTTTCAGCGGCTGCCAGGGTCTGGGTGTTGGCCTCCATGATGTCGGCAATCTTGAGCAGCATGTTGGCGCGCTCGGTGGTCGAGGTCTTGCCCCAGGCCGGGAACGCGGCGTGGGCGGCGTCTAGCGCTGCCTCGATGTCATCAGCGTTCGATCGGGCGATTTCGCAAATCACTTCGTTGGTGATCGGTGTGGTGTTTTCGAAATACTGGCCCGATTTGGGTTCAACGAATTCACCGTTGATGAAGTTGCCATAGCGCGCTTTGAATGGGAATTCGACGCCAAGGTGCGAGGTGTCCAGCGCAGTGCTGACCTGTACGTTTTGAATGTTCATGTCATTCCTCCCCTTTAAAAGAGTTCCAAGAAATGCAGCGAATCCCATGGCCTCAATCCTCATTGGTTCAGGCACCGGACCGGTGCTGGGCCAAACATAGGAAGTAGAACAGTGTTTCGATATTGTACCTTGGTCTGAGCGACTTAGGTCTCATTCAGCACATGTGCGGGTTCAAATCGTTCAGATCCCCCTCGGCTGCTCAGGGCGGCATCGCGGTCGCCAACATGATCCCAAAGAGGCAATTCCCCAGCACTGCGACGTCTGGCTTGCTGCTATTTACCGAGATCGCAGCATGGGTGTTTCCAGGAAGTCGCAGACTCTGGCCGTGCCAAAAGCTTGCGGCACAAACGCTGGTTTTAAAACTGACAGGCGTTTCAACGCCGTGTCGGAAAAGATCAGGCCGGTTCAAATTGAACCGGCCTGAAAAATTTTAAAAGTGCGCCGACTTGGTGTTTTCAGGCACCACCGGCGGGGCGAACTTGGTCAGGTCAATGCCTTCGACCGCTGCTTTGTATTCTTCGATCTTCGGCGTCCGGCCCAGGATGGCCGACAGCACGACAACCGGGGTCGAGGCCAGCAGGCTTTCGCCTTTCTTGTCCGGCGCATCTGCCACGACACGGCCCTGGAACAGGCGGGTCGACGTGGCCAGAACCGTGTCACCCTTGGCGGCTTTCTCCTGGTTACCCATGCAGAGGTTACAGCCGGGACGCTCAAGGTAGAGAATGTTCTCATACTCGGTGCGTGCCTGTGTTTTCGGGAACAGGTCGTCGAATTCGAAGCCCGAGTATTTCTCGAGCACTTCCCAGTCGCCCTCTTCCTTCAACTCGTCGATGATGTTGTAGGTCGGTGCCGCGACCACCAGCGGGGCCTTGAATTCGACCTTGCCGGTTTCCTTTTCCAGATTCTTCAGCATCTGCGCGACGATCTTGATGTCACCCTTGTGCACCATGCACGAGCCAACAAAGCCCAGATCAACGTGCTTTTCAGCATTGTAGTACGAGATCGGACGGATCGTATCGTGGGTGTACCGCTTGGAAACGTCGGCATTGTTGACATCCGGGTCGGCGATCATCGGCTCGACGATCTGGTCAAGATCGACGACGACCTCGGCGGAGTATTTCGCATTGTCATCCGGGGTCAGTGCCGGTTTTTCACCCGACTTGATCTCGGCAATGCGGGCATCAGCGATGTTGATCAGCTTTTGCAGCATGCCGTTATCATGCTCCATGCCCTTGTCGATCATGATTTGGATGCGCGACTTGGCCAGTTCCAGCGAACCGATCAGGGTGTCGTCGTTGGAGATACAGACCGAGGCCTTGGCCTTCATCTCGGCGGTCCAGTCGGTGAAGGTAAAGGCCTGGTCCGCCAGCAGCGTGCCGATATGCACTTCGATCACGCGGCCCTGGAACACGTTGTCGCCATGCTGTTCCAGCATCTGCGCCTGCGTGGCGTGCACTACGTCGCGGAAGTCCATGTGGTCGGCCATTTTGCCTTTGAACGTCACCTTGACCGATTCCGGGATCGGCATCGAGGCTTCACCGGTTGCCAGCGCCAGCGCCACGGTGCCCGAGTCGGCCCCGAAGGCCACACCTTTGGACATGCGGGTGTGGCTGTCGCCGCCAATGATAACCGACCAGTCATCCACCGTGATGTCGTTCAGCACCTTGTGGATCACGTCGGTCATCGCATGATAGACGCCTTTGGGATCGCGACCGGTGACAAGGCCGAAATCGTTCATGAACTTCATCAGGCGAGGCGTGTTTGCCTGTGCCTTGGCATCCCAAACCGATGCAGTGTGACAACCCGACTGATAGGCACCATCAACGATAGGGGACACGACTGTCGCGGCCATCGATTCAAGTTCCTGCATGGTCATCAGGCCGGTGGTGTCCTGCGACCCGACGATGTTGACCTTCACACGCACGTCCGAACCGGCGTGCAGGGTCTTGCCCGGAGTTGTGCCGACAGCGTTCTTGTTGAAGATCTTCTCAACCGCGGTCAGGCCCTGACCTTCGTGGCTGATCTCTTTCGATGGAGCAAAGACCAGAGGTGCTTCGACACCCAGCGTCTCGGCCGCAAATGTCTGTAGCTTCTTGCCGAAAACAATGGCGTAGGAACCGCCCGCCTTCATGAATTCCACTTTCTGCGGCGTGAAGGACGCGGACACATCCACCAGTTCTTCACCATCTTCGCTCAGCAGCTTGTGCTCTTTGGTGTTGATCTTCAGCACCGTGCCGGTCGCGACCGAATACTTCTCTTCAAGAATCGGGTTGCCGTCATTGTTCAGGATCGCGTTGCCGTCTTCGTCGACCTTCTTGACCCAGTTCTTCAGGTCGATGCCGATACCGCCGGTCACACCCACGGTGGTCAGAAAGATCGGCGAGATGCCGTTGGTGCCTGCAACGATCGGTGCGATGTTGACAAATGGCACATAAGGGCTGGCCTGTTTACCGGCCCACAGCGCTACGTTGTTCACGCCCGACATCCGGGATGAACCCACGCCCATGGTGCCCTTTTCGGCGATCAGCATCACGCGCTTTCCGGGGTGCTGAATTTTCAGGGCTTCGATTTCCTGCTGCGCTTTCTCGGTGACAAAGCACTGACCGTGCAGTTCCCGGTCCGCGCGCGAGTGCGCCTGGTTGCCCGGCGACAGCAGGTCAGTCGAGATATCGCCCTCGGCCGCGACATAGGTCACGACTTGAACCTCTTCGTCGACGTCGGGCAGCTTGGTGAAAAACTCTGCCTTGGCATAGCTTTCCAGAATGTCTTTCGCTACCGCGTTGCCAGCCTCGAAAGCGGCCTTCAATCGGTCGGTGTCGGCGTCATACAGGAAGACCTGCGACTTCAGAACCTCGGCGGCCTGACCCGCGATCGCGGCATCGTCACCCAGCGCCAGGTCCAGCAGAACCTCAACCGAGGGGCCGCCTTTCATGTGCGACAGAAGTTCGAACGCAAAGGGAACCGAGATTTCCGCGACCAAGGCCTCGCCCAGAATGATCTCTTTCAGGAACTTGGCCTTTTCACCTGCGGCGCTGGTTGTGCCGGGCAGCGTGTTGTAGATGAAGAAGTTCAGCGACTCCGCCCGGTGTTCATTGCCGACATCCTTGATCTGATCGACAATCTCTTTGACAAGGGCGCCATGATCGATGGGCTTGGGGTGCAGCCCCTGTTCCTTACGGGTTTCGATTTCGCTGAGGTAGTCTGTATAAAGGCTCATGGCTGATCCGGCTGTTTGCAATTTATGACGCTGTCTGCCGGATTCGCGGTGCTCTGGCGAGACCCGGCGTTTTGTTTGTATGCGGCGGTATACCATTCTGCGGAGAATATCAAGGGACCATCTGCGCCGATCGAACGCGTTCGGGTGATGAACGCCTTGGCTGCGGCTCATCGAAACCAGTAGTCCCAGCCGTCCAGATAGTACCCGGTCAGAACATGGGTCTGCAGCGTATTGGGTTCGACTGCGACGCGGTCCATGTCCGAGCCGAACGCCTGCGCTGCCTACCACACGTCATCGGTCAGAAAACTCAGCCCCTTTGGCAGGTTCAGATCCCGACCCGGCAGCGGTTCGGGTGAGGCCAGCACAAACCCCCACTCGCCGAAACTGGGCACATAGCTGTGATAAGGCAAAGTATGCAGCCCTCGCCCCGGGTGCTGCGGATTACGGCTGCTGTTCAGGGTTTCCACCACCGACCAGAAGGCCTGCCGCGCAAAGAATGGTGACCCGGCCTGTGTGACCAACAGCCCCTGCCCGCTCAGCCGCTCGACAGCCAGCCCGTAGAATTGCCGTGTATATAGCCGCGACAACGCGATGGATTTCGGGTCCGGCAGATCAATGAGGATCACGTCAAAGACCCGGTCCTCCCCTTCCAGGAATTTCCACGCATCCTTGTTGACGATGGTGACGCGCGGATCGGACAAGACCCTGTCGTTCAATGCCGACAGGTCCGGATGGTCGCGGAACACCTGTGTGACGCGAGGATCAAGATCAACCAGCGTCACGCTTTCGACGTCTGCGTAACGCAGCACCTCACGCACGGCCATACCGTCGCCGCCACCGAGAACCAGAATATCCACCCGCCGCGGAGCAAGCGCCATGGCCGGATGCACCAGCGGCTCGTGATAGCGGTGCTCATCCAGCGTATCGAACTGGATCGAGTGGTTCAGGAACAGACGCACCCGGTCACGATAGCGCGTCACCGTGATCTGCTGATAGGGCGTCGCCTCGGACAGGATCACGTCATCCTCGAACAGTTCCGCCTCTGTGACCGAAACCAGTTTCTCGGAATGCCACAACGCCACCATGGTCGCTGCAAAGGCCAGCACCCAGACGCCCACCTGCAACCGGCTGGCCCAGTGCCGGAACAGGAACAGCGACAGCCCCGCCACCGCCAGATTCAACCCGCCAAAGGCCAGACTGGCCGACATCAGTCCCAGATGCGGGATCACCAGCAAGGGAAAAGCCAGCGAGGCCACCAGCGCACCCACGTAATCGACGCTCAGGACATTTTCGAACCGGAACTTCAGCGCGCCGATCTCTTCCAGTACCCGCGCGATCAGGGGTATTTCCATCCCCGACAGCACCCCGATGGTGAACAGCGCCGCATAAAGCGGGGTCGCCACATGCCCCATCCACGCATAGTTCAGAAACAGCACTGGCGCCATGAAGCCACCGACGATCCCCAACAGGATCTGCGCCCAGACAAAGCCGGAAAACGCGTGCGTGACATAGCGCGACAGCCACGCGCCCAGCCCCATGGCCGACAGGAATATCCCGATGACCAGTGAGAACTGCCGTACCGAATCCCCCAGCAGATAGCTGGAGAGCGTGGCCGCGATCAGCTCATAGATCAGCCCGGCGACGGCAACCAGAAACGTCGCGGCCAGCAGCCACGCGGCGCGGGCCTCAACCGCCCGGGCCGCCGTCATGACAGGATGACGGCCGCGATGATGATGGCAACCGAGACGAACAGCAGCCCGATCAGGATCGACAGCGCCACGTTCTGGTCATGCTCGATCTCGCGCACGATCGAAAACGGGGTCAGCCAGTCGATGACCTTCCACACCACCCACATCAGCGTGACACCGAGAAAAGTGTAAAAGATTGTGCTGATAATCTCTGCAATCTGAATGGCTGCTAAATAGTCCATGATGTCCCCGTTATTTCACGCGATTTGATCGATAATAGCCGCCGCCGTCGCTGCCGACGCGAACCGACCTGTCCGGGTCACGGCTTTCACCGCCGTAACCGTAGTAAGTTACGTATCCCGTGGCCCCCACGGCCGCGGTGGAAATCAATAGGAAGATGATCCGGAAAGCTGTCACATTAATCCTCGTCCACCCAGTCAGTCCCCGACCAGCGCGCCTTTCGATGCAGCCATTTACGCCCGAACTGATACAGGAACAACGCCCCGAAGACCGCGCCCAGATAGGCCATCCACTTGCCGGTGAACAGACCCGTCCGGACATCCAGTGACAGGTGGGTGAACGGTTCACCTGACGGATGTTGCCGTCCGTTCCCCCCATGCCACAGCCCTTTTTCGGCCGCCGAGAGCGTCAGAGTGTAGGTTCCGCTGATTTCAGGTCGAAAGCGCAGCCGGGTCGCCGGGGACCCTTCGCTCCAGTTGCCATCGGAATCACGGCCGGAATAGGATTCGATGGTGCGACCGGTCTCGAACACCGGCTGGCCGTCAGGGTCCAGCATCTCCATCTCCAGATAGGCCCAGCTGTTCCGCAAGTTCCCGGCCACCCGGATCGAGGTCAACCTGTTGTCGGCCACCAGCGGAATGGCGATCTCAACCGGAAGGTCCCGCAGGTCCACTTTGGTGTTGCGCAGCACGACCCGCCCGTCCTGCACGTTGAACGCCAAAGCCGTCACCAGGCAAATGGCCGCGAACACAAACGAACTCCACAACAGGAACCAGTAGTTTTGCCCTGCCACAAAGGGTTGCAACGGATGGACGCGGTAGGGCTTGAGGTCCAGCGTAACGCCAAAGGCCGCTTCGGCCTCGGCCTTGGTCACATAGATCGAACGGTAGGTTTCGCGCTCGCTGCCCGTTTGCGAAAACGCAAGCATCGCCGAGTTGGACATGGCCGTGACGGTCACCGTCCTCTCACCGAACTTTGGCCGCCAGGTAAATTCGCCTTCGACATAGGTGATCTTGCTGGTCGTGGTCTCGTAGTAGCGGAATGGTTCCCTATTGATATGAATGGTTGGTCGATGCTCAGCGCTTTCCACCACGTATTCGGACAGCCAGCCTGTTCCCCTGTATCGACGCGAAAACACCAGGTGGTCGTTCTCAAGGGTCAACCAGGCATAGCCATGGGTAGGCGAATAAAGCTGATGATCGATCCAGGTGAATTCGCGCCCCGCCCAGCGTTCGGTGTGCTGGATCAGGCCGATTATGACAAACTCGACGTCATACAATCTGCCGCGCATCCCGATCGACAGCGGTGTATCTGGTCGCTTCAGCCCGGCGAACCTACGCAGAACCTTATAATTGTCCTGTGCATTCAATTCTGATCCGCAAAATTCGCAGATTTTGACCACTACCCGTCCACCGCCCAAAACGTCCAATCCTGCTCCGCAGGAGGTGCAATTGATGGATGTAAGCTCGGGTGTCCGGGTCATGCCTGTATCTGCACCTTCACACCGAACGGGTCGTGCCAGCGCCCCTCATACCACGCTGTGTTTTCGCCCCAGAACTCACCGGAAAGCAGCCGGAAACCATCGGTCGAGGCATTGACGAACCGATATGTCTCGCCCACCTGCAGTTCCTCGTTGAACTGCCCGCGCAAGGCGATGCACTCGGCCTGTTCGACTTCGGTTACGGTGTAGGTGGCACCGTCGAAGTCCAGCGTCTCGCCGGGTTTGAACGGAGGCTGGGACTTAGGTATCTGCGCTTCCGGGATGCGGACTTGTTCAACAACGTCGCCTTCGTCCACTGAAATCCACGAGGTCGCGCCCTTTTTCGAAATCCCGCAGTATTCGTCCCAGAACCCCCGCCCATAGGAAAAGCGCGCGTGGCCGAGGATCTGAATGGTCTTGCGCCCCAGTTCGATGGTGTCTCCGACAGCGAACAGCAGCGGTGCATCATGCATCACACCTTGATCTCCGGCCTGCTCGATGTGGTCGCCCTTCAAAAACAGGGTTGTGCCACATGACGAGCAGGTCACGAGCTTGGCGGCTTTCAAAATGATCGGGCATAAAGACCCGCAATTTGGGCAATTAAAATCCTGCATCGCTTCAGGTCGCGCATAGAGGTGAAAACTTCAAGCTGTGATTGAACCCTACTCCGTAGCTTCGACCCGGACACTACGCACATCCGGGTCAACGCGGCTGTAGGCAGCCAGCAACCTCCCATTCCATTTTTGCGCGATATAGTCCGCCATGAACCGCGACGGCGCCACAAGTGTAACCGCCCCCCCTGCCCTGTCGGCTTCGGCCAGATGCCGAAACCAGCTAGCCCAAAGCTCGGGGTCTCGTCCGTGCAGGATGGCCTGAACTTGCGTCCAGACATCCCCATCCGAAGTATCCGGCGGCGCCGGTTTGGCCGTAAAAGGTACCACATTGGTGTCTGACTCAGGTTCCTCTGTCATTCGCGCCAGGAAATCGGGCCCGATTGTCGGCCACACTTCGGACGTGTCGATCATCAACTGTTTCAGATCCAGCTCATAGACCGCGACGCGCCCGCGGGCTGCGGGGCGCTTGACCGCGATCCAGCCCATTGTCCGCAGCTTGGCCATTTCACGTTTGACGGTGCGTTCGTTCACCGACCACAAACGGGCGATTTCCTCTCGGCCGATCGACAGCTCATTGTTGCGCCAGTTGTATCGGGTTGTGATCAGGGCGATGATCCGCAGGATGCTGCGCTGCCGATGCTTGTCGCCCGACAGGGCGTGCACGGTCAGTGCTGACAATATATCATACTTGATCGCCGGCGCATTTCGCCCGACCGGTTTTGCAACCTGCATTCCAGTTCTCACCGCTCTGTCTGCCTCAGACGGTTTATACCGCCAACGTCGCGCTGTTTGCCAACGCTTTTCGCCTTGATGTCCTGATTAGCGTCCAATCGGACGATTCTGTCAAGCGGAGTCTGAATTGAAGCCAGATCCCGGCTTGTCCCAAATCAAAAATCAAAAAGAATATTGGTGAAGTATTGGTGATGGGGGACATACTGGCTGTCCCCTTATTGAGTGGTTTTGTCCCCCCATATGGGGTGGTGTCAGCCTTTATGTCCCCCTAAATCCTGTTTCAGAGCCGGTGAATTCGTCCCGCTCCGAATCATCTGGGCTTCGAATCGGCCAACACGCGCGAAGCCCTTTATTTCTTACCCGTGGGTAAGATCACAGTGTCATCATATTTCCTTTTGCCTAAAGCGCAAATCAAGCGTAAATAGGAAACACATAAAAAATAGCGTCCCAAACGATGAGACTTGAGGCATGTACACGCACGAAGACCTGAACGCATTGCGCAATCAGTCCCTCAAACTGCAGGGCTGGATTCGCCAGCAGACCTTCAGCCCCGAGATGGAGAAGACCCTCCGCCGGTTTTCAAGCTGGGAGGTGTCCGAGCTGATCTTTCGCGTCAATCAATCGACTTTCCGCGGCAAGCTTGCGGCTGATCCATCCCTTCCCGGCGGTGAAGTGGAGCCCGAAGGCCGTCAGCGCTGGTTCAGCCTGGAAGAGGTGAATGAGCTGCGTCGGCGGCTCAAGGTGAACCGCAAGTCGCTGATGCCACCCCGGCCCGTGGGCAAGCGTGCCATCCGAGCTGCGGTAGCCAACTTCAAAGGTGGCGCGGGCAAGTCCACAGTCGCCCTGCACCTGGCCCATGCGGCGGCGCTGGATGGCTATCGCGTGCTGGTGGTGGATTTCGACCCACAAGCGACGCTAAGCCATTCCATGGGTCTGACCGACGTGGCCGAGGACTTCACCGTTTGGGGCATCATGGCTCGAGACCTGATCCGCGAGACCGGGCGGATGAACAGCCGCCCTGCCGCCGCCGAATCCGGAACCGCCCTGCCCCGCCGCGAATTGCCGCCCTCGATCACCGATATGGGGCTTGGTGATCTGCGCATATCGGATTTCATAAAGCAGAGCTCGTGGTCGACCATCGATGTCATTCCCTCCTGCGCCAACGCGGCCTTCGTGGAATTTGCTTCGGCGCAGTACCGGCACCTGAACCCCGAATGGTCGTTCTTTGCCGCCGTGTCACGGTATCTGGATCAGATCCCGGACGATGCTTATGACCTGATCCTGTTCGATTGCCCGCCTGCCATTGGGTATCAGTCGATGAACGCGGTTTTTGCCGCTGACATGCTTTATGTACCTTCAGGGCCCGGATATTGGGAATACGACTCGACCACCTCCTTCATCGGTCAGTTGGCCGAGGCGTTGGAGGATCTGGCTTATGGCTTCGACAAGACCTTACCCACGGGTAAGATCGGCCTGCCCAAGACGTTCTGCGAGATACGCTTTCTGCTGACCCGGTATGAACCGGGCAACGCGCTGCATTTGGCCATGTTCGATGCGTTCAGGAAAGTGTTCGGTGAGCATGTCGCCGAACATCCGGTGGAAATGACCCGCGCCGTCGAGCAATCCGGTCGCTTCCTGAGTTCGGTCTACGAGATGGATTACCGCGAAATGACGCGGGAAACCTGGCGCCGCGCGCGCTCGACCTTTGATAATGTGTATGAAGAATTCCGGGGCGTGATGCTGTCGGCCTGGGACAAGCTGGAGGATGACGCATGAGCCGTAAACGCAGAATGTTTGACATCGACATGCCGGCCATGGAGGACATCCCGGTCGGCAAGGTTCCGGACAAGGTGCTTGAGAAACGGCGCGGTCCGATGGCCACGGCAATCTCGGAAAACGCCGACGCCCTGCGCGATCAGCAATCGACCGAAGAAACCATCCGGGCCGAAAACG
Source organism: Ruegeria sp. BF6 (assembly GCF_056538665.1). Taxonomy (NCBI): domain Bacteria; kingdom Pseudomonadati; phylum Pseudomonadota; class Alphaproteobacteria; order Rhodobacterales; family Roseobacteraceae; genus Ruegeria; species Ruegeria sp. BF6. Next base: position 40,505 of record NZ_JBQFTN010000025.1, read on the forward strand.
ACCGCTTGGCGCACGAGCTTGTCCGCTTGCGGTCCGAAGGTCTGGTGACCGAACATGTGGCTCTGGCGGACGTGGTCACCGAGAAGTTGACCCGAGACCGCAAGCCCGGCCCTGACCCTGAGCTGGACGAGTTGAAAGACTCAATCCGTGATATCGGCCTGTCGAACCCGATCCGGTTGGAACGTCGTTCCGATGGTCGTTTCGACCTGATCCAGGGCATGCGTCGCCTTTCGGCATATCAGGCGCTGTTCGAGGAGACCGGTGAAGAAATCTATTCCAAAATCCCGGCTGGCATCTCCGACGCGAGTGATTTGAATGACAGTTATCGCCGCATGGTGGATGAGAACCTGATCCGCAAGGATATCTCATTTGCCGAAATGGGGGCGCTGGCCCGGGCCTATGCTGACGATCCGGCCAATGACTGCGCCGATGTCGACAAGGCGGTTGCGATCCTGTTCAAATCCGCCAGCTATACCAAGCGCAGCTATATCCGGTCTTTCGCCAGCTTGCTGATGATGCTGGACAAGGTGCTGATGCATCCCAACGATATTCCGCGCAATTTGGGGGTCGAGTTGAAACGCAAGCTCGACGCCAGTCCGGGCTTGATCCGTCAGGTCAGCACTGCGGTGATGAGTGAACCGGATCGTGACGGCCCGCGTGAAGTGGCAATACTGCGGTCGTTTGTTGAAGCCGAAGGGAGCGTCCCCAAGAGACCGGTCACCGCTTCGGGTGGAAAAACGCGGCGTGCAAAAACCACATTCCAGGTGTCGGGACGGGCAGGGGTTGCGAAATGCTCAGCCTCTAGCGGGCGGCTCGAATTGCGCTATGACCTGGATTTCTCACGCGTCGACCGTGCCCGGCTGGAGCAGGCAATTGCAACTCTGATCGGCGATCTGCAGGAAGAGGACGATCTTACCCACGGGTAAGGATTTGATATCGAATTCTGCACTGTGACGAACGCCGGGCCAATCGCCCGGCGTTTCCCGTTATCGAAAGTCACCCCAGCAGATTAGTCGCCGGGTTTTCTGCGATATCGACATCGTCATAATATTTCTGCGCCTGTACCATGGAGCGGTGCAGGGACAGGCGCATGGCGGCCTGGATCGGGGCCCCGTCGAGTGCAGCCTGGGTCAGGAAGCCGGACCGCAGCCCGTGCGGTGAGGCAAAGCCTTCAGGCAGGCCTGCGAGTTTCAACCGGTGTTTGATGATCTGATAGATCGCATCCGGTGACAGGCGGCGCTTCAGCACCCGGTCGGCCTTGGAGACCGGGCGGAACAGGGGGCCGTCGCTGATCTGGCCAACCTCAATCCAATGCACCAGTGCCTGCGCGGCGCGCGCCTTGAGCACCAGCCGGGGCGTTTCACCCTTGATCGTGGTCTTGGTCTCCAGCAGCGAGAGCCAGACCACACCTTCCTTTTCGAACGCTTTCAGGCTGACATCCTCGCGCATCAGTGCCGTGATCTCGGAGCGCCGTCTACCACCAGAGGCCCAGCCCAGCATCAGGATCGCCCGGTCGCGACAATCCCGGCGGGAGCCGCGGCAGGTGGCCAGCAGCTGTTCCAGCACATCGCGGGTG
>NZ_JBQFTN010000026.1:0-30188 GCF_056538665.1 Ruegeria sp. BF6
CCAGCAGATCCGCGGCCACATTCACCACCAGAGCAACATCCGGCTCCGTGGACAAACCGTCATCCGCCGCGTCGGGGGCTGTGTTGATGGGAGTAAAACCACCGTCTTCATTTGTGATCGGGTCGCTGTCAAAGGCAACGTAATCCACTTGGGCTGTATAGCCATCCGCAGGGCCGGTATTGCCCGCATATACACCGGTTTTTGTGACAGCGAGGCTGTGTGCAAAGCTGCCCGCCGTGACCCAATTAATACCGTCAACCGAATACTCGAATGTCCAGATGTCGCCGGATCGATCAACGCGTAAATACGGGGCTGTACCTTCGGGAATGGAGACCCGGATCGCCATTGTCGACTCCCCATCCACCGTGATGGCGGCAAAGGCGTAGAGGTTGTTGTTGTCCGAATACGTGCCGAAGCGCAGCCAGTTGCCGGTATCCTGCTCAATCAGCAGCCCCTGAAGCTGGTACTTCTCGGTGGGAGTGGTCAGAAATTTGGTCTCGATCCGGAAATCTGTATCCGCAGTCGCCTGCATGGCGCGGGCACCATTGTTGGTGTCCCAGACGTCATAGTCGCCATCTGGTGTCACCAATTCGAGATAGGCGTCGGACGCGTTCGTATCCAGCGCATGCGAGATACCCCCTGGACCTTCAATGCTCCACACTGGTTCCAGTACACTAGACGCAAAATCGTCTGAATTACTCATTATGCCCTCGTCACCCCAAAAAACATTCAACACACTAAAACAGAAGGCATTCACCGAGTGATAAGAAATGCTTCTGGTCTCAACCGATCAATTATAACACAGTATTGATTTTTTCGCAGTACACATATGTATAGGTCGGTTTTGTTAGGGCGTATCACGTAGAGGCGTTGCTGTCGACTTTGGAGCGATTTCTGGGTCTTTCGCAGGATATCCCAACCGATGGCTATAGGAGTATTCAGTGCCCTCCTGCTGCTTTGACAGATACCCTTGGGTGCTGATCAAAATGTCTCCACACCAGGCTTCGTCACTTCAACATCCGATCCGTGTATACTGAGGTCGGTGCGGCTGCGCAAAAGTTTTGGCGTGCGAAAACCGATTCACCTGAGCTGGAAAACGCGTTAGCACTTGTTGAAGCGGCCTGGTCAACCCGGCCGGGGTGATCAGGTAGAGGGTAACTGCAGTGCCATCTGAAAGCGAATCCGGGTCTGAAAGTAACCGACACGAGAACGTCACTGTCTCCAAGCGTCTTGTGATCGTTAACTCGGCCAGTTCGATCCTCACGAGGATTCTGAATGTCACGGCACTACTTTGGGCATATCAGTATCTTCTGAAGCGCATTCCGGCAGAGGAATTTGCCGTATTACCCGTTGTGACGTCGGTCATGGTCGTTGCGCCGCTCTTCTTTTCGTTCTTTTCCAGTGGGGTGGATCGTTACGTCGTCAACGCCTATGCGAAGGGTGAGTTCGGCAAGGTCACCAGCATCGTGTCGTCGATCTTTCCACTGATGTTGGGTACAACATGTGTGTTCCTGACAGCCGGTCTGCTCTTTGCTGCCAATATTGAGAATATACTCAATATCGCCCCTGCAATGGTCGGCGATGCCAGGATCATGATGGCATTGTTGGTCTTCAGCTTTGCCCTGCAGATGTTGGCGGTGCCCTTCCGCACCGGGTTTGTGGTGCATCAGAAATATGTGGAACTGAACCTGCTTGGTGTCGCGCGCGATTTTCTCAGGATTCTTCTTTTGCTTGCCTTCATATTTGGAGCCGGTCCCAAGGTGATCTGGGTTGTTGTCGCCATGGTTACATCCGAAGCGCTTTACATCATTGTGGTGGTCTCACGTTCCATGGCAATGGTGCCCCAACTCCGTTTTCGTCCCGGTTTGTTTGAGCGCCGGCAGGCTCGGGAACTGGTGTCTTTTGGTATGTGGACCGCCTTTGGACGGCTTGGCGATATCTTCTACACCAATGCAGCCACAATCTTGCTGAACCTCTATGGCACAGCGATAGATGTCACCAGCTACCACATTGGTGCGACGTTCTTTCGGCAATTGGATATTATGACGAATATGGCGAAACAGCCGCTCACACCGGTGCTGACTGCGATGCATGCTCTGGACGACAAAGCCAGGATGGCGCGGACCGTATTTCGCGGGGGACGCTATACGCTTTGGATGGCTTTGATCGTCGCGGTGCCCCTTATCATTTATGCGGATGATTTTATCAGCCTTTACTTGGGCGATGCTGAGTATTCCTCGGCCGCGACGGTAATTGTGCTGCTGATGTTCACTTTTCCGTTCACGAAAGCGGTCGCACTTTTGCCAACCATCGCAGTGGCGACCGCACAGGTCCGGCCTTTTTTTCTGCCTGCATTTTTGTCAAAGGTTTTCATGTTCCTGATCATGCTGTGCTTGGCATGGTATGGAAATTTGAGCGCAACCGGTGTCGCGTTTTCTCTGACCGTAGTGGTGGTGGCCATGCAGCTCGGGTATTACTGGCCACTTTGTCTGAAGATGACCGGCAAGGGATTTGGAGTCTTTTTCAAAGAGGTTTTGTATCCGGGATGCCTGCCAGCTTTTGCTGGAACGGCGGTCTGGGGTTTGCTGAAATTTTATGATCGTCCAGAGAGTTGGACAGCCCTATTGGCTTATTTGGTTCTTGGCGGCGTTGTCTATGCAGCCGTCATGTTTGGTTTTTGCCTCAACGCCCAGGAACGGCAGGATCTCAGATCTGTTCTGGCCAGGCTCAAAACCGTGACCTGAATGCTGCTCGTTTCGGCTCTTATCCGGTTTATTGCCTAGCCTAGTAGCTATAGCCATAACCGTATGCACCTTGGGCATAATGGGCCTTGTTCAGAACAACGCCCATCACGTTCGTCAGTTCCGCAAGTTGACGTTCAGCCAAGTCAATCTGGTCAATAGTGGTGCGCTCAGCTTCGGCCAGAAGCAAAGCGCAATCGACATTTTTGAGGAACCCGAAATTGTCATCGACCTCCATCAACGGTGGCATGTCGAGTAGCACAATATCCGGCTTGAATTCCGCTTCGACGGAATCCATTACTTCGCTAGTTTTTCTGCTTTGTAGGATCTCAGCTGCGTTTCTGGTGGTGCTGCCGTTGAGACCCAGTGCCACGTTGGATCCAATCCGGTGCCCATGTTTGGAAAAGGGTACTGTGCCCTGCAATACATCGCCCATTGTATGTGGGCAGGCCTGATCAAGGGTTGTACAGAGCCCCCCGCGACGCAGATCAAGATCGAAGATCATGGTGCGCAGATCGGTCTGGCGTCCAAAGCTAAAGGCGAGATTGGCGGCCACGGTGCTTTTCCCGCACGAGCTGCGGGGTGAGACCAGCGCAACCCTTTTCCAGTCATGCACTCTTGCCTGCTGCAAGATACGGGTGCGCAACATGTCGAAAGGCCCCATTTGAGCGCTATCCGTGCTGGCAACCAACCGATTTCGGGCAATGATTTGCGCGGATACCTGAATGGGTGTCAGGCCCGTCCACAGCTCGCCCAAGGCTGCGTCGGTAGGCTTCTCTGATGCCACCACGGCTGTCGCGGCGGGTGAACGCGCCTGTCCCGCTTTCTGCCGCTGTGAGCGGGCTTTGTTTATAGCAACCTGCAGTTTTTCCATTGATCGCTATCCTTCCCGATCACAATCTTTCACGCTTGTGCTCACCAGCGCGTGCCAATTTTGTCCATTATCTGTTCGGCAATCAGATCCAATGGCTGATAGTAAGTATGAACCGCATAAACCGAAGCGGAAACGCTAACGAGAATAAAAATCAGCCAGACCAGTTTACCCACCCGCCGCCGCCAGATTTCCCCCGGGGTTGCGATATAGGGAATAGTCGCCAGGGGTGTGATGCCCAGTTTTTCAATCAGGTCTTCAGGACGCCGCACCGATCGGTTGAGCAATTCCAACAGAACAACCAGACCGAGGCCAGCCAGAATGCCGAAAAAGATACCGCCTCCTGCAATCATGGTTCTGTTCGGTTTGGACGGTCGGTTAGGCACAACCGGGGGCTCGATCACTGAAACACGCTGGCCCTGCGCTGTGACCTCAATCCGCTCCCCGGTGCTGGCGCGGGACAAACGGTCAACTGCCAGATTGTACTGTTGCTGTATGTTGTCCCGGTTCTGCGTCAGTTCCTCCGCCCGTATCGTGGTTGCAGGGGTGCGGTTGATGGTGCGGGTCAGTTTTTCTAGTTGGGTCTGGGTTCCGGTTTTTTGCCTTTCAAGAACATTGATGCGTGTCTTAATCTCGGCCAGCTGCACATCCAGTAGTGCGTTGCCGGTGGTGCCTTCCTGCTTTTCCGGTGGGGGCTGAACTAGCTTCTCCATATCTGCGATACGTGCCCGCAGCATTTTCACGCGCGGGTTTTCTTCAGAATACACCAGCAACGCCTCATTGAGGCGGCGCCGAAGATCTTCAAGCTGTTGGCTTTCCACAGATCGCTCTGTAGCGGGGAAATCGTTTACCCGTCCGGTGGTTTCGAAAATCAGAACCAAGTTCTGTCGCTGATCCTCAAGCCCGGTGATTTCACGCTCGATCTGAGCCAGACGCTCCTGCAGCAATGTTTGTTGGCTGAGCTTGTAATCAAGGCTTTCCGGCAGTGCGTCAGCATTTTCTGTCTTAAATGCAAGCAGGCCGGCATTGTGTTCGGCCAGTTCCTCACTCAGCCTTGCCACTTCCTGCTCGAAGAATTCCAGTGTTTGTGCAGCACGCCCGGTGCGGGAGGCGACATCTTCCTGCTGGATCAAGCTCAGATACTCATTGAGAACCCCTGCGGCAATTGTGCCTGATCGCGCTTCAAAACTGATTTGCATAAGCGGAATGGGGTCGCGGCGACCATTCCCGCTTACTGTCGTTCGAGCCCGCATGCCTGCTACGACCCTGTCTGGCGTCATCTCGGATATGTTTGGAAAAACTTTCTGCCGGTTGGCGATTTCGAGCAGGTTTGCGCGTGTCAGCAATCGCTGTTCGAGAATTTCCAGTTGCTGCTGCGCCGGGGTGCGCACGGTTGACGCGGCTAGGTCGTCCGGAATGCGAGGAGCTTCCACGATCAGCCTCATCTCCGATACATAGGCGGGCGGTAGCGAATACGCGGTAATAATCGACGCTGCGCTGATCACTGTCGCAACAATCAGAAAATACGGCAGACGCCGCGAAAAGATTGACCAATAATACCGGATATCCACGTTCAGTCTTCCTGTTTGACTTCAGCGAGCATCTGATTGCGCTCCGACATCGTCATCCTGCCTTTTCTTCTGGTGGCACACGTTCTTCTGGCCTGAGAGACAGTATCTGAAACTTCTCTGGCTTGTTTTCTTCCGGCAAGGATTCCGCACCAAAGAATACGCCGTCATCCAAAACGTTCTGCACAATACTTTCCGATACTAGCCTACTGTCGTCGCTCCAAGTATAGAGCATGGCAAACTCGCAAAGTTGATTAACCAGCCGCGGAATGCCTGCGGTCGCCTGAAAGATCAGTGTGCTGGCGGCGTCTGAGAATTCTTCTCCGGTTCCACCAACCAGCTTGAGTCGGTGCGCGATATAGCCTTTGACCGTGTCGCAATCCATGCGGGGCAAGTGAAAACTGGCCGCAACTCGCTGGGCAAGCTGGCGCATGTTCGGATCCAGAACCATGTCACGCAACTCGGGCTGGCCAACCAGGATCAGCTGAACCAGCACGTCTTTGTTGGAATTGATGTTGGTCAGCATGCGCAACTCTTCCAGGCCTTCGCGCGAAAGGTTTTGCGCCTCATCAAAAATTAGCACCACGTGCCGACCAGCTGCATATTCCGCGATTAGGAAATCCAGCAGTTTCTGGAATAATTGCACGTATGGAGCACGCGGATTGGCCTCGACATCCAACGCATTCAGAACCCATTGCAGCATCTCCCCACGGCCACGATGGGCGTTCGAAATCAGGCCGGGCTTGATATCTTCGTCCAACTGGCCGAGCAGTTTCTGAATGAGTGTCGTCTTACCTGCTCCGATCTCGCCCGTGATCAAAGTGATGGGAGCTCGGGACATAATACCTAATTCCAGCACCATGAAGGCGCGTTTGTGAGGTTCAGACCAGAACAGGAAGTCGGGGTCCGGCAGCAGCGTGAACGGCCGCTCGGTCAGTCCGAAATGTTCAATATATAGTTCATTGGAACTCATATGACCGACAGCTTTTCAAATCTTATACTCACAACGGGATGCGCTATATAACGCACCTCAATAATAACACCTGGATGATCAGACAGGTCTTTCAAGACCACAATGTCGCAATCACCCCAAGATTGTAACCGTATCGGGCCTTGCCGCCTACCCCTTGATCGTTCTCTCTTGAGTTGAGCCCTGATGTAACATGCCTGAAAGCGTTCTCTTTTCGTGACCTGATAGGGCCGCGCGCCACCATTTGGTGGGCACGATCTGTTTCCATTTATACACCAAAGATCCAAGAACGGGCGCATTGATCTAAGTATTGTCGACAATTTGATTAGAATACTGAGTTTAGAATCGTGAAATCTGCATGGGTTGGTACGCGGCGGAGCTATATTTTTGATTTTTAAATTAAATTTATAGCTCATCATCAAATTTCAGAACTTTTTAGTTCCAATTGATGCGCTTGCGACGGGGTGCGCAGATGCAGGGTTTGTTAAGTGGAAAGCGCGAGCGGTGGGCTGTGGTGTCACTGTGACAAGGCGACCTTTAGAACCGAACTGCTTTTATTTAACTCAAGTGCCACGATGTCCGTCGCGATTTGTGCTTTCCAGACGCCATATGTGCGAGGGGGGCAATGTCGTGCCGATGATTCAGGCCCCGTCGTGCCTGTCACCTGATTGCAGAATTCGAGACAATACCTAACAATGCGCAAAACCGTTTTTTGTTTAGGAATAATAGCTGTTGGTGAACAATGCGAAAACTCCTCGGCTGGACTCTTTTTGCGCGAACCCGTTTCACTTGTCGCAAGTCGTTAGGAAGTCGGTCTTTGGGTATGCCTTTTGAGTAGATACGATGCAAATTTCTGTCATCATTCCACACTACAATCATTCCGAGTATCTTCGTCTTTGTTTGGAGAGCTTGTTTCAGCAAGAGAATCTGAAATCGGATGTGGAAATCCTCGTTGTGGACAACGGGTCGAAACGACCCCCTCAGGATATCGGAGATAGCTATCCCGGTGTGCGGGTGCTCCAGCAGAAAACGCCCGGCCCCGGCCCGGCCCGCAATCTCGGTGCGGCCGAGGCACGCGGGGATATTCTGGCCTTCATCGATGCGGACTGTCAGGCCCGGAGCGACTGGTTGTCGGTGATTGAAAAAGCATTTCAGGATGCGGATACACAGATCATTGGTGGGGATGTGCAAGTGAAATACGCAACGCCCGGAAGCCCTACTTTTCTGGAGCCATACGAACGTATCTATGCCTATCGAAACCGAAAATATATCGCCGAAGGGTATTCCGGCACCGGCAATCTCGCTATGCGCGGGCAGGCCTTCGAAGCAGTTGGCCCCTTCGCTGGGTTGGGAGTTGCTGAAGACCGGGAATGGGGATTGCGCGCAAATGCGCGAGGCTACGCCACGATCTATGTTGAAGACATGATCGTCTATCACCCCGCCCGCAAATCCTTTGCGGAACTGACCAGGAAATGGGACCGCCATATTGTCCATGACTATTCTGACTACACCAGAAAATCTTTCGGGAGACTGCGCTGGCTATTCCGGACCATCGCCGTTGCCGGCTCTCCGTTGGGTGAACTGGGTACGGTACTGTTTTCGGATCGGGTACAAGGTGCTCGGGAAAGAGGTCTGGCCTTTTTATGTATGACAAGAATCCGCCTCTACCGCGCACGCAGAATGCTGCAGGTGATATTCACTCCTGGATCTTTACGCGCAGAGGGAGATTGGAGCCGATAAGGCTCGCGCCTATGAAAGAGCGTGGTGGCCATTATCCATTCAACTGCCAAGAGAGGCGGGGCAGTGCCAAATGTATGGGCGCGCACTCACTCACCGACGCTCCCTTAATAGTTGCGCCTGAAATTTTCTTTGAATTGTGGCAGGAATCGGATAAAAAAATGGCATAGTTTAACTAGAAAGCCCTATAACTTGGGCAGCAGTGTTTGAGGCCAAAGTTGTGTGGCCTTTGAGGTGAGAGTGGGCAGGCCGCAATTTGTGCGGTGATGTTAATGCCGGAGTACGATTGATTATGACGAGTTACGTTAAGGGGGTGAGTGCGGCTGATGGAGTGGTTCCGCTTCAAATCCAATCTCAGCAAAAGACCTTTTATTCATTGGGGGGGAAACGGGTAGCCGACATTCTATTTGTTGTTCTATCCGCACCGATCTCATTATTCCTGATTGCGATCATGGCCCTTCTGGTCATGCGCGACGGAGGAAACCCGTTTTTTATCCAGGAGCGGGTTGGACGGGATAGCAAGACTTTCCGCATGTTCAAAATTCGCACCATGGTGCTGAATGCCGACAAGCGGCTGGCGGCTTATCTCGCTGAAAATCCAAAGGCCCGCACCGAGTGGGCGCGCGATCAAAAACTTAAAGATGATCCGCGCATCACGCGTGTTGGCAAACTGTTGCGCCGCACGTCACTGGACGAACTGCCTCAACTTTGGAACGTTCTGCGGGGAGATATGTCCATTGTCGGGCCGCGTCCAATGATGACGGAACAGCAGGCGCTGTATCCGGGTCAGGCCTATTTCAAGCTGCGCCCTGGCATTACCGGCCCCTGGCAGGTGTCCGACCGCAACATGACCAGTTTCGCGGCCCGCGCGGATTATGACACCCGCTATCTGGCTGAATTGTCTGCAGGAAAAGATCTGTCCATCCTGATGCGCACGACATCGGTTGTTTTGCGGTGCACGGGGTATTGAGAGCCACAGAACTTTCTTGAACAGAGTGCAAAGAAACCACATCATCTTTTGCAGGATGTTTGGAAAGCAACGATGATAAAACAGATTGTCAGGGGCGTTTCCTTGGGGACCGCCCTTTTTCTTCTGGCTGCATGCGATTCCGCAGAAGAACGGGCAGAAAAGCACTATCAGGCCGCTCTTGAGCATCTGGAAAATGGTGATGTCGCCCGGGCTACGGTCGAATTTCGCAACGTATTCAAGTTGAACGGCAAGCATAAAGAGGCGCGGCTTGCCTATGCGAAAATGCGCCGTGAAGCCGGTGACGCGTCGGAAGCTTATAGCCAGTATCTGCGGCTGGTCGAACAGTACCCCGACAACCTGGAAGGACGCCGCGCACTGGCGCAGATGGCCACTCTGACCGGAGACTGGGCGGAGGTAGAACGCCACATCAAAGTAGCTGCTGAACAGGCGCCGCAGGATCCGATTGTGCGCGCTGTTCTGACAAGTATTGCCTATCGCGATGCCATCGCCGCGGGTGATGACCGGGCCATACAGGCGGCGGCGGAACAGGGGGCTGCTCTGACAATCGAAGCGCCCGGACTGGTGATCCCGCATTTTGTCGTTGTGAATGAATTTGTCCGGCAGGAAAACTGGCCCGCAGCTCTTGAAGCGCTGGATGCGGCCATCTCTGTTTCACCGGAAACGCGAGGATTTTATAACCTGCGCCTTGGCGTATTGGGCAAACTCGACAGAGGTGACGATATTGGCACCGCTCTTGAGGAAATGGTGCAGCGATTCCCTGAAGACGAAACAATTCAGAGCAGCTTGGTCGATTGGTACATGTCGCGCAACGATCTGGATGCCACAGAAGCATTTCTACGTCAGCGTATCGACCCCGCCGAGGAAGACCCCCAAAGCCGGATGGCCTTGCTGCGCTTTATAGCTGCAACCCGGGGTCCTGAGGCAACGATTTCCGAAGTCGACAAAATGCTTTCCGGAGATCTGGCCCGTCGGCCACTTTATCAGGCATTGCGCGCCGGTCAGTTATTTCAAGCCGGTGATCGTGATGCTGCCATTTCCGATCTGCAGGCTGTTGTCAGCAGTTCGGAGCCATCCGCAGATATGAACGATGCCAAAGTGGTACTGGCGCACATGCTGATTGAAACGGGCAACCAGACTGAGGCCCGCGCTTATGTCGAAGACGTGTTGACCGGAGATTCTGGCCATGCGGGCGCGGCAAAGATCAAGGCCGCCTGGCTGATTGAAGAAGACCGCACGGGAGAAGCTATTGTCCTGTTGCGCGGAACGCTCCGTGACAACCCCCGTGACCCCGGGTTGATGACCTTGCTGGCCCGTGCGCATGAACGTGACGGAAACCGGGACCTGATGGCTGATATGCTGTCGCTGGCCGTAGAGGCATCAGGACGTGCGCCGACAGAAGCATTGCGCTATGCGGAGTTTCTGGCAAGCGAAGGCCAATACGATCACGCCGCAAGCGTGCTGATTGAGGCGCTTGATCGCCAGCCAAACAATGTTCAACTGCTGGTGCTCTTGGCACAATCCCAGATTCATCAGCAAAACTGGAGGCAGGCGCAAGCCACCATCGACAGGCTGCAGGCTCTGGACGACACCGCTCAACAGCAGGCTCGAATTCTCACCGCCAATCTGATTGCCGCTCAGGGCCAGGAAGATGCCCTGCTGGCCTATCTGGAAGATTTGGCCGTCGGGAACAACAATGCGAATTATGTGGCTGAAATCGGAATTGTGCGCGCCCACGTGCGTAATGGCGACCTGAACGCCGCGCTGACATATCTTGAGCAAGCGCTGGAAGTTTCGCCAACCGATTTTCTGCTGCGCTTCCTTCAGGCCTCGATCCTTGCCGGTATGGGAGAGCCGGATCAGGCCGCCGCAATCTATCGCTCACTTCTTGAGGAAAGGCCGCAGAGCGAGCGAACCTGGATGGCGCTTTATGCCTTGCTTGCCAGAACAGACCCGGCACAGGCAAAAGAGGTCCTGGGGCAGGCACTTTCCGCTTTGCCGGACAGTGCTGACCTGAAATGGCTGCAGGCAGGCGCGCTTGAGGCGCAAGGTGATATCGAAGGCGCAATCGACGTTTATCAGGCTCTATACAGGGCCAATAGCGGCTCAGCAGTTGTCGCCAACAACCTCGCCAGTCTTCTGGCCACGAGTCGGGATGATGCTGAAAGCCTTGATCAGGCCTATCGCATTGCCCGCCGTCTACGTGACAGCCCGGTGCCGCAATTCAGCGATACCTATGGCTGGATCGCCTATCGCAGAGGGGATTACGACGCGGCATTGAAACACCTCGAATTTGCGGCACAACAGCTGCCTGGGGAACCCTTGGTGCTGTACCATCTGGGTGCCACCTACGCCGCGCTCAATCGCAATACAGAGGCACGCGCCACGTTGGAAAAGGTTGCTGATCTGGAAATGCCCGAAGATCTGGCGCAAAAAGTACAGGATGCAATCGCTGATCTACCCACACCAGTCGAAAACGGTAACTGATTCTGATTGCGGCACAATTTCACCACAGCACCGTTCCATCACTTCTCAAGTGGCTTACATGGACTCACCTTCCACGCTAGGCTCAACAAGAAATTCAATTTTTCGAGGGCTTAAAAGATGCTAAGAACATTAATCGGTCTTCTCGGCCTGATCCTTTCCGCGACCGTTGTTCAGGCGCAGAGCGGGTATCAAGTTGCGCCTGGTGATACCCTTCAAGTTGAAGTTCTGGAAGATCCCAGCCTCAACCGCAGGGTTCTGGTCCTGCCCGACGGATCTTTCAGCTTTCCATTTGTCGGAACTGTTCAGGCTGGTGGCCGGTCGGTCGGCTCAATCCGGGACGCACTGACGTCAGGGCTGGCCCCGCAATTCGCAAGCACACCAAATGTCTATGTCGCCGTTGCAGCAACTGCGCTACCTGAGTTTCCGGGGCTGGAAATCGACGCCAACACGGATGACATCTATGTCATGGGGGAAGTCACTACACCCGGATTGATTGCAGCAAAACCGGGCACGACATTGCTGCAGGCCCTGGCTCAGGCGGGCGGCCTGACCCGGTTCGCCGCTGGTAAACGTATTCAGCTACGGCGGCAAAGTCAGATTATGTATTATGATTTCCACCATACCGGCAAAAAGCCCAGCATAGGTGGCAATACGGTTCTGATCCCTGGTGATGTTGTAGTCGTTCCACAGAGGCGCCTATTCGAGTAACTCGCAGCGCTATTAGGAGAGCTCTTGGGGGGTGTTGAGCGCTTTATTGCAGCAGAGCAGCCAGATAAGCCCCATATCCGTTCTTGGCGTATCTTTCGGCTTGGGTATTCAGTTGGTCATCGCTAATCCAGCCTTGCCGATAGGCAACTTCTTCAGGGCAGCCAGTCTGCAATCCCTGCCGTTCTTCCAAAGTGCGAACGAAATTGCCTGCATCCAGCAATGAAGCATGGGTGCCGGTGTCCAGCCAAGCATATCCGCGCCCCATGGTTTCCACTTGCAGCATACCTTCTTCCAAATAGGATTGCAGCAGGTCAGTGATCTCAAGTTCACCGCGTGCCGAAGGTTTTATCGTGCGCGCACGTGTAGGCGCGGTGGAGTCGAGGAAGTAAAGACCTGTCACCGCATATCTGGATGGCGGCACATCGGGTTTTTCAATGATCTGGCGTGCGCACCCTTCGTTGTCAAAGGCCACCACACCATACCGTTCGGGATCAGCTACGTGATAGCCGAACACAGTGCCCCCAGATGGCTTTGCATCTGCTGCAGCCATGAGTTTTGGCAACCCATGACCGAAGAATATGTTGTCTCCGAGAATCATCGCCGAAGGCGCACCACCCAAAAAATGTTCGGCTAGTATATACGCTTGTGCCAAACCATCGGGGCTGGGCTGTACCTGATAGCTGAGGGTTAGACCCCATTGCGATCCATCGCCCAGCGTGCGTTGAAACTGATCCTGATCCTGCGGGGTGGTGATGATGCAGATATCGCGGATACCGGCCAGCATTAGCACGCTGATCGGATAATAAATCATCGGTTTGTCATAAATTGGCAGCAACTGCTTCGACAAGCCCATGGTGATTGGATAAAGTCGTGTGCCGCTGCCTCCGGCTAAAATGATGCCCTTCCGCGCTGTCATCGCACCTCTCCCACGTCCTGAAAATATTTCTCGAACCCAACCTTTTCATGTGGTCGGAAACTATAAAACCAGTCCCGAATACGCAGTCATGCCTCTAAAACGGAAAAAGGCGGCGTATCGTTCTAAGCACTTTTCCGCCAATGGTTGATGTCGTTCTTCCTGGGTGAACGCGCAGCGCGTCGAAGACCAGATCGGTCGCAAGCCGTTTTCTGCCAAGTGACTTCAGTGAGCGTGCCAGAGACAGGAGGATACGAGCATGGACATCCGGATAAGAAGCCAGAACGTGCCTGTTCTTCTTAAGGATTCGTAGAGTCCCAAGCGCTTTTTTGCGTGCGTTGAGTGAGATACTGTCCTTAGAAATGAAGCTTAGAACGACCGGTTCGAGATCCTCGTAGACTTTTGTGTGCTGCACCAGCCGAACCGAAAACTCCCAATCTGCATTCGCTTTTGCGCAAGGGTCAAACCAATCTGTACCGGGGAAGCACCCACGCCGAAAAACCGTGTTTTGAAGGCTGACTCTATTTCGAAGAAAAAACCCCCTGACTTGATCTTCATCCAGTTTGATCTGCCGACCAGATGGTGGGGAACACGTGACCTTTCTGGGGCCGTAATTGTGGAATTCGTCGCGCCCGTACAGAATCTTGGATCCCGTGACGACACCAACCTCATCGGGCAGGGTTTCAAACATCGCAATCTGCCGGGTCAGCTTACCTGGGAGCCACATGTCATCGCTGTCCTGAAACGCGATGAACTGACCTTGTGCAATTTTCAATCCGGTATTACGCGCCCGAGAGGCTCCTCCGTTGATCTCGCGACGGATATAGCGCACCCGGTCATCCCCCAGTGCTTCTACAACAGGTTTCAGATCAATTTCCGACGCGTCGTCGACAACGATCAATTCCAGATCTCTGTAATCTTGCGACAGCACACTTTCGCAGGCCGTCTTCAAACTTTCGGGACGACCATAGGATGGAAGGATGACTGAAACAGAGACACTCATAAATCTACCTGTAACAATTTGGTATACTTGAACTTGGGAACACTTGAGCTGTCGAAACAAATGGGCATCAAATAATTTCTAACTTTCTTGCTTTGGTGAAGGAACAATAACATTCCGGAATTCATCTGTATCCAACAATTGCAGTGGTTATTGTGGCTTTAGCGTTACGGCCAAACAGGCTGACGCAGGGCAAAACGCTTCTTGCATGATTTCCTTGTTCAACAGCGGTAGTGAATAAATAAGAAGAGCAGGCGGAAAATCGAAATGAGGGCAAGCAGCAGAGCAATTGGCTTCTTCGCGGTGGCTTTTACAATCCATGTGGTCCCGCGTTCGGCCACACCACAAGAGACCGAAGTCACTGGGCTAACACAGAGCTTTGGGATTTCCTCGTCATTGCGGGTGAATGACAATTTCGGGCTGGACGAACCGTCTCTGGGTACCACCACGTTGTGGGATAATACCGTAACCTACGACCTGTTGAAGGAAACCCCCCTGGACCGGCTGTCGCTGGGGCTAAGCGGTATTTTTAGATTTTCCGATGTGCCTCAACAATCCAGCGAATTCGAGTTTGATTCACCTTCGGCAGTATTCAACTACGGTCGCTTCGGAGCCAACAGCCTGATTGATCTAAATCTGGGCTATAGTGAAATTGACCTGAATTTTGAAGACCCGCTGCGCCGCATCGACGAAGATTTTGATGGCCCTGATGATGAACTCATTCTGGACGACGGCACCCGTAAAACGACACGTGCTGGGTTTGAATTTGAAACTGGTGTGAATGACCCCTTTGGCGCGGGCCTGTCTTCAGATTATTTCCGCGTCGACTATGACGATACCACGGATACCTCTCTTTTTGACCGTGAGACCATCTTTAATGAGGTATTTGGACGTTTAAGATTTTCGCCGGTAATGGAAGGTCGCTTAACCTTTGCGCAGGAAGACTACGACGCAGAGGATACGGAAGGCACAGATCGCACCAGCAAGTTCACCAACTTCTCGCTAACATACGATATCGACCCCACAACCCTTCTTGAAGCTACGATCGGCTACTCTGATATCGATGAAACTCAGGAGTTCGGGGTGGACACCCGAGAGCGCGGCGTGGTCGGGAGCCTGGGTCTGGTTCGTGAGCTGCCCAATGGCAGCGCCGGGGTCGAACTGGGGTCAGATTTGAGCATCAACGGGCGCCGTGATACACTTCTGTTCGAGCGCGCCCTCGAATTGCCCCTGGGCGAGCTTGGGGCGGGCTTGGGGCTTACACGTGGACCGCTGGGCGAGACCAATCCGATCGGTAACTTACTATATACTCACGAACGGCCCCGTACCAGGCTGACTGTCGGGTTTGATCGCAGCTACCAGACCAATGACCGTAGCGAAGAAACCCGCCGCACCCGCGCATTTTTGGGCTATGAAGTCACGATCAACCCGCTTTCATTCATGACCTTTAATCTCGATTATGCCAGCGTATCCTCAATCGGTGACGGCAGCGCGGAAGACAACAAGGTGGGAACATTCAGAACCGCATATGTACGCGAGATTACCGAAGATTGGGATCTCTCGGTCGGATATGAGTACATAGACTACGAATCCGAAACCGATCCACGCACACATTCTAATGAGGTGTTCTTCACACTCTCGCGCCTCTTCACGACCCGCTGATCGCCTGGCATCGCTGAATTCCTGTCAGCACAGCTTTATGATATGCTCCTGAAGGTCCGGAATGTTCCCGTTTCCCAGTGTCCTTTTATGAGTTTGAGAATGGCAAAGTTTTATGGCTGATACACGCGCGTTTTCTGCGATTTTCCGCGACCTGCCGACCATAAACCCCGCGGGTCTGGCGTGGTTCTTACTGCTTTTGGCCGGATCTGTTCCGATATTCTGGATTGGTCTTGTATCACTTGGACAAGCCTGGACGACGCCGGAATACAGCCATGGGCCTTTGATCCCGGTTATTTCGTTATATCTTTTCCTGCGCGAAATGCGCCGGATGCCGCCGCCTAACCCGCATGTGACAGACCGCTGGCCCGGAATCATCGTTGTCCTTCTGGCACTGGTGCTGGCCGTCTTCGGGAACCTGACCCGCATCCCTGACATCGTCACTTACGCGATGATCATCTGGGTGGGTGGCGTGGTTCTGAGCATCTTTGGCTGGAAACGCGGGTGGCATCATCAGCTGCCGGTGGTCCATCTGGTCTTCATGCTGCCCTTACCGCAGTTCCTGTATTGGAAGCTGACGATCTTTCTGCAGTGGGTGTCCTCGGCGATCGGTGTCTGGCTGGTCGATCTGGCCGGTGTGACCGTCTTTCTTGAAGGCAATGTGATTGATCTGGGCGTCTATAAGTTACAGGTAGCCGAAGCCTGTTCCGGGTTGCGCTACCTGTTCCCGATCCTCAGCTTTTCCTACCTCTTCGCCCTGCTCTATCGCGGGCCGATCTGGCACAAACTGGTACTGCTGCTGACTGCCGTACCCCTGACCATCTTGATGAACTCAGTGCGGATCGGAATTATCGGCATTCTTGTGGACAGCTACGGCATCGAAGCCGCCGAAGGGTTTCTGCACTTCTTCGAGGGTTGGGTCGTCTTTTTGATCTGTATCGCAATCCTGTTCGCAATCGCCGTCGCGCTGCAGCGGCTGGGGCCTGATCCGAAACCGCTCTCCGAGGCGATCGATCTTGATACACACGGGTTTGGCCGGATTGCGGTGCAGATTCTGGCGATCCGCCCCTCCCCTGCCCTGGCATCGGCAGCCCTGCTGACATTGGCCGTATCGGCGGCCTGGGCCTTGCAGCCGGAACCTGACGCCCAGCCGATCGAGCGCGACCCGTTCTCTCTGTTTCCGCGCCAGCTTGGCGAATGGTCCGGATCAACCGCACAGCTGGACCCTGATGTGGAAAGAGTTTTGAAGGCGACTGATTATCTCAACGCCACCTACGCCCGCCCTGGCGAGCCCAGCTATATCAACATGTTTGTGGCTTTCTACGATAAGCAGACCGAAGGTTCGGGGATTCATTCCCCCGAAGTGTGCCTGCCTGTTGGCGGCTGGGAAATCTTCAGCCTGAACCCTCACGAAGTGACACCGGGCGTGGACGAATACGGCACCTTCGCAGTGAACCGCGCGGTCATTCAGAAAGGCTTGCACCAGCAATTGGTCTACTACTGGTTCGAACAGCGCGGCAAGCGTCAGACCAATGACTTTCAGGCCAAGATGGGGGTTGTCATGGACAGCATCACGATGGGCCGCACCGACGGTGCACTGGTCCGCTACGCCACACCGATCGCGCCGAACGAGAGCGAAGCCGATGCAGATGCCCGTCTGATTGAATTCATGGGCCAGAGCATGAACCGACTGCCACGTTTTGTCCCAATGTAGGGAATCGTTTGGCCCATAGCTGTTGTATGGAGGCGATTGGTTGCGTCCAAATCTGGAACAGCCCGCTCGGCAAAGTTGTAATCTGAAGAGAGAAGAATCGCAGGGCCTCAGGGGCGCTTTTCAAGGGTAGAAAGGCTTCCCTTTCGGTTGTTTCCTGCAAATTACATGCCCCTTAAGGGGTGAATTTGAGCGCATATCTATGCTGAAACAAACGAAATTTTGTCAAAAATTTGTCAAAATCATCAAGATCCTTCCAACACACTGAAAAAAAAGGTATATTATGAGTCAATGCCTTTGCATGACTGTGTGGCAATTTCTTGCCGGTAACAATTTTAATGGTGCTGTGAGACGTTTGAGATGAAACTTAGAAAATTTATAGCGGCTGCGGCCGTTGCCACACTGGCTTTAAGTGGTGCGGCATCTGCTCTGACTGTGAAGATGAATGGACCGGCTGCGGGAGCCTATGAATACTTGGGGGTCCAAGCAGATGGACTCGTTTCTTACCGCAGCGTCCCTGCAGGCGCGTTTGCCCTGAAAGACAGAACACCCGCTCCGAACAATATGTTTGGGAACTTCGTGGCGTTTTGTCTGGATCTTGCATCATACGCTCCTTACGGACGATACAACTACTACAGCGTGACCAATACCCCGTTTGAAAATCTAAACCTGATTGCAAGCGGTGCGATACACCGCGTCCAATCCCTGTTCGACGCCGTATACACCCCCGAGCTTGCGACTGACGATACGAAAACGTCGGCCGCAATTCAGGTCGCGCTTTGGAACCTCATTTATGACAACGACAACACTGTTGATGCAGGTTCCTTTACAGCTTGGGGGAATTCAAATGTGATTGAACTGGCAAACCAGTATCTGGCGGCCGCAAGTGCTTATACCGGCGACAAAAAATGGGACCTGAGCTTCCTGGAAAACAAGAACCGCTATCATCGTCAGAATTTGGTTACGGCATCACCGGTTCCAATTCCTGCGGCGGGCTTGATGTTGCTGGGGGCATTGGGAGGGTTGACCCTTCTGCGCCGACGCCGCCAGACGGCCTGATCTCAAGCACAACCCACTTTATCGAAAGGCCGCCATAGGCGGCCTTTTTGAGATTGTGGCCTCGGTCACGCACATCGCCGCTGATCAGGATTCCGCTCAACATATATACTTAACTATTTTTTAATAGACGTTCCCCAGAATTGCTCTACCCTAGGGTGTGAAAGCCCAAATTTTGGACAATAAACAAGGAGCATTGCAATGGGTATCCTTATACTAGCCGTTTTGGCGGGTAGTGTTGGTGCCATCGTAACTCTGCTTTCAGGATTCGGGGTTATGAACGCCTTGATTGCCTATTTTGTCCTAGGCTTGGCGAGTATTCCTGTGTTTGCCCTACCCCTTATGGCTCTTTGTGCCTTTCGTAAGCGCTGGTCGCGGCATAGAGACAATAAAATTTCAGCCTAGGGTCAGGCTCCAAACTTCTCTTTTAGTCCACGCTTCCATTTACCCGCGCGAACCCGGGCACGTTTGACGGTAATTCCGGTGATGACCGAACAGCCGGTTGCAAGACGCCCCGGCGCACTCAATCCGTCAATTCGGCATACGGACCGCAAATACTCAAGATAAAGCCTTTGTCTTCCGGTCAGATTTGATCGTTCCTTGGGATCAAACCAGCGCAGCACCTCCTTTTCAGTCACATTGGCTTTCCGAGATGCGTTTTCGTGAATTCTTCGGCAGAAAAGGGGTTGCCCTTCCAAGTATATTATCTTGCCCAACATGGCTGCTTCGAGCAGAAGCACATAATCAGAGGCTATGAAGCTACCGATCAATCGGGTGCGGGAAAGTGCTGCCCTGTCGAACACGCCACCGATCGCTGTGACAATATTCAGACGTTGCAGTACCTCGAAAGCACGAATGGCAGGAAAGTTCGATCTCGCCTGCAATTCATCCGAAACTGGTCGAATGACGGCGTTGGTCTCATCTATAAGTTCTGATGCGGGATACACCAGCACAGGGGCTTCTTCAGACGCATCATGCGCTGATACACACTTCTCAAGAAATGCAGGGCGTATGATATCATCGTGCGCGGCCCATTTGAAAAGCGGCGCAGAGGAGCGCTCAAAAACATAATTGTAATTCGGGGCGGCTCCTAAATTTTTAACCTGACGAACATATCGTATACGGCTATCGAGACGCGCATATTCTTCGCAAATATCCTGAGTGCCATCTTCGGATGCATTGTCAGAGATGATGAGTTCGAATTCTGCAAAACTTTGCCCGAGTATTGATTCTATCGCTTGGGCAATAAAACGCTCTCCATTGTAGACGGGCATACCAATGCTGACTCGCGGCGCCACTTTATTACTTAATCTGACAGAACACATCTATTCACCAATATCAGAAATCTCTGAAGCTCACCCATGCCATAATGCAGGATTCATTGAAATTTGAACTTCACATCATTTTCTGCCGCAAAGATCTCGGGCGGTTTCAGTTGTGTCGCGAACTTGCCCAGTGTCAAGATTTCAGATGGTGACAAGACCAATAACGATACAGCCCGCATTCAGAAAAAAACGCCGTGCAAATGCTGTCGCAACATACCCGGGCGAAACCTTTGGATCAGGAGTATCAGCCGCTCTAGGATTTTCTGGAATGGCCCACATCTTGACGGAACTTCTGCAGCTTTGTTAGCTTGCAGCGTTCGCCAGTTAAAAGATTTTGCCAGTTAACTGCAGTTCTCTGACCGATCTGAAATCACATACGATTTCTATGTCCAGAGATGCTCAGAGATGGAGACAGGAATAGTGAAGACTGTCCTGCATATCACCGCCGACTACCCTGACCAGTACAACGACAAGAAAACCCAAGCAGTCAAAAATCTTCTGCATGGCACTCGGGACTTTCGACATCTGGTCTATTCGATCAACCGGCAATCTGGTTTCGGTGGTGTGCGAATGATCGGCCAGCAGAAGGACGTAACCACCCTATGCTACAAGGCCCCACCCCTGGGAATATTTTTGGAAACATTTCTGTCGAAACTGGCGGATTGGATCGTTTCCGACCTTCGACGTCGGGGCGAAACAGTACATATTTTGCACGCTCATAAGCTTTCAATCGAAGGGTTGGTCGCACAACGTGTCTCGCGGGCTTTGGATGGTGTGCCTTTTATTTCCACAATTCGCGGAAACACGGACCAGAAGTATATCCGCACCAAGCTGGACAAACGCAGAACCTATCGCCAGCTGACCCGAAATGCTGCCCTGTTGTTGCCGGTTACACCTTGGATCGAACGCTATGTCGATGACACGCTCGATACACGCTCCTTACCTAAAATGCTTCTGCCAACGATCAGCCAGAGCACCAGATTGATCCCGCCACGCCCCGGAAACGGAAAAGTGGTCACCATATTCAACCTCAGCGGATGGCGCCTGAAGGGCATACCCAATCTTTTGGCCGCGATCTCAAAACTCAGGGCATCCGGAACAATTGTGCAGCTTGAAATCGTCGGCGGCGGGGATGCGCGGCACATTCAGGGTATTCGCAAACACATCAATAAGCATGATCTGCAAGATCAGGTCCACTTGGTTGGCGCCATACCACACAAAGACATTCAATCCCGGATGAATGAGTATTCCGGCTTTGTATTGCCAACATTACGTGAGACCTTCGGTATGGTTTACTTAGAAGCACTGACGGCGGGGCTGCCAATTTTGTATTCAAAGGAACGAGGTGTTGATGGGTTCTTTAGTGATGTCGAGATCGGCGTTCGCTGCGATCCAAAATCAGTTGAAGATATTGCAGCGGGCTTGCTTCGGATCGTTGAGGGTGAACAGTCGATGAAGGTTGAACTAGCCAAGTGCCAGACCAACGGCTTTTTTAGACAGTTCGAAGCAAAAAACATTTGCAAATCATACACGGAAGCCCTGCATGAGCTTATGGAGCGTGGTTAACGATGCATTTTCGATGACGCAAATGATTTACACAAACAGCAGACATGGCGCGGATGTCGCTGCGCATGCGCAAATTAAATGGAAAAAATGATGAGTGCCTCGGTTAAGGTTTCAATTATTGTCGTCAGCTTCAACACGAAAGAGGAAACGCTCGAAGCGTTACGATCGGTCGTACGGGAGACCCACTGCGTTCCTTATGAACTGATCGTATTGGACAATGCATCCGAAGACGGTTCAGCCAGTGCAATTCACGCCGAATTTCCCGACATCCAGTTGATAGCATCTGATCAGAACCATGGATTTGCAAAAGCAAACAATCTTGCAGCCAAACAAGCCAAAGGAGAGTTTCTGCTGCTTCTCAACCCGGACACGGTCATATTGCGCAGCGCTATCGACCGCCTGATAGAATTTGCGGAGGCTCATCCTGAAAACGATATCTGGGGGGGGCGCCAATTTTATCCCGACCTGAGTCTGAACAAGACCTCTTGTTGGCGGCAGATGACAATCTGGGGCCAACTTATGTGGGCCTTAGGCTTGATCAAGGTATTTCCGAACAACGGGCTATTCAACTACGACGGTTACGGTGGATGGGCCCGAGATGAAATTCGCGAGGTTGAAACGGTATCTGGTAGCCTCCTGCTAATTCGCAAAACCCTATGGGACGCCCTGGACGGGTTTGACACTACATTTGTCATGTATGGCGATGATGCGGATTTGTGTTTTCGCGCCCGCCAAGTGGGTGCCCGGCCCATCGTCACCCCAAATGCGGAAATCATTCATTACGGCGGCCGGTCAGAAAAAATCCGCGCGGACAAAATGGAGCGCCTTTTACGCGCAAAGGTCACATTCGCCGAGATGCATTCCGGCCCTTTCCGTGCTTTTGTCTTTAGATTGATATTCAGAATATTGGTGATTGTGCGGCTTTTGGGATTCCGCCTCAAAACAATTCTCAGGAAAGATCAGAACTCGACAAATTCATTGAATGCCTGGCGTGATGTCTGGGCACGCAGACACACTTGGCTTCAAGGGTATTGAGCTCATGCAAAATTCCGTTTCTCCCCCTTCACCCAAACCGCTCAAACTCTGTCTTTTCGGCGCGTCTCCGGACACGGCGAACTTGGGTGTTTCAGCCTTGTTCCTATCAGTTATGCACGCCATTGCGCGCCGCCATCCCGATGCGCAAGTCACAGTGTTCGACTATGGCTCAGGTCCCCGCCGCGCCATATTGCATTTTGACGGAAAACCGTTCCATTTCACCCGCTGTGGCGCAAACTTGTCACGCCGCTTTTATCGCCGTGATAGCCTGTTCAACATGCGCCTGAGTGCAGCGCTTGGAGGCTTGGGTAATCCGGGCGTGCAGGCGATTATGCAGGCCGACGCCGTTCTCGATATCAGCGGGGGCGACAGCTTCGCCGATCTCTATGGCGACAAGCGGTTTGATGCCATCGCTCAGACCAAACAGCTGGCCTTGCACCGAAACGCACCGCTGATCCTTTTGCCGCAGACTTATGGCCCGTTCGACACCCCCAGAGCGCATCGCATCGCCACTGAAATCGTGCGCACGTGCGATATGGCATGGGCCCGCGACGCCCGTAGCTTTGAAACGCTTAAGGAACTGCTTGGAGAGGTGTTTGACCCCACGCGGCATGACTTTGGCGTCGATGTTGCCTTTGCCCTGCCGCGCAGTAAGCCGGAGAAACTGCCAGGCAGGCTCGTGGACTGGATGAAACCGGACCGAACCCGCCCCCTTGTTGGTGTCAATGTCAGTGGTCTTATCCACAATCACGGCATGGAAGGTTCCCGGAACTTTGGGTTCAAGAGTGACTATCGGGACATAATCCACAAACTGGCATCCCGGTTTCTGGAAGAAACCGAGGCGAATATTGTCCTGATCCCGCATGTCTTAAGCTCAAAAAGCAACCGTGACGGCGACCCCGAAGCTTGCTGGAACGCCGCTGCCGCGCTGAACAATAACACACGGGTACATGTTCTGGATGAACAGTATGACGCGATGGAAATGAAATGGGTCATCGCGCAGCTTGATTTCTTTTGTGGAACCCGCATGCACTCGACGATTGCCGGGCTCTCCTCAGAGGTTCCGACAACTGCAATCGCGTACAGCAAGAAGACCCTCGGTGTTTTCGAATCCTGCGGATTGGGTCATCACGTTGTCGACCCGCGTCACGCAACGCTTGAACAATGCGTGGACGGAATCTGGGCCGCTTGGGAGAACAGGAACGAAGCAACGACAACCCTGGCGGAGTTCCTACCAAAGGTCAAAGACAAGGCTCAGGAGCAGATGGACCGGGTTTTCGCTCATATACCAAGGCAAATCCACACGCCCTAATAACACATCAGGATTGGAACGCTTTCAGGCGAATATAGCGGCCTGTCAGGGCGTATCCGCCCGAGCCTCCGCAATATGCCCTTTTGCGATCAGGTAACGCTGAAGCGCGTCCCTCCAATGGGGCATCGGCATAAGGTTCTGGCACAGCCGGCTGTTGTCAAGGACACTGTATCGTGGACGGGCTGCGCGTGTCGGAAACTCATTCGACCCGCACGGGGAAACTTCGGCATCGATCCCGGCCAATACTATAATTTCACGCGCAAATTCACACCAGCTTGCCGAACCACTATTGACAACATGATAGATGCCGGTCGGGCCTCCGCTGTTCAAAAGCGCCAGCATGGCAGCAGCAATATCCGATGTTGCCGTGGGTGACATGAACTGGTCGTCGACAACCTTCAGAGCTCCCTTCTCACGCGCAAGACGGATCATTGTCTCGACAAAGTTTCCTCCCTTGCCACTGGCACCGGCAACGCCGAACAGAGACGCAACCCGCAAGATGACCGTGTCCGGGTTGGCAAGCCGCGCGAGTGTTTCTCCCAACAGCTTGGACGCGCCATACACATTGACCGGAGCAGGCGCATCTTCCTCGGTCAGAGGCTGGCGCCGCAGGCCGCCACCAAAGACATAGTCCGTACTGATATGGATGAACCGAGCCCTGCGATCAGCACAGACCTTGGCTAGAGCCTCGACAGCATGGGCGTTGATTGTAGCTGCAAGTGTGCCGTTGTCTTCGACCTCGTCGGTTTTGTGATAGCTTGTGCAATTTATCAAAACGTCGAAATCATACTTTCCGAGTACCTGCGGAATCTCGGAAAGGTCAGCCACATCAAGGCCATCACGCCCAAGAGGGACAAGATCAAACAAACTGCCTGCGGCGGTATGGGCAGTTTGAATATCATGTCCAAGCTGACCATTCGGACCAAGTAAAAGCGCTTTCAAATCTCCACTATGCCTCCGTACATCTCGACATCGCGCAGGATTGTGTGCCACTTCGAAAGCTCTTTGTACCAGTCAAGTGTGATCGTCTTGACCGTTTTCGCTGTGGTCCCGGCCTCAAGCGCGTCACAAATCTCGGCCACTCCGTCGACCGCTGTCTTTTGCGCCTTCCAACCCAGCTTTTCTATCTTGTCGAAACTGACCCGATAGCTGCGGTGGTCAGGATCACCGTACCAGTCGACCTCAACATCCCGCGGTACGGTATCAGCAACCAACTGGCCAAGCGGCCCGATCTGGTAAGTGTTGGCAGCAGAGCCTACATTGAAAATCTCGCCATTGATGTGTGAGGCATCGGCACCCAGCATGAAAGCCTGAGCCCGCGCCGTGTCTTGCACATGAACCATCGGTCGCCACTGGCTGCCATCACGCATGAGCGGCAGCTTCCCGGTTCTCCAGGCGCCCTCGGTCATGCCGTTGATGGCCAAATCGAAACGCATTCGGGGGCTGAGCCCGTAGACGGTCGCCTGCCGGAGCACAACCACACAGAATTGTTCATCCGCTAGCGCCAGCACGCCGTCCTCTGCCATCTCATTGGCTTTGGCATAGGTTGTAAGAGGATTGGTCGGACTAGTTTCATCAGCAACCACGTCCGCAGGTTGGAAGCCATAGATGCTGCAGGACGAAGGTAGAACATAGCGTTTTGCGCCAGCCGCTTTAGCCAATTTGGCGCAGTTTATCCTTGAATCCCGATTGATCTGATAGGTCGCATCCTGAAACAGATCACCCGATGGGTCATTGGAAATTGCCACCAGATCTATAACCGCATCGACTCCCTTCAGATGTTCTGCAGTCAGCTTTCGGCTGTCTTCAACAATGATTTCAAGCGCATCATGCTCGGGCAAGAGATCCCGGCCAAAATAGAAACGATCCAAGGCTCGAACGTGATAGCCAGCGGCCAGAAGCATCGGCACCAATGTCGTGCCGATGTAGCCGCCCGCTCCAGTCACCAGAACTGTGCTTATCCCACTCGCTTTCTCTGGGTTGTCCATTGGTCTGCTAAGCCTCTCTGTGGTTCTAACGTGTCGCAGAATAATTCACTCATTAAACGCCCGAATGCACGTGCCCGGGGCTGTACCCTGCAGCCGCCCCTTTTTCGACATATGGCCATTCATCAATCGAATGGTGTCTCAATCGCGGCAAGACGCGGCTGGTTTTGATCCTTGTCGGAAAGAACAACAGCGTTTCCTGTCTTTGGCCAGTCAATGCCAAGGTCCGGATCATTCCACAGAATACCGTGGTCATGGTCAGGAGCATAAGGTGCACTGACCTTGTAAATGACTTCAGTATCAGGTTCGAGCGTCACAAAACCATGCGCAAATCCGGCCGGCACCAGAATCTGAGTCCACGATTCTGCTGAAAGCACGGCGCTGACATGCTGACCGAATGCAGGGGAGCTGCGGCGCAAGTCGACAGCCACATCGAAAACGGCCCCGCGTACAACCCGCACAAGCTTGTCTTGTGCAAAAGGCGGTGATTGGAAGTGCAGCCCTCGCAATGTTCCGGCTTCAGCGGAAAGAGAGTGGTTGTCCTGCACGAAATCAATCTCGATTCCGGCATCACTCAGGGCTTGCTTATTATAGGTTTCGGAAAAGAAACCTCGATGATCTCCGAATTTTCTTGGCGTCACCAGTTTGACATCCGCAATCTCCAGAGACCGCACGTCAACACTCATACTCAACCTTTCCCCGGCAGCTTATGCTCGCAGGTCTTATAAACAAAAAAAACATGTCGCTCATGTAATGTGCAACGTGGAAAAAGGACACGCAAAAGTCTTTTCAGTCAAGGTTTAAAGACAGTGGCCATTCTGACTGTTGGTAGATCGCGAGTATCGCTTGCGCGCAAGCACGGTGCAAAGAGTTGCCGCCTCAAAGAAGAGCATTCCGCTCAGAATCCACCTGCTAATCTATAATAGGCAAGTGTTTACCATTATGTGCTGGTCGGCCACAGCTCTGCCGTACAGATTGGAACGGAATCGCTGTGTTGTCATTCCATCCAATACGAATCCTGTTGCTCCTGTAAATCACAGCCTCGGCTCATAATTCACATTATTGTTGCCATATGCTCAAAACCTTTGGATTGTTTCCATGTTGAAGCTGTACAAAAGTAGCGTATCTTATGTACTTGAGGAGTTGAGGCCGCACTTATTTTCCGTAGCATCAATAGATGCAAAGGGGTTCCTGCAATATCCCCCATTCTCCTCTTGAATTAAGATTTCTAAAAGAAGAATGCTGAGGTCGTAGAGATTTTAATTGGCAGCATGAAATTCAGGTCATACTTTCAAAAGATCTGCTGAGCGCAGGGAAACCAACACCGCTCAGGTATCCCAGTAACTGGTATTTTGTTTATGAGTTTAGTGACACAAACGCGGCTCACCGCACTTTCCGACAACAGCGGGATCGTTCTGATGCAATTGGGCATTGCCATAGCCGGAGATCAACTATGAGTGAGGCCCTCCCCCGCGTTCTGGCCGTTGCATCCGGTGGTGGTCACTGGATTCAGCTTTGCAGGATGATCCCGGCTTGGGACGGGTGCGAGGTAACCTATGTCACGACGGAACCTGGCTTCAGGCCAAAAATCGAAGCAATGGCGGCTGAGCGCGGACAGCCGAGGCCGGGCTATCAAACCGTTGTCGAAGCCAACCGATGGCAGAAAGCGAAACTGATCCGTTCACTCGTTCAGATTGCTGTCATTCTAGTCAAATTTCGACCGGACGTTGTTGTTACGACGGGTGCGGCTCCTGGCTATTTTGCGCTGCGGCTCGCATCAATGATGGGGGCCCGAACGGTGTGGATCGACAGTATTGCCAACGCTGATGAGCTCTCTCTTGCTGGCCGGAAGGCCAGCAAGCATTGTGACCTTTGGCTGACGCAATGGGAGCATCTCGCGACCCCAGATGGCCCTCAATATAAAGGGTCGATCATTTGATTTTCCTGACAGTGGGAACCCATGAGCCTTTTGACCGGCTGGTCCGTTGTGTAGACGATTGGTGCGGTGACAGAGGGAACGGGGATAGTATTTTCGGGCAAATCACGGCGAATGCAAAATACAAACCTCAAAACTTCGAGACCGTGTCCTCATTAGAACCAAGCGATTATAGTGAGCGTTTTAGGACTGCCGAATTTGTTGTCTCACATGCCGGGATGGGGTCTATCATCACAGCCTTGAGTATGCGGAAGCCAATTGTCGTCCTCCCACGGCGCGGACATCTGCGTGAGACCCGCAATGATCACCAATATGCAACTATACAGCGATTTGGGGGGCGTCCCGGGGTGTTTGCGGCGCAGAACGAGACCGAATTGACGAAAATGTTGAACCGTGTTGATGCAGGGGAAAAGTCAGAGGGGCAGGAGGTTCCCGCATTTGCGGATGAGCAACTCATAAGTGCCGTGAAAAACTTCATTCACGCTTCCAGCCGAAAAAGCTAAGGCAATTTATCTAGATGGTATCCGAAATGGACATGAAAAACAGGATTGAACCCAAGTTATTGACCGCCCTGAAAGACCAGACAGCCAGAGTCGGTGTCGTCGGGCTTGGATATGTTGGCCTTCCTCTGGCCGTGACGGCTGCGCTGCGCGGCTTTGCGGTAACAGGCTTTGACGTCGACGACGACAAGATCAAGCGGCTGGATGCGGAACACAGCTATATCGCGGCAGTCACGGACGAGATGCTGAGCGAGGCAACGCAGGCAGGCAAGGTCTCTTGGACAGCAGATTTTGCAGGACTATCCGGATGCGACGTCATTGTTATCTGTGTGCCAACGCCTCTGACTCGTCACCGCGAGCCGGATCTAACCTTTGTTGAGGCCACTGGTAAGATCATCGCGAAACACATGCGCCCCGAGACGCTGGTCGTTCTTGAGTCCACGACTTTTCCGGGCACGACAAAAGATATTCTGGCGCCGCTTCTTGAAACGCATGGGCTGCAGTCCGAAAAGGATTTCTGGGTCGCCTTCAGCCCGGAACGCGAAGACCCAGGCAACAAGACATATCGCACCCATTCCATTCCAAAGATTGTCGGTGGTGACTCCGAGACCGCGCGGCGTCTGGCCGAAGCCTTCTACAGCCAAGTCGTCGAAAAGGTCGTACCCGTTTCCTCTGCCGGTACGGCGGAAGCTGTGAAGATCACCGAGAACATCTTCCGGGCAGTCAACATCGCGCTCGTGAACGAATTGAAGATGATCTACGACGCGATGGGGATCGACGTCTGGGAGGTGATCGATGGCGCGGCCACCAAACCGTTCGGGTTCATGCCCTTCTACCCCGGTCCCGGCCTTGGCGGCCACTGTATTCCGATCGACCCGTTCTACCTGACCTGGAAAGCCCGAGAATACGGGCACGCCACCCGCTTCATCGAACTGGCGGGCGAAATCAACGTGAACATGCCGCATTATGTAATCGCGAAGCTGCGCGAGGTATTGGACCGTCAGCTCGGGAAAGGCCTGTCAAAATCGCGGATTCTTCTGGTGGGCATCAGTTACAAAAAGAATGTCCCGGATATGCGAGAAAGCCCTTCGGTGGTTCTGATGGATATGCTGCTTGGCAACGGAGCCGAAGTCGATTTCCTCGATCCGCATGTCGACGATATTCCACGCATGCGCGAGTTTCCACACTTACTGGGTCGAAAGGCTGTTCACCTTCAGGAGGTCGATGCCGCTGACTATGATGCCATCCTAATTTCAACCGACCATGATGCTATTGACTATGAAAAGTTGATCAACTTGGGACTTCCTATAGTGGATACCCGCAATGCAATTGCATCGCGTGAACTATCAACGGAGATGGTGACAAAAGCCTGAGTAAATTCAGTACCTGCTCCGATTGATTAGGAGGATTCAACTCAGGCCCCAAACGCACTAATTTTGTATAACTCAAATATAATAGAGATTACGAAACAGAGCAGATATTGGCCAAGCCGGCTGTGGCTTGGTCTAAAAAATCTCAACTTACCGCTGAGCGGTCTCAACTGACTGGTCCAAGTTGAAAGTTAGTGCAGTGTGATCCTGGTAGGGATCGACCATACATCCTGTTTCGAAACCAACACTAGGCTGGGTATCAGATATGACAATTCCCATCCAACCCTCCAATTAGCCCAAGGTATCAAATCCCAAGTGCCATATTTGTGATCTATTTTCAGAATCTTAGCTCACTTGAAACCTGATAGCGGCTGGATTCAGCAACTCGCACGACCGGTCCCTCCGAAACAAAAAAGGTGAAAGTATCAGAAAACTTATCTTCTCGAACCAGATGGCAAACAGAAATTTGTAACACAACCACCTTATCCTGTCATATCGCCAAGCACGATCTGGAAGTGAAAAATAAACACAGTTTCTCGGAGAGTGCTGTGGTGTAAGAACTCTCTCTGGCCCGTCGGCAACGCGACTACCCCAACAGATTAGTTGCCGGGTTCTCGGCAATATCGACGTCATCGTAGTATTTCTGCGCCTGTACCATGGAGCGGTGCAGGGAGAGGCGCATGGCGGCCTGGATCGGGGCCCCGTCGAGGGCAGCTTGGGTCAAAAACCCCGAGCGCAGCCCGTGCGGTG
>NZ_JBQFTN010000027.1:0-27640 GCF_056538665.1 Ruegeria sp. BF6
CCATCATCGTCAGCAAGTGCGAAAGCGGCAACGCCAAGATGCCGGTGATCACCATGGATCCGGTCGTGATCCGCGACCGGTTCATGAAGGCGGTTCAGGCGTGATGAATCCAAGGCGCGGGTAAAGAGTACGAAGTCCGCGCCTTTTACGGAGATCTTACCTCTCAAACTCCAGAAGCTGGCCGAACCCGCTGACGGGTTCTTTGATGTCCAAAAGTTGCAGCGCCTGAAACAGCATCGCCTGATTTGAGCTGATTACCGGCTTACCGACCGCGTCCTCCAAGCGGGCCAGAGTTTCAACGCTGCGCATGTCAGTACATGACAAAACCAGTGCGTCGGCCTGAGGGTGGTCCGCCGCGCGGCCAAGTTCAAAAACGGCCTCTGGGTTCAGCGCGCCCTGACCTTCGTTGTCCAGCGCCTCGGTCACCTCGGAACGCTGGATGGTCTCAAACCCCAACTTGGCAAGAAAGCCAATCGCCATATCATTGATCGCCGGAACGTAAGGCGAGGCAAACCCGATGCGGTGGGCGCCGAGCGTGGTCAGAGCATGAACCAATGCCCCGGCCGCAGTAATCGTTTCGGCACCGCTCCCGGCACTTATCCGGCTGGCCAGTTCGCGGTCAAACTCCGGTCCGTGGGTCAGGGTGGCCGAGGTGCACCCATAGAAGACTACATCCGGCTTTACCCCCATCAGCAAACGCAGCGGTTCGTCCAGGTCGGTGGCCCCCAGATCGTGCATCTGGGCTTCGTCGGGGATTTCATCCTCGTCGTACCCCCCCATCCGGGCTACGTGTAGTGAAATCCCCGTTGGCGCCATCAAGGCCAGATCGGGTTCGAGATTAGTGTTGGTGAAGGGGACAAGAACCCCGAACCGTGCGCGACCTCTGGACGTGCTCATACCTGTCCCTCCTGTTTCCATTTCGTCAGGATGTCTATTGCTGTGTTCATTGCGTCCCGTGGGCCGACGGTCATGCGCAGCGTGTGGGGCAACCCTGCGCCACCTTGCGGACGCAGGAAGACGCCTTCGGATCGCAGCTTTTGGTCTGCACTTGCCGCAGCTTTGGAATTGCCCATGTTCACAAGCAGGAAATTGGTGAAACTGGGGTAGGGCGCGAAACCGGCGCCCTTCAGCATGGTCGCGGCCTGATCACGCAATGCGGCAGTGATCGCGCAGGTCTCACGCATATAAGCGTCGTCCCGTGCCGCCGCTGCGGAGGCGATTTGAGCGCTGGCCGAGATGTTGTTCGGGTTCATCACCTTGCGCATTTCTTCGGCAATGTCCGGTGGGAACAACCCCCAGCCGACGCGGAACCCGGCCATGCCGTACGCCTTCGAAAACGTGCGCAGAATGACCGTGTTGCCTGTGGCCACCATGTCGAAACACCGCTCGCCCAGATGGTCGGAAAACTCGCCATAGGCTTCGTCGATCACCAGCAGGATGTCGGGCCGCAACCCTTGTCGCAGTCGGACGAGTTCGGATTTCGGGATGCGCGTGCCGGTCGGGTTGCCCGGGTTAGCGACAAAGACAATGCCGGTATCCGGCTGGACCGCCGCCAGCAAGCTATCGACACTGACAGTGGCATCCGTTTCCCGGGCGGTGTCGAACCGCGCATCGGCCATGCGCGCCGCCGTCTGAAAAAAGGGGTAGGCATGGGCCGGGGCCAGTACCGACCGCTCCGGCCCCGAAAACACGCGGGCCAAGCAACCGATCAGGTCAAGCGATCCGTTGCCGCACAAGATCCCATCCGCATCGATCCCATGCAGGTCGGCCAAGGCGTTTCGCAGGTCCGTCCAGTCCGGATCGGGATACAGCATCGACGTCCCCATGGCCTGCGCCGCCGCCCCGATCGCCTTGGGGCTGGGTGGGCGAAGGCTCTCGTTCTGGGACAGCGAAATCAGGGTTTTGCCCTCAGGCGCGCTCAGGTCAGCCAGTGCATAGGGCGACATGCGCGCGATATGTGGGTGCGGGCGGGTCATGTCTGCCTCCGGTACTGGGTTCGGGCCATGCCCTGCGTTACCAGCCCCGCGCGCAGGTCGTTCTGCACCGCGCCGTCCGAGCGTTCCTCGGGCGGACCAAACCCGCCCCCACCGGGCGTTTCGAACATCAGCGTTTCACCGGCTTTGATCCGAACCTCACCTTTGCCGGGCAGTTGGCGGTTGCCGGGTTGCACGGTGATACGCCCGGGGGCGCCGTCCAACCCGCCGTCACGGCCCTTGGCAGGGTTCTTGATCCGCTCGACCGACAGGAACAGCATCAGGTCCTGATCCCTGGATGCGCTGAGTTCAATTTGCTGCCCCAGACCGCCCCGCAAACGCCCCGCTCCTCCGGAATCCGTCCGCAGCTCGCGGCGATGAAACAGCACCGGCGCGACGGCCTCGGTGGTTTCGACCTGGCTGCCCCAGACACCGCTAGGAAAGGCGGTGGCCGACAGGCCATCCAGCCGGGGACGGGCGCCGGTGCCGCCGTTGAACACAAGCTCCAGAGCAAAGAGGTCATCGCCCCGGTCGACCGCTTCGGGCGCGTGGCGGAGTGGCAGGTCGTACATGCAGGATGCCCCCTCGGCCGGGACTTTGTCGGGCAGGGCCTGCGACAGGCAGCCATAGACCAGATCGGGTGTCATCTGCCCCAGCGTGTGTCGCATAGCCACCGGGGCCGGGGGCTGCGCGTTCAGAATACAGCCCTCGGGGCCGGTCACCCGGAACGGGTCGAGCGAGCCTGCATTGTTCGGGATATCCGCCCCGATGATGCAGCGCAGGGCAAAGACGGAATAGGCCGTGGCATAGTTCAGCGGCACATTGATCCCCTTGCCGACGCAGGCCGCGGTGCCCTCGAAATCCAGCAACAGGTGGTCTTCTGCGATGGTGAGGGCGGCGTGAAGCTCGATTTCGTCGTCATAGCCATCCACCCGTAGCACATGGTGCCACGTGCCCTTGGGCAAGGCCGCAATTGCCTCAAGGGTGCCACGTCTGGAGGTGTCGATGATATAGTCGGCCAGTGCATTCAGGTCGGTGATGCCAAACTCCTGCATCATCTGCACCAGGCGTTCGGCTCCGGCTTCGCAACAGGCGATCAGGGCGTAGATGTCGCCTTCATTGGCAATGGGCTCGCGCGAGTTGGCTTTGACGATGTCCAGCAACAGCGCATTCACGTCGCCCTCGCTGACCAGTTTACAGGGTGGGATCAGCAGGCCTTCGTCATAGATATCCGATCCCTCGGGTCCCATGCCCAGCCCCCCCAGATCGACCAGATGAGAGGTGCAGGCCGTGTAGCCGATCACCGTGTCCTGAAAAAAAACCGGCATCATCAGCAGAAAGTCATTCAGGTGCCCCGAGGCAATCCACGGATCGTTGGTCAGGTAGATATCTCCGGGCTTCATGTTGCTTTGTACAAAGCGCGCACGCAGGGTTTTGACCGCCTCGGCCATGGTGTTGATATGCCCGGGTGTGCCGGTGACGGCTTGTGCCAGCATCCTGCCTTGAGCATCGAAGATCCCGGCCGAGATATCGCCGCATTCGCGCACGATCGGGCTAAAGGCGGCGCGGATCAGCGCCTGTCCCTGTTCCTCGACCACGGCCAAAAGCCGGTTCCACATCACCTGCAGGCGTGTATCTGAATGAATCATGGCTGGACCTCCTCTTGCCGTGTCAGCCAGATATTGCCCTGGCCGTCGATACTGGCACTGAAATCGGCGCTGACGAATGTGGTTGTTTGGGCCTCGACGATCAGCGCCGGGCCGCTGAGGGCTGTGCCGGGCATGAGGTCAGAGCGGCTGAACACGCCCGCCGGGCGCCAGGCGCCGGTGACGTCGCACAGGATTTCGCGGTGTTCGATTGCGGTTGCGGTGTGTTCCACCGGATTGCCAGGATAAGGCTCATGTGCAGGGGCGGGGGATGAGACGGACAGCCCCCAGTTCAGGATTTCGATGGACATGCCGGGAACGATCCGGCTGAACTGTCGGCTGTATTCCGTTTCAAAGGCCTCTCGCAAAACGATTAGGTCAGAGGCGGCCAAAGCACGGTCGGGCAGGCAGATTTCGATCTCGTGCCCCTGTCCGTGATACCGCATATAAGCGATCCGGCGTTGCAGAAGGGGGCCGTCTGGTGCTCCGGCGCGGACGACTTGTTCCGCTTCGGCCTGCATCGCGTCGAAGAACCGGTTTAGCCCGTCGATATCCAGAGTGTCCAAACGGGCATAGCGTGAACGGATGACCTCATAGGACACAGGCGCGAACAGGAACCCGACCGCCGAGCCCACTCCCGGATCACGCGGGATCAGCACACGCCGCATCTGGGCGCGTCGGGCCACGCGGGTGGCGTGCAGCGGACCGTTGCCTCCAAACGCGATCATCAAACGGTTGCCAAGGTCCTTGCCGGATTCGACTGCGTGCATCCGGCCTGCACTGGCCATGCTCTCGTCGACGATCTCACTGACTGCAAAGGCGGCCTGATCGGGGCCAAGGTTGAGCGGATCGCCTACGTCCTGCGCCATTGCTCGCGTGGCCGCAACCGGGTCGATTTGCAACCGCTCTTCGGCAAAACGTCCGGGTTCGATCAGACCCAGCGTCAGATCGGCATCGGTGACCGTGGGCTTGTCGCCACCCTTGCCAAATGCCGCAGGGCCGGGATCTGATCCCGCGCTGTGCGGACCGACCTGAATGCGGCCTAGCCGGTCGACGCTGGCGATGGAACCACCACCGGCGCCGATCTCGATCATCTCAATCACCGGTATCCGAACCGGCATGCCCGAGCCTTTGATAAAGCGTTCGGCCCGCGAGATTTCGAACTTGCGCGCGGTCTGGGGGCGGTACTCGTCTATCAGGCACAGCTTGGCCGTGGTGCCGCCCATGTCAAAGGACAGGACGTCGGTTTCACCGGTGGCCTCGGCGATGCGGGCGGCTAGAACCGCCCCTCCGGCGGGGCCGGATTCCACCAATCGGATCGGCAGCCGGGCGGCGGTGTCCAGCGTGGTCATGCCGCCACCAGCCGTCATCATCAGGATCGGGCAGGTCAACCCCATCTGCCGAAATCGCGCCGCAAAATCCTGCAGGTATCCGGACATGAGCGGTTGCACATAGGCGTTGGCAATGGTGGTACACAGCCGGTCAAACTCGCGCGCTTCAGGGCTAACCTCGTGGCTGAGAGAGATGACCAGATCGGGCATACGTTGCTCCAGAAGGTCGCGCAGGGCCAGCTCATGCGCAGGGTTTGCATAGGCGTGCAGCAGGCAGATGGCGACAGCCTCAACCCCCAGAACCTTCAACTCATCAACCAAATGGGCAACCCCCGCCACGTCCAGCGGCTCCAACTCATGCCCGTTGGCGTCCATGCGCCCGCCGATGGTCAGCGAATGGGTGCGCGGCACGATCAGGTCGGGTTTGACCAGATCGATGGCATACTGGCTGTAGCGCCGCTCATAGGCGATTTCGAGGATGTCGCGGAAGCCGCGCGTGGTGATCGTGGCCGTGGCGGCCCCGCGACGTTCTATCAGGGCATTGGTGGCCAGCGTGGTACCGTGGATAAAACCTGTCACCTGATGCCAGTTGGCACCGGAGGCCTCAAGCACATGCGTGGCGCCTGCCACTGCGCCAAGGGCGGGGCGGTGTGGAGTGGTGGGAGTTTTGGTGGTTGCCACCACCTGAGATGCGCTGTTCAGCAAGACGGTATCGGTGAACGTACCGCCGATATCGATTGCCATGCGCAATCCAACTGTTTGATTCATAAGGGTATCAGCCTGGAAGGTGGAGAAGACCCGAAAGCGGGTCAGGTGAAAACGGACTGTTCCCCGAAGGTCAGGCGACCAGATCGCACCCGGTTTCGCGACGCATCATTGGTTGTCGAAGGTTGGCTGTCACAGCTTCAGTTCCCTGTCGTCTGACTGCAACGACATTGGGTGAGGAATGGCCCCTTCGTCAACACCTCATTCGAGGGGCGCGCAGGTTTGGTGCAATACCCGCATCATGCCAAGACGTTGGGTGTGGCGCGTCCCACTCTGATATGTTTCGAAATTTCATCACAAGGGGGTAAGTCTTAACGCTCAATTGTTTTAGACAAAGCACTCTGATCGATACGGTCCTGATACTGGCAGGTCTTTCTCCGGCGCTGTAGCGGGATCGCGAGGACAGTCAGGGTATGTGCTTTTGCGCAGCCTTTCGGCGTTGGACACCAGCCACAGCATCGCAATCATCGAACTGGACCCGGAACCGGACCAGCTCGAACTGGCAGAAGTACATGTTCGCAACTTTCCTGGACGGAACCGGAGGGGATGACGGCGGTTCGGCGGGCGTGTTCGATGCGTAGACCAATGAGGTCGTCAAGATCGTCGACGCGCGCAAAAGTCAGGTGGGTGAGGGTGCGCTGTATGTCACGTTTCATAATGGCATCTCAGCCCTTGACGACCGTATAGTGGTGACGGCGACGGAGCATCCGGACCTGAACACCGGGGTTGGCATAGTGTTGAAGATCATAGAGATGAACGCTCTGGAGCCTATCGAAAACATCACGGTCGGGAAGGAAACGCCGCTGAGCCTCCCGTCTTTTCCGGTCGAGGTACTGTTCGCGCGCCCCGACATGCATCCGTAAATCGAGCCCGCCATTCCGGCCGATACGATGTTTGGTTTCGAGCGGGCCGGATATCGTGGCCGATCCGGGCGCGCACCATGGCTTCGTTTCACCTCGGCCTCTGGTCGTGACCTGATCTCGGTCAATATCAAGGATCGTTACAACAAGGAGATGAAAAATCTTGAAGGTCTGTTCGGCTCGGGCTTTGTCCATCACCATTCATGGTCCGGGGGGGCGTTATGCAGTGGGTGTTTCTGATCCTCGACGTTGCAGGTCTTGCGGTGGCGGGTTGGGTGGTCTTGGATCGCTCGCGCGGCCCGGTGGCAACGCCGATTACCGATGTCTCGGCTCCGTTCGTGTTCGGCCGGTTTGCCGTGTCGGCCGACAATCCACTGACCGAAGAGGCCTTCGCGCTGGGCCGACACCTGTTCTTCGATCCGATCCTGTCGCGCAATAGCCAGATATCCTGTGCCAACTGCCACTTGTGGCCAATGGTTCAACCGAGGTGCGACGAGATTTGGATATCAACAGTCAGATGGCGTGGAATTGGGAGGTTGAGTACAAATTCGTGGCCGTGGAAGGGCTACAATAAAGGGGAACGACGTGTTGCCGCTGGTTTACCATCTGGGGTTTTCTGAAAACGTCCGCGAAGTCGAATTCCTGTTGCCGCCGGGTGATTTCTCGGCTGGAGACTACAAAGTGCACCTTATCGTCGATCTGGCGAAGTTCTTCGACGGGACGGCACGGAGCGACTAGCAGGCTTTGGCGCCGGTCATATCCAACGGAACGGATGCCGAAATGCTGGCCGACAATTACGCGATTATGATCACTCTGACGTTCTCAGGTCGGTCATATTTTCGGGTAAATTTTCTGTCGGATCCGTCCCTGCGCCCTGAGTTTCCCGCACTCGATCCGGGTCTGCGCTGCGCTGCACAAGATAGTTTCCTTAGAATTTAGCGGTCCAGTTTGAAAACGCCCTCGACGGAGTGGGCGTGATCGGTGATTGTTTGGATGATTGGCAGAGTGAAAAAAACCACGCTGTCAGAGGTATAGACGGAAGGCTGTGAAGGCTGACATAAGTTGCGTCGAAAAGACCAGCGAAGGGAGATGAAGATGAAAAAATTTCTAGCGGCCGCTGCGGTTTCTGCTTTGTGCGCAACCGGCGCGCTGGCCGAGGTTAAGGTCGGAATGATCACCACGTTGTCCGGCGGCGGTGCAGGGTTGGGCATTGACGTGCGCGACGGATTCATGCTGGCCATCGCGCAATCAGGGCGTGACGACATTGAGGTCGTGATCGAGGACGATCAGCGCAAACCGGACATCGCCGTGCAATTGTCCGACAAGATGATCCAGTCCGAACGGGTCGACGTGATGACCGGCATCATCTGGTCCAACCTCGCCATGGCGGTTGTGCCTGCGGCAGTGAACCAGAACGTGTTCTATCTGTCCCCAAATGCGGGGCCATCGCCGCTTGCCGGAAAAGGCTGCCACCAGAACTACTTCAACGTCGCTTGGCAGAACGACAACCTGCACGAGGCCGCCGGGGCCTATGCCAACGGCGTCGGTTACAAGAACAGCTTTATTCTGGCCCCGAATTACCCGGCGGGTGTAGATGCGCTGACCGGCTACAAACGGTTCTTCGAGGGTGATCTGGCCGGTGAGGTCTATACCGAGTTGGGGCAGACCGATTACGCCGCCGAGATCGCGCAGATCCGCGCCAGCGATGCGGATAGCGTGTTCTTTTTCCTGCCCGGTGGTATGGGGATTTCTTTCCTGAAGCAATATGCCGACAGCGGCATCGACAAGCCTGTGGTTGGCCCGGCCTTTAGCTTTGATCAGGGTATCCTGCAAGCGGTCGGCGATGCGGCGATGGGTGTTGTGAACACCTCGCAATGGAACAAGGACATCGACAATCCGACCAATGCTGCCTTTGTCGAGAGTTTTCAGGCGGAATACGGACGTCTGCCCTCTCTTTATGCCAGCCAGGGGTTTGATACCGCCAACCTGCTGCTGTCCGCGCTGGACAAGGCTGATCCGTCGGATGCGGACGCCTTCCGCGAAGCCCTGCGCGCGGCCGAGTTCGACAGCACCCGTGGCGATTTCAGCTTTGGCCCGAACCACCACCCGGTTCAGACCATCTATGCGCGTGAAGTGATCAAGGAAGGTGACGTGTTCACCAACAAGATCCTTGGCGTTGCGCTGGAAAACCACTCTGACGCCTATGCGGCCGAGTGCAAAATGTAATTGACCATCTGCCCGCCCCCGGTCGCGGGACGGGCAGACCACCGGAGTTTCCATGTCCTCGATCCTGATTATCGAGCAGATCCTCAACGGGCTGCAGTTCGGCGTCATGCTGTTCCTGATGGCGGCTGGCCTGACGCTGATTTTCGGCGTGATGGGGCTGATTAATCTGGCCCATGGTTCACTTTACATGGTCGGGGCCTTTGCCGCCGCTGCCGTGGCGGGGGCCACAGGGTCTTTCCTGTTGGCGTTGGTTGCCGCACTGGCCGCGGCGGCGCTGGCCGGGGCGGTTGTCGAGATGGTGGTGATCCGGCGATTGTATAAAGCCCCACATTTGGATCAGGTGCTGGCAACATTTGCCCTGATCCTGATCTTTTCTGAAGGAACACGCTGGGTCTTTGGTTCCTTTCCGCTGTTTCTGGACATTCCCGATGCGCTGTCGGGGCCGGTTACGCTGCCAGGTGGGATCGAATACCCGCTGTATCGCCTGACCCTGATCGGCATCGGGCTGGCCGTCGCCGTGGGTCTTTGGGTGATGATCGAACGCACCCGGCTGGGCATCCAGATCCGCGCCGGAGAGAATGACCGCGAGATGATCGCGGCGCTGGGCGTCGATATCTCGAAGCTCTACACACTGGTCTTTGCGCTGGGCGCGGCCCTGGCCGGGCTGGCGGGCGCCTTGGTCGGCGCGATCCAGTCGGTGCAGGTAGGAATGGGCGAGCCGGTGCTGATCCTCGCATTCGTAGTCATCGTTATCGGCGGTATCGGCTCGGTGCGCGGCGCGTTTATCGGCGCGCTGCTGGTCGGTTTGACGGATAC
Source organism: Ruegeria sp. BF6 (assembly GCF_056538665.1). Taxonomy (NCBI): domain Bacteria; kingdom Pseudomonadati; phylum Pseudomonadota; class Alphaproteobacteria; order Rhodobacterales; family Roseobacteraceae; genus Ruegeria; species Ruegeria sp. BF6. Next base: position 9,618 of record NZ_JBQFTN010000027.1, read on the forward strand.
GCTGGGCGGAGTGTTCCTGCCCGAGATGTTCAAGCTGTTCATGGACAACGGCGCGGCGCAAAAGACCGGCTCGGCGCTGGCCTCAATGGGCATCTACGTGCTGATGGGGCTGGTGTTGGTCTGGCGGCCCACCGGCCTGTTCGGAGCACGCGTATGAGGTTGAACGAAAGGTACCTCAACGCGCTGGTAATCGCGGGTCTGCTGGTGTTGCCGCTTTGGGCGTTTTTGGCGGATCAACCGTTCACGATCACGCTGGTGACACGGGCGGTTATCCTTGCGCTGGCGGCGGTGGGGCTGAACATCGTCCTGGGGATCGGAGGTATGGTCAGTTTTGGCCACGCCGTCTTCTTCGGGATCGGAGGCTATGCGATGGGCATCCTCGCCTATCACGCGCAGACCTATACCGCGCTTGATCTGGGGCTGTTCACCACCGATGGCACCAAGTCCATGCCGGTGATCTGGCTGGTGGCCATGATCCTGTCGGCGCTGGTGGCGTTCTTCATCGGATTGCTGTCATTGCGGACGTCCGGCGTATATTTCATCATGATCACGCTCGCCTTTGGTCAGATGTTCTTCTACTTCGCGATTTCCTGGGCGCAGTACGGCGGTGAAGACGGGCTGTCGATCTATGTCCGCAACGGTTTTCCCGGCCTGAACACGCTGGTGCCGATCCAGTTTTACGCCGTCTGTTTCGCGCTGCTCTGCGTGGTGCTGTTTCTGTTTGCGCGGTTGCAGGCCTCGCCCTTCGGTCTGGCGCTGAACGCTGCACGTCAGGCTTCGGTACGGGTTGAAACCGTGGGGTTGAACCCGATGCGGTTGAAGCTGTTGGCTTTTGTAATCTCGGGCGCGATCACCGGGTTGGCGGGGGCCCTGTTTGCGGATCTGAACCGCTTTGTCTCACCCTCGATGTTCAGTTGGCAACTGTCCGGAGAATTGATCGTACTGATCATCATTGGCGGAGTAGGGCGACTGATGGGGCCGGTCATCGGGGCCTGTGTTTTTGTTGCGTTGGAGCATTTCCTCGGAGAACTCACCGATTTCTGGCATGTCTATCTGGGCGTCGCCCTGCTGTGCATCGTGCTGTTTGCCCGCGGCGGCCTTATCGGCCTGCTGACAGGGAAAGAGGGCGCGCATGTCTGATCCCGTTCTCGCCACGCTGAACCTGAACAAAAGCTTTGGGGCGCTCAAGGCGACTGACGACGTGTCCATTGATCTCAAGCCTGGAGAAATCCACGCAATCATCGGCCCGAACGGTGCAGGTAAGTCGACGTTGATTCAGCAGATATGCGGTGGATTGCAGCCGGATTCAGGGCAGGTTCTGCTCAACGGTCAGGATGTCTCGGGCTATTCCACACAGGCGCGCGCGCGGGCGGGTCTGGGACGAACGTTTCAGATTTCGCAACTGTGTATGGAAGATACCTTGCTGGAGAACGTGGTGCTGGGTGCGATGGGCGCGGAACGCATGGCGTGGCGTTTCTGGCGGCCCGCGCTAAAGCGACCCGAACTGCGCAACCGGGCCGAAGCTGCGCTGGAACGTGTCGGGCTGAGCGATGAACGCGACACACGCTGCGCCAATCTCAGCCACGGCCAACGGCGGCAGTTGGAGGTCGCGGTGGCCCTGACACTGTCGCCAAAAGCCTTCGTCATGGATGAGCCAATGGCGGGGCTTGGTGCCGAAGGTTCGAAACGCCTGACTGGGTTTCTGGATGGATTGAAGCAGGAAGCGCCCATTCTGCTGGTGGAACACGATATGGACGCGGTTTTCGCGCTGGCCGACCGGGTCAGCGTTCTGGTTTATGGCAAGGTCATCGCCACCGGTACGGCTGATGAAATCCGAACCAGCCCCGAGGTGCGCGACGCCTACTTGGGGGATGAAGCATGACCCTGTTGCGGCTTGAAAACCTTACCGCCAGTTACGGCGACAGTCAGGCGCTGTTCGGTGTTGAATTGCAGATGGCGCAGGGCGAAGTGACTGCTCTGATGGGGCGCAACGGGATGGGCAAGACAACGACGGTGAAGGCTATTTGCCGGATGATCCGCTCGGAGGGGACGTTGAAACTGGACGGTCAGGACCTGCACGCGCTGCCCAGCCATAAGGTCGCCCGCAAAGGGGTGGGGCTGGTGCCCGAAGGCCGACGCTGTTTTGCCGATCTCACCGTGCGCGAAAACCTGATTGCGGCGGCACGTCCCGGCGATTGGACCCTGCGCCGCGTGACCGAACTGTTCCCGCGGCTGGGAGAGCGGAAGGGCCAGCGCGCCGCTTCACTGTCGGGCGGCGAACAGCAGATGCTGGCGATTGGCCGGGCGCTGATGACCAACCCGCGCCTATTGATATTGGACGAGGCCACCGAGGGCCTTGCCCCGATCGTCCGGCGGGAGATCTGGACGGCTCTGAACCGCCTGCGGCAAGAGACGAATGTGGCGATCCTGCTGATCGACAAATCTCTGAAGGAACTGGCGGCAGTGTCTGACCGCGCGGTCATTCTTGAACGGGGCTGTACAGTCTGGTCCGGTGCTATGGCGGAACTGACCCCAGAAATCTCCGAGAAATACGTGGGCGTCTGAAGGCGTTGGCCGTGTGAGGTCTAGAACCTGTAGGTGGCGCCAAGCAAAGGCCCGGATTGATCGAATGTGTAGTCGTTGCCGTTAATGTCGTGGTCGAATGAGATATAGCGATATCCACCGCGCAGCAGCCACCTGTCGTTGATCGCGTAGTCGGCCGTCAGCAGAACCGACCAGGTCTGGCTGCCGCTGCGGAACCCTCCGTAATCCACATAGGCCGTGCTGGTCCATGAATCGGACAGGGTAAACCGGGCGCGAATGCCCACCACCGGGTCGAACCAGCTGGCGTCGGCAGAGGTGGATTGCGAGGGCGCTGCACCCGGGGTCAGGGTGAATTCCGTATCGGTGCTGTACCATCTGAAACCACCCGCCAGATCAACCTTTACGGAAGGATCGTTGCGCACCCGGTAACCCAGCAACGCGGTCAGAAACTGCGTTTTGACCGAAGTTTCCAATTCAGAACCCGCCGGTCCGGGCGCGGTATTGCCGAAGGACAGGTTGGTATAGTTGTAATCGGCCAACACACTCCATTGACCGTTTGTTGCCGCCAGCGCGCCCATGAAGGCAAAGTCCAGATTCTCCAGCGCATCGGAAAAGCTGAGTGTTCCGTCAAGCTTGCCCGAGGGGGTCGCAATGCTGGTCTCGGTCTCAGGCATAAACAGGTAGATCGTGGCTTCGTATGACCAATCGGACTGCTGCGCCGAGGCCATCGTTGCCGCCGAGGCGAGCACGGCCGCCGCCGCGCAGCCGTTCAGTTTATGTTTTAGTGTCATTCCGTCCCTCCTTTTTTGGTATCGCCCGTTTTGCCGGGTCGCGCGGGGTTACGCCGCCACGGTATCAGGTGTTTCCGCGCGCGTGCCCACGCGATTGATGTCGGTTTCCGGAAAAAACTCGGACCAGACATGCCAGAAGACGCCGGCGCGCAGGGTCTCGACCCGTTGCAGCTTGCCCTGATCGGACATGCCCCAGAAATCGCAGCGGGTGACGTGATTGCCACTGTCATTGTACCAGACCCCGAGGCTTTCGTATTTCGGGTCCAGGCTGATAACGACATCGCGCCCGCCGACGCTTGCGTTGACGATCCAGTTGTTGTCCACGACGAAATCGTCCGTCCAGCAGGCGGCATCCTTGCCGATGGTGATCCCCCATACATGGGTCTTGTTCGGCAACCGGTCGTCCGAGCGGTCCATGTTGTCCATCACCGGCGCGTCTTCTTGATGTTGGCGGCTGATGCCCCAGCCAAAGGTGATCTCTGTCACCATGTCGAGCAGCCGTAACAGAGGGTTGGGGGAGGGTTTGTTCAGAAATACCTCGCCATCGGGAAATGCCTTTTGGAACCCGCGGAACGTCATCCGGTAAGTCGGCCAGGGTTTCATCTGGGCCTCGGGACGTACGGGGCAGGCGGGGCCATCGGCATTCGGGTCGCGGTCGGCCTCGCGGAAGCCATAGATGTGCTGAATCGGCTCGCCGGTTTCATTGTCGCGCAGGATCAGGTTATTGCCATGCTGGGCCAGGACCTCAAGATCCAACCGCTTGCCTTCGACCCGGGGGGCGTAGCCCTGCCCGAGATTGGCCATCGCGCAATAGGTCATGACCACATCTTCGCCGCTCAGCCCGTCCACATCGCCCGCCAGATGCGGTCGCATGATCTGGGCGTCGGGGTGCGCGCGGGCGTGGCCGTTGTTCTCGATTACGATGACCGGCGCGGTGGGGCCGACATGTTTCTGTGCCTCGCTGATGGGAAAGAAGGCCGCGTCATTCATCTGATTGCGCAGACCCAAATGCACCCAGACATAGGGAAACCCGTAAAGAAACAGCACCAACAGCGCAGAGACAATCCACAGCCAGAGCGGCCCGCCACCCAGAATGAAATGCGCCAGAGTCGCGACGGCAAACGCGCCCAACCCGATGCTGATCAGTCGGTATTCGTGCCGGATGAAACGTACCATGTTCTGGCGTTTCACCTTCAGCAACATCTGCGAGATGTCACCCAGATCACGGAAATAGACAAACCCGATCCCAAGCGAGACGATCAAGCCAAGAACGAAGAGAGTGTTTCCAACCATGTGCACCTCCTGATCCGGATTCTATTGCTGTGGCGAGGCGCGTTTGGTCATGAACGCTTCGACCGCCTGTTGCGTTTCGGGGCGGATGTTCTCGATCCCCTCATAAGGCACGCCATAGGCGGGCGTGGTGTCGGGAAATTTCTCTTTCCGCGCCATGTGACGCCCGAGGATGCGCACGAATTCCTGCCCGCCCCACGCACCGACTTCGGTGGACACCGAGTATTCCTCGCGCGTGTCGCGATAGAGGTCGAAGAACTTGGCGGCGATAGCGTTCTGTCCCGCAGCGGGTAGTTTCAGCTTCAACTGGTCCTTCACGATCGCTTCGGGTTTGGCGATGGAGTAGACGATCACGTGATCGCGCCGCGCCTTGGATTCATCGGCAAACAGCAGGGCGGCGGATTGATCCACGCCGTCCACCAGCCGGTCGCGCGGGATGTATTGATCCGCCCCGGCAAAGCGCGACAGGGTCGTATACAGGTCCGAGACGTGGATGATGCTGTTCAGCAGCCCGTCGGCCTCGATCAATCCGGGCCAGCGGATAAAGGCATCCACGCGGACGCCGCCCTCGGTCGTGTCACCTTTGCCCCCCGCATAGATCAGCGGAGTAAACCCGGATTGCGGCGCGTATTTGGTGAAATGTCCGTTGTCGCCCATCACCACGACCACGGTGTTTTCCGCTAGCCCCAGCTCATCCATTCGCGCGAACAGATCGCCCAGCCATTGGTCCAGCAGCTGCATCTTGTCCACATAGAGACCACCATTGGCGCTTTCCGGCCCGTCCCGCCCGGCGCGCGTGTTGTCAAGCGGGATCATCGGCCAGTATTGCAGGAAGAACGGCGCGTCTCCGCCCGCGAGACGCTCCAGTTCCTCCAGCGTCTTGTCCTGAAAGGCCTGGTTCATCTCGTCATATTTGGCAGCATTCCAGCGCTCGCCGGCTTCCATGCGAATCTCGCGGATCGGGCCGCCGGTTTCGCCCTCGATCACGGTCATCATCGCCGCAGAGTCCGGTCGGAACCAGCCGTCCAGAGTATATTTGTCGTCATAATCCCGGATCGCGACCGTGACCTGTTCCTTGATCGCATCGTCGTTGAAGATGGTCAGCTGACCCTGCTGGTGAATCGCGTGCTGGGCATAGTCAAAGCCCTGATTCATGGCCCAGCTTTCGGCAATGTCGCCCATGTGCCATTTGCCTACATGACTAGTGGCGTATCCGGCCTGTTTCAGTACCTCGGCCAGCGTCACTTCATCCCCCGGCAGGCCAAAGCCTGCAATATCGACGGTGGTGTCCCCCATACCCATCCGCACCGGCAGCCGCCCGGTCATCTGCGCCACACGAGTCGGCGTGCAGGACGGTTCGGTATACATCCGAACCATCCGCATGGCCTGGTCCGAGAAATCATTGATGTTCGGCGTCGCATAACCCCGTACGGCGTTAAGTTCGGGAATGCCCATGTCGCCGAACCCCATATCGTCAATCAATACGCTGACGATGTTCGGAGGCTTGCCCCCGTTGCTGTCGCGAAACGCGGCCAAAGCCTCATCCACGGCAGTGTCATCCTGCACCCATTGCTCACCGTGTTGGGCCTGAAGAATGTAAAACTCCGCATCGTGCTGAATGGGGTTTTCCTGTGCCAGGGCCGGTGCAGCGGCAAGACCCGTCGAAAGCGCAATGAGCCAACTTAGATTCACTTCATGTTCCCTCCCCTTGTCAGACGCGCCCTGCCGCCAACACCGCAGGGCGATCTTACATTGAAACATTACGATGTTTGCGCAGAAAATTCTACGGAGCTGTATCTTTGTCAGTTTCCAAGCATGTTGCGGGTCAGCGCAGGGCCCACAACCGCGCAACTAATGCAAGCGGTTGCGGGAAGGGGGAGAGGGGTCGCCTATGCGGCGATCTCTTCCATCGGCAGTTTGCGTGGGTACGGGTCGCCGCGCTTGTACGACCCGGCTGCAGTGAACAGCACGTCGGTGGACGAGTTCAGCCCGGTTTCCGCGGAATCCTGCAGGACGCCGATGATAAAGCCGATGCTGACCACCTGCATGGCGGTTGCGTTGTCGATGCCGAACAGGCTGGCCGCCATCGGGATCAGCAACAGCGACCCGCCGGCCACACCCGAGGCTCCGGTGGCGGCAATCGATGCGATGACGCTCAGGAACAGGGCTGACAGGAAATCGACCTGAATGCCCATGGTGTGCACGGTCGCCAGTGTCATCACCGTGATGGTGATCGCGGCACCGGCCATGTTGATCGTGGCGCCGATGGGGATGGTGACCGAATAGGTCTCCTCGTCCAGGTTCATGCGGCGGCACAGTTCCATGTTGACCGGAATGTTGGCGGCCGAACTGCGCATGAAAAACGCGGTGATGCCGGATTCCCTGAGGCAGGTGAAGACCAGCGGATAGGGGTTCTTGCGGATGCGCAGGAACACAATCAGCGGGTTAACGACCAGCGCCATGAAGACCATACAGCCGATCAGAACCAACAGCAGGTGACCATAGCTGGCAAGCGTTTCAAAGCCGGTCTCGGCAATGGTTGAGGCCACGATGCCAAAGATACCGATGGGCGCGATACGGATGATAACAGAAACGATCTTGGTGATAGCACCGTCCAGATCCGACATCAGCGTTTTGGTCGAGTCGCTGGCGTGCCGGAAGACCAGCCCAAGGCCAACAGCCCAGGCGAGAATGCCGATATAATTGGCCTGTGCCAGCGCGTTCACCGGGTTGTCCACGATCTTCAGAAGGATGTTTTTTACCACCTCGGCCAGACCGTCCGGGGCGTCCATCAACTCCGGAGTGCCGGTCAAATGCAGAGTGACCGGGAACGTGAAACTGGCCACGACCGCAACCAGCGCAGCTGCAAAAGTACCAAGGATGTACAGCAGAACCACAGGCCCCATGCGGGCTTGACTGTCTTTCTTGTGGTTGGTGATTGCGGCGCAGACCAGGATCAGAACCAGCACCGGCGCGACGGCTTTCAGCGCGTCTACAAAGAAGTCACCCAGCAGACCGACGGCTGAACCGGCGGCAGGCCAGAGGGCGGCGAGAAGGGCACCGGTCACAAGGCCGATGATGATTTGAGTAACCAGGCTACCACGTAGAATTAAATCCATCGGGACCATCCTGTTTGACTGGGGGCCTGCCGGGGAACTGAAGCCTCCCAATCAGGCACGGTTAAGTTGCAAGATTGGGCGCAATATGGGCACTTTGGATCCAATTTGAACATCTGGACTTAACAAATAAGTCCAGATGGGGGTTTTAGCCTAGCGCTCTGCCGTCTCGCACGGTCTGACTTTGGGGGTAACCGTGGACACCCGTTTCAGGCTCCACGTGCAGGTTTGAACAGTCAGGCCAGGAAGGTTTGGCACCTGATCCGAGGCCCAAACGCTGGTGATCGAAAAACTGAAAGGTGTATCCGTGGCGGCGGGGAACAGCCGGGCGAGTTCCTTCGAGGGAAACGTACCGCCGCAAGCCTCGAAATACCCGCTGACCAAACTGCCATCAGGTGCCAGAGCAACCGAACCGGTATAGAGTGAATACTCCGCCCCGAGCTCTTGTTTGTCGGTATAAAGCAGGTCGATCGAGATACGATCCCCGTCTTGAACAATTCCGGCGCGCATCGGGTCGGACCAGCTTGACGGCACTCCGCCGGTGGTGCTGTCGCAGGCGTAGAGGCCTTCATACTGGCCAGTCAGTGAAAAGCTATCTGCATGTGCTGGTGAAAAACTACCGGCCACAACAAGGGCGATGGCCGTTACTTCAAGAATGTATTTCGAGGTCATTATGGGCTTCCTCTCCTTTGCGGACAGGGACTGCGCCGTCACAGAATATCCGAGTGCTTCTCAATCACCTGGCCAAAATGATGCCGCCAGAGGTCCACGCCCAGCGTACCGCTGCGATCCAGCGAAGACCCGACGACCGTATCCGCAATTATGGTCGGTAGCAGGCCCGCGTCAAACAGGGTGAATCCTGCGGCGAGAACACAGGTGTCGGCCTGAATACCGCAGACCAGAACGCGGTCGACCTTCCAGTTGTGAAACTGGTCGATCACCTCTGGCGGCGGGCCGTAGCCGTATTTCAGGATGGTACGATCCGCCCGAACAAGGCTGTCATCGACCGAACGGGGTTTCCATCCGAGTTGCCGGAAGAAGGGTACTTTTGCCTCGTCATTGCGTTCGACCGTGGCGATGGACGGGAAATGCGACGCCAACAACTGGCTACGCTCGACCAGCCAATCCGGCGGGTCAAAGCTGGGTTGAACATCGACGATCAGTACGGCCTGTTTCAATGCGTGCCTCCGACGTTACTTACACCGCCTGATGGACCTCGATGATATTGCCTTCGGGGTCGTGAAAGAAAAGCTGATGCCATTCTTTCGCGAAGGCGGTGCCATAATCCGAATAGGGGATGCCGTTATCGTCCAGCTGTTTCTTGAACGCCTCGATATCGTCGGTGCGAAAGGCGATATGGCCACGCTCGACCGGGTTGATCGCCTCGCCATGTTTAAACGCGACGTCGAGGTTTCTTTCAGCCAGGTGCATCTGCATCCCGCCATCGGTCGCAAACCGGATCTTGCCGCTGTAGCCCTTGTCTTCGGTTGCATCGGGGCGGGGGAAATTCTCGATCGGGATATCGTCCAGCCCAAGGACCTGCGTGTAGAACCGGTGCAACCGGTCGACATCATCGGACACAAAGTTGATGTGGTGGAATTCGAGTTTCATGCAGGCCGGGCCTTTTGGTTGGTGCGCGGTGCCAGAAAATCCCAAGAACGGGGGGCTGGCAAGCCCTGCGTCAAAGGGATTGATATGGTTGAGAAATGCGCAGGTGAATGAGCCCAGAAAACCGTTGCGCCAATGCGGGGATGTGGGGATAGTTAAGGAATTACAAACTCCCGAGGGTCTCATGAAACCTTCTGCTCTGTTTGTTTGCGCATTGATCCCCCTGTTTCTGCCGAACCCGGCAGCGGCCCAGGCTGACGCGCCGCCCAGCGTGATGGTCGCGTTGGTGACGATGGAAAACCTGCAGAAACAGGACCGGTTCGTTGGTCGGGTTGTAGCGGATCAAAGCGTGGACCTGCAGGCCCGGGTCGAAGGGTTTCTGGAAAAGGTCAACTTTACCGAAGGTGGAACGGTTGCCAGAGGGGATGTGCTGTTTCGGATCGAACAGAAGAAGTACGCTGCCAGCATGGACAGCGCTCAGGCTGCACTGAAAAGCGCGCAGGCCAGCGCGCGGTTGGACAAAGCAGCGTTAGACCGTCAGCAGGAGTTGTTCGACAAGGGTGATATTCCGCAGGCTGTTCTGGATACGGCCTTGGCGACCTATGCTGCGAGTCAGGCGGCAGTGGATGAAGCACAAGCCGATTTGAAGATTGCCCAGATTGATCTGGACTATACAGAAATCCTCAGCCCGCTTGACGGACGTATCGGGTTGTCGGCAGTGGATGCGGGTAATCTGGTCAGCTCGGATACCGGCGTTCTGGCAACCGTCACCAGCGTTGATCCGATACTGGTCAGCTTTTACGTCAGCGAACCGGTTCTGCTGCAAGAACGCCGCAAAGGGCGGATCACGCCGGGTGACATCAAGCTGACCACGGACATCGAACTGGCCGACGGCGAGACCTATCCCACCCCGGGCAAGGTGAACTTTGTCGGCGACAGCGTCAGTCAGGACACCGACACGATCGAACTGCGCGCCAGCTTCGCCAACCCTGATGGGGTGCTGATCCCCGGCCAGTTTGTGACCGTCAGCCTGACCGGGTCCGAAGACCCCAAGGTGCTGACCGTGCCGCGCAACGCGGTGCAGTTCGATAAACAGGGATATTTCGTTTTCTCGGTCGATGGGGACAGCAAGGTTCACCGGCAGAATATTGAGATCGGCACCCAGACCGCGACCCGTACGCAAGTCACATCCGGGTTGTCCGAGGGCGACCGCGTGGTGGTGCAGGGGCTTCAAAAAATACATGACGGGCTGGTCGTGAAAGCGGTCGACAGTCAGGGGTAGGGCCGGTTTGATCGCGCACTACTTCATCAACAGGCCACATTTCGCAACTGTCATTGCGATCCTGTTGGTTCTGTTCGGTGCGGTCTGCGTGCGCCTGATCCCGATCACTGAATATCCCCATATCACGCCGCCGCAGATTTACGTTGATACCTCGTACCCGGGGGCGGACGCACAAGTCATTCTGGAATCCGTTGCCACCCCCATCGAAGAGCGCGTGAACGGCATTCCGGGCATGTTGTCCTTATCCTCCAAAAGCTCGAATGACGGCACTTATATGCTGAACGTGTCGTTCGAGCTGGGCACTGATCCGGATGTGGCTGCGGTTGAGGTGCAGAACCGCATCGCGTTGGCCAGTTCCGAATTGCCCTCGGCGGTGTTGCAGCAGGGGGTCGAGGTGACCAAACGGTCGGGTAATATGATCGTGGTAATCAACCTGACCTCGCCCGACGGTTCGCGGGACGAACTGTTCCTTAGCAATTTTGCCGCCGATTTTCTGCATGACCCATTGCAGAGGTTGCCGGGGGTCGGAACGGTCTCGCAATTCGGCCAGCTGGAATACAGCATGCGGGTCTGGATCAATCCGGTTCGCATGGCGGCGCTGAACATCACCGCAGCCGAGGTGGCGGACGCGATCAAGGACCAGAATGTCATCGCCGCCGCCGGGCAGGTCGGGGCACCTCCGTTTGCGGAAGGGCAGACCGACTTTCAGTTCAAATTGCGAGCTGAAGGGCTGTTGCGCGATGCCGATGAATTCGGACGGATCATTGTCGCCTCGGATCCCAACGGGTCGGTCACTCGGTTGGAAGATATTGCGCGAATTGAACTTGGCGCGGCGACCTATTCCGGCTCGACCAAGCTGAACGGCAAGGACTCGGCCACTGTAGCGGTCTATCAGGAAAGCACCGCAAACGCGCTTGAGATTTCTGACAATCTGCGCGTGCTGATGAAGGAGCTGTCGGCGAAGTTCCCCGAAGGTGTCTCATATGAGATCACATATGATGTAACTGACGCAGTGCGTGTTTCGATCCGCGATATCATGACGACACTGGCCCTGACAGCGGGGCTGGTGATTGGCGTAACCTTCCTGTTCCTGGCCAGCCTTCGTGCTACCATCGTGCCGGCTATCTCCATTCCAGTATCGCTGCTGGGCGCGGTGGCGCTGATCTATGCCATCGGGTTCAGCGCCAACATGATCACCCTGTTTGCTTTGGTGCTGGCCATTACGTTGGTGGTGGATGATGCAATCATCATTATCGAGAACGCCGAACGTATATTGCGCGACGAAGGGTTGGACCCGCGCGAGGCAACGCTAAAGGCAATGTCGCAGGTCAACCGTCCAATCATCGCCACGACCTTTGTATTGGCGGCGGTGTTCGTACCGGTCTGTTTTTTTCCTGGCGTGACGGGCACTATTTATTTCCAATTCGCTCTGACGATCATCTTTGCCTTTGTCCTGTCTGCCGTGAACGCTTTGACTCTTGCGCCAGTGCTCTGCGCCATGATGCTGAGGACTGAAAGCAAACCTAAAGGTCCGTTAGCCGTCGTTCCGACGGTGATCGTCTGGCTGCGGCGCCAATATCTGCGCCTCGTGTCGTTGATGCTGCGGTACATGGCGGTGTCGCTGCTGGTGTTTACCGGGGCTGTGGGACTGACAGTGTACCTGTTCAACACAGTCCCGACCGGCCTGATCCCGCAGGAGGATAACGGCGTTCTGATGGCGTCGATGGAGCTTCCGGATGGCGCCTCGCTGCAACGTACGCAGGCGTTTATGGACAAGGCGGGTGCGCTAATCGAACAAACGCCGGGGGTTGAATCCGTCACCGTCGTATCCGGCCATTCCATGCTGGCCGGGGGGCGCCCGAACGCGGGCATGGTCATCGTCAAGCTGACACCATGGGATCAGCGCACCAGTCCCGATCTGCAATGGCATGCCATCATGCACAGCCTTGAGCGCAAACTGGCGGCGCTGCCCGAAGGGGTTTCTTACGTCTTTCCGTTCCCGACCATTCACGGGCTTGGCTCGACCGGTGGGATTTCGGTCGAACTGCTGGACCTGGGAAATGGGGACGGCGCGCATCTGGACGCGGTGATGAACGGCTTTGTCACCGCCCTGAACGCCGCACCAGAATTTTCCCGCGCGCATGGCAGTTTCTCGGCTCAGAGCCCGCAATTCAAACTGTCCATCGACCGTGACAGGGCCGAAACTCTGGGCGTCAGCGTGGCCGATATCTTCACCGCGCTGCAGGCCAATCTCAGTTCGTATTTCGTGGATAACTTCATCCTGAATGAACGTGTCTATTGGGTGGTGATCTCTGCTGATGCTGAATTCCGCCAGACGCTGGACGATGTGGATAACATCTATGTCAAAAACAGCGCCGGAGAGTCTCTTCCCGTGCGCAATTTCGTCAGCAATGAACCGGTTCTCGCGCCGGATACGGTGCCACGCTACAACCTGTTCACGGCGGCTTCGGTCAGTGCACAGCTGGCGGACGGGGTCGGTTCCGGCGATGGCATTCTCGCGATGCAGACGATTGCCGACGAAACCCTGCCCGAAGGGTTCCGGATCGACTGGTCGGGCGTCACCCAGCAAGAGGTGAAGGCGAAGGGGCTGGTGCCCTACATCATGCTGTCAGCGCTGGTGCTGGCCTATCTGTTCCTTGTGGTTTTGTATGAAAGCTGGGTGCTGCCGCTGTCGATCATCACCTCCGTGGTCTTCGCGCTGTTTGGGGCACTGATCCCGCTGGCGCTGCTGCCTTTCCTGACCAGTAATATCTTTGCTCAGGTCGGGATGGTGCTGCTGATTGGCTTAGCGGCAAAAAAGGCGATCATGGTGGTCGAGTTTGCCAACCAGCAACGCGAGAGCGGTGTCAGCATCCGCGATGCAGCTCTGAAGGCGGCGGAAATCCGGTTCCGGCCGGTCACCATGACGGGCCTGTGTTTCATCGTGGGCGTTCTGCCCCTTGTCCTGTCCAGCGGGGCAGGGGCGGCGGCGCGGGTCTCGGTGGGCTATCCGGTTCTGTTCGGTATGATCCTCGACAGCACGCTGGGTCTATTGATGATCCCGGTGCTCTACGCGGCGTTCCAGAGCTTGCGGGAATGGCTAATCAGCTTGGGACGTGTCCACCGCAAGATCTGAAAATTGTTGCAGTCTTTCAGGGTTTGCCGGATGCTGAGCGGCACCGGAACCGAGGCGGGCCCAAGCAACATGTCGCTGCAAGACCCCTTTACGGACCTGAAAATCGAACGGCAGGACAGCGGGTTCTACAAGGGCTACAACCTGCCGATCGCGCTGGTCAGCAAGATCGTTGTGTCGCTGTTGGTACTTTGGGCGTTGGTCTGGCCGCTGAGCGCAAACGATACGCTGCGGTCATGGAAATCGGGCCTGTTGAGCGAGTTCAACATTTTCTACGATTTCTCGGTTGCGCTGTTTGCCTTCTTTCTGATCGTCATAGCGATCATCCCGGCAACCGGTCGAATGCGGTTGGGTGCTGAGCGGGAACGGCCGGAATTCTCCAACTTCTCATGGTTTTCGATGATGTTCGGGGCGGGGCTGGGTGTCGGTCTGATGGTCTATGCTACCGCCGAACCGCTGGGTCTGTGGGAGACCAATCCTCTGACCGTCGCGGGTGAGGTCGAGGCCAAAAGCCAAGAGGCAATCAAGGGGGCCTACCGATACACCTTCCTGCATACCGGGTTTCACGCCTGGGCCATCTATGTGGTTACAGGGCTGAGCCTTGCCTATTACGCCTATACCCGTGATATGCCGCTGACGATCCGGACCGCACTGACACCGCTGCTGGGGGAATTTTCCAATGGTGTCGCGGGTCATGTGATCGACATTCTGGGAGTCGTAGCCACAATCCTCGGGGTGGCAGTGACCATCGGATACGGGGTGTCGCAATTGGTGGACGGAGCGTTTCTGATCACAAGCGCGGAATGGCTGATGGACGGGGTGATGAAGCCCTCGACCGCTGGTCTGATCCTGGCGCTGGCAACCGTGATGTTGATGTCGACACTGTCGGCGGTTTCGGGCGTCGGGCGCGGGGTAAAGTACTTGTCGAATCTCAATCTGATCCTGTCGCTGATCCTGCTGGCGGTATTTGTCATATTCGGTTCGTTTGCCTTTGCCATGACGACCTTTGGGCGGGCGCTGGTGGACTACATCATCCACTTTATCCCGCTCAGTCTGCAAGCCTATGGCCCGATGTCCGAGGCCGAGTTTGCCTCGGCCCTGCCCCCCGAAGCTGCCCCTTTTGCGGGTGAGCTGTTTCCCGGCGCGACCGATGCCTGGGGCACCCGCGACAGTTTTCTGGCCGGGTTGAGTGGCGAAGCAGCCGCCCTGTCCGATACCACGATACACGCGGCTTATGCGACCGGAACACCGGGGCGTTTATTCGGATGGCAATCGGGCTGGACGACGTTCTACTGGGCGTGGTGGATCGCCTTTTCCCCGTTTGTCGGCCTGTTTCTTGCCCGTATCTCACGCGGACGCACTGTGCGAGAGTTCATCCTGGGTGCGGTGATCGCGCCGTCGCTGGTGTGTTTCGCCTGGATGACCATTCTGGGCGGTTCGGCCATTGATCTGGAACTGAACGGAGACGCCAATGGTGCGATCCTGTCGGCTTCGACCACGGCCACTTTGTTTGTGACCCTTAGCCAGATGATTTCGGGTCATATGCTGGTGATCGTGAGCTTCATGTGCGTGGTGCTGACGATGACCTTTCTGGTCACCTCGGCGGATTCCGGAATATTGGTGATGAACACGATCATGTCCGGCGGAGCCGAGGAAACCGGAGTCGTGCATCGCATCCTTTGGGGCGGCCTGCTGACGCTGGTGATCGGGACGCTGCTGATTGCTGGCGGTGGCGGGCTTGAGGCGCTGACCAATTCGATGATCATCGGCGCGCTGCCCTTCAGCGTTGTCCTGCTGCTGATGTGTGTCGCGCTGGGCAAGGCCATGATCAACGATCTGCGGCGCGCGCGCTATGATGAAAACCCCACCGAACGTTAAGCCCGTTAGAGCTTTCCTTGATCTCTCCGTCGGCGCGCGCTTCATGAAGCTTGCGAAACTTTGCATGTACTGTCCCGTGAGGGGCAAAGGATTGAAGGTCTTTGGCATCCCCGGTGAAACGTAGGAAAGGGGCGCGTCATGGCTGACGTTCAAGGTTACGCACCACTTTTTGAGCCCATCGGCCTGGAGCCCGTTACTGCAAAAAAACCGGTTCGACCGCGTGCTCAATTGCACCGGTCTGGACCATCTGCGCCTTCGGCCAGGGGCCGCCCGGCGCTCCGGTGAGGCCGGGTTTCCTATCATCTATGTGTGTGCTGGCCACGGCTTGCCTCTATTCCGAGCGGGTTTCACAGGTTAAAATTGCGGCGATCGTGCGGGCAAGGAAGACATGCACGGCACGGCCCAAAACGTGTAATTCGCCAACTCCAGCATTGCCGTCACAACCTTTGTCGGGCGCACCAAATCCTACCGCCCGTTCACGCCGTGCGATATCTACGATATCACCCGGCTGGTCGATTGGCTGGACGACATCCACGTGCTGGGGGCTACCGTTTTGGTCACCGATGACTTCACCCCTGACATGAATTCGGAATTTGTCTACCCTCAGCTCATTGACCGCGAACGCACAGATATATGGGAAAACGCGGTCAAGGTTGATCTGCTGCTGCATGCGCAGGACAAGGCCCAGGCCATTCTGGGCGCGTATTTCCCCAACTATTTCAAGGTCGAGAAAACCCGGGTGCGTGATGAGTTCCCCATCCTTCTGGACGCTGAAGACATGCGGAGCACCCGGAGTTGAGGCGTGGATGCGGCGGCAAACCCCGAACCTATCCATCTCGGCCAGGCTGATATCCGGAACGATCATGTTCGGTCCTTTGCGGGCGGCTTGGGGCTTCGCGCATTAGCCGACACTCGCGGTGGTAACCTGACGTCCCGCGCGTTCTGGCGCCAAACTTAACGGCTCAAGCAGGTGTAGGCATCAACAACCAACAGGACTCACATTGCGCTTTGTTTCGTGTGTTTGCTGCGGGATAGCCATTCACGCGCGCAGCGCCACCTGCTCCGAAATCGATTTGGCCGCGGTATGTCCAAGGCTGCTCAAATAATGCCGGTCCATCGGGATTGCGTTGTCCGACTCCGCCGCACGCGACAATATATCAGTTGCGATCAAAGCCGCGAAGTCGATGAACGCGCGGCCTGCAGGTAATCCGCACCAGTGGTGCAGATTTCGCGCAGACATACAGAAAACCGGCCTTTGCCTCAGACTGGGCGGCGGCGATCCGGGAAACCTCCGGCAAAACGGCGGTTTCGGACATCTCCGGTGGACATGTTGTAGTGCGCCCGAAACGCGCGTCCTAACGCGGCAGCGGAGGAGAATCCTGTTGCCGTG
Source organism: Ruegeria sp. BF6 (assembly GCF_056538665.1). NCBI lineage: Bacteria > Pseudomonadati > Pseudomonadota > Alphaproteobacteria > Rhodobacterales > Roseobacteraceae > Ruegeria > Ruegeria sp. BF6. Next base: position 26,650 of record NZ_JBQFTN010000027.1, read on the forward strand.
GCAATCTCTGTCTGTGGCATGTTGGTGTGTCGCAGCAGGCTGTCGGCTCGTTCCAACCGAAGCTCTCGGTAAGTTGTCAGAAGCTTGACGTTTGTCTTGCCGAGAAACCGCCTCTGCAACTGACGGGTAGAAGCGCCTACAACCTGAGACAGATCGGAGATTTTCAGCGGATCTTCCACGTTATTCAACATTGTCCCGATCACCTGCCGTACCATCGGATCGGCTCCGGACCGTTGGATCAGGCGGGTGGCAAGCTGGCTGGAGTAACCGCGTTCCGGCTCGGTCAGGCCGATATAGCCGCGCAGGATTTCGGCCAGATGCTCACCGTGATCCAGGGCCACGCACTCTGACAACAGCCGGAGTGCGCCCAGCTTGGTTGCGGCGCTGTGCACGCGGTTGTCAGGTGACCTGTGTGTGTTCTCGTGGCAGTCAGCAAGCCCGATTTCCTGTGCCGCAGCGGCAAAGTTCGGGTGGATGGAAGCGATTGTTTCATCGACCCGCCCAGTTTGTGCCAACAGCAGCACTGCTCCGCCGACCAGTATCGATCGCGACGCCAGGCTCAATACCTGCGAAATCCGGGTTTTGTCTGCGATTTCGCAAGGCCATGCTTTGTAAATGTCGCCCCAGAAAATTGCCGTACGACCTGTCCAATAAAGTGGGTCGCCCGCAGAGCCGGTCGCGGCACATCGGAAATTCACGACATAGATGTGATCTTCGACCAGATCGTTCAAAGCCTGAAAGAACTCGGCAACCATTTCGACCGACGCTTTTGCGTGGGGATCAATCAGGAAAACGTCGATGTACTGTGTTCTTTGAGACCCTCGATTGGCCGGCCGTGTGTGGTCGTTTCCGAGGACATAGTGTTTCATCGTTCCTCCACCTGCCATTCGTGGGGTCGACCCCCCGCCATTTTGGCGGGGGGATCTGATTTTTATTCTGCGGCGTCTTGGTATGCGTCCATTGGGGGGCATGTGCAGACGAGGTTTCGGTC
>NZ_JBQFTN010000028.1:0-27017 GCF_056538665.1 Ruegeria sp. BF6
TTCGAGGGGATGTGAAAGATGTCGTCGCGTTGGTCAATCTCCTCGATCACCCCGGCCAGCTGTTTGCAGGGCACGGTGGTGACAAACGAGATATCGTTTGCGACCAGATCATCCGTAATCTTTTTGTCTATGTTCATATCTGGTCTGTTCGTCCTGCTTGAGGCACCTAGGGCGCGTTATTGAGTTCATATTCTGCGATGCACATGCACGGCGCACCCGGCATGGCGAACCACACGCGATGCGGTCGAGCCCAGGAAATAGTCGCTGAGCCCCGGCTTGTGTGAGCCGATAACGATGCAGTCAAAGTCATTGCTATTGGCATAGTCGATGATGGTCCGGGCAGTATGGCCCTTGACGATCTCGGGCTGGATACCCTCCAGTTCCTCGGTCTTTTCGCGCAACAAACTGGCCGCCGCGCGGAATCCATCGGCAACTGCGTCCTTGTCCAGATAGGCACTGACCGAGCCCTGCGGCATCTCGTAAACATGCAGCGCAACAATTTCGCTGCCTTCTGCCGAAAGCGCCCGTGCCACTTCCAGCGTGTGCTGCGAAATGCCGTGGTCCAGCGCCATTGGAACCAGAATTTTCTTATACATGAAACCCTCCGTTTCTGTTGGACCAGAGCCCACAGACGGCCGCCAATAAGACCCACGCGGTATGCCGGAAAACCTCGGCCGTATTTGTGTACGGTGCCGAAAAAGGTGGTTTTCTGCAAGGTATTGCGACAAGACTTCTGCCCTGAGGCCCCCGCGCAGTCAGATTGAAGGGTATCCGATGTTCATCCATCCGCGTGTAGGTCAAACTGTTCGTCAGGGAAATACTTGGCCAAACGCACATCCGCAGCGCGGGCATGGCCTTCCATCCCCTCAAGCCTGGAAATTCGGGCAGTGGCGACAGCGACAGGCTTCGATCCTTCCCGCGTGGCACGTTGCCAGGTGACGATCTTCATGTACTTGTGGACGCTCAACCCTCCAGTATAGCTGGCCGCCCCCGAGGTCGGCAAAACGTGGTTGGTGCCGGTGGCCTTGTCGCCATAAGACACAGTGGTCTCTTCACCCAGAAACAACGACCCATAACAGGTCAGCCGGTCCAGCCACCAATCCAGGTCCTCGGCCTGGACGGTCAAATGTTCGGGGGCGTATTCGTCCGAACAGGCGGCCATTTCCTCACGATCCGAACAGACGATGACCTCGGCATAGTCGCGCCATGCGGCGGCCGCATTTTCTCGGTTTAGGGTGGGCAGATCGTCTATAAGCTTCGGCACCAGCGTCATCACCTCCTGCGCCAGATCCCGGTCATCGGTTACCAGCCAGACGGGCGAGTTGTACCCATGCTCGGCCTGGCTGACCAAATCGGTGGCCACCACATGCGCGTCGGCGCTGCTGTCGGCAAGGATCAAGCTGTCGGTAGGACCCGCGATCATGTCGATGCCGACTTTGCCATAGAGAATCCGCTTGGCCTCGGCCACGAACTGGTTGCCCGGGCCCACAAGGATATTGGCCCGCGGCAGGCCGAACAGGCCATAGGTCATCGCGGCCACGCCCTGTACACCGCCCATGGCCAGAATACTGTCTGCCCCACAGATATGCGCGGCATAGACAATCGCTGGCGCAACGCCCTCGCCTGGGCGCGGCGGAGAACAGGCGGTGATATGGCGGCATCCGGCGACCTTGGCCGTGGTAACGGTCATGATCGCGCTGGCGGTATGGCTATAGCGCCCTCCGGGCACATAGCAGCCCGCCGCATCCACCGGGATCGCCTTTTGACCGGCGACGAACCCCGGAACGATCTCTGTCTGCACATCGGCCACGGTTGCCTTCTGCGTTTCAGCAAAGCGGCGCACATTGTCGTGGGCAAAGCGGATATCGGCCTTCAGTTTTTCCGGAACCCGTGCGATAGCAGCGTCAATCTCGGCCTGCGTCATCAAGACATTGCCGTCGAACTTGTCGAATCTGGCTGCGTATTCCAGCGCCTTGGCATCACCGCCAGCCTCAATATCAGCAAGGATGTTCCTGACCGTATCATTCACCTCGGAGGCATGGGATTGCGCTGTCAAGATGGCTTTTTTCAAATAGTCACGAGGCATGCTCAGCAGGTCCTATTCACGGGTCTTTCTTCCGGATTCGGCTTACCGGATTTGTAAGCCCTTACATCAAAGATGCAAGCGCTTACACATCTACTTTTCTTAAGCCGCGCTTGAGTTTAAGCTTATTGGCAAAAGCAAATCTCAGGTTTGAAAATGCCTAAACTTCGATCCGCGCCCACATTGGACGATGTCGCCAAACTGGCGGGCGTTTCAACAGCGACCGTGTCGCGCTGCATGAATGATCCCGACCGGGTGGTAGAGGCAACGCGTCAGCGCGTTCTGTCAGCGGTGGACAAGCTGGGATACACGCCGAACTTTGCCGCGCGGGTGATGGTAGCCAAGCGAACCCGGACGATCGGTGCGATCATTCCCACCATGGAGAACGCTATTTTCGCGCGCGGCCTACAGGCTTTTCAGGAAGAACTGCACACACGCGGTTACACACTGCTGGTATCAAGTTCGGCCTACGATCCCGACCTTGAAGAAGAGCAAATCCGGACGCTGGTCGCGCGCGGTGCGGACGGGTTGCTATTGATCGGGCATGACCGCAATCCGCAGGTTTACAAGGATCTTGCGCTCCGCGACATCCCGGTAATGATCGCGTGGTCCTTTCTGGCGGATGCACAGGTTGCCTCGGTCGGGTTTGACAATCGCGCAGCCATGGCCGAGCTGACGAACCGCGTGATCGGGCTGGGCCACCAACGGATCGGAGTGATTTCCGGCATCACCGCTGGCAATGATCGGGCGCGTCTTCGGATTGAAGGTATAAAGGACGCGGTCCGGCAGAACGGGATTTCCCCGTCAGGTTTAGCGATCGTTGAAACACCCTACCAGATCGAAAACGGCGCCGATGCCTTTACCGAACTGATGTCACAGAACGCCCCGCCTACGGCAATCCTGTGCGGCAACGACGTTCTGGCCGTCGGCGCACTGCATCGGGCGCGTGAGATGGGATTAAATGTGCCCAAGGATGTTTCTGTCACCGGGTTCGACGATATCGAGCTGGCCCGGGTCGCCACCCCCGCGCTGACGACGGTGCATGTACCGCACCGCGAAATGGGTCAACGGGCCGCGTCGGCTCTGGTTGATATGCTGGAAAACCAGGCCCCAGGCACTGGCACGCGGCTAGTGACCCATATCGTCGAGCGTCAATCCCTCGGACCACCGGCCAGCGCCTAGGCAGCCTCGGCCTCCATGGTGCGGAAATCGTCCTTTAACCAGGAATGAGCCCCACACATCGGATCGGTGAAATGCTGCCGGATCAGCTTTACCATCACTTTCTGGATCAGCTTCGAGGTCGTCTCGGGATACACTTCGGTCGTGAACAGGGACACGGTGCGTACGAAGTTGCGCCCCGGAAACGGCAGCGCCCGAACGTTGTCGTGGAACCTTTGTGCGCGGTGGAAACAGGCGGCCGTCGTGATCGCCCAACCGCTGCCCTCGGCGACAAGACCGATGATCGAGTGGTTGCACTCCATTTCAAACCGGTTCGGCAGATTGTATTTGCTGCGGGTTAGTTGAATTTCAATCTGCTTGCCGATCATGTAGTCCCGCGAATAGCGCAGCAAGGGCAATTCCGCATCCGGTTTTAGGAGGTCTTCGGGTTCTCCGCTGAACGTGTTGGGCAGAATTACGATAAACGGGTCGCGCATCAGCGGGTATTCGATCAACCCCTCGGTCCGCTCCGACGGCCGGGTGGCAACCCCGGCATCCAACTTATGCTCTTGCAGATTGTTGATGATCTCGTGACTGGGGCGCGTGTAGTGGCGAAAGCTGCAACGCGGCAGGGCCTGTGCCAAAAAGCGGAACAGGTCCGGGGCGATCTGGTTGTCGAAATCGTCAATTAAGGCCAGCCGCAGATCCGTTGCGTGCTTCCAGTTGCCGGAGCGGATTTCGGCCTCTCCCCGTTTCAGCACCGTTAGCCCGTCGCGGACATATCGCGCGAACACCTCGCCCGCAGGGGTCAGCCCCATCGGACGCCGCCCATGATCGACCAGATCAACGCCCAGCGCGCCTTCGAGGCTGCGCAAGTGGTTCGAGACGGTGCTGATCGACAGCCCCGTTTCCGAAGCGACCTGCTGGATCGACCCCGATTTGGCAACCAGACGGAAGACTTCCAGCCAGCGAAGGCTCAGAGATTTGGACACTGCACACCCGTTGTTTCGATTTCTTCGAAACAAACCAAGCAAAGATTCACACAAACGGCAATGGTGAAGTTGGCCGAGCGGTCACGCTCTCATGCGCTCAAAACCCGGATCATAAGGTGATCGCGGGATAACTGTCGCACGCACGCGCTGACCACAGGAGTCTAACTCCATCTCAGTTCCGATATCTGCCAGACCGGGTTGCACGAAGCCATGCGCAAGATTCAGCCCTGTGCGATACCCCCAATCACCCGAGGTGATCGTGCCGACAACCTGCGAGCCCAGCATCAAAGATGCCCCGGGATGAGCGGGTTGTCGGGTGGTGTGAATGTGCAAGACGACCAGAGTTTTACGCGGCCCCTCGGCCTGCCGTTTCAACAAGGCGTCCCGCCCTGTGAAATCTCGCTTGTCCGGCTTCACGAAACGGTCGAGGCCGGTTTCGAAGGGGTCGAATTCGGTGATCAGATCGGCCTTCCAATGCAGGAAGCTCTTCTCCATTCGCATGGATTCCACTGCCCGCGCGCCGAAGAGTCTCAGCCCATGAGCCTCTCCAGCCTGCCGCAACGCCAGATAAGCCGCATAGAGCGACGCGTTGGGGACATGGATTTCATAAGCCAGTTCACCTGAGAAACTGACGCCCATCACCGTCACCGGAGCAATCCCGACGAAACACTCCCGCACGCTGAGCCACGGAAATGCCGCTGCGGACCAGTCACCGCGTGCGCTGGCGGACAGGACATCGCGCGCCTTGGGGCCAGCCAGCACCAGAATGGTCCGGTCGTTGGTCAGGCTGCGCAATTGCACGTCTTCATCGGCGCGCAGGTGTTGGGTCAACCAATCCATGTCGTGAAACTCACTTGCGGCGGCGGATCCGTACCACAGGCGGTCCGGCCCCCGGTCGCTGGCGGGCAGGTTGGCGACGGTCGCCTCGGCCTTGACCATGCCCTGATGGTTTAGCAAATAGCCCAGCCCAACCCGGCCATCGCGTCGGGTGATGGTGCCGCAGAACATCCTATCCAGAAAAGCGTGCCGGTCCGCGCCTGTGATCTCAATCCGGTTGAACCCGTTCACCTCGGCCAGCCCGACGCCGTTCTGCACGTTGGCCACCTCAGCTGCGACCAGATCAAATGTTTCGTCAAAATCGAAACTGAGAGATGGCGAGAAATCGGGCGTAGGCTTGATATACTCCACCCTCTCCCAACCATTGACCACGGTGAATTCCGCCCCTTCAGCTGCCAACACCGGCGTCAGAGGCGTCGTCTTGGCCGGCCGCCCGGCGGGGCGGTGTTCGTGCGGAAAGTGAAAGCGGAACTCGTTTTGATAGTCTTCGATGGCTTTCAGCGCCGTCAGTTCCACATTCGCATGACCAGTGAACCGGCGCGGGTCCAGACACCACGTGTCGTAACATGCTTCGCCATGCACAATCTGCTGGGCCAGCAGCCAGCCGTGGCCGCCGCCCTCACCCAACCCAGCGCGCAGGCCGATGATGCAGAACGCGTTGCGCTTGCCCGGGATCGGCCCGACCAAGGGCGCACCGTCGATCGTGTAGGTGATCGGGCCGTTGACGACCGTGTGAACGCCGACCTCCATCAACGCCGGCATACGGGCAAATGCGCCCTCCAACACATCGGTCACCCGGTCCAGATCGTCTGGGCACAGGGCATTGACGAAGTTCGGATCGATCCCGTCCATGCCCCAAGTTTTGCAGTCCTGTTCGTAGAACCCCAACAGCAGCCCGTTCTTTTCCTGTCTGCAATAGTAGTCACTGATTGGGCACCGCAGCAGGGGCATCCTGTGACCCGCATCCCGGATGGCAGGGATCTCTTCGGTCAGAAAATACTGGTGCTCCATGGACGAGACAGGGTGATGCACCCCCATCATCGCGCCGACCTCGTTCACCCGATAGCCGCAGGCGTTGACCACGATGTCACAATCGATATCGCCATGTTCGGTATGGACCGTCCAAGTGTCGTCGCCGTGCTGGGTCAAACCGACAACCGGCGTGTTGCGATAAACCTCGGCCCCCGCCTTGCGCGCGCGCCGCGCCAGCGCCTGACACAGCTGCGCCGGGTCGATGTCGCCATCCATCGGATCCCACAAACCGCCAATCAGGTTCTCGGTCGAGATCAGCGGGTGGCGGCGGGCGCATTCTTCGGGGTCGATCACCTCGAAATGCACATCCATCCCGCGCGCCATCGAGGTGAAATGGCGATAACCCTGCATCTGCGCCTCGGTATTGGCCAGACGGATGCCACCGTCCCCGTGGTGGTAGTTAATCGGATAATCCGGGTCCTCGGCCAGTTCCTTGTACAGTTGGATTGAGTGCGATTTCAGGCCCACCATCGTCTGGTTCATGCCGAAATTCGTCACCTGCGCCGCAGAATGCCATGTCGTGCCCGAGGTCAGCTCGTTGCGTTCCACCAGAACCACATCCATCCACCCCTCCTGCGTCAGGTGATAAAGTGTCGAACAACCGGCGATCCCGCCCCCAATCACAACAACTTTGGTGCGCGACTTCATTGGCTCTGCTCCCTCTGGTCCGGGACAAGTTTTGCGGAAGAATGGACCGGGCCGACAATAGGGCCAGTGACTGTATTGAAAAATCGAAACTGCGATTGAGGATTCTGATATTCGCAGTTCCCCTTTGCGACGGAGCAGAGTTGCCGCTTAGTGTGCCCGGAGGAATAGCGGGAAAGGATAGGGATGTCCTCGGAAGGTGGCAAACGAAGCGGTCGGCGGGCACGGCACGCTCAGCGCGCGGCCAAGCCTGTTTTTGATCCCTGCCCGCCCGGTCAAAAAGGAGGCGCGTTCAAACCACTGAAACCAGCTGAGCTTGAGCAAATCTACGACACCGCACTGCGCCTGCTAGAGACGCTGGGTATGGGCAACGTGCCGGACCGGCTGGCCGCTGATCTGCTGGCCGCTGGCGCGCAGCCGGGAGCACAGGATCGGCTGGTCTTTCCGCGCAAAGTGGTGGAGCGGTTGGTCAATTCCGCCGCCAAGACATTCACTTTCCACAGCCGGGACGAAACACGCTCCATTCAGGTTGGTGGAGACCGCGTATACTTCGGTACCGGAGGCGCCGCCGTACAGACATTGGATATCGACAGCGGGCTCTATCGCCCCTCGACGCTGATCGATCTGCATGACTTCACCCGGTTGCAGGACACTCTGGCTAATGTCAGCTGGTTTACCCGCTGCTGCGTGGCGACCGATGTACCCGATGTGCGCGATCTGGACATCAACACGGCTTATGCGCTGGTACGCAACACGACCAAACCGGTGGCCACATCGTTCACGCTGGCCGAAAACGTCGCTCCGATTGTCGAGATGCTGGACATCGTGGCCGGTGGGCCGGGCGAATTCGCCAAGCGGCCCTTTTTGAAGGCCCATATCAGCCCGGTGATTTCTCCGCTGCGCTATGGAGAGGACGCGGTGGACGTGGTCTATGAATGCGTTGCCCACAACATTCCCATGTCCTGCATCACCGCCGCGCAGGCCGGGGCCACTGCCCCAGCGACCCTGGCTGGATTTCTGGCGCAATCTCTGGCCGAAACGCTGGCCAGCCTTGTCATGGTCAACGCGATCCAGCCCGGTTTTCCGATGGTGTTCTCCAACTGGCCCCTGATCGTGGACCTGCGCACCGGCTCCTTCGCCGGGGGCAGCGGTGAGACCGCCATTCTGAACGCCGCCTCAGCGCAGCTCACCAACTGGCTGGCGCTGCCTTCTGGCGTGGCGGCGTCAATGACCGACGCCAAAGCTATCGATGCGCAATACGGGGCCGAAAAGGGGATAACTTCTCTGGCCGCCGCGTTGGCCGGGGGCAACCTGATCTATGAAAGCTCGGGCATGACGGCATCTCTGCTGGGGGCCAGTTTCGAGGCGTTTGTTCTGGACGATGAAATGCACTCTCACACTTATCGGGCCCTGCGAGGGATCGAGGTGACCGAGGAGAACCTAGGCTTCGATGCGATCTGCCAGTCGGTTCTGGGCGACGGTCACTTTCTTGGCAGCACTCATACCTATGAGGCGATGGAGCGGGATTATTTCTACCCATCCCTCGCCGACCGGAATGAGCCGCGCACGTGGGAGGAGGGAGGCGCAACCGACGCATGGTCCGCTGCGCGTGCAAAGGTCAAAGAGGTTCTGGCCACCCATCACCCACAATACCTGAGTGACGCGCAGGACGCAGAAATCCGCAAACGCTTTCGCATTCTGATCTGAGCGCATCGGCCCATTCCCAAGTCACAAATCTGCCGCTAGGCTCGCGCCAGAACCAACAAGGGGGAACCACATGACCAATCCGTTTTTTCAACCGGTCTCGGCAATGGAGCTTGCCCGGTTTGCTGGTATCCCCACTTTCATGCGCCTGCCGAGCGTGACGCTGGACCACGAACGCATCACCGAGGTTGAGCTGGGCCTGGTCGGAATACCGTGGGACGGCGGCACCACCAACCGCCCCGGTGCCCGGCATGGGCCGCGTCAGTTGCGAGACTATTCGACGATGATCCGTGCGATGAACCCAGTGACCGGGGTTGCGCCTTTTTCCATGGTCAATTGCGCCGATCTGGGAGATGTCGCGCCGAACCCGGTGGATATCCAGGATACGCTGGATCGGGTGACCAGCTTCTACGCTGACCTGACAGCGCGCGGCATCACCCCCCTGACTGCCGGCGGCGACCACCTTACCACCCTGCCCGTTCTGCGTGCGCTGGCCAAGTCCGGCCCGCTTGGCCTGATCCAGTTCGACAGCCATACCGATCTGTTCGACACATATTTCGGGGGCCACAAATTCACCCACGGCACCCCCTTCCGCCGCGCGGTCGAAGAAGGGCTGGTCGACCCCAAACGCTTTGTTCAGGTTGGTATTCGCGGCACCGCCTACAACACCGAAGACATCGAATGGGGCGAGGCGCAGGGTATCCGCATCATCCGCATCGAGGAACTGTTCGACCGCGGCATCAACGATGTCATGGCCGAAGTGCGCAGCATCGTGGGTACCGCGCCCACCTATTGCACCTATGACATCGACTTCGTTGACCCGACCTATGCCCCCGGCACCGGCACGCCCGAGATTGGCGGGCCAAACAGTTTTCAGGCGCAACAGGTCATTCGCCAGATGGCAGGCGTCAATCTGGTCGGCGCCGATCTGGTCGAGGTTGCACCGCCCTTCGATCCCGAGGGCGGCACGGCTTGGCTGGGCATCTCTTTGATGTTCGAACTGCTCTGCGTGTTGGCGCAGGCAGTGGATGCGCGGCGCTAACTGACGTTTTCGGCGATCATCGAGATCATCTCGAACATCACCGCCGCCGCTGTCAGGGCAGTAATGTTGTTGGGGTTGTCTTTGGTGGGCATCATGCAGACGACATCCCCACCCACGATATTCAGGCCCCGTGCGGCACGCAGAATGCCGACCGCCTCGTCGATATCGAACCCTTTCTCACCCGGCTCCAGATTCGACACGGCGGGCGCAACCGTGGGGTCGAGGCAGTCCAGATCGAACGTGATATAGACCGGACGGTCGCCCAATACCTCGCGGGTCTGTGCCACCACATCCTCCAGCCCGCGCTGACGGAATTCGCGCATGGTGACGATATTGTAGCCATAGTCATAGGAGGGCTGCAGCCAGTCCAGACTGCGCGGATGGCCCCGCAACCCGATCTGCATCGACCGCGTCGGATCGACCTGACCCTGATCGGCCAGATATGCCCCCCAATGGGCCGCTGATTTCTTGGCGCCCAGAAAGTGATCAACTTTGGTGAACACATCTGTATGCGCGTCCAGATGCAGAAAGCTGACTGGCTCTCCGCCCGCCAGCTTGCCGTTGCCCAGCGCCTGCACGATCCCACCGGTGATCGAATGATCACCACCGACAGACACCGGCCGCGCCCCTGCCGCGTCGATGTCTTTAAAAAAGGCCGTGATGCGCTCGATGCAATCTTCATTGTCGTTCGCACGCGGAAACGGCACGTCGCCCACATCGGCAATTTTCGCACTGTTCCACGGGTCGATCTCGAACACCGAATGCACCCGGCGTTGGACCGCCGAGACGTGACGCAGGGCACGCGGACCCAGATGCTGATCCCGCTCAGTCGTGCCGTTGCCGGTGGAATGTGGCACGCCCACCAGCGCGATGTCCTGCCCCTCGGGGCCTTCGTTTGGACAGCGAAACAAGGTGGGCACGCCCCACCAATAGAGATTGTCCATCATGGACTGTTCATAACGATCGGTCATTGTCTTACCCGGTCAAAGAAAAACGCCCCCGGCGGCAACCGGGGGCGGATATGTTCAGATTTTTTCGTCTTCTCGCCGGAAGGCTCCCTGCACGATCCGGTCAATGACCATCGCGCAGAAGAGGATGGCAAAGCCACCCAGCAGGCCCGGCCCCTTGGCGGCGTATTGCAGCGCCTCTAGGATTTCCTTGCCCAGACCTCCGCCGCCGATCAGCGAGATGATCACCACCATCGACAGGCACATCAGGATGGTCTGGTTCACCCCGGTCATGATCGACGGCAAGGCCAGCGGTATTTCCACATCCTTCAACAATTGCCATTTGGATGCACCAAAGGCGACTGCCGCCTCTTTGATACTCTCCGGCACCCCGCGCATCCCAAGCGCGGTCAGACGGATCACCGGCGGCATGCCAAAGATAATCGTCGCCAGAATACCCGGTGGGTTGCCGGTGCCAAAGAAGGCAATGATCGGGATCAGGTATACGAAGGCCGGAAGCGTCTGCATCAGGTCCAGCACCGGTTCCGCCGCGCGATATGCACGTTGGGACTTGCCGAACCAGATACCCAACGGGATGCCGAAAACCACGCACAGCAACACCGCGGCGCCGACCAGAGCCACCGTCTCCATCGCCACATCCCAGTAACCCAGCAAGGCAATATAGGCCAACGAAGACGCTGTGAAGATCGCCACGCGCGGCCCTGCCGCACGCCATGCGGTCACGCAGATAACCAGCATCACAACTGGCCACGGAGACCCGATCAGCGCAATAGTCAACGCATCCAGAACCGAGCGGACACCAGCGACAATCCCGTCGAAGACATCACCCCCGGCGGCGGCGGCGGCGTCGATTTGCGCCTCCATCCAACTGGCCAGATTCGAGAAGATAGTGCCCTCGCCCTCGCCTAGTATAAGAGCGGAAACCTCATCTTCCGGAAAGGCGTCCAGCATCGCCAGCGACGCATTCACCGTGAACTTATAGATGATCAGCGGCGCAATCGCGGCGACCAGAACAGCACCCAGAACCGTATTGCGCGTGGATCGGCCGCTTTCGGTGCTGGTCGGATCGGTCCGCCATTTCGAATACTGTTTTTCATAAACCCGGTCCGCGTAGAACCCCTGAGCCAGTTTGAACACGAGCAGCATCAGAAGTCCGGTGATCAGGATCCCCGACGCCTCGGCCTGAGCCGCCTGCGCTTGCGCCAGACTGCTGTCCGCCGCCTTCTGGATATTCTCGGCCAGCCGGTTGAACCGGTCTATGTCGGCCTGTTCGGTTGCGGCTGCTGCGCGTTCCAACAATTCATTGGCCCGGGTCTGCTGACGTTCGGCGCGTTCGGCCAGGTCAGCGCCGGGATTGCCCCAGGCCCCACGCCCGATCTGGACCCAGGCGATGATTTCCAGGATCAGGAAAGTCCAGAACATCCCCCAGATGGCCCGCGAGGCGGACCAGAACGGCCCCAGCACCGCCGCCCAGATATTGAACGTGTTGGGCAATGCGCTGGTGGCATCGTGGATCTTGTGGAACGCGGTGACGTAGTAGTCACCATTCGGACCGGCAAATTCGTGAATGGATTGGTCCAGTGCCTCTCGGTCGACCTCGATATCGGAGGCGGCCGTGACTTTCATTTCCATTGCTGCATCAGTCATTTTTGCCCCCCTGAATTCCGCGCAGCAGACGCGGCTTGGTCACAATGCCGACGTCACTGCCCGCATCGGTGATGACGACCGGCATCTCGGTATTCACGGCCAGATCGATCAGTTGATCTAAATCCGCGCCCTCATCCGCGCGCGGCGCGCCCTCGAGCGGGCCAGAGTAGCTGCCCATCGGCTCCATAATCGAATGCGCCTTGACCAGTTTCAGTTTCGAAATGCCCTGCACAAACTCGCGCACATAATCGTCCGCCGGGTTCATCACGATGTCTTCCGGCGTGCCAATCTGCACGATCACCCCGTCTTTCATGATGGCGATGCGGTGACCGATACGAATGGCCTCGTCCAGATCGTGGGTGATGAACAGCGTCGTCTTCTGCAACTGCGCCACCAGCGCCTTGAACTGATCCTGCAGTTGCAGGCGGATCAGAGGATCAAGGGCCGAGAACGGCTCGTCCATCAGCAGGATTTCAGGGTCCGAGGCCAGCGCGCGGGCGATCCCCACCCGCTGCTGCATCCCGCCCGACAGTTCCTTGGGCAAGCGGTCTTCGTAACCGGTCAGGTCCACCAGACCCAGCGCGTGATCCGAAACCGCCCAGCGTTTGGATTTGGACACTTTGCGAATTTCCAGCGGATAGGCCACGTTGTCACGCACCGAGCGGTGCGGCATCAGCGCCATGTGCTGAAATACCATCCCGATCTGCTGCGCTCGGATGCGGCGCAGTTCCGTCTCGGATATCTTGGACACATCGTGTCCCAGAATTTCGATCTTGCCCGAGGTCGGCTCAATCAGCCGGTTCACGTGCCGCACCAGCGTCGACTTCCCCGAACCCGACAGGCCCATGATGCAGAAAATCTCGCCCCGCGGCACGTCAAAGGTGGCCCCTTGTACACCTACGACGCAATTGAATCTTTCCAGAACTTCGGGCTTTCCAATGCCTTCGTTCCGCACGGCTTCCATGGCTTCTTCGGCGCGCGCGCCGAAGATCTTCCACACATCCGTCAGTTTTACGACTGTTTCGGTCATACTTGTCCCTTTGATGCAAAACAGGCCGCCGGACGTGTCCAACGGCCTGCCCGGTTTTCAGTTCCGGTTGGTATCAATCACTGAGACATCCAGCCCAGAACGGCATCTTCGTTGGCAGCCACCCATTCCTCGGCATAGGCTGCGGGCTCTTTACCCTCGATCACCAGAGCATAGGTCATGGCAGAGACCGTATCGGTGTCCAGCTTCATGTTGGCCAGCAACTGGGCAACTTCGGGGAACTCATCCTCGAGGGATTTTGCATAGTGCAAGTGCAGATAAGCCAGATCCCAGGCCACACCGGCGTCAGATTTCTCAAGCCAGTCCGGATCGTCGGTGGGCTGCAGCACATTCCACTTGGACGCGTCATAGGCTGGTTCTTCCAGAATCTGCATGTCATGCAAGGCAAACACGTAGTGCGGCGTATAACAGAATCCGACCCACGGATCCCCTGCCTTGATCGCGTTGTCGAGGTTGGCATAGGCCACGGTTTCGTCGATTTCAGTCAGTTCCATGACTTGGTCATAGCCATAGGATTTGGCCCTGATTTTCTCGACATTGGTCGAAGCCCATCCAGGCGCACCGATCCAGACTTCGCCTTGCCCATCGCCATTACTGTCAAACAATGCGGCAACGTCAGGGTTGGTCAAATCGTCGATCGAACGAATATCGTGGGCGTCCGCAGTTGCTTTGTCGACGCACATTCCCTGGAACGCTTCAACTCCATTTGGGTTGAATGCAACAGTGCCTTTATCAGTGACGTAGGTATCGTGCAGGTTCTGCTGGTTCGGCATCCAGACCTCGGGGTGAACATGCATCGCGCCGGAATCCATCGCCTCGAACACGATCGGGTTGGTTCCGTTCTGCAGTTCAACATCAAGACCCAAGTTCTGTTCGATCGCCACCTTCAGAATATGCGCCGTGGCATTCACCGATGGCCAGTTCGGCACACCGATCACAATATCCGCAGCCATCGCTGGTCCGGCGACCGCCATCGATGCGCCTCCTAAAAGTGTTGCAAGTTTTTTCATCTGATATCTCCATGTTGGTCATCCGTGGTACTTGTTCTTGTGTCCCTATCGGACACCGACGCACCTTTCGAACAGTGGCGGGAAGGTGGAACTTCCCCGGTTTCTTGGCCAGCGGCTTGCTGCGCCGGGTTGGCCAGAAAATTGAACCATGCCAGTACGCCGACCTTCAAGAATTACATGCGGCAAACTGCACTATGCGATATTATCGTAATTTAGTTTCGCTTTTTTGCAAATAGGTGCACATTTGCGACCCAGCGCCAATGCAAAACATATGTCGGTTCCGTCCAACATAGTTCCGGAAAACTTCGCGCCATTCGGCAAGAGGCGGCGACATAATTTAACCTGAGAACCGATCTCCGGCATTACCGAATGTCTTGCACAACCGTCTCCGATATTTTTTGCCATACACCCGACCTGGCCCACTGCAACGGCAAGCATTGGCCGCGCTTGGAAATGTGATCCGAAATCTCGTTATACGGTAACTCTGCCGCATAAAATGACCGTCAAAAAAGGGAAAACAACGGTGCGATTTTTACAAGCTGCGCCCGCCAAAACAGGAAAAAACCGGATCAAATCGATTGAATCAAATAATGTCGGGATAAGATTACAAACGGCGACAGATGGGTAAAACCGGTACCAGATGCGGGTTTCTATTAACAAAGGCACTAGGTTAATGCTTCATTCGGCTCTTATTCGGTACATTGCTTGACCTCACGGGCCAAGATCGAAACAGCGCGCTTCTAGTCAAGCAAAACTAACTCTCAAGAACGCCAGTTTTATACGCCTTGTTTGCAAGAAAAGGCACCACGAACCGCTGCAAAGGCTCGATTGCGCTCAAGCATCAGAGCTTCCGCTGCTCTTCAGGGGCTGGGTGAAACTAGGATTAACGGCCACCAACCCGCTTTCAACTTTCAATCGTCCTAAGTGGACGCGGTTGTACCATGCTCAACGAACTCGTTCACGAAGAGGTCAGAAAAGACAGCCTGTGTCGCGGCAACGAAGGTGCCTCAGTATTTCTCACAGCAGCCGCGTGCTCTGCTACCGCTCAACATTTCAAAGTGCTTGTTTCCTGGTCAGATATGATGGATCAGTTGCCGCTACTTCTCGGAGGCTGGCTCTCGCCTTGGGTTGAAAGCGCGTTCTCACACTTCGACCGGGTCGCCAGCGGAAGCCCACAGATTTCTCGGCACATTGCCATGCAACTTTAGCCACGAATTTACAGACGGTATTGCCGAAACTCGCAAGCTGGCCGACGCAGCGGATCAAAAAGCCTGAACGGATGCCGCCTCCAAAGCTGCCGAGACCGCTCAAACTCTTCCCGGTAAAAGCGACGGGCTGCTGACATTGAATGGTATCTGCTGGACAATGACACCCGACGAGACGGCGACAGTCCCGGCCTCGCAGCAATACGAGTGCAAATATGACCTGATTGAAAACCTCTACTCACGGGCTGCATCAGACCATCGCAACACATTGCGGTTAATGAAAATTACCTCGCTTGGCACACGCCGATTATCAACTCTCGGCTTGCCATAGCCCCCCCTTTTGCGCCTCCCTTGCTTAATCCATGCGTGCCCCTTCGCGATTGAAATAGTAAACTCTTTGCGGATCATAGCCGAGGCGAAGCTCCTGACCCTGTTCCACCGCATGCTGTCCGAACAGACGCGCTGTGATCTGAAGATCGTTCACCTTGGCGATGACGTTGGTATCGCCGCCGAGTTTCTCGACATGATTGACCCGAGCTGTAATCAGGCCGTCATTGTCCGGGAACAGATCCTCAGGACGCACGCCCATGGTGCGGTCGTCGCCTTCGGACAGCAGCCCGGCGGGCAGGAAATTCATCGCCGGTGACCCCAGAAATCCGGCAACAAACTGATTGGCGGGATTGTTATAAAGCTCCATCGGGCTACCGATCTGTTCCACCCGCCCGTCACGCAGCACAACGATCTTGTCGGCAAGCGTCATGGCCTCGGTCTGGTCGTGGGTCACATAGATCATCGAGGCCCCAAGCTGCGCGTGCAGCTGGGCGATTTCCAGCCGTGTGTTCATGCGCAAAGCTGCATCGAGATTCGAAAGGGGTTCGTCAAACAGGAACAGTTTCGGCTGGCGTACAATGGCCCGACCAATCGCCACCCGCTGACGCTGGCCTCCGGACAATTCGGACGGGAAGCGATCAAGATAAGGAGCGAGATCCAGCATCCGACTGGCTTCTTCCACCCGCTGGTCGATGACTTCTTTCGATTGTTTTTCCTGTTTCAACGCCAAGGTCATGTTGCCGCGCACATTCAAGTGCGGATACAAAGCATAGCTTTGGAACACCATGGCGATGCCGCGTTTCGATGGAGGGGTCGTATTGACAAGATCATCACCAATATAGATTTCGCCGGACGTTGCATCCTCAAGCCCCGCGATCACCCGCAAAAGGGTCGACTTGCCACAGCCCGAGGGGCCGACGAACACGACAAATTCACCTTCTTCCACTTCAATGCCGATGTCTTTCAGCACGTGCACCGGACCAAAGGATTTGTTCACTTTGCGTAGGGAAAGAGCGGTCATGATGTCTCCTCTTCTAGGCTGACGGATTGGCCGGTGCGCACACTTGTGTCCGCAGCCAGGCAAATGGCAAGGGACCGCACCGCATCCTGCATGTGACGGGTGAGGTCGAGATTTTCAGAAATGGCCTCAAGCATATGGGCCTGTTCGGCATCACACAGCGCTTGATGGCCGGGTTCATCCGGCAAGGCGATCAAATGATCGCCTTCAGGACGGTGGACCAGCAGCCCCCCAACGGCGGTGTGGCTGTCCACATTGGAACTGTCCGATTTATCCGCTTCGGTGATCGATACGGATCCGGTGGGGGAAATCACATCTTTCACGAAAAATGCGGTTTCCGACATCATCGGCCCCCAGCCCGCTTCGTACCAGCCCACGGATCCATCTTCGAATGTGACCTGAAACTGGCCGTAATTATACATGTCGGGGGAAATCTCATCAGACAGGCGCAACCCGATACCATTCACCTGCACGGGGGCGGCGTCGGTGATCTGGCACCAGACATCGACATAATGCACGCCGCAATCGACGATTGGAGCGGTGGTCTGCATCAGGGCCTTGTGGGTGTCCCACTCCGCACCTTTGGATTGTTGGTTCAGGTTCATGCGGAACACGTAAGGTCCGCCAAGCGCACGTGCCTCTTTGATAAGCCGCACCCAGCTTGGGTGATGGCGCAGGATATACCCCACCACCAGTTTTCGCCGCAGCCGGGTGGCGGTCGCGACCACACGCGTTGCATCTGCCACCGTAGTGGCCAGTGGTTTTTCCACGAACACATGGGCACCTGCTTCCATCGCCGCCACGGCAAAATCGGCGTGGCTGTCGGAATAGGTGGCGATGACCACTAAATCCGGCTTGGTTTCTGCCAGCGCTTCGTGGAAATCGGTAAAAACAGGATAGTTGGCCAGTTCCGGCTGATCGACTCGACCCGAGCGGTTCACAAGAGCGACAATCTCGGCACCGGCGTTATTATGGTGGGCAAGCGCGTGACTTGCCCCCATGTTGCCCAGCCCTGCAATCAGAACCCGGATCATTTCACCGCACCGGAGGTGATGCCGCGGATCAACTGGCGCGAGAAGATCACATAAAGGATCAGCACCGGCAGAATTGCCATCGACAGCGCGGACAGGACCGCGTTCCAGTCGGTCACGAACTGGCCGATGAAGACCTGGCTGCCCAAGGTAAGCGTTTTGGTTTCTTCGGCGGGGGCAAGGATCAGCGGGAACCAGAGGTCATTCCAGATTGGGATCATGTTAAAGACGGCCACCGTCGCCATGGCGGGGCGCACAAGCGGCAGCACCAGTTTGAAGAAGATCGTGTATTCCGACAGGCCGTCAATCCGCCCAGCGTCCTTCAGATCGTCACTGACCTGCCGCATGAATTCCGACAGGATGAATACCGCCAATGGCAGGCCCTGCGCCGTATAGACCAGGATCAGCGCCCAAAGTGTGTTGACGAGCCCAGTCGAGACCATCAGTTCAAGAATGGCTACTGTGCCGATGCGGATCGGGATCATGATACCTAATGCGAGGTAAAGCCCCATCATCGTGTTGCCCCTGAAGCGATACTCGCTCAGCGCATAGGCCGCCATCGCACCGAACAGCAGTACAAAGAACAGCGACGCCACGGTCACTATCATCGAATTCTGGAAGTAGAGGAAAAAATCCCCCTGTTTCATCACGGTCTCATAGCCAACCATGGAAAAGCTCTCGCTGTCCGGCAGGGCCAAGGGCTCGCGAAAGATCATTTTGCGGGTCTTGAAGCTGTTGATCAGGATCACGAAGACCGGAAACAGCGCAATCAGCGTGTAAAGGATCAGCGCGCCATGCATGGCGGCAACGTTCAACGGGTTGCGACGGGCTTGGTTCATCTCGGCCTCCTTACAGCTGATAGCGGCGCATCCGGGTCTGGATGCCGAACAGATAGCCGCAGACTCCGAGAAGAATGATCGCGAACATAGCGCCGGCAATGGCCGATCCCATATGCGGATCCCCCAGTTGCAACTGAAAGCCAAAGAAGGTGCGATACATGAAGGTGCCCAGAATATCGGTCGAGAAATCCGGCCCCGCCAATGCGCCCTGCGAGGCATAGATCAGGTCAAACGCGTTGAAATTGCCCACAAAAGTCAGGATCGAGATGATCCCGATCGACGGCAGGATCAGCGGTAACTTGATCTTCCAGAAGGCGGCAGCGCCGGTGATCCCGTCAATCTCACCCGCTTCCAAAATTTCTTCCGGAATGGTCAGAAGGGCGGCATAGATCAGCATCATCGGAATGCCCACAAACTGCCAGACCGAGATCAGCGCCAGCGCGGTCAGCGCATATTCCTCTTTGCCCAGCCACGGCGCAAACAGCGATTTTAACCCCACTGCGTCCAGCATCGACGGTGCAATCCCCCAGATCGGCGACAGGATCAGTTTCCACGCAAAGCCGACAATCACAAAGCTGAGGATAGTGGGAAGAAAAATGGCCGAACGATAAAGGGCAGCAAAGCGAAGCCGGGGATGGCTGAGGATCGCAGCAAGCGCAACCCCAATCGGGTTCTGCACCAACATATGCACGATGAAAAACCAGAAGTTGTTGCCAAGCGCGTTCCAGAATTGCTTGGACCAGATTGGGTCAAAAAACAGGGTGCGGAAGTTCTCCAGCCCCACAAAAATCCGAGTATTCTCCACCTCGCTATAAAGCGCGAGACGTAAGGTGTTGAAGAGCGGGAAGATCATAATCGCGGTGTAGACCAGCACGGCAGGTGCAAGGAATACAAGGATATGCCAGCGGATCGGGCTGCGGTTCTGCGCCCCTTTGGGCAGTTGGTCAGACATGCTGAGCTCTCCCGTTCTGTTGAGTGTCATGTGTTCCCTCCGGCGAGGGAACGGCTTCAAAGATTGCGGAGAATGCGCGCATAATGGCGAAGCCTCTCCGGGGATCAGGCGCACGGCGCCCACCCAATCCTTGGTTCTCGTTCGTCTTTGCTCGAAGTGATCCACCTTTTGGGTGGCATGACGGCCGGAAAAAGGTATCCGGCCGTCCGTTTCAGCCCTTACTTATGCGGCTCGTACCAGGAGGCAAGCCCGTCCTGCAGCTTGGCACCCAGCTCTTCCGGGGTAGACGTGCCTTTGATGGCGGCCACAGACGCGCCCCAGGTCTCGTTCTCGAGGTTCGGGGTGCCGCGCGACAGGATCTGATAGGTGGAACGGATGGTGCTTTCGCACTCATCTCGCCAGCCAATTATTTCCTTGGCCAACGGATCAGACAGCTCAACCGGTTCCTTGGACAGCGGGAAAAAGCCCGGCAATGCATTGCCGAAGATCGAGGCAAATTCCGGCGACGCCACCCAGGCCAAGAATGTTTTGGCCGCTTCCGGGTTGGCGGTTTTGGCATTCATACCAATGCCAATGTCCGTATGATCCGAGATATAGCAGGTGTCACCTGCGTTCTGCACCGGTGGTTTGAAGGCTCCCATTTCGAATTCGGCCTGCGCATTAAAGCCCGAGATTTCCCAACTGCCGGCCGGATAGATCGCGGCGCGCCCCAGCGTGAACAGGTTCTGGCTGTCAGGATAGGTCTGTGCTTCAAAGCCGTCCCCCAGATAAGCGCTCCATTTGGCAAGGGTTGCATAGGGTGCGGTCCAGGCCTCATCGGTCAGCTTCTGCTCGCCCGCGATCAATGCCAGACGACCTTCTTCACCTTTCCAGTAGTTCGGGCCGATGTTGTTGTAACCCATTGTGGCCGCTTCCCACTGGTCATTGGTGCCCATTGCCATCGGGATATAGTTCCCATCCGCCTTGAAAGCTTCCAGGGCGGCAAAGAATTCCGCCTCGGTGGTCGGAACTTCAACTCCCACTTCCTCGAACGCTTCTTTGTTGTAGATAAAACCGTGGATCACCGATGCCATCGGCACGCAGAAGCTTGCCGAACCATCATCGGTTTGCCAGGCAGATTTCGCCACGTCCGAGAAGTTGCTCATCGCTTCCATGTCGCCAAGGTCGGTCAGATGACCGGCTTCGAACAGCGCCAGCGAGGCGTCAAACGGACGACAGGTGATGATGTCGCCAGCAGACCCGGCATCCAGTTTCGAATTCAAAACGGCATTGTATTCCGCCGGGGCCGACGGAGTGAACTTAACCTTGATGCCGGGATGGGCAGCTTCAAAGGCCGGGATGATCTTGTCCTGCCAAAGCGCCAGATCGTCGTTGCGCCAACTTTCAATCGTGATGGTCACGTCATCAGCCATAGCAGAGGTGGCCACCATGGCCGTGCTGGCCAGTGCCAGCGTCATCAATTTGCGTTTCATTGTTTCCTCCCAGTTAATTCCGCAATGTTATCGTGGTGGTTATTTCTTGGTCAGGACCGACAGGGCCGGTCGCAAATGACCGTTGGTTCGGGCGATCAGGTCTTTAGCCTGGTCGGGGGTCGCCCCGGTGGCGATCAGGATCGCCCGCTTCACATCACCACCGGCACGCCGCAGCGCGCTTTCGGCGGCAGCCTTCTCCTGGCCTGAAATCCGTGCGACAATCCCGGTTGCGCGGGCGCGCAGCTTTGCATTGTCGGCACGCAGGTTTACCATCATCCCGTCATACACATGGCCCAGTTCCACCGCCATCAGGGTCGACAGCGTGTTCAAGGCGATTTTCTGTGCGGTGCCGGCCCCCATGCGGGTGGAGCCCGACAGGACCTCGGGCGGGGTGGGTAGGCAAATCGCGCATTCGGCCAAGTCCAAAAGCGCGCTTCCTGCATTGTTGGCAATGCCGATCACTGCCGCGCCCCTGCTTTTGGCAATCCGTGCGGCGGCCAGGGTATAGGGGGTACTGCCACTGGCAGAAACAGTGATCACCGTGTCCTTTGGCGCAAGCCCGGACAAGGCGCAGCCCAGCGCATCAGATTGATCTTCGCTGTCACCGGGCATTTCCGGCGTAGTGGGAATACCCCCGGCCATCAGAATTCGGATCTGCGCGGGCGGGATGGAAAAAGTGCCGCCCAGCTCCATCGCATCAGCGGCAGCCATCAGCCCTGACGACCCGGCGGCAATATAATACAGAGTGCCACAGTTTCGGATGGTTTCGGCCATCACACGGGCAGCGGTGGCCATTTGGGCAGCGCTTTGGCAAACCGCCGCAGCGGCGTTTTGCTGACCATCCGCCAGAATACCTGCCACCACATCCAGCGGCAGGCGGTCCAGGCCCGCGGCCTTGCCATGCAGCTTTTCGGTGGTGTTTGCAGTTTGGTCAGCCATGATTGCGATGTCGCGCCCTGGGCGCCTCCCCTAAACTCTTCTCAAACCGCCCGGGCAAATCTGAAGACGAATCCGGTTTCAGTTATCCAGTGATCATACCTTTTAGATACCATTTGTCTACCATTTATTTTGCCACCCCATAATTCCCATAAAAATTGCACCTATTAGCGGCTATTGGGTACATATTGGACTATTTTCTTCTTTCATTCCGCACACAGGTATTATATAGGTATTCTCATGATGACACGCACAGATCTTCCTTTTCTGGCCGTTGACGGGGGCGGAACACGCTGTCGACTGGCCCTGCGCGACCCATCCGGACAGATGCACGTGACAGAGACTGGCTCGGCAAATGTGACCAGCGATTTTGCCGCGGCCACGCAGGAAATTCGGCACGGGACTGATACACTGGCACAGATCTCCGGACTAACAGTGGATGAGATTGCCGCGCTGCCCGCCTATCTGGGCTTGGCTGGCATCACCGGAGAGGACATTGCCATGCAATTGGCCGCGGCTTTGTCCTTTTCTCAAATCCGCATCGAAGATGACCGCCCTGCCGCATTACGCGGGGTGCTGGGTAGGCGGGACGGGATGGTTGCCCATTGCGGCACCGGGTCTTTCGTCGCAACGCAGATCGAAAGCCAGATGCGCTTTGTCGGCGGCTGGGGTCCGGTGCTGGGCGATGAAGCCTCGGCGCAATGGGTTGGCCGCCAGGCCCTGGCACGCAGTCTTGACGTTGTGGACGGGCTGATTGAAGCCTCGACTTTGTCAAGCCACATTCTGACCACCCTGGGCAGCCCTGCAGAGGTGGTGCGCTTTGCTGCCAGCGCCACACCGGCCCGGTTTGGTCGCTTTGCCCCGGAGGTCACGCGCTTGGCCGCCGAAGGCTGTCCGATATCGCGCGCAATCCTGCAACAGGCCGCGAACCACATCGCGGCCACCCTGACCACTCTTGGCTGGCAGAACGGGATGCGCATCTGCCTGACCGGTGGAATCGGCCCATCGTATGCACCCTATTTGCCTGCAGCGATGAAATCCGCCCTGCACGACCCGGAAGGGCAACCGCTGGATGGGGCAATTGCCCTGGCCGAGGAATTTGCCTCCGCCTGCGCCGCCAAAAATACCACGAGGAGAGAGACCCATGTCCGTTGCTGAAATGTCCGTCGCCGATTTTCTGCAGCCCGAAGGCTGGCTGGGTCACTCCCCCGGTCCACGCTATGTGCAACTGCATCGCCGTCTGGAAAAAGGCATCAACAGCGGGTTACTGCCACCCGGCAGTTCGCTGCCGCCTGAACGTGAGATTGCCGAGATCACCGACCTGTCTCGTGTGACCGTGCGCAAAGCTATTCAGGAACTGGTCAAGACCGGCGCCATTGAACAGCGCCAGGGATCTGGATCTTTTGTGCGCGAACCGGTGGGGCGCGTGGAACAGTTGCTGTCGCATCTCACCTCATTCACCGAAGACATGGAGCGGCGCGGGCTGACCACCTCGTCGACATGGCTGGAACGCGGCGTGTTCATGCCCTCACCGGAAGAGGTACTGACCCTGGGTCTGTCAGCGGGCGACAGCGTGGCGCGCATTCACCGGCTGCGCGAAGCGGATGGGCACCCGATGGCGCTGGAACGCGCAGCCTTACCCCTCGACATCCTGCCCAACCCTCTTGCAGTGACAACCTCACTTTACGAAATCCTCGAACAAAGCGGCCACCGCCCGGTGCGCGCGATCCAGAAAATCTCGGCGATCAACCTCGATGCGCAAGAGGCCGAACTGCTTGGCGTTGCCGAAGGCACGGCCGGTCTGAAGATCCAGCGTATCTCTTATCTTGAGAGCGGGCGTGCGGCAGAACTGACACGGTCGATCTATCGCGGCGATACCTATGACTTCGTAGCCGAGCTGCGCTTGTCACCCTGACCCACCCCTATGAAAAGGCTGCCCAAATGACCCAATCCATGACCCGCATGCGCGCCGAGATCAACGAAATCCCGCAAGCCGTGGACCGGTTGCTGACCGATGGAGATGACGCCATCGCCCAGACCAAATCCGCACTGGCCGACCGCGATCTGCCCTATCTTCTTTCGGTGGCGCGCGGTTCGTCTGATCATGCGGCGACCTATCTGAAATACGCCACCGAACTGCTATTGGGCTTACCTATGGCCTCGGTCGGTCCGTCCGTGAAGTCAATCTATGGCGCTGAAATCCGAGCCAAGGGCGCACTTTGCCTCTCGGTGTCACAATCGGGCCAAAGCCCTGATATCGTGCGCCTGACAGAGGCGTTTGCCGCCTCGGGCGCCTTTACCGTTGCGATCACCAATGACGCAGATTCACCGCTGGCCAAAGCCACCGCCGCCACTCTGCCGATCCATGCAGGCCCAGAATTGAGCGTTGCCGCCACCAAAACCTTCGTCACTTCGCTGGTCGCAGGGATCTGGCTGCTGGCCGAACTGCGCGGCGATGTCGAACTGATCCGCGCCATCCACACTCTACCCGACGTGCTCGACAAAGCCACGCGTTGTGACTGGACGGAGGCAGCCGAAGCAATCACCGGACAGTCGCTATTTACCCTCGGGCGCGGCCCGTCCTGGGCGATCTCCAACGAAGCGGCACTAAAATTCAAGGAAACCTGCCAGATCCATGCGGAAAGCTATTCCAGCGCCGAGGTGCTGCATGGGCCGGTCTCCATTGTGGAGCAGGGCTTTCCGGTCATTGCCTTTGCGGCCGGCGACGCCGCCGAAGACACTGTGGCCGAAGTGGCCGATGCGCTGGCAACCAAAGGCGCACATGTTTTTGCCACCTCCGGCAAGGTGCGTGAGGCAGACCCGTTGCCTCATGTGCGTACAGATCATTGGATCACCGACCCCATTGCTGCCATCGTGTCTTTCTATGGCATGGTCGAAACCGTGGCCGCCGCGCGTAAGATCAATCCGGACACGCCGCGCCATCTGAGGAAGGTGACGGAAACCGTATGACACAGGGTGCGAAAGTTTTCCGGAATGGCGGTATCTTCGATGGATCGACCCTACGGGACGGTTTTGCAGTGCGGTTTGAGGATGGTCACCTGACAGAGTTTGGGCCGGACACCGACGTGCCGAGGGACGGAGAGGTGATCGATCTAAACGGAGATATCCTCAGCCCTGGATATGTCGATTTGCAGGTCAATGGCGGTGACGGCGTCATGTTCAATGACGATCCTTCGGTCGAAACGCTTCGCAGGATATCTTCGGCGCATTTGCGTCTTGGTGTCCGAGCCCTCTTGCCAACATTGATAACTGACACAGCAGAAAAGACCCGGGCCGCCATTGCCGCCGCAACAGATGCCATCCGCGCAGATGTGCCGGGGATCGCAGGTCTGCACCTCGAGGGGCCGCATCTTTCGATTGCGCGCAAGGGAGCACACGACCCCTCCCTCATTCGCCCCATGGAACCGAGCGATCTTGATACACTATTGGCCGCTGCTGAGAATTTGCCCGTACTGAAGATCACAATCGCTCCGGAAAACGTTTCAGAGGATCAAGTCAGAGTGCTTTCTGCAGCCGGAGTGCTAGTGTCCCTGGGTCACACAGATGCCGGGTACGACACATGTCGTAAGTTTTTTGCCGCTGGCGCGCGCTGCGTCACACATCTCTTCAACGCCATGAGCCAGCTTGGAAACCGTGAACCCGGGCTTGTTGGCGCAACGCTTGCCGATGGAAATGTGTCGTCTGGGCTAATCGCTGATGCAGTGCATGTTCATCCTGAGACCATGCGCGCGGCTTGGCACGCAAAGACCGGTCCTGGGCAAATCTTTCTCGTGAGTGACGCCATGGCCGTTGCGGGAACCGATTGCACAGAGTTCACATTGGAAGGGCGGCAAATCCGGCGTGGTGGCGGCCTCCTGACCTTGTCGGATGGGACATTGGCTGGCGCCGACCTTGATCTAACGCAGGCCATTCGAACGCTCGTCGAAAAGGTAGGCGTGCCGATCGAGACCGCATTGCGGGCAGCAACCAGCTTTCCTGCGGCTCTGGCCGGAATCCCTCCGTCGACCCTCGAGACCGGGAGCGGAATGCAATCGGACCTAATACGATTGTCACGGGATCTGAGTGCGGCTTCCATCCTGGCTTAAGAAACCAGTGCAAACCAAGCGCCTGTCAAAAAGCGCTGCGCGCCTAGCGCAGGTCGCGACATCCTTAAGCTGAGATTGGAGCGGTCATGCCAATGGCATAGATACATGATCCGTCGTACAGCCAAAGCCTTGCCTTCTTCAGTTGTTTCGATGGCACATTTGTCATTCGGGTCAAATTGCGGAACAAGAGCTTGTAAGGAAAACGCGATCTTCCTCGTGTTGTAATGCTCCAAAAGGTCCTCTGGGACCCGCCTCTCTGTGGGGGGGTGAGTTATTCCGGACAAACCTCTTTCAGAACAGGTCAGACCGGAAAGCCTTAAAAATAAGGCGATGCTGGTAGACCAGGCAAAAAAATCCTGTCGGACAAAAATGAGCGGAATTATAAAAATCGGCTCAAACTTCCGGACAAAACGGTCGGGAATGAGCAGAAAATGAGAACGGCCAGCGCTTAGAGCGTCCGACCGATCCAGACAACGCGGCCAATTGGGTGAAACTGCTCCATATCCTCAGGTCGGATAGTGAACTCGCCATAGTCCTTGTTGTCAGACTTGGCGACTACGCCATCCGGTGTCACGAATAGCCGCTTCACATAAACATCTTGGCCAAATGTAAATCCGTAAATCGCTGACGTAAGAGGTTTTTTTGCTGTAGATGTGTCTATCATCAGTAGATCTCGGTCGCGCATGGTCGGTTGCATGCTATCCCCGCGAGCGTCCACAATGATCATGTCATCAGCACTACGTTGTAGGTACCTATCAAAAAAATCAGCGTTGAAAGGAATGTGGTTTAGAACCTCGGAGCGTTCTACGAAATTACCGTTTCCCGCTGAAAGTTGGACATTGTAACGGGGTATCGCACAATAGCTGCTTGATGTGTCTGACGTCAGCGCCAATGGGACAGTTTAGGTCGATTTGATAAGAGAGGGTTTCTGGCTCATCGTAACCGCCAAGGAGTGGAGATGA
>NZ_JBQFTN010000029.1:0-22743 GCF_056538665.1 Ruegeria sp. BF6
GGTACTTCCGATGCAACATCTCAATTGAAATTGGACATCCAAAACTCTTGAGCATGGTGTTGACGGCTTTGATACCAGCAGTGTTGGCGCCTCTCTTGTCGATGACGATCTTTCGTGGCAACCCATTAACTTCCAGCATCCGAGCGAAGAACTTCGTGGCGGCTGGTTTGTTTCGGCGTCGTGAAAGCATGAAGCCAAGTGTCTTGCCATACTTATCGACGGCTCGATAGAGATAGACCAACGCCCCCTTCACTCGGATGTAAGTCTCATCCATTCTCCAGGAACGGTCGCATGGTCTTTTACGCCGGCGGGCTGTTTCTGCCATCGCGCCGGAATACCGTGTGACCCACCGGTTCAGCGTGGAGTGATCAACAGAAACGCCCCGCTCGCGCATGATTTCTTCCAGATCCCGGTATGACACTCCCTAGCGAACGTAGAAAAATACCGCGAACAGGATCACTTCCCTAGAATATTGTGCGCCTTGAAAGAGATCATGATCGGACTTTCGACTTGATAATACCGATAGTCATTCATCCGCTGGCGGCGCAAGCGTCAATAGCCAAAGTTTGCAACAGATCCTAAGGCCACAGTGACAATAATTTACAGTACCGCAATGTAATGCGCAGGAAATACGAAAATTGCACGTATGCGCCTTAACTGAT
Source organism: Ruegeria sp. BF6 (assembly GCF_056538665.1). Lineage (NCBI taxonomy): Bacteria > Pseudomonadati > Pseudomonadota > Alphaproteobacteria > Rhodobacterales > Roseobacteraceae > Ruegeria > Ruegeria sp. BF6. Next base: position 663 of record NZ_JBQFTN010000029.1, read on the forward strand.
TTCAAAAAATACAAAATGCTCTGCCTCTCTAGGCAGTTCAATAGTTGGAAACACTCAGGCATTTGAGCGCCAAACATTCCAACCTGTTCCAGTTTTGCTATGGGATTAGAAAGTCTGGTCTAGTTTATGCTAAGTTGGCGATCTGTATCTGAATGCACGTATTCATTATAGTTCGGATGGTCGAACGCGTGATGAACATAGATTTGTGAATTCCAGACGGCTTTGATACGACGCGTATGTACCAAACCGGCGATCTGGCGAATTTTTCGTTCATCCGAGACATCGTTGTAGTCGCGTAATGCGCGCAACTGTCCAACATCTTCGCAAAGAAGCCCGCCACCTTCTGCACTGACTACATCATCACAATAACAGAATACCCGAGGGAGAAGGTTTTCGGCGTTTCCTTGAAAAAGAGCCAACGCATCACGTGTAGAAGACCAGAAGTCCAAATCAAGAAAAGCCGCACCGATCGGGGCGGGTTTGTGAGTTTTCACGAAGTCCGGGACGGTATCTTTCACATCACCCAGAACAAGACGGCTGCGGGACAGGCGACTCTGTAATGCATCCTGATCCATCTTGTAGAAGCCTTTTTTCCAAATGTAGGGCAGATCACGGTAATCGACTGGGTCAGGCAGACCCTCACCGGTATCAAAGCCCCATATTTCGATTTCCACCCCATAAATTTTCTCTAATTCAGGACACAGCTTTTCCAATGCCAGCAAGCCCTGCCCGCCCGCAACGCCAAACTCCAGAGCTGAAATCTTCCGGATATTCAAAGCAGCCGCCAAACGCGCTGCATTTGCCAAGCAATAAGCATAGTGTGGGCGATCAAAAAGATCATAATCTAGTTTTGACCTGGTTGACGCAGTGCCAAGGGCTTTCCAAATTTTCAAAGGAATCTTTTGGGGACTTATCAGCGCATTAATAAAACGGCTCACAACAGTATACTCGCTCATGCAAATTCTTTGAATTATTGATAGGCCTTTGCGGGTTCGGCCGCAAACTTTTTCAATGAGGGAGCAATCCTTTTTCTCAGTTCGCAAAATTATTGGCCTTAGGCAGGCAGTTGCCTGCACGAGAACTAGCCATCGCGAACATTCCGTTAGGTGTCGACGCCGGCCCATATAGAAAGTGCTTATCCCCGGAATCCCACGCACGATCTGGTGCGGACGGTCGGAAAGCTAAATTTAAATTCTGCCTTATACTGTGGGGCGACGGTAGAACCGGCTCCGCCGGAACGATCCAGTACTAGCAGGGGCAAAGGATACGGTCTCCACTGTGGCCTTCACCCCCCTGCCCGCTTGCGTACCCAACCCAAAAACGCCGCATCCGGCTTCCTTAACCGCGGCGCACCTGAGCGGATCCAAACCCCGCGCCATTCCGCTTCGAGCCCGTAGACATCGACACCGGGCATGAGACGGCGCGCCTCTTCCAGGGTCTCTACATCCAGTACCGGCGGGGGTGTATCTGGTTCGATCAGCCCTGCGCGCGGGGCAAACCGTATCAGGTCACCCGGATCCTCGCGCATCTCGTAATCGGGCAAGTGGTTCGCCTCGATCATATCACGGAGCATCTTGCGAAAAACACGACGCGGCGAGGCACTGCCTGACTTCTTCAGAAGCGTGTCCACCGAAACCGTCCAGCCAGGCTGGCGCCCGCAGTGTTTGCGCGCCAACTCGTAGATCCTCCGTTCCAGCGGTTTACGCAGACGAAAGTAATCGCGCGACAACGTAAGCACCGATTTCGACAGCACCGCCCGATATAACCAATCGGACAGGGTCACCGCCACACTGACCATCCGGCCTCCGCGGGTTTTTCGCACAATCTCCCAGCTTTCGATCAAACCGAAACCCGTGGTGGTTTCTGTCTCTCCTGTGACGATGTTGGTGGTGATGCGGGTGCCCGCCAACCGTTCGAAAGCCTCGCGCAGCCGCCGGTAGGCATCACCGCTGGTCTCACGGTTGGTTGCCACCAGCAAATCATGCGCCTTCAGCTGCAGCGTTCTACTGACCGTACGCCCGGCGTTGATCGCTGCCATAAGCTGACTGATGCAGAAAATCAGGATGTCCTTGTCATGGATTGTCGCCAGCCCCTTGACCGACGGCGTCACCGTGATTTGCACACCGTTGTGCTGGTATTCCAGAATGCGTCGATCCGGACGGGTCGCCAGCGAGAACAGCGGGTGTTCCATACTGGCGAGATCATCCTTGGGAATCGCATCGAAAACATCGCAGACGAAGAAATCGCCCTGCTGCCTGCGGTCTGGAAGAAGCCCCCCGACCGTATCTGTGACTGCCCTGCCCATGGCCCTCTTTCCTGCAGCTCTCTTTCGGAGCCTTCGTGTCGAACCGCTATCCGACTCGTTTTTTCGTGGTTTTAGTGACACCCACCCTAGAGTTATCCACATAGCCGCACAACGGGGGTTCGGAGTCACCAGATCGGGGGTTCAGAGTCATTCTATCGGGGTTTCAGAGTCAGCGTGTAAGAGTAAAAATCGATTAAGAAAATGATATTAAATGATTTTTTTTGATGACGGAGGATCTATAACTATAAATAACACAAAAATAACTCTAAAAGAAAACACACAACATTCCACGATGCGCTAAAATCGCACCACCACCCCCTTATTTTACTGAGAAAAAATCTATTTGTGCGCATTTACCTTCCATGTGCCGAGTTTTTGCGTATCATGGACAAAAGGCGATACATCGGGCGGTAATTACTATGGCTAAGGACGGAACTTCCCTCCCCCCCTATTTCAATATTGATCCGGATTCGGCGCTTGCAGATTTGGACTTACCCACAAGCTCAGAGGGTTTTGAAGTCATTGCTCAGGCTTGCGCTCAGGGTCGGGCTGATCTTGCGAGTCGAGGTCTGAACGATGAAGGGCATAAGTCTTTACGCCTGTTTTCCACTTGGGAAATCACCCGCTATTTAATCCCTGTTGCTCAAGCGCATTTTCGCCGCGTCTTAAAACAAAACCCTGACCTCCCCCAGGGGCGATCCGAGACCGAAGGTGGCGCCAAGTGGTTCAGTCTGGAGGAGGTGTTGCGCCTGCGTGCCTTCTTCGGTGCGCAGGGTTCTAAGTCTAAAAACTACCTGCCTTATCGGCCTGAGGGTCAGCCCGCCAAATTGGTTGCCGTAGCCAACTTCAAAGGCGGCGTAGGTAAGACATCCACTGCGGCGCATCTGGCGATGTCTGCTGCGCTTGATGGATACAAGGTGCTTGTGGTCGATCTCGACAGCCAGGGCTCGATGACCTCTATCTTCAGTGGCCGTGTCGAAGATGAATGGCAAACGGCCTTTCCTTTGTTAGCTCGTCACTACGGTGAATATCTGCGTATAGAAAATCAACGGCGCTTGGATCGCGGGGACCCGCCGCAGCCGCTCGACGACACACTGAGTGCGGCTTTGGAAATGACAGCGGAGGATGTCATCCAAAAAACCCACTGGCCCAATATCGATTTGATCGGAGCACAGCTGAACCTGTACTGGGCCGAGTTCCAGATACCGGTCTGGCGCATGCAGGCGAGAGGGTGGAAACTTTGGGACGCTCTTAGCGACCGCTTAGCTGCAGATGGCGTGTTGGAGAACTATGACCTTGTTTTCATAGATACCCCCCCTGCCCTAGGCTATCTGACTATAAACGGCTTATCGGCAGCCGATATTCTGTTAGTACCGCTTGGGGCATCTTTCCTGGAGTTTGACTCCACAGGGCGGTTTTTCGACATGCTGCATTCGACATTTGCCAGCATTGAAGATGGTGAGAACGTTGCAGCCCGCGCTTTAGGACGACCTGAAATGGCATTCGAGTGGGATGCAGTCCGCGCGGTCATCACACGATATGACGGAGCGCAGCAAGGGGAGCTTTCGGCCCTGATGCAGGCCTATCTGGGCAAAACGCTTTCTCCACACCGACAGGATTTCACCGCTTTGATCGGGCAAGCCGGCGAACAGGTAAGCGGGATTTATGAAGCCGATTACCGCGATTTTAATCGTGAAACCTATGCACGCGGCCGCGAAACATTCGACGCAACCTATGCTGCATTCAAGCGGTTGTTGATCGGTGTGTGGCGGCGGGATGAACTGGCAGCACAACAGGCGGCAGAATAACGATCCCGGGACAAAACACTGTAGGGCATGCGAGGAGAAGCAGAGATGGCAAAACGTAAGCGATTGACCCCGGCCCAACCGAGCTATCTGGGCGCGGTACCCGAGGCAAAATCTGCACCACTAGGGGCCAGTGCGGCACCTATCGCACAGGTGGCCGGTGAAGCGTCGACCGTAGCCGCGCTAGAGGAAGTTACCCAGGTTCTACAAAGCGCCCGAAAGGAAGGGCGTATGATTGAGTTATTGCCCCTGGTGGCGATTGATGAACGTCACCTGGTGCGTGACCGTCTGGAACAAAATGAAGAAGAAATGGCTTCGTTGCTGGACAGCTTGCGTACCAGAGGGCAGCAAATGCCCATTGAGGTTGTCACTTTGCCGGATGCAAAAGGATCTTGTACCCATGGCTTGATTTCGGGATGGCGACGTCTGACAGCGCTGCGCAGGCTTTATCAGGAAACCTCGGATCCCAAATTCGCACATGTGAAGGCGATGGTGATCACTCCGGATACCGCTCAGGATGCCTATGTGGCGATGGTCGAGGAAAACGAGATCCGAGTGAACCTAAGTCACTATGAGCGCGCGCGCATCACCGTGCGTGCGATGCGGGAAGGGGTTTACCCAACACAGAAAGCCGCATTGCAGGGACTATTCGGTAATGCGACACGGTCAAAGCGATCGAAGATCGGTACATTCATCGCTTTGGTCGAAGCCTTTGATACATCCCTTCATTTCCCGTCGGCAATCAGCGAGAAGCTTGGCCTGGCGCTGGTTCGCGAAATGACCCGTGATCCGGAGTTTGCCGATGCACTGAAAAAAAGACTTCAGAACAGCCCTCGAGACAGTGCTGAGGTCGAGATGCAAGTTCTGTCATCTGTATTGGCCGAACGGCTGGCGCCTCCTAAAGCTCCGGTCGAAGTTAAACAGTCCGCGGTCACTCGCCAGTCTGATCCGGCTTCGGCGGCAGGTGAGCGGATTATAACCCGCGTGACGCCAGAAATTGAAATGCGCTTTACTCCAGATCGAGGGCGGATCGAACTGATTGGCGGTGCGGTTTCGGAGCAGCTGGCCGACGCATTGCAGGATTGGTTGCGGGCTCAGTAGTGCTTGTTCAAATGTTTCGCGCGCGAAACATTTTGGAGTGTGAGTTATCGGTAGCGGCTCAAATCAGGACTGTATCTACGGCACTTGATAGGTGGCTTCCACCGACGCTTTGCCATGCGACCATCGGTCTGGCGCAGTGTGGTCCTTCGCGGGATCCCTCAGAAAATTCGCGTAAGACTACTTAATGCAATAATGCAGCCGTCATAGCACCGTAGATCAAAACGTCACCGGCCTAAAACTACCTGGCTTGTACAATGTATGTCTGTGTTAAGGAGTCCGCCACATGCCACGTTGTACGATCCGTCGCAGCGTCCCGACCGTCGACTTGAGCTTCAACTTCAGTGGTAAGGCCAGCCACGGGCCAAACAGGTCGAGTTCTTTGAATTGAGTGTTTGGCATACCTAGAATGCGATGTGCGAGCCGACGACCCCATACAGAGCCTTTCTTACGGAGCAGGCCTTCTTGAGATTTGTCAATTTTCCACGGTTCCGCCGCCGATGCGGTGAGGTATCCCGCAGCGATCGCACCCTCAATAATATCTTTACCCAGTTTGGTGCGCGCGACGATTAGGGAGAAGCCCGGGTTCTCACCATCCGGATGTTCATACCAAGGGTCACCACAGGAGATATCGGCAAGCTCCCCTGACCCATCGGGCCACAAATGAGTGGCCCAGGGGCGGAATTGTTGCAGATAAGACCAAGCCTCATAGTAGATCAGGTGTTCTTTGGCTGGCTCATCCTCGTTGCGGGTGGTGAAGTATCCTGGCCAGCCATAGCCGCGATAACGCAGGCTTTTCAAAGTGGCTTCTGTGACGCCAAAGCGCTCCATAAGGTTGCGCGTGGCTTGCGTCGGCGGGGTCTCTGCGCAGAAGAAGGACAGTGTAACCCCAACTTTCTTAGCCAAGGCTGGGCGAACCTTCATAACGTTTCGCGTAGCTGTCACTTCAACCGGCTTGCCAATAACCACGCACGGTGTGGGCGCGGCTTCAACCTGTCCCAATCCGTCGCATACAGATGCCGGGGAGTAGCGAGAACCCAAAACGGCCATAAGGTCTTTGCGGTTAAAGGACATTCTGGTCTTGTTGCGGATCGGATCTTCAGGGTTTTCACCAGTGTGCAACACTCCATGAAAACCGCGCTGCTCGAGGCAGTACTGCGCAATTGCTGTCAATGCGCCGCCAGAGCTGCCTTTGAAGCGGATTTCCTCATCGGTTGCATAGCCCTCCCAGATACCCGTGATTGCGCCCCAGTTGTTTTCGGTTGCTTTGTCCACGGCAGGCTCATAATCAGCTCGTCGTTTCAATTCGCCAAAATCCGCAAATACGGTTGGGCAGACAGCAAGCATCTCTCTGGTCTTCGAGCTGCTTATGGTTTCAGAGAATTTTGGGCGCGTACCGACATGGTCCAAATCTACCATCGTGACGTCGTCCTCGGAACCGATATACGAGCATACGCCACACCCCAGACAAAGCCGAGGGTCTGCGACACTGCGAACATTGCCTTTGGAACTCATGATTTTTCATTCACCGAACGAAACACAGATTTTCAGCATTTAGGACGGAATTTCCCCGCCAATCAAGCCTTTGTTCGTTGATGCCGCGTCTAAGTCCGCAACTCGCGACCACGCCTTCATCTCTTTGAGTGTCAGCGCCATTGATCGTGTCCTGACCACGATCAACAGAAAGAAACAGGAACCAGCAACTGCGCTGCCCTATTGTTCCGGACGCAGGAAGCTCTGCTGGGAATAGTCGATGCAAATGGCACGCTGAGAAACTGCAGCACAGCCACTATAGCCGGTACATGGTTGCCCACGAGCGACCGTTCACAATGTTGGAGATGAGGGAGTCATCATACGTTCAGGGGGAGTTCGGTTTGATGTGGGGCTCGATTTCTCTGCATACTCCAATTCAGGTTTTTTCTTTTGATGCAGAACAACTTTCCGGCTTTGTCGCGAAAATACCCAAAACAGCACATACTATTGGAGTGTATACATGTATTCTCTGCGTTGATGTATTATTCATAGCTTGATTAGGGCATCTACGAACAATGACAGCAACAGAGAGCAGTTCTTTTCCAGAAACGGCAAAAGCGGCCGGGGATGTCCGTACGCATCGCATGCCTTTGCTGCTGCGTCTGTTCATTCTTTCTCTGGTGATACCATTCTTTTTTCAGCTTGGTCCCATTCAGATGACCGTGAACCGCTTTCTGCTGACTCTTTGGATTGTGCCCGGTCTGATAATGTGGGTGCAGGGTAGGGCGGGGCGTATCCGCGTTGCGGATGTGGCACTACTCGGACTTTGTCTATGGGTGGCACTCAGCTATTTTGTTCTGCACGGTCCGGCGCTTGCACTTGAACCCTCTGGCATTCGTTTTATCGAGACCATGGGGGCGTATCTCATGGCGCGTTGCTATATTCGTAGTGCAGATGATTTTTATTCCGTGGTCCGGATGTTGTTCTGGATCGTGTTGTTGATGCTGCCCTTTGCTATTTACGAAACACTGACAGCACACAATATCCTGCTAGAGCTAGCCAATAAGCTCACATTTTCAGGCTGGGATGTCTGGAAAGATCCTCGCTGGGGTCTTGATCGGGTGCAAGGGGTATTCCAGCACCCTATTCTATTTGGCATCTTCTGCGGTGGGACGGTGAGTCTGACCTATTATGTATTGGGATATAAGGCGTCTCTCTGGAAGCGTTGGGGTAGGACATTTTTGGTAACCTTAACCGCTATGTTGTCCCTGTCTTCTGGCCCTCTAACCGCTATTGTCGCGCAGCTAGGGCTAATTACTTGGGACAACCTTCTGCACAAAGTTAAACAACGTTGGTTCATTCTCAGTGGCGGCATCTTGTCAGTGGTAGTTGCGATCGAAATCGCGGCTAACCGATCGACTCCGGAAATATTCATTTCGCTTTTTGCCTTCAATACGAAGACAGCTTATTCACGGATATTGATCTGGCGGTACGGCACCATATCCGTTGAGCAAAATCCGCTCTTTGGTGTTGGCTTGGGTGAATGGTATAGGCCTGAGTGGAAAAGCAGTAGCTTGGATATGTTCTGGCTGCATCCTGCGGTGATGCATGGATTGCCCGCCGGCCTTTTGCAACTGTTGTTCTTTTTTGCAATGTTCCTACCGATTTTGTTCAAATCCGGTTTGAGTGATCGATCCTCGAATTACCGGACCGGCTATCTGGTTTGTATGATTGGGTTTTTCCTTGCGGGCTGGGCTACTAACTACTGGAAAGTCATATATGTCTTTTTCATTTTTCTGATTGGTGCTGGTGCTTGGCTTCTCGATGATGAAAATAGAGAAAAAACTAATGCAACACACACCGATGAGAGAGACCCAAGTCGTTCTCATCGAGGCGATAAAGGCACTAGAACAGCTCTGCGATACAGCCGTTATGAAGCCTATCATTCGCGGCGAGAGCGCACATGAAACTTCGATCTGTGGTTTTGTTCATAAGCACATTGTATGCCCAACTTGTTCCTGCTCTTGCTGATGTGAACAAATTGCTCACAATGTTGGATGCTGCTCAGGGGGGCGACACGATTGTCCTAGCATCGGGGAATTACGGTTCTGTTGCCCTCAAGAACTTCAGCTACAATAGCATGGTTACCGTCAAATCGGCGGATCCGGACAACCCTGCGCTTTTCTCTAGTTTTGAAGTCGACAATGTCAGCCACTTGCGCATCGACGGGATTGTGGTCGCTGATAGCGGAAATGGCGGTCAGGCTTCCAAAATCGTTTCGATCACGAACAGCGATCATGTGGAATTCGTGAACTCTGAAGTCCACGGCTTGGAAGACAACAATATGTCCGGCCATTATGGGATTTATGCCAATGGCAATACCGACATTCTTCTCAGTGGCAACTATGTGCATGACGTAAAGAACGGTTTTGTCATCTACCCTAATGAAAGGGTCTCAGTTTCTGAGAACTATGTCGATTATATCGGTAGTGATGCTTTCAAGTTTATCGGGATCAACGACTTCCTGATCGAAAACAACACCCAAGGAGGGCACGTCAACCCTGAGGCGGGATGGCACCTGGACTTCATGCAATTCCAGGGGACCGCGGATACTTCGAACGGAATTATCCGCGGCAACGTGCTTCTGACGGAAACTCAGATGAACGTGCAGGGGATTTTCATGAGGGGTGCAGCCTTCAACGATATCTTGATAGAACAGAACATCATCGCAACCGGCATGTTCAACGGCATTGTGGTGGATGGTGAATCCGGCACTTCGGGAATGGTTATCCGTTACAACACCCTGATCAATATTCCAGACACCGTACACAAGGCGACCGTCGTGCGAGTGGAAAACGGATCGGTTGTCTCGGTCACAGGCAACATAATGGTTCATGAAAAGGGCGGTCTAACAGATGGAAATCTGTTGCTGCAGGTCAGACAACGTGGTCGACCATATCACTACAGCACAGCTTTTGCGAAGGGGTTGCCCCGTCCAGGTATGACGATCGACGACTTAACACCTATCAAAGGCGGTCCTGCAGAGGTTTTCGGGGCCAACACGCGTTTAATGGAATTACTGAACCCGTAAGTGACGAGGGCTGTAGCGACTATGGTAGGAACTTTGGGCAAACGCTGATCACAAGCCGTGACCAGACCGTCGGAGAGAGTAGCCAAGCATTGTGGAGTTTCCAGTGCGCCCCTCAGATGCCGAATATGGGCTGCGGTGCAGGTCGCATCGCATTGATCTTATCTTTAAAACCATCACAAACGTGATTCAGTGGGGGAAACTTAAATAGAATCAATATCATAAATGATTTTCGAATCGCTTTTAAATTGATTGGGAATGATCCTGAAAAATGGCTGAAATCTAGCCGTGATAGTCAGCCTTAAAGAATTTCTTCCAAAAGGTTGAAAGCCTTTTAATCAAGCCTGGCTGCAATAATTTGCGATTCAATTCGAAGCGGATATGGTTCCTGTCCTTTCCCGGTTGAGTTTTTGTCCAGAAGTGGCAGTTTTTTGCCAGTCACACCTTTACCTTGGGTAAGCTGACGGTTTTCTTCAATAACGTTATGAATTAAAATAGATTTTTACGTTTGTATCCGCTGCCAAATAGAGCCTTGAGAGCTATCATTTCTTCTATCGCGCAAAAATCATTACAAAGCTATGCGGGAAAAATGCCGACATTATTTGTGCCGCTTGATAGCGAAAGTTCTACAAAGTAGTGATTGCGCGACGTCAATAAAAAGACCACACAAATACCACACTCACGAGGCGAGTTGATCTCAAAAAGACCACATAAATAACACACTTGCGGGCCAACCTGCCCGGCAAGTCAAGTGCGAGTATCCGCATTTTGGCGTTTGAACATAGCGCTAAATGCTTGTCCTGTGCCGTAGGACTTAAGGGATGATCCACGGCGCGCTGGTTAAAGAGTTCTAACCGCAACCACTCACGGCGGCAGTCTTGCCTGCCGCATGAAGCCAAAATGAGGCACAATCATAATGGCAACTATCAACGTATCAAACGCGTCGCAGCTATTGTCGGCTCTTTCTTCTGCTCAGGGCGGCGACACGATTGTTCTTGCATCCGGAAACTATGGCTCCGTTGATTTCAAGAACCTTAGCTACAACAGCATGGTGACCGTCAAATCGGCGGACCCAGATAAACCAGCTTTTTTCTCACACCTTGATGTGGACAATGTCAGCCACTTGCGCATTGACGGAATTGAAGTGGGAGACAGCGGAAATGGCAGCCAGTCTTCCAACATCGTTTCGATCACGAATAGCGATCATGTGGAATTCGTGAACTCTGAAGTCCACGGCCTGGAAGACAACAATATGTCCGGCCATTACGGGATTTATGCGGCCTATAACACCGATATCCTTCTCAGCGGCAACTATGTGCATGACGTAAAGAACGGTTTTGTCATTTACCCTAATGAAAGGATCGAAGTTTCTGAGAACTACGTCGATTATATCGGCAGCGATGCTTTCAAGTTTATCGGGATCAACGATTTCCTGATCGAAAACAACACCCAAGGTGGGCACGTCTATCCCGAGGAGGGATGGCACCTGGACTTCATGCAGTTCCAGGGGTCAGGTTCGTCGGATGGTGTTATCCGCGGCAACGTGCTTCTGACGGAAACTCAGATGAACGTGCAGGGGCTCTTCTTGAATGGTGAAGATTTCCACAACATCCTGATCGAGCAGAACATTCTCGCAACTGGTATGTATAATGGCATTGTTGTAGGCGGTGCGAACACTTCTGGTATCACCGTCCGTGACAATACACTGGTTAACATCACCGACACCGTTCACAACGCGACCGTCGTGCGTGTGAAAGACGGAGCACAAGTTTCCAGCTCGGGTAACTTGATTACTTCTACGACAGAAGAGGTTGGGGCGAACTTCCAAGGAGACATCGACAATTACGATAAGTACTTCCAAGGTGACATTACGCCTGGTTTGACTCTTGAAGACCTGCGTCCTGTCGAGGGCAGCCTGGCTGAACAATACGGCGCTTACGAAAGGCTGATGGAACTGCTTGACGGCACTTCTTATATTCCCGAGCCATCCAGCCCCGAGTTGACCGAGCCCGAGTTATCCAACCCCGAGCCGACTGAGCCCGAGCCGACTGAGTCGGAGGTTTCGGATGAGACTAATGGCGGCCAGCTTGACGGCGCGGCGTTCAGCGTATTGGGCACACAGAACATCAGCAGCAGCTCGGATGTGATTGAGGTTGCTCATAGCAATGACTTGGCGCTGGAAACCGGGACCATTGCACTCAGCTTCAATGCCGATACTGTTTCGGGCCGGTACGGTATTCTGACCAAGGATGCCAGCTATTATGCCGGTGGTGGTAATCACCTGGCTGTCTATATCGACAAGGGCTCGCTGGTCGTGCGTTTCCAGGACGGTTCCAGTGACGAGATCGTCCGTATCCCCGGGATAAACGCGAATCAGGACTACGACCTGCAACTCTCCTTCGGTGACAATGAAGTCGGAGTTTGGTTGGATGGCCAGCAGGTTCATACTGCCGACTTTTCGATGACCTTGGCTGACAACGTCGAGTATCTGCAGATTGGTGCCCTGGGGTGGGGCAGCGACTCGGGCAAGGCAGGCTATGGGAATGTATTCGACGGCGCAATTTCCGACGTTGCAATCGTCGAGGGGAAATGGACGCCTGAGCAAATGCAGGAGTTCATCTACGCCTCCCAGGCGCTTCCTGAGACCCCTGTGACTGAGCCGGAAACACCTGTGACTGAGCCGGAAACACCTGTGACTGAGCCGGAAACACCTGTGACTGAGCCGGAAACACCTGTGACTGAGCCGGAAACGCCTGTGGATACCGCAGGTAACGTGGTCTTCCAAGCGGGAGAGGCTGAGTTCTACGGTAAGAATCGGAGCATCACCAATCTGGACCACGACCAAGCTCTGGAATTGGAGGAAGGAACAATCGCCTTCACCTTCAACGCTGACGACTTGAACGGTCTTCAAGGTCTGATCTCCAAGGATGCCAGCGGCTATGAAGGTGGGGATCACCTTTCGGTTATGTTGAAGGGTGACGACCTGGTCCTGCGCTTTCAGGATGCAGAGACGAACAGCGACGCTAATATGACGGTAGAAGGCATCAAGGCCAATCAGGACTATGATGTTCAGATTTGGTTTGATGGCGACGAGATCGGTCTTGCAGTGAACGGCGAACACGTTGAAACGCAAGAGTTCGATTTCGACCTGACCGGGAACCAGCAGAACCTGCAGATTGGCGGCCTTGGTTGGGACAGTTCTAACGGTGGTGACAAGGTCAGAAATGGCTTCGACGGCACGCTGTCCGATGTTCAGATCCTGGACGAAGCGTTACATGTCGAAACCTTCGACCTGCTAGCCTGATACTGAACACATACCTGTTCCGAAGCATTGCAAGCCGCCAGAGCGTATCTCTGGCGGCTTGTTGCGTTCAAGACGGGTAGTTCAGGGCTTCGTTTTAGCACCTCAGGCCGCAACCCCCAAAGGGGCGGGGCTCGAAATTCCGGGTGCCATATCAATTGTTCTGCATTTGTGGTTGTTTACTTCTACCCCAACCGCAGCTTCCGGGCATAAAACGCTTCGGCCAAGGCGTCCGGGGCGTTGCATTCCAGACCGCGCAACCGCATCAGGCCGCGAAAGGTCAGGTCGTCAAACCAGTGCTTGCCCGCCTGCGAGGCGAAACACTCCATTAGCAGCGAGATTTTGGTGTCGGTATCCGCAACAGAGGCGGGGACGAAAGCGTTGGGTGACCCCATGCCACCATCCCATTTCGGAATCTCGTATTCCAGGATCATATGATCGCGGAACGTGTTCCAGGTCAGTTCTGACAGGATGCGGTGATCCTGATGAAGATCCTGCTTGTATTGGGTCAGGATCAGGTCGGGGTCATGCACTTTCAGCGTTTCCAGAAACGCCTTCACTTCGGCCCATTGATGCGGAAAATGGCCGTCACGGAAGTCTTTCAGCACGATCTCTGACGATCCCGCGCCTTCCAGAAAGCGTTCGGCGCTGGCCCGGGCCTCTTCGCCGCGGACACCCGAGGCTGCACAGACCACCCAGACGATATGGGCATCTGGATTGTCGCGGATAAGCCGCAAAATGGTTGCGCCCGCACCAATTTCGATATCGTCGCTATGGGCACCGAGGCAGAGCACCGTGCCGAGTTTCCCAAGACCGAGTTCACGCATCGTCTCAGTCGTCCTTCCAGACCTGCCAGGGCGTATTCCCGGCGGCCACCCGGTCATCCAGCGCCTGCTTTTCCTTGAACGTGTCCATGCAGGTCCAGAAGCTTTCATGCTGGTGCGCATAAAGCCGCTTTTGCCCGACCAGGCGTTCAAAGCCTTCGATCACCAGTTCCTCACCTTCATGCAGATTGTCGAAAATCTCGGGGCGCAAGGCAAAATAGCCGCCATTCATCCACATGCCCGAGTCCTTCACATCCGAGATTTGCGCCACGCGGCTGTCATCGCCGAAAGACACCAGATGGAAGGAATACGGGGGTTTTACACAGCAGAACCCGGCGATCGCATCGGTGGCGGAAAAGCCCTGGATCATCGCATCGAGATCAAGATCGGTCAGCGTGTCGGCATAGTTGGCCAGAAACATCTCTTCGCCGTCCAGATGCTCGCGCACGCGCAAAAGGCGGCCACCGATATTGGTGTTCTGACCGGTGTCGACAAAGGTGATGCGCCAGTCCTGAATGTCGCTTTGCAGAACGTCGATCCTGGCACCGCCGTTTTCGAAGACGAAGTCGTTGTTGACCCGCTCGTCATAGTCCAGGAAGAACTGCTTGATCGCCTCGCCTTTGTAACCCAGGCAAATGATGAAATCCTTGTGCCCGTAAGAGGCATAGTACTTCATGATGTGCCACAGGATCGGACGTCCCCCCACCGGCACCAGTGGCTTGGGAATCTGATCGGAATAATCCCGCAGCCGGGTTCCCTGGCCCCCACAGAACAAAACGACTTTCATGGCTGATCCTTTTCTTTTGTTCAGGCCCGTGCCCGGGCTGCCTGTGGTGCCAGCACCGTGGCTTCGGGGACAAAAACCACCAATTCGGCACCCCATTCGGCGGTATAGGATAGCTGCTCGGCGATTTCGTCGCGGAAATTCCAGGGCAGGATGACGATAACGTCCGGCTTGGTTTCGGCGATCTTGTCCGGATGGTGGATCGGAATCCGGGAACCGGGCAAATAGCGACCCTGTTTATAGGGATTGCGGTCGACCGTATAGGAGATGAGGTCTGTCTTGATCCCGCAATAGTTCAGGAAAGTGTTACCCTTGCCCGGCGCGCCATAGGCAGCGATCTGTTTACCGGCGCGTGCCGCGGCGATCAGATATTCCAGCGCCTTGCGTTTGGTTTCGCGCACCTGTTCGTCGAAAGAGGCATAGGTTTCCATCCGGTCCAGCCCTGCGGCCAGTTCCCTGTTCCGGAAGGCCACAAGACGATCCGTCACCGGTTTGGTGTCGTCTTCCTCGTGGCGACCAATGATGCGCAGTGACCCGCCATGGGTGGATACCTCTTCGATATCGAACAGCCGGATGCCGTGATGGGCAAAGACCCGCTCCGCCGCAATCAGCGAGAAATAGCAGTAATGCTCGTGATAGACCTGATCGAACTGGTTGCCTTCCATGGTGGCCAGAAGATGCGGGAACTCGATCGTCATCACCGCACCGGGCTTCATCATGATTTTCAGCCCGGCCACGAAATCATTCAGATCGGGCACCTGCGCCAACACGTTCTTGCCCAGGATCAGATCCGCTTGCCGCCCTTGTGCAGCCAGCTTCCGGGCCGTTTCGACGCCAAAAAACTCGACCTCGGTCGGCACACCCTTGTCGATGGCCACCTGGGCCACGTTTTCTGCGGGCTCCACCCCATAGCAAGGGATGCCCAGCGTTACGAAATGCTGCAACAGATAGCCGTCGTTACTGGCCACCTCGACCACCTGACTGTCGGAACCCAGTCCGAAACGGTCTTGCATGTCGTGACAATAGCGGCGCGCATGTTCCACCCAGCTATCCGCATAGGATGAGAAATAGGCGTATTCGGTAAAGATCTCCTCGGCCGGGACAAACTCGTCGAGCTGGGCGAGATAGCATTCGTGGCAAACGAAGGCATGGAGCGGATAGAAAGGCTCCATCTTCGAATAGTTTTCTTCGGCGACATAGCTTTCGCACAATGGCGACATGCCGAGATCGACCAGCGTATGCTTGAGGTGTGTGCCGCAAAACCGACAGGGGAAGGATCCGGTAGGAGCTGACATGCGGGGCCTCTCTTGTTATTTCAATGCGTTTCGTATCAGGAATTGATCAGTTCCGGCGTAAGCCCAAGCTCCGCCAATTGTGCCGTTATCTCGTTACGGTAGATAGGATTCATCAACACGACAACATCGGGCGGATCTTCCGTCAGCGCCTGTGGCGAAATGATCTGCTGGCCGGTTCCGGCCAGATGTTTGCCCTGTTTATGAGGGTTGATGTCGACCACGCGGGTGATCGTGTCGCGATCCCCCAGCATATTGAGGAAACCAACCGCCTTGGCGCCAGCACCCCAGGCCACAGCCCGGCGGCCCTCGGCGCGCCATTGCGCCAGCCGGTCGCGCCAGCCGGACATCTTGGTGTTCTGCGTTTCGCCAAATGCAGCGACATCCGCCGCCAGCTGCCCGAGATTGCCGGTGTCGCTGCCCGGGTTGCCGGTATCCGTTCCCGCAGCCCGTGCTTCGATTGTCAGAAACTGCTTTTCAAAGGTCTCTTCCACGCGCAGCACGTCAAAGCCGCAGGCCGCAAAGGATCGGGTCAGGGATTCGACACTAAAATAGGAACAATGCTCATAAATCACGTCCCAGACCGAACCCTGCCGGATGATCAGATCAGTGTCCGGCACTTCGAAATAGATCACTGTACGATCCGGATCAGTGATCGAGCGCCGGATCATCCGCAGGAAATCATTCGGGGCCGGGATGTGTTCATAAACAAAGCGCGAGGCCAGCAGATCGGCCTGCAGGCGGGCGTGTTCTTCGCCATAATAGTCATTCGACCAGGTAATGCGGTCAGCGGCCGAGGTGTTGACCCGCTCACCCTCGTAGGATGGGTCAAAGCCGTACCCGGTATTACCCCCGGCCTCGCAGAGCATAGCCAGGAAGTCGCCTTTGCCACAGCCGATATCGACCACGGTGCGCTGATGCAGCCCATAGGTGTTCACCAGACGGTCGACCAGTTTCTGCGAATAGTTCTGGAAGGTTGGCGAGAAATGCAGCGAGTTGTCGTATTGCTGATCGTATTCGATCCGGTCCGGATCGAAGGACACATTCCAGATAAATCCGCAATCGGGGCAGAAGGCCAGATCGATATCCCCCCGACGGCAGGCGCGGGCGCTGTCCGCATCCGGCCACAGCACGCCGATCAGCACCGGCTGATCGGACAACGAAAAGAAAAGCCTGGCATGGTTCCCGCCGCAAACCGGACAGGCAGGCACAGAAGGTGTGGCGGTCATTGCGTTGGCTCCATTTCGGGGGCGGTATCAGTTGTCAGGATTTCAGGGGACAGTTGCATGCTGGCGATCTGGGCGGCGATTTCGTCACGATAGATACTGTTCATAACGATCACGACGTCCGGGTGCTTTTCGGTCAGAGTTTCGGGTCCCACGATGGGGGCGGCGCAGCCAGGCATGTAATGCCCCTGCCGTGCCGGGTTGATATCGACGACGCACGAGACAATACCGGGATCGCCGATGGTGGTCAGAAAACCCACCGCCTTCGAGCCGGATCCCCAAAGCGCCACGCGCTGTCCGGCGTCACGCCAGGCGGCGAAACGCCGTCGCCAGCCGTCGATGCGCGCCCGCGCGGTATCGCGGAACTCTGCAACCAGCTTTGTGGTCTCAGTCAGATCGTCGGCCAGTTCAGGCAGCGGTGACGGCTGATCCGACACTGCCGCTTCGATGATCAGGTATTGCTCCCCATAAACCCGACGCAGGTCGAGCACATCGAACCGCGCCAGCCGGAAGGCCCGCGCCAGAGATCCGGCGGTGAAATAGCTGGCATGCTCGTAATAGATGTCCCAGAACGCACCTTCGATCAGGATGCGCCGCAGGTCCGGTACCTCGAAACCAAAGCGCAGACGGGTGCCATCCCCGGCGGCCTGCCGCATCAGAGCCAGAAAACCGGCGACATCGCCAATATGTTCCAGTGTGTGCCGGCAGATCAGAAAATCCGCATCTACCGGTACGTGGGCTTTGGTGAAGTTCTCGGCGTGAAAGGCCAGCCCGCCCGGTTCCGAACTGCGGCCCGGTACATAGGCCGGGTCATAGCCGGTACCGCTGCAGCCGCCCTGGGCGCAGATCAGGCGCAGGAAATCACCCTTGCCGCATCCAACCTCGATCAGATGCCCGCCGCCAAGGCCGAACCGCTCGATCCAGCCCTGCGCCAGATCCGAGACAAACGCATTGAATGTGGGCGAGCCGCCCTGGGCGTCTTCATACCCAGTGCCGTAATCGACCCGCGTCGGATCAAACCGGGCGTTGAAGGCCAACCCGCATTCGGGGCACCAGCACAGCGCCATGTCACCGGTCGGAAACCCGAGCGCAGTGGCACGATCCGGCAAAAGCAACGTGCTCTGCACCGGAATGTCGGTCAGATCATAGAGCGGCAGTATATTCCCGGACTGGCCGCAGGACGGGCAGGCTGGGCCCGGCGCTTCACCGCTTGTGGTGATATCTGCAGGTGTCACGGATCACCCCGCAGCAGCGCGGCGTTCCGTCCAGAATAGCTCGGCATCAAGCGCGCCGCTCTCCATGTGGTCCTGAAGTGTTTTCAGGCGAATGAAACGCGAGCCCTCGAAATCCGCCAGATCCAGCCCGTTGTCCACATAGGCCTTGTGCAGTTCCTCAATGCCCATCGGGACCGTCCATTGCGGGTCATAGCCCGGCAGCCCGGTTTCGATCTTCGAGAAATCCACCCGGTAGCAGCGCTTGTCGGGTCCGCCGCCCGGTTCGTAAGCAATGCGGCTGCCCGGAACCAGTTGCTCGACATGCTCTGCAACGTCGCGCACCTGGTAGTTCTCGCTGGAGCGGCCAACATTCCAGGCGGTGTTGTGGATCAGGTCGCGTGGGGCCTCAAGCGTGGCAAGGAAGGCCCGGCTGATATCCTCGATATGAACCAATGGCCGCCAGGGTGTACCGTCGCTTTTGATCAGAACCTCGCCTTGCAGGAATGCGTAACCAACCAGGCTGTTGACCATCAGGTCCGCCCGCAGTTTGGGTGAGGCGCCATAAGCGGTGGCATTGCGCAGGAAGACCGGCGAGAAACTGTCATCCGCCAGATCGGACAGGATCGCCTCGCTGCGGACCTTGGATTCACCATAGGGTGTAACCGGATTGAATTCGGCGCTTTCGTCCAGCACATCCTCGGGGCTGGCCGCCCCATAGATCGAGCAGGACGACGAGAAGGCGAACCGCTCTACCCCAGCCGCCTTTGCCGCGCGGCCAAGGGTCAGCGTTGCATCCGCGTTGATGTCATAGGTGCATTGCGGATTGAGATTGCCCATCGGATCGTTCGACAAACCCGCAAGATGGATCACTGCATCGAAACCTTCCATGTCGGCAGGTCCCACATCGCGGATATCCTTGCGGATCACGGCGTCCGCCTCGGGCATACCGGACATGTCGCAATGTTCGAAATAGTAACTGTCGAGCCCGGTCACATGATGCCCGCGCTCCTGCAGAAAGGGGATCAGAACCCCGCCAATATATCCGTTGTGCCCGGTAACCAGAATGCGCAACTCGCCAACCTCCTAAATCAGCCTCTGACCCAAACGACAACGCGTACCCGGCACCGTCGAACTCAGCGACTTTCAACAAAAAACACTCACCCCGGCAAAGGTTATCGCTATGCAATTTTCCGGGTTTTCGGCATGTAACTGAAAACGACAGCAAGGGTGAAATTCAATCAAAATCGTACAATCTGAATACAAGGGCGCAACCAGAATTCAACCTTTTTGTGAAAACCGTTCAAACCGTGGTCTCTGCGCCTCAGGCCAGCAAATCACCTTGGAAGAGGAAGTCGTCACTGGTTAGCGACAACCCGTACACATTATTGATCACACCGATCAATTCGTCCTCGTCCCCACCGGCCCCCAATAGCCAGATTGCGGTACCCGCAGGCAGGCCCGCAGCATCCTCGGTCAGAACATAATCCGTCGAGACCCCAGCTAGTTGAATTTGATCTGTTCCGGAAACAAAATCCCAAGCGTAGCCAAAATCGTTGACGCCATCAGTGCTGCCGTCGCCGTCATCGTAGTAGCTACCGTTAGAATCACCGAAGACAAAGACATCCGCGTCTTCGTGGCCGACCAGCACATCACGTTCCCCCAGCCCTGGTAGCGCCACATTGGAATCCACCCCAACCAGCAGATCCGTGCCATCGGTTCCCATGATGATGTCATCGCCTTCAATTTCGGCAAATGTAAGATCGTGGTAGGTGATGTCCCAGTGGTGAGCAATAAGTGCGAAGGAGCCATTCAGGGGTTCCGGTATCACATCCGTCCCTTCTAAAAGCCACTCTACAGGCTCGCTGCTGCCTTCTTCCCAGATCTTGAAGCGATAAACCCTGTTGATCAGGTCAGTCTGTTCCACCCGGATGGTTACATTGTATGTTGCTCCTTCCGTAAAGCTGAATGGCGATGTGTCGAGCAGGGAGCCCCAATTGGGATAATCATGGAGTTCAAATCTGTCGTCATTGGTATTGTAGAAGGGTGAGATGATCGGGTTGTAACCGGACAGGGGTTGCCAGCCCGAAATCGGGTCATCTGTATGCCCGCCCCAAAGCATTCCGAAGCCAAGGCCAGCACCATCTCTGGGCGTGCCGTCGTGCATTTCGTTGATCGTCAGGGACAGGTTTACCTCATAATTGTCCCAGGACTGATCGCCAAAGGTCAGAATCCTATCATAACCCGGTTGTGCAATCCGGACCCCGTCGGCCGTGATAATCCAGTCGCCATCGACTACTTGGGCTACATCCTGAAGGTTTGTGACATTTGACCAGTCGACCACATAGTCGGCGTCCCAGATCACGCCGTCCTCGTATTGGATCGTAACATCCTGAGTAAAGATTTCTCCGTCCGTATAGGTCGCCGTTATGGTCACAATGTCGTCAGCAGAGGAACCATCCAGCGCGGCAAAATCGAGGTCAATATTGAAGTCTCCGTTCGCTTCAAGTCGTCGTGTGTCTGGCCCGACTGAAAGTGTCTGTTCTTCTCCGCCATTCAGGGAATAAGTAAGCGACACCAAATCGACAGTATAAACGTTGCCAAGGATGTTTACCCATTGTTGCGCTGCGCCCGGTGCGCCAAAGGTTTGCGTGTCCCCGTACCAGACACTGATATGGTCGCGTACAGTTAGGCTGACGGTTGCGGTATCGGTGTCTGTGCCGTCCGAGACGGTGTAGGTGAAGCTGTCCGGCCCTTCATATCCAGCGTTGGGGGTATAGGTGAGGGTGCCGTCGCCATTGTCCGTGAGAGTGCCATTGGCTGGCTGGGTGAAGCTGTCGAGGCTCAGCGGGTCGCCATCCGCGTCACTGTCATTGATCAAAAGAGCAGTGGCCACGTTAATGTTCAGTGCTGTATCGGGCAGCGCCGACAGCGTGTCGTCATTGGCCTCGGGCGGATGCGGCTGAGGCACAAAATTTCCATCCTCATCCGCGATCGGATCGCCATCGAAGGCCACATAGTCCACTCGGGCTGTATAGCCGGCGCTGGTCTGAGTGCTTCCGGCCATCGGTCCGACAGCGGTAACATTGAGCGCATGGGTGAAGCTACCGGCAGTGGTCCAAGTCACCCCGTCAGTAGAGTATCGGAAGGTCCAGATATCCTCAGAGCGCGACAGGTCCAGATATGGAGCATTTCCGCCGGGAATAACAACATTGAACATTGGACTGCTGTTACCGTTGATGGTGATCGCCGCAAAGGCGCGCAGATTGCTGCCATCGGAATAGGTGTCAAAGCGCAGCCAGTTGTCCACATCCTGCTCCACCAAAAATCCCTGAAGCTGGAATTGTTCGGTCGGCGTACTCAGGAAACGCGCTTCGACCCGGAAATCGTCGTCGGGCACAGCCTGTAACAGGCGCGCGCCCCGGTTTTCGTCGTAAACGTCGTAGTTGCCAGCCGGTGTAGATAGGATCAGGAACGCATCGTTTGCGGACGTGCCCAGCCCCGAACTGACCTCTGCTGGCCCTGCAAAAACCCAAATTGGATTTAGTGTGAGGCCAGAAAAATCGTCAGAAACACCGGAACTGGGCGGAGCTGCGACATTGAGGCTGACGGTTGCGGTATCGGTGTCTGTGCCGTCCGAGACGGTGTAGGTGAAGCTGTCCGGCCCTTCATAT
>NZ_JBQFTN010000030.1:0-12787 GCF_056538665.1 Ruegeria sp. BF6
CATAAGGCGTATCTCCAATCTTGTCGCCAAACTGAAGGATTCGCCAAACTCAAACCTCACTGATTGCGATATCTGATTGCAGGAAACGACACTGCTTACGAAACGAAGAACGCCGCCCCTGACGGGGCGACGCCTTATTTTTCTTTGGCAGGTTTTTACTCGGCGGCCTGCGTCGCGACGCCGTGCTTGTCGCGCTGGCTGTCGCGGAACAGCGCCTTGCCCAACGCTATGCACATCAGGCCCATCACCATGGTAAAGGGCAGCGCACCGATGATCATTGCATTGCGCAGCGCGTCCATCGGGTTGTTTTCACCCGCTGCCAGGATCAGCGCACCAATCACAGCCGTCAGGATCACACCCCAGATGATGCGGTGCTTGATACCGGTCTCTTGGCTCCCGCCGGACATGATGGTGTTCATCACCAGAATGCCTGAGTCCGCAGACGTTACAAGGAAGGTCATGATCAGGATCACGCACATCACGTTCAGCATGGACAGCAGCCCGCCGTCGATCATGTAGGACAGTGTCACAAACAGCTTGTTGGTGTTCGACGCCCCAATGATCGCACCTTCTGCTGCACCCGCCAGTTCCAGATCGATCGCGGTGCCACCCAGAACAGTCATCCACGCAAAGCACACCAGCGCCGGGGCAAACACACAGCCCAAGATGAACTCACGCACAGTGCGGCCCTTCGAGATGCGCGCCAGGAACAGGCCGACAAACGGCGAGAACGCAATCCACCAGGCCCAGTAGAAGGTGGTCCAGCCGGCCTGCCAACCAAACTGGCGACCTTGCTCACCCGCCGCATAGGCCGCAGCCAGCGTGGCCTCGTCCAGTTCCGCCGCAGCGCCTTCCAGACCGCTCTTGAAGCCGTCAAAACTGCCCCACGCATTGGTCGCGCCGCCCATCAGGGCATCCGCATGCGCCTGCGCCTCGGCCGGCAGCGCCGCTGCAAAGGCCTCGGCTGACAGCGGGCCATAAGCGCCAAAGCTCAGCGAGATGAAGTGCAGGATGTAATCCACCATCGCAGTGCCATAGGTGGTCATAGCAAAGACGAACGAGCCGAAAATCACGAAGGTACCCAGCAGGATGATCGACAGCACAAGGTTCAGGTTCGACAGGTACTTCACGCCCCGGCCAACGCCGGACACAGCCGAGATGATGGACAGCCCCATGATGACGACCAGACCCGAGATCAGACCCACTTTGGACGGGGTCGGAACCTCGCCACCCAGATCCATGATCCATTCCATCCCGGTGATGGCATAAAGACCGTCAATGAACTGGCTGACGCCATAGCCGATGGTCACGGAGACACCGAGGATGGTCGCGACAACGCCCAGAACATCAACCACATGGCCGAAAAAGCCGTTGACGTAACGACCGAACAAAGGCGTCAGCGCCGAACGGATGGTCAGCGGCATGTTGCGGGTATAGGCATAGTAGGCCAGCGACAGACCGGTGACGACATAAATCGCCCAGGCGTGGAAGCCGTAGTGCAGGTAGGTGAAGCGATAGGCCGATTGCAGAGCCTCCGGCGAGTTGCCCTCGACGGCGCCGGACACCACAACGGGATTCGACCCCCACAGGCCTAACGGTTCAGCCGTCGCAAACACCATCAGGCCGACACCCAGACCGGCGCCAAACATCATCGAAAACCAGGAAAAGTTCGAGAACTCGGGCTTTTCACCGGGCGTTCCCATGATCCGGCGACCGGTGGCCGGAATGATAGCAACAACGGCCAGAAAAAAGAAAAACAGCCCCACGATGACGACGTAGAAGCTGTTGAATACCTCAAGCAGCTTGCCGTTCAGGCTGCCCAGCGTGCTATTGGCATTGGCAGGAAACACAAGGGCCCACAGAACCAGCCCAACCATGATGGCCTTGCTGATCAGAGCGATGGGGACGCTGTAATTCTCGTAGAAACCGGCATCTGCCGTTTCTATCTCAACATCCGTAAATGGTTCGGGTACCGACATATTTTCCTCCGTGTTGACGGTATAGCTGGATTGAACCCACCTAAAGATGAGCCTCCAATCTTGGTCTTTTCTTCGACCCGATCCCCTGTGGCTGTTCACCACTCCTCCATCGGGCAGGTCATTGAAACTTCTATTCGGGCAGGATGCCCAATCCGCTGTCCATACGCAGCAACTGTTGATTTTTTGCGTATAATGTCGCTTTCCAGACGATTGGGCTGGAACCGACATATTCTGTAGTTTTGCGACATATACTCTTAGACCTGATCAAAAAATACACCTTTGGTGCACTGAACTCAGATCTTTACCCAGCAAAAAACTAACACAGGATTTAGTTCAGCTCATGTTTTGTTTGATGACTACACCCAGATCATGGATTCCGGGCGCATCCCAATCCTGTCGAGACTGATGATCCGTCCACTTTGGACACCGCGCCACACCTTCGGTTCGGGACTGCCGTCAGGGTGCAGCCGCTTGGAGTCCATAGACTAATCCCTGACCGACACCCCCCTGACCTTAAGAGAGGCTGTGCACGAGCACTTTCCGGCTTATAGTCTGTACCAACCATCTCGGTCGCTTTGGGAGGGGCGGACGCATGGAACACAGCGCGGACTTGCTGATCGTCGGGGCCGGGTTCTCGGGGCTGATCATGGCGCTTGAGGCCCGCAAACGCGGGATCACCGACATTGCGATAATTGAGAAAGCAAGTGATATCGGCGGGACATGGCGTGAAAACACCTATCCGGGCGTGGCCTGCGATATCCCTTCGCATCTCTATTCGATGGCGACTCACCTGAACCCGGACTGGAGCCGCGCCTATGCAGATGGGGCCGAAATTCAAGCTTATCTGCAGAAAGTCTGCCGTGACGAGGGTCTGTACGACCTGTGCCATTTTCACCAGCAACTGAAATCCGCCCGCTGGGACGGCACCCGCTGGCAAGTGGAAACCGAGGGCGGGCAGCACTGGTCGGCTCGGTTTCTGGTTTCGGCTGTCGGCGCGCTACACTTGCCCAGTGTTCCAAACATTCCGGGGGCGGATAGTTTTACCGGCCCCAAGTTTCACTCCGCCCAATGGGATCACGACACGGATCTTACCGGCAAGCGTATCGCGGTGATCGGCACCGGAGCATCGGCGGTTCAGTTCGTACCCAAGATCGCGAAGTCGGCGGGCGATATCACCATCTTCCAGCGCACAGCGCCCTACGTTCTGCCCCGCCCGGATGGGCCAATAGCACCTTGGGTTCGTAACCTCTATCGACGCGTGCCGGCCCTGCCCCGGCTCAGACGCAAGCTGATCTACATGATCTTCGAGTACCGCCACCGCGTCTTTCGCGGTGAAGAGCGGATGGTTAACTTTGCCATGAAGATGTGGCGCCATGCGCTTGAGAAGGCGATCACCGACCCAGAAGAGCGCCAACGCCTGACCCCGAACTACCGGATCGGGTGCAAGCGTATCCTCAGTTCGAATGACTGGTACCCAACGTTAGCGCAAGAGAACGTAACTGTGATTTCACACGGGGTGACCAAGATCGACGGCAACCAAATCACTGCCTCTGATGGCAGCCGGACCCAGGCGGATATTCTGATCTGGGGCACTGGTTTTCATGTGACCGACATGGGTGAACGACTGGACATCACTGGCTCAGATGGGATGACCTTGCGCGCGGCATGGGCCGAAGGAATGCAGGCCAATCTGGGTACAGCCATCGCTGGGTTTCCGAACTTCTTTATCCTGCTGGGGCCGCATACGGGGTTGGGCCATAACTCGGTTGTACTGATGATCGAGGCTCAGGTCGCTCATATCGGCCGCGTACTGGATCAGATGAACCGAAAAGGGTTGCACACCATCTCGCCCGACCCGGCGAAGCAGGCGGCCTTTACCCAGGAGATGCGCAACCGTCACCTCGACAGCGTCTGGCAGGCCGGCGGTTGTACGTCTTGGTATCAGGACGGACAGGGCCGCAACACAACGCTTTGGCCGGGCACCGTTGCCGAGTATGAAAAGCGTATGGCCCGGTCCGGGCTGGAACAATACCAACTTGCACCACCCCAAAGCGGAGACCGCTGAGATGAACACGTTCCTGATTATCCTTCTGTTGATCGTTGCATTTTTCATCGGAATGAGCCTGTGGACCCGGAAACTGACTGCTGATGGGCAGAAGCGGGTCCCGCAGCTTGGCGATATCATTTCCGTGAACGGCGGTAGCATTCACTACGTCGAACGGGGCGATCCGTCGAAGCAAGCAATCGTCATGATCCACGGCCTGACCGGACAGTTGCAGCATTTCACCTATGCGCTGGTCGATATGCTGGCCGACGACTACTACGTCATCGCGGTTGACCGGCCAGGCTGCGGGTATTCGACTCGGGATACGGCCGATCTGGGACGCCTGCCCGAACAGGGGAGGATGATACAGGAGCTTTTGGACGCCAAGGGCATCACTGACGCAATTCTGGTTGGCCATTCTCTGGGCGGGGCGGTATCGCTCGCCATGGCGCTGGACCATCCCCAAAAGACCGGGGCGCTGGCCCTGCTGGCCCCCCTGACGCAAAAGCTGCCATCCACGCCTCAGGTCTTCAAACCGCTGGAAATTCGTGCCGAATGGCTTCGGAGTTTTATCGGCAATACTCTGGCTGTGCCGCTGGCCGCCAAAACCGCGCCGCACACACTAGACGTCGTTTTTTCCCCTGAACCTGCGCCTGCCGACTTCCTCGACCGCGCGGGCGGCGCACTGGGGCTGCGACCATCGGCCTTCATCACCGGTTCGCAGGATATTGCAGGCGTCAACGCCAGCCTTGAGGCGCAGATGGCGCGCTACAGTGAGTTAAGCGTTCCTGGCGGGATTCTGTACGGAACACAGGACGCGATCCTGCCGGCTCAGACACAGGGCGATCCGATGGCGCAGTTCGGCCTGAGCAACGAACGGATCGACGGAGCGGGTCACATGATCCTGATCACCAAACCGGAGACCTGCGCCATGTTCATCCGAAGGATCGCCGAAGCCGCACGCAGCGAATCCGAGGCGGTTTGATCGGGTGAAAAGAATCCGGCTTCGACCATCATTTCCCTCTTGACCCTCTCCGGCCCCTCCCGTAAATCGCCTCTCACTCATGGCGGAGTAGCTCAGTTGGTTAGAGCAGCGGAATCATAATCCGCGTGTCGGGGGTTCAAGTCCCTCCTCCGCTACCAAACACCCAACATAGGATGTTGTTTGAGCTGAGAAAAACTTCTTCCAGACCCGTTCTTACCATCATTTTACCCACACATCATCCTAATTTGAGTGCCGTAGCATTCGCTACTTAGTTGATGATCTATTCTTCAATCAATGCTGCCCATCCTTAACGAATGCTTCCATCCTCTTGTGGCGCGACAGAGGGATTCGGACTATTTGGCGCGACTTTCCGAACTACTTGTCGTGGACTTTGGAGGGTTCGCCCACAATTCTCCCCTTCGCCGTTATTGCAGTAACCAGAACTATGAGTGGTAGAATGGCGCCGATTGTGTAGCCGCGTTTTGCCGCCATCACTCTCGCTGCAATACTCGGTGTGTAACCCAGTGATTCGACCGCCTGCAAGACTTGCGGGCGGGTGGTTTCGATCACACGGTCGGGAGAAATCAGGCATCGCGAAACGGTTGCGGTCGAAACACCCGTCGTTTTGGCAACATCGTTAAGTGTCGGAGCTGAAAGGTTTTTTCCCATGCGGGGCCTGCCATGTCTTTGACTGTTGTCATACTAAAAAATCCACCGATCCCACCCACTGATGTAAGCGCTTGCATTATCAATGTAAGCGCTTACAAATAGATT
Source organism: Ruegeria sp. BF6 (assembly GCF_056538665.1). Lineage (NCBI taxonomy): Bacteria > Pseudomonadati > Pseudomonadota > Alphaproteobacteria > Rhodobacterales > Roseobacteraceae > Ruegeria > Ruegeria sp. BF6. The sequence continues at coordinate 5,783 of NZ_JBQFTN010000030.1, forward strand.
CAAGATAAGATTCCGGAGTTCTGAGATGTTCCTTTGGGCTGCTGTTGCTATCTTTGCAGTGTTTTTCGCTAATGTCGCGTTGGGCGCCTTTGGTGGCGGTGCTTTCTTAGGAGACGTCGGAGAAATGCTGGTTCTGTTTGCCGCCTCGATCCTGTTCGTAGCGGCCATTCTCAAACGCGAAGCTGACCAAAAGAACAAAAACGGCAGCTGACGGATCATAAGGGAGGAAGACAATGACGAATACCAAGGATGGCCTCAAATCTGCTGAGCGCCGGAATTTTCTGAAACTGGCCTCAACCGGCTCATTCACTGCGGCTGTGGTGGCCGGTGCTGGCGGTGCGCTATGGTCCTCAGAAGCCGCTGCTCAGACCGCCAAGGAAGAGAAAGAGCGCGAGAGTGCAGCAGATCATGTCATGACCGTTGCCACCGCCTATGTCCTGGGGGCATCGCGCAGCTATCCGATCATGCAGTTGGATCTGAAGGAAAACATCCAGAACGCTACCAATGGTAAAATCTATGTCAAACTGGCACCTGGTGGCCAGCTGGGCGCTGGCGGCGCATTGGTGCAGAAAGTTCAGGGCGGCACAATTCAGGCAGCGCAGCATTCATTGTCCAATTTCGCGCCTTTTGCTTCCACCGTTGACCTGATCAACATGCCTTATCTCTGCGGCTCCAACCAACGTTTCACCAACCTGGTGAATTCAGATTTCTGGAAGGCAGAGGTTCATCCCAACGTGGAAGCCAACGGGTTCAAAGCCCTGTTTTATGTGAACATCGATCCTCGCGTTGTCGCGGTGCGCAAGGGCGGCACTGCTGTGATGTCGCCCGGCGACATGGCAGGAGTGAAGTTCCGGGTGCCGGGATCGAAAATGCTGCAGCAGTATTATCGCATGGTCGGCGCCAACCCAACACCTGTGGCTTGGGGCGAGACGCCTTCTGCGATCAAACAGGGCGTCGCGGATGCGCTCGATCCATCTGTCGGGGCACTCTACGTCTTTGGATTCAAAGACATCCTGAGCCACGTGACATTCACCCAGGCTGTTCCGGATAGCCAAGTCTATTCCTGTAACCTCGAGTGGTTCAATTCGCTGCCTGCCGATGTTCAGGAAGGTGTGATGTGGGGATCTGAGCTCACCGCGCATCAGAATCTGGCCAAAGTACCTTCTGCCCGTGCCTATGCAATGGCGGAACTGGCCAAGGCAGGCGTCGAGTTCCATGCCCTTAGCGATGACCAACTGGGCGAGTGGAAAGAGGTCGGCGGTTATCAGCTTAGCGAATGGGATTCCTTCAAGACCGAACTCGCCGGCTCCATGGAAAACTTCGCCAAGCTCGAAGAAGCCGCAGGCACGCAAGGGAAATACTACGTGCACGACGCCTGAGCAGTACCGGGCCCGGGCGCTAAAGCACCGGGCCTATTCTTCAACAACAACCTTCGCAACAGTCCGCTGGACTGGTCGCGAGGGTGTGCATGAACACCGGGAATGGCAATGAACATCCTGCGAACCATCGACCAGAACGCAGAACGTTGGCTGCTTCTGGTGTTCTACACAATGCTTGTCGTCACAATGGCGATTGAAGTGATCCGGCGCGAGCTGTTTGCCTATTCTTCGATCTGGGGCGAGGAGATTGTCCGCTATTCATTCATATATCTGGCCTGGATCGGCGCTGCGGCGGCGGTCAAAGAGCGCGCTCATATCCGTATCGACGTGATCCTGCACTACCTCGGCCCGCGGACCAAGGCGCTGATCTACATCTTCGGGGATCTGGTGATGTTCGTTGTCGCGCTGGTGGCGCTCTACTGGTCTTTCGAGACGGTGCATGTCTCGGCTAAGTTCGGATCCGTCAGCCATGGTCTGAGGATTTCGATGGTCTGGTTCCTGGCCGCCGTGCCGCTGGGATTCACCTTGATGATCTGGCGATTGTTCCAGTCTTTCCGGCGCGATTTGCGCAGCCTTCGTGACGGCACCCCCGTCTTTGAAGGCGACAAGCTGTTTGATTGAGAGGCCTGAGCGATGCTGTGGAATTCACTTAATCAAACGGTCGAGCTTGGCTGGGATTTCTACATTCCGGTGATCATGTTCGTCGCCCTGATCGCACTCGCGGTGCCGGTCTGGGCCGCCATCGGGGCCGCGGCCATTACCATGCTGGTGATGTCCGGGGACCTACCCTTGAGCGCTATCGGCGAAAGCCTGTTCACCGGTATTGATGCCTTTGCACTAACTGCAGTACCGCTGTTCATCCTGACCGGCGACGTTCTGGTGCGCACCGGGCTCAGCAAGAAATTCCTGGATGTGGCCGAGGCACTGACCTGCTGGACACGCGGCGGCTTCGGTTCGGCCACGGTGCTGGTCTGCGGCATGTTCGCGGCGATCTCCGGCTCTGACGCGGCAGGTGCTGCGGCTGTGGGCCGGATGACGATCAACCGCCTTGTCGAAAGCGGCTATCCTCGCCCCTACGCCTGTGCGCTTGTGGCGGCAGGCGCCTGCACAGGCATCCTGATCCCGCCCTCCATCGCCTATATCATCATTGGCCTCGTGCTGGGAATTTCCGCCTCCACCTTGTTTCTGGCGGCGTTGATCCCGGGGCTGGCGATCCTGGTGTCGATCCTGATCACCAACATCATCATGAACCGCCTCTACACCTATGAAACCGGAGGCAACATGGGGCTTGGCGAATGGCTGAGCAACCTGGGCCAGGCGCTGAAATCCGGCTGGTATGCCTTTATCGTTCCGGGGATCATTTTCTACGGCATTTTCTCCGGCCGCCTGACCCCGACCGAGGCTGGCGCAACGGCCGTTGTTGTGACCATTCTGATGGGTTTCATCCTGGGCACCCTGAAACTGGCAGATTTCCCGGCTATGCTGGTCAGCTCCGCAAAAGTGAACGGGGTGATCCTGCCGATCATCGCCTTTTCTGCCCCGTTAGCCGAGGCGCTGGCAATCATGGGCGTGCCGCAAGGCTTTGTAACAGCAGTCACCGGCCTGACCGATGATCCTACGCTACTGATCCTTCTGATGATCTGCATCTTGATCGCAGCCGGCTGCGTGATGGAGACGACACCCAACATCGTGATCCTGGCGCCGATCCTGAAGCCCCTGGCCGACAACATCGGCATGAACGAAATCCAGTTCTGTATCATGATGATCACCGCACTGGGGGTGGGCTTCATCACCCCGCCGCTGGGCCTCAACCTCTTTGTCGTCTCCGGCATCACCGGCGAGTCCATCCTCAAGATCGCCGCCCGTGCCGTTCCCTTTGTGTTAACCATGCTGATCGTGGTGCTGCTGATCGCCTATCTCCCGGCGATCTCGATCACGCTGCTTCCTGATATCTACAAGTAGGACCTCCTGGAAATGACCCGTGAATATCTGAAAAAGGCTACCCTGACGCCCAAGTCAGATGCGTCTGAAACTCATAAGATCGTGCAGGGCATCCTCGACGATATTGAGTCTGGAGGCGATGCCAAGGCCTTGGAGTACGCCGCGAAATTCGACCAATACGAGGGTAACGTTCTGTTGACCGCAGAGGAGATCAAGGCGGCATGCGCCCTGGTGCCGGAGAAACTGAAGGCTGACATCCGCTTCTCGCACGACAATGTGCGACGCTTTGCCGAGCTGCAAAAAGGGACGATGCAGGATGTGGAAACCGAAATCTCCCCCGGTTTCATCACCGGTCAGAAGGTAATCCCGGTGGATGCTGCAGGCTGCTATGTGCCGGGCGGGCGCTACAGCCATATTGCCAGCGCCATTATGACCGTGACCACCGCCAAGGTGGCCGGTTGTAAGCATATCACCGCTTGTTCCCCGCCGCGCCCCGGTGTCGGCGTAGCGCCCGCCATCGTCTATGCGGCCCATATCTGCGGCGCCGACAAGATCATGGCGATGGGCGGCGTGCAGGGGGTCGCGGCAATGACCTTTGGTCTCTTTGGTTTGCCCAAGGCCAATATCCTGGTCGGCCCCGGCAACCAGTTTGTGGCGGAGGCCAAGCGCATTCTGTTCGGTCGGGTCGGCATCGATATGATCGCCGGCCCCACAGACAGCCTGATCCTGGCCGACGGCACAGCAGATGCACACATTGTGGCTACTGATCTGGTGAGCCAGGCAGAGCATGGCTACAACTCCCCGGTCTGGCTGGTTACAGATGACCGTGCGCTGGCGGAGGAAGTGATGCGGCTGGTGCCCGGCTACATCAACGACCTGCCCGAGGTGAACCGCGAAAACGCCACCGCCGCCTGGCGCGACTATGCTGAGGTAATTCTCTGCGCTGACCGCGAAGACATGGCGGCCTGTTCCGATGAATACGCGCCCGAGCATCTGACCGTCCAGGCAGAAGACCTTGATTGGTGGCTGCAGCAGCTCACCTGCTATGGTTCGTTGTTCCTGGGCGAGGAGACCACGGTTTCCTACGGCGACAAGGCGGCGGGCACCAACCATGTGCTGCCAACGTCCCGCGCGGCCAGCTACACTGGCGGGCTGTCAGTTCACAAATACATGAAGATCGTAACCTGGCAGCGTGCTACCCGCGAAGGCTCCAAGCCGGTGGCGGAAGCCACAGCGCGGATCGCCCGGTTGGAAGGGATGGAGGGCCATGCCCGCGCCGCCGACGTGCGGCTGGCCAAGTATTTCCCGGATGAAACCTTTGACCTGACTGCCAATGGCTGATCCGAGTAAACTGTTCAACCTGGCACGCCGTACTGCCTGTATCACGGGCGCCAGTTCCGGGCTGGGGCGGCGCGCGGCGGCAGCCCTCGCCGCCGCCGGGGCCAATGTGGTCGTGGTGGCCCGCCGGGCGGAGGCCTTGCAAAGCCTCTGCGCGGAAATTGGACCAAGCGCTGCCCATGTCGCCGCCGACGTTGCAGACAGAAGCACACTGGGTGCACTGCGGGATAGGGTCTCGGCCCCTTTCGGCGCGCCGGACATCCTGATCCATGCGGCGGGGGTGAACTCACGGCAGCCAGCAGATGAGGTCACCATAGCAGAGTGGGACAAGACACTGGCGCTGAACCTGTCGGCACCATTCTTCCTTAGCCAGGCGTTGGTTCCCGCCATGAAGGACCGGGGCTGGGGCCGGATCGTCAACTTTGCCTCGCTGCAGACCACGCGGGCGTTTCCCGGCGGCATCGCCTATGGCGCCAGCAAAGGCGGAGTCGGCCAGCTCACCCGTGCTATGGCCGAGGCTTGGTCACCCTTCGGCATCACTGCCAATGCCATCGGTCCCGGGTTCTTCCCGACCGAACTCACGCAGGCAGTGTTCTCTGACAAGCATCGTTCTGCCCGAAACGCGGCACAGACCTGTATCGGCCGCAACGGACGGCTGGAAGATATCGACGGTCCGCTCCTGTTCCTGTGCTCCGAGGCCTCGGCCTATGTCACCGGGCAGGTCCTGATGGTTGACGGGGGGTTCACGGCGAAATGAAAGCCTTGGTTTATGAAGGAGTTGAGGTACTTGCGTTGCGCGATGTGCCGATGCCGCCGATACAGCCGGGTGAGCATCTGATCCGCATCCGCGCCTCAGGCATCTGCGGCTCGGACATGCATGCCTATCTGGGACACGACAGCCGCAGGCCTGCACCGCTGATCCTGGGACATGAGGCTGCGGGCGCAATCGAAGACGGTCCGCAGGCCGGACGCCGGGTGACCATAAACCCGCTGGTGACTTGCGGCAGCTGCGCCGCCTGCACATCCGGGCGCGAGAACCTATGTGCCGCCCGCCAGATCATCTCGATGCCGCCGCGCGAGGGTGCATTTGCCCAGTTTGTGGCCATACCGGAGCGCAATCTGGTGTCGGTGCCGGGCGATGTACCGCTGGAAAAGGCTGCACTCACCGAACCGTTGGCTGTCAGCTGGCATGCCGCCCGGCTGGCGCTGGAGGCGCTGCACCCGGGAACGGAACCCCGTGCACTGGTCATTGGCGGCGGCGCTATCGGGCTGGCCGCAGCCCTGGCACTCAGGGCGATGGGGGTGGAAGATGTGACAATCCAGGAACCCAACGCCGCACGCCGGGACTACCTGAACAACCACTGCGGCCAGCAGGCCGTGGCGGAGTTTGACGGCATGGTGCCTCTGGTGATCGACGCAGTGGGGTATGCCGCAACCCGTGCCTCTGCTTCAGCCGCAGCTGCGCCCGGCGGAGTAATTGCCCATGCGGGACTAGGCGAAGATGCCGGCGGCCTGGACGTTCGCCGCATGACACTGCAAGAAATCACATTCATCGGCACCTACACCTATACCGCGCAGGATTTCCGCGACACTGCGCAGGCGATTTTCGACGGCCGCCTCGGCTCGCTGGATTGGCCGGAGCAGCGGCCGCTGTCGGACGGCGCCGCAGCCTTCCACGACCTGCGCACCGGCGCGGTGGCGGCCCCCAAGATTATTCTCGACCCCTGGGCCTGAGCCCGCGCCAACACACAGGAGAGCAACCATGTATGACAAAATCCTGGTTCCGATGGCCCTGGATCACGGGGTCTCTGAGACAACGCTGAAGGCTGCTGCCACCCTTTGCAAGCCGGGCGGCCAGATCACCGCGCTGCATGTTTATGAGGCACCGCACGGCTCAGCAGCAGCCTATCTTGACGAGGACGCCGTGCGAGAAGGTTTGGAAAATGCGCGCCAGCAGCTGGCCCGCAAAACCGCAGACTATGGCGATGTGGCGACGGAGATCGTCAAGGGCCGGTCCTATCGTGCCATCGTCGAATACGCGGAAAAACATGGGATCGATTGCATCGTCGTCGGCTCCCACAAACCGGGCCTCAGCGACTTTTTCCTAGGCACGACGGCTGCCCGCGTGGTCCGCCACGCACCTTGCGCAGTCCATGTCTGCCGTACGGCCTGATTCAGAACCAAGACACCCGAAACAAAGGCAACCAACCATGAATATAGACAAGAGGATCGCTGACGATTTGGCGGCCAATGACGTCTCGTTTGTCACCACCGTGCCCTGCAAACAGCTGGCCGGGGTGATCGAGGAGATTGACCAACGCGACGACATCTTTCACATCCCCTCGAA
>NZ_JBQFTN010000031.1:0-10477 GCF_056538665.1 Ruegeria sp. BF6
CTCATCTCCACTCCTTGGCGGTTACGATGAGCCAGAAACCCTCTCTTATCAAATCGACCTAAACTGTCCCATTGGCGCTGACGTCAGACAGGCCGCTGAGTGGTAGATCCTGAAATCGCAAACACTGTCTTTCGCTGCTTTTCGAAGCAATGGCGCGATTGGATCTGTGTTTCCTACCCCCCTTTAGTGAACTTCATTGCAGTGGATATCTCCACCCACCCCGCAGCGAAGACAATGATGAAAGGGGTAGGTCGATGCCCAGCGAACGCGCCACTTGTGCCCAAATATCCTGCAAAAAATCCGCTTTATACCGTCACCCTTTTTGATCATCTTCAAATTCCTGCAATACTTTTTTACCCAACGCGGTGATGCGGTATGTTGTACCTTGTCCGGATTTTGGTGAATCTCGCGTAGCCAGTCCTTCCGAAACTAAGCGTTCGAGCTGAAATGTAACTCGGTCTTCGACATCGCCACTGACCAGCGACAACGTGTGTCCGCCTGATATAACCAGGGTTTTCAGAGCGGTAATGTCACTACGCGATCTCATGGCAACGCCTCTCCTTGACTGCGCTTTCGGGGTGGCTATCCGCCGATACGAACCCCTGCGACTTCACAACAACTACACTATACGGAGATGCGTAGAACGGTGCAGAGAATTTGTTAGGCCGGCTTGCATCTGCGGAATTCACACGAACTCCAACATCCATTCCGAGCAAACAAAGTTCAATGGCCGAAATGCACCGATTGCTCCGGTTAGAACACTGCGCGGCATTGGTCAAAAAGGGCTCCCTGCCGACATCAGAGGCAACGCAGTATCAGCTGTCGCATGGCGAGAGGATACATCACGGACGGCCCAAAGGAGACATCCAGTGCACCCCTCGGATGCTGCTGCTGCCTGCGTTCCTGCCGTTCGCTGCGCAAGCGAAATCTGGGCTTTGGTGAACTCACGGTAAGCTGGCTTTGCCGTCTTTCGATCTGGAGCCTTCGCTAAAGCAGCACTTGCTCGCGGTCGCGGCATACTTATTGTTGCGTCGCGGCAAGTGTCACCAATCAGGTCATTCGCAGCCGTTGTATTTGCGTTAACGGGAACCGTACCTTCGCCGCGGCTCGGTCGGACGAGCAAGACGCGGGATATGGCAAGTATTGAAACATTGGTTTTTGCTTCGTGTTTGAACTGATTAGAAACGAGACGCCAATTTTGTGTCTTCTTGCTGTTAAGCTTTTGACGAGCATAATCTTGTTTTTCCGATACGGGACTTTACGCTACTGCCGAACCCGATAGCCGGAAGCAATGATCCGGTTAATGAGAAAGGCGACGGCCTGGTGCATATCCTTTTCATCGTTATTGCCGACCGCTGTTTCGTGGGCAGCAGCTGCGTCACGCAGAACTCCCACAATTTCATGTTCGGGCAGGAGCTCACGATCTTTGATTGCAAGCAAAAGCGCTTCACAAATTGAGAGTGCGGCCATTCCAGAGTGGTCTTGCCGGTCAGCCATGGTAGACGTCCTTTTTTAACAGGCGTCCAAGCAAGGAAGCGCCACAATGAATTGCATCATACTGGCATAGATTGCTGTATACTTAACTGATCGAAAGCAGTCTTGGCGTCGGATAGTTTCGCGGGCTGCTCATCGATGAAGGAAGAACACTTGCGCACTATCAAAAACAGTCCACTCACCCGAAAGCTTTCAAACTTCGTCGCTCTTACTGAGGTTGAACTTGCGGCATTGGCACGCCTGCACAAGCGTCGCAGAACCTTTGAAGCCGGACGTGACCTTGTGCATCAAGGGCAATCAGAGCAGGCTGCCTACATTCTGGCCTCGGGCTGGGTTTGTTCCTACAAAACCCAGACTGACGGGTCGCGTCAGATCGTCGATTTCCAAATACCGGGTGACTTTCTGGGCTTGCGAAGCGTTCTGCTGCACACCTCGGATCACAGCATAGAACCAATCATGGAAATCCAAGCCATTGAAGTAGTAGTGGATGATCTCCTGGACGCATTTGCGCAAACGCCCCGGCTGGCGACAGCAATTCTTTGGGCGGTCTCTCGAGATGAAGCGATGGTGGTTGAGCACCTGGTCAACATAGGACGGCGAGATGCGGGTGAGCGCATGGCGCATTTTCTATTGGAACTTGGTGTGAGGCTGTCTCAGGTCGGGATGGCAAGCAAGACGGGATACGCCTGCCCACTGACACAATACCACCTTGCCGATGCACTGGGACTGAGTGCCGTACATGTTAATCGTGTCCTACGGCAACTGCGGGAGAAGGGGCTGGTTACTTTTCAATCCGGGCAAGTGGTATTTGATGATTATGAAGGACTGGTGACGTTGGCCGGTTTTGACCCCACTTATCTGGATCAGGCCGGGCCACTGTTGAAGCAATAAGTTCACCCCTACAGCGATGCCGGGATTTTGATGATCGTTGCCTGTTAGAGACGGAATTCGCTTCGGCAGATTTGGGATTTCACTGAAAAAGAAGCGCAAGATAAATACAGTCCGATTACGGTACTGGATTTCCTGCGCTTCTCAATTACTCGTTAAGAACACGCCAGCAAATATCCCGCCAACACACATCACGTTGCCGGAATCCAAACATCGTTGCACTGACGCAGGTTAGTCAATTTTTGGCAGTGTGCCTGATCCTCGGGCACCAAATGCATTTGAGATTCCAATAAAATCTCAGGTCATTGGCCGCCGACTAACATCGATCAGCGCGCGCCTGACATTTGCACATTATTCTAAATTACAACGCCAGTACTACCGCGGCGCTTACGAGCGTGTACCGCGGCAGACTGCGCGGGGAAGATCCAACAAACTAAATGGAGGACAAAGGTGAGCACAAGATCGTCCAGTTCTTTGGTGACGTTTTCAAATCCGTTCTCTTTGTCCGGCTACCCGGATGTACTTCCTGCAGGCGAGTATGAAGTAGTTGTCGAAGAAGAGCTACTGCAGGGCCTGAGTTTCGAAGCCTATCGCAGAACCGGAACCTACCTGACAGTTCGGGGCAAAGGCAGCAAGCCAGGCCGCACGGAAATGCGCCCAATTGACCCAGAAGATTTTGAACTGGCGCTTAAGCACGACCAGACCTTGGCCACATCTAACAATGACAGCGATGCGGCGCTTTCCCCGCAGGAGGAATAGATTATGAACACGCCCGAATGGCTTAAACCCGGAATCTACGGTGCTCTGATCGGCGGGGTTTTCGTAGGCGTCGTTGGATTTTCATGGGGTGGATGGATGACCGGCGGTAGCGCGGACAAGATGGCCAACGCCATGTCCCGCGACAATGTAATCGCTGCGTTGGTTCCGGTCTGCGTCGACATGGCGAGAACTGACGCCCAACGCGCCGAAAAAATAACGACGATCAAAGAGGCTTCTTCTTTCAAGCAAAAGGATGCCGTCATGGCGGCTGGCTGGGCAACGGTGCCGGGATCCCAAACTCCTAACAAAGACCTGGCGCAGGCCTGTATCGAGGGGCTGAACCTGGATGGATCGTAACTCAATCACTCAACATTCGGACAACGCCGTTTGCATCAGGGCAAATCGAAAAAATCAGTACCGGTTTTGCGCTCACTTAATGGCTGCGTTGTTTGTTGTTGTCTTCAGCTGCTTGGCGGGCTCCTTTATCTCATCAAGTCCCGCATCGGCCGAAACAAATTCGATCCCGGATAATGCGCATCCCAAAAAATATGGCGACGGTTGGGAATGCGATTTGTCCTATCGGTTGAAAGGCGAAGAATGCGTGGCCGTTGTCGTGCCGGGAAATGCCTACCCCACAAACAGAACCTACGGCTCAGGGTGGGCATGTATGCACGGCTTTGTTGAAGTGGGCGGCACCTCATGCACTGAAGTGATTGTGCCTGAGGGTGGATATCTCGATCCGTCAGGTGAGAGGTGGCGGTGCCTGCGTGGATACACAAGAGTAGACGATAGCTGCCAGAAAATCGTGGTGCCGGAAAATGCTTACCTGACGAACAGCACTTATGGATCTGCATGGCGTTGCAACCGTGGCTACGAAATCGACGGAGAAGCATGCGTGGCAGTAGCGGTGCCGGAAAACGCTTTTCTGAACGCATCAACCAGCGGGCGTCCCTGGACGTGCGAGCGTGGGTATTTTGAGCGCGACGGACGGTGCGATACCGTCTTTGTGCCTGAAAATGCTTTCTACGATGACGCGATCCATGGAGTTGGATGGAAATGCGAGCGTGGCTACGAAGCGTCCGGTGAACGCTGCAATGCAATCGAGCTACCGGCAAATGCCCATATCGACCGATCCGGCAATGGGTGGCAATGCCACAAAAACTATCATCGATCAGAAGGGCTGTGTGTTCTGAACCAGTGAGAATTCAGACAGAAAGCCCACTTTTCCAAACTACACAATTTTTGCCCGTCCTTACCAAGGACGCGCGTTTCACACTCCAAAAAGGAACAAATATGAAACCCGTACCCATTGCGTCGGATGCCAAGCAGTTCATTGCCAGCGATGCGCAAAAGCTGCCGCCTGAACAAGCAGTTTTTCCAGAGCTTCACCGCAAGACACTCGTGACAGATACACCGACTGCAATTGTGTATTGCGAAGGAAACTTCGCAAAGATCGATGGCAAGACGGCTAATGGTCTCGTTCGACATTCACAGGCCTATCGCGTTCTTTCGGTGATCGACAGCACGTATGGCGGTTGTGACAGTGGCAAAGTGCTTGATAATATCGCAAATCAGGTTCCCATCTTCGATGATCTTGATGCCGCCGTCGCTAATGAAGCTACGATCCCCGACACGTTTATTTACGGAATGGCGCCGGCCAGCGGCAGAATGTCCCTTGAGGATCGCGAAGTTGTTTTGGATGCGATAACGCTCGGAATGAACATCGTCAGTGGGCTGCATGAATTTCTTAGCGATGACAAGGAGCTCGCCGGATTTGCCAAAATTCACGATGTCACGATACGCGACATTCGCAAGCCGCGGCCAAATCCCGACCTGCGCCTGTTAGATGGCAGTATTGGAGACGTCCAGGCGATCCGCATCGCGGTGTTCGGCACCGATTGTGCAATTGGAAAGCGTACAACCGCGACAATCCTGACAGGCGCACTTAACGCGCATGGGATCAAAACAGTTTTGGTCGGCACCGGCCAAACTGGCTTGATGCAGGGCGCCAAGTATGGTGTCGCGATGGATTCGGTGCCGCCGCAATTTTGTTGTGGCGAACTTGAGCGCGCTGTCGTTGCGGCATCCGAGGGTGAGCACCCGGATGTAATAGTGATCGAGGGCCAGGGCGCGCTAAGCCATCCGGCTTTTTGCACATCAGCCTTCATTCTGCGAGGCAGTCAGCCACATGCAGTTATTCTTCAACACGCGCCTAAACGAAAACGTCGATGTGATTTCCCCAACATGACTATGCCCGCCCCTTGCGATGAAATCACCCTGATCGAGGCATTTGCGAACACAGAGGTAATTGGCATGACGATCAACCATGAAGGAATGAATGATGTTGAGATTTCAAAGGCCATCACAGACTACAACTGCAAATTGTATCTCCCGGTCACTGACGCATTGAACCGTCCTCCAAAAAACTTGGTGAATATGGTTCTATCTGCCTTTCCGCGCTTGCAACCCGTACGTGTTACGACGATTGAATGAGCAAGCTGCGTATCGACGTTGATCTGGACAAAATTCGGTACAACACACGGTTCCTGGTCGACCACCTTAGACCCCGCGGAATATCGGTGACAGGTGTGACAAAAGCCGTTTGCGGTCATCCTGAGATTGCGAATGCTATGCTTGAAGGTGGCGTGACAGGGCTGGCGGACGCGCGGATCAGCAATATCATGCGTATGCGCGATGCTGGAATCTCGTGCTCCATATCCTTGATCCGAACGCCCATGCTGAGCCAGGTCGCGCAAGTCCTTGATAACTGCGATGTCAGCTTCAACACTGAGATGGACATTATCGCCAGCCTGGCCATCGAGGCGCTGGGGAAGAACATTACTCACAATATTATCCTGATGGTGGAAATGGGGGATATGCGGGATGGGATCTTGCCTGAACACCTTGAAAGCACTGTGTCTCAAATTCTTAGAATGGAAGGGATTTCTCTGAAGGGGATTGGCGCAAATTTTGCCTGTCTGGGTCATGTGGCACCCTCCGCAGGAGCAATGGAATTGCTTTCGTCGCTTGCCGCCGACACCGAACTTGCAAGTGGACCCGCTCTGGAAACAGTGTCAGGCGGCGGCTCTGCCAGTTTGCCATGGGCGCTTGGCAAGGGGGCGACCGGAAAGATCAACAACCTGCGTCTGGGTGAGGCCATCCTGCTGGGTACCGATCCCGTTTCGGGATACGCGATCGACGGGCTTTACACAGATGTTTTTACGCTTTGGGCGGAAGTGATCGAAACGAAGACCAAATCAAATCCAAATCCCTTGCAAATGAATTATCCTATACCTTCAATGCAGTGTGTGACTTTAGACAGTCCTTCGAATACTCGGTCGATCCTTGCGATCGGACTCCAGGACACTGATGCGGCGGGTCTAATATTCCCTGCTGGCGTCACGTTCGTCGGAGCCACCAGTGATCATATCGTTGTAGAAAACACCAATTGGCTGCTTCGCCCTGGTGGCGAGGTGAAGCTGAGAATGAAGTATAGCGCGCTCTCGCGCGGCATGGCTGCACCCGATGTAGCAAAAGTCTTCCATGGTGATAGCGCTTTGGTTGACTGCAACGCAGCGAACACTGATCGCCCATACTCGAATCGAAAATAGCGCGCCAAGGTGCCGCCGCCTCGGTTCTGCTTCAGCCATCCGTCTTATTCTACGGCTTTACGTAGTAAATGAGGCACCCAATCCCTATATTGGACGTAGCCGCATTCACTTTTCACACCCTATCTGGGCTCGTGGGTGTTGCGGACAATCAAAGGATCAAAATGATGTCTTTCAAAGACCTGACGACCAGAGCGGCTGCCGCACTGAAGGAAAACGATGCGGACGCGCCGAAAAAAGAAGTTACGTCTGAAGCGCCTGACGTCGTCCCCGAAAAACCAAAGCCTAAACCTCAAAACTGATAATACCCTGCCGGGAGTGGGTGGCTTGTTCTTGTCTGCATCTCCGAGCGAGCGGTATCAGCAAAGGAGAATTACCCAAATGAACCAGATAATCAGCAAGACAATCGCAGTCTTTTCCAGGCCGTTTACTTTCCCTGGCTTCGACGAATTACTCCCGGCAGGCGAGTACGACATAGAAACTGAGCTTTCCGCACCACCAGATTATTCGGACCCAGAAGCCTGGAAGGCCTCGGTGTTAATCTGTCTGCATCCACGGAAATCTTACCCCGGTCTGGCGCGTACCTTGACCGTTTCTCTTACTGATTTGGAGAGAGCCCGCGCAAAGGATAAATTGTCTTCAAAGCAGTTGTCGCAGTTCTTGCTCGACCAACTTTTGGCCGATCCCATGGTGCAATTGATTATGGAAGCGGATGGCGTTTCAGAGACTCAACTTCGGCACCTCTACTCGGAGTCGCTCATCTCTGAGGCAGACGACATATCATCAGATCAACGAGCCCTACCGCGAGGATGCGGAAACGGTTCTCGGTATACTTTCGCTGTCCAAGCTGCTGAGAACGAAGGAATGCCGGTTCGTCCTATTAAAACCCCTCGGATTACAGGCCGTCCCATTGGACAGACTGAAATGGGCAGCTCCTTCAATCTCAAGGCTTAGGGCTCGGAACTTTCTTTTCCAGTCGCTGTATAAACCAAAACAGAAATCGAGGCTAAGAACTGATGGAAGACTCCGACGACGAAGCAGATACGATCATGGCTCGCGCCCACAATGACGTGCCGCAAGAACGCCCGTGTCTTCGTTGCAGAACTCCATTCTGGAGCGAAGGGTTCGGAGAGCGGATTTGTCGACGCTGCAAGGGGTTGAACGCGTGGCGAAATGGCGTATCGGAAAGCCCTGGGTTTGCTCGGCGTCGCTGATGTACTGACATGTAGTGGTTCCGATGTGATCTGACAGTTGGCCGTTTTTCCTGTGGTGTATGCCAGATTAAGTTTGGTTCCGGATCTTTTGCTTCCTGATCTCTTTGCTCTCGATCATGGTCTGGAAGGGTATTCTTCTGCAACACATTTTGCCCTGATGAGTGTGCTCTTGGTTGTAGTGGTGCAGCCATTCTTCCAGATCGGCTTGCAGCGAAATCTGCGCCGCGAGCGCACGCAAAACGATTATGCTATGTCCGAGTTGGACTCGGAGTTGCCATGCGGTCGTGCGGCGAGATGCTCGGTTTCAGGCCATTCTGAACGTCCGCTCTCACTGTCCTGGCACCATCTCATCGCACTGGCGGCGAATGGCCGGATCCCGCCCTGGCGTCCCAAAGAAGCAAACGGCCCTTAGCTGCCTTTGACCCGGCCACCTGATGCGGCTGTGCGGTCCGTCGGAGGAGACACTCGCCGCGAGCGCTATATCCAATTCAACTCGAACTCTTGGATTGCGGGACTTTTGCCTGTCGTCGTATTGAGAACAGGCACGCATTTGGCGACATCTCTAAATGAAACGATGACCTCTGCTGAACCCATACCTCAATCTCTGGATCGCACCCTTGTCGGCGTTGCGCTGATGCTGGGATTTTGCCTAACCGCTCCTTTGCTGGATGTGTCTGCGAAACTCGCGTCGACCAGTGTGCCGGTTGGGCAGATTACGGCTGCGCGGTTTGTGGTGCAATGCGCTTTGATGGCGCCTTTCATCTGGATAATGGGACTGTCGTTGCGCGTGGCGAAAGGTCAGTTGATGGTGCTGGTTTTTCGCTCATTGCTGTTGGTGTTCGCAACATTTTGCTTCATTGCCGCGATCCGGGTGATGCCCCTTGCCGATGCGCTGGCAATCGTGTTCGTGGCCCCGTTCATCGTCTTGTTGGTCGGCAAGTTCTATTTTGGTGAAGATGTCGGCTGGCGTCGCGTCGGCGCGGCGCTTGTGGGGTTTGTCGGGGTGTTGTTCGTCATTCAGCCCAGTTTCGCAGCTTTCGGCGCGGTTGCTATTATTCCGCTTGGAACGGCAGTTGCCTTCGCTTTCTACATTCTTTTGACCAGGGGGTTGTCGCGTCGGGTGCACCCTGTGACCCTGCAATTCCACACCGGCCTGATCGCCAGCCTGTTTTGCATTCCAGCTCTAATTGTTGCGCAAGGTTCCGGCTCTGATTTGTTTGATTCCGTTTGGCCGACAGACATCGCGTTGTTGTGGCTTTTGGGCGCCGGCTTTTTCGCGACGGTGAGCCACATGATGATGACCTATGCGCTGTCTTTTGCGCCTTCGGTCACGCTGGCACCGCTGCAGTATTTTGAGCTGCCGGTCGCAACCTTGTTCGGCTATCTCGTCTTCAATGACTTCCCGAACACGCTTAGCCTGCTTGGCATTGCGATCATCATCGGTGCAGGGCTGTATATGATACATCGCGAAAGGGTGGCGGCCAGGCAGCTGGTCACCGTACGTGCCGTAACTCCAATCTAAGGCTACTCGCCCGGCCCGTTCCGGACACTCATCGTTCAATCACATTCTGCGTTGTAGCATCAAGAGCCGACATTCGAACTAATCTCAGATTCCGGTCAACCTGTAAGTCGACCAATCCACCAAATTGTGTTCGAGATCTCTCGTCTATTTGGTGCAGCTCCGTTTCTCCAGGATTGGACCTCAGCGGCCGCTCTCAATTCCCACTGTATGTGTTGCACTCATTTCGTTGCTCCTAAATTCGAGCGTCTCAAGCGTAGTCGTTTAGTCCGGAGAAAAGGTAGATTTATATTCAGATTGGATTGAGTGTTAGGGTGCAGTCACAACAATGCACCCGCACCTTCAAGCAAAGGTGCTCTTGGATTTTGGGGGATCGAGTGATCGAATTTTATAAATCTATCTTGAGAACTACGGGACATCGTCAGGTGGTCAACATCTTGCTGTCGCTGGCCATTGCCGCCCTGGCGGCGTTTCCACTGAACTACCAGAAGGAAATCGTGAACGGTCTGACCGAAAAGAACATAAGCCCCGGAGGCTTGCTGTGGCTTGGTACCGCTATGGGCGCGGTGATAACCCTGAGTCTCGCGCTGAAATGGGTGCTGGGGTATCTTTCGAGCGTCCTTGGCGAGGACATGATCCGCAAGCTGCGCAAGCGTATTTGCAACCTGTCTCGCGAAAACCCAGGGGGTTCCGAGAAAGTTGCCTATGGTGCCAAAGCAACAATGGTGTCGGCCGAAGCGGAACAAGTAGGAAAATTCTCTGGTAGCGCTCTGTCTGAACCCATCGTACAAGCCGGAACCCTTGTTGTGATTGTTGGATATATTGCGGCCAATCAACCTTCTCTGGGGCTGATTGCAGTTGGCATGATTATCCCGCAGGTGTTTATTGTTCTTCTCGTCCAGACGTGTCCGTCGTCAGGGATTTTGGGACAGATGGCGCTCTGATCTAAGAGAGGATGTGGCCCATCTGATTGGTCTGATTATGCGGCGGATTTG
>NZ_JBQFTN010000032.1:0-7750 GCF_056538665.1 Ruegeria sp. BF6
CGAGGTTCAGACCGGCGCCTATCTCGGAGAGGACGACATCGTCCGATACGAGGACGTCTACGCCCGAGGCCAAGGCGCAAAGGGCTGAACATCGCAGGCTGATCGACGATAGCCGCCTTTGGGAAGGGTGCACAGCAGGTCTCAAGGATTTACCATGACTAAAGTAAACGAATTTGTTTCGCAGAATATGGAAAACTCCAAAATGGATTTTTCCGGCCTGCGGGTCGCCATCGTGCACTACTGGTTTGTCGGAATGCGGGGTGGGGAAAAGGTCGTCGAAAGCCTGCTCGACCTGTTCCCGAACGCGGTCATTGTCACCCATGTGTACGATCCGGAAAAGGTCAGCGACAAAATTCGCAAGCAGGACGTGCGCGAAACGTTTATCTCCAAGCTCCCCGGCGCTCGGAAGCACTATCAGAAATATCTGCCATTGATGCCTCTTGCGCTCGAACTGATCGACATGACCGAGTTCGACGTGATCATTTCAAGCGAAAGCGGGCCCGCAAAGGGGATCATCCCCCGGCCCGACGCCGTGCATCTTTGCTATTGCCATTCACCGATGCGCTACATCTGGGACCACTATCATATCTACCGTGCGTCTGCGGGACGTCTGGCAAAGCTCATAATGCCTTTCGTGGCGCACAGGATGCGGATCTGGGATGTCAGCAGCGCCGCCAGGGTCGATCGTTTCGTGGCAAATTCCGGTTTCATCGCGCAGCGCATCGAAAAATACTACCGACGGGATGCGGATGTCGTTTTCCCCCCTGTCGAAGTGGCCGAGTTCAATATTTCCGAAGACGTAGGAGACCACTATCTGCTGGCCGGTGAAATGGTGTCGTACAAACGGGCTGATCTGGCGGTGGATGCGTTCAACGCTTCGGGCCGCAAGTTGGTTATGGTCGGCGACGGGGAAATGCGCGCCGAGTTGGAACAAAAAGCCAGGAGCAACATCACTTTCCTGGGGCGGGTTCCCTTTGCCGAACTGAAACACCAATTCGCAACCTGCAAAGCGCTGGTGTTTCCCGGTGAAGAAGACTTCGGGATCATTCCGGTCGAGGTTATGGCGTCGGGGCGGCCGGTCGTGGCCTACGGCCGTGGCGGAGCCCTGGACACGGTTTTGCCCGGCGTGTCCGGTGTGCATTTTCATGAACAGACCGTCGACGCTCTGAACGCGGCGATCGACACGCTTGAAGCGGATGTGGCACTTGTGAATTCTCCGAAGAAAATACAGGCGCACGCTGCCCGTTTCGATCAGCAGGTTTTCAAGGCGCAAATTGCAGAATTGGTGGCACAGGAACTGGGTCTGGCCGTAACAGACGCGCGCAGCGCATAGTGGCCTTGAGCGACATGAACACAGGCACCATCGCAAAGTCCGGCAAGAGATTTGCTCTAAAAAGCCTTTCGGCTTTGTTCATTAAATGTGCGGCAGCCGGGCTTTCGTTCGTTATGTTCGTTGCCTTGTCGCGCGGCCTTGGTGACGACGGTTTCGGTCGGTTCAGCTTTGCCTTCTCGTTGGCCACGATCCTCGCAGTTGCCGGCACTGTCGGACAGCGCAATGTGGTCTTGCGCTTTGCCTCTTTCTACCTGCACGACCACGACGAAGCCAAAGCCCGAGCGGTCGTGCGGTTCAGCTACGGAATCGTTCTGCTGGGCTCTGCGACGGCTGCGTTGGGGCTGGCGCTTGTGGCGGCAATCCTGCCCGCTTTCGAAGGTCAGCGAACCCTGCTTTGGGCGACCGCGCTCTTTACCGTCGTTCTGGCTCTGGCCGAGTTTCAGCCCAACCCGCAACGGGCTGCGGGCTCTGTCTGGTGCGCGCTGCTGCCCAGGGACGTCATGTTTCGCCTGGCCGTCATTGCCCTGGCCATGATGGCCGCATCAGGTATGACCCCTGCGCTCGACCCGGTCACAACGTTGTTGATGATGTCGGGTATTCTGGGCGGGTTGTTTCTGGCCCAGTCCTTCCTGGTGCCGCTGACCAATCCGGTGCGGCTGATAGCCGATGATGCCGATTTTAGCCAAAAGAGCCGATGGATTTCCGCCTCATGGGGAATGTGGGGGAACTCGGTGGTCAATGCGTCTGGCCGGAATATAGCGATTGTCATTGTTGGCGGCCTTCTTCCAGCGGCCGTTGTCGGCGCGATTTTCGCCGCTTTGCGTACGGCCATGGTTCTGGAGTTATTCCTGATGGCGATCAACATTGTCGCCGCCCCGCTGCTTGCGGCACAGCTGGGTAAACAGGACTTTGACGCCGCCCGAAGCACCTGCCGCCGCATCAGCTTGATGTTGGGGATGCCAACATTGGCAAGTTTCGTGGTTTTTGTTCTTTGGGGCGATCAGGTGCTGGAACTGTTCGGCCCGGGATATGCCACGGCACATCCAGAACTCATCGTGATCAGCCTCGGCTATCTGGTCAGCGCTTTTGCGGGTCCGACGGCGCAGATCATGGAAATGTCCGGGCACGAGCGGGTTCACTTCGTGATGCTGGTTGTTACGACCGGTCTTTCTCTTGCGGCCTTGCCTGTCGCCGTCGCCCTATGGGGGTCAATGGGCGCAGCAGTGTGCATCAGTTGCAACCTCATCGCTCTGAACGTCGCAGCATATATCTACATTTTCAGAAAAATCGGTATTTCCTCAGGCCTTGTAAATCTGGCCTTGTTGACCAAGGAGCGCAGGCAGTGACCAACAACACCCTACCCGTCAATTTTCTGTATCTGGGTGGCGACAAGTGCGGGTCCACCTGGATTTGGCACATACTGAACCAGCATCCCGATGTTGCGTTGGCCAACGCAAAAGAGATTTTCTATTTCGACCGTTTCTATGACAAAGGCGCGGACTGGTATCGCCGTCAGTTTCCCGCACAGCCTCAGGCCACGCGGATCGGTGAAATCTGTCATGACTATCTTTATTCCGAACCAGCACTGGAGCGCATTGCCCGCGATCTGCCGCAAGACAGCCGATTTCTGGTAACTGTGCGCGAGCCGGTATCCCGCAGTGTCTCTCATTGGAAATACCTGCAAAAAATTGGCCGGACGTCGGCCAGCTTCGAAGACGCCGTGGTACAGCAGCCGCAGATCATCGAGCATTCCCTGTTTGGAAAACACGTGAAAAACGCGGTGCATCACCTTGGGGCTGAACGGGTGCATGTCCTTGATTTTATGCAACTCAGAACGGATCCTAAGGGTTTTGGCCGGTCCATGAGCGACGCCCTTGGTATCCCCTTCGCGGAAACGATCCCTTATGAAGAGCGCATTTTGGAAGCCCAAGCTGCCCGCAATGCAATGCTGGTCGGGGTATTGCGCAATGGTGGTTGGATACTCCGTCGCCTGGGGTTGCCAAGTCTGGTGTCAAAGGTGAAAAGCAGTCCGCTTGTATCCCGCGCGCTGTACACATCCAGCCCGGCGCAAAAGCCTGCTGAACCTGATGCGGAGATACTGAATGAGTTGACCGAACGATTTGCGCCGGATCAGGCAATTCTGGCCGAACTCATGGGAACGGAGCAGGTTGCATGAAAATTGTTCTGGCCGCTGTTATGCACAGCCCGAATCTGGGTGACGGCCTGATCGCGGATTGTTTGACCGAGCAGTTCCGCCATCAGGACAGTGGGGTTGATATCCGCTGGCTGGATCTCGCCGGACGCCGGACCTTTGCAACGCCTTCTAAGGGTGCCCGCACCTTTTTGCTGTCTCTGCTGACCTGCTTGCCGCAAAGCGTGTCGCAAGCACTGGCAAAACAGTTGGTCAAACGGCAGATCCGCACCAGCCTCGAGCCGCTGATCCCGGAGAGTTTTCAAGATGCTGATGCCGTGGTGATCGGTGGCGGGCAGCTGCTGGGGGATGCGAACCTGAATTTCCCGCTCAAGATTGCCCGTGTCGTTGAAGAAGCGGAAAAGCGCGGCCTGCCGATCGCGATCCATTCGGTTGGTGTTGCAAAATCCTGGTCACCCCGCGGCAGGCATCTCTTCTCCGTATTGCTTGCCTCTCCGAATCTGCGTTTCGTATCCGTGCGCGATCAGGGGTCTGCAGACAATCTGCGTCACCACTGCAAATCGCTTGGGATTGACCTCCCTGAGATTCATGTTTTTCCCGATCCGGCGCTGACCGCCGGTGAGCTGGAGTTGCCTCAGGCCCCTGAAGTCGCCGTCGGTGCCATCGGTGTCGGGATCGCCCATCCGGCCGCGATCAAAACCCACGCCGATCAGGACGCGCTGAATTTCAGACAGTCCCTGTCTCAGTATCAGGCGATCCTGGCTGAGCTTCAGCAGCGCAATGAAAACGTCGCTCTGTTCACGAATGGCGCGGGCGAAGACGAGGAGATGCTTGACGCAGTCTGGCAATCTCTTCCCTCCCGGCAGGGAATATCCCGTCTGCCAAGGCCGCAAACTCCGCGGGACTTGGTTGCGGCGATCCAGGCAATGGATATGGTCGTTTCACACCGTCTGCACGCCTGCATAACGGCCCATGCCGTAGGAACGCCTGCCATCGGTTTTCGATGGGATTCCAAGGTTGACGGCTATTTCGCTCTTGTGGGTGAATCAGATAATCTGTTGCGTTTCAGCGAAAAGCCTGAACGCATTGCAGACCATGCCGTACGCCTGAAACAGACCCAAAAAACCGCAGAGATTGCGCAGCAAACACCCGTAATCCAAATTGGTGCGCATCAATTGCTAAACAGTTTGGCTGTTCAGGGCTTATCTGTCGCAAGCTGAAACCGATAACGTCGGCAAACAATTGGCCGGTTGACTAACCAGAGGCCAAAAGCGTTGAAAAAATACTCTACACAAACTCCATGCTTCTGAATAGCACATGGAAAAAACCTAAAACCGCCAACCCCGGAAACAACTTCGTGGGTATGAGCGTTGCCAAAACCGGGATGAAAAAGAAGAAGTATCGCGCGTTCTGAAAGGCATATGTGACGTGGGTGTAGAAAAAATACACCGAAAAGAAGCAGGCCACCAGCCAAAGGTGATCTTTTAGGTTTTGCCTGAATTCACGCGAGAAATATAAAAATACGGCTACGACCACCGAAAACAACGCGTCTATCCAGTAGGCTCCGGTATGCAAACTAAAGAAATGAAAGCTGGCGAAAAACACCGATAAGCTCTCCAATGGAGAGTAATCCGGATTGGCAACGTTTCTCGTCCAGTCGAACCGTTGTATCAGCCCGCCTATCCATGGAAACGAAAACGCAGCCCCGGTTTTCATTGCTGCATCCAGAAAAACTGCAAACCCTACAATGCCGATTGGCACCGATCTTTTGAATCCTGCGTTCTGCAGAAATAAAGCAGCCCGAAAAGTCAAAAGAACTCCGAGGTTGGCCTCACCGGTCACGTAGAGCAATGCAGCCAGTAGCGCCATCACCGCCCCTTCGGCTCTTGTAGAAAGGTTGGGACGTATCAAGCAGAGAGGAAAGTAAAAGAATTCCCAGTAGATCTTCGAGAAAAGAAAGATTGAAAGCGGCCATATCGCCGCTAGTAAAGCAGTCTTTTTGTCAATGAGCTTAAAATAAATCAGGACAATGGTTATCCCAACATTGAATACGAACAAAACCAATCTGGTCCAGATTTCACTGGTCCATACGTGGTTCAATCGGGTGTTTTTTTCGAAAGACAGGAGGTTTACAAAAAATTCGACTGCCTTGATCTCATCCGGTCGTCTTTCATAGGTGAAGAACGCAGCCTGAAACGCGAAGTTAAAGACCACAAACAGGATAACCGCACCAATTATCAAGTACGTGTTTCTCTCGTTTGCCCGCCGATCCGCAATAACTTCGACCATTATTCAGACTTTTGACCTTTTTTGGTTTACTTCGTCGTCGTTGATTAAAGTCCATTCGACAACACGAAAAAAAATGCAATTGAACATGCCCGGCTTTTTCGCCCCGCACCCTATAGGCCAGTTACCGGATGAAAGCGAGAGGGCATTAGTCCAGCGGTGTTAGCAGTCGATGAGCCGCCGACCGATTTTGCGTATTTAGGTGTCGAGTAACAACTCTCCCCCAATGACGGTCAAGGCGCTGCGGTGCGCAACCTGAACCCGAGCGTCAGGCGTGACCCAGGCTGCGCGGCAGATGTTGTTTCTCAGGCAGTGCCGCCCGATTTCTTTGCGTAGAACTTGCGAACCAGTGCTTGTTCCGCGGGGCTGGGAACCCGGTTCATGTGAATGCTGCCATAGTTGCGGATATTCGAGGCATTGGGACCGAACAGCAAGTAAGGATCCGTTCCGTCATCCGCCAGCGTGACACCACTCCCGGTAACGATCTGCCCGTTTACATTGGCAGACCTCTGGGCGGCGTCATGCGTTGCCGTAACCACGACATCAACGCCGATCAGCGACGCAGGCGCATCCACATTGGTCGGTGCACCACCAAAAGCAACCGTCACCCGCCAGGGCTGCGATTGTGGCGTCGAAATCAACGGTTGCCGCCGTCCGCCGTTGTTGCTGATGATATGAGCAAAGGCACGGTTGATGCTGATCGTCCGAAAGGCAACGGCTTCGAATAAATCCACCGAGAACGGCACGGTGCCCTGAAACTCCAGCAGGTCATCCACACCGTCGCTTTCCAGCCAGCGATGGGTGCCGTCGGTCTGATAGGTTGGCGCAGCTGCCGTATTCGGCGCCAGAAAGAAACCTCCCAGGGTGCCCTTGTTGTTCAGACGTCGGACGGGATCGCCCGCAGACGTTACTGGCACGGTGCCCGCTGCGTCCTGAAACAGCGCGGAAAGGTCTGACGGGTCGCACCACAACAACGGGCCAAGGTCACCTATGCCGCCATGTTTGGTTCGAACTGCCAGTGTTGTCGTGGAAAGGCCAAGATCGATCATGCTGATTCACCCCATTGCGTTACCAGGACTGCGCGTTCCATCCATTCAGCGGTGCAGGGCCTGACAACCCGGTAAGAGTTTGGCTTTTGGGGCATGTTCTCAGTTCTCCATCTGGATACTAGTTTCAATCGCTCTCACCGATGTGCCGACCCCCCCGGAACCGCCTCTGTGTGCGGTAATGCTTTAGTCATCCAAGCAAGGACGCCTAAAAGGGGAAGAAAGCCGCCCGCGATTTTTCGGTCAGCCGAGATGTTTTGCGAAATTCGTTGAATTCTTATTAGCCGACAGTCCGGCCTGTTCGGATCGAACCGCGGCCTCACACATTATACCTGCCCCGTCAGAGACGTTATGCTGGGGGATACTTACTGAAACGGCGCCAAGCTTTGCGACGACCCACACTGCGCCCAATCGTGGCTGGACCAACAAGACTCAAAATCGAAGATCGACTCCACCTTCAAAACCACCAGGCATTTCCGGTCAGTGCCTCTCAACAATGGCTTTCGTTGGGTCGGAGCTGCCTGTTTCAAGACCATCTCACAAAATGTCGCATTCAAAGTCTTAGTCAACAGGACCCGAGCTTTGTCGATTGGACCGCTCGCGCATCATCGTTCGAGACCGAATCGTTCCGGTGCGAAGGTCAACGGCTACCTTTTCCTGCACAGAGTACGGTTTTTGAGGTTCGCTCATCTAACCTCAGTTTCAGTCTCAATAATCTCCGACACTCAACCTTCGATTGTATGTCGACGAGGTGTGTGGTATACCTCCGGCGACGAACCGCTGCAACTGCGCAACAATTGTGCAAGTACTTGGGTTTTTAACCCAAAATTTGTTTTAAATCGTAAATACGTTTCGTCGCGGGTTTATCCGGGGCGCCGTTTGATTGCTTCTTTGATGCATTAGCAGTTGCTCTATAGAGTCAGGATAAATTTA
>NZ_JBQFTN010000033.1:0-7668 GCF_056538665.1 Ruegeria sp. BF6
ACCGGAATAACCGGTCCGGGAAATCACCACGGATTTCCCCTGCACATCACCAACCCGAGCTATGGTAAGCCGGAACCAAGGCAATTCTTCGATCGTCGGTTGTTGTGGCGGTGTCCAGAAGATCTTGGAAAGGATGTCGCGGCTGTGTCGCCCCTGGACCGCGATGTTGTGCAACTGGTCCGTCGAGTTTCGCACCCAGACATTCATATTTCGCTTTAGTGCCTGTTCCTGCAGCCATAATCCGCTGGTGTCGTTGCCTCCAATCCAGCGGAAATTGGTCTCACCCAGCCGGTAGACCGTGCCATCGTCTATCATACCTCCATGTTCGTAGCACATGGCCGTATAGACGACCTGACCAACGCTCAGTTTTTTCATGTTGCGGGTCACGCAAAGCTGCATCAGCTCTTCTGCGTCAGGTCCGACAATCTCGTATTTCCGCAGAGGGCTCAGGTCCATGACGGCGACCTTATCCCGGCAGGCCCAGTATTCAGCAATGGCACCATGATTGGTCATCGTGTTGGGCAGCCAATAGCCGTTGTATTCGACGAAATCACGGGTGTGCCGTCCAAAGCACTCGTGAAATGCTGTTTCCTTAGTTTCTTCCACATCCGCCTCCGCAGATTTTCTATAGCCGTAGGATCGTGTAAAATCCTCGGTCGCCTTGTAGGTTCGCACTTGAACATCGGTTGGGTTCCAACCGTTTGCCGGATCGATGTCACAGGGACATCCAGTGCTGACGCAGACCAAATCAGTCAGTGCCCGCAGCAGGACGAAATCACCGGGGCGAGACCAAGGATCGTCCATGCCTATGGCATTGGTGTCGTCCAGTATTGTGTTGAAAAAGAAGTTGATCGCAGGCCATCCACCACGCGGTTTAATGCCATACTGATCCAGATCCTTGTTGATGTTTTCCGAGCAGTTCACGTGGCCCGGATATCCAAGATCTTCGTAGTATCGCGCCGTGCACGCGAGACCGAAAGTGTCATGGCGCCCGCACGTATCCTGAACGATCTCGATCAGAGGTTCCTGGTCGACCGACCAGTACTTCGAGAATATGCCCGGTTGTGGATACAAGCTACCCATCAGGCTGCGGGTCGTTGTCGGGTCGATTTCGCGCTCGATCCCCTGATCCAGTGCGCGGCGGCTGAAGGCTTGAAAATCCGAGCACTCTCGTCCACGAACATCCACGATCTGAATGAATTCGCCTGCCTTGACCTCATAAGACTTGGCATTGCCGGGCTGAATGTTGATGTCCTTCAGAGGATCAGCCAACGGATCCGGCGGGCCGACAAGGGGCTTTTCCAATCCGGGTGCAGAGCGCTGGAGATACAGGATGATATCCGTGGGCGGGTTGTTGTCCTCTGGACGCATTGCCATGCCAGGTGCCGCGACAATCAGAAGACCATCACTTTCCGCCACGAAATGAACCATATCTCCGGGACGAGACCCATCGGTGAATGCGCGAATTGCGTCGCTTTTTCCGATGTCGAAACCCGCGACTTCCAAAGCTTGCAGTACCTTTTTCCCCGAAGCGGAGCCATTTGCCAGCGTAGCAATCAACCCTTCGGGCCGCCCATGCCCCTGCGCGCCCAGCATGGCCGCATCGGAACTCCGGTCAGGGGCAAAGAAGACCATTTCCGCTGGTTGCATCCCATCGCGATCCAGCAGCGTTATGGTATCTCCCTTGGATACCGGAACAGCGCGTGACCCCATTCCGGGGACCGGGTGGCGCTCTGTCCCATGCGGCAGGATTGGAAGGCCGGGGGCCAGAACCCCGCTGCGTTCGAATGGCACTTCGAAAACCGGCTTAACATTCATAGTGCTTCTTCCTGAATGGCTTGGGTTGCACCGCGGTGGGTGACCACCAAGAGGCATCCCGCCTCGGTGTGCGAATAGTGGCTTGACCCCGCAGCAAGGCTGACAAAGTCACCGCTGCGATAGCAAAACCCATCGTGATCGGTCAGATCACCATCGAGGACGAAGAACTCTTCTGGCCCGTGATGGATATGAGGGTTGGAGCGTGTGCCGGGCGCCATCTTCATCAGATAGCTGCCTTGCCCGGTTTCTTCATCAAAGCTGACGTTCTTCCACCAGATCTGCTCGTCTAGCAGGCCTTCCATCCGCATTGGGACAAACCCTGTATCGTCGAATCGTGCTACGGTGCGTCTGTTCTGTAGCTTTGCCATCTCAGTCGAGCCCCAGTCGTTTTTTACGCTGTTCCGCCCAGCTGCTGATGGCCATGTCAAAGGTCAGTGCCATCAGCGACACGTTCAGACCAAGGACAAAATTCTTGCCCAACTCTGTGCCTGCCAGTGTGCGCTGCAATTCCTGTCCCAGGTCCTGCGTACCGATGAACGCCGCGATGATGACCATGAAGAAGGAAAACATGATTGCCTGATTGAACCCGACCGCCATTGTCGGCAGCGCCAGAGGGAACTGCACCGACATCAGCTTTTGTCGACGGGTCGAGCCGGACATGTCGGCGGCCTCGGTCATTTCCGGCGGTACGCTGCTGAGGCCAATAATAGTGTACCGGATCAGCGGCACAGCGGCAAAGATCAGGATCGAGAAGACAACAGCCACATCGTTGACGCCGAACAACATGATCGCGGGGATCAGGTATATGAAGCTTGGAAAAGTTTGCGCGGTGTCGCAGGCCAGCAGGATGCTCTTGGACCAGCGAGTGGACCGGGCAGCAACAACACCCAAGGGGATACCGATCAGTGTCGCCAGCGCGACTGCTGAAATCACAGTATAGAGCGTGATGACCGACCGATCCCACCAGCCCGAAAAAGCCACGATCGTAAAGAAGACTGCGGCATAGATACCGGGCCTACGACCACCGACCCAATAGGCAAAGGAAACAACCAGCAGGATGAAAGCAGGCGTCGGAATGGCAAGCAACGTGTTCCGGAACGGGATCAGAACCTTGACATTCAGGAACCAGCGCAACCATTCAGTTGTCCCTTTGATGACATCGATTGCCAGGAATGACTTGATCACCACGTCGATTTCCTTGCCCTGGCTCAGATGCTGCTTGCGGCCGACCTCGGCCAGGATCGGGAAGATCTGCGACAGCAGAGTGAACCCAACAAACAGACCCAACGCAATCAGTGAGGTCTGATGCCGCTTCCACCACGGCGTATCACGTTCGAAGTGAACAGGCTGTTTCACGACCCAGGCCTTGGACATCCGATCGAGCATGACGGCCAGAAGAACGATGGTCACACCAATCTCAAAAGAACGACCTAGTTTGAAGCTGCCCATCATCGCCAACAGCTTGGCACCAAGGCCGGGCATGCCGATGAAGGCGGTCAACACCACCATAGCCAAGCACAACATGATTACCTGATTAACGCCAACCAAAATCTCGGTGCGTGCGGCCGGAACATAGACATGGCGCAGCATCTGCCAGCGGGTACATCCAGACATCTTGCCTGCTTCGATCACTTCGGGGCTGACCTTCTTCAGGCCCAGAGTGGTCATCAGGATCATCGGTGGGATGGCAAAGGTAATCGTCGCAACTGCACCGGCTGTTGGCCCGACTTTGAAGAAGATCACGGCGGGCAAAAGGTATGTAAAAAACGGTAGAGTTTGCAGAACGGACAAAACCGGTTTCAGCATTCTTTCGAACCAGCCATATCTCCACGCAGCGATACCCAAAGTCAATCCCAGCAGAAAGGCCAGTGGTGCCGCAACCACAATGACGGACATTGTTTGCATGGCCATCTTCCACTGTCCGATCGCGGCGGTCCAGATGAAGGTTCCGGCCCCCAATGCGGCCAGTCTCCAACCTCCGACAGCATAGCCGATCACGGCTGCAACAGCGGCGATTGCCGACCATGGGATTGGCCCTAAATAGGGCCAGCGACGCTTGCCTTCCAAAAGGTTAGCTGATGTGTCCAACAAGAACTCAAGCGGGCCTTCAGCGATAAAGCGGGTGACGTAGATTAGGCCAAGATCGTTTTGAATGAAGTTAAAAATAGCGTCCAAAACCAGTGCAGTTGGCGGGATTGCAGCCTCTGGAATCCGGTTCAGCCATTCAGGCAGAATACCAACAGCCTTGGCAAGGATCAGCGCAATGGACGCAACCAGCAGTGCAGTAAGCACGCGAGTACGCCCCCACGGTTTGTCCGAGGTATCCGGCAGTTCTGTGGACAGTGTCGCCATCACTCGGCTCCGAGCAGAACATTCAACGCTGCGTCACGTTCCAGAACGCCGGTGACAACGCCTTTGTCATCCGCGACCGGCAACAAGATGCGGTTGTCATTGACCAAAACCCGTGCCAGTTCGTGGATGGTTGAACCGCCATTGATTGGCGCGCCTTCCAATGCGTGTCCGTTGACCGGTTTTGCCAGTCCTTTCGCGTGCACCACGCGGGCTTTGTCGATGTCCTCGGTGAATTTCGCCACGTATTCCGTGGCGGGTTTCATGACGATCTGATCCGGCGTATCGCATTGTTCTACCGCGCCATTGCGCATGATCGCGATCCGATCCGCCAGACGCAGCGCCTCGTCAAAATCGTGAGTAATAAAGACGATGGTTTTGCCCAGCATCTCTTGCAGTCGCAGGAATTCATCTTGCATTTCACGACGGATCAACGGGTCAAGGGCCGAAAATGGCTCGTCCAGAAACCAGATATCCGGCTCAATCGCCAAAGAACGGGCAATGCCGACACGTTGCTGCTGGCCGCCGCTAAGTTCGCGCGGAAAATACTCTTCACGGCCCTCAAGGCCGACCAGTTTGACAACTTCCAAAGCGCGTTCGCGCCGGTCATGGCGATCCTGGCCACGCATTTCCAAAGGGAACGCCACATTGTCCAAAACGGTACGATGCGGCAGCAGGCCAAAGGACTGAAACACCATGCCCATCTTGTTGCGCCGCAACTCGATCAGGTCACGCTCGCTCAGGCTCATGATATCCTGACCGTCGACCTCAATGGTGCCTCCGGTAATGTCATGCAGGCGCGAGAAACAGCGCACCAGAGTGGATTTTCCTGATCCCGACAGCCCCATGATAACCAGCATTTCACCCCGGCCAACCTCAATCGAGACATCCTTGACCCCGGCGATGTAGCCGTCAGCGCGAATCTCGTCGAAGCTGCGGCCTGCCGGCATGGACTTCAGATAGCTGTCGGGCGAGGGCCCAAACAGTTTCCAGACGTTTTTCGCTGAGATTACAGGCGCTGTGGTGGACATGGCTGCCATTCTTTCTTGTTAAGCGTGGCCTTACTGCACTGATATCAGTAAGGCCACGCAAGTTTCGTTATGTGTGGCCGAGTAATCAGCCGCAGGCGCTGATCCAGGGATCAACAACAGCACGGTTGGCATCCAGCCACTCAGTTGCCGCATCTTCCGGTTCCAATTCGTCAGTATCGACCAGCTTTGCCATTTCCGCGATCTGCGGATTGGTGAATGAGATATTGGTCAGCACACAATACGCGGTTGGCCACTTGTCCTTCATACCATCCCATGCCGCCTTCTTCAGATAGCCGGTGGCAGGGTTGCCGCAATCATATAGCGCATCGGGGTTCGGACCTTTCGAAGGATCCTTGTCGCAGCCATCTTCCCATGCAGGGAATTCAACAAACTCACCGGGCCAGACGGCCTCGGCAAAGTTGGGTGTCCAGTTGAAGACCAGAACCGGTTTCTTATCCGCTTCTGCCGCGCCAATTTCCGCCCACAAGGCCGCCGCCGAACCCGCGTTGATAACGGTGAAGTTCAGATCCAGCGCTTCGGCACGTTCCTTACCGTGCTTCAACCAGTCAACCGGACCATCCAGATACCGGCCCTTGTCGCCGGTTTCCGCTGTTGCAAACAGGTGCGCACAGTCGTTCAGAGCTTTCCAGTCGGGCAGGCCTGGGCAGGATTCCTTGGTCCACATCGGATACCACCAATCCTCCCGCGTGACCGCATCATGGTCGCCCGCATCATGCAGACCGCCCTTTTCCAGCGCGGCGCGGAACGATGCACCAAACGCGCCTTCCCAGACTTCCATCTCAAGCGTGACGTCGCCCAAGCGCACCGACTCGTACACCGCCTGACTATCTGTCGTGACGTATTCGACGTTGTCGCCAATCTCTTCAAGTAGCTGGCCGGTAACGTATGACATCACGATCTGACTGGACCAGTTGTGAATTGGGATAACGATCGGATCGCTGCTGTCTTCGGCAATCGCTCCGGTGCCCGCAACTGCTGCCAAGGTTGCAGCAGAAATTAGATTTGTGAGTTTCATGTTTGCTCCCTGAGTGAAGTTCATTTTTGAATTGCGGACTCTTCCGGCCCCGAATTTGTGCATTCTGCCTAAAATCACTCCAGGCGCAGAACAGAAATTTGCGAGGCTTTGCCCACAATTTCTTGAGGCTAATCCAGTTTTTCGCTATTTTAACAGCCAGTTGCCCGATCGGGATCGAACTGATGCGGGCAAATACTTTTTGATTGCGAACACGTAAAGATCGGGACCCTGCCCACGGATGTCGAAGAAAGCACCTGTTACCGGTAAGATTCTACCGCCGCTCGATTACCTTCTGGCATTTGAGGCCGCTGCAAAGGCTCAGAGCTTTGCACATGCCAGTAAGGTGCTGAATATTTCCGAGACTGCCATCAGCCGCAAAGTGCGGTTGCTGGAACAGCATTACGATGTACCCCTGTTTGTCCGCGGGCATCGATCTGTTTCCCTGACCCAGCAGGGTGCCATTTTGTTGGCAACCGTGGAAAAATCGCTGGAGCTGATGCGGGATGTCAGCCGTGATATGCTGGCCAAACATCAGGCTAACACTGTATCGATCTCAGCTACCAATTCCGTAGCGTCGCTCTGGTTGATGCCGCAGTTGCGCAAATTCAATAAATCCAATGGCCGCATCCGTATTTCGCTGGTGTCCTCAGACAGCGATGCAGAATGCCTGTCTGACTCTATGGATCTGACGATTTTGCGCGGGGATGGCGATTGGCCCGGATATGATGCTCAGCTTTTGTTCGGGGAAACGGTTTTCCCGGTCTGTAGCCCAGAATACCTCAAAAGTAATCCGAACGCGACTGTTCTATCTGCTCTGCCAGAGTTGGATCTGATTGAAGTGACCAGCAGTCATGCGGAATGGATGACATGGCATACTTGGCTTAGCGGCAATGGAATTTCTACCGCATCTATGGAACGCGCTGTGGCCTTCAACACTTATCCTCTCTCCATACAAGCGGCAGTTGATGGTTTGGGGGTCGCATTGGGTTGGGCCCATCTTGTTGACCCGCTGCTCGAAAGCGGTGCGTTGGTCAGACCAATCCATGACGTCTCGGTGCGAACACAGTCGGGGTATTATCTTCTGAAAAGCCCAACGCACAAAACCTTTCCGGAACGCCGCATCGTAGAAGATTGGTTGTTGGGGCTTAGCGCAGGGCGCAAACGTTACGCGTGATTCGATGGTGCCATCGCGCGATAAATACCCATTTGGTCAAAGCCTCTGCAACTCCGAGGTTGACCGAAAGGAATAATTATTTACCTTAAAGAAAGTTTCCGATTCCTCTCCCGGTCGCATATGCGGGCGGGTTTGAATTCGTTCGACCTACTTTGCACGGAGCCCAGAACCCAATGAGCTATAAATCCGACATCGAAATCGCCCGCGAAGCGAACAAGAAGCCGATTCAGGAAATCGGTGCCAAGATCGGCATCGATTCT
>NZ_JBQFTN010000034.1:0-6494 GCF_056538665.1 Ruegeria sp. BF6
ATCTCCACTCCTTGGCGGTTACGATGAGCCAGAAACCCTCTCTTATCAAATCGACCTAAACTGTCCCATTGGCGCTGACGTCAGACAATCATCGCTCCCGTTGGCTTCATGGACAATACGGTGTCCGAAAACGTTTATGCTGGTAACGCTATGAATCGCAGGGCTTATTACCAGTACGGTATTCTACTACCCGTTGATCCACATGGCTATGTCACACAGGGTCTGGGGCAGGCTGCATCACGTGGCGCTGTGACTCTGATTGCCCCTACGCGGATCGTCTCAAAAGACTATGAGGAATTCGAGGTGGATGGCATTCCGATGGTTTTCCAAAACACGCCGGATACTGAGGCGCCGTCGGAAATGAACACCTACATTCCCGGCATGAAGGCTTTGTGGATGGCCGAAAATGTCACCCACTGCTTGCACAATATCTATACCCTTCGCGGCGCTCCGGTACGCGATGCGTTGGTTTGGTCAAAGTACATAGCGCAGGCCTTGTACCGATTTGGTCAAGAGGCCGAAGTTATGTTCGCCGCGCACCACTGGCCGCGATGGGGAAATGCGAGGATTCAAGAGGTGCTGCGGGCGCAGCGCGATATCTACGCGAATATGAACAATCAGGTTCTTCATCACGCAAACAACGGCGTCACAATCAACCAAATCCATAACGTCTACAAAGTCCCCGAGGGTCTTCAGAAACACTGGCACGCTCGCGGTTACCATGGCTCACCTGAGCATAACAGCCGTGGTGTAATCCAGCGATACCTCGGATTTTGGGACTGTAATCCTGCAACACTGATTCCGCCTTCACCGGAAAACTCAGCGCCGGTTTACGTCCGACTGATGGGCGGGGCCGAGGCAATTGTCGCCAATTGCCGTGAAATGTACGACGCTGGTGACTATTTGATGGTTGCTGAAATTCTGAACAAGGTTGCGCTTGCCGAACCCGAAAACGAAGTCGCTCGTGATCTTCTCGCGGATGCCTTCGAGCAAATCGGTTATCAGCAGGAAAACCCTGGGCTTCGCAACTCATTCTTGGCGGGGGCTTTTGAATTGCGATCCGGTATCCCTTCCGGGCAGGCCGTCAAAACAACCAATCCTGACGTTATGCGCGCCATGTCGACTGAGCTGTTCCTGAACTTCCTCGGAATCCGGCTCGATAGCGAAAAAGCTAAGGGGCTGAGGTTTACGATCAATCTGAGAACTCCGGATAATGGAGAGGAATTTATTGTCGAACTGGAAAACGCGACGTTAACGAACACAAAGGGGTATCAGGCTGAAACTGCTGACCTGACGCTGGCGATTGACCGCGCAAAGCTGGAAGAAACTCTGGCCGGAGAGAAGAGTTTTGAGCAACACATTGCCGAAGGATCCGCGCAGATCACGAGTGACCCCTCCATTCTGAAAACACTGGCCAGTCTGCTGGTGGATTTCGACCCAAAATACGAAGTCTTTCCGGGCACACGCGCCAGTGATGAACAAGCCATTGAACACGACCCCTATGACGCGGAAGAACTGAAGGGCGTGGTGCCTGAGTGATGTGGTGCTCCCGCGCCGAATACCCAAAATATACTGGATCGCGGCTGCATGCTTGACGGGTTGAAGATTGATCGCAGGAACGTGGTTTCGGATCTTGTCGCAGGTGCCACGTTCGCAATCGTCAACGTTCCGCAAGGAATGGCCAATGCTGTTCTTGCGACCGTCAACCCTGTCGCTGGTCTTTACGCGCTAATGGTCGCCATGCCCGTCGGCGCAATCTTCACCAGTTCCGTTTTTATGAATGTATCAACGACTGGCGCACTATCGGTTGCCGTCGGTGAGGCATTGTATGGGGTTGAGGACGATAGAAAGATCGGCGCATTGATTGGCCTGGTTATGATGATTGGGATGGTGCAGTTGATTTTTGGACTGCTGCGTATGGGGCGGCTGGTCCGATATGTATCCAACTCGGTGATGACAGGATTCATTACCGGTATTGCAGCTCTGATCATTCTTGGCTCTATTCCTGATATCACTCGGTTCGAGAGCGCACAGCCAAATCATTTGTTGCGCCTTTCCGATACCGCTTTGAACTGGCGTAGTTTCGATACCGCTTCGGTTACTATCGGCGTGGCCACAATTGTCCTTATTTTTCTGATCCAGCAAACGCGATTAAGTAAGTTCTCGCTGATCCTTGCTCTGGGTGCGACAACCGGGTTGGCCACGCTATTTCAAGGCGGCTCGATCGTGCTGGTGAAAGATGTCGCGATCATTCCCCGAAGCTTGCCCACGCCAATGCTGCCGGACTTAAGCTACTTTCCAGAACTGATCCTGCCCGCCATTGCCATCGCAGTGATCGGGTTGGTACAGGGCGCCGGTGTTGGTCAAAGCTATCCGAACCCCGATGGGCGGTTTCCAGATACTTCGCGTGATTTCGTCGGCCAAGGCGCGGCCAATCTCACAGCAAGCGTGTTTGGTTCGATCCCTTCAGGTGGGTCAATGTCGGGAACGGCTGTCAGTGTTCAGGCCGGAGCGTGTTCGCGCTGGTCAAACATCTTTGCAGGCGTAACAGTGGTATTGATCGTCTTTTTGTTCGTGGACATGGTCAAGCTTGTTCCCATGGCCGGTCTGGGTGGGCTTTTGTTCGTAGTGGGCGTGCAGAATGTCCAACCCAAGTCTATTGCCGTCATTTGGCGGACCGGAACGATGGCCCGTGCTGGTTTTACTGCGACGCTGGTGGCAACGCTGTTATTGCCGCTGCAGTTTGCAATCCTGTTGGGCATCGCAATCTCTTTCGTTCTTCAAATTCTGCGCTCCGCTAACCAGATCGAAGTTCGGCAGATCTCCTTGGTCGAAGGGGGCTTCCCAATAGAGCGGCCTGGTGCGACCGCTCTTGAGGAAGGCGAAATTACGGTTCTTCGCATTCGCGGAGAACTGTTCTTTGCGTCGGCGCAGGCTCTTGAAGCTCAGTTGCCCGAAGCAGATACGGGACGCCATTCAGTGGTATTATTGGTGCTTCGTGACGTTGACGACTTGGGAAGCACGATCATTCGATTGCTAAGCCGATACTCTAAAGAGCTTGAACATCACGACAGCAAGCTGGTTTTGACCGGTGTGAACAACAAGTTGCAAGGGCAATTGAAACGAACCGGACTGCTGAAGCGATTATCGCAAGAGAGCATCTTTGAGGAGCAACCTGAAATCGGGGCGGCGCTGAATGATGCCATGGAACAGTCCCGTATTTGGATCGATGCGAAACGCAGTCAGTCATCCAGCATTTCGGGATCAGAAGGACGTAAATAGATGCCCGAAGTCGTGTTGATTTTTACAGGTGTTGTCGTTTTTGCTCAGATGTATGGGCTGGGAACCCGGCAAGAGGTTGGAAGCATTCGTGCGCTGTTGTCCGATACTTCGCTTTTGTTTCGTTCCCTGATTTCAGTTCTCGTCGTGATGCCTTTGGCAACACTCGTTCTAATTATTTTGCTTCCCGTGCGTCCTGAGGTTGCTCTGGGTTTGGCCATCTTGGCCGCTGCACCCGGTGCGCCTCTCACAACGCGCCGGTCCGAAGCCGCAGCCGCCGATTTCAACTATGTTGGGTCATTGCAGTTGCTTCTTGCTCTGTTGGCAGTGGTTTTTACGCCGTTTGCGCTGTTCTTATTTAGTCATCTGCCCCAGGTCGCGGCTACTCCTGTTTCGTTGGGTACTGTGGCCGCTCAGGTCGGGCTGGTGACTTTTCTACCGGCAGTGCTTGGATGGGCATCGGCGCGCGCGGTACCGCGATTGCGAAATCGCCACAACAAGGTGGTGGCGATTGTGTCCAAGGGACTTTATCTCTTGTTCCTTGCCGCTCTTTTGACCGCGCTGGCGCTTTTGACGGACCTACGGCAATCACTTGCAATTGGGTGGGCCACCGCGTTTTCGGTCGTCATACTTTGTGCCGTCGCGTTAGCGAGTGGCTACACGCTTGGGGGGCCGGTCAGATCGAAAAGAGCGGGCCTTGCCATCGCAACAATTGCGAGGAACATAGGATTGTCTCTCTATATTGCTGAACAGTCCGAAATATCTTACCCGGCAATTCCAACAATCCTGCTTTTTGCGCTGATCGGGGTTTGTATGGCTTTACCGGCCTCGGTCGTGTTCAAGCGGTTTTTGGGTGGCTCATAGCACGACTATCTGCCCTACTCTGGAATTCGGTAAGGTTTCGCGAAAGCAAGTGCATTGCCTATTCAGGCGTCTTTTCCGCCCAGAGAACGAGAGATCAGGAAAACGATACGCAAAGAAATCGCCACAACAAGCAACTCAGCGGTCAGCGTTAAGAGTAGGGTCATGATGCTTACTGCATCAACCGCCGAAATCGTGTAGGGGCTGGCACCGGTTTCAGCTGCGGATATCTGCAAGCCAACTTGAGGGTTGGCCAGCATTGTGACCAGAAGCGCAAAAGCTGCTCCAAACAATGAAACAATTGTCAGAACAGCGCCGATCGTTCCGACCCAAACGCCGATCCACACGCGACTTTGAAGCCGGGCGGCTGAGGGGTCATCTCCAGTCTCTTTCAGCTTTCGTCCCAAAGACAAATAATGCCAACACCAAAATGTGGTGAAAGCGGGCAGGATCAAACCCAAGAAGGACAACACGTTGCCCACGCCTGCGCCACCTCCGACAACGCCAAGGACAACGCCGCCCAGTACAACGACAATGATCAAAAAAACCAGCTGAACCCAGAAACCGATCTGGCCAAGCTTGACGAGCGCATCTGCGACGCGCCCGGTGTTTTCCCCATGCCAATTAGCGGATTCGCCTACCATATTGCAGTGCTCCCAACCTAAACCCTATGATTTGAAGAAGGTCGTCCACACTTTGGCTTGGCGACCGATCTCTATCAAAAATCACTGGCTATGCGCAGCGGCGAGCGCTTCGCGGAGTTTGTCTTCTTGTTCCTGCGATAGGGACGTCTGAAGTATCTTCGGGTCGTATTGTTCGATCTCGGCGATCACTTTGTCCGGTGTGGCCTTGGCGACAAGCAGAAACAGAGCCGATGAATTTGGTTGGATGGTCTCGCCCAGTTCTTTGATGAAATCATCATTGATGCCGTAATCGGAAAGGGACCCTCCAAGCGCTCCCATTGCCGCCCCGGCCAAACCTCCCACTGCCATGCCGGCGAGTGGGTTGAGAACAAGAATACCGGCCAACATACCAACTATTGCACCGGTGCTCAGGCCCGTACTGGCGCCAATTCGGGTCATGTTCACTGACTGCTTAATGTGTATGTCTCCCTCTTCGGGTCGCACAACGACGCAGGCGTCCAGCAGGTCGATCAATTCCTGTTTTTTGAGCTGTCGTAGTTTTGTCAAAACAGCATCTGCACTGTCGACACCATCAAATGAAAGAACAACAAGATCAGCCATTGGAGTCTCCTCGGGTGATTTGGATTACATCGTTAAAATCGTATTGGAGTGTAAAAGTGGGTAACGCGGGTCCGAAGGGACCCGCGCAAAACATCATTCGATAACGACCTGACCAGTCACCGCCTGCAACGGCTCGGCCTCTGCTACCTCGGTTGGACCGGTACTTGTCCCAGGCAAAACTTCGAACAGAGGATCGAACTCAACCATGGCTCCAGCGAGTTTGATCAGAACGCTGACGTCACCATCAGCCGTTGCGCGACCGTCGGCCAGCAAGTCCTCGAAATCAGCCTCTCCGGTCATCACAAGTTCCAAATCGGATCGGTTCAAGGTTAGAGTCAGATCTGGCTCATCGAAGGCGAAACCTTCGACATTTGTGAGTGTTGCCTTGGCCAGCTCGATCGCAAACATCTCACCATTGTCGGGTGTGCTTAGGTTCATCGTAAACTCGATGCCTTCGGCCTTGCGGCTGTCCATCTTGATCGCAAGGAAATCAAGGAACAGCTCAGTCGACATCGCGCGTATCACCTCTGGGCTGGACGTGTCGGCCGTTTCACCGGTGGGGATGCCAGAACGAAGTTCATAGGCACCGGACAGGAAGCTGTTCCGCAGGCCCGGGTTCTCTTGCTGGTAGCCAAGCTGTTCGTAAACGTCTGCTAACAAATCTTTTACTTCCTGATCTGATGGATCCGACAGGAACAGTTTGTTCAGAATCTCGGACGCTTCGAAATATTGCCCTGCATTGTGTAGTTCCAAACCCTTGGCCATAATTGGATCTTTGCCGCCCATCATCTCGACGTAGAGCGGAGCTGAAGCTTCTGGTTCTAACGGTATCAGGGTCGCGGGATTGCAATCCCAGAATCCAAGGAACCGCTGAACAACGCCGCGCGAATTGTGCTGAGGTGAGCCGTGATAGCCACGTGTATGCCATGTCTGCTGCAAACCCTGTGACGGCTCATAGTGGTGATGTATCTGGTTAATCGTCACGCCCTGATTGGCCAGATGCAGGGTCTGGTTATTCATGTCTGACGTCAGCGCCAATGGGACAGTTTAGGTCGATTTGATAAGAGAGGGTTTCTGGCTCATCGTAACCGCCAAGGAGTGGAGATGAGA
>NZ_JBQFTN010000035.1:0-5789 GCF_056538665.1 Ruegeria sp. BF6
GAGACACAAATTGTTTAGGATAGCTCTTACGCGACAAGGGCCACAAACGGGTTCCAGAACCTCCGCAAAGGAGGATGGGCGTAATCAACATCGTATGCTCTAAATCCGATCTAATTAAGATCGGTTCTATTCAATGTGACTTGCCATGACAATGTTTTGCACAGTAGCGGTCTGAAAAAGGTCCAATGCTGCCTTATTGCGGTCAGAGCTTCAGGGACGCGCCGTCAGGAACCTGGGCTCAGTTCCGTCCAGGCAGACCGCGCTCAGTACGCCTGTCGCAAATGCGCCGGTATCGATGGAAATACGCCCCTGCCGCGTTCCGGCGGTTCCAACGATTGTGTGCCCATGCACAACCCAGACACCATCGCGCCTGACCTTTGACTGAAACGACGGGTGACCCCAGACAAGGGCCTTGTCCGATTGCGCCTCGGGTGGGGCATCAGGATCGGCACCAGCGTGAACAACCAGCACATTGCCCGACATATCCCAGGTCTGCAATTCGGAAACCCACTGGCACAGCGCACCGCCCATCGCCTCCAGAAGCCTGTCGCGACAGTCCGTCAATTCGTCACCGTTCATCTCGGATCGGGCCCCGCGCACACCGAAGGAGGCCAGGGTCTGCAAACCGCCATTGCGCAGCCAGCGCGGGCCTTGCCCTTTGGGATCCCGCAGGAACTGCAACAACATCTCTTCGTGGTTGCCCATCAGACAGGTCAGGTCCGGGCGGGCGCTAATCAGGCGCAATACCTCGGCGCTGTGCTCGCCGCGGTCGATATAGTCGCCAACCAAAATGATACGATGGCCCTGCGGAACACCGGACAACAGTTTTTCCAGCTGAACGATACAGCCGTGCACATCACCGATCACGCAAAGCGGAGCGTCCGGGTTCGGAAGCAGGAAGGGTTCTCGCCGCCCGAACCGTTTGAAAAGCGATGTCAACACGATGCGATGGTCTCCTGACTGGTGGGCCGCAACAGGTTCCGGCGGGGCAATCTGGTGTCGGTTTTTTTGATCCGGACGTGATACCCTTGCGGTGAACTCTGGGCAAGCCCAGCCTCAGGCGGTCCGGCATGCTGGCACGCCCATTCGTATGAGTTCACTGCCTTTAACCTTGTGGACACCGTTTATGCGATTGCGCGCAGTTGTCATGAACCATGATTTCAATGGTTCCGGATAGTAGTCGGCCATGACCTTACTGAAATAGTCGAAATCCTCGGGCGCTAACCTACGGCCGCTACGGGACGGGCCATGAAAACCAAATGTCGTATCGGGATCAACACAGGTACCGGGCAGCCCCAGAAACATCGTGCATGTTGAATAGCAGACGCGCCCGCGTATTTCGACCTGAATACCGTTGCGCTCAAGGTTTTCCAGCTCAGCCAGACGGTCATGCAAGTACCCACCGCGGTCGCTGCCCACGACAAACAGTTGCTGTGCCTCGACACGTGACGGAGCACTCACGGTAGTTGTCAGCGCGGTAACCGCCAACAGCGCCGTCAAAAACCGGACGGCACCACGGGTGGAGGATTTTCCGACACGCAGAGACGCCATGGTAAAACAGTTGAACAGGCTCAGCATGGTCGTTTCTCCAGCTCCAGGACTTTCTGGATCAGGACTAGAGAGTTGCGATGCCTCGGCTGTGTGCTGCTTGTGGCGAAACTTGGTCTTAAACTAATGTTTTAATATGGTTTTTACGTAAAATCTCCATTTTCTGTGCGTGCGCAGATTTGCCTGCGCGGAAACGCTTCACAGTATCAAATGAGACTTTGGGTAGTCGTTGGTTTTGACACTTACAGCCCGCACCGTGACCCGCGTATCTGCTCACGCGTAACGGCGCAGAGAGTCAAACTCGTAGGTAGCTTGAAATGGTGCGCTCAGAACCATACTGGCCCTGAAATGTGCCAATGATCCGGCGCGATACGCAGGGAAAATTCGGCTATGGGCTTCACCCGCTGGGCAGGCTGTTCTTGACTAGCTGGATTTCATTCGGCGTTTAGTTCGTCGCTGCAACCGCCAAAGATCTCTCCAGTAAGACGTCTGCCAGGGTGCGCTCAGGGCAACCTTCCACCACTTGCGTTGCTCTTGAAACAGCTTGTTTTCATAGTCCTTTTTCAAATAGCGCTTGGGCAACGCAATATGGATGTTGGGTGCAAGATTTTGAGCGTCGGCGGAGCTACCGGAATTGTTGGGCATCAGCATTGCGGCGGTTTGCATCGCCAGCAGACGTTTCAAATTCACATCAAGCGTCGAGGGGTGCACATAGTCGATGACCGGACCGGCACCATTGCCGCCGGCTTCCGCCCAGGCGTCGCCCAACTCGGTATTTGTGAAAACAACCGTGCTCTGCAGGGATTCCCAATCGCTGTAAAAACTGTTCCAGACCGCCGGGCGCACGACGTCGCACAACATAAACCCTTCGGCAAGGAACAGCATCGCCCAAAAGCTTGGCCAGGCGATCAACAGATCCTGTACGTCCTGTTCTGTCGCAGAAACCGGTGTGAAGACCACGATGTCCGCGATCTCGGTGATCAGGCTGACGCTGTACTCAGCTTCGCTCAGACTGGCTGCGGGCAGCCCCTTCGTGACGTGGACGATGCGAAGACCTTCAGCGGTTTTCTGGAACTGCGCAAGTTTGCCAAACGTTGCATGGGTGACCTGCGCTACACCGTTCAACCTGTAGGCATCGCACCAGTCGGATTGTTTCCGGCCGCCCAGAACGATAACTTCACTTACTTGTTGCTTGCACGCTGAAATGACACTCTCAACGGCTAAGCTCCTTGTTTCACTGTCATTCATTCAGGTTTACACTCTGGCGGATTTATTTCGTATATATTTCGACTTGGACGCATGTCCGAAGGTTCGAAGCGACATTAAAAATGTTGCCCCGATATCTCTAGCTTCTGGTTTTGAGACATTGAATGGGCGATTTCGGTGAATGAGCTCCAGTTGCTGCCCAACAAAAGCGGCGCCCGGGACAGCAAAATCACATCGGCAAGCGCATATTTGAGCTGCATTTCCGAGCGGTCGTACACCGTCCGTGGCAGGCTGGACACGCGATCTTTGTACTTTGCGGCAAATGCGCCATAGGATTCCGAGTTGTCCGAAGCCAGAAAAATTGTCGACTTGGCGGAGGATTCCAGCAACTCATCGATGCGCTTAAAGAAAAAGCCATAATGAGATCTGCTTCGGGCGCGTCTGGCAATCTCGTCTTCCGATTTGGACCAGTCACCGGGAACGTCACCATGAGGATCCGTGGCAGCGCCACCATTCATTCGGACGTGGACGGCGATATCGTTCGGATTTCTGACGGAAT
The DNA here is from genome assembly GCF_056538665.1 of Ruegeria sp. BF6. Taxonomy (NCBI): domain Bacteria; kingdom Pseudomonadati; phylum Pseudomonadota; class Alphaproteobacteria; order Rhodobacterales; family Roseobacteraceae; genus Ruegeria; species Ruegeria sp. BF6. Next base: position 3,314 of record NZ_JBQFTN010000035.1, read on the forward strand.
TGATCATATCCTGAACATCCGCACTTGGTTGAAGAGCGCGCAGGAAATCTTTTTCAAGCTCGTCGTAGGGCGCTCCAAAGGTGAACCTGTAGGCGGACTGGATGACAACGTCACGATTGGCGTGGACAAGCGAACTGGAATCAAAGGCATCCCGGAACGCCTTGCTCATCAGATCGACTTCCAACGCGTTTTCCGGGTTGTTGTCGCTGGTTTCCTCGAGAGCGCCATCAAAATCAAACAGCGACGTAAAACTGCAATCACAATGCTCGTCAGGTACCCAACGGACAACGAGGTCCCGGTCATGCACTTGTGCGAATGCAGCCCCCGAAGCAATCGCGCGCAGTCGATTGCCCAGCCCATGCTGAGCATCAACGATAAGTTTCGGCTTGTGGTGGCTGTGTCCAATCGGAACCGAAACTTCGTCATTTTTTTCAACGGATTGCAGAGGCCCGCTGCCGAGAGCCGCGATCGCGTCCTTCAGAGAGCGGGTCATCAGCGCATAGTCCACGGCCTCTCGGGACGCAGTGATTTTAACGCCATCGAAGACATCCTGTATCGCACCAATTGCGGCTTCGGCCCGCTCCAGCCGCGTCCCGATCAGGTTTGTATCTACGCCAAACGGGTGAGTCCGCCGCATCCGAATATCGCCACCTGAATCGCCCAACAGCCGGAAACCGGCCATTGGGCTACTGCTGTCCCAGGGCGCGGAAGACAAGGCAGTTTCACGGTTCAAAGAGATCCAGAACTGCGGAAATGCCTGTACCTCATCCCAGCCGGTTACCGGTTTGCTCTTGGGGCGGTCGATGCGCCTTGTGTCGGAATGGTCGATATGGCGAATGGTGTCGGGATCGACATCCACCCTTTCAACGCCAGAGTCCGTCAGGCGGTCGTACAGATCGTCGTCATCCCAGCCATAAGTCACAATCCGTTCGTTGAACCCGTTCACAGCCATCAGGTCCTCGCGACCAACAACGAAGAATCCGTTTACGTGGCTTTGGCCCGATTCTGCCTGCCGCCAGTTTCCTGCGGTCAGTTTCCCGACACCCATGGAGTTTCGGTTGAAAAACTCGACGTTGAGGATGATGTCGCTGTCAACTTTGACAATCTTGTCTTTTGTCGTCGCCCGGAAACCCACATTGTAGGCATGGGAGAGGATCCATGACCCTTCGTCTTCAACACGAAGAATACGGACGCGAGGGTCGCGAATCCCGGTCTGTTCGAGGGTAATCGCAACCGGAATTTCGGAACTCCAGTCCACGATGATAATCTCGTCGATCTCTTGGTGCACCAACCATGTCGGAAGGGTCTGCACCAGATGGTCATTTCTGTTCATGCAGCATGTAACAAGCGAATAACCCGGCTCTATCGCGGCGTCCGGCTCAAATTCTTTTCCGGCTTCTTCGAATTTGGGCATGTCCTGCCAAATCTCCGGGCGATTCAGTACTTCACTGTAAATAGAAGCCACTACCGCAGGGGATTTGGCGTTGCGAACTGAGAGCTGCGTTCTGATCACACTGCGAAATGCGTCCGCAGGCCGAGCCGTGCTGGATTCGTCGTTTGATGCTATTGCATCGCAGAGGTTTGCAACTATGTCCTTGGAAGATTGCATTTCTTTCCCAGTTCGAGATCTTGATAAACTACGACATCCAAATTACATCAGTGTCGCTCGTGACTTACCATCCTAGATTGTATTCAAAAATAGCCTTGGCACCGAGTACCTGTTTGCTTGAGCGTGTCAATCTCCAAAGGTAGTAAGTTTTTAGGACGGACCCAAGAACGCAACATCTATGAGCGGCGTTACGCCTGAATCATGCCATTGACAAGGTGCGTGAGTATCCCGTCACCCCGTAAGAAAGCAGAGCGCCGCCAAGACCGTACCGGACTGACCACCATTGCGCTTTCTAAGGAATCTAGGTTTGGTCCAAATAGTGACCACCAACATCCACGTACAAAATTGCACATAATTCCAGAAACTTAACCGGTTTCTCAAGGAAACAACAGCCGTGACATTCGGTTTTCGCCGCTGGTCGTGAGCTTTGTTAACCGTTCAAAATCGATAGCTGGAACCTCGCAGCCCACAAATCCGGAAGGTTGAAGCAATTGTTGACCAATGAACCAAATTGAACACGTCCATGTCATATGAGCGGAATCGAGCCGATACGAACACGGACCGCGTCTGACACTGTTTCGGTGTAAATCAACTGGTCCATTTGACCGTTTCTAGTTTGAACGTTCTGTTTGTGATTTTGGTTTTGGTTATAGGATTGGTGATAGGAATTGCGCCTCTTGCGTTCAGGTTATGATCCTGGCGAAGTTAAGACGTTAAGCAATTGATCCAGTGGATCAATTGTAGTGTGAACGGGCTGCTTTGATATTTTCCGACGCTGGTTGCGGGAGCAGGATTTGAACCTGCGACCTTCAGGTTATGAGCCTGACGAGCTACCGGGCTGCTCCATCCCGCGACACTTAGCGTTGG
>NZ_JBQFTN010000036.1:0-2500 GCF_056538665.1 Ruegeria sp. BF6
TGGTTGCGGGAGCAGGATTTGAACCTGCGACCTTCAGGTTATGAGCCTGACGAGCTACCGGGCTGCTCCATCCCGCGACACTTAGCGTTGGTCTACCGCCTATTCGGCTACTTGAGACCGGGTAGTGTTTTTCCATCGTCAGAGAGAAGGGGGCTTTTTCTAGGTTTGGCGGTGACCTACTCTCCCGGGGCTTAAGCCCAAGTACCATTGGCGCGGCAGTGCTTAACTTCCGGGTTCGGGATGGGACCGGGTGTTTCACTTGCGCTATGACCACCAAACCGAGGAAAAGCCCTCGGTCGACTTTCTTGCTGTGCAAGAAAGCGACTGTGCGGCAGGCAGCGTCTTTATCGTAGATAAAGGCGCGTTCCCGCACGGTTGTGTTATCAATCAACAGTGCCGTTTGCGTTGGCACGCGCTGTCCATGTTTACTGAGGTGTATGTTTTTGATTTGTCTTTCCATTACTGGATCAAATCAAGCCTATCGGGCGATTAGTACCGGTCAACTGAACGCATTACTGCGCTTACATCTCCGGCCTATTGACGTGGTGGTCTTCCACGGCCCTCAGGGAGACCTTGTTTTGAGGGGGGCTTCCCGCTTAGATGCCTTCAGCGGTTATCCTGTCCGATCATAGCTACCCAGCACTGCCGTTGGCACGACAACTGGTCCACCAGTGGATCGTTCACCCCGGTCCTCTCGTACTAGGGGCAACTCCTCTCAAGTCTCCTACACCCACGGCAGATAGGGACCGAACTGTCTCACGACGTTCTAAACCCAGCTCACGTACCTCTTTAAACGGCGAACAGCCGTACCCTTGGGACCTGCTCCAGCCCCAGGATGAGATGAGCCGACATCGAGGTGCCAAACACTGCCGTCGATATGGACTCTTGGGCAGTATCAGCCTGTTATCCCCGGCGTACCTTTTATCCGTTGAGCGATGGCCCTTCCACTCGGGACCACCGGATCACTATGGCCGTCTTTCGACTCTGCTCGACTTGTCAGTCTCGCAGTCAGGCTGGCTTCTGCCATTGCACTCAACGAGCGATTTCCGACCGCTCTGAGCCAACCTTCGCGCGCCTCCGTTACGCTTTAGGAGGCGACCGCCCCAGTCAAACTACCCGCCACGCAGGGTCCCGGATCCGGATAACGGACCGCGGTTAGACATCAAGAGTGCGAAGGGTGGTATCTCAAGGGAGGCTCCACGGATACTTGCGTTTCCGCTTCAAAGCCTACCACCTATCCTGCACATCACAATCCTGATGCCAGTGCGAAGCTGTAGTAAAGGTGCACGGGGTCTTTCCGTCTAACCGCGGGAAGCCTGCATCTTGACAGGCAATTCAATTTCGCTGAGTCGATGTTGGAGACAGCGGGGAAGTCGTTACGCCATTCGTGCAGGTCGGAACTTACCCGACAAGGAATTTCGCTACCTTAGGACCGTTATAGTTACGGCCGCCGTTTACCTGGGCTTCAATTCAAGGCTCTCACCTCTCCTTTTAACCTTCAGGCACCGGGCAGGCGTCAGACCCTATACGTCGTCTTGCGACTTCGCAGAGCCCTGTGTTTTTAATAAACAGTCGCCACCCCCTGGTTTGTGCCCCCAGCCCCTAGTTGCCTAGGAACCGGGCCTCCTTCTCGCGAACTTACGGAGGTATTTTGCCGAGTTCCTTCAACATCGTTCTCTCAAGCGCCTTGGTATGCTCTACCAGTCCACCTGTGTCGGTTTAGGGTACGGTCTGATGGAGGGCTATTTCCAGGAACCACTCAGCAGCCCAATCAATCCGATAAGATTGAACTACACCTGTGATCCGTCACATCCTCCTGGCCTAGGAATATTAACCTAGTTCCCATCGCCTACGCCTTTCGGCCTCGGCTTAGGGGCCGGCTTACCCTGCTCAGATTAGCTTTAAGCAGGAACCCTTGGACTTTCGGCGAGAGTGTCTCTCACACTCTTTGTCGCTACTCATGTCATCATTCTCACTAGTGATCTCTCCACCGGATCCCTCACAGGCCGGCTTCATCGAAAGAACTCGATCCGTCATTACACCCGCTGATATTTCACAGGTGGATGCAAATACGGATGAGTTCTATGTCACACTACGCTCTGCTACCATGCCTTACGGCATCCTAAGCTTCGGCTCATGGCTTGAGCCCCGTTACATCTTCGCCGCAGGACAACTTATTTAGACCAGTGAGCTGTTACGCTATCTTTAAAGGATGGCTGCTTCTAAGCCAACCTCCTGGTTGTTTTGGTCGTCCCACCTGCTTTCCCACTTAGCCATGAATTGGGGGCCTTAGCTGTAGGTCAGGGTTGTTTCCCTCTCCACTACGGACGTTAGCATCCGCAGTGTGTCTGCCATCTAGTACTCCCGGGTATTCGGAGTTTGGTTAGGATCAGTAAGCCTGTGGGGCCCCATTACCCATCCAGTGCTCTACCCCCCGGGGTATTCGGATGACGCTCTACCTAAATAGATTTCGCAGAGAACCAGCTATCTCCGAGTTTGA
>NZ_JBQFTN010000037.1:0-4656 GCF_056538665.1 Ruegeria sp. BF6
TTTTTTTTCGGCAGCGGCGCGTTGGGCAAGCGCGCCGTTTTTGTGGGTTTTATATGTATCAGTTTGTGCTGACGGTGCTTGTTGTGCTGTTTGTTGAGCCGCCGCCACCGCCGCCTGCTGCGGCGACGCCGATAGCGGCTGCGGCCACGCCGAGAGCGGGTGCGACGAGCGGGACGAAGCCGGTTACGCCGCCTTCGGCGGCCGCGGCGGCGGCGCCCGCCGCATCACTCTGGCCTGCATTCGCCGCGTCCGAGGCGTCCTGGGCATATGCACCGGTGGCCGAAAGCGCCACAATCAGGAGTGTTGTTCTGAGCATCGTGAATCTCCTTAAACAAGTCTTGGTCGAAGGTTATCACAACGGGCCGGACCTGAGAATGCCGCATCCGCAAAAATGCACGGATTTGCCGGAATTTCCGCGGCAGCGAATTGATGCAAGACGCCACAGACAAAACCCGTTAATCAGACGCCGAAAAAAAGTGATAATCTGACGTGAAGATTCGAGCGGTATCAGCAAGGCGGAAAGGCCTGATGGCATTGGTGTGTGCGGTTGCGACCGGTATGGCGCAGGCGCAGTCTGTCTCGACCTATGGCACGCCCGGCCTGATCGAGATCCCGACCGCCGAGATGTTCGATGACGGCACGCTGGTCTTCACCGCCTCGGGGTTCAGAAACACCGGGCGGGGCACGATGACCTTCCAGTTTCTGCCCTGGGTGCATGGCAGCTTCCGCTATGCGGTGCTTGACGGGTTCAACACCAACACCAATCCCCCCAGCACTTTCTACGACCGCAGCTTCGACGTCCATTTCCGGCTGCGCGAGGAAAGCAGGCACAGCCCGGCCATCGTGATGGGGCTGCGCGATTTCGGCGGCACCGGCATCTATGCCGCGGAATACTTCGTGGCTACAAAAACCATTCAGGACCGGTTCAAGCTGACCGGCGGCATCGGCTGGGGGCGCATGGCCGGACGCGGCGCTTTCACGAACCCTCTGGGCATCTTCTCCGACAGCCTCAAAACCCGCCCGGCCCGGGAAGAGGGTGGCATCGGCAGCACCGGGCAGCTTGATGCCGGCAATTGGTTCCGTGGTGACGCGGCTTTTTTCGGCGGCGCCAGCTGGGCCTATAATGATCGCCTGACGCTGCTGGCGGAATACTCGCCGGACCTGTACACCGAAGAGCGCGAACGCACCGGGTTCGAGGTCCGCTCGCCCATCAATGTCGGTGCCCAGTACCGCTTCAATAACGGCACCCAGCTGACCGCCTCCTATCTCTATGGCACCACGCTGGGGCTGACCTTCAGCTATTTCGTCGATCCGCGCAAAGCGGTGACCCCCGGCGGGCAGGGCGCCGCACCGCCGCCGCTGCAACCCGCACCCCGGACCGCCGCCACCCCGGACCGCACCCCCGGCGACATCCGGGCGCAGCTGCAAGGCGCGCTGGATCAGGAAGGGCTGCGGCTGGTCTACCTGTCCGGGACCGGCGACACCGTCCGGGTCGGGGTCGAGAACAACCGTTATGGCCAGGCCGCCCAGGCGCTGGGGCGCACCGCCCGCGTGCTGGCCAACGAAGAACCGCCGCAGACCGAACATTTCGACATCGCGCTGATGTCGAACGGCGTGCCGCTCAGCGCCGTGCGGGTCAATCGCGACGACCTCTACGAGCTGGAGCACGATCCCGACAATGCCTGGCGCAGCTTTGCCCGCGCCGAGGTGTCCGACACGATCCCGCTGCTGCAGGGCGGCATCCTCAGCGATGCCTATCCGCATTTTTCCTACCGGTTCGGACCCTATCTGAACTTCTCGTTCTTCGACCCCGACGACCCGCTGCGATACGAGCTGGGGGCTGCGCTGGGGCTGGATTACACCCTGTTGCCCGGGTTCACCCTGTCGACCGAGCTGCGCCAGCCGGTCCTCAGCACGCTGGATGACAGCACCCGCGTCTCGGATTCACCGCTGCCGCATGTGCGCTCGGACTGGGCGATCTATGCCCGCGAATCCAACCTGCGCGTCGAACACATGACCGCCGAGTACATGTGGCGGCCGGGCAAGAACCTCTATGCCCGCACCACGCTGGGGTATCTCGAGACCATGTTCGGCGGGTTCTCGTCCGAGCTGCTGTGGTACCCCAACAACAGCCGCCTGGCCCTCGGGGTCGAGGCCAATTACGTCGCCCAACGCGACTTCGACGTGCTGTTCGGCTTTCAGGATTACACTGTCGCCACCGGCCATGCCTCGGCCTATTACGACCTGCCCGGCGACTATCACGCGCAGGTCGATGTCGGGCGTTACCTGGCCGGCGACTATGGCGCCACCTTCACCCTGGAGCGCGAGTTCAACAACGGCTTCAAGGTCGGGGCCTTCTTTACCCTGACCAATGTCAGCTCGGAAGAGTTCGGCGAAGGCTCGTTCGACAAGGGCATCCGGATCGAAATCCCCATCTCGTGGCTGACCGGGCGTCCGTCGCGCAACAAGATCGCCCAGACCATCCGCCCGGTCCTGCGGGACGGCGGCGCGCGGCTGAACGTGCGCAACCGGCTTTACGGCGTCACCCGCGAGGCCCGCGCCCAGGACCTGTCCCGCGGCTGGGGGAGGTTCTGGCGATGAAGGCCCTGCGACGCCCTGCCCCGTTGGCCCTGCTGGCCCTGTTGCTGATCTCCTGCGGCGAAGCGCAGGAGGATGTCGATCTGCTGATAGGCGCGCTGCGTCCCAACGCGCCCCGGTTCCATCCGCGCGCCGAGGCGCTGGCCGCGCGCCGCCCGATCCCGCCCCGGCTCGAGGTCGGCTTTCCCGCCCGCGATCTGGCCGGTGTGATGCTGCTGGAAACCGAACGCGACGGGGTGCAGACCTGGCTGACCGCGGACGGCGCCACCATCACGCTGGAGCGGGGGATGCTGACCTCGGCCAAGGGCTTCGGCGGCGGGCTGGCCGGCTCGGATATCCGCCAGAGCGCCGCGCTGATCCTGAATGGGGGGGAAGGCCAGGTCGAACGCTTCCACAGCTTTCTCAACGGCAATGACGAGATCGAGCTGCACGCCTATAAATGCCGGATCACCCCGCGGGGCGCGGACACGGTCGTGCTGGGCGGCACCCCCGTCGCCACGCAAAAACAGCAGGAAGACTGCTATGGGCTGGCCGAGCAGTTCAGCAACATTTACTGGGTGCAGACCAGCACCGGCCGCATCGTCCAGTCCTCGCAATGGACCGGCGATTTCCTGGGCAACATGTTCATAAAACGGGTGCCCGATGATAGTTAAGATTTTGAACAGCGGAGGACAGCTCGTGCGTCATACTTCCCTTTTCCTCAGCGCACTGGCCCTGACCGGCCTGATCGCCGGATGCTCGACCATCTACCGCAGCCCCTCGGTGACCGCGGGCGTGTCGGATGCCGGCAAGGTCCGCGTGGTGCCGGTGACGCCCGAGACCGTGCTGGTCGCCAACCGCTCACCCTATTCGCCCAAGACCCTGCCCTCGGTCTTCGCGCTGTCGGCCGGATCGGGCTCCTCCGCCAGCCTGCGCGGCACCGGCCCCCTGCCCGAGGCGCCCTCGACCCAGGACGGGTCGCGCGCCGGGCTGCAGCTGGACCCGCCGCCGCAGGCCAATCCCGGCCCCTATACCATCGGCATCGGCGACGTGCTGGTGCTGTCCACGCCGTCCACGCAAGGAACAGCCGGAGAGCTGTCGGGCCTGCTGGCCGCGCAAAACAGCCGCAACGGCTATACCGTGCAGGATGACGGCTCGATCAATATCCCCGATGTCGGCCGCGTGCGCCTGGTCGGCCTTACCGTGGACGAGGCCGAGGCGCTGCTGTTCCAGCGCCTGGTCGAGAACCAGATCGACCCCACCTTCAGCCTCGAGATTACCGAGTTCAATTCCCGCCGCGTCTCGGTCGGCGGCGCCGTCGGCCAGCCCGGCGTGCAACCCATCACCCTGACCCGGCTGACCCTGGGCGAGGCGATCTCGGCTGCAGGCTCCGTCTCGGTCAGCGATATCGACAATTCCTCGGTCCGCATCTACCGCGACGGCAATGTCTACCAGATCCCGCTGGAAGACCTCTATTCCCGCACCGAGCTGCAGAACCTCAACCTGATCGCCGATGACTCGGTCTTTGTCGATACCGACTATGACCTCGACCGCGCCGAGCGCTACTTTGCCCAGCAGATCGCCCTGCGCGAGACCGTGCTCGAAGGCCGCCAGACCGCGCTGCAGGAACTGAACGTTGCCGTCAATCTGCGCCGCGCCGACCTGGATGAGCGCCGCGACAACTTCGTCCAGTCCATCGAGCTGGACGCAATCGACCGCGATTACGTCTACCTCAGCGGCGAGGTCCGCACACAGGGCCGCTATGCCCTGCCCTTCAACCACTCGGCCACCCTGGCCGACGCGCTCTATGACACCGGCGGCGGGGTCGCCAAGGAAACCGGCGACGCGTCGGAAGTCTACGTCCTGCGCGCCGCTCAGGACCCCCGCGAGTTCGGCGCCGTCACCGCCTGGCACCTCGATACCACAAACGCCGCACACCTCACCCTCGCCGCGCAGTTCGAACTGCGCTCAAACGACATCATCTTCATCGCAGAAAACCCCGTCACCCGATGGGGAAGAACAATCAGCCAAATCACACCATCCCTCGTAACAACTCCTATCAACGCCGCAGTGAATTAA
>NZ_JBQFTN010000038.1:0-4481 GCF_056538665.1 Ruegeria sp. BF6
CATGACCGATATTAAGCGCACGCCGTTGTACTCATTGCATGTTGAGTTGGGTGGCAAGATGGTTGATTTTGCTGGGTGGGAGATGCCTGTTCAGTATCCGATGGGGATCATGGGCGAGCATAAGCAGTGCCGTGAGAAGGCGGCAGTGTTTGATGTGAGCCATATGGGTCAGGTGATCCTGCGGGGTGAGGATGTGGGTGAGAAGCTGGAAGCTTTGTGCCCGCAGGCCTATGCGACGCTGAAGGAAGGCAAGGCGCGGTACGGGTTCTTTACCAATGCGGACGGCGGGATCATGGATGATCTGATCGTGTCGAATGCGGGCGATCATTACTTCGTGGTGGTGAACGCGGCGCTGCGTGATCAGGACATTCCGCATATGTGCGATAACCTTGAAGGCGTCGAAGTGACCGAGATCTTCGACCGCGCGCTGGTGGCGGTGCAGGGTCCCAAGGCCGAGGACGTGGTGGGCGACCTCTGCCCTGCAGCCCGTGACCTGAAGTTCATGGAAACCACGATTGCCGATATCAACGGTGTCGAATGCCGCATCTCGCGGCTGGGCTATACCGGCGAGGACGGCTACGAGATCTCGATCCCCGAGGACAAGGCGATCGAGATCACCCGCGCCTTCCTGGCGCATGAGGATTGCGAACCGGCGGGCCTGGGTGCGCGCGATAGCCTGCGGCTGGAGGCGGGTCTGTGCCTTTATGGCAATGACATCGACCAGAGCACCTCGCCGATCGAGGCCTCTCTGGGCTGGGCGATCCAGAAGCGCCGCAAGGAAGAGGGCGGCTTTCCAGGCGCCGAGCGTGTCCAGAAGGAACTGGCCGAAGGTCCCGCCCGCAAGCTGGTGGGCATCAAGCCGGAAGGCCGCGCACCTGCGCGCCAGGGCGTGGAAATTCAGTGCGCTGAAGGAAACACCATCGGTCAGATCACCTCGGGCAGCTTTGGTCCCACGGTCGGCGGCCCGGTGGCGATGGGCTATGTGTCCGCCGGTCACGGCGAGCCGGGCGAGACGGTGAACCTGATCATCCGGGGCAAAGCACAACCGGCGCAGATCGTGGCGCTGCCCTTCGTCAAACAGAATTACAAGCGTTGAAGTCAGGAGAGAGAGACATGGCAACCTATTATTCCGAAGAGCATGAATGGCTGACCGTTGAGGGTGACACGGCCACTCTGGGCATCACCAAACATGCTGCCGAGCAGCTGGGCGAGGTGGTCTTTGTCGAGCAGCAGGACGCGGGCGAGGAATTTGCCAAGGATGGTGAGATCGGCGTGATCGAATCCGTCAAGGCGGCCTCCGAGCTTTATGCGCCGGTCGATGGCGAGATCGTCGAGGTCAACGAGGCGCTGGCCGACAACCCCGGTGCGCTGAACGAAGACCCCGAGGGCGAGGCCTGGATCTACAAGATCAAGATCACGGATGCGTCGCAGCTGGAAGACCTGATGGACGAAGCCGGCTACAAGGCCTTCATCGGCTGAGCCTCTGCAGGGGTCCTGACCCGGGACCTCACCCGTTCGGGCCAAGCCGGCCCGCATTCTACCCGGAGGCTCTCGCGGCCTCCGCCGGACCTGACTTATTCATAGGAGCGCTGCAATGGCCTTCAAACTGACCGACTACGAAGCCTATGACTTTGCCAATCGCCGCCATATCGGGCCCAGCCCGACCGAGATGCGCGACATGCTCAAGGTGATCGGCTTCAAGACGCTGGACGAGCTGATCGACGCCACCGTTCCGCCCGCGATCCGCCAGAAAGAGCCGCTGGACTGGGGTCCGGCGATGACCGAACGGGATGCGCTTTTCCACATGCGCGAGGTGGCCGGCAAGAACAAGGTTCTGACCTCGCTGATCGGTCAGGGCTATTATGGCACCACCACCCCGGCGCCGATCCTGCGCAACATCCTGGAAAACCCGGCCTGGTACACAGCCTACACCCCTTATCAGCCCGAGATCAGCCAGGGCCGGCTTGAGGCGCTGTTGAACTTCCAGACCATGGTCAGTGATCTGACCGGGCTGGACGTGGCCAACGCCTCGCTGCTGGACGAAGCCACCGCTGCCGCCGAAGCCATGGCAATGGCCAAGCGCGGCGGCCGGTCCAAGGCCAACAATGCGGCCTTCTTTGTCGACCGCAACTGCCACCCGCAGACCATCGCGGTGATCAAGACCCGCGCCGAGCCTTTGGGTATCGACGTACAGGTGGGCGACCCCGACAGCCTCGACGCAGGCGCAGTTTTTGGCGCGATCTTCCAGTATCCGGGCACCCACGGCCATGTGCGCGACTACACCGCCGAGATCGCGGCGCTGCACGAACATAAAGCCATCGCCATTGTCGCCGCCGACATCCTGTCGCTGGCGCTGCTGAAAAGCCCTGGTGAGATGGGCGCGGATATCGCCATCGGCTCGACCCAGCGCTTTGGCGTGCCGATGGGCTATGGCGGCCCGCACGCGGCCTATATGGCAACCACCGACAAGCTGAAGCGCTCGATGCCGGGCCGGATCATCGGTGTCAGCATCGACAGCCGCGGCAACAAGGCCTATCGCCTGTCGCTGCAGACCCGCGAACAGCATATCCGGCGCGAGAAAGCCAACTCGAACGTCTGCACCGCGCAGGCACTGCTGGCGGTGATCGCCTCGATGTATGCGGTCTATCACGGCCCCGACGGTATCAAGGCCATCGCGCAATCGGTGCATCGCAAAACCTCGCGCATGGCGGCCGGTCTGGAAGAGGCGGGCTTCTCGGTCGAACCTGAGGTGTTCTTCGACACCATCACGGTCGAGGTCGGCCATCTGCAGAACGTCGTGATGGAGGCCGCCGTGGCCCGGGGCGTCAACCTGCGCAAGGTCGGCGACAGCAAGGTGGGCATCAGCCTGGACGAACAGACCCGCCCCGAGACCATCGAGGCCGTCTGGGGGGCCTTCGGCATCGACCGCAAGGATGACAGCTCGAACAAGCAATACCGCCTGCCGGATTATGCGCTGCGCGAAAGCGCCTATCTGACCCACCCGATCTTCCACCAGAACCGGGCCGAGGCCGAGATCACGCGGTACATGCGCCGTCTGGCCGACCGTGACCTGGCGCTGGACCGCGCGATGATCCCGCTGGGCTCGTGCACCATGAAGCTGAACGCGACGATCGAGATGATCCCGGTCACCTGGCCCGAGTTCTCCAACCTGCATCCGTTTGTGCCGCAAGATCAGGCGCAGGGCTATCACGAGATGATTGCCGACCTGAACGACAAGCTGTGCCAGATCACCGGCTATGATGCGATCAGCCAACAGCCCAATTCGGGCGCACAGGGCGAGTACGCAGGCCTGCTCACCATCCGCAACTATCACTTCGCCCGTGGTGAAGGGCACCGCAATGTCTGCCTGATCCCGACCTCGGCGCATGGCACCAACCCGGCCTCGGCCCAGATGGTGGGCTGGCAGGTTGTGCCGGTGCAGGCGGATGACAAGGGAAACATTGATCTGAATGACTTCCGCGCCAAGGCCGAGAAGCATTCCGATCATCTGGCCGCCTGCATGATCACCTACCCGTCCACCCATGGCGTGTTCGAGACCACCGTGCAGGAGGTCTGCCAGATCACCCATGACCATGGCGGTCAGGTCTATATCGACGGCGCCAACATGAACGCCATGGTCGGCCTGTCGCGCCCCGGTGACATTGGCGGCGATGTCAGCCACCTGAACCTGCACAAGACCTTCTGCATCCCGCATGGCGGCGGCGGCCCCGGCATGGGTCCGATCGGCGTCAAGGCGCATCTGGAAGAGCACCTGCCCGGCCACCCGGAATACGGCACCGCCGTGGGTCCGGTCTCGGCGGCACCGTTTGGTTCGCCTTCGATCCTGCCGGTCAGCTGGGCCTATGTGCTGCTGATGGGCGGTGCGGGTCTGACCCAGGCGACCAAAGTGGCGATCCTGAACGCCAACTACATCGCGGCACGTCTGCAGGATGCCTATCCGATCCTCTATACCTCCGAGTCGGGCCGTGTGGCGCATGAATGCATCCTCGACACCCGTCCGCTGGACGCCGAGGCGCATGTCACCGTGGACGACATTGCCAAACGTCTGGTGGATTCAGGCTTCCACGCGCCGACCATGTCCTGGCCGGTGGCCGGAACCCTGATGGTCGAACCGACGGAATCGGAACCCATGGCGGAGCTCGACCGCTTCTGCGACGCCATGCTCTCGATCCGGGTCGAGGCGCAGGACATCATCGACGGCAAGATCGATGCGGAGAACAACCCGCTGAAAAACGCCCCCCACACGGTGCGCGATCTGGTCGGCGACTGGGACCGCCCCTACACCCGCGAACAGGCCTGCTTCCCGCCGGGCTCCATGGGCGTCGACAAATACTGGTCCCCCGTCAACCGCGTCGACAACGCATACGGAGACCGAAACCTCGTCTGCACATGCCCCCCAATGGACGCATACCAAGACGCCGCAGAATAAAAATCAGATCCCCCCGCCAAAATGGCGGGGG
>NZ_JBQFTN010000039.1:0-4218 GCF_056538665.1 Ruegeria sp. BF6
TCGTCGCGCGCTTTCCATTCTTTCCAGCGCAGCACTGCGTTTGCGCCGATTTCTCGGAAGGGTTGGGGTGGCAGGCGTTTGGGTTGGTCTTCGGTTTCAAAATGGCGGGTTATATCGGAGCTGTGGGTGCAGGCCAGTTCCGCCGCTGCGATGCCGGTGAGGGTGCCGCGTGCGGTGCCCAGACCGTTCTGGACGCAGCCGGAATAGATGCCCTGGTCGATCTGGCGCGTGACCGAGACGCCGTTCAGGCTCAGGCACAGGTGACCGGCCCAATGATATTGCATCTCGATCCCGGCCAATTGCGGGAAGCGTTGCTCGAACTTGCGCTGCATCACCCGCGATGCCCGCGTCAGATCGCGCGGCCTCGCCGCCAAGCCGGGGCGCAGCGCGGCGCAGGTGCGGGTGATGATGCGATTGCCGCCCTGACCGGTATCAATGCGCCGCATCGTGGTGCCCATCGGATCGGAGGGGGTCACACCCCAGCGGGGCCGGCCGCCCAGCCGGGCCAGCGCGGCGCTGTCCAGTTCCGGCGTCATCGCCGCAAACAGGAACAGCTGCATCAGCCGGTTGCGCTCGATGCCGAAGCTTTCGAGATGGCCATTGACCGTCAGGATCACTGCGCCGGTGCTGACCGCGCCGCGCCGGGTTTTTACCTGCCACGCGCCGCCGTGCTTTTCGAACCCGGTTACGGCGGAATTCTCGTACAGCGCCACGCCGTCCCCGACCAATCCGGCGGCCAGTCCGCGAATATAGCCTGCGGGCTGCAACATGACCGTTCCGGATGTGTAGAGGCCCGACCGGTAGTGGCGCGAGCCGGTCAGGTCGTGCATCTGCTGGGAATCCAGCATCTCGCTGGTTTCGCCCAACGTCTCGAGGTGCTGTGCATAGCTGACGTTATGGGCATGGCCCGCCGCGCTGGCGGCACCGTTCACTTTGCCCGCCGGATCAAAGAAGTTCGGGTCGATCCGATATTGCTCGACCGCCGCGCGGGCAAAGGCAATCGCTTTCCGGTTCAGGCCGATCATTTTGCAGTCGTCACCGGACCCGGCATAGTCATCCGAGGCCAGATCATGCGGCAGGTCGATCATGAAGCCGGAATTGCGGCCCGCAGCCCCTTCGGCCACGCGCCCGGCCTCCAGCACCACCACTTTCGCATCGGGCTGCAACTGGTGCAGACGCCGCGCGGCCGACAGGCCGGCAAAGCCCGCGCCGACGATGACAAAGTCGGCGGTGGTGTCACTCTCCAGCGCAACCGCCGGGGGCTGGGCGCCAAGAATGGCGCTCCAGGCGGCCGGTCCGCGGTGGACCGGCAGGGTTCTGGCGGTGTAGCGGGTCAATCCACCGCCTCGTCTGCATCATCGGCCAGATCGATCCAGATGGTTTTCAGCTGGGTGTACTGATCATGCGCATGGACCGAGTTGTCGCGGCCGCCAAAGCCCGATTGCTTGAACCCGCCAAACGGGGTCGAGATGTCGCCCTCGCCAAAGCTGTTGACCGTCACGGTACCGGCCCGCAGGGCGCGGGCACCGCGGATGGCGCGTTTGGCATTGGCGGTGAAGATCGACGCGCACAGGCCGTATTCGGTGTCATTGCCGACCGCGATGGCTTCGTCGAAGCCCGAGACCTCGATCACCGACAGGACCGGGCCAAAGATCTCTTCGCGGGCCAGCAGGGCGTTGTTGTCCGCGACCTCGACCACCGTGGCCTCGACAAACCCGTCATTGGCCTTGCCGCCGATCACCACATTCTCGGCCTGATCCAAGTAGCTGCAAACCTTGGCAAAGTGCGCCTCGGACACCAGCGCGCCCATGCGGGTTTCCGGGTCCAGCGGGTCGCCGATATTCCACTGTTTGGCATGATGCGCGATGCGCTCCAGCAATTCGGCCTTGACGTCCTTGTGCACGATCAGACGCGAACTGGCCGAGCAGTTCTCGCCCATGTTCCAGAACGCGCCGTTGACCAGATGCTGGGCCACGCGGTCCAGGTTTTCGGCATCGTCCATGACGATGGCCGGGTTCTTGCCGCCCATCTCAAGCACTACCTCCTTGGCGTTGCTTTCCGCCGAATAGGTCAGGAACCTCTTGCCGGTCACGGTCGAGCCGGTGAAGGACACCATGTCGATATCCATGTGACGGCCGATCGGTTCGCCCACGTCTCCGCCACCACCGGGCAGGATGTTCAGAACACCGGCGGGCAGTCCGGCCTCGACAGCCAGTTCGGCCACGCGCAGCGCGGTCAGGGTGGTTTCCTTGGCCGGCTTGACGACCAGCGAACAGCCCGCCGCCAGAGCCGGGCCGATCTTCCACGCCAGCATCAGCAGCGGGAAGTTCCACGGCAGCACCAGGCCCACAACGCCGATCGGCTCACGCACCACCATGGCGATGTGATCGTCGCTGGCCGGCGCCACCTGATCATAGATCTTGTCGATCGCCTCGGCGTGCCATTTCAGGCAGTGGATGGTCTCGGGCACGTCCACGGTCTCGCAATCGTAGATCGTCTTGCCGCTGTCGAGGCTTTCCATCACCGCCAATTCGCGCGCGTTGCGGGTCATCAGTTTGCACAGCCGGATCAGCACGTCCTTGCGTTCGGACGGGTGCAGTTTCGACCAGCGGCCGTCGTCAAACGCCTCGCGCGCCTTTTCGACGGCAAAATCCACGTCCCCGGACCCGCAGGCGGCGATCTCGGCCAGCGTTTCGCCGGTGGCCGGGTTGGTGCTGGTGAAGGTCTTGCCGGAAATCGCCGGGCGGAACGTGCCGTCGATGAACGCGCCGGTGGGCAGGTTCAGACCTGCGGCAATGGATTTGTATTCGTCCTGTGTCAGCAGATCCATGTGTCTTACCCTTCTGCCACGATGTCGGCGATCTTGCGTTTCAATACGCGCGTGACCTGTTCCAGCGCGCGCTTGTCATCCTTGTTCAGACCCTTCAGGGGCGCGCGCATGACGCCCGCGTCGATCCCGTTCATGGTGACGCCGTGCTTGATGGTCTGGATGAACTTGCCGCCCTGTTCCAGCACATGCATCAGCGGCAGCATCGCGCTCATGATGCGACGGCCCTTGCCAAAGTTGCCCTCGACCACGCAGGCATTGTACAGCGCCACATGTTCCGCGGGCAGGAAGTTCGACCCGCCACAAACCCAGAACGGGGCGCCCCAGGCAAAAAACTCCAGCGCCTGGTCGTCCATGCCGCAGCCCATCTGGATATGCGGATAGTCGCGCGCCAGCAGATGTACCCGGTTGATATCGCCCGAGCTTTCCTTGATGCCGCAGAAGTTGCGGCTGCGGCCGACGCGGTCCAGGAATTCCGCGCCCATCATGGTGCCGGTGCGGTGCGGATAGTTGTACAGCATCACCGGCAGATCAGCCGCCTTGTCGATGGCCAGCGCATTCAGCGCGTTTTCGCGGTCGGTCGGCACCGAATAGGCCGGGCTGGCCAGCAGGATCGCATCCGCGCCGATCTGGCGCGCGCCGGCGGCCAGCGCAATCGAGTCCGGCGTCATCATCGCCCCCGTGCCCACCACCAGCGGCAGGCGGCCTTTCAGGCGCTCATGGGTGAACCTGGCCAGCTCCAGACGCTCGGCAACGGTCTGGGCATAGTTCTCACCGGTCGAGCCGCCCGAGATCAGGCCATGTACGCCGTTCTCGATCAGGTGTTCGATCACGTCGGACAGCGCGTCCCAGTTCACGCTGCCATCGGCGTGATAGGGGGTCACAACGGGGGTGTAGATCCCTTCAAAATTGAAAATCGGGGTCATTCAGGTCCTCATGCAGGGGTTTTGCGCGCCATCGTCCCCAGCGGCAGGTCAAGCCCGGCAGGCATGACGAACAGCTCGATCTGGTCGCGCGACAGGTTCCAATGATCGATGGCCAGCTGCGAGGCAGCCGCCTCATCACCCGCCTCGATGGCGGCGATGATGGCGTCATGCTGGGCACTGGCCTCGGACAGGTTCTCCGCCATCTGGCGGTCCTGAGGGCGGTAGAAGGTCATCCCGATCCGGGCATGATCGATCAACAACCGCTGAAAAGAGGGCGCAAGATAGATGTTGTCCGCCATCTCGCCCGTGATCTCGTGAAAGCGGTTGTTGGCCATAGCCCGCTCGGCGCTCGAGCCACTCCGAAGCGCCGCCTTGAACGCCTCCTGCGCCGCCTTGAGCGCTCCAACCTGCACACCCGTCGCATTCTTCGCCGCCAACTGCAAAACAGCCCCATACATCATCGGG
>NZ_JBQFTN010000040.1:0-2986 GCF_056538665.1 Ruegeria sp. BF6
CCCAATGAGCTATAAATCCGACATCGAAATCGCCCGCGAAGCGAACAAGAAGCCGATTCAGGAAATCGGTGCCAAGATCGGCATCGATTCTGCCGATCTGCTGCCCTATGGCCACGATAAGGCGAAGGTCAGTCAGGACTTCATCAACTCGGTTCAGGACCGTGAAGACGGCAAGCTGATCCTGGTCACCGCGATCAATCCGACCCCGGCGGGTGAAGGTAAAACCACCACCACCGTTGGTCTGGGCGATGGCCTGAACCGTATCGGCAAGAACGCGATGATCTGTATCCGCGAAGCCTCGCTGGGCCCGAACTTCGGCATGAAGGGCGGCGCTGCAGGTGGCGGCTATGCGCAGGTTGTTCCGATGGAGGAAATGAACCTGCACTTCACCGGCGACTTCCACGCCATCACCTCGGCCCACTCGCTGCTGTCGGCAATGATCGACAACCACATCTACTGGGGCAATGAGCAGGCTATCGACATGCGCCGCGTCGTTTGGCGCCGTGTGGTCGACATGAACGACCGCGCCCTGCGTCAAATCACCTGCTCGTTGGGCGGTGTATCGAACGGTTTCCCGCGCGAAGCTGGTTATGACATCACCGTGGCATCCGAAGTCATGGCGATCCTCTGCCTGGCAACCGACCTGAAGGACCTGGAAAAGCGTCTGGGCGACATCATCGTTGCTTACCGTCGCGACAAGACCCCGGTCTACTGCCGCGATATCAAGGCCGAAGGCGCAATGACCGTTCTGCTGAAAGACGCAATGCAGCCGAATCTGGTGCAGACGCTGGAAAACAACCCGGCCTTCGTCCATGGCGGCCCCTTCGCGAATATCGCGCACGGCTGTAACTCGGTCATCGCGACCAAGACCGCTCTGAAAGTCGCTGACTATGTCGTGACCGAGGCCGGTTTCGGTGCCGATCTGGGTGCCGAGAAGTTCATGAATATCAAGTGCCGCAAGGCGGGCATCGCGCCGTCGGCAGTTGTTCTGGTTGCCACCGTGCGCGCGATGAAGATGAACGGCGGCGTTGCCAAAGCCGATCTGGGTGCCGAGAACGTCGACGCCGTCGTGAACGGCTGTGCCAACCTGGGTCGCCACATCGAGAACGTGAAGTCCTTCGGTGTTCCGGTCGTCGTCGCGATCAACCACTTTGTCACCGATACCGACGCGGAAGTGCAGGCGGTAAAGGACTACTGTGGTGACCACGGTGTTGAGGCGGTTCTGTCCCGTCACTGGGAACTGGGTTCGGAAGGATCCGAGAATCTGGCCAAGAAGGTTGTGGAAATTGCCGATGCCGGTACCGCGAACTTCTCACCGATCTATCCGGACGACATGCCGCTGTTCGAAAAAATCGAGACCATCGCCAAGCGCATCTACCGCGCTGACGAGGTGCTGGCTGATTCCAAGATCCGCAACCAGTTGAAAGAGTGGGAAGCAGCAGGCTACGGCAACCTGCCGGTCTGCATGGCGAAAACCCAGTACTCGTTCTCGACCGATCCGTCGCTGCGCGGTGCGCCGACCGGCCACTCGGTTCCGGTGCGTGAGGTTCGCCTGTCTGCCGGTGCTGGCTTCATCGTGGTTGTCTGCGGTGAGATCATGACCATGCCGGGTCTGCCGCGCAAACCGGCTGCCGAGACCATCTGCCTCAATGACGCAGGTGAGATCGAGGGCTTGTTCTAAGCGCCCGAATGAGACATCTCGTGGCCCGGGGATATCCCCGGGCCACAGGAGATTGAAATGCCCACTCTGATACCACCGCATGACTGTTCCTCGATGCAGGAATTGCGGGCTCAGATCGACAAGCTGGACCGCCAACTGATCGAATTGTTGGTAACGCGCGCAAGCTACATCGACCGCGCGTCCGAGCTGAAACCCGGCGAGGGCCTGCCAGCCCGCATTCCGGATCGTGTCGAAGACGTGGTGCAGCGGGTGCGCAAGAGTTCCGACGAGTTGGGCATGGACCCAGATCTAGCCGAGAAACTCTGGCGCATCTTGATTGACTGGTCGATTGCCCGCGAAGAACGCGTGCTCGGCCCCGACTGAAGAACCGGGCGCTTTGTGCGCCCGATCCGTTTTTTGAAAGAAGGGATCAAAGGATGGTAGCGCAGGTTATCGACGGTAAGGCCTTTGCGGCGAAGGTGCGCGCGCAAGTGGCCGATCAGGTTGCAAAGCTGAAAGAGGAAAACGGTATCACGCCCGGTCTGGCCGTGGTTCTGGTGGGCGAGGATCCGGCCAGCCAGGTTTATGTCCGTTCCAAGGGCAAGATGACCGTCGAGGTCGGCATGAACTCGTATGAGCACAAGCTGGATGTGGATACCTCCGAAGAAGACTTGCTGGCGCTGATCGACAAGCTGAACAACGACCCGGCGGTGCACGGCATTCTGGTGCAATTGCCGCTGCCCAAGCATCTGAACGAAGATCTGGTGATCAACTCGATCGATCCGGCCAAAGATGTCGACGGGTTCCACATCTCGAACGTGGGTCTGTTGGGCACCGGTCAGAAGTCGATGGTGCCCTGTACCCCGCTGGGCTGTCTGATGATGCTGCGCGATCACCATGGTTCGCTGTCGGGAATGGACGCGGTTGTGATCGGCCGTTCGAACATCGTCGGCAAGCCGATGGCGCAGCTGTTGCTGGGTGACAGCTGCACCGTGACCATCGCGCATTCGCGCACCAAGGACCTGCCCGACGTTGTTCGCCGTGCTGACATCGTCGTTGCCGCCGTCGGCCGCCCGGAAATGGTGCCGGGCGACTGGATCAAGGAAGGTGCCACCGTGATTGATGTGGGCATCAACCGCATCGAGCGGGACGGCAAGAACAAACTGGTCGGCGACGTCGATTACGCCAGCGCCGCCGAGCGCGCAGGTGCGATTACCCCCGTCCCCGGCGGCGTCGGCCCCATGACCATCGCATGCCTGCTGGCCAACACTCTCACAGCATGCTGCCGCACAAACAAACTACCAGAACCAGAAGGCCTGACCGCCT
>NZ_JBQFTN010000041.1:0-2462 GCF_056538665.1 Ruegeria sp. BF6
ACGATATCAGCTATGGCGAGCGGGTCGCGCTGGATGTCGCCTACCTGAACCGGCGCAGCTTTCTTAACGATATCAGGATCATCTCCCAGACTGCCTCAACCGTGCTTCGCAGAACCGGAAAGTAACGGGCGCACAGACCTTTATTCTTGCTTTGGGACCATGTAGAGAGCAGCGGCACACGCGTTTCGCGTGTGCCAGGCTTTTGGAATCGTATTCTTGATATGAAGCAAGCTCCGATACACGACGCGCAGTTCACATCGAACCGATCCCCGGCAAGTGACACGCCGCAAAATGACACCATCGACCTGGCCGCTTTGGCGGGTACTTTGTGGCGTGGCAAGTGGATCATCACCGTGACCACCGCCCTGACCATTCTGGTCGGAGCCTTTTATGCCTTTGTCGTCGCTGTCCCGTTGTACAAGTCCACCGCCGTGGTCATGCTGGAAACCGATCAGGCCAGCGTGGTTGATCTGCAAAGCGTGGTGGGCGGCCTGGCGGGAGACACGGCCGAGGTCAATTCTGAGCTGGAAGTGCTCCGGTCCCGCGGCTTGATGGGCAAGGTTGTCGACAGGCTTGAACTGGTCTCGGACCCCGAGTTCAACACTGACCTACTCCCGGCCACTGCGCTCGACGGGGTCAAGCAGTTTATCAAATCTGTGTTTGGGGCCGGGCCCAACCCCGAGCCTGTCTCTGAAGAACTGGCTGAACGGCTGCTACGCGACGATGTGATCTCGGCCCTGCTCGATAAGGTTTCGGTACGCAACGTGGCGCAAAGCCTTGTGTTCGAGGTGACGGCCGAAACCAAATCGGCGCGCAAGTCGGCCCTGATCGCGGACACGATTGTCGAGCTATACGTTCTGAACCAGATCGAGGTGAAATTCGACGCCACCGAACAGGCGACCGCCTGGCTGACCGACCGCGTGGCCGAGCTGCAGATCGATCTGGAAACCGCCGAGGCAAAGGTCAACGAATTCAATTCGACGACAGCGCTGATCTCACCCGAAGCGCTGCAATTGCAGGAAGTGCAGCTAAAGGACTTGCGCGAACGCCGCGAGTCAGCCGAGGCGACCCGTATTTCGGCGCAGACCCGGTATGACGCGTTGAACACCGCCGAGACCCGCGCGGCCCAGTCTGCCGCCAGCCAGGACCCGCAACTGCAACGACTACTTGGACAGATCGACGACTCAGATGCCGGTGAGGCCGACTTTGACACCGCCTTACAGCGCCTGGTTGCGCGGACTGCGCTTGAAGCTCGGCGGGCAACGCAGCAGGTTCAGGCCCTGACGCTGTCAGCCGACGAGCTGGGCCAGAAGATCGCGCAGCAGAGTGCGGATCTGATTACACTGCAACAGCTGGCACGCGAGGCGGAAGCCGTTCGGCTGCTATACGAGTATTTCCTGGCCCGCCTGAAAGAGACATCGGCGCAGGAAGGCATCCAGAAAGCCGACAGTCGGCAATTGTCGAGCGCCGTAATCCCGGGCAACCCTTCGGAACCGAAAAAGTCTCTGATCCTTGCGCTTTCAACCATTCTGGGCCTCCTGCTGGGCGTCGGTATCGTGTTGCTGGCCGAGGCACGGCGTAAAGGCTACCGCACGGCCCAGGAACTGGAGCGCAAAACCGGTTACAGCGTTCTGGGTCAGATACCCGTCTTTCCCGGCCGCGGGCGCCGCAAGGTACTGGAGTATCTCGCGGAAAAACCCTCATCTGCCACGGCCGAGGCGGTACGCAACCTGCGCACCTCACTGATGTTGTCCAATGTGGACCGCCCACCGCAGGTTGTGGTGATCACCTCTTCGCTACCGGGTGAAGGCAAGACAACGAATGCGTTGGCGCTGGCGCAGAATTTTGTCGGTATAGGCAAAAAGGTATTGCTGGTCGAAGGCGATATTCGGCGCTTGACCATGACGGAGCAATTGCAGGGTGTGCCGAAGAACGGGATCGTTTCGGTTCTGGCCGGGGACTCAACCGCGCAGGAGGCAATCTTTCAAGACCCGCTGCTGGGTTGTGACATCCTAGCCGGCGAGAAGACCTCGGCCAACGCGGCGGACCTCTTCGCATCCGAACGGTTCCGGTTGTTCCTGGAGGATTTGCGCCAGAAGTACGACATCATCCTGATCGACACGCCACCGACCTTGCTGGTTTCTGACGCGCGCCTGATTGCGCGCAACGCAGATGCGGTGCTGCTGACCGTCAAATGGAACGACACGTCCGAACAGGATCTCGCTGAAACCATGCGACTGTTCCACACCGACAATCAGCGCCTGACCGGGCTTGTACTGAGTCAGATCAATGCCCGCAGTGCTCGGCAATACGGCTATTCCTACGGCAGCTACGCCAACAAGTACTACAACAACTAGAATTGCTGCCCGATTTTTTTTTCGGCAGCGGCGCGTTGGGCAAGCGCGCCGTTTTTGTGGGTTTTATATGTATCAGTTTGTGCTGACGGTGCTTGTTGTGCTGTT
>NZ_JBQFTN010000042.1:0-2375 GCF_056538665.1 Ruegeria sp. BF6
GCGAAGACGGAAACGGTGCCGTCGAAGCCAAGGTCAAAGCCGAGGTCGCAGACCTCTGCGCCAAATTCCCGATCTATCCTAACCTGTAAGTTGAAGGACCCGAACCATGAGCTTTCATTCCATTGAACAAGCCCCTGCCCGCTTGAACCGCAGCGAGCTAGCCGTTCCCGGCAGCCAGCCCGGTATGTTCGAAAAGGCAGCGCAGTCGAATGTGGATGTCATCTTCCTTGATCTGGAAGACGCAGTTGCGCCAGACGAAAAGGAACAGGCGCGCAGAAACATCATCGAGGCGCTGAACGATATCGACTGGGGCAACAAGACCATGTCGGTTCGGATCAACGGTCTGGACACCCACTATATGTACCGCGACGTGGTGGATGTGGTCGAACAGGCTGGTGAGCGGTTGGACCTGATCATGATCCCCAAGGTTGGCACCGCCGCCGACGTCTATGCCGTCGATATGCTGGTCACCCAGATTGAGGACGCCAAGGGTTTCAAGAAACGCATCGGGTTCGAGCACATCATCGAAACCGCGCTGGGGATGCAGAATGTCAGCGAGATCGCGGCGGCTTCGAAGCGCAACGAAAGCCTCCATTTTGGTGTTGCCGACTATGCCGCTTCGACCCGCGCTCGGACCACGATCATCGGTGGCGTGAACCCCGATTACTCGATTCTGACTGACGCAGACGCGGATGGCGGACGCATGACCCACTGGGGCGACATGTGGCATTACGCGCTAGCGCGCATGGTGGTTGCCGCCCGTGCCAACGGCCTGCGCCCGATTGACGGGCCGTTCGGCGATTTCCAAGACCCGGACGGCTATCGTGCCGCGGCCAAACGTGCGGCGGTTCTGGGGTGCGAAGGCAAATGGGCGATCCACCCCAGCCAGATCGCGCTGGCGAACGAAGTCATGTCACCCGGCGACGCCGAAGTCACCAAGGCGCAGCGTATTCTCGAAGCGATGGCCGAAGCCGAAGCGGCAGGTAAAGGAGCCGTATCTCTGGATGGTCGTCTGATCGATTATGCCTCACTCCGTCAGGCAGAAGTCATGGTCGAAAAAGCCCGGCAAATCGCTGCAGCTTGATCGCAATACGACTGTGCAATCGTCAAAATCGTTTTGCGTTAGTGCCGCCGCCATTTTTACCAAGGCGGCCACGGCGGCAGATTCGGCCGTCTCTCTGCGAGGACGATTGCAATCAACCCCTTTGGCTTTGCCAAAGCAAAGTGGGCGCAGAATTCTGGTCGCTATAAGGAAAGCTGCCCCCGCGACAATGTCCAAGGCATTGAAACACGTTCAGGGCGATCACGTCGCCCTGGCCGAGACACATGCCGAAAACCAGTCTGACGTTCCCGGAGCCACGGTATAGATCAGCGCACACCCCGTCCCGGAGTAACGAGGCCTGAAAGCCGAGCGGCAGATCATCGTTCTGCTCAGCACCGCACGTGAGCAGGATCAGATCGTTGCGCTATTCTCTGGCGGGGCTGTCGGGCTTGGCTCCCGCGCTGGTTGAAGGACTGACCCTGCCGGACAAAACCACGGTCAACGAGGTTTTGCAGTCTTCCGGGTTGGGTATCATGCGGATGAACCTTGTGCGTCGGCACCTAAGCTGACTTAAAGGCGGTGGTTTTTTTGCAGCACGGATCGCCTGCCCCCGTCTCGGCCTATATCCTATAAGATGTCATCGGTGATGACCTTCGCACCGTCACCGGCGGACTGACTGCCTTACCAATCGGAAGTCACGCCGACGCCCGCAGGGCCTGTATCGAAGCTGGCATCTGGCATCGGTTGCCGGATTCCAACCGCACGCATCCGGAATAGCGCATCCCTGAACAGACTAAGACGACTGGGCGACCAATCATCTAATTGGCTCGAACACGATAAGCCTTTAGGTCGCACATAGCTGTGCGGCCAAGACTTACCAGGCTGAAATTGGATCCGACGCGTTGATCGGTGACGTGTCGGACGCGGAGGAACAGATTGTGCAAGCTGCGCTATCTGAGACGCCTGACCGACCGGTCGCTCTGTTGTTTGGCAGTGAAACAACTTTACGTCTGAAGGGCACAAGCCGCAGAGGACGCAATCGGGAATTGGCGCCGCGCGCGGCCCAACTGGCGCAAGAACGCCCAATTCCTGGAATTGGGTTTTTCTCAGCGCCAACACGGATGGCCGCGATTGTCCACCCCTGCAGCTGGCGCGATTGTGGATTCAGAAACCTGCGGCCGAATCCGCGCGTCTGGAAAAGACTTTGTCGCCTTTCTGGACACCGCCACAACAACCGACGAGCGAAGAATTGCCTTGGTTCCGGCTTACCATAGCTCGGGTTGGTGATGTGCAGGGGAAATCCGTGGTGATTTCCCGGACCGGTTATTCCGGT
>NZ_JBQFTN010000043.1:0-2242 GCF_056538665.1 Ruegeria sp. BF6
AAGACCAACCCAAACGCCTGCCACCCCAACCCTTCCGAGAAATCGGCGCAAACGCAGTGCTGCGCTGGAAAGAATGGAAAGCGCGCGACGAGTGATCAGGGCAGGCTCAGCTTGGCCATCCGTCCGCCATCTACCGTATAAACCTGACCGGTGATGAACCCGGCATCGTCCGACGCCAGAAACGCAACCAATGAGGCTACCTCCTCGGGGCTGCCGGTTCTGGCGACCGGATGGATCCGAGCAATATCTCGGCGGAACGCGGCG
This sequence comes from Ruegeria sp. BF6, assembly GCF_056538665.1. Lineage (NCBI taxonomy): Bacteria > Pseudomonadati > Pseudomonadota > Alphaproteobacteria > Rhodobacterales > Roseobacteraceae > Ruegeria > Ruegeria sp. BF6. The sequence continues at coordinate 265 of NZ_JBQFTN010000043.1, forward strand.
GGGTCTTCCATGCTGTCGATGAAATCGAGGTTCAGATCAGTGTCAATCCACCCCGGCGCAACCGCATTGCACCGTATCCCTTCGGGACCGTGGTCCACGGCCACCGCGCGGGTCAGACCGTGCAAACCGGCTTTGGATGCGCAATAGGCCGCGTGACCAGGGTTGCTTCCAAGCCCCTCGATCGAACCGGTGTTGACGATGCTGCCACGGGTTTTACGCAGATGTGGCAAGGCGGCCTGGATCGTCAGGAACGGTGCCGTCAGATTGACCGCCAGATTGCGCTGCCAATCTTCGAGGCTCATTTCCTCGACACAGGCTTCCTGCATCATCCCGGCGTTGTTGACCAGAACGTCCAGCCGCCCTGCCATGCGGGTGACCGCTTTCACCACCTGCGCCGGACTGGTAGGATTGGTGAAATCTGCAGCAATCCCCAGAAACTCGGAGTCTTGCCCGCGTTGAGCGGTAAAGACCTGCGCGCCCTCATCCCGCAACCGCCGTGCAATCGCCTGCCCGATGCCGCTGCGACCGCCTGTAACCAGCGCGACCTTGCCCTCGAACCGCATCATGACACAGGCTTCCCACCATTGACCTCAACCAGTGTGCCGCAGACATAGCGCGACGCGTCCGAGACCAGGAACATGATCACATCGACAATATCCTCGGGCTCGGCAATGCGGCCCAGAGGAACGGTCTGGCCCAGCTCTTTGACGGCGGTGTCCGGGTCAAACCCCCGCTTCGCAAAGCCCGACCGCAACATGGGAGTGTTCACCTCGTTCGGACAGACGGCATTGATGCGAATGCCCTGATGGGCGTGGTCCATCCCCATGCATTGCGTCAAAGACGCAATCGCCGCTTTGGTCATGCAATAGACCGCGTGATTGGGACCCGGACGCAGACCCCAGCACGAGGCGGTGTTTACGATGGCCCCACCGCCATTTTCAGCCATGAGAGGGATCGCGGACCGGCAGATGCGGAATGGCGCCTCGACATTCACACCCAGCGACAGGAACCAATCGTTATCCGAGGACTCGGTCACTGACCCACGAGTGATGACGCCGGCATTGTTGATGACAATATCCAATCCGCCCAGTTGATCCACCGCTGCCTTCGGCAACGCGTCAGCATAAGTGCCGTCAAGCAGATCGCCTGGCAGATGAGCTTCTGCCACGATACCGCTGACATCTCGGTCAGCAACCGCAACACGGACGCCCGTTTCGCGCAGGCGTGCTACAAGTGCGGCACCGATGCCGCCCGCTGCACCGGTAACCAGCGCTGTTTTTCCATTCAGGTCCATTGCTATTCCTATTCCTTTCAAAAGGATTCGAACGGAGCGCCAAGACGGCTTTCACCAGAAAGGATACCCCGTCTTGGGCCTGCGGACAGATCAAGATTGCTGCCCGAGCTGTCGTCGCGGGTATGAGCCAGATCGTGCCGATAGATATGAATTTCAGCTATTTTCATTGTTGTTCTATCCTGATTTTGAAGGTCTCCTGCGTACCGAGAAAATCAGAGCCAGAACGCAAGGCGTCAAAGCTTCGCGAGGCAACCTCATCTCAGTATACTTTCTGCCCCGGATTTAAGCCCTGCGTTGTTCGATCGATATCATAGCGGCAAAGTAGAGCGATCACTCTACTTTCTTCATGCTCAATTCCGACCTCCAACCTGTAGTTTGGCGACAAAAAAGGTCCGCCTGAAACGGCGGACCAGTCGGGGAGTGCGTTGAGGGGTCAGTAGCTCTGGTTCAATTCATCGGCGGCCGGGATTTCGCGTTCGCGCCGGGCGATGTAGTCCAGCAACGCCTCGTTTCTGGCCTCGTCCAGTTTCGGCTCTTGATATTCGGCCAGCAGCTTGCGCGCATGTTTCAGTGCACGTTCCGTGATTTCAACGCTGCCTTCCGCCTGCCATTGTTCGATCGAGTTGTTGTCGAACATTTCCGGCATGAAGAACGCAGTCTGAAAGTTCTCCTGCGTGTGCGGGT
>NZ_JBQFTN010000044.1:0-1994 GCF_056538665.1 Ruegeria sp. BF6
CGCAGAAAACCCCGTCACCCGATGGGGAAGAACAATCAGCCAAATCACACCATCCCTCGTAACAACTCCTATCAACGCCGCAGTGAATTAATGCGAAACCAACTGAGAACGACCTAATACGAACAAAAACTTCGCTTCTTATCAGGCGGTAAAATTAGGGTATGTTCGATTCGCGAACCCGGACACTGGTTACACAAGGAATTTTTGTATGAAGATTGCAATTGCCGGGATTGGCTATGTCGGCCTGTCCAATGCTGTGCTGTTGGCACAAAACCATGAAGTGGTGGCTTTGGACCTGTCAGCAGATCGTGTTGATCAAGTTAACCAGCGTCAAAGCCCGATCCAGGATACCGAGATTACCGATTTCCTGACGAACCGCACGCTTGACCTAACCGCCACGACCGATGCGGAAACTGCCTTTGGCGGGGCAGAGTTCGTGATTGTAGCTACTCCAACCAATTACGATCCGCGCAGCAATTACTTCGACACAAGTTCGGTCGATACGGTAATCGAACAAGTTACCGCGCTGAATCCAGACGCGGTCATCGTGATCAAATCCACCATCCCGGTGGGGTTCGTCGCCGGGGCCCGCGCGCGGTTCGGCACCGACAACGTCATCTTCTCACCGGAGTTCCTGCGCGAGGGGCGGGCGCTCTATGACAACCTGCACCCCAGCCGCATCATCGTCGGTGAACGGTCAGACCGGGCAAAGGTCTTTGCCGATCTGCTGGTGGAAGGGGCGGTGGACAAGGAAGTACCGGTGCTGTTCACCGATGCAGACGAGGCCGAGGCGATCAAGCTGTTCGCCAATACCTTTCTTGCCATGCGGGTGGCGTTTTTCAACGAGTTGGACAGTTATTCCCTGGCAGGAGGCATGGACTCGCGCCAGATCATCGAAGGCGTCAGCCTCGACCCGCGCATTGGCGCGCATTACAACAACCCGTCCTTTGGCTATGGCGGTTATTGCTTGCCCAAGGACACCAAGCAGCTACTGGCCAATTACAACCACGTGCCGCAGAACCTGATCCGCGCTATCGTCGATGCCAACCGCACCCGCAAGGATTTCCTCAGCGACCAGATTCTGATGAAAGGGCCAAAGGTTGTCGGCATTTACCGTCTGGTGATGAAAGAGGGCAGCGATAATTTCCGTCAAAGCTCGGTTCAGGGAATCATGAAACGGATCAAAGCCAAGGGCATAGAGGTCATCGTCTATGAACCGACCCTGAGCGCGGATCACTTTTTTCACTCACCGGTGATCCGCGATCTTGAGGAGTTCAAGCGGCAGGCTGACTTAATTGTCGCCAACCGCTTGTCAGACGAAATACGCGATGTAAGCGACAAGGTCTTTACCCGCGATCTGTTCGGTGCCGACTAAGATCGGCTGGGGCGGCGCTGAACCCGCGCCTATTCAAGGAAGACCTGCCGCGCAAACGACAGCGGCAGGTTTCGGTTCTGTCTCAGATCAGCACGAGGGCGTGGATGCCCGATGCAGTTGTCCCGGTGGCATGAACGCGCGTCACACCGACAGGCAGGATGGAAAAATCAGCCACCTGTACGGTGCGTGTTTCGCCGCGGACCGTGGTCATCACCACCGCACCGCCCGTTTCGACGTACAGACCGATTGCCACTTCGGCCAGATCGGTGGTGTCAGAAGGTGTCACGGGGGCAGCGTCGCGCGCGGGGCCGGACAAGCTGGAAACACGGTTTGTAAACGGGTTGGTCGTCATGGGTCGGGTCTCGTTCTCTGTGTCAATCGGCGGAACGCTAGCCAAATCCGCTTAACGACGTGAAAGCCCATCGTGCGTTGCGCAGCCTGTTCGGCGGCCCAACACAAAAAACCCGTTTCGGGGGCCTGTTCCGCGCGGCACTTGGGTGTCTTATGCCGCGCGTTCTGTTGCGTGGCTGTTCAGCCCTTTGCGCCTTGGCCTCGGGCGTAGACGTCCTCGTATCGGACGATGTCGTCCTCTCCGAGATAGGCGCCGGTCTGAACCTCG
>NZ_JBQFTN010000045.1:0-1776 GCF_056538665.1 Ruegeria sp. BF6
ACAGATGAAAATGACGACGGAAGAGGCCTTTGTTAAGGTTCTGCAGCTTCACGGTATTGAACACGCGTTTGGTATCATTGGTTCGGCGATGATGCCGATCTCGGACATTTTCGGGAAAGCCGGCATCACGTTCTGGGATTGCGCGCATGAAGGCTCGGGCGGGATGATGGCCGATGGCTACACCCGCGCCACCGGCAAAATGTCGATGATGATCGCGCAGAACGGCCCCGGCATCACCAACTTTGTCACCGCCGTAAAGACCGCCTACTGGAATCACACCCCGCTGCTGCTGGTAACGCCTCAGGCCGCGAACAAGACCATGGGTCAGGGCGGTTTCCAGGAAATGGAACAGATGCGCATGTTTGCGGACTGCGTGTGCTATCAGGAAGAAGTGCGCGACCCGTCGCGGATGGCCGAAGTTCTGAGCCGCGTGATCACCAAGGCCAAGCGTGCCTCGGCGCCGGCGCAGATCAACGTGCCGCGTGACTTCTTCACGCAAGTGGTCGATATCGAACTGCCTGCCGTGGTCGAATTCGAACTGCCCTCCGGTGGTGCATCGGCTGTTACCGAAGCCGCCGCGCTGCTGTCCGAAGCCAAGAACCCGGTCATTCTGAACGGCGCCGGTACGGTTCTGTCCGCGGGCGGCATCGAAGCCTCGAAAGCGCTGGCCGAACGTCTGGACGCGCCGGTTTGTGTTGGCTACCAGCACAACGACGCCTTCCCCGGCTCGCACCCGCTGTTTGCCGGTCCGCTGGGCTATAACGGCTCGAAGGCCGCGATGGAGCTGATCAAGGAAGCGGATGTGGTTCTGTGCCTCGGCACCCGTCTGAACCCGTTCTCGACCCTGCCGGGTTACGGTCTGGAATACTGGCCGGCAAATGCGAAAATCATTCAGGTCGACATCAACCCGGATCGTATCGGCCTGACCAAAAAGGTTTCGGTCGGTATCGTTGGCGACGCGGCCACCGTTGCGACCAATATCCTGGCACAGCTGTCGGACACCGCAGGCGACGATGGTCGCGACGCCCGCAAGGCGAAGATCGCGGAAAAAAAGTCGCGTTGGGCGCAGGAACTGACCTCGATGGATCACGAGCAGGACGACCCGGGCACCACCTGGAACGAACGAGCCCGTGCCGCCAAGCCGGACTGGATGAGCCCGCGCATGGCATGGCGTGCGATTCAATCCGCACTGCCGAAAGAGGCGATCATCTCGTCCGACATCGGCAACAACTGCGCCATCGGCAATGCGTATCCGTCCTTCGAGGAAGGCCGCAAGTATCTGGCACCGGGCCTGTTCGGCCCCTGTGGCTATGGCCTGCCGTCGGTGATCGGCGCCAAGATCGGCTGCCCGGACGTGCCGGTCGTCGGCTTCTCGGGTGACGGTGCCTTTGGTATCGCGGTTACTGAACTGACCGCAATCGGCCGTGACGAATGGCCCGCGGTGACCCAGATCGTTTTCCGCAACTACCAGTGGGGTGCGGAGAAGCGGAACTCGACCCTGTGGTTTGACGACAATTTCGTCGGCACCGAACTGGACACCAAAGTGTCTTACGCCGGTATCGCACAGGCCTGTGGCCTGAAAGGCGTTGTCGCCCGCACTCAGGACGAGCTGACCGCGGCGCTGAACCAGGCCATCGAGGACCAGAAGAACGGCATCACCACCCTGATCGAAGCCATGATCAACCAGGAACTGGGCGAGCCCTTCCGTCGTGACGCGATGAAAAAACCGGTCGCAGTCGCCGGTATCAGCGAAAACGATATGACACCACAGGCCGG
>NZ_JBQFTN010000046.1:0-1511 GCF_056538665.1 Ruegeria sp. BF6
TGTCTGACGTCAGCGCCAATGGGACAGTTTAGGTCGATTTGATAAGAGAGGGTTTCTGGCTCATCGTAACCGCCAAGGAGTGGAGATGAGAAAGAAACCCGGAACCAAGCAGAGCCACGGTGAGAAGGTCGTAAAGGACATTCGCCGTGCGACCCGCAAACAGTATTCCGCAGAAGAGAAGATCAGGATCGTGCTGGACGGCCTAAAAGGCGAGGACAGCATTGCAGAGCTGTGCCGTCGTGAGGGCATCGCGCAGAGCCTGTATTACAGCTGGTCCAAGGAATTCCTGGAAGCCGGCAAGAAACGTCTGGCAGGCGACACGGCCCGTGCGGCAACTTCCACCGAAGTGAAGGATTTGAGACGGGAAGCCCGTGATCTAAAGGAAGTTGTTGCCGAACAGGCCTTGGAACTGCGTTTGCTCAAAAAAAGCATGATCGCGGATGGGGACGACGAGGAATGAGATACCCTGCATCCGAGAAGCTTGAGATCATCCGACTGGTGGAGGGATCGCACCTTCCAACCAGACACACGCTGGACAAACTGGGCATCCCGAAGACAACCTTCTATCGCTGGTACGACCGGTATCTGGCCGGTGGTCCCGAGGCGCTTGAGGATTGCTGTCCCAGGCCGTCACGGGTCTGGAACCGCATTCCCACGCCAGTGCGCGAGAAGATCAAGGATCTGGCTCTGAAGGAAAGCGATCTATCGCCTCGCGAGCTCGCCGTGCGCTTCACCGACACGGAAAAGTATTTTGTGTCAGAGGCTTCGGTCTATCGCATCCTCAAGTCCTACGATCTGATCACCAGCCCAGCCTATGTGGTCTTGTCCGCTGCGGACGAGTTCCAGGACAAGACGACACGGCCGAACCAGCTCTGGCAGACCGACTTTACCTATCTGAAGGTGATCGGCTGGGGATGGTTCTATCTCAGCACGATCCTGGACGATTACAGCCGATACATCATCGCCTGGAAGCTTTGTACGACGATGAAGACCGAGGATGTGACCGACACACTGGACCTCGCCTTGCAAGCCTCAGGCTGTGATCAGGCAACGGTGCTGCACAAACCACGCCTGCTCAGCGACAACGGGTCCAGCTACATCTCTGGTGAGCTTGCCGAATGGCTGGAAGATCAGAAAATGGATCATGTCCGAGGCGCGCCATATCACCCACAGACCCAAGGCAAGATCGAGCGCTGGCACCAGACTCTCAAGAACCGCATCTTATTGGAAAACTACTATCTGCCCGGTGACCTCCAGCAGCAGATCGATGCTTTCGTCGATCACTACAATCACCGGCGCTACCACGAAAGCTTACAAAACCTCACGCCCGCTGATGTCTACTTCGGACGCGGGCAGACCATTCTAAGACAACGAGAACGGATCAAACAGAAGACAATCGAAACCAGGCGCTTGCTTCACCGCAAATCCGCCGCATAATCAGACCAATCAGATGGGCCACATCCTCTCTTAGATCAGAGCGCCATCTGTCCCAAAATCCCTGACGACGGACA
>NZ_JBQFTN010000047.1:0-1476 GCF_056538665.1 Ruegeria sp. BF6
CTGCCTTCCGCCTGCCATTGTTCGATCGAGTTGTTGTCGAACATTTCCGGCATGAAGAACGCAGTCTGAAAGTTCTCCTGCGTGTGCGGGTGGCCCAGGTAGTGGCCACCGGGACCCACATCCGGAACCGCCGCCAGCGCCTGATCGAAGTCGCCCCATTTCGGCCCCTCGGCCATGCGATAGGCCATGGCGCATTGCTCGGCATCGACGATGAACTTGGCGACCGAGCAGTGCATGCCCGCCTCGTTCCACCCGGCCGAGTGCCAGATATAGTTGGCGCCCGCATGAACAACCGCGCCCAGCGTGGTCGCCGATTCATACCCCGCCTGCGCGTCAAAGGTCTTGGCCCCGCCCAGCGTGTTCGAGGTTCGCCACGGCACATCATAGAACCGCGCCATCTGGCCGATCATGAAATTCATCAGGCTGATCTCGGGCGTCCCCGCCATCGGCGCGCCGGATTTCATCGACACCGTCGACAGATAGTGCCCCCAGATCGCCGGTGCGCCCTTGCGGATCACCTGCGTGTAAGCCAGCGCCGACAGCGCCTCGGCGGTCAGCTGCGCCACGGTTGCAGGCACTGACGCGGGCGTGTTCGCACCCCCCAGAACGAAGGGTGAGCACAGCACCGGCTGGTTGCGGCGGCAGAAGGCGCGCATCGCGCCCAGCATGGTCTCATCCCAGACCAGCGGGCTGTTACCGTTACAGTTGCCGGTGGTCACCGGATGGTCGTCGATGAAGCCTTCGCCGAACAGGATGTCGCACATATCCATCACATCCTCGGCGTTCCTGGGCGAGGTGGTCATGCCCATGAACATCTTGTCCGAGTATTTCATCGACGAGTAAGTGATGCGCAGATGCCGCTGGCTGATCGGGTGATCGTAGGGCTCGACAATATGGTGGGCCGAGCTGTGCAGCGCCGGCATCATGTGGCTGAGCTTGTGGAACATCGCCAGATCTTCCAGCAACGGATTGCGGCGCACATCATCCAGATCGCGCAGGAACGGTGCGCCGGTCATCGGCACGAAGACCGAGTGCTTGCCGCCCAGCTTGACGTTTTTGGCCGGGTTGCGGGCGTGATAGGTGAACTGCGCCGGGATGGTCGAGATCAGCTCGCGCACCATGTTGCGGTCCAGATAGACCAGCTCTCCATCCACCTTGGCACCGGCTTTTTTCCAGTCCTCCAGTGCGACGGGATCGCGAAACTGAACGCCGACATTCTCCAGTATATCCATGGCGGCGCTGTCGATGCGTTCCACCTGACTGCCATCCATCACCTCACATTCGGGGATGTTGCGGGTCAGGCCGGGCAGCATCTGAAAATTTGGCGCAGTGCGCTTGGCACGACGCGCCGCGCGTCCACCAGAGCGCGAAGCTGTTCGAGTGTTCATAAGGCGTATCTCCAATCTTGTCGCCAAACTGAAGGATTCGCCAAACTCAAACCTCACTGATTGCGATATCTGATTGCAGGAAACGACA
>NZ_JBQFTN010000048.1:0-1452 GCF_056538665.1 Ruegeria sp. BF6
TGTTCAGCCCTTTGCGCCTTGGCCTCGGGCGTAGACGTCCTCGTATCGGACGATGTCGTCCTCTCCGAGATAGGCGCCGGTCTGAACCTCGATCAGAACCATCGGTACCTTTCCGGGGTTTTCCATCCGGTGCACGGCGCCCAGCGGGATATAGACCGACTGGTTTTCGGTCACCAATTGCTGATGGTCGTCAATGGTTACGCGGGCCGTTCCTTCGACCACGATCCAATGCTCGGACCGGTGGAAATGGCTCTGCAGGCTCAACGCGGCGCCGGGATGGACGTGAATGCGCTTCACCTGGAACCGGTCGCCGACCACAAGGCTTTCGAACCAGCCCCAGGGGCGGTGATCCTTGGGGAATTGGGTCGCCTGCGCTGCCCCTTTCTCTTTCAGGGCGGCAACCGCTTTCTTGACGTCCTGGGCCCGGGACTTGTCGGCAACCAGCACGGCGTCGTTCATCGCCACCGCGATGACGTTGTCCAGCCCGATGCCAACAACCTCCAGCTGCTCGCTGTCCGACCGCAACAGCGAGTTCTGACAATCGATCGCAGTTGCGCCACCGCTGGTCACCACACCGTCGGCATCCGGCCCGCTTTCACGCCAGACCGCGTCCCAGCCGCCCAGATCGGACCACGCCGCTTCAAACGCAACGACGGACAGGTTATCGGCCTTTTCCATGACCGCGTAGTCGATCGAGATGTCCTCTGCCTGCCCCCACGGTTCGGGCGCGAGCCGCAGGAATCCAAGATCGGTCTGGGCGTCGTTCAACGCGTCCTGTACCGGCTGCATCAATGCGGGCGCATGGGCCTTGAAAGCGGCGATGATATCGGTGGCGCGGAACAGGAAAATGCCAGCGTTCCATTTGAAATTTCCGGCTTCCAGCATTTGGGTCGCGCGCGCCAGGTCCGGCTTTTCGACAAACTGCTTTAGCGGGACGGGGGACCCGTCGCCGTTTGCCGCGCTTGTCAGTTCGAGATAGCCATAGGCGGTTTCCGGATGCGTCGGGGTGATCCCGAAGGTCACCAGCTGCCCCTGCGCCACGGCGCCCATCCCGCGGGCAACCGCCGCCTGGAATGCGGCGGCATCGGGAACAACATGATCAGAGGGCGCCACCAGCAACACGGCATCCGCGTCCTCAGCATGGGCGCGCAGCGCCGCAGCCAGCACGGCGGGGGCGGTGTTGCGCCCCTCGGGCTCGATCAGAATGGCACCGGGATCGATTCCGACGGCCTGCAGCTGCTCGGCCACGATGAACCGGAAATCCGAGTTGGTCAGAACCATCGGGGCCGCAAATGTCAGCCCGTCCGTGGCACCGGACAGCCGCCGCGCAGAGGCCTGAAACAGGGTTTCATCGCCGAAAAGAGACACAAATTGTTTAGGATAGCTCTTACGCGACAAGGGCCACAAACGGGTTCCAGAACCTCCGCAAAGGAGGATGGGCGTAATCAACAT
>NZ_JBQFTN010000049.1:0-1207 GCF_056538665.1 Ruegeria sp. BF6
CGAAGAATTGCCTTGGTTCCGGCTTACCATAGCTCGGGTTGGTGATGTGCAGGGGAAATCCGTGGTGATTTCCCGGACCGGTTATTCCGGTGAACTGGGATATGAAATCTTCTGTCACCCTAAAGATGCTGTCGAAATCTTTGATCGTGTCTGGGAGGTCGGCCAAGAGTATGGCATTGCACCGCTCGGGCTGGCGGCACTCGACATGTTGCGGATCGAAGGCGGTCTGATTTTTGCCGGATCAGAATTCGACGATCAAACCGATCCCTTCGAGGCAGGAATCGGCTTTACCGTGCCGCTGAAGTCAAAGACCGACGATTTCATTGGGCGGGCAGCGATCGAAGAGCGTAAGGCACACCCGCACCGCAAACTGGTTGGTTTCGAAATCGAAGGCGGCACTATCCCCTCGCCCGGCGACTGCGTGCGCGTTGGAAAAGCTCAGGTTGGAGAGATTACCAGCGCGATGAAATCGCCCATTCTGGGTAAAGTCATCGCATTGGGCCGGGTTTCGGTTACACATGCTGCCGCCGGCGCAGACATTGAAATCGGGCAACTGGACGGGCAGCAAAAACGGTTGAAAGCCAGGATCGTTCCATTCCCGCATTTTGATCCGACAAAGGAACGTGTGAAAGGGATATACACAGAAGCAACGGTTCCGGACGCTGCAGAGTAGCTGCCAAAAGGGGGCGACATCGAGGTCATCATGTCTGATCGTTGCCAAACCTCAAAAAAACAATCATCCGACTTTGTGGTTCAACCCGAAGCGGGCACACGCATACTGCTTCTCTTTCAAATCACCCTGGTCGCGACACTGGCGTTGTATTCAACTACCGGTTTGGCAGGTGATTGTGATCGGGTATTTATGCTGGAAAACCACGAAAGGTCTGCGGACCTGCCCAATGACATGATCTGTGAGACCTTTGTGGGGTTGACCGGCACCAGGGGCATTTCCTGTTACTGGGCATTTTCATACCGAAGCGAAGATGCAGGTTTTTTGTTTCGAGACGCCTGGAGGGAAGTTTCAAGCTGTCGCGAGGGTAGCAGCACCTCAGCGTCGAAACCTTTGAATCACCCCGACAGCTACAACTTGCGGGAGCTGATCACAGAGCGCGGCACATACCGTGTCGCGCTGAAAGACAAAGGCCAGCAGAACCGAACTTTGGTAGTAATGGTTTTTGAGAACCACAAGTGAAAAGCCTTGTTGTAA
>NZ_JBQFTN010000050.1:0-1205 GCF_056538665.1 Ruegeria sp. BF6
GGTGCCGTCGCCATTGTCCGTGAGAGTGCCATTGGCTGGCTGGGTGAAGCTGTCGAGGCTCAGCGGGTCGCCATCCGCGTCACTGTCATTGGCCAGCAGATCCGCGGCCACATTCACCACCAGAGCAACATCCGGCTCCGTGGACAAACCGTCATCCGCCGCGTCGGGGGCTGTGTTGATGGGGGCGGAACCATTCACGGTCAGGCTGACGGTTGCGGTATCGGTCTCTGTGCCATCCGAGACGGTGTAGGTGAAGCTGTCCGGCCCTTCATATCCAGCGTTGGGGGTATAGGTGAGGGTGCCGTCGCCATTGTCCGTGAGAGTGCCATTGGCTGGCTGGGTGAAGCTGTCGAGGCTCAGCGGGTCGCCATCCGCGTCACTGTCATTGGCCAGCAGATCCGCGGCCACATTCACCACCAGAGCAACATCCGGCTCCGTGGACAAACCGTCATCCGCCGCGTCGGGGGCTGTGTTGATGGGGGTGAAGGTCCCATCCTCATCGGCAATCGGGTCGGCGGAGGTCTCGAAGTAGTCCACCTGTGCAGTAAAGCCCGCCGCATTGCCGGTATTGCCTGCGAACACGCCCACAGAGGTGACGTTGAGCGCATGGGTGAAGCTGCCGGCGGTGGTCCAGGTCTGTCCGTCCTGCGAATAATACATCGTCCACAGATCACCACTGCGTTCGACCCGCAGATAGGGAGCAGCGCCGCTGGCGATCACCGCGTTGAACTTTGGCGCGGAGTCGCCGTTGACGGTGGTCGCTGCAAAGACGCGCAGATTGCTGCCATCGGAATAGGTGTCAAAGCGCAGCCAGTTATCAGCATCGGCTTCAACCAGCAGCCCCTGCATCTGATATTGCTCGGTGGGGGTGCTCAGGAACCGGGTCTCAAGGGTGAAATCTTCATCCGCCTGGACCTGCATGGCACGGGCGCCGTTATTGGTGTCCCAGATGTTATGATCGCCGTCCGGTGTCACCAGTTCCAGATAGGCGTCGGTCGCATTCTGCCCCAGAGCATGGGAAATGCCGGCCGGGCCGACCACCGTCCAGGCCGGGTCGAGCGCGGCGCCCGAGAAATCGTCGGATACGGCCGCCACGGGCGGAGCTGCGACATTGAGGCTGACGGTTGCGGTATCGGTGTCTGTGCCGTCCGAGACGGTGTAGGTGAAGCTGTCCGGCCCTTCATATCCAGCGTTGGGGGTATAGG
>NZ_JBQFTN010000051.1:0-1182 GCF_056538665.1 Ruegeria sp. BF6
ATGGCAAAGGAAAAGTTTGAGCGTAATAAGCCGCACGTCAACATCGGCACGATTGGCCACGTTGACCACGGCAAGACCACGCTGACCGCAGCAATCACCAAGTATTTCGGTGACTTCAAAGCGTATGACCAGATTGACGGTGCGCCCGAAGAGAAAGCGCGCGGCATCACCATCTCGACCGCCCACGTGGAATACGAGACCGACAACCGCCACTATGCGCACGTTGACTGCCCCGGCCACGCCGACTACGTCAAGAACATGATCACCGGTGCTGCCCAGATGGACGGCGCGATTCTGGTTGTGAACGCCGCTGACGGCCCGATGCCGCAGACCCGCGAGCACATCCTGCTGGGCCGCCAGGTTGGCATCCCGAAGATGGTCGTGTTCATGAACAAAGTTGACCAGGTTGACGACGAAGAGCTGCTGGAACTGGTTGAGATGGAAGTTCGCGAACTGCTGTCCAGCTATGAATACCCCGGCGACGACATTCCGATCATCGCAGGTTCGGCTCTGGCCGCGATGGAAGGCAACAAGCCGGAAATCGGCGAAGAGAAGATCCGCGAACTGATGGCGGCTGTTGACGACTACATCGACACCCCTGAGCGTGAAGTTGACAAGCCGTTCCTGATGCCGGTCGAAGACGTGTTCTCGATCTCGGGTCGTGGTACCGTTGTTACGGGCCGTGTTGAGCGTGGTGTGATCAACGTTGGCGACGAGATCGAAATCGTCGGCATCCGTGACACTCAGAAAACCACCTGTACCGGTGTTGAAATGTTCCGCAAGCTGCTGGATCGCGGTGAAGCGGGCGACAACATCGGCGCCCTGCTGCGCGGTATCGACCGTGAAGGCGTTGAGCGTGGCCAGGTTCTGTGTAAGCCGGGTTCTGTGACACCGCACACCAAGTTCGAAGCCGAAGCCTACATCCTGACCAAGGAAGAAGGCGGCCGTCACACCCCGTTCTTCGCGAACTACCGTCCGCAGTTCTACTTCCGTACAACCGACGTGACCGGCACTGTGACCCTGGCTGAAGGCACCGAGATGGTCATGCCCGGCGACAACGTCGGCTTCACCGTCGAGCTGATCGCCCCGATCGCGATGGAAGACGGCCTGCGTTTCGCCATCCGCGAAGGCGGCCGCACCGTCGGCGCCGGCGTCGTGTCGAAAATCATCGAGTAAGACGCG
>NZ_JBQFTN010000052.1:0-999 GCF_056538665.1 Ruegeria sp. BF6
TCTCGTTTGTCACCACCGTGCCCTGCAAACAGCTGGCCGGGGTGATCGAGGAGATTGACCAACGCGACGACATCTTTCACATCCCCTCGAACAAGGAGGATGAAGGGATGGGGCTGTGCGCCGGCGCCTGGATGGGCGGCAAGCGCCCGGCCATCATCATGCAGAACACCGCCATCGGGGTGACGATCAACACGCTGGCCACGCTGATCCAGTACTACCGGATGCCGCTGCCCATGCTGATTTCCTATCGCGGAGAGTTGCGCGAACCCGTCGCCTGCCAGGTGGAGATGGCGGTTCACACCAAGGCGCTTTTGGCTCAACTCAATATCCCGACCTACCACTTTCATTGGCAGAAAGACGTAGAGGAGTTGGACAATATTCTGAAATACACCTTCATGTGCAACAAACCCGTTGCCATTTTGACCGACGCCAATTTCTGGGGAGGCTATGGCGACCAATGATCCGTTCTGAAATCCTGAAGGAAATTGCCCCGATCCTGCGTGAACAGCTGGTTGTCTGCAACATCGGCATCCCCAGTCAGGAACTGCACGCAATCGACGATCAACCGACCAATTTCTACATGCTGGGTACGATGGGGCTGGCCTCATCCATTGGACTTGGGCTGGCTCTGTCGCAGCCGAAACCGGTGATCGTCATTGACGGAGATGGCTCGATCCTGACCAATCTGGGCACGCTGCCGACAATCGCGAACAATGCAGCGGACAACTACATCCTGCTGATCATCGACAACGGCTCTTACGGATCGACCGGAGATCAGCCGACTTATGCGGGGCAGAAAACTTCGTTGGCGAAAATGGCCGAGGCTGCAGGTTGTGACCGGGTGATCGAATGCCTGGCCGAGGAAACCGGTCGCGTGTTGCAAGAGGCGCTGGACGTCAAGCAGATGACCATCATCGTCAGCAAGTGCGAAAGCGGCAACGCCAAGATGCCGGTGATCACCATGGATCCGGTCGTGATCCGCGACCGGTTCATGAAGGC
>NZ_JBQFTN010000053.1:0-778 GCF_056538665.1 Ruegeria sp. BF6
AGCCCAAGCTGATCATCGCAGGCGGCTCGGCCATCCCGCGCCAGATCGACTTTGCCCGGATGCGTCAGATCGCGGACATGGTTGGCGCCTATCTGCATGTCGACATGGCGCATTTCGCCGGTCTGGTTGCGGCCGGAGAGCACCCCTCGCCCTTCCCGCACGCGCATGTGGCGACCACCACCACGCACAAGACCCTGCGCGGCCCGCGCGGCGGCATGATCCTGACCAATGACGAGGCGATCGCCAAGAAAGTGAACTCGGCGATCTTCCCCGGCATTCAGGGCGGCCCGCTGATGCACGTGATCGCAGCCAAAGCGGTGGCCTTTGGCGAAGCGCTGCAACCGGCGTTCAAGGACTATATCAAGCAGGTTGTCGTCAACTCGCAGGCGCTGTCGGACCAGCTGATCAAGGGTGGACTGGACACCGTGACCCATGGCACCGACACGCATGTGGTGCTGGTCGACCTGCGCCCCAAGGGCGTCAAGGGCAACGCCACCGAAAAGGCCCTGGGCCGCGCGCATATCACCTGCAACAAGAACGGCGTGCCGTTTGACCCGGAAAAGCCGACCATCACCAGCGGCATCCGTCTGGGCTCGCCCGCCGGCACCACGCGCGGCTTCGGCGAGGTTGAATTCCGCCAGATCGCCGACTGGATCATCGAAGTGGTCGACGGCCTGGCCGCCAATGGCGAAGACGGAAACGGTGCCGTCGAAGCCAAGGTCAAAGCCGAGGTCGCAGACCTCTGCGCCAAATTCCCGATCTATCCTAACCTGTAAGT
>NZ_JBQFTN010000054.1:0-745 GCF_056538665.1 Ruegeria sp. BF6
TAAATACGTTTCGTCGCGGGTTTATCCGGGGCGCCGTTTGATTGCTTCTTTGATGCATTAGCAGTTGCTCTATAGAGTCAGGATAAATTTAGATGTTGGATTTTGCTTCCTCAACGACTTCGGATAACAGATCAGCGGAACAGCCGGTTCCGCACCGGGCGCCTCTGGGCCTGTATTCGGGTCTTGGTAAGCGAGCCTTTGACATCGTGTTTGCGCTGCTGCTGCTGCCGGCCGTTGCGCCGGTCATCGCGCTGCTGTGGTGCCTCGTGCGCCTGGACGGTGGCCCGGGCTTTTTCGGTCATACCCGAGTGGGTCAGAACGCCAAGCCGTTCAAATGCTGGAAGATTCGCAGTATGGTGGCGGATGCCGAAGCGCGGCTGCAGGCCTATCTGGACACCAATCCCGAAGCCGCAGCCGAATGGGAACGCGACCATAAACTGACCGATGATCCGCGCATCAACCGGCTGGGTCGCATCCTGCGCAAGACCAGCCTGGACGAGCTGCCGCAGATCTGGAACGTGCTGAAAGGCGAGATGAGCTTTGTCGGCCCGCGCCCTGTTGTGGCCATCGAACTGGTCAAATACGGCAGGTCCGCTTCGGCCTATCTGGCGCAGAAACCGGGGATCACCGGGCTGTGGCAGGTCTCGGGGCGCAACGATATCAGCTATGGCGAGCGGGTCGCGCTGGATGTCGCCTACCTGAACCGGCGCAGCTTTCTTAACGATATCAGGATCATCTCCCAGAC
>NZ_JBQFTN010000055.1:0-597 GCF_056538665.1 Ruegeria sp. BF6
CGGCAGCGCAGCGATCCTTCGACAGCCATATCGGCCGTATTGACGGGCCAGCTCGATCAGGGCGGCCACCGGTCGGTCTTCGCCTGCGCGACCTTGTGGGACGTTCCGTTGCGTGGATCGGTTTTGTCCCAGCACGCGGCAGGCGCGTCTCTCGGAAACGTTCAGCTTGTTGCGTACATGGTTATTGCAAACACGACGACGAGCGGGGTCAAGTAGGGCCGCACGTTCAGGCCTGAAAATCAACCTCTGGATGATTTTCTTTTCGGCCTTCATCCTGTGTAGTTTCCGTCAGGATCAGTTTGTCTGACGTCAGATCTGAAACCGCACGTCGCGGTCTCTCGTTCTCCTTTTGAAGCCGCGTCAGTTTTTTCAACTGGTCCACGCCCATTCCGCCGTATTTCTTTCGCCCGCAAAAACAGGTTTGTTCGACAACGCTAACCCGCCTGACCGCATCGAAACGGGACATGCCTTGCCCCATCAGAACTTCCACCTGCCATAACTTCGAGACAATCTCTTTGGGCTTCGGTCACTTGTTGGCCATCCTTGGCCCTCCGTTTTCCAAACATAACGGTGGACCAGTTCAGTTGGGGAGGCTCA
>NZ_JBQFTN010000056.1:0-580 GCF_056538665.1 Ruegeria sp. BF6
AAGACCAACCCAAACGCCTGCCACCCCAACCCTTCCGAGAAATCGGCGCAAACGCAGTGCTGCGCTGGAAAGAATGGAAAGCGCGCGACGAATAGGTGGGAGTGATGGAGAGGCCGGAATATCTGTCAAACACTTCGATCGTACAGAAATTGACGATTGGCCACCTCTCAGACGCAGAAACGGCACAGCAAGATTGATCAACAAAATGCCCCGCTAATCCCAGTGCCAACGTCGGTCTCCAGAGCAGATTACTGTGTAATCCATATTCCCTTTGGCGACAAAAAAGGTCCGCCTGAAACGGCGGACCAGTCGGGGAGTGCGTTGAGGGGTCAGTAGCTCTGGTTCAGTTCATCGGCGGCCGGGATTTCGCGTTCGCGCCGGGCGATGTAGTCCAGCAGCGCCTCGTTTCTGGCCTCGTCCAGTTTCGGCTCTTGATATTCGGCCAGCAGCTTGCGCGCATGTTTCAGTGCTCGTTCCGTAATTTCGACACTGCCTTCCGCCTGCCATTGTTCGATCGAGTTGTTGTCGAACATTTCCGGCATGAAGAACGCAGTCTGAAAGTTCTCCTGCGTGTGCGGGT
>NZ_JBQFTN010000057.1:0-549 GCF_056538665.1 Ruegeria sp. BF6
GGCCCAGCCCAGCATCAGGATCGCCCGGTCGCGACAATCCCGGCGGGAGCCGCGGCAGGTGGCCAGCAGCTGTTCCAGCACATCGCGGGTGATCGGGTGCTGCGACTTCGGGGCCGCAGGACGGGCCGCGGCGCGGCGCGCCTTGGCGCGGGCCTGTTTCACCTGAGGGGCGTCAAACGGGGAGGCGAGGTTCTTCATGCGGTGGAAGGCCAACCAGGAGGCGATGCGCCGGTCCAGGGTGGATGGGGCCGGACAGGCCAGCGATCTGCGCAGCCCTTGATCTATCAATGCTTCCGCCGTCCGGCGGGCGCGATCGTCTGGTGCCGCGTCATTCAGATCGCGGGCGTGATCGAGGATGAAGGCCAGCGCGATGTCCTGACGCTCCGGCCACTCAAGCGGCTTCTTGAAGGCCACATTGGCCCACGCCGTGATGTAGAGCAGGTCGCGCTCATAGGCCCGCAGCGTATTGGCCGGCGTGCCGCGGACATAGAGGTCGGTCAGGGCCTCCTGATCCGCCTGGGAGAGGGCCGGGAAGGGGCCGGGAAGGTG